>CAZEDL010000001.1:0-400724 GCA_964510885.1 uncultured Gammaproteobacteria bacterium
AATGATTCCGCTGTTTGCCATGTTGCCCGTAGTGTCGGCGGGGGATGGGAGGTTGGCGAAGGAAGGAGCTGAAGGGGTAGACAAGGTCCTTGAAAAAGGGTTGGCAAAAATAGAGGAATTTTTAGAAAAAAATTTTTCCAAAAAGATTGCCAACGGTCACGCTTTTGTTAAGCATGCAGAGGAATTCGAGGAAGTTGGAATTAAAACTACGTATGATCTCGAGAAATTAATTCAGAAAATTATTAAAAATCCAAGTGATAAAAAAATGCTGTCTGGCGGAAGACGGGCATTTTGGGATGACAGTACGCAATCTGTTCTTATTATTGATCCGGGTAATATCGATGGTGGGACTATTTTTAGACCCCTTAAAGGGAAGAATTATTTTGAATTTCATCTGAAATAATATGGAAAAAGAAATTATCCTGATTTTAAATCGCGAGGCTGAACTTTTGGCCTTGAACAATATTGCCAATGAAATTGCTCATGGAATTCGAGACAAATATTTAGATGAAAAAATTATTCAATCAAGACCAATTTTTGAGACTATTTTAAACAAAGCAAGAAGCGGTTTTGGTCAAGATAAAACAGTTCTTGAAATATCGCTTACCTTAAACGAGTTGAGTATGATAGTTTATGCTACTCCCTTTGTTTTAAAGTATTTGGGAATAGAAGATACTCACGCGAGACTGGGTGTTACACTTCAAGAAGCGCAGGCATTTTTGTTAAAGTTGGAAAGCATTCTGCAGAAAAACCAGACGTAAATTGTCACTCTGTTTGCTGGCTATTGTTTTGAAATTATTGTAAAAATTTCAGGTTTTATTCGGGGTCTAAAGTGGTCGCTCAATTTCGTCATGTTTTCTGCTCTTTTATAGGGAGCTATGCCGCCGGATCAGCCATTGGTCAGACCGCCGGAGATATTGCTCAAATAGCCCTTATTTTCGAAGGTGGCCTTGGCCTGGCAGGGGAAGTATCTAATGCCGAGAAAGCAGTGGTGGTGAGTGTGAATGTTTCTAAAACTGCTGATCGGGCAAGTGAGATTGCGAAGATTGAGAATGTGCTTAGGGCGGAGGGTGAGGTGGTGGCAGAGAAAGTAGCAGATTTGGTAATAAAGTAAACCAGTTCGGGTAGTGTAAATTGGTTTGGGGCTGTAGCATGTAAAGTTTGCTTGACGTTTGGTGTAATTGCGCTATACTAGAGTCTGCCAAAATATGCGTAAGTTTTACTTTATTTTAATTACGTTGCTGCTGCTGGCAGTAGCCGGGCTTGTTGAGCGGCGTGCTGTGCTGCGCATGCCGGTTATTCCAGCGTCTGAGCCGGGTCAGCCACCGATGATGCGGATTATTCGACCGACCACGACCACAATTCCAGCCACTGAAGAGGGGTGGAAAGAGGTCCTGACTCCGGAGCAGTATCGTATTTTGCGCGAGGCCGGGACCGAACGCCCGTTTAGCAGCCCGCTTGATTTCGAAACCCGGCCGGGCACGTATGTGAGTGCAGATTGTGGTGAGCCGCTATTTCGATCTGAGCAAAAATATGATTCCGGCACCGGTTGGCCTAGTTTTTGGGCGCCGATTGATCCTGAGGCACTGGTTTTGAAGCTCGATTATTCCATACCGTTTGCGCCGCGCGTAGAGGTGTTGTCGAAATGTGGCGGTCACCTGGGGCATGTATTTGACGATGGCCCCGAGCCGACTGGAAAGCGGTATTGTATGAATGGGCTGGCGCTTATTTTTGTTCCAGATTCAGCTACGTCTACGCCAAAATAGCCGAGATTGCTTCACTTTTTGGGACTATGTTATAGTAGGGTCACTTAGTGTGGCCTTATTTTGGCTAATGGTATTGACAAAAGAGTCAAAATATGGTATTATCAACCGTTACTTTTATTATTTAGTTTATTAAACGAGCTATTTTTATGCTTTCTTTAGCTAAAAAATATCTTGCTGTGATTGCGTTAGCAGTGGCAGCAAGCATTAGTTTAGCGGCCCCGAGTTTGGCTGCTATTAGTCCGAATACCGTATATACTGTCACGGCGCGGTATTATTACTCATCGGGTGATGATTTTAGTGTGGGTGATTTTACCTTGCGCTATCAGCCGAATAATACCACCGAATCGGGGTATGATTTTACCCGGCTAGCAGCAGTTGGACCACGCGATGGTGCGATGTATATTTGTCCGACCGCGGCTGGTGCTTTGCGTTTATGCGCTAATAATCCTGGCCAGGGCGGCGTGGCACGTTTGAAAAATTTGAGCGCGTTGATTCCGTCTGTAAAAACCAAGAACGCTTATCAGCGAGCTGGTTTGGCGCTCGAGAAAAATGCCGTCTATGCCATTTATGATCAAAAGCATGATTTGTATGTAAAGATTCGGATTTCAGATATTGCGAAACGCGTTATTGGCACACCGGCCAGCGTATCAAGCTTAGCGCAGCCAGCGATTACGGCTCCGTTTACCGATACTATTTTCACTAATAATCCTCGCACCGTTAATTTAATTTGGAATCCAGTGCAAGGTGCAGAGCAGTATGAAGTAATCGTAGACTGCGATGGCTGTACCGCCGCTGCAGGCTGGCGTTTGTTCAAGACTTATCCACGTACGATTGATACTCGTCTGCTGTTGTCGTTCACTGAAGACCATTCCTATCGTGTGCGCGTCCGCGCTATTGGCGGTGGTGTGCGCACGGTGGTTGGCCCATATTCTGACGAAGTATTATTCAGTTTTGATACCTCGGCTCCGGCCGTGATCGGCCAGCCGGTGATTCGTGCTCCGGAAGAGAAAGATGTGGTTAGTGTCTATCCACGTACGGTCCAGGTGCGTTTTGACCGAGTCAATGAGGCCAAATCGTATGAAGTTCAGATTGACTGTAATTTTTGTACCGGCGCTGATGGTTGGGCTCAGTTTGGCACCTATCACATAGACGCTGGTAAAAATCCGGTGATCAGCTGGACGACCCAAATTTTGCCGAGTGATACCGAATATCGCATTCGAGTCCGTGCTAAAAATGCCCAGGGCCAGGGTGGCCCGTGGTCTAAAGATGTTAATTTCCGCTTTACCACTGTTACGCTGCCTGCGCCAGTGATTGTGGAGCCGACCCGCGGTCAGCTATTTCCGGCTAATAGCCGACATACATTCCGAGCTACCTGGAAACCGGTAGAGAAGGCTGTTAAATATGCCCTCGAAGTTAGTTGTGCCGATTGTTCGGAACAGGCGGCTTCAACCCAGCTGTATCTTACCTCCAGTACTTCTACGGCCTACGAAGGTATTACGGTACCTGCTGATGGTCAGTATCGGATTCGCATCCAATCAGTAGACCAGTATAATAATCGCAGCCCGTGGTCTGATTATACGTATGCTAAGTTTCAGGGTGCCGGCGGCTTTTCGCTTCCTACCCCAGGCTTATTATCACCAACCCCTAATTTACCGATCAAATCCAGCGAAACATTTTTGAATGTCAGCTGGTCTAAAGTTGCGGCTGCAACTAGCTATGTTATTCGCATCAGCTGCGATAGTTGTGACAGTAATCATGTCTGGAACCATGAGTATGATACCCAGTTTAATGTCACTACCTATCCGGTTCCGCTGTTTGACCTGCCGCTTGGTGACAATACCTTTAGTTTGGCAGTAAAAGCTATTAATTCAGGGCAGGTTTCTGAAAGTAATTGGTCGTCTCCGGTTATCTTCTCTTATAGTTTGCTTGGAGCCGAGATTGATGCTCCGGTGGTTAGCTCGCCAGTAAATGGCGTTGAATTAACGAATTATCCGCGCACCGTTCTTATTTCTTGGAATCCAGTACAAGATGGCGTGTCGTATGGTGGTGAAATCGAACAGTGTAGTCGTTGTGGCAGCGCCAATGACTGGCGTTTGGCGCAGAGCTTTACGACCCCGAATTATGTGACCGGCATGAATGTTACTTTGTCTGAAGACAAAAATTACCGTGTTCGCGTTCGTGCCTTTGATGCTAATAAAAATCCAAGTGAATGGTCAAAAGAATATATCTATTTCCGCTTTAATGCCGCCTTGCCAAAACCGACTATTACGAGTCCGTCTAACCGCTCCACGGTTACCAATCAGGCTGGATATATGAATTTATCCTGGACGAATGTGGCTGGGGCCAATCATTATGTGGTTGAATATGAATTCGATTATTGCTGTAACACCAACAGCACTCGTCAGTGGTCTGGCGACAGCCGCAAGTTCGTGATTACGGATAATAATGACACCACTTTGCGTGATCTTAAATTGACTGCACTTAGTCATCAGTATCGCTTCCGTGTGCAGGCTGTAAATAATCTTGGTAGCCGCGGGGCGTGGTCTGATTATCGCTATGTTAGCTTTGTACCAAATAACCAGGCGTTAACGGCTCCGGTCGTCACGGCTCCAAAAACTAATCAGGTGTTAGCCGCTGGTACGCGTACGGTGCTGGTGTCATGGTTGCCGCTTACAGGTGTTGACCATTATGAAGTTATGACCCACTGCGATCAGTGTGTTACAACCGAAGGTGCAGTATGGAATGAATACCCCGTGTTCCCAACGCTTAATGCCGCAACCAGCCTCCAGATCAAAGTTCCTGAAAGCAAAGGCTATTGGGTCTGGGTGCGCGGGGTGACGGATAGTGGTGTGGGTGGCCTCTGGTCTTCTGCAATTCACTTTTCTGTTAAACCGTAATATCTGGTGTAAAAAACCAGTCTCACGACTGGTTTTTTATTTCACTTTTTCTTAGATCTTCGATCATCATTTGTAATTCACGATTTCCGTTCCATTCATTGACACTGATAGAGAATACCATGTCGATTTTATCACCGACGTGTAGTGTTTCTCGCCAGTTTTGAGGGTAGCGGTTAATGTCGCCGAGGCCAAAGCCGATAGTTTTGCGCACTAGGTGCGAGTGATGTTTAAGTAGTAATCGCAAATGCTTACCATCTTGGCCGACTGGTTCGATGCCGGCGATGGTTAGGCCGTAGGCGGCATATTTTGGTTCTTCGTTGGCTTGGCCGAACGGTTCAAATTTTTGCAATAGGTCGTAGAGTTTCCAGTTTATTTCTGACAAGTCATCAATCTCGGCATCGATAATGATATTGGGTACTAATTTTACGTCAGCCACTGCTTTGGCTGTAGTGGCAAGCAGTTTGGTTTTAAAGTCTTCGAGCACCTCGGGGTTCTTCAGCGAGAAGCCGCAGGCCTGGGGGTGGCCGCCGAATTTGGCAAAGAATTCCGGCATCGTTTGGAGTGCGGCGATGAGGTTGAATTCTTTGATGCTGCGGCCGGAGCCAGTGATCTGGCCCTTGTTTAGGCCCATGACTAAGATTGGCTTATAGAATTCGTCTTTAAGGCGACTGGCGATCAGGCCGAGGATGCCGGTGCTCCAGCCGGCGCCAAGCGCAAACAGAATTGGGTTATCGAGCTGGCTCGTAGTTTTTAAATAGTCGCGGGCTTGATTGAGCAGCTCTTCGGTTAATTTCTGGCGATCGGCATTATTTTGGTTCAGTTGAGCAGCTAGGTTTGCAGCTTCAGCTTCACTGTCGGCCATAAGCAAATTAAAGGCTACATTCGCATGATCCATCCGCCCGGCGGCATTGATGCGCGGAGCAATTTTGAAGCCAATGGTGCGGGCATCATAATTGCCGCGTTTAGGGCGACCGGTTTCATCGGCTAGGCCAGTATGGATGAGTAGTTGCTGTAACCCGACATTGCGTGTCTTATTAAGTACGGTCAGGCCGTAGCGTACCAGGGTGCGTGATTCGCCAAGTAGTGGCACCATGTCACCAACCGTTGAAATAGATACCATGTCTAATAGCCATTTTTCAAAGGCTTCATGAGTTTGACCATCGGGAAGGAGCGGGTTAGTTTTTTTGTGGTTTTGTAATAAAGCCTCTGCTAATTTAAAGGCGACACCACCGCCGGCGAGTCCTTTGTCGGGGTAGGGTTCACCGGGAACGAGGGGGTGGATAATGGCATCGGCTGGTGGGAACACTGCCGGCATTGCATGATGATCAGTGACGATTACAGACAGGCCGAGTTCTTTCGCTAGAGCAATCTCTGGGGTGTTGCTAATGCCGCAATCGCAAGTGATGATGAGTTTAGTGCCATTTTCTTTGAGGAGTTTAACGGTATTATTATTTAGTCCGTAGCCATCAGTTTCGCGGTGCGGCAAGAAAATTCCTACATCTTTGGCGCCAATTTTTTTGAGAGTGGAAATAATTACGACGGAGGCACAAACGCCGTCGGCATCGTAGTCGCCGTGCACGGTTATTTTTTCGCCGCGCGCAATACAGCTCGTGATAAGTTCGACCGCCTTGGTCATGTCTTTGAACAAGTACGGGTCATGCAAGTCGCTTGAATAATCCGGATTTAAAAATTCATCAATGGCGATTTCTGTGCGCAGGTTACGGTTCCAGAGCAGGCGGGTGATACTGCCCGGCAGTTCGGGATGGGCCGCAATAAATTCTGGCGGGGGTGGTGGAAGAATTATCCATTCTTTCATAACTTCTTAAAACCATTAAAACATGAAAATATGAAAGCAGTAATTTTGAAGCAGATATAGTATTTACTGTTTTAATACTTTTAGGCTCTAGGGTTTTATTGTTTACTTCAAGTTGTCCTTGCTAAATAAATTTTTCAAATTCAATGACTCAAAATCCCAGTATGAATCGGCCAAAAAAAGCGTGAATATTAGGTAGAGTACATTGAGCGACCAGTAATCTGAAGCTGATAGTGGTGTGTTGTAGCCGGCAAAGATGCCGATGCCAAGGAGTGTCCAATAGAAAAGGCTGCGACCAGTAAGGCGGCGACGTTCGGATAGGTTTATTTTACTGCGAATGTTCCAGAGGTGATACAGATAAATTCCGAGCAGTGGCCCAGCTACCAGCCATTCATAGCGATAGACTTCGATGCCAGACTCTGCCAGTAGATAAAAACTGCCGCTCGTGAGGACGAAGACCACGATAAAATAGAAGATGATATCGATTTGGTAATGGCGGAGTACCTTCATAGATGTACAAAAGTAGGCCTGTAAGGTTGTTTACCTGAGACTGTTAAAATTGAAAAGCTGGGGCGATCGACAAGAATAGCATGGCAATAATGCCAGCTATGATAATGCCTTTCCAGAGAATAGATTTGGTTGTTTTGGACACAGATTACAGGGGTTAATAGTAAGGATTACACGGATGTTGTTTAATTACACTAAGTTATTATGTATCGGTGCGCTAATTAGTGCAGTCTAACCACTATCTGTGTAATCCGTGTTAACGTTTTAGTACCGCCAAATAGGTCTCGCTCGGGATTTCTACTTTGCCGTGGGATTTCATGCGGGCTTTACCTTTCTTTTGTTTTTGTAATAATTTCATTTTGCGCGTATAGTCGCCACCGCTCATTTTGGCCAAGACATCTTTGCGCAGTGCGGACAGGCGTTCGGCTGCGATGACCTTGCCGCCGAGCGAGGCCTGAATTTTAAGTTCGAATTGCTGGCGGGGGAGCGAGTCTTTGAGTGATTCAACAATTTTTTTGCCGGTGGCATAGGCCTGATCGCGCCACACCAGGGTGGATAGTGCCTCCACCGGTTCTTCGGCCACCAGCACATCAAGTTTTACGACTTCGGTTGGTTCGTAGCGGTCGAATTCGTAGTTCATTGAGGCGTAGCCTGACGTAACTGTTTTAAGTTTATCATAAAAATCAGTAATCAGCGAAGCCAAGGGGATGCGGTAGTGCAAGAGGGCGCGCTGGTCAGAGCCGGCGCTCAGGTATTCGGTGGTGATATAGGTGCCTTTGCGTTCAGAGACGAGGCCCATTACCGCGCCCACTTGATCTTTTGGGGTAATGACATCGAGCGTCATTACGGGCTCTTCGATGGTGGCAAGTTTCGCCGGGTCAGGCATTTCTTGAGGGCTTTTGATGTAATATTGCTCGCCGCTCGTGGTCGTAACATGATAGGCAACGCTTGGCACGGTGATAATAATTTCAAGGCTATGTTCACGCTTCAAACGTTCTTGAAAAATATCGAGGTGCAGCATGCCGAGAAACCCGCAGCGAAACCCAAAGCCGAGCGCTTGCGAGTGTTCTGGTTCATAGATAAGCGCCGAGTCACTGAGTTTTAGTTTATCAATCGCATCGCGCAGATCTTCATAGCCATCCCCTTCATTCGGGAAGATGCCGGCAAAGACCATGGGTTTGACTTCTTTATATCCGGGCAGCGGAGTCCCAGCGAGGCCACTCATTTTGTCATTGCCAAGGCGGGTAATAGTGTCGCCGACCCGACAATCACGAACTTCTTTGAGACCAGTGACAATATACCCAATTTCACCATTTTTAAGTTCGTTGGTTGGGTTCATTTTTGGTTTGTAGTAACCGATTTCCAACACTTCTGCTGGTGTGTTGGTCGACATCAACCATAATTTGTCGCCTTTTTTGAAGCTGCCATCAACGACACGCACCGCGGCGACGACGCCTTTGAATTCATTAAAAGCTGAGTCAAAAATAATGGCGCGTGGAATGGCGGTTGATTCATCTTTAGGAGCAGGTACGCGATCAACAATCGCTTCGAGAATATCGGGCACACCGAGGCCGGTTTTGCCTGAGGCCAAAATAATATCTTCGTCTTTACACCCGAGCAGGTGGATCAGTTCTTGTTTGGTTTTTTCGACATTCGCGATCGGCATGTCGACTTTATTGATGACGGGGATAATGGTTAGATTCTGTTCGAGAGCCAGGTACAGATTGCCAATCGTCTGGGCTTGCACGCCTTGGGTGGCATCTACGAGTAAGATAGCGCCTTCTACGGCAGCCAGCGAACGGGACACTTCGTAGTTAAAATCCACGTGTCCTGGGGTGTCAATCAAATTTAAAATAAAGCGCTCCGTGGGCGCTGTGACTTTTGAAGTGAAGTCCATTCGGACCGGAGTTAATTTGATGGTGATGCCACGTTCGCGCTCTAACTCCATGGAATCGAGGAGTTGGTTTTTCATGTCGCGTTTTGACACGGTGCCGGTGCATTCTAAAAAGCGGTCGGCCAGGGTGGATTTGCCGTGGTCGATATGGGCGATAATACAGAAATTGCGGATGTGGGCGGTAGACATAGCTTAGGGTTGGTTCGTTTCAGTGATATTCGCGGGCAGGTTACGTAGTTTAAGCCAGCGGGTTTTGAAGGTTTTAGCCAGATCAAGCATTTCTTGTACATTCAAGACATAACAAATGCCTAGATAGACTAAGATGCCTAGGGTACCAGAAATGAGCCCCTGGAGCAAGATGCCGCTGAAATAATCAAGGTTGAGGCTAGTGCCAAGTGGGTATTTGACGAGCTGGATGGTGAAACCCATAGCAAGGCCAGCAAGAGCCACCCGGAAGATCATTTGTACTAGGGCTTCTTCAGGCAAAGGTTTTATTTTTTTGCGCAGGTAGAAGTAGAGGCCGAATAAGTTGATAACTGCGCCGATTGAAGTAGCGAGCGCGAGGCCCGGCACGCCAAGTGAGTTGTGAAGTGCGAGGGCGATTATAATGGTGACCACTTCACTGGCAATGGCAATGGCTAGCGGCGTCGTGGTGTCTGAGAAGGCGTAGAAACCGCGGGCCAGGAGGGGGATGAGGGCTTGGGCAAATAAGCTCAGTGCAAAGAAAGCCAGGGTGTCGGCGGTAGCAATGGTAGCTGCCCAGTCAAATTGACCACTGCCGAGAATGACACGCACAATTTGGGCACGTAAAAGCAGCATGGCCAGTGAGCAGGGAACGATCAGGAAAATTATATAGCGCAGCGTACTCATGAAGCGTTCGCGGAATAGGGATAGATCATGGTTTGCTACGGCTCCAGAGAGAATGGGGAAGACGGCTAACGCAAATGGGATGCCGATCAAACCAAGCGGAACCGTCTGCAAGTTATTGGCATAATTAAATACGGCTACGCTGCCGGTCGGCAAGAGTGAAGCAAGCATGGTGATGGCTACGATATTGAATTGTGTGATAGCGAGGCCAATCGTGCGGGGAATCATGAGTGCGCCAACCCGCCGGGTATCGCGATCACGCCAGTTGGCAATCGGCTGCCAGCGAAAGCCAGCTTGGTACGCGCCGTAGATTTGGAGTCCAGCATGTAGCAAGGCGCCGAACACTACGCCATAGGCGAGGCCATTGACCCCAAGGAGCGGGACAAATACGGTGGCACCGAGAATAATTCCGAGATTGTAAAAAATAGGGGCCAGTGAATAGAGGACAAAGCGGCGTAGTGATTGCAAGATGCCGCCCATGACCATAGAAATGCTAAGGAGGAGCGGAGAGAGAAAAATAATGCGGGTAAATGAGATGACGAGCTCTAGGCGTTGACCGGTAAAGCCGGGGGCGATTAGCCGCGCCACGAGCGGAGCTCCGATCATGCCGCCAATCGCTAAGATGAGCATGGCCGCAGCGATTAAATTCAGGACATTATTGGCTAATTTCCAGGCAGCTTTGTCACCATTGTCTTTGGTCCATAATTTGGTGAACGTGGGAATGAACCCGGCGGTGAGCGCCCCTACCACCAGTAGATTATAAATCAGGTCGGGGATTTTAAAGGCGGCAAAATAAGCATCGATCACGGGCCCGGTGCTGTAGTAATGGGCAAATATATGATCGCGCAGAATGCCGGCAGCACGGCTAAGCAGGCCGGCCACGCTAATAATAAGGGCAGCGCCGGTGATAGTTTGGCTTGGGGAATGGAAGACTTTTTTAAACACAGGTTAACGGGTGGCAGTGGCTGGAGCCGGCGCCAGATTGACGGTTAGAATGGCGTAATCAGTGCCGGGCCGGTTGGCTTCGTCGCCTTCGGCCAAGATAGAGCCGGTAATCCCGGCTTTGTTCTCGAATGATACTTGTTTGATGGTCTGGCCGGTGGTTTCCTGAACAATGGTGTAGCCAGCTTTGCGCAGTTCGGTTTTGTAGTAGTTCGCTACAAATGAAGGTTCGGCATCCATGTTGTGCCATTCGATCTGGATGGTGTCGCGATGATCCGAAACAGGGGTGGCCAGGATGTGCCAGGTTTTGGTGAGCGTGCCGACGCGGCTATCCGGCTCTGAGCTCTGGGTGCCAGTGTTATTTTTGGAGAGGAACAATTGCGATAAAATTAATTTAGGGAAAAAGGCGGCGATTTCTACGGCTCGGTTTTTATATCCGCCGGAAACAAAGGTGATGCGTTCGATGGCATCGCGATCATAGACCGGAATTTCTTTGGGGAAGCTAGGCGGCACGTTTGATAGTACAGTCGGGCCTTTGCCTACGGCCAAGCGAAAGGCGATAATACTGCCCACGATAAAAATAATAATAGCTAAACAGCCGGTGAATAGAATCCGGCGCAAGCCGAAGTGGCTTTTGGTAAGTTCGCCGATCGGAGGTTCAACGATCTCTATCTCGTCAAGCAAATCGGGGTTTATAGCCATAGATAATGACAATAGTAATCAATCCAGCCAGAAACAGGGAAACTGGTCAGATTTTAACAGGTTTTTATCCTTTTGAATAGTCCTCAATTAGCCACTTTTATTGTTTGTTTCTGGGTAATATGATTTAATGTATTAATTATCTGATTTCGTTTTTAATATAAGTGTATGCGTATTTCTTTTTTGGGTGCTGCTGGCCAGGTGACTGGTTCATCGAGCTTGATTGAAGCTGGTGCATACCGAATTTTGATCGATTGTGGGATGTTTCAGGGTGGCGAAGATAACGAGATTCATAATTGGGATCCACTGCCGTTTGATCCGACCACGTTGACCCATGTGTTTGTGACCCATGCGCACCTTGATCATGTGGGGCGATTACCGCTTCTTATCCAGGGTGGGTACCAAGGCTTTATCTATGCCACGCCGCCGACCGCGGCACTTGCCAGTCTCATCCTGAACGATGCGCGCGGTGTGATGGAACATAACCAGCACATGACCGGCCGAACGCCGCTGTATACCGAAGCTGATATTGCGAATCTCGTTAGTCGGTTCAAACATATTGATTATGATGAGCCGATGGAACTCAAGACAGGAACGACTAGCGGCGCACAGGTGACACTGCATGATGCCGGACATATTTTTGGTTCGGCTTTTATCGAGCTTCAGATAGAAGGAAAAAAAATTGTATTTTCGGGTGATGTCGGAAATATCCAGGTGCCGATTCTACGCGACACAGCAGCACTGCCGTCAGATATTGATGTCCTGGTGTGCGAATCAACGTATGGCAACCGTAAGCACGAATCAGTTACCGAGCGCCGGGCTCTGATCGAGCGCATGGTGCGCGAAGCGATGGAGCGCGGAGGCGTATTATTGATTCCGTCATTTTCACTCGAACGTACGCAGGAATTAATTTATGAATTGAATGATCTGGTGGCGCGCAAACATCAATTGCCACGTATCCCGATTTTTCTGGATAGTCCGCTGGCGATTGATGCGCTACGGGTGTATCGCCAGTTCCCTAAATATTATGATGCCGAAGCCAAGCACCTGATTTCGATCGGTGATGATTTATTCCAGTTCCCCGGGCTTACCTTTACCTATTCGCGGGATGAATCAAAACATATTAATAATACGCCTGGATCAAAAATTATTATTGCTGGTGCGGGCATGATGAATGGTGGGCGGATTGTGCATCATGCACGGCGCTATTTGTCGGATGAACGCAATACGCTTTTGATTATTGGGTATCAAGCTGAAGGCACGCTCGGCCGTCGCATTCTTGATGGTGAGTCGCCAGTTGTGATCATGGGTGAGCGAGTGGCGGTGAAATGCCAGGTGAAAGCCACGGGTGCATTATCTGCTCATGGCGATCAGGATAAATTGGTTAAATGGATTTGCGATACCAAAATTCATCCGAAACTTGTATACCTTAATCATGGCGAGCCGAAAAATGGAGCGGTGCTGGCGGAGAGATTGGAGAAGGAAGTAGGTAGCAAGGCGGTGCCGGTGGAAGAAGGAATGGTTATTGAGGTATAAAAACTTCTTTTTAAGAAAAATTTTTTTACTTATCCACACATTTAGCATGTGTGGATTTTTTTATTTAATTTTAGCCAAAAAATTGTTTTATAATTTTTGGGGAAAAGTGTTGACGGGTGCAGCTATGTGGTATAAAATGGGGTCAAGTGGTATAAAGTGGTAAACGAAGAATTGGACAAGAATGCTTGTTTTGTTCACCTTCATTTATCTTTTTAACCTCCGTCGTACATTGACATGTCCGGTGCGTACGGAATCTAAAATGTTATGTTCATCGGCGAATACAGTCATACCCTTGATGATAAAGGACGCGTGGCGATCCCAATTAAGTTCCGCCCCAGCCTTAAAAAAGGCGCGGTGGTGACGCGCGGGCTTGATCATTGCTTGTTTGTATATACCGCTGCCGAGTGGGGCAAGCTGGCCGAGAAATTGGTCAATTTGCCCATCAGTCAGGCTAATAGTCGGGCCTTTGCCCGCCTCATGCTAGCCGGAGCGATGGACATTGGTGTTGATAAGCAGGGTCGTGTGATCTTGCCAGATTACCTACGTGAATTTGCCCAGCTTAAAAAAGATGTGATTGTGGCAGGCCTCTATAATCGTCTGGAAATTTGGGATGCTGCTACCTGGAAGAGGTATAAAGAGCAGACCGAAGCCGAAAGCAATGCCATTGCGGAACGCATGGGTGAACTTGGTGTGTAATCGACGTCACTATGCCTCGACATGAATCGGTATTCCCGGAAGAAGTGATTACTGGATTAGCCCTCAAAGCCGGGGCCCATATTATTGACGGCACGCTTGGGGATGGTGGTCACAGCGAACGGGTTCTTAAAAAGATTGGCATCAAAGGGCGGTTGCTCGGAATTGATGCAGATCCGGAATCGCTCCTACGTGCCAAACAATATCTCTATCCGTGGGCAGAGCAAACCACCTTTGTCCGCGATAACTTCGTTAATCTGAGTGAAATTGTGCGAGCACATAATTTTACTCCGGTGAATGGAATTGTGCTTGACCTTGGGTGGTCAAGCCCGCAGTTTGCCGAACGTGGGCGTGGATTCAGCTTTGACCCGGCAATGGGTCAAGATGAGCCGCTCGATATGCGGTATGACCCGAATGCGACCACCGGAACTGCGGCAGAGCTCTTGAATACGTTATCTGCCGATGAGTTAACCAGTATTTTTCACCGCTATGGTGAAGAAAAATTTGACCGGGCCATTGCCGAATCAATTGTAGAAGCGCGGAAACATAAGCAGTTTGAACGAACGAGTGAGTTGGTGAATGTGGTGCTTGATGTCTATCGCACAAAGTTGCACAGCACCAAAGAAGTGCCCTGGGTAGGCGGTATTCATCCGGCCACCAAGGTGTTCCAGGCGCTCCGCATTGCGGTCAATCAAGAGCTTAGCGTTCTCGAACAGGTGTTGCCCCAAGCTGTAGATATACTTGCACCCGGTGGGCGGCTCGCGATCATTACGTTTCATTCGCTTGAGGACCGAATAGTAAAACATTTTTTTCAACAAGGGTCGGTGGCCGATCGAATAACGGTCATCACTAAAAAACCACTAATTCCAAGTGAGGCAGAACTAGCTGCTAACCCCCGGGCGCGCAGTGCCAAACTCCGAATAGTAGCCAAGAAGTAATTTATTTTAACCCTGGTATATGCGTCTTAAGCGCCAGCTCGAATATCAAACCCGTCATTTCCTTCATTTTTTACAAACCATTGAATTACCGGTAGCACTATTGTCTCCCCGGTTGAAACGCGGTTTGTTTATGGCAGTGATTGTGTTTGGAATTGGGTATGTATTTCAGATGAGCTCGCTTTCGACCAGCGGCTATGTGATTCAGGATCTTGAAAAGCAGATTGCTGGTTTGAATTCTGAGCAGCAGAAACTTGATGTGGCGGTGGCTACTGGTCAATCGATGGCTAGTATCCAAGAACGACTCCCTCATTTGCGCCTGACCCCGATTGCTAAGATTGAACATGTGCAGCTGACTACGCAAACGGCACTGGCACGCTAAGGTTGGCAAGAGGTGATTTTAATATGTTATACTAAATACCAGTTTTCAGACTGGTATTTTTGTTTAGTCTATGATTTTTTTTCTGGCTGCATTTGGAGTGTCTCTGCTTGCTACTTATGGCGTGAAATATCTGGCTCGATCGCTCGAGATTGTGGATTGGCCTGATGGCGAGCGTAAGCTGCATACTAAGCCGGTGGCGCTGCTTGGCGGGTTGGCAATTTTTATTTCATTCTGGTTGGTTGCCGGATATGTCAGTTTTTTTACTACTGCCTTTGAGCCGCATATCCATGGGGGGCAACTTTTGGGGATTTTTTTAGCTAGTTCTATCCTGATGATTCTTGGCAGTATTGATGATGTGAAATCCCTAGGGCCGTGGGTTCGTTTACTTGTCACTGCGGCGGCGGTTTTACTGGTATTATTTTTTGGGGTTGGTCTTGATAAAATTACCAATCCCTTCGGCGGTAGTTTTGATCTTAATTTTTGGACGGTTTCGCTATCAAGTCTTGGCACGATAGCGGTGGTGGGGGATGCGCTGGTTTTTTTCTGGTTGTTTGGGATGATGTATACCACCAAGGTTTTGGACGGCTTAGATGGTCTGGCAGCGGGCATTGTGACGATTGGGCTTTTCATGGTGTATTTTTTGACTCAAACTAAAAAGTTTTGGCAGCCGGATGTGGGGCTTATGGCCCTGATTGCAGCCGGGGCAGTGCTCGGATTTTTGTGTTTTAATTTTCATCCGGCCAAGATATTTTTGGGTGAAGGGGGAAGCCTCTTGATCGGGTTTTTGCTTGGTGTTTTGGCGGTTATTTCGGGCGGAAAAATTGCCACAGCGCTCCTCGTGATGGCGGTGCCGATTCTGGATTTGGTCCGGGTGATTTATGTGCGCTGGCGCGATGGACGGTCGGTATTTCAGGGGGATCGCGAGCACCTGCATTTCCGCTTGCGCGATGCCGGATTTTCGGAGCGGGGAGCAGTGTTATTTTTATATGCCGTAGCCTTGGTGTTTGGCTTTACCACCTTATTTTTGCAAAGTAAATTTAAATTAATTACCCTGCTTGGCCTCGCGATTGCGATGGGATTATTTGGGATCTGGCTTGGGAAAGCGCCGCGGCGTCAGCAATAATTTCTACTATGCTTCTCGCTTCTAAACATAAAGGACCGGTAAAAATTTGGCATCTAGTGCTATTTGCACTTATTATTTTGGCTGCGATCGGGACACGGCTATATGCGCGTTATTGGCCAACTGGCATTGTGCGGATTGGCGGGCAGGAGTTAAAAGTGTGGGTAGCGGATAACGATCGCCACCGGTTCCGGGGGCTGAGTGACCGCCGTGATCTTGGAGGTAAGGGTGGAATGTTATTTGTGTTTCCCGTGCGTAGTCAGCATACTATGGTGATGCGGGAGATGAATTTTCCTCTTGATATTGTGTGGCTGGATGGAAACACGATCGTAGATATTGCACCAAATTTGCCGCCTGAACCAGGGCGCCCTGAAAGCGAGCTGACACCCTATCCCGGACGTGCACCATCTACAAAAGTCCTCGAATTACCGGCCGGCTTTACCGCTACGTATGTGGTGGCGGTGGGTGATACGGTGACAATTGCTTATTAATTTGGCTAAAATAAGCAAAAATAATGCGCTTAACTGTCATTCCCGCGCAAGCGGGAATCTAAGGTGGTTTAACAAAGTCTATAGTGTTTACTGGATTCCAGCTTGCGCGGGAATGACAAAACGAGTTTTTGGCGAATAATACACATTATTTAATTGACAACGATTACGTTTTAGGCTATACTCTACTGCGTTAGTATATTTTAAGCAGTTTTTATGCAGGCAGTTATTGCTACCGGTGGTAAACAATATTGGGTTAAGACTGGAGACGTCCTTAAGGTTGAAAAGCTGGTTGGCGACGAAGGTCAGACAATTACTTTCAATGAAGTCTTGTTTCAGGCAGCAGATGATGGCAGTGACTTGAAGGTTGGTATGCCGACCCTCATGGGTGCTACGGTCAGCGCGGTGATTGTGAAGCAGGGCAAGCATCGCACGGTGCGCGTAGAGAAATTTAAACGCAAAGTGCGGTATCACAAAGTGCATGGACAGCGTCAGCGGTATACGGAAGTGAAAATTTCATAATAGATATAAAAAAATCCCGATATATACTCGGGATTTTTTAATACATTTTTTTAATATTTTTTTGTTTTTCTTGCTTAATTTTTTCGGCTTGCCAACGTTTGGGACTGAAACAACTTTTGCTCTCCCAGCTAATCCCAAAGTTTGCTAAGAAGGTTCGCAGTGGGCCCGGTGGTTTAATTTTACAAATAGTTTCGGTTTCTGAGTAGAATAGGTCCGTTGGGAGGCCGTGGTCTTTCCAGGTTTGTTGAAGGTCTGTGAATTCACTGCGTGTTAGGTTTAAGGCCCAACAACAATTGTCATCGTAATGACTAAACGTGCTATCGGGATTACTTGGGTCGTTGCCAATGATAACTTTAAATAGATCGGGGGTGGCTGAGTTTGTATTGGTTTGTATCCACGTAAAAATTTCTGAAATAACTGCTTCTCTCTCAGCGGGGGTCCCAGTGAGGTCGCCAGATCTAGCTTCCTTCTTTGCACCTTTAAGTGGGTAGAGAATTTCGGCTTCGTAATAACTAGCCGTGCGACTGATATGCCCGGCAGTTATTTGGATAGCCTTAGGAAACTCGACACTCTTTTCATCAAAAAAATAATAGAGCTCGGGAAGATAGATCATAGATTTATTTTTCCGTTCGGCCTTTGAGGGCATTGCCGAGGGTGATTTCGTCGGCATATTGAAGGTCGCTGCCCATGGGGAGGCCGCGGGCAAGGCGGGTGATTTTTAGGTCGGGTTTTAGTTTTTTGATCTGTTGTTCCAGATATAGCCGAGTGGTTTCTCCGGGAAGGTCGGGATTCAAAGCGATGATTATTTCTTGCGGCGTTTCAGCGGTAACTCTTTTCAGAAGTTCTAGAATCTTGGTTTTATCGAGTTCGTCTTGATCGAGCGAATCGATCGTGCCGCGCAGCACATGATAGCGGCCTTTATATTGTTTAGTTTTTTCGAGAGCCACGAGTTCGGGTGGATTGGCTACCACGCAGATCATGGCGGCGTCTCGGCTTGCATCAGCGCAAATGGGGCAGGGATTACTGTCGGAAAAATCCCAGCAGGTTTCGCAGCTTTTTACGTTGTCTATTACTTCTTTAAGGGCGATGAGGAGCTCCGTGGCTTCTTTTTTGCCTGATTTAAGCCAGTGAAATAAAAATTTTTCCGCCGTGTGTTGTCCAACGGTGGGGAGTTTTTTGAGTTGTTTGAGAAGGCTTTGGATGGAAGGACTATACATGTTAAACGCGAGAAAGATCGGTATGAGCAAATTTTTTAATTTGATCCATAGCTTTTTTAGCGACTGCTCTATCTTCGTTAATTATCCAGTGGGCAGCAGGAAACAAGGTTGATTTCATGCCCTCTGTATCAGGATCAAACTCTAATTCTAATCTTTTAAGCACTTCCGATTCTTCAATGTGGCCAGCTTCAAATTCATCCATGGCATGATCGTATTCGTTTAAAAATTCTCTAAAATTCTGCTGAATCGTAGAAATTTTTGCTCGAAATTCTTGTTCTGATGTCTTTATCAGTTTTAGGAGGGCTGCAGAAATTTGCGAGTCTGGCTCAGTTTCGGCAGCTTTTATTGCTTGGTCAGAAAAAAATTGAATTTTTTTATCAATGGTTGCTTTAAGATTTTCGAATGGATCGCTGAACAGTTCTTGCTCAGTATTAAGATATGTAAAATTAGCTCGGGCTACTTCGCTTAGGTCGTAGGTGAGCTGCATGACTTCGTTAGCGATGATCAGGGCGGAAGTAATTGTTTCGGGAGATCGAGCAGTTATTTTTTCATATATATATCCCTGATTATGTTCAGGTTC
Source organism: uncultured Gammaproteobacteria bacterium (assembly GCA_964510885.1). Taxonomy (GTDB): domain Bacteria; phylum Patescibacteriota; class Patescibacteriia; order Magasanikbacterales; family GWA2-37-8; genus CAZEDL01. The sequence goes on from CAZEDL010000001.1 coordinate 18,859, forward strand.
GTTTTGACCAGGCTTTCTTTTGCTAATAGTTGCTTCTTTTAATCCTAATAATTCCAACAAAGCTTTATTGGTTGCTGGCCAATCTCGTTGGTGGAGTAGGGGTTGTTCTTCAAAAACCAAAAAACCTCCTTCAGCTACTTGGAGATAATTCTCTTTGTCTAAACGATGGTTTATACCTGGGAAGATTTTTTCTTGGCCGGATTCGTCGCTCAAGCGAAGATCTTGTCCAGCTCCGGTTGGTGCGTACACATACCAGAGATCCACTTTTTTTCCTCCCCTTTTTTTTTCATCTACCAAACGTGCGTCCATGGTCAGCTCTGTTACGGTCCGTAGTTCACCCGCAAATTCAAAATTAAATATACGAGTCTGCGGTTCGGGTGTGGTAGTAGTATAAGGAATGCCTAATTGTTGAAGTTCGTTTGCAAAGCTACGCTCCACTGTGATGGTGTGGTCACAGTAGATAAATCTTTTTAAGTTAAAGGCTAAAAAAACTCGGAATGCATCTCCTCCGCACGCTGGATAATACCCCGATTTAGGGGGGTGTTCAGCGGTAGCATCACGGGTTGATTCAATATTAGCCTTAAGTATAGATGGAGAAATGTTTCTGTTTTTGGCGATTAGTTCAACCGCTTGTTGTAGTTGGTGGTGGCGCGATTCATTATCTAAAAATAACCTTGACTCTTGGTTCATATTTTAACTCATTCCCGGCAAGTTAAATCCGCCCATGGATTGCATTTTGGTGGCGATAGTACGCTGCATTTTTTTGAGGGCATCCGAATAGGCATCTTTGAGACCGCTGATAAGTTTGTCTTTTTTATCTGGCGACATCAGTTCGTCATCAATGGCGAGGCCGCTGACCTGGAGGTTACCATCCATGGTGAGAACGATTTTATCGCCGGCAGCTTTGACAGTGACGGTTTCGCCGGCCAAGAGATCCTGGAGTTTTTTGCCTTGATCACGGAGATCTTTGAATTCTTTGAGTTTGCTGAATACGGACATACAGTTACAATTAATAACTAGATTAGTAAATTATTTAAAATTCTGGTTGCGGCGCCTTAGCAAAGGCTGATTTTGGTTTTAATTGGACTGGTCCAGAGGCTGCGGCCGGAGTATTTGGGGCAACATAATTTGTTTCTAGGTTACGGAACGAGGCTTGGGCATCGTTGAAGGCGAGCTTTACTACGCCGGTTGGGCCGTTGCGGTGTTTGGCGATATGGATTTCCGCCAGATTACGCTCGTCGGGCGGAATATCTTCGAGACGGTAGTTGCGATCAGCGGCTTTGCGATAAATGAACAGTACCACGTCGGCATCTTGTTCGATAGACCCAGATTCACGTAGGTGGGAGAGCTTGGGGATAGCGGGCTTACTTTGTTCTACCACACGCGACAGCTGTGACAGGGCGATCACCGGGATATTTAGTTCGCGCGCGATACCCTTTAGACCACGGGTGATTTCGGCAATTTCTTGGGTACGATTGTCGCTTTCGCCGTGCGATTCCATGAGCTGCAAGTAGTCGATCACAATGAGGCCAAGGCCATGTTCGGCTTGCAGGCGGCGGGCTTTGGTGCGAATCTGCATGATGTTAACGTTCGGAGAATCATCAAGGAAAATCGGGGCTTCAGAGAGGGTGCCAATGGCGTGGCCAATGCGCGGGAAATCATCATCTTCGGGGCGATCGGACAGGCGGCCAGTGCGCATTTTCCACAGGTCAATATTGGCTTCGGAGCAGAGGAGGCGATCAACCATTTGTTCTTTGCTCATTTCAAGCGAAAATAATCCGACAGGAACTTTTTGGCGGGTGGCAACATGGCGGATAATATCGAGTACGAAGGATGATTTACCGACACTAGGGCGTGCGGCGATGATGAGTAAGTCGGATCTCTGTAAGCCGGCCAGCATGTTATCCATTTCCCGGAAGCCAGTAGGGATGCCGCGCATCTGGCCTTTGTTACGGTGCAGTTCGTCAATGCGATCAAAGGCGTCGGCTAATACGCCACGGATAGGCGTAAACCCTTGTTTAAAATAGATCTGTGATACCCCAAATAGATGTCGCTGGGCTTCATCGAGCAGTGCTTCGATATCTTCCATTTCTTCTTGGTAGGACAGGCGGCTAATTTCGTGAGAGGCTGAAAGTAGTCGGCGACGAGTAGCTTTGCGGTGCACGATATGAGCGTAGTGGACGATGTTGCTGGCGGTAGGAACCGAGTTGGTAAGGGTGGCTAAATAACTGCGACCACCGATCCCGTCAAGCAGATTTTTTTCTTCGAGCCGGTTACTGAGCGTGAGCAAGTCGAGCGGCTCGCTTTTTTCATACAGTTCACAAATCGCTTCGTAGATGGTGGCGTGGGCATCTTTATAAAAATCATCGGGATTCACAATATCCGCGATTTTTAACATCGCTTCCGGGTCAATCAAAATAGAACCGAGGAGTGACATTTCGGCTTCCAGGCTTTGGGGTGGAATTTTGTCGATAGTATCAAGTGATGGCGGCATATTAGCCTTAATTTGGAGTTCGAGTATAGTAGCCTAGGATTATCGATTCTACAAGTTCAGGTGTGGAGAAGTTGTGTGCAACTAAAAAATGGTGCTTTTTCTTGTTATTTTAAGGCGCAAGGAGTATTCTTATATGTAGCATGGTGCACTATTACTATAAGCAGGTTGGCCATTTATGAAGCGTTTACAATGGCTTGAGTTAGGGCTGTATGGATTGATAGCGGGCGGAATTTTTTTTGATTTACAATTGCTAAAAATGATGTGGCTTGGGGTGATGCTTGGCATCATTTTTTTAATTTGCGCCGCCAAATCACTCCAGCCAGTACTCGTGCAGCGGTTTGGCATTAGCCCTGGGCTGCCATCGTTTATTATTGGTGGTTTTTTAGCTCTGTCATTGATTGGATCATTAGCCGGTGTACTAATTGTTTTTGGACGTTTAACTAGCTTTGGTATCGCAGTGGTTTTTTTAATGGCCGGTTGTCTTTTTACCCTCTTATCAGCGGGATTAACGTTTGTCCTGTCTGAAGAAAAATATACTGAGGCCAAGGTAGTAGTTAAAATTAAATTAACTACGGCCACCATTATTTTAATTACCAGCTATATCTTGTTGGTCGTTGCCAGTTTCGCCACTCTTGTTATGTCTAATCGCACCTTTGCGGTTGTCACCCCGTGGCATAGTATTGAATATTGGTATATTGGATTATTTTTTGCCGCGACGCTGCTTCTCGGGATTCTTTTATATTATAAAGTTGTCGGCACGCTCGCACTTGGTTTGTTAATGCTTCATGGCCTATTGTGGCATAGTTTTTTACCACTTACGCATCCGTTGATTTATGGGGCAGATGGATGGCGTCATATTGGCAATGACGCGGTGATTGTGGCTGAGCAGCCGGTCAAAAAAGCGGTGTTAAGCGGCGGCGAATTATCGCTGGTGCAAAAAATAGACCCTGGGACTTTTTCGTATAGCCAACTATGGGCAATTATTGCAATTATTAATCGGTTATCTGGAATATCGCTTATAGCGTTGTATGCCTGGTTCATGCCAATTGTATCGGCACTGCTATTCCCATTATTATTTAACGAGCTGGGCAGGCGATTAGGACTAGCCGAACGTACCCGACTATTAGCACAATGGCTAGCTTTTCTGCCCTTTGCCCTGTCTAGCGCCGGAGCGTTTACGCTGCCGGTGAATTATGGGCTATTAGTATTTTTATTTGGAATGGTACTCTTGGCGGAGCGGTCCCGACGTCCGACCCGTTGGCAAGTGCCGGTGCTAATAGGTTGGGGAGTGCTTGCGGTGTTTGGGTATACTCTATATCTGGTTTTGTTTTGGTTGGCCTGGGCAGTGTTAGAAGTAATTCGACGAATCGTCGACAAGCAGCGTTTTAAACAGACACAGATTCTGGGAATGGTTGCTGTCTTTGGGTTATGCATTCCAATGTTCGAACTGCTTGCGCGTTATAGTACTTTTCAATCTTTAAAACAAAGTCTGGCTGGATTAAAGCAGCTGCTCGGTAATTTTTTGGCGCTTTATTTGGCGAACGGCCCGCGGCCGCATGATATTGCAACTGGCAATATTCTGTTTAACCAGGTGCCGAGCTATGCCTTTGTGGCAACCATATTCACCGTGTCGCGCTGGTGGCTGGTGGCTGTGGCGCTGGCGTGGTTTATTCTAATGGTTATTGGCTGGCGGTATTTAGTAAAAAAATCTGAGTTAGCGGGAGTATGGTTTGCTGGATTATCGGCCACCTTGGTAGTTAGCTATGGTATTGGGAGATATTTACTCGCCGGGGAGCAGGTGTTAAGCCGGCGGCTTGAAGCGGTTATTGCTATCTGTTTTGTTGTCCTTGCGGCGTTTGGTTGGCAGGAGGTGCGCCAGGTGTGGAAGTGGCGGCAGGTTGCTACGGTGGTGCCCTGGTTGTTTTTGGTGGTGATGAGCGCGGCAATTACAGCGTCTTATACGCTTGGTCCGGATACACAGAGCATTAGCGTTCAGGAATACCGGGCTATGGAGTATGTATGGCAACAGGAGAAGGGGAAGCCCGATCATTGTATTATTGCAGATACCTATCCGCTTTTGGCGCTAGAAGCATTGTCCGCTCGGGAGATTATTGGGGGTGGATTTCCGATTGATCAGTATTTTGGTCAGCCGGAATTGATTAGGGCTTATACGCAGTTAACTGACCACCCTGATTTAGGGTGGCCGAAGAAGGTGTGGCAGGCGACGGGGGCGGAGTCTTGTTTTGTAGTAGTATCACAGCCGACTGATGATTTGATACAGTGGTTTAATACTCAGGGGATTGGTTTTGTTATGTTTGTTTATGACAAACTAAACAACATGACAGCTGTGTGGGAAATTGATAAGAATAATGCCAAGGATTTTTAACGATTTATCTATATATGGATTGTATTTTTTGTAAAATTATAAAAAAAGAGATGCCGAATTTTACGGTGTATGAAGACGATAACGTTTTAGCGTTTCTAGATATTTTTCCCTGTAGTAAGGGGCATACCGTGGTGATCCCGAAGCGGCATTATGCTACGATATGGGAGATGGATGCCGAAGCGTGGCAGAGGGTGATGGCGGGGCTACGCGCAGCGGCTGAAAAAGTTCAAACTCGTCTTAAGCCAGCTGGCATGAATATTGGCATAAATAATGGGCCGGTAGCCGGGCAGGCGGTGCCGCATGTGCATTGGCATATTATCCCGCGCTATGAGGGGGATGGGGGAGGGTCGATGCATTCGATTGTAAAACAGGCGGGCGACATGACGCCAAAAGAAGTGGCGGGGCTTTTTAACTAATTTTTATGAAACGTCGATTTTTTCTGTATGGAGTGTTGTTTCTGCTGATGATAGCAGGCAGAATTTTTGTGGCCTCTGAAACGAATGTTTTGTCAGCATCTTCGCCCGCTCAAACAGCAGTAGTGGGGCAACCCAAGAAGGCGGTGGCACAGCCGGGTTTATTCGTAGTTAAACGAGCCATTGATGGAGATACGATAAAGCTCACGACGGGAGAAACGGTGCGCTATATCGGAGTAGATACGCCAGAGAGTGTGCATCCGACCAAGAAAGTCCAGTGTTTTGGCAAGGAAGCTGCGGCTTATAATAAGGAGCTGGTGGTCGGGCGTAAAGTGCGATTACAGAAAGATGTATCAAATACTGATCGTTATGGCCGATTGCTCCGGTATGTGTATTTGAGTGATGGCACGTTTGTTAATTTGAAATTAGTGCAAGAAGGGTATGCGCAGGCGGCCACGTTTCCGCCCGATGTGAAATATAGTAAAAAATTTGTAGAGGCTGCTGGGGTGGCGCGAGAGGGGAAGCTTGGATTGTGGGGGAAGTGTCGGTAACAATTATCAATTTATAATTTTCAATTTTTAATCAATTTTCAATGTTTCAATTTATCAATATTTTTTTGAAAATTGAGAATTGAGAATTGTAAATTTCAATCTATGTCTACTCTTGTTTTTGATATCGAAACTGTGGGAGAAGATTATAATCTGCTTGATGAGACTACTCAGCATATGTTGACGCGTTGGCTTGATAAGACGTCAAAAAATGACGAGGAGTATGAAACGGGTTTAGAAGATATTAAAAATGGCCTGGGATTTTCGCCGCTGACCGGGCAGATTGTGGCGATTGGGGTGTATGATCTCGAGCGGGCACGAGGAGCGGTGTATTATCAGGATCCGGGTAAAACGACCGCTGAGTTTGAAGAAGAGGGCATTTCGTTCAAGCTCCGCTCAGAAAAAGAGATGCTCGAGCAGTTTTGGCAGGCGGCCCTAAAATATGATGATTTTGTATCGTTCAATGGCCGTGGGTTTGATGCGCCGTATCTGATGATTCGATCCGCTATTCATAAAATTCGTCCGACTAAAAATTTGTTATCGAATCGGTATTTGGGGTTGCAACGGGGCTGTCGGCATATTGATTTGTGCGATCAGCTGAGTTTTTATGGGGCGATGTTCAAGCGCAGTAGCCTGCATTTGGCGTGCCGGGCATTTAATATTGTGAGTCCGAAATCGGGTGGCGTGACGGGTGATGATGTGGCTGGTCTTTTTAAGGAGGGGCGGGGATTGGATATTGCTAAATATAATGTGGGAGATTTGATTGCGACCGGAGAGTTGTATAAATATTGGCGAGATTATTTGAATGTGTGAGATGAGGAATAAAGAATTACGAATTAAGAATATCGAATGAAATAAAATAATCCCGACTAAATCGGGATTATTTTATTTCATCATTATTTCTTATATTCCAAGAAAGAATAATGGGTTGGGTGGGACGAGGTGGGTGGGGTACGGTCGTCCCGGCCGTGTTGGCTCACTTCCTTTCCTTGTTGCGCCTGCCTATGGCACGGCCAACAGGATTGCGCTGCTTAGTCGCAGCGCCACAAGAACGCTCCGGAGAGCATGCTCTCGCGGAACTGGATGCAGCCGCCCGGGAAGCTGGCGATGCAGCGAGGCCCGCTGGTTTGGGGGAAGCAGTTGTGCTCTCGGTGGTACTGGTCGGTGAACCGTAGCACCGTTTTGGGCTCTGCTGCACCCGGCATACAGCAGTTCAGGTCGTGCTGTATGAGCTTGCCAGTCCAGCGCAATGGCGACTTTGGGTCGTTGGGGCAGTTGTAGCTGGCCAGCAATGTGTCGATATTCAGCGTGCTGTTACCATCCTCTGAGCTGACGAAGTCGAAGCAGGCATAGTACCGGAGGTTGCAGTCGGCATCCTCGGGAGGCGGGGGATTGGTTGGGGGCATCCGAGGGACACAGCTTGTAGCCATGTCCTCAGCCGCCGGTGGCTGCGATGCGTCACCTGGGTCGGGGTTTCCCGGGGGCGGCGTCGGCGCACATGAAAGTGCTAGCCCTACAATGAACGGTATGCTTCTTCGCATGATTTGGTTCCTCCTAGAACCACGAAATTTTTATCATGGTTAACTTAAAAATGCAAGATTGAATACTTTACTATATTAGGCTATACTATTGGTATGAGTGAACAATCTTCTGATAAGCCAATCATGCTCGGAGGCGTGAAAGTTGATCCTGGTGTCAACTTTTTTGGGTTGACCAATTACCGTAATCAGAATCGCCGCTTTGGGATCAAGACTGATGACCGGCGCCGACATATGTATATTGTGGGCAAGACGGGGATGGGCAAGACCACCATTCTTGAGAACATGGTGCTGAATGACATTTATGGCGGGCATGGGGTGGGGCTGGTTGACCCGCATGGCGACTTTGCGGAAAAAATTATTGATTTTATTCCACCGCACCGCATTAATGATGTGGTGTATTTTAATCCGTCGGATATCGATTATCCGATCGGATTTAATATTTTGGAAACAATTAATCCCGAGCAGAAGCATTTGGTGGCGTCGGGCCTGATGGGGGTGTTCAAGAAGATTTGGCCGGATGTGTGGAGTGCCCGTATGGAATATATTTTGAATAATACTATTCTTGCGCTCTTAGATTTTCCGGGTACCACACTCCTTGGCATTAATCGCATGTTGGCTGATGAAGAGTATCGCAAGCGCGTGGTGGCCAACACTAAGGACCCGGTGATCAAGGCCTATTGGCAAACTGAATTTGCCAATTATACGGAAAAATTCCGTAGTGAAGCGGTGTCGCCTATTCAAAATAAAATTGGGCAATTTTTATCGGCTTCGGTGATTCGTAATATTGTGGCGCAGGTCAAATCGCGGATTAATATCCGCGAAATCATGGATACGCAGAAAATTTTGATCATGAACTTGTCTAAGGGGCGCATTGGTGAAGATAATTCACGTCTGCTGGGCGGTATGCTTATTACCCGTATCCAGCTCGCGGCTATGGAACGGGTGGATATTCCAGAAAAAGACCGCAAAGATTTCTTTTTATACGTGGATGAGTTTCAAAATTTTGCTACCGAAAGTTTTGCTAATATTTTGTCGGAAGCGCGTAAATACCGGCTTGATTTGATCATGGCGCATCAGTATATGGAGCAGCTTGATGAGATGGTGCTGGCAGCGGTGATCGGTAATGTGGGCACGATGGTGACGTTCCGGGTAGGGTCGAGTGATGCCGAGATTTTGGCCAAAGAATTTTCACCCACGTTTGTAGAAGAAGATTTAGTGAATTTGCCAAAATATCATACGTATTTAAAATTGATGATCGACGGGGTGGCATCGCGGCCTTTCAGCGCTCTCACCTTGCCCCCGATTGGTAGTTCAACCGCCAGTACCGAAAAGGTGGTGCGGGTATCGCGCGAACGCTATGCCGTGCCTAAAGATAAAATCGAAGATAAAATCGCGCGCTGGAGTGGTATGGTGGTGATGAGTGATGAAGAGGCGAGTATGATGGAGGTGGATGAAGATGAAGTGTCATTCAAAGAGCCGGCTAAAAAAGCACCCGAGCAAATGGCAGCCTCTCAGCCTAAGCCAGGGCTGGTATCTTTACAGCCCTCACCGCGCCCGCCTCAGGCCCCAGTTCAGCAGCCGCGGCAACCTGCAGCTTCTGCGCCCTCAAGTGCTCCGGCCTCCGGCTCTCCAGCAGGAGAACCTCGCCGGGTGCCAAGCACCAGTCAGCCACGATCGCCACAGGGTAATCAGCCTAGACCTGGCAACACTAATCAGAATATGCCCCGTCCAGCCGGCACTAATCGTTCTGATCAGCGATCGGCTCAGAGTGCTCCTGCAGGACGACAGGGAGGGCCAGGTGGTCTGCCTGGTGGTCAAAATTCACAATCAGGAAATTCGGAATCACGCAATCGCAATAAAAATAAAAAGAATCGCACATCTTCACCGCCTCCGCCGTCGGCTTCGATATTACTCGGCGATCCGGGTCAGAAGGGGATTTCGCTTACCAGCATGTTGCCAAAACAACCGGTAGCGGATGATGACGTGGTGCAGGAAAAAGAATTGATCGAAGCTCCGGCTCAGCCGGTGTCAGCTCCGCGTGTTGATCGGCAGCCGGAGCCAGGGTTTGCTTCGCCCCCGGCCCTTGATTTATCGGCGACTTCCGTTGTTTCAGTTCCTACGTCGCCCTCAGTAGCTGTGGATCCTGCGCCTATTCAGGTTTCTAAAGAAGTTGAAACTTCCCGTTCACAGCGGTCAGCGCAAACGTCTGCTCCTGAGACTACGAACAAGACTCAGGTGCCGGTATCACTGCAATCATCGACTTCCTTAACTCAGGCCCCTGAGCCAACGGTATTAAAACCTGGAGCAGTAGTGACTTTTGATGATACTACTCTTGAATAGATTATTTTAAAACACTCCAGGGTAATATTCACCTCAAAACTCATCGTTTAATTCACCCGAAGCGACCTCAGGGCCGGTGATTTAGCGGATGAATACAAAACCACCGGCCCTGAGGTCGGTGGTTGGTTACTTTAGTTCCAGAATTTATTGTTTGATTTCGGTATAAATATGTCCGCCAAGTTTTGCTATCACCATCACGCTGAGCACGATGAGCAACCAAATATCGATTGGTTTATGCTGCCACGACTGAGTGATAATAGCCGCCAGAATTGTACCAATCCCAGCCAAAAAAGCGATTCGTCCGGCCATAAAACTGTGTAGTGCTTCGCGTTCATCGGTAGCCTTTTCATGCCATACAAAACTGGCTAAGACTGCAAATACTACTAGTGTAATCAGACCAAGTGACATCACTGCCATCGGTGGCATGAAACCGAATGGCTCTAAGAATAAAGTCAGCAAAGCGATCAGAAGTACGGAGACTATAATTTCTTTGGCAAAAGATTTATTTTTCATACCGCAGAATAAAAATATCATCTACATTTTTTTTGAAAAACGTAGCCAATTTAAGAGCCAAGGTAACTGATGGTGTATAATTACCCTTCTCAATAGCGATGATAGTTTGTCTGGTTACGCCAACTGCTTTTCCCAAATCTTCTTGAGTCATCTCAGCGACAGCGCGTAGTTCATTAACACGATTAGTCAGGTTTTCTTTCATATGGACACGACTGTAGCATAGTGATATATAAATGTCAAGAAAAGTATACATGTTGCTGTATTAGGAGCATTGAAGAGCATGTGACGGATTTTTTTGGCTATATTTGCTTACTAGACTTGACAAAATTAGGTTATTATGCTAAGATAAGCTGTTTTTAATTCTGCCGCTCTGGCGGCTAGACTCGAACTTCTCTTGTCAGTGTCATGTATGTGGCCCTAGAAGAATCGGGTCACTAAGTATCTATATGACACAACCAACATCCGCCTCGCTTGGCACGTTTGCTGAGCTCGGCGTGGCTCCTAAATTATTGCAGATTTTAACGGCTGCAGGCTTCAACACCCCAACGCCAATTCAGCATAAATCCATCCCGATCGCCATTACCGGCAAAGACGTGGTGGGTATTGCGCAAACTGGTACCGGCAAGACTTTGGCCTTTGGTATTCCCATGATTCAGCGCTTGGCCGCCGTAAAAGGCCAAGGCTTAATTTTATTGCCGACGCGCGAACTGGCTCTTCAGGTAGATGAAACCTTTCAAAAGATCGGTCGTCAGATTGGCCTGCGCACCGCCGTACTTATTGGTGGTGCTCCTATGGGTCGGCAAATTCAAACCCTACGCCAGGGTGCCCATGTTATTATCGCCACCCCTGGCCGGTTAGTAGATTTTTTAGAGCAAAAAATGCTACGGCTTGATCAGATAAGCACCGTGGTGCTCGATGAAGCTGATCGTATGTTTGATATTGGTTTTGCCCCACAAATCAAACGAATCTTAAAGCTCGTTCCGACCGAACGCCAAACCATGTTGTTTTCTGCCACCATGCCGCCGCCGATCGCAGCCATGGCCAGTGAATTTATGAAATTGCCGCTTCGTATCGAAGTAGCTCCGGCTGGCACCTCTTCAGAAAAAGTTGAGCAAGAAATTTTCATGGTTGCAAAAGAGCTTAAATTGCAACTCCTAGATAAAGTACTGACCGAGTATCAAGGGAGTGTGCTGGTTTTTTCTCGTACCAAATTCGCCGCCAAACGTATCGCGGCAGCTATTCGCCACTTCGGCCACACCGCCAGTGAAATTCATTCCAATCGTTCGCTCGCGCAGCGCAAAGAGGCGTTGTCTGGCTTCAAATCCGGTAAGTATCGGGTCTTAGTAGCTACGGATATTGCTGCTCGCGGCATCGATGTCACTGGCATCGAACTCGTTATCAATTATGACCTGCCAGATAATTCCGAAGATTACGTACACCGCATCGGCCGTACTGGCCGCGCTGGCCGACCGGGCAAGGCGATGTCGTTTGCCACGCCCGATCAGCGTAATGATATCCGCGCTATCGAACGCTTAATCAGAAAGGCCATCCCGGTGAGCGCACTTCCAGCCCTGCCACCAGCGCGCAAAACTCCAGCTCCGGTGCGACCCGCTGCGAGCCCTGAAGCGCACGGTGGCCGTCAACACTCTGCATCAGCTGCCCCCCGAGGCCAGTTTCACCCGCGCCAGCGCTCTCGCGGCGGACGGCGCCGGTTCTAAAAATTACTAATCTTTGTTAAAATAGATTCGTCCTAAGCGGATCTATTTTTATGCTTATTCCAATTTTTAATGCCGGTGTTCAAAACTATCTATTTTTGGCTGTAGCGGCAATAGCCATTGCGGCAACCGTGCGCCGTAAAACCGAGCCAGATAAATTCTCAGTGGCAGTTACTACCGAACTCAAGGGCGTCGCTATTTTATTGGTGGTTCTCTCTCATATTGGTTATTTTTTAGTAACTGACCATACGTTTTTGGCACCACTCTCCAATTATGCCGGTGTCGGTGTCGATCTATTCTTGATCTTGTCGGGTTACGGGATTATGACTTCTGCCCTTCGCCACCCGCTCACGATTCAAGAGTTTTATAAAAAACGACTCGGTAAAATCTGGCTCCCGGTGGCAGTGACCGTCCTGTTGTTTGTAGCCACTGAATACCTATTTCTCAATCGCATCTATCCGCTGCTGTTAACCGTTAAAAATCTACTGGGTTTTTTCCCATCGGCCGATCTCTATAACGATCTAAATTCGCCGCTCTGGTTCATTACACCGCTCCTGGTTCAATATATTCTTTTTCCCGTACTCTATTGGCGCCGCGTCCCCTGGCTTGCCCCCATTGTCCTCGCCGCCGGCAGTTTTATCGTGATGAACCAAGATCTCACGGCCCTAGTAGGGATCACGCCCGGAGTCTACCATTTGTACAAATTACATTTTTTAGGGTTTTCAGCGGGGTTACTGCTAGCCTGCATAGCTCACTATGCCGCCCCGTTTCTCAGTTACCTACGATCACTCGGTTCGAATCACCCTCGCATCATCCGTCTGTGTCTGCTGCTACTTATTGGCCTGCCATTATTTTTTCTACTTACCTCCGGAGCGGTAGGCCGAGAGCCTCTGGTTGAACAGGCAGTGAGCTTGGTCACTGCGCTTTTGATCATTTTATTGTTTGTAATAAAAAAGACCGAAGCCAAGGTGCTCACCCTGTTCGGTCAATATTCATTTGAAATTTATCTTTTGCACTGGCCGTTATTATACCGCTATCAAAGTCTGTATGAATTCCTACCGGCGGCAGCGGCTACACTTTTATATCTCAGTATTTTTATAACACTCGGATGGTTGTACCAAAAAGCTCTTACTGTTTCTCGGTCACGGAAGGTGTCGAGTTAGCCCCTTCTAGGGCTGGGTTATTTTTACCACTGCTCCATTGCTGAAAAATATGCCAGGCCGGAGGCGCTACCGACACAAAGACAATGCCGAGAATAATATAGGATAAATAATGCTCCAAATTAGGAATCACACTTCCTAAAAAATAAGCCAGGAGCGGCAGACAGATTCCCCACACAAACCCGCCGATCACGTTATAGGTTAAAAATTGGCGATAAGGCATTTTGCCAACTCCGGCCATAATCGGAGCAAAGGTGCGTACTACCGGCATAAAACGTGCCAAGACCAAGGTCTTGCCGCCATGTTTGTCGTAGAATGCCTGTGTCCGGTCAACATTCCGGTGATCAAATACCAGCGAGTTTGGCCGAGAGAAAATTTTTGGCCCGAGCTTCCGGCCAATCCAGTAGCCGGCACTGTCACCACCCACCGCTGCGATGAAAATAATTAGGCATAGCAGCCGAATATCCAAATAATTTTGTGAGGCCAGAAAGCCGGCGGTAAATAGCAAACTGTCGCCTGGCAGCACCGCTCCAATTAATAATCCAGATTCGGCAAAGACAATGGCAAAAATACCAAAATAACTAGCTGATTTGATAAAGGTGATCAGGTCAATATGAAAAAGGTGTTCCAGCATAACTGTAATATAAAAAATTAACTATTGTTGCCGATACTGCGCGGAATAAAATAATATATCGGCAGGAAAAAAAAGATAACGAGCGAAATATAGGGATGAATAAAGGCGGTGGCTACCGACAGGCCATAGCCAATTACCGCCACTACCGAGCGCCTGAACTCTTGGCGCCGTATGGTGAGTGACGCGGTGCCATAGGTCAAGTTTCCGGTAAAAAAGACATGATAAATCATCAGCGAAAAAGCTGCGGCCCCGAGCATCAGTACGAGTCCGTATAAAGCCACCACCAGCGGCTGAGTGGGGTACTCGCCAATAAATTCAGTCACAAACGGAATCATGGCCAGCCAGAATAGCAGATGATTATTGTACCAAAGCAGTGCCCGGTCAGAATGCTTGATGCCGTGCATGAAATGGTGGTGGTTGACCCAAAAGATACACACTGTCACAAAACTGACCAAAAACCCGAGTAGTTTGGGAGCTAGTTGCACCAAAGCGCTAATTACTGCTTCATTTGACCAATTCGGCAGCACCGGCAGCTTGATCTCAAAGATCATCAGGGTCACAATGATTGCGATAACGCCATCGCTAAACGCTTCGATTCGGGTGGTAGCTGGGTTATCGTCAGATTTTATAGGGAGTAATTTCATACTAAAAAGTAATGTATATACTACCTTAAAAGCAGTCTAGTTTCAATTAGTTTTCTCTTGCCGAGTTCTAAAAAAATCAGTATTCTACCGGCGTTATGCAAGTACCCTATCGAAAACCTGGAAAATTCAGTAGCCTGAAGCCTGATCCGTTGTTAACTGAAGCTAAATTAACCGAGCTTACCCACCAACTGGCTCGCCTCAAAGAGGTGTCCCGCCCAGCTGCCGCGAGCGAAGTAAAACGCCTGGCTGAACTCGGTGATTTTTCCGAAAACGCCGAGTATCAATTGGCCAAAGGCCGTTTGCGGGGAATTAACAGCCGCATTATCAGCCTCGAAAGTCAGATCAATCATGCGCACATTATTCCTACTGCCACTTCAAATGATGTCGTGCAAATCGGTCACACCGTCACGGTCCGTCGTGACGGTAAAGATCTTAGATATCGTATCCTTGGTTCATCCGAAACCAAGCCAGGCGCTGGTGTTATTTCCCACACCTCGCCAGTCGGAGCCGCCTTACTTGGTCGCGGAGTGGGGGAGGTGGTCGAGGTGTGTTTGGCCGATAAAACAGTGAACTACGAAATCATTGCTATTGGGTAAGGAGTGCTTACCACTGCAAATTTTGTAGTTACGATGCTTTTATATCTGCCAGTGCCTGTTGGAAGATTTCAATGTTTGCCTTTAATTTATGATTAGACACGGTTCCAGCAAAATGAGCCGCTTGCTCGCCAAGTGAAGTAATAAGCTCGTCAAATAATCTGTCTTCAACTGATGAAAGAGTATCACTGGTATCTTTTGGCAGTGCTGCCAAGAGTTCTAATAGATCTTTTTTCTTCAAAGCAGCTACAAAAATAGGAATATTCTCCACTTGTCCCAGTCGAAGCCGTTCTTCTCCACCCTGCTGCTCAATCTCAAAACCGTAGGTTAGCGTGGCTCCGCCTCGGTCCATTATTTGTTTTTGTTTACGCGATTTCTTTTCTCGGGTTTCATCTGTTTTAGAAGTTCCACCTACCCCGCGCGTAGCTTCTTCGTGGACGGTGTATTCGTCGATCGAACATAAGCGGGCCTTTGTGACGGTATCAAAAATATATCCGTCTGAGCTGTGTACAAGATCATCGATCTCTGACGACCTAACTACAATATAACGGTCCCCTAATTTTTTTTGGAGCAAAGCAGTTACCGCCATTTCACATACATTCGACAGACTATCTTTGCGTCGTTCCACACAAAAATTAAGCAATTCAGCGTCATTTTCTGGTTCCCGATCACTATGAGCATCTCTAAAAGCTTGGGCTTGGAAGCGCTGTATCTCAGGGTTTCCAAGCAAATTTTGCTGCTGAATTTCTTGAACTTTTTTAATATCATCAGCTACCGGAAGTCCAGCCGGCTCAAACGCGGTCATATCAAGCCTGCCGTCATCTCCAACTATTCGCGGGCCGCCAAGCTCCATAAAACGTTGGTTTGCTTCCTCGGCCATGCGTGCCATTGTAGCTTCGAGCCTCTGCCTGCCCTCTCGAATAATAGAAAATTCTGATCGAAGTTTTTCGGTTTTTTTAAATTGACCGAGATCAATACGGCGACCGGTTGGTCCGAGCCCTTCTGCAGAATGTTTACTTGGTGGTTTTTCTGTCATAGAAACTATAAAATTATATATAACGAGTCGGGTCAGCTACCCCGCTATCATTAAATCCTTTTTGGCGCAGTAAACACGAATCGCAGTGCCCGCAGGCTCGCCCCGTTGTATCCGGGTCATAACAACTCAGTGTCAGGGAGTAGTCAACTCCAAGGGCAGTTCCTCGCTTTATAATTTCTGCTTTGGTAAGGGTAATAAGCGGTGTATGAATTTTTAGCGGCCGCTCTCCCTGTACCCCGGCCCGGGTAGCCAAATTTGCCATGGTTTCGTACGCTGCAATATACTCGGGTCGACAATCTGGGTAGCCGCTATAATCAAGCGCATTTACCCCAATAAAAATATCGCTCGCTCCAATTACTTCGGCATATGCCAAAGCCAGCGACAGAAAAATTGTGTTGCGAGCTGGTACATAGGTAATCGGAATTTCACTTTCGCTTCGAGTAGATAACTCATCTTTAGGTACGCTAATATCACTTGTCAAAGCCGAGCCGCCAAATACTCTCAGGTCAATCGGCACTATCACGTGCCGCGTTACCGCTAGGGCCCCCGCTACTCGGGCAGCAGCATGTAATTCAACCTTATGGCGTTGACCATAATCAAAGCTAAGGGCGTACAGTTCGAAGCCTTCGTCTCTAGCAATCGCTGCAACAGTCGTTGAATCAAGGCCGCCACTCAGTAACACCACGGCCTTCGGATGAGTAGTCGCTAGGGTAGGGGAGGTCATTTTTTCTCTACCACAATCGTACACTTGGCCACCAGCGCAGCCAGCGCCCCCACTGCTGCCAAAACCGGTGCTATTAAGGCTCCAATCGCCCCGATAGTTACCGGAAACTCTAACAATACATCGTTTTTTTCATTCTTTATAATAATTTTTCGGGCGTTACCTTCTTTGATCAGTTCTTTAATTTTGCCAACTATCTGATCTCCCGATATGGTAAACTCTTCTTTTTTTGGGTCTTGACCATCTTCCATATAGTTTAGATTAATCAGCTAATAATTTTTGATAGGCCGGCCGAGCCATGACCTGCTCCATCCAGGCTCTAATATGCGGGTATGCCCCGAGATCATAATTAACAAACGCCGCACTCTTTACTACCGATATCCCCGTCAAATCAGCCAAGGTGAAGCGTTCAAGCACCATATATTCTTTATTTGATAGATGATCTTCAAGAACCTTCAAATAACGCGGTAATAATTCCTCGTGTGAACGTTTGGTCGCTTCCGAATCAGGAAGTTTACGATACACTTGCATCACCAGCGGGTGGAATGCTTCATACAAATGAATCAAAAACCAGAAATTCCACTGATTAACCTGTGCGTGCTCTTGCGCGGTGGTGCCAACCAGCCATACTCCCTCATATTTTTCCAGTAAGTAATAATTGATGGCCATCGATTCCCAGAGCACAAACCCATCGTCCACCAGTGTCGGAATTTTTCCATTCGGATTAAGTTTTAAATACTCTGGCGTCTTGTTCTCTCCTTTAGCCATGTCGAG
Organism: uncultured Gammaproteobacteria bacterium; assembly: GCA_964510885.1. GTDB lineage: Bacteria > Patescibacteriota > Patescibacteriia > Magasanikbacterales > GWA2-37-8 > CAZEDL01. Next base: position 36,371 of record CAZEDL010000001.1, read on the forward strand.
AATTTTGACTTCATACGGCACCCCGAGTTCTTCCATTAGCCAAATACAACGAAACGCGCTCGATCGTTTAGATCCGTAAATAGTGATCATACAAATTTTCTGAAAACTAGTTAATTAATTTCGTAACGCAAGGTAACATTCACTACTACATCTTCCGAGCCGGCTGCAATAGTCGGTGCCGGGGCCACTGCCTTGGCTTCGTTCATCATAGCGCCTCCATAACTATCGCGGGCATAATAAGGGATCGGGCTGCTCCCGCCTTCTTCAATCGATAATAAGCGGCCGAGAGTAAAGCCGCCGGCTGTGGCAATTGCCTGAGCTTTGGCCTTAGCATCTTCAATCGCTTCGCCCCTGGCTTCATTCTGGATTTTTTTCGGATCATCAATCGTAAAGCGCAGATCAGATACGCTATTAACTCCGAGCTGAGCAACCCCCGACATGATCGTGCCAATTTTATTAAAGTCTCTCATTTTTAAGCCCACCTGTTGGCTTACGGTGTAGCCCACAATCCGTGGTGGCGGGCAGACGCCATTATTTTGGCAACCGCTATATTCGGTGCGGGGCTGCACGCTGTATTGTTGGGTCTTTATATCTTTTTCTTCGACCCCATTTTTTTTCAAGAAATCTATAGCGGCGTTCATTTTTTGGGTATTATTTTTTTGTAGATCCGTGATGTTCGTGCCGCCCTCAGTGATTACGCCAAAGCTAAATTCGCCTACATCAGGCACAGACACCACTTTGCCTTCACCGCTAGCCGAGAAACTGCGAAACGAGGTGGGTTCGATTGAGGTGCTGTAGGCTCTGACATATTGATGTAAAATTCCTACCGTCATTAATACGGCAATAATTCCCACGATTCCCCAAGCATTTTTTATTTTTTCATTCATATAGTACTAATTAGTTAATCGATTAGTTAAATTGCCCGACTGGGCTAAGGTATATAATTCATCGTAACCACCAATAAATTCATCGCCAATCAAAATCATTGGTACTGTGTGCCAGTTATATTTGTCGATTAATTCATCTCGCAGGTCCGGATTGCTGGCCAGATCTACTTCGGTATACTCAATCTTCATCTCGCTGAGGAGCTGTTTGGCTCGCCGGCAATATGCGCAACCAGGGGTAGAATAAATAGTGACAGGAAGCATAGAAAATAATCTTATATCTTACTGCTAAATATACTACTCCCTCTGTCTATTTTGACAACCCGGCGCTAGTATTTTTTAATTTCTGCCAAAAATAGCGCCCGACCGTAATACCGACCACACTGCCAAAGAGCGCGCCCGCTACAAATTCCGATAGCCAGTGAATACTCATGGAAATACCAAGTCCGATGTAAAAAGCGTAGATGAGTACCAGGATACGCAGAGCCTTTTTTTCAGGGAACAATACATACAAAGTTGTGGCCAGTGCAAAAGCCACCGTGGTATGCGATGACGGCCAACCCCAAAACACGCCTCCGCGCATAAAACCGAATTGAAAACCATGGCTAATATCTGTCAGGGCTCCGTCCGAAGTAATAATCGGGGGGATGCGCCCGGTAAAGGCCTTATACGTAAAAGAGAATAATAATCCGAGCGCTGCCGCCTGCCCGGCTGCTGCCGCAACTATAAGAGTACGCTGATTTTTTCTGATCACCGCCACGATCCATAGAATGATAGGTAGTAAAATAGGTAGAAAAAACCCTAGGATCACTGCCGGGAATAGTAATTTTTGTAATAGCGTACTATTAAAAAAGATAAAGTATTGCCAATCTAACCCTGAGTATACCAAGAGAGCAGTTGCGCCAATGGCTATCAGTTGTATCAATAAAAAATAGCCTTTGAAAAAAGTAGCAATAGTCTGTGGTAATCCTGAAAAAAATGGGGGATACCAGGGTAGTTTAGAAAAGTGTCCAGTCATAGGGTAAAAGTAACTCTAGTAGCCTCCATTTTATCACAGATATTTAAAAGCACTAACCACATGTATTCATTCGGGAATTACCCACTTTGTCATCCTGAGTAAAACGAAGGATCTCTGTCTTAATTATTTACATAATCACCGGACAGAGATTCTTCGCTACCGCTCAGAATGACAAATTGATTTTAGAATGGTCTGTGACTAGATTCCCGCCGGAGTTTACCCCCATCTTAGGCGGGGCGGGAATGACAGAAAGAAACGTTTCAGACTTTCATTCACCAAATTCACTAACCCCCAGTTGACATAGTGAACACTTGTTCACTATACTATATACACTACTATGTAATGTAAACTTTAGCTCTAGTAATAATATGCCCACCCCGGCCCACCTAAACGCCATCATGCAATTTTATCGCCGCCATAAACGCTTACCATCATATCGTGAAATGTTGCCGCTGACTGGTTTTAAATCCACCAATGCCGTCTTCAGGCTGGTCGAAAAATATATTGCGGCTGGTTGGCTACACCGGGATAGTGCTGGCAAACTCTCTCCGGGTCGCCGGTTTCTTGGGGTGCCGCTGCTTGGTTCGGTTGCTGCCGGTTGGCCGTCGCCCGCCGAAGAAGAGTTGGTGGATACCATGACTCTTGATGAATGGTTGATTGGCAATCGCCAGGCCACCTTTATGCTCAAAGTCTCAGGTGATTCCATGATCGATGCTGGCATTAAGCCTGGAGACACCATTTTGGTGGAGCGCGGCCGCACTCCCAAAAATGGCGATATTGTGGTGGCGGAAGTTGATAATCAGTGGACGCTCAAATATTTTCAAAAACACCGTGAACAAGTGGTACTCGTGCCCGCTAACAAAAAATATCACCCCATTATTCCTAAACAAGAATTGAATATTGCCGCCGTAGTTACCGCCGTGATCCGCAAATATCACATGGTATGACGGAGCTAGGCTCAATTCCGACAGCTGTTTCTTCTCGCGCCATCATTCATATCGATGGCGACTCTTTTTTTGCCAGCTGCGAACAGGCTCGTAATCCGCAATTACGTGGTAAGCCAGTCATTACCGGGAAAGAGCGGGGGATAGCGGCCTCTATGAGTTACGAAGCCAAAGCGCGGGGTGTAACGCGAGCCATGCCGTTATTCGAAATTAAACGCCTCTGCCCCGATGCTGTATTTTTGCCTTCAGATTATGAGATGTATAGCCTGATGTCGCATCATTTTTATGACATCGTGCGGCGCTACACCGGTTGCATTGAAGAATATGGCATCGATGAATGCTTTGGCGAACTCACCGGGCTTGAAGCCTCATTTCATAAAAAGTATCAGCAATTAATCGAAGAATTACGAGCTGAACTCAAACGTGAACTCGGCTGCACTTTTTCAGTTGGTCTTGGGCCCAATAAAACTTTGGCCAAACTGGGGTCTAATTGGAAAAAACCATACGGTCTCACCACTATAACCCCCGACACCATTGCGGATTTTTTAAAAACTCTGCCGGTGGAAAAAATTTGGGGTATTGGTCGGCGCACTACCGCTTTTTTAAATACGCAAGGAATTACGACTGCCGGTGAGTTTGCTGCCCAAACAGAATCATGGATAAAACAAAATCGAACCCGCCCATTTCATGATATTTGGCGTGAACTCCATGGGGAAATGGTTATCCCACTTTATTATGAAGAAAAACGCCAATACCATTCTATCCAGAAATTCAAAACCTTCAGCCCACCCTCGCGCGACCCAGATTTTATTTTTGCCCAGTTATCAAAAAATATTGAAAACGCGTGCATTAAACTGCGCCGGTATAACCAAGCGACACCAAGCGTTTATATCATTTTGCGTACCCAAGATTTTCGCCACCATACCGTGGAAGTACCACTCCTGAGGCCTACCAACTTACCACCCGAAATTATCCCTCTGGTGCGGCCAGCTTTTCTTAAATTATTCAAAAAACAACTCTATCGCGCCACCGGCATCGTATTTTTCAATCTTACTCCCATGGTGGTACAAGCAGATTTATTCGGTGCCACCGAGCGGGTGGAGAAATTGCAGCGCCTCTATGCCAGCGCCGATGCCGTGGCTAAGAAATATGGCAAGCACACACTGTTCCTTGGGACCAGTTGGCGAGCTCAGCGGTTTAAAGCACATCTCACTGCGCGAGGCGATGAACCCGTTCGAACTTCTACATTACTTAAAGGAGAAACCAAGCGTAAACGCCTGGGAATCCCAATGTTATTCGGAGGAACGGTGTAATAGATCTATCAAACATTGACGAAATAGATTTAATAAGTTCTACTATCCACTAACCCCAAAGTTTGGAGGGAGAAAAGAAAGCATGTTAGAAAGAAGGAAGCACCCGCGCTTAGAAATGCATTTGGTTGGTAATAAGCCAGCCGCCGTGTTCATGGTGATTGTGAAGGAGGGGGAAGAGGACAAGGCGATCTTCCTGCTTATTTGCCACGACATCCATAGTTTGAATGAAGCCCTAAACCAGTGCACTGATCTGGCTAAGGCTGAGATTCAGGCGCTAGCAGACTTCGCTGCGCGCTCTGGCTTGCCGGCAAGTTCCGAAGAAGACATGGTGTGGTTTGATAACCCCCATCTTGCCCATATCGTGGCACTCGGCTTCCAGGCTCAAAGCAGTAAAATGATTTTGATGCTCGACCAGGAGGATACAAAAATCCTTCCAATAGAACCCGAAGCTTCGGAGACAGATCCAGAGGATGATGACCCGCTGGCCACCTACAGGATGTTTCATTCCAGGGCTACGGGAAAGGCCACGTCTTGATCTTGCTCTGGCTTGCCGCCACCGTCTCTATATTGTGGGCTACAGGAGGTTCTCCACCTGGCGCCCGTCCCATGGTTACAAGTTCTTTTAGCCATCGGACGCCTCAGGTGGACATTAAAAAACCCGGATACACCCGGGTTTTTAATGTCCATTGCTTGTAATAAAGTAACTAACGGTGTTTTTCAATGAACGCTTGTTTGGCCGCCTGCATACGGGTGCCCAGCTCAAGCAGTGCCTGAGGATCAAGAATTTTACGACATTCCGGAAACATATACTCTTCTTCCTCTTTCAGATGATGCTCGGTATTTTCTTTCATCACTTTAAATTTAGCGGTCCATTGTTCATTCTGGTAGTCTTCATGTGCCAGCTTGTTAAGCAGATCGCTCATTACCGCATGCTCTTCAATTCCTTCGAGAGTAATTTTATGAATACCTTTCAGAGCTTGGATCGCTGGATAAAAAACAGTTTCTTCAATATGGGAATGTGCGTCAAGGGCTAATTTGAGCCGTGCAAATTCATACTGCCGGGTCACTGCAGCTTTTTCGGTAGTCGCAGCTATTTTTTCGAGCAGGGCTTTGAATTGTTGATGGTCTGTTTCCAAAAATTCGATAGCATCAATTGCTTTACCAGTGTGGGTCATACATTCAATATTAAAAATAAAATCACTCAGCCTACTTCTACCTTAGGCCGTAGATCATGAGCTGTCAATTGGTTTAGTAACGTGAGCCGCTCAATTACTGGATAGGGGCTCTGTACAGAGCGTGTATATGTGCTAGAGTAAAAATAAACATCATAATTCCTGCGCTATGCAAAAATTACCAACTCTTAAAACAGAGTCTCAAGAAAAGAATGAGCGGCTAGAATTTGTACTAGCTATAATTTTTGTAGGTATAGTGCTCGTACCAGGGTACCTATTAGACCTCGATTTTGACCTTATACTTAGGAGCCTTACCTGGTTCGATTTTGTTATTATTGTGCTAGCTGTGTTTCGCCTTACTCGATTATTTGTCTATGACGGTATCATGGCGTATCTGCGCAGCTGTGTGTTGATTAAAGAGATGGGTGCTACTGACATGTCCGATCAGGCAACAGTAGTATATACCTACCCTAAGGTAGGACTGCGCAAAATCCTAGCCGATTTACTGGCCTGCCCGTGGTGTGTCGGCATGTGGCTCTCGGCACTTGTCATCATCCTGTTCTATGCTGTTCCAGTGAGTAAGTTTTTCATACTAATTTTAGCCGTAGCTGGCCTCAGTACTTTTTGTCAAATAATTAGCAACGCGATCGGCTGGAAAGCTGAAAAAGAAAAATTAATTGTACAAGCTAAACAGTAATCATTCCTGTTTCCGACACTATCAAAGTGCCATTCACCACCCAGGCTCCGGCTGTAGAGTGGTCCGAGCTCTGGCAAAATGCCTGTGAAGCAACCTCAATCTATAGGATCAATAGTTTTTATGCTCAAGATGAGATTAAACGGGATGAAGCTGTTCGGCACATCAAAGAGATTGTAGGGATAAAAAATAAAGCGTTTAAAGTCAGCGCCGATGAATCATTACAAAAAATTTCTGACCTCAGCAACGCCCTTGAGCTGCCCTGGACTACCGTTATAAAAGAAAATCCTACCACTGCTGAGTTAAAAGTTGAATTAAGTGCCCATCGACCGATCATTGTCCCGGTCTATACGCCAGCCCTTCAAAGCTCTAATTATACGAGCGGCGGCCCTGACTATCATGTTAGGGTAATGACGGGGGTATGATGATAAGGCCGGTGTCTTCATAGTCAATGATCCAGGAACAGTGAACAATCAAAAAGTCTTGTTTAAATACGATCTATTTATGGCCGCCGTTCATGATCTGAACTCTAAAGATTATAAAGCTGGAAGGCCAACTGTCTTACTGTCTTATATACCCTGCAATCAAGCGATAGTAGCTGGTTATCAGATCTGATTAAAAAATAAGCGTAGGCCAAATACTTATATAGTAGGTAAGATATAATTTTGTCTGCTTCTGTGATATAGTAAATAATCTGTATACCTATGAAAAAAATTTTTACTCTCAGTTTTTGCCTAATATTACTAAGCGGAGCTGGTTGTGGTAGAAGTGCTGACCTCGACATTGCTCACCAAAGCCATCCGGCTAGTAATGCAATTTTTAACCTTACACCTACAGGTTCAGTTTCAGTATTAAAACCAGGCACACCTGCTCGTTTTTCTTTTTCGATTACCAATAATAGCGGCCAAGTAATTAAAGATTTTTCGCTCACACACGAAAAACTTCTCCACCTGATTGTAGTTAGCCGCGACTTGGCATCATTTCAGCATCTGCATCCCGACTATGACAAAACTACCGGAGCATTCACTATCCCGGATCTGATGTTTGGGTCAGCTGGGCGCTGGCTCCTATTTGCTGATTTTTCTCCAGCCGGCAGCGGATTAGATGCTCACGGTAATCCAATTACTAAGCTGGCTAAACTAGATATTACCGTAGGAGAAGAAAGTGAGTATAAAGAGGCGCCGTTAGGCGGGGAGGAACGCACTAAAAAGTTCGGCACATACGAAGTTTCGCTCCGTACCGAACCTGCCGCAATAGTGGTTGGTTCTGAAACAGAGTTAGAATTTACCCTAAAACAAAATGGCCGCCCCCTAACAAATCTCGAGCCATATCTCGGAGCGCGCGGCCACTCGGTAATCTTAAGAGCTGATACGCTTGAGTATATACACACTCACCCTCACGAAGGGCCAGGTGCGCCGGGAGACGGCAAGGTGATCTTTACTACCAGGTTTGATCGCGCCGGCCGTTATAAGCTGTTTACCCAGTTTAAACATCAAGGAAAAATTATCACGACTGATTTTGTGGTCTCGGTCAGTCCTGCAACAGCCGGAGCTAAGCCGGCTACCGACCATGCATCAATGCACCACTAAAGATTGGTTTAGAGCGCCCGGTCTAACGCCAAACGAGTTAACAGTGCAGCGCACGCTTCGATATAAGGCCGAGCTAATGGTTCGGCAATTGGGTCGCTAAAGCCGGGGCGGGAATTTAATTCGATTAGTTTGTAACCGTCCGTCGTATTCATAAAATCCATGGAGTATACCGATGGGGAATACTTTTTTAGCTGTTCGCTGATACTGACAACTAGGGGAGTCACCGCCGTTGGCAGCCGATCAATCGGAAACATATATTCAGTTCCTCCTTGGGCCACATTGGCAAGCAGCGATCCGCTGCGCGGAGCACGAACCGTTAATTGCACCAAACGATCTGCCGCTGAAATGATACGCAGATCATGCCGCCCTTCGATCAAGCCAGGAATTCCAAGCGAACTATCAAAAAATTCCTGCACCAGGGTACCCTCCCAACTAGGATAAATTTCTCGCGGTAATTCTGCAGTTGGCCGGATAAATATGCCATCTCCACCACATAAAAAATTTTGTTTCACCACTACTCGATCTGATGCCTGTATTTTCCAAGCCGCTACAGTAGCTAAAAATTCTTCATAAGACGATACCAGCTTGGTTCGAGGCGACATATCAGCAAATGCCTGTGCGGTGGCCCATTTATCCACGCATAATTCATCAAGGTCTGGGTTATTTACAATCATGCAATCAGTAATGCGAGGAATAGTATTTTGATCATCTCGATTAAAAATAACTTTCACAGTAACTGGAGTGACAGGAGCTGAGAGCATGCCGTTTTTTAATTCATATCCGATCGAAAAAGTTCCGGCACCACGATAGCTATCGGCTCGCACAATAAATGCAGAGACTCCCGCTTTATTTAGCTGCTCTGCCAAGTGGCAGTAGGCATTCCAATACATCAGTTTATCAAGCGGGTAGCCTTTTGGCTCCGGAGCCGAAAAATAAATCCCAATCGCTGGCATAAATAGTAAATTAAAAGTAGTTGTATCTTAACTCCAACAGGAGTACCCTATGAGTAGGTTTTATTTTTAAAAAATCGCTATGAAAAATATTTCATACCGCAGATTTTTTCAGATAATCGGCAGTGCAATCATACTTCTACATACTACGATACTCCCAAATCCAGTCGGAGCGCAAACGATCATCTCCGCTCCTGGCGAACAATTAGATAAAAATCTACAGATCATCAGTGATGAGGAAGTGGCCCTGGGAAACAAAACTATCTTTCGGGCCTCAGCGTCGGTTGCCACCACTTCGTCTCTTAATTATACCTGGCAATTTAGCGATGGGCAGAATCAGATCGAGCATGGGGTTGAAGCTGCCCATTCCTTTGATACCACGGGTATTCATACCGTTACCGTTCGGATAACTGCCCCCAATATTAGTGAGCAAATTAGTAAGGATATTTTTGTTTACAATAAAAAAATCTTCCTGATTACTGGTTCCAATCAAACCGGAAATGCAGGCGCCACTTTAGACCAGCTTAAAACAGCCGCCACTGACGAGCAAAACTCGCTTGAAATTCTAGAAGTAGACACCGACAGCAGCATCTTCGTGACCGAAGATCGCCTGCTTACCCTGTTCGAGCGCAGCGGCCAATCCCTGGCCGCAGCCGATATGATTATTTTTGATGTGCCCGCTGCTCGTGGCAGCCAAGCCTTTGCCCGGTACATCCACTCGGTATCGGAAGAATTACAAGAAAAATTTACTCATCCCTTATACATAAATATCACCCCGCGCGATTTTAATGATCTGCGGTTTTTATTACAGCAGGTTAGCCGGGTTATCCGTCCTGATATGCTGCTGCTGATGCATCCGCCAGCACTCGAATACTTGGTAACTGCCACCAACTACGGACAATTAACTACGGCACTGAGAGCAACCGACGTGCCGTATCTGCAAATTACAGCGTCGGATAGCGGGCCGCTCTGGCACGGGTTATGGAAATTATTGTCCGTATTTGTATCACAAGGGATCTCTGTCAGTGTTATTTACCTTATCCTGATCATCCCCTTAATTGTTCTCGTTACCGTGTTTGCTCGCCAAGTGCTCGGCATGCCCACGTTTGGAGTGTATGGGCCAGTAATGACCGCCGCCTCGTTTTTAATGCTAGGCCTTAAACTCGGCCTCTTGGTATTCTGTTTTGTCATAGTGGTCACCTATTGCGTCAAATTTATTATCAATCGGGCTAAATTGCTGTACATCTCCAAAGTGGGTCTTAATCTGAGTTTGCTCAGTGCGTCATTTTTATTTTTGATCTGGGTAATTGGTGTAACCCGCAGCTCCATTTCCTTGTCATTGGCTATCTTTCCCATGCTCCTTATGGCCACCGTGGCCGAGAAATTCATTGCCGCCCAATCTGAAGAAGGGTTTCGTCAAGCCATCTTGGCTGTGATTTCGACCACCACCATCATTGTGGTAAGTTTTTTAGCGGTCACCCATATCGCAGTCGTAACCTTTGTTCAGTCCTGGCCTGAAATCATTTTGCTGGCCATTCTGTTCACCTTTATTCTCGGTAAATTTACTGGCCTACGCCTTGATGAATATATTCGCTTCCGCACCCTCTTGCGAGATAACGGAACTGAAGAATAAGACATGTCACGGAGCGTAACATGTCCTGAAATTGCGTCGCTCGACCCTAGTAACTGTAAACAGTTACTAGGGTCTCACTAGCATTATAACTTATGGGATGGCTTGATTCGTCTCGAAAAATTTTAGGCATGAACGCGCGTAATTTACTCTATATTGATGAGTATAATAGCCGCGCGCATAAACGCTTTGCCGATGACAAACTGTTTACTAAACAGTATTTATCATCGCGCGGTATTGGCGTTGCCAAGCTCTATGGAGTAATTAAAACCCCGGGTGAACTGCGGGTTTTTAATCCCGATTCGCTACCCAAGACCTTTGTAATCAAGCCCAACCGCGGCTTTGGTGGCGAAGGAATTATTGTCATTGACGATCGTCAAGGGGGTATTTTTATTGATGCCGCCGGCGAGCGCCATACCTGGCAAGAATTATCGCTGCACATGGTGTCTATTCTCGAAGGAAAATACTCAATTTCAGGTATCCGTGATCAGGCCTTGCTTGAAGAACGTCTGCTGCCCGCTGAATTTCTGAGCCCCTATATCACCAAAGGTTTGCCAGATATTCGCATTATTGTGTTTAAGTTAGTACCGGTTATTGCCATGTTACGCCTGCCGACCCGAGATTCGCACGGCAAAGCTAATTTACATATGGGCGCCCTCGGGGTAGGCCTTGATATCGCCACGGGGAGAGCCAGCTTCGCCGTATCAAAAGGACAATTTGTCACTGCCTTGCCGAGCGGCCTGCCGGTAAAAGATATAAAAATGAAACAATGGGATGAGGTGCTGATGACGGCTATACAAGCCGCGCATCTCAGCAAGATCGGATTTGTAGCGGTAGATATTGTTGCCACGTCAACCGGCGTAAAAATCCTTGAGCTTAATGCGCGCCCCGGCTTGTCAGTTCAGATAGCTAATCAAATCCCGTTGAGGCAGCGCCTGGAACAGATCAGTGATAGTAAAGTCAATACCCCCGAACAAGGCTTATCTATTTGTCGTGCTTTATTTGGCAGTGGTCGTACTACCACTGGGAAGCCCGCTGCCGCCAAAACTATTATCTCGCCCTATGAAGATGTGCTCTTATTGTCAGAACCCGAACAGATGATCCGGGCCCGGATCGACCCAGCCGCTGAAAAAAATACTATCTCTACGCGCTATTTAGGAGCCAAAACCAACGAACATATCACAGTAAAATTAAAAGGCAAGCGGTTGGTGTTACCAGTAGCAGTCACAGAATTTTCAACTGACACAGCCTATGACCTGATCGTTGCCGGCAAATTTCTAACTGATTTTTTAATTGATCCGAGCTTGAAACTAGAAGAGAGACAGATAGTGAGCGATCTACATCACGTCACTTCAGAGCGTAACGAGCGAATCCTTCGCAGTATTGATAAGCGGTTGGGTGTTATTGACCGATCCTTACATGTACTCAGAGCACTCCGTCCACTGAATGCGAAACAGGCCAAAGAGATGTTTTTCGCCAATCCAGACAGCTCACCTATTTTTGCCTATGCTCCAGCTCCCGCTAATCTTCCCAAATTAGAAAAAGAACTGTTTACGTTGCCGTCGGTGCCCGATCATCCGCTTCGTCTCTTGTACACCAACAAAATTGCCGCCCTAAAAACAGCCATTGAGTTAATAAAATATCATGATAGTGAGCGACTGACAGAGTTGTCGAGCACGTTATTTGGCCCGATCAGTGCCGAGATCTACCAGGCGGCCTGCCGGTCGTATGAAGAAACCATCATTCACGAAGATCACAGTGAATTATTAACCACCTCAAATATCGTCAAATACCTGGAGGAGTTTTTTGCCAATCGCAATCTGACTCAGTGGAAAGTGATGGTGAGCGAGCACTGCACCGCCGATATAGCCGTCTCTAAAAAACGCAGTGTGATTCTCAAAGCCGGCGTGTCCTTTACTGCCAATCGGCTACGCAGTGTGATCATGCATGAAATCATGACCCACGCCTATCGGTTTGAAAACGGTGAACGGCAGAAGTATGGGTTGTTTGCACTCGGCACAGCCGGGTATCTGGCCACCGAAGAAGGCTTGGCCATTTATAATCAGAAAAAATTAGGCGTCCCACTCGGGGAACGTGACGTAGTGCCACCCTTACATTGTATTGCAGCGTATCTCGGACTAGAGCATTCTTTTGCCGAAGTATTCGCGCTTCTCAAAACCATCTATGGCGTCAGCGACGAATTAGCCTGGAAGGTATGTCTGCGCTCGAAACGTGGCCTCACCAATACAGCTGCGCCAGTCGTATGCATGCGCGATACGGCCTATTACCGTGGCTATCGCGCCGTAAAAAAGTATATCGATGCAACCGGTGAAAGTGGTTTAAAGCAGCTCTACATAGGTAAGATCAGTTTGGAAGATATACCATCATTAGAAAATTTGTCGCTCGAAGCGCCTACGCTCTTGCCAAATTTTTCATAAGTACAACCTAAAACACCCCGTAGGGGTGTTTTATAACTAAGACGGACAGTTTGTTTATCTAAGCATCGGTTTCTCTACCGGTAGAGCCGTTGGTTCGCTATCAATCGGCATGGGCAGAGGCATCGGTTGAGGTTTCTCCGGCGAGTTAATTAGGTCTTTAATCAGTGGTACCATTACAAATTTATTATAATACGGGTAGATTGTAGTTGGAGCGTTAATCACTGGAAAGATATACACAGGTACATACAGCTCAAAAGACTCTTGTCCGTCTGCCGAGCTTTTCCAGGTGCGGGCATACGAAATACTTGGAGTGCCAAGTTTAATTTCAACTGGTTTTTTAGCTTCGGGTTGATACCAGTTAGTACCACTCGCCTCGGCCACCTTCACAATCCGACCAAAGTCAGTCTCAGCTTCATAGCCAGAGCTTTCATAGCGTTCTGCCTGCAAGTTCCAAACACTTGTTACTTTTTTTTCACGTTGGTCGATGCTAACCTGTAGACCGATCGGGCCACCATTTAATTCATGCACCTTTGATCCGCCAAGTTGAAGGGGATAAATAACCGTGGCAATTTCCGAAACATATCCGTCGCCGCCACCATCTGCCATTGGCCGCATTAAGTAGATAGGGCTAAAGGAATCCTGTATCTCCGGGGAGCCGTACTGAGAGGTAGAGATCCCGTGCACCTTCAAGAATTCATTAGATAACGCAATCAGTGCTTCTGGAGTCATGGCTTGATCCCGGGTGAAAGGTGGGGGAGTGGGGCAGATGCCACTAGCACACTTGCTCCACACCGACCAATTCTGGTTGATCGAAATAGCGCTATCGCCCAAATTAACCGTAACAGTATACCCATGATCGCGCTCGTCAACTAACTCAAAACTGCGCAGTTTGCTCCCGGCAAAACTATTTAGGTTGATCAAGTCAAGATTCAAGTCTTTGACCGTGCTGAAGTCAGCCAAGTTAGTGCTTCTGATTTTTTTGAATACATCACGGGTGGTTTCGCTTAATTCAAGGGTCTCACCTTTATAGACGTAGGTATAGGGCTGGAACATGTCAGGCGCCACAATTCGGCTGGCGTCGCCGCCCATGCCTGGAGCCACCATTTTACTGCTCATTGCAGCAATCGGCGCGGTCGGCGCCGCGTTACGGGCTGCCTGATCAGTGGCCATGGATGCCATTTCCGAAGCTGGGGCCGGAACGGGGGTTGCCGCATCAAGAGAAACCAGCGTCGCCAAGGGCCCAAAGGCATTTTGTCCCTTCTTTTCGATAGTCGAAGAATTGGCTATTTTTTTAGCTAAAAATGGAGAATTATGGCCCGAAAATTGGCTGAATGATAAAGCTACAACCAATACGCCAAGCGCTCCACCAAGAGTATATAATGGCTTAGGATTCATAAACAAAATACTTAAGAATGATAATATTGAAGTTGGTCGCGTTGAAGTGCGAGCGGTTCTTTTTCGCAGCTCTGTTGCGAGCTGTGTGCGAAATGCCTCACGCATTGGTACCTCGGGTTTGAGGGAGGTAAATTGCTCTATGAGCTGCTCTAGCTCGGTGTCGCTCAGGGTAAGCGGCGGGTCGAGTTTTTCTAACTCGTCTCGGAGCTGTTGTAAGGTTATATGGTCCATATACTAGATACTACGATAGCCATAATAAAAAGTAACAATCCGCCCGAAGGATAGACCTGTTTTAAGGCAGAAACCCCGCGCGCCAAGCGCATTTTTGCCGTTCCCTCACTGATACTAAGCACCGTTGAAATTTCGGCAAAACTGAGCTGCTGCCAAAAACGCAGGATAAGAACTTCCCGCTGATCGGGGGTGAGAGCGGATAATAAATTTTCCACTTTTGCCAGTTCTAGGCGCACATGCGTTTCTTCAGTCTGGTCTAGGGTGCTTTTAAGTTCTGTGTGATCTTCAATATCACCGACTAGTTTGGCTGTTCGATAGTGATCAATCACGGTATTGCGCGCAATTCGGTATATCCAACTAGAAAACGTTCCCTTATCTGGATCGCAGCGGCTGATCGTATCAAGCGCTTTGAAAAAAGTCTGGCTCGTTAAATCTTCAGCGGTTTCACGATGATGTGTTTTATAGTAGATAAAATTATAAATGGGCTTTAAAAACGCTTCGTATAAAGCACTAAATGCTTCCTGATTGCCAGTCTGGCAGGCTCGCACCAGTCTGCCTTGCTCTTGAGGGTCCATACAATAAATAATTTCTGGTAATTTTTTCTCTTTACAATAATTTTAATATATTTTGATTGCTGTTCACGCTGAGATTGAGCTTAATTTATAAACTAGCCACGACTTCAGCGATTCTGTCTTCAACATTTTTGCGAACAGCTGCACCGAACCACGCCACTACTGCTCCGCCATCTGGAGTCCGTTCCGTATGCACTGGAGGAAATAATCCTGTGGGGTGTTTAATTTTTTGCTGCCATTGTTCTAGCCAGGCATCACTTAATTTGACGCCTATAGGGAAGTACATGGCGATGTAGCTGTAACATGCAGGAGTGCTCGGGCAAGATCCGTCGGATTGGCAACGTATGCCAAACATAATGGTAGCGGGCAGATCTGGGCGTAAGTAGCCACTATAGACACGATATGGGTTTACGTTAGCAAATCCAAATGGATTGGCAATTGGTGTGGTGGTATTCTGTACCCAGCCTTTTTCGCGAGTATACTTTTCGAAATCAATTTTGTTGCGCCTCTCATTGATTACTAAGGCGATGGGAAAGCCTACTAAAAAAATGAAGATGCCTCCAAACAAGATTGGTTTAATCGTGTCGCCATAAGCTGTAGTTACCAGTAATAATACCATGCCACCGAGCAGTAAGAACGGCAAAAAAATTGCGATAAAGACACGTTTCATAGAAGGTGCCTTTATGCTCCCTCGTACGCCTGCTGTAAAGTAGCAATGTCAAATTTTTTCATCTTCATGAACGCTTCGGTCACACGTTTCACTTGCTCCTTGGTACCCTTGCTCATCATTTCATTCATCGCGGTCGGGACGATTTGCCAGGATACACCAAAGGCGTCCTTCAGCCAGCCGCACTGTTCAGCCGCCGGTACCGCCGATAATTTTTCAAAGCAATGATCAATTTCTGCCTGAGTATCACACGTAACCATGAGGGAAATCGCTTCGTTAAAGCTGAATTCATGTTTATGGGCACTGTCCATGGCCGCAAACTGCTGCCCTAGCAAACTAAAACCAGCGTGCCGAATGGTACCTTCTTTATCAGGTGCTTCCCCGGCCCCATACCGCATCACATGACCAATTTCAGAATTAGCAAAAATTGAGGTATAGAGAGTAATAGCTTCTTCAGCGCGGCCGCATACCTGCCCCACAAACATAAGCGTGGGCGTAATTTTTTGAGTAATCGGTCTGCCTCCCGTATGCATGATCTGCCAGGATAATCCATACTTGTCTTTCGTCCAGCCATACCGCTGGCTGAACGGGTAGCTGCCAAGCTCCATAAGCGCTTCACCACCAACCGATAGCTTGCCCCATAATTTATCCACTTCTTCAGGCGTCTCACACGCAATCAAAAACGAAATCGCTGGTGTAAATTTAAATAATGGGCCGGCTGAAATAAGGGTGAAATCCTGCCCGGGCAAGGCAATTGATACAATATCGACTGATCCTGAAGGGGTGCCGTCAATAGACGTTGAACTGGTAATACGTGCGTCCTTAAACAAGGATACATAAAAGTCCGCTGCTGCTTTGGCTTCTTTATCAAACCATAAATGAGTGCTGATTTTTGGCATAAAAAATATTAAAAAGTACGCTCTACGTAGGCTTTGAAATTATTCAAAATTGCCTGCCAACCGTCGCGCTGCATTTCAGGGCTATTCTGACTCTCTGGATCAAAGGTCTCAGTAATTTTCACTCCTTCGGGCATTTGTTCAAATGTTATCCGCGCTGTTCGACCATCATCCATGGTGTAAGCGATCAAAGTATGCGCGGTTACTGCAGTATACATTCCCGTAAAATCAAAACTAACACTCTTGTCTTTGGCAGCCATGGTAGTTTTAAAGCGCCCACCGACGCGCACATCGTTTTCTGCTGCTGGAGCTTCCCAATCATTTGTTGCAAAGGCCCATTTAGTAATATGCTCTGGATCTGTCCAGGCTTCCCACACCTGTGGCAGGGGAGCGGCTACAATAGCTGACACGGTAATTGGCTGCATAGTACTAATAATTAATGATTACAAGATAGGATTAATATGGTAAACTAAGTCTTAATTGTATAGCAATCTCTATTTTATTGTAAAGTTTTTATATGAATTGTCTATCTCGTTTTCTTCTCGTTGTGGCCGCTCTTGCCAGCCTAGGTCTTGGCACAGTCGCAGAGGCTGCCACTACCCCGGTCTTGGCGGTTAGTGTGGTAAGCGGCGATGTAGTTCAAGCCGCCATTACCGGTGATGCTTCAAGCTCCGTCCGGCTCTCATTCCTTCCTCCGGGAGCAAGTCAATTAATCACTACCACCCTTGGCACCACCGATAGCAGTGGCCGACTGAGTGCTACTATCAGTAGTGGAGGTTATGGTATACCGGTAGGTTCGCCGGCCTATGTCACCGTAAACGGGCTTCAATCCACCACCATCATTTGGCCGTCATACACGAGTTCGCTCAGCCTATCGCCGAATTCAATCCAGATCGGAGTCGGCCAAGGCAGCACCATTACCGCTTCTCACGCCGCTACCCTGGTCGCAAATAGTAACCCAAGCAGTTTTGGAACATCGGTCAGTGGGAGTCAAGTCACGGTGAGTGGACTTGCTAATGGCTTTGGTACGGCTTCGTTCTGCGCGGCGAGCGTCGGGTGTGCTGCCCTCACCATAACGGTTGGTGGGCAAACTGGCCAATCCGCTGTCTCTCTTAGCCAGAATTCTGTTTCGCTAAGTAGCGGTCAAAGTAAAGACATTATCGTCTTCGGCCCAAGCGGGGGTTTTGTCATTACGTCTAATTCTAATCCCGGAGTAGTCGAAGCCAGCATCAGCGGACAAAGTAGTAGTCTCATTTTATACGCTAAAAATAACGCTGGTAATGCGACTGTCACCATCTGTTCCGCCACGAATACTACTAATTGTGCCACCCTGGTTGTTACCACTTCCGGTGCTACCAATTCGGTTTTATCTTTTAGTCAAAATACGGTGGGCCTCGTTCCAGGCCAAGCTCAAACAGTCACGGTCGCAGGTGGAGGCGGTTCGTATTATCTGTCCTCTAATTCTAATTCCGGAGTAGTGCAGGCCACTGTAAATAATAATTCCGTCACGCTGATCGGCGGCTCTAATACCGGCACGGCTATTATTTTAATATGCTCTGCCACCACGAGTAATGCCTGCGGCAATTTTACCGTCATTACGAGTGCTGCGAGCTCTGCCACCACCACACCGTTCCTCACGTTCAGTCAAAATGTACTGTCAGTACCGTTCGGTCAGACAGTGACGGTCACCGCCTCGGGCGGTAGTGGCTCTGGGTATGTGGTCGCATCAAATAGTAATTCGAGCCTTATAACTGCCAGTGCCAATACTGCCTCGAGTACTATCTATTTTTCTGTAAATGCAGCCAGTGGCTCGGGCATTGTCACGGTATGTGCTACAAATCCTGCCACCACCTGCGGCAGTGTGTATGTTACTGCAGTTGCTGCCCCGGTCCAGCTGACATTCAGTCAGAATAATGTCTCTCTGCGTCCTGGTCAAAGCACCAATATCATTATTTATGGTAACCAAGGTGGTTCTGGATACACCATTTCATCAAATAGTAACCCCAATGCCGTGGCCGCCTCGCTCGGTAGTGGTCAATCGTTACTCGTTTTAACAGCCAAGGCTACCACTGGCTCGGCAGCCATTACCATTTGTTCGGTAGGGGATAGTAGTAACTGTGCTTCTCTCCATGCTTATTCAGTGCCTGCTGTAAATCAATCTCCCGCAGTAAGTTCGCCAGCTCCAGCTGCTGCCGCAACCTCTCTCCCTGCTCCAGCTACAACACCAGTTTCAAGTGCAGTGAAATATAAGTTCACCAGTTTGCTAACCTTAGGCTCAACCGGCACTGAAGTGAGGGAATTACAAAAAATACTAATTCAACAAAATCTCTTAAAATCAACGGTCACCGGTCGCTTTGGCGCCCTCACCCAAGCCGCGGTGAAGGCGTTCCAGAAAAAACATGGCATCACGGTGGCCGGGTATGTCGGGCCAGCTACCCGCGCCAAGCTAAATAGTTTCTAGTATAAAATAAAAATAACCTCCTCAGTGGAGGTTATTTTTTTTATGATGAAATGTTAGGACTGCTTTTAACCACTCACTTCAACCTTAAACCCGGCATAGGCAAATCGCTTCATATCAAACGGCATATCCATGGGTTCTTTGCCATATTTTTTTTCAAAATACGCCATCACTTTTTTATTGACCGAATCGCGATGCTGGCGCGATTTAAAGACGATGAATGAAAACCAAACAGTTTCACTCGGCTTCGGTTTGGCCATTTTGGCAAACGTGAATGTTACAAATTTTGGCTTTGGATCATCAATCATGCATTCTTTATAATCCAAGGCGCCGCATTTTTTCCATACTACTGCCGCTTCAGTCGCCATTTTTTTATATTTAGCAGTATTCTTTTTGGGGATGCAGAGTACAAAACCGTCTACATAGGTGCCTTTTGTCATAGAGTAGTAGTTAATAAATAATTCAGAAATTATTAATATACGGTAACACCAAAAACAATCATTGGCAATAACTAGAGCATTTAAGGTGTGAATTACAAAATTCATCTGTCATCCTGAACGAACGTGAAGGATCTCTGTCCAACTGGTCAACATATCGACCGATAGGGATTCCCCCAAAAGGGCCTCTTCGGGGTTCGTTTCACTCAGAATGACAATTTTTTACCAAGCTCGAGTATTTAAGAATATTTCTGCTTCATGTATTGATACGATGCCTTGATCAAAGCCGCCAGAACCGTTAGATCAACATCCGACAACTTGTTGATGTAGACGCAACTCCCGCTGCTAGTTTTATGCTTTCCAAGCTTATCAAAAAATTCTTTATAGTCCTTAGTTCCAGCCATAATATACAAGGTCAGATTTTGTTTGCGAGGCGAAAACGCAACTAATGGCCAATCACCCTCTTGCGTGCTCCTATCTGATTTATAATGATATTTTCCAAAACCCACGATGCTCGTTCCCCAGAGTACTGCTTTTTCGCCGGTAATTTTTTCGAAGAGTTTAAGTAGCGCCAGACTGTCTACGCGTTTTTGCTCTGGCTCTATAGTCTGCAAAAATTTTATAACATTCGCTTTTGTAGCTTTGGTTTTTAATTCAGCCATATTTTTTATACAGTTAGATTTAAAGTCATATTACCCGAGCAGTATAGCAATTTTCACTATACTGCCCTCAGATATGCATTCTTTTTTTCGAACTGCAGATTTTAATGGCAATAAATAGACGCCCAACTTTCGATCAGGGAAAATCGACGTGTTCCAAGATGTCTCCCCAAGCGTTACAATAACCGGGAGCGAACCCCACCCCTTCGAAGCTGAACCAAAGTGTTTCTTGATTTCTTCTGATTCTTTTTTTGGTACGCCAATAAAATGCCAAGCTGCTTGTCCTTGCCATTTGAAGACTTTGGCACGAATGCTGTAACTATTTTTTGCTGTGGGCATCGGCACTATTTATGTGGGTGAAAATACTAGGGTAACAAGCGTTGCCTGGATTGCAGAGAACGCCATTTGGATCGTCGTAAAACCAGGTAAAGAAGTCGTTTTTTGTTTCCCGGCTTCAGCAAATACCATAAAACTAACCAGAAGCAAAAAGAGTCCCAGCCCGAACATGGTCGGGCTTTGAATTAGGGGATAGACATAAGCAAACACAAGACCCTGAATGAGCATTGCCGATAGCCCAAACGCAAATATCGGTTTTTCGATGTTGGAATATATGGCGAGTTTTTTATAATACTCCTTGAATAGAACAACATGCCAAAGTACCCCTAGCGCAAATGATATGACTAAGTACTCAAAGAGGTGGATATAGAAAGCTGTCATAGATGTTCTGGGTTTTAGGCTTGCTCAAAACGTGACTTGTTGTCGGCCATCCATTTCATCTGTTCTTCTTTTCCGTTCTTAGGATTATTCATTACGTCGGCGTGTGCTTGCATATAGTGGGGCATCAGTGCCTTCATCCACTCTTCGAAAGTTTCACCTTGGGCCGTAGCGTCACACAAATCACATGAAAGTGTTTTCATAGTAAAGTAGCTAAAAAGAACACATAAAATATAACATATTCAAAAAAAAACGCCAGCCTTTATTTGTGCTAACTTAAGCCGCTGTCTAATAAAATAAAATGGCTTAGGCCAGCCATTTTATTTCAACAGATGTTATTCAATCAAACCTTTATAGCCAATACTGATCATCTGCCTTAAACCGAAATATTTTTGGTAATTTTCTTTGGTGTGGTTATACATATTGCCTCCGTCTGGGGGCCTTCAGTTGGGTCATGATGAATAAATTTTCCAATTCGGCATGTGGGCTATTCTCTTAACTTTGATAATTGAGCCCATCTTGACACCTGTCATTGCCAAAAAATTGAAAGTGGTTGAAGAAATAATGGATCATGACCAAATAGAATTTGGCAAAAAACACTCATAGTTTTGGCCGCTCGTAGCGGTTCA
Source organism: uncultured Gammaproteobacteria bacterium (assembly GCA_964510885.1). Classification (GTDB taxonomy): domain Bacteria; phylum Patescibacteriota; class Patescibacteriia; order Magasanikbacterales; family GWA2-37-8; genus CAZEDL01. Next base: position 57,661 of record CAZEDL010000001.1, read on the forward strand.
TTTATCAAACGCCTGCCCAAAGTTGTTGAATGGGCCAAAAAACGGGGGATTGAGCGGGTAATGGTTCTTCTCTGTCTGGAACACGCCTATAGCCAAGAAGCGGCAGCCGTGCATCAGCACGAAGCTGAGTGTATTTTTAATGAGATTAATTTAAAGCTAAAAAATGCTTCGGAAGGAGAAATTGATTTTAGTTTTATAAGCAGGAAAGGATTTTTGCAGAAGAATATAAAAGATATAGCCGAGGATACGAGTGTTGTAACTGTATTTGTAGGTCAAAAAATTCTAGACTTTCGTCTCGAGGAAATAAAAAAAAAGTCGGTGCCACTCGGGTTTGTTAAATAATTGTGGTTTTTTGACTAGTATTAGGTTGGCTGCGCTCCTTGATTGGCATCAGAATTTTTTTTCTGGACCAGCAGCCAGCCCAGCATATTTTTCTTATTCGTTCCGTCCGGACGTTTGGCTGCCATAGTAGCTGGTTCGCTTCCTTGCCGGAGAACGGTCCAGCCCTCGTAAAACGATTCCATCTCGCCTGGTGAGAAAAAGGCCATCTTTTTTTCTGTATCTGCATCATAGGCATCCCCCTCGTCAATGAACCATGAAATAACATTTAAACCCTCAGGAACGGTGTGTTTTTGCATTTCTTGAATCATAACTTTAGCCTCATCTTTTTGTATATGCTGCAAAACGAAAGAAGAGATTAGAACATCATAATCACGCGTCCACGGTCTCTTTAGTATGTCTGCAAGACCAGTTTCCATACTTATGCTATTTTTATCCGTCCACTGTTCCAGCTTGGCAATTCCCACGCCTGATACATCGACTGCTCGAACGTCGAATCCCTTGTCCGCCAAAAAACGAGCATGCCTCCCATCTCCAGCTCCAAGATCTAGAACACTGCCAGATTGTTTATATGCTAAAATCGATTTGACCACCTGCTCTGGTTCACCATAATTAAATATGGGTCTTTCGCTTTGAACATAAAGCTTGTCATAGTAACTTCCAATCCCAACATTTTTATTTTCCGATGACATAGATATACTGGTTAATTCCGAAATTTTACCATTGCGCTTGAATTTCATCCAGTTATTACCAGCGTAGCTTAAATTTTTGGGCAAGCGGTGCCAGTAATACCCTTATAATTTGTAAAATTAAGTTGACAAAATAGGATTTTTCTGCTAAGTACAGTGTGCCGCTATAGTAGCGGAGATCTGTGAGGAATCATGCAAAACGCTCTGTTTCTGGTTGTGTTTAGTGCGTTGATGCTGATGGGCCAGTCAGTTTCGGCGAATTATAAAGGGTACGGCGCGGACAGTGTCGAGTCCGACGTGCTAGCCAAGTTTGCCCCCCAGCCGCTGCCGGGCGCACTGAGTCGCGACATCCAGTCGCGCATGGATGTCCTCACGCCAACAATGGGAGCTGTCTCTCCCGACGGCAGGCATCTGTGCACTTCATGGAACATCACCGGCACATGGCAGGTATGGTGCTTGGATCGGCCGAACTCCTTTCCACGCCAGCTGACGGGCGGTGACGACTACACCGGCTTCAGCGGGTTCACCCCCGATGGAAAAACCATCCTCATCTCCCGGGATCGGAAAGGTGAAGAAAACCAAGGCCTGTACTACGTACCCCTCATGGGTGGAAAACTAGAGGTCATCCAGCACAAGGCTGGTGTGCAGACCTACTTAGAGCGCATCGGAAATGATGGGCTGATATACTTCAAGGCCAACGACCGCAGGCCTGGCAGCCGCACCATATACACCTTCGACTTCAAGACGAAGGAGATTAAGGTGTGGTTCGATCGGGACGGGCTCTGGAGTATCCAAGGGGAGCGACAGGGTAAATTCCTGATCGCCAAGTCCACAGGGTTCCTCTGGAGGGAGTACTACGAGTTCGACCCGAGCAACGAAACCTTGATTCCGCTTCTCGGCCAAGGCGAGAACGAGGAATACAAGATGGCCTACGCCGCCCAGCCTGGTAAGTTCATCGTACTCACCAACAAGTTCGGCAATTTCAAGCGACTCTACCGTTGGAGTCAGTCCGACGGTTTCTGGCCACTCACCTCCAATAGCAGCTTCGACGTCTCGGACTTCACCGTCGACCGGGAGCTTAGAAGGATCCTATACACGACCAACGAAAAAGGTTTTACTAGGGTCGCCGGGCTGAATGCAAAGACCTATAAGCTGCTTGAAATGCCAAAGTTTCCCCACGATAATCCTGATCACGTCTACAACGGCAGCAACAGCTGGGGCGGTCGGTACACCACCTTCGGAGTCGGAGTCCCGACCGGACCGGACCTAAAGTACGTCTACGACTGGAAGGGGAAGAAGCTGACACAGTGGTTCAAGCCAAGCGCTCCAGAGATAGATATAAAAGGCTTCGTCCCCGCCAAACTAGAGTACTACTCCGCCGCTGACGGCACGCAAATCCCTATGCTGGTGCGGAGACCCAAGGCGTGTAATGGCACCAAGCTCTGTCCCGTGATAGTGGAGTTTCATGGAGGGCCAGAAGATCAGGCAACGCCTGGCTTCAAACCTTACACACAAATGTTCGTGGATCACGGCTTCATCTATGTGGAGCCGAATGTTCGCGGTAGCGAAGGGTACGGAAAGGAATGGATTCGCAGTGATGATGGAGTGAAACGCCTCCAGGTGATCACTGACATTCGCGACGCCGCAGTGTGGATCAAAGAACACTGGAGGGTCAACGGCCAGAGTCCGAAGGTCGGTGTCACAGGGAGCAGCTATGGAGGGTATTCAACGCTCATTGCCATGACCATGTTTGCCGGGGTCTACGACGCGGGCGTGTCTGAGGTTGGCATGAGCAACCTGGTCACCTTCCTTGAGAATACTGCACCATACCGCCGCAGTCTCCGTGTTGCCGAGTATGGCGATCCGCAAAAGGATCGTGAAGCCCTCCTCAAACTCTCTCCAATCAGCCACATCGACCACCTCAAGTCGCCCCTGCTCATGATTCAAGGGGCCAGCGATCCTCGCGTGCCCGTAGGCGAGGCGATCCAGATGTATGAGGCGGCCGTAAGCAGGGGAGTAGTCACAAAACTGATCATCTTCCCCGATGAGGGGCACGGGCTCAGCAAGAGGGGTAACCAGGTCCTCGGCCAAGGACACACACTCCTCTGGTTCAAAAAGTACCTAGCTGATTAACCGCATCGTTGTTCCATGAGGGGGTGAACGAACGAAAACGGGAAAACGACGTGGGTGCCGTCGGAGCGTTCGCTCAATCCAATGCACCTATCCCTATTAAATTTTCTTTAACAAGCGAAGGCTGTTTGATAAGGAAAAATAACTCTCAAAAAGAGTTGTTTTTATTTTAAAATTATAACTAAAATAGCGCCTAAAATTAGGCACTATTTGAATAAAATTTTAGGTGCTCTGATTGATACGTGACGCTAGAACCTATTTATAATTTTCTATAACCCAGAATTACATACTTGGGTATAGCGGAATCCGCAGACAATAAAACCGGAGCAGAGTATTCCTCAAACACTCTTGTGTGCCCATACTGAGAAAATATCCTGTCGTATTCCTCGGTGTTTCTTCTGTAAATAGGAAATACGAAATCAGTTCCAGCAATTTTTAGAGTATCAGTAACATTTCGATTGTTTAGGTGGGCCGGGTTGTGGTTTGCAAAAATTAGAAAGCCTCCACTGCTTAAACTTTTTGCTAGTTGCGCAATTTCGTCAGTATCAATAAATTGCAAAACCATTCCGGAAACTATCAAATCAAATTTCCCATTTTTATCGGATGCTTCTCTTGCTGTTTCACCATTTCCTACTAACAGCTTAATAGTATTAGGCAAGTTTTCTTGGCCGATACTGATCATGTCTGTAGAAATATCAATGCCGGTAACATCAAAACCAAGTTTCTGGAGATCTAAACAAAACATCCCGGTGCCACAGCCAAAATCTAATGCCTTTAAGCCGCTAGCATGATGGATATTTTGTTTTATAAAATTGATAAAAATAGGCCATACGCCTTCTTTTCTCTCATCAGAACTTGAGCTCTTCTGTGAAGTAAAGTAATTAAATCTACCGCTTAGCTTGTTCCATTGATCAGCAAGATTCATAGATATTTTAACAAGAAAATTTTCTAATTTATATCATATATTTTAAATTAACCCAAAATATAAAAAATAATGGCTAAATTTAGCCATTATTTTTAAGAGGTTCGAACTTCGTCTATTAGCTCGCCTGGCGGGACAGCTTTCGAACTTTTGATTGGAGGGGTGCTATTCTTGCCCCAGAGACCCTTATTAATCATGCTCAACAACTATTAGACCTCCAAACTTGCTAGACGCGGCCGTCTCTGAAAAATCCTTAAAGGAGTATATATGTACATTTCTTCATTATTATTCTCTATGTTGGCAAAGCCAAAACGAATAGTAAATGATATTTTTTTATCCGAAGGTTTTCTTCTCTGTAAGTTAGAAAAGTCGTAAGGGCCAAGAGTGGGGCCGTTATGATCGCTCGCTAGACGCATGCCGTCTCCTACAAATGGGGCAGAATGTACAGTCTTTATATCAAGTGGTAAATGATGTAAAAAGAAATCAGCAAATAAACGAGTTTTATCATTGAACAGTTTGTCCTTAAAAGGAAAAATCATAGCTGTTCCATACCACCTTCGCGTTTGTCCTGGTGTACCAACGGGTGTAGTATGTTTAGCTGGTAATCCGAGGACTGTAAAATAATGAAACGGTTGATTGCTATTTTTTTCTAAAAAATCCCAAACTGGATTTGCATCAAAAAATAGATGTTCTTTTTTACCGGACAGGTGCAATCGAAAGTCTGGAGGTATAGAAAGATGGTTAAATTCTTCAATAATCTCCGGAGGCTTATTTGAGGATATTAAATGAGTTTTTGCCGAAAGAGCTATCATCGGGAAAGTGTTGGTTACCTCAATATCCAACATTTTTGGGCTGGGAAAATTTTGATCTTTAAAAAATGCTATCATTCCATTGGGAAGCTTTGCCATAACTATTTCTTTCTATAAAAGGTGAGAAAAAACAAGAAGTAAATATTATTCTAAGCTTCTTTTCATTAGCTCAATTTGCTCGTCAGTCCTCCTTCTCTCGTGGGTAATACGCTCATCTAAATAGTCTTCGTACTCTCTAACAAAGTATCTAACTTCCTTACTCGGGTCTTTTTTAAATTTTTGAATAGACTGCTTTTTCTCCTGAAATGCTCTTACAAAACCATCTTCTCCAGAAACTACCCCTGTCTGTGACAATGAACCAAAAATACGATCTCTGACCTCATTGTATTCCTTAGTTCCAAAGTATTTTTGAATCAAAGCTTTAACAACACCCCATAAAAATTCTCCGCCCTCATATTTGTTTATTATAGACAAAACTATATTGCGACTCTCTTTTGTTCCCTTCTTGATAAGTGATATTAGTGATTTTTCTAGTACAGGGCTAAAATTAGAAAAAATTTTTTCAAAAAGATCGCTTGCTTCCCACCAGAGCAAATGTTTATATTTTTTGCCTCCGTCTCTATACCATTTAAGAAGTAAAGGTATTATAATTTCCTCTTGTTGCTTTAGAACACCGCCCAATTCATGGAAATTAAACGGCACACTATCATAAGGATCGTATATATCCCTTTTCCTTTTTGATTTGATTTCAACTCTTTTGTGGAAAAAATTAATTACTTTTTCTGGGCTTTTTTCAGCAATTGGTTTTAGAATTGCCTCCGCATGATAGTCGATACTAGGAAATAATAGTAAACCAGACAAAATTATATCAAAATCATTTTCTGCAAGATCAGGAATAATAGAATCGCCTTTAAACCATAGATTATTAATCCACCAGAAGTTTTTATGTCTTGTTAGCTCCTTAATCGTTTCTAAAAAAGCAGATTTAAGATGTTTGTATTTAGGATAATTATGTAAAATTGAGCGTAGAATATTATTAAGAGCAGGTATGTCCTTTAGTTTTTTTGCTTTATCTAATATTTTTCGAAATAGAACGTCATCAATATCATCAATAGGTACAAAGATAAAGGCGCAGATGTTAAGATATTTTCCCTCTTCTACCCACTGACCAATTATTTCCTTTGCTTTTTCTTGAAAATTACTTTTCCAAATACCTGTAATTAGGTTTATTAAAAAATCCGCTAGTTCTTTCTCATTTTCTTCCACTAACCGTATAGCCAAACTTGGTTTTTCTTGGGCTAGTTTTACTAGGAATGATTCAAAATAACCATAGCCACCCGACTCTGTGAGCGTTCGATTTTTAACGACGGATAGAATTTTCTCTTGCCATTCTTTAAAATTAGTTTCTGATATATTTGCGATAAATTCTTCAATCTTTTTTAAGCGAGTTTCTCGGTCTTTGTTAAAATCGTGATCGGGATCAAGACGGCCATCATATCCAACAAAAATTCTAAACATGCCATAGTCAGTATTAGATCGAATAGCTTCTTCAAGTTCATTTATTTTGTTTGGTGGTATCTTGGTAAATCTTCTGTTGAGCCAGACTTTTTGCTCTTCAATATCTTGAATAATTTCATTTTCTGCATTCGGTAATATAGACAAATAAAAATCTACGATTGAATTTACGTCATTTAATATCATTTGCTCCATGTCCTCGCCGTATTCATTATTAAAAGGGGGGTGAGTTGCTTGCTGTAAAACTTGGAGAACCTTAATTTTTTGATCAAGTTCAACAGAAATAAGGTAGATTTTTTTTAATAACAAAATACTGCGGTTTCGCAAATTTTTGAGTTCCTCTGAAACACGAAGTGAGCCAGAATGTAAAGTAAATGTTTTGTAGTCGGGCCTGGAGCGCCCTTCAAAAGAAGGTGTGAGTAATTCTTTTGTAGTAACAAATACTACGGGCGAATTTTTAACCAATTGTTCATTGCTCCAGCTTTCAAGCTCTGCCAGTATTAATTGTTGTATTTTAAATTCTAGTTGTCGGAGTGCAAATAGGTTATACTGCGATAAATGCTCAAAACTTTTTAAAACTTCAGATCTAACAGCTTCATTGTTGTACCATAAATATTTAAGTAATTTAATTACTTGCTTTGTTTTTAAGTACCTTATTTGGTCTAAAATATTAATAGACTTTATCAATAAATCTTCATGAGATTTTCCATTCATTTTTCCAAATCCCTTTATACGGTAAACTCTGGTTTTAATTATCTTTTTTTTCTTTATAATTGATTCAACTATTTTAATAACCTTGTCTGGAGTAATGTGGGCGAACGCCTCAACAAGCTCAAGGTTATTAAAAATATCATCGTTATTTTTTTGCATAGCTGATTAGTTTATCTGCCTGTCTATTAATGAAATCAAAAACAACGGGGTGTCGAATGTCTGACAAATTTTTATAAATCTGTAGCTTCTGCTTATGATCAATAAATAGGCTAAATAGCTTGTCTAAATCAATTTTATTTATAGCTTCGTATACAAGTAATTGGCCCACATCTCTTTTTATCTCATCCTGGGCTGACTTAAAAATATAAATATCTTTATTTTTATAAATTAATTCTTGTTTGTGCAGACTTAACAAAATATCACTCATTTGCCCTCCTGTAACTTTAAGCATTCTTGCAATTGCGCGGTATTCGACTTTTGTTACTCTGCCGACCAAATATATAATACTAGCTACAAGCAGTATCTTATCTTTTAAATCTATGGCTATATTTAAAATTTCTTTAGGGAGATCTAAAAACTCATTTTTCTTTGCTAAATTTTTTATATGAACATAAAATTGTTCTACCAAATCACTATCGCCACGCTTTAGAAGTTCAAGATTGGGAATGCGAACATTTCTACTATCTTGTTTATTTGTTTTATTTAGTATCTCAATATTAATATTGCTAAAGTGATACCAATATATTTCAGGAGTACTTTGTTTCTTCGTCACCTCATTTATATTGGCAACAACAAATAAAATTGTTGGCAAGTTTATTTCTTTACAAAAATCAATGAATTTGCGAGAACTTGTATAAGTTCCATCTATAATTTTTTGCTCAGTTCCTTTTAATTGAAAAAATACCACATTGTTTAAGTAGTCCCCGTGCATGCTAGCCGCTGCTTTTCTCAGCCTTAAAAAACCATCAGTATCAGGTGTATTATCCTTTATGCCGTGAAATTGCAGATCAAATTGATCGCCATGTTTATTCATGAAGTAGTCACTTATAATAGAAACCGCTTTTTCATCCAATCGATTCTGCTTATTATATTTAGTCATAGTGATTCTATAATTTTTCACCCCCACCCCCCTCGCTTGATATAAATAAAAATGCCTCTGATCAAGGCATTTTTAGTCACTTAAAATTTCAGCTTCACTTCCTGCAAGCTCTCCTTCAATATAACCAGAATCATTGGTCTGGTTTACTCGTCGTAGTATCTCAGCCATTGTAAAGCGGTGATTATGATCAATTTCGCTCTTATCTTTCCAGCCAAAGTTGTTCTTGGCGATAAAAATAGCCCCAATCGGCGGCCGGCCGGACAACAAATAAGTCTCTAGCCAACTTTCCGCATAACTTCTCGCTCTTTTTATCGTGGGAAGAAATTCGTCGCGTTCGGCATAATCAACTAGGGTCCTGCGACTACAGCCTAGCATTACCGCTAGGCCAGACATAGTAAAGGGTTGTTTATTTGCTTCGCAATGAGCCTTATAAGCTTCGATTCTAGCTTCTAGCTCTTCTGGAGAGTTCCAGAGCCTGGGACGCCTGCTAGAGACCTTTTGGAGTTGTTTTTCGTAAGCAGGAAGTGCCATATAAGTAAGGAAAGGTTATTTTCCTTAATTTTAGCACTTTTTTGGCTTAACTACAATCTTTTTATTCACTTTTAAGTCCTTTTTTGACGAGACAGTTGTTAAAAGTAGATTTGTTATAGTTTAGTACGTTTTTATTTTCAGTTATTGCTTCAGTTTGAGCCATTCTACCAACAGGGGCAATATATGCAGCCTCAGCCTGTTTATAACAATTTTTAATAATAAATGAGGGACGAACGCTATACCAAAAGAAAAATACACCTAGAATTAACAAAGAGCTTAAGATGATAACAACAAATTTATTCTCAAAAAATTTAGCCATAAGTTAAAAAATAAATAAAAACGGACGCCCGACCTGCGAAACAACAATTGGCGTCCGAAGATGCCTTTTGTGTTGGTCGGAACGTCCGTTCCAGTACACAAAAAGGCAAAGGGTTTTTTACCCAAATCTTCGGACAAAGTTTGTTGTTTCGCGGCGTTATGGTACCTCTAAATATAATAAGAAGTCAAATAAGATGGTCAGATTTAGGCTAACTTTAAAGTAATACATAAGGTGTGGATAATACATGAAAATTCTGTTGATGCAGTATTTATAAAATGTTAATATTATTTATAGCTGAACGACAGAATTAGAAAAAAATCAGAAAATTAACAGTGGATAAGCACCACTTGTAAAAAAAATTCTTAATCTTCGAGGCTAGGCAACCTCAGCAAAAAAGCCAGATTTCGACTATTCGAGTCTGGCTTTTTATTTATATCTAAAAGCGTGTAAAAAGTTAGACTCTAAAAGTCGAACCAATTTACGTGCTTGAAAATAAAACTCGTCTTTCACGAGGTAGATCGGATTCAAGCACGTATCTACTTAATTAAGAAAGACGAGTTTTGTGTTTTTATCAAGAATAGTTAGTCCGGATTTATGGTTAGTTCCCAGCAAATACAGGAACTGCAGGTAATTCTCAAGGAAGAATATGGCAAAGATATTACCTTGGATCAGGTGTCGTTATTAGCGAACGGCTTAGTTAATTATTTCGATTTATTAGCAAAAATTTATCATCGTACTCAATAAATTATATATATGCCAATTTATTTAACTTGTCCTAAATGCAATTTGTTAATTGAACCAATAGTGATTATTCGTTTTATGAAAAATAAAAATTACACAGAAAAGCAAGATATAAAATTTAAGTTTTGTTTGAAGGCTATTTGTTCCGAGTGTAGAGATTATATAAAATTTCTTCCTCATACAGATGAAAACATTAATTTATTTGATAATTCAGAACTCATATGGAAGAAATAAAAAAAGCCGCTTTACGATATTTGGAATTGGGTTTGTCTGTTATACCGCTTAAGCCAAAATCAAAAAATCCTTACATCTCTTCATGGAAAGAATTTCAAAATAGACGTGCTAGTTTAGATGAAATTCAAAAATGGTGGGAGCAGCCAGATCTCAATATTGGTATAATTTGTGGACAGGTATCAAATATAGTGGTGGTTGATATTGATAAAAATGATCCAGAAATTATTAAATCTTTGAAATTACCTCCTACTTTTATAGTAAAAACTGGTCGTGGTTTTCATTATTATTATAGATATCCGACAGGTCTAAAAATTCCTGTAATTAAATGTTATTGGGGTGAGATTCGGGGCAATGGAGGTTATGTAGTCGGATCTCCTTCTATTCATGTAAACGGTCAGATATACGAAGCTATATCAGATCTTTCAAGTATTGATGAGCTACCTGTGCTACCTGCTGAGTTACTTAAACGTTTTGGTGAAATGTCCAAAGGAAATAAATACGAACAGATCGTTCAAGGTGTTGCAGAAGGCGGAAGAAATAATGCTGCCGCTAGTTATATAGGTACAATTATAAATAAGATAGATAAAGACAGGTGGGAAACAACAGCCTGGAATCTTGTGCTTTTTTGGAATTCTAAAAATATACCGCCTTTAGAAACGGCAGAACTAAGACGTACATTTGAAAGTATATGTTCGAGAGAAGTGGGTAAGCGAGAAAGCGTTCCTGGTTTTGCTGAAGATAAACCAATAAAACATTCAAACTTTACTATCACGAAATGTAGTGAAATGTTAACAAAAGAAGTCGAAAAATTTCCCTATATTATTGATCGGATCGTTCCCGAGCATGCAATTACTGCTATTACCGCTGATACCGGTAAGGGGAAGAGTTTGTTCGCGCTATTTTTGGCTAAAGCGGTCGCTGCGGGAGAAAAATTATTTGGTGAGTTTGAAGTTAAAAAAAATAAAGTCTTATTTATTGACCAGGAAATGGATGGGGATTTAATCATAGGACGTTTCAAATCAATAATCACCGAGAATATCGATATCGATTATATTTATGAACAATTTTGGACTATCAATAACGAAGAAGACTATGAATGGCTAAAGAATGAAATTATTTCTCAAAAGTACGGGTTAATTATTTTTGATACCCTAACGACCATACACACTCTCGAAGAGAACAGTGCTGATGATATGAAAAAACTTAATAAATTATTCCTACGTCTTATCAAAGAAACGGGCACTACTATAATTTATTTACATCATCATCGTAAACAGCAAAGTGGAGAAGCTCGAAATGGGTCATTATCCCGTGGATCAACTGAAATTACTGCTAAAGTGGCTAGTCATTTAAGATTGGAATCTAAAAGAGAGGGCGGGTTCTTAGAAGAAAAGATGATATTAAATATGACCTTAACACAGGAAAAAGCCAGAAGACCAGAAAGCATCTCGACGATTGGAATAAAGGTTACCCATGATAAAAAAAGTAAGATTACCACCTATGACTATCAGGGGATGGTTGAAGAGAATTTTGGACAAATAGAACAGGCCAAGAATTTAATTATCAAGGAACTTGAAGAAGATTATCCTGAATTAACTGTTAGACAAGTTAAAGAGCACTCAGATATAGGATTAAACAGCATAAGAATAGCATTCAAGGAGCTTGTGAGGAAAGGTGTTTTAGACTCTCGCAAGGCTGAGCATAATACATGCTATTATTTTTTGCGACCCCAACAGGTAACCACTCTTTAGTTTAGTAGTTTGTTTGTTAGTATATAAACTATTAATAAACCAATAAGCACATTCTTTAGACTTGTAAGAAGAGTCTAAAGATGGTCTGCATTTTCCCCTTAATCAATAAACTACTAAACTGTAAAGATGTTTTTTATCTTAGATTAGCCAAGAATGTATTTATTAAAAAATCTTAATAACCTAAAAATAAACTAATACTCTTTTTACTTAAGAACTAAGCTAGACTATAATAGTTAAAAATAAATTCATATGGAAAATAAACCGCTACAGTGTATTATCTACGCTCGCGTATCCTCTAAAGAACAAGAGGAAACAGGGTACTCTCTGGATGCACAGGAGAATTTATTAGCTACCTATGCTCAAAAGCAGGGATATAAGGTGGCAAAAACTTTCAAAATTACTGAATCGGCGAGTGGGAAACAGATCAGAAAAATGTTTAACGACATGATGATTTATACGACAAAGCATTCAGTGCCCATCATCTTGTGTGAGAAAATCGATCGTCTTACCAGAAATCTAAAGGATGCAGCATTAATTAGTGATTGGCTAAACGAAGATGAGCGACGAGAAGTTCATTTTGTAAAAGAGTCGTTTGTAGTCAATAAAAACACCCGAGCCCATGAGAACCTGGTGTGGGATATGAAGGTAGCGATAGCTAGATTTTATACTAATAACCTTTCCGAAGAGGTTAAAAAGGGTCAAAAAGAGAAAATATCTCAAGGCGGCTATCCATGTATGCCGCCCCTTGGTTACAAGACTATTGGAGAAAAAGGACATAAAATTTGCGTACCCGATGAAACAAAAGCTCCTCTTATTGCTAAAGCCTTTGAGCTATATTCAGCCGGCCAATATTCAATTAATGCTTTGTGCAGGACAATGCACGAAGCTGGTCTTAGAAACCGTAACGGAGCAATGGTAAGCAAAACTCAGATGCATCGTTATCTAAGCGAGACGTTCTACTGTGGCCATTTCTATTGGAATGGAAAAATGTATAAAGGCACTCATACGCCCATAATCTCCCAAGAGCTCTATAATTTAGTTCAACATAAACTAGTTCGCTCTTCTTCTAATCCTCAGTATAAGAAGCATTTAACAGTGTTTAAAGCGGCTATAAAGTGCGGTGAATGCGGGGGAGTTATAACTTGGGAACTTCAGAAGCAACATTGGTACGGCCATTGTAATCATTATAGGAAGTGCAGCCAAAAGAGTTACCTGCGTCAAGAAGAAGTAGAAAAACAGCTATTCCCTTATTTTGATAAAATTGCACCAAAAAATGACCGCATACTGCAATGGCTTGACGAAGCCTTAAAGGAGCATCATGGGGAAGAGATTAAACTTACTACCACAAAAAGAAGCCAATTAAATGCTCAATTTGAGCGTATTCAAAAAAGATTAGAAGCCATGTATCTTGATAAGCTCGACGGTCGGATCACTATGGAATTTTATGACACTAAATTTAAAGAATTTACGGAAGAGAAAGAAGTCATACTTAGCGAACTCCAAAAATTAAATAACGATAACAATCTGTACTACGAAGCTGGTTATGCCATCCATCTTTTAGCCAGTAAAGCGAAAGAAATTTATCAAAGTGAAAAGGCTACAGTTGAGGAGAAAAGATTATTACTGAGTTACGTATTTTCGAACCAAACACTAAAAGATCGAACCTTAGCCGTAAATTACACTCCAGCATTTGAATTTCTCGCAAAATGGGTACCACTCCTCAATCGTAGTTTCGAACCATCAAAAAAGAGCTTAGATAAAATGAAAACAGAGGCTTTTGCCTCTGCTCGTTCGGTTGTGCTCCGGGGGTGGGATTCGAACCCACGACCAATTGGTTAACAGCCAACTGCGCTACCGCTGCGCTACCCCGGAATATTTTTAAGTAAAAATAGTATAGCCGAAGCCCTAGAGCATGTCAATATTACTTTTATTAGAGTTTAGCGTAACTCCGTGATACAGTATCCTACATATGCTTCGCTTAATTCGTCCCACTCAAAAATACAAAAAAAGTTTCCTCGCTGCCTTTACCCCAGATAGCCAATATTTGCACTATGACAAAAAAGCTATCACCGCTGATTTTCCACAGTTCATTAGAGAATTAAAGTGTCGGGCACACGGGAAATATCTCCCGCCCGGCTACATGCCCGATATGTTCTACTGGCTAGTCGAAGACGACCAATACATCGGCACAGCCACGCTCCGGCCGCGTCTAAATGCCCACTTACGTCGGATTGGTGGAAATATTGGCTATATGATCGCCCCACGCGCCCGTCGCCAGGGTTATGGCACCCAAATTTTAGCGCTCGCCCTTAAAAAAGCTAACCAACTGGGGCTTAAAAAAGTTCTAATCACATGTGATGAAACCAACGATCCATCCTATAAAATAATCATTGCCAATGGCGGCAGGTATAAAAACAGAGTGAAGCAAGGCGTAGGATTGCCAGATAAGTTACGCTTCTACATTACGCTCTAGCCGGCCTTTTGAGGTCGGCTTTTTTGTGCTAATATAGAGCCATTATATTTATAGGCTGCGCTATGACCAAAGAAGGGCTGCCAGCACCAGAGTACAAACACGTAATAATTCCACCTGAAAGGAAGGAACGATCTGATTTTATCAAACAGAGATGGGAGATTTATGCTGTGACTGAGATGTTACCTCCTGATGTCGTCACATTTTTGCAGACGGTAGAAAAACTATTCGCTTCTGGAGTAACCGTGCTACAACTGCGAGACAAATTAGCGAACCAAGACATGCTCCGAAACGTGGGAGCGGAATTGTGTAAATTAGCCGAGCGATATGAAGCTTGCCTAATTGTAAATGATGACCCATCTCTTGCGATTGATGTTCGTGCGGCTGGAGTACACCTCGGACAATCCGATATGCCAGTTGCTGCCGCCCGAAAGCGCTTAGGTAAGGAAGCGGTGATAGGTGTATCAGTCCACTCGACTGCCGAAGCGTTTGCTGCGCTTCAGGCCGGCGCTGACTACATAGCTGTAAATGGAGTTTTTCCTTCTGCTAGTAAACAGGTTACGCCGCTCGGACTCGAGACGGTTTCCGCTATCCGCTCTGCATTCCCAGATGCCCCAATATTAGGCATTGGAGGCATCACCCCGGCCAACGCTCGCCAAGTTATTCAAGCCGGAGCCGACGGGATAGCTATGATTTCAGCATTATTTAAGTCAAAGGATATTCCAGCCACCGTTGCTCACCTCCAAACCATTATTCATCAGGCAAAAAATTCACCATCATTATAAAATTTATGTGTTTTTCAGCTTCGGCCAGCTTTACTGCCAGTGCCGGCCTAGCCGTTATCGGGGGAGTATCGCTTAAAAAAACCACTCTTCGTTCACACTATCTGCTTGCGAGCATCCCACTGTTATTTGGTATCCAACAGGGGATAGAAGGCTTATTATGGATGGCCTTCAATCACGGCTTGTTTCGCGAGTATATTTCTGCGTTGAGCCTGGCGTACGGTTTTTTTGCTTTTTGCCTATGGCCAGTATATGTACCGCTCGCCGTATTTGTAATTGAACGCCAATACTGGCGACGGGTGGTGATGTGTGCGCTCTTATTTCTTGGTGTCGGTATCAGCTTATGGCTATCATATTATGTCTACCTCCAGCCTTTTTCAGTGGGAGTCCTTAATGAAAGTTTGCATTATCGGATAGAATTAACCGGTGCCGAAGCCAAAGCCTGTCTGATTGCCTATGTACTGGTAGTTTTTGCAGCTCCATTCTTTTCGCGCCAGCGTTATATTCGCCTATTTGGGTGCGCTCTTTTGGCTTCAGCTGCGGTATCATTCTATTTCTATTTATTTGCGGCCTATTCAGTCTGGTGCTTTTTTGCCGCCATTTTGAGCGGTGTCATATTTTTTGAAGTAAGCCGCCAGCAATCCGATACTCCCTATGTCAAATAAGTTTTTCAGTCCGATGAAAATTATTTTATTCACGGTGTTCGTGGATGTGCTTGGGCTTGGTATTTTGATTCCAGTTATACCGATTCTCCTGGCTGACCCCGCGTCACCCCACTATCTACTGCCTGCTGGCTGGACGCTTGATCGGGGTTACATCACTCTTGGTTTCCTATTAGCGGTTTTTCCGTTCATGCAATTTTTATCCGCTCCAATCCTTGGGCAATTATCCGATAAATACGGCCGCAAGCGTTTGCTAGCACTCTGTCTTGCCGGTACCAGCGGGGGATATGCCTTATTTGCGCTTGCCATTATAATCAAAAGCATCCCATTATTATTTATAGCTAGAGCTATCGACGGTATCACCGGCGGTAATATAGCTATTGCTCAAGCAGCTATTGCCGACATCAGTAAGCCCTCCGATCGCGTGAAAAATTTTGGCCTTATGGGCGCCACTTTTGGTGTCGGGTTTATTGTTGGGCCATTTCTTGGCGGGGTATTATCCGACAGCTCGATTATGCCGTGGTTTAGCGCTGCCACGCCTTTTTGGTTTGCGACCGCGCTGGCTTTTTTAAATACCGTATTCGTATCATATTTTTTCCCCGAAACAAATCGCGAAATCAAACGCCACCTCCAAATAAATTGGCGCCAGTCACTGCAACACATTGCTGCAGCAGCCACCCATGCCCGTTTGCGTGTTGTATTTTTGTCCAATTTTTTCTTTCAGGGAGGTTTCACTTTTTTTACTACTTTTTTCAGCGTATTTTTATTTAGCCGGTTTGGTGTAACGCAAAGTCAAATTGGCACCTATTTCGCCGTGATTGGGGTGTGTATTGCTCTCGGGCAAGCGTTGGTAGTACGCCGTTTATCAGGAAAATTTCAGCCGGCGTCAATTTTGCGTGTCACACTAATCTTAGTTGGTTTATACTTGCCACTCCACTTTCTGCCAGCTGCGTGGTGGCAGATGTTTTTCCTCGCCCCTCTTTTTGCTGTTTTAGTCAGTTTGACCCAAAGTAACATGACAGGCCAGGTGAGTCTCAGTGCGGCTGGTTCGGTCCAAGGGGAGGTGCTAGGGATTAATGCGAGTGTCCAAGCCCTAGCGCAATCAGTTCCACCCGTTCTAACTGGTTTTATCGCAGCTTCATTAAGCCCAAGCGCACCTATTGTGGTAGCTGCTATCACCATCTTACTCGCAGGGCTTATCTTTATTGTAGGATTTACTAAACCAAGGGAACCCGTCAAAACCTAATTAAAAAACCGACCTTTAGGGTCGGTTTTTATTTTATTGTACTACGTACGTACGGGAATATTTATAAACCGGCTCTCGCTTATATCCAGTTGATGCTGTATACCGAGTATACGCAGAATTAGTGTTACCTCCGCCCACCATCGCTTGTGGCTCCAGAGTAGTGGCGTAGCTTGTTGCGACATATGTTTTTTTGTAACTTGAGTTAGCTGCGTTAGTGCGCACATACTCAGAATCTGCAGCCGGTTTAGGAATTAGAGTAGCCTGTGGCACAAAGGTTCGAGTATAGTAAACTCGATCGTTGCTCACCGTATAACCCATATTTACATATGCAGGGGTATAGGTAGTATCGGTATCATAGTAATATCGATAATTAGAGCCGCCACCAACATTTTCCTGTGAGCGGAAACAATTGGTTCCTTGCGGACTATCGTTCAGCGGAGGATTAAAGGTGTAATTTAAACGGCCTTCCCCGTCATAATAAGTCCGAGTATAGTCATAATTGGTCTCAATACCGTAGTTATATGGACAGGCGGCCGCAGCTGGCAGCAAGGCCAATAGGGTAGAAAAAGTGCTTAATAGAGCAATCAGAAGATAACGCATAAATAAGGCTAAAATTAGATACTAAACAGCTTAGTATAGCACAAAAATGGCCTCTTGTCAAGATCCATTGGCCAGCGTATACTTACTTTTTTAAATAAGATTTTATGGTAATTCGTTCTGCTGAAGCCCAGCTTCCGACTGAATACGGCATGTTTAAGATTTTTATTTACACTTCAGATGCCGATAAGCGAGAGTATGTAGCCTTAACAATTGGCGATCTCACCAAGCAACCTATACTAGCGCGTATCCATTCACAGTGTCTCACCGGTGATGCTTTTGGCTCGCTTAAATGTGATTGCGGTCCGCAGCTGCATGCCAGCCTAAAAGTAATTGGCTCCTCCGAAGCCGGCATCTTGTTGTATTTAAATCAAGAAGGTCGGAGCATTGGCCTCAGTAACAAAATCAAAGCCTATGCCCTCCAGGATCAGGGTATGGATACGGTGGAAGCGAACGCAGCGCTCGGCTTTGCTCCCGATGCCCGCAATTACACTGTGGCTGCTGATATCCTAAAAGATCTTGGTGTTACGACCATTGCACTCCTCACCAATAATCCCGACAAAGTCACTCAAATTAAACAGTATGGAATCACCATATCGCATCGCTTGCCACTCGAGATCGCTGCGCAACCTAAGAATCGTGATTATTTGCTTGTCAAAAAAAATAAAATGGGCCACCACCTCGATCAATTCGAATAATTTTGTTCAGATCTATGGTAAAATCGGTATCAGATGATTTATTTTTAGCCCGCACGCTAGCGCTAGCTAAGAAAGGTCGTGGTCACACAAGTCCGAATCCGCTCGTTGGGTGTGTAATTGTAAAAAATAATCGGGTTCTGGCCGAAGGGTACCATCACCGCCTTGGCGGAGCTCATGCAGAAATCGAAGCTCTCGCCGCCGCCAAAAAACACGGAGTATCGGTGCGTGGTGCCACCCTGTATGTTAATTTAGAACCGTGCTCATACCAGGGGCGTCAGCCGCCCTGCGCTCCGGCTCTCGTGGCGGCCGGCATTACCCGAGTAGTTTTTTGTACGATCGATCCCAATCCTCGGGTAGCAGGAAAAGGCGCCGCGCTCTTACGCCAATCAAGTATCGAAGTAAGCTCCGGCCATCTCGAAGCCGAGGCACGCGCGTTGAATGAATCTTTTTTTACCTACCACGAAACTAAGCGCCCGTTCATCGCCCTTAAATATGCCGCCAGCCTCGACGGCAAAATTGCTACCTATACCGGCGATTCTAAATGGATAACTAATGAGGCTTCGCGCGCGTATGCACGGTCTCTACGTGGAATATACCAGGCTATCTTGGTTGGAATAGGCACAGTGCTCACTGACGATCCACATCTCGGCTCACGCCAAAAAAACACCACCGACCCGCTGCGGATTATTCTAGATAGTTCACTACGCATCCCTCTCTCAAGCCAAGTGCTGCGTGATAACAATGTCCTTATCGTCACAACCCACCTGGCTAGCAAAACTAAACTGGCTGCACTCAAAAAACGCGGTTTCTCTGTGGTTTCGTTTAGAGGAAAAACTATTCCTATTCCCGCCCTCTTAAAAGTTTTAAAAGAGCGTGAAATAATTAGCGTGTTAGTTGAAGGTGGTGGAACCGTACTCGGCAGTTTTATTGATCAGGGGTTGGTTGATAAGGTGTACATATTTCAAGCTCCACTTATCGTGGGTGGAGTCGGCGCGATTAGTGCGGTCGGCGGCCGAGGCGCCAAAACTATTAAATCTTCCCTGTACTTACAGCGGGTAGAGCGTCATGCTATTGGTTCTGATCTGTTGACGATTGGGTATCTGCGAGCTTAGAATATCAAAAGATTTATTTTTAATAATTATTAGTATGGTTATCGATGCCAAAACAGTTCGCACCACTACAGCGCCAATTGGCGATATATTTCTCGAGCGTTGGTCGCCGCGTGCCTTATCTGGCGAGGCCTTGAGTGACGAAGAAGTAAAAGCGCTATTTGAAGCGGCGCGCTGGGCCCCGTCTTCCTACAATAATCAGCCCTGGCGCTTCGTGATCGCCACCAAAGATTCCCCCGAATGGGGTACTATTTTTGGCCTGCTTGGCGAGTTCAACCAGAGTTGGTGTAAGCAGGCGAGTCTCCTTGCAGTTGTTATCTCTAGTAATAAATTCGCCTACAATGGCGAGCCGTCGCCCACTCATTCCTATGATACCGGCTCTGCTTGGATGAGTCTCGCCCTCGAAGCATCTCGCCGCGGCTTGGTAGCCCATGGGATGCAAGGGTTTGATTACGCCCGGGCTAAAACCGAACTAAAAATTCCCGACGATTACACTGTTGAGGCTATGTTTGCAGTTGGTAAACACGGTAAAAAAGAAGATCTGTCAGCAGAGTTACAGGCCAAAGAGCAGCCTTCTGATCGCAACCCTATTTCTGAGTTCGTCTTTAAAGGTGCTTTTGGTCAAAGAATTTTTTAATGTTAAAAGTATATGATGTCCCATTTACTCTTTCCCCCAGGCTTTGGTTTTATGTTTATTTTCATGATTATCGCCACCGTCTTTTGGATTTGGATGTTGGTTGATTGTGTTACCCGTAAGTTCACTAGTCAAGTTGAAAAAATTGCCTGGGTTCTTGGGATGCTTTTTTTCCACGTAATTATTTCAATTGTCTATTATTTTGCCGTCAAAAAAAGCAATCCGACTGGAGTCATGAAAACACCTTAAACACATAGAACATCAAGCCGCTGCCGACATACCCGCGCATGGGCCAGCTCACGAGGGGGATCAACGGTTTATGGCTAAATAAAAAATCCTTGTTTTAGCAAGGATTTTTTATTTATTATGTCCGGACGATTTTTTTCTTAACAATGTGCTTGGTTTTCTTTTTCAAGCGTTTACCAATCTTGGTATTTTTTTTCGCCTGATTCATGCGAGCTTTGAGAGCGCTGTTCATAACACGAAATAAATAAGTAATAAGGTACTGCTTGAGTATGCCACAAGGGAATTAAAAATTCAAGTCTAGTCAGCCTCTTAGGTTAATTTTTTTACTATACCTACAATGGCCTCGGCTGAAATTCCTTCATACTCAAGTAGTTCTTCCGGCTTCCCACTCATCGACATCTTGGTTACAGCCAGAGAGTGCACAACTGCCCCGGTGTCAAATACTGCGCTACGCACCGCTTCAGCCAGGCCGCCTTCGGGGTAATGGTCTTCAACTACAATAAGATGCTTGGTTTCAGTTGCAGCCGTGGTGAGAGTGATGGTGTCAATTGGTTTAACACTATAAAGGTCTATGACTCGAACCATAATACCTTCCTGTTGTAATAGGTCATAAGCCTTTAAAGCTTCATGCAAAGTTATACCCGCTGCCACGATCGTGGCCGCATCAGTCGCACTCGTTTTAAGTGTTTTGCTTCCGCCGATCGGAAATTTCTCGTCGGTAGAGTAGAGGATTGCGGTATCTTTGCGGGTAGTCCGCATATAGATAAGCCCAGGCGTTTCAGCCATCGTGGCAGTTAATTTTTCTGTCGACACCGCATCACTCGGGTACAGTACCGTGCTGCCAAGCACCGCCCGGAACAAACTAATATCTTCTAGGGCCATCTGTGATGACCCATCTTCACCAATCGATACACCTGCATGAGACCCAACAAATTTTATATTCCCCTCAGAATATTGACTCATCCGAATCTGATCAGCTGCCCGGGTGAAAAATGCGGCAAAGGTAGATACGAAAGGAATTTCGCCGCGCCGCGATAGCCCAAGGGCGGTGCTTACCATATTCTGCTCGGCAATATACATTTCAAAAAATCGCTCCGGCGCTGTTTTTTTAGCCAGTTCGGCATAGGTAGAGTTGCTTGTTTCCGCATCAAGCACGACCACTCGTTCATTAGCGGTTACTAGTTTGGCAAGCGCGTTGCCGTAGGCGCGGCGGGTGGAGGTGGGTTTATCGTAATGTGAAGAAGCTGGAATCTGGAAGTTAGAATTTGGAAAATTGTTTCGGATTTCGGATTTTAGATTCCGGATTTCCGTCTTCAATGGTTGTTCTATAATACCCCTTATATTTAAATCCACCTCACCAAGTTCTGCTAACGCTTTTTCTAACTCTTCCTTTGAAAGCGTTTTACCATGCCACCCATCTTTATTTTCTAAAAATGAAACACCTTTACCCTTCACCGTCTTGGCAATTATCATAACTGGTTTGTCAGTGGTACTCTGAGCGGTTTCAAACGCAGTTGCTATCTCTTCAAGATTATGGCCATCTATTTCAATCGCTTTCCACCCAAAGGACTCAACTCGGGCAACATACGTATCAGTGTCATGCCCGAGCATCGTTTCACCGCGCTGACCTAGGCGATTTATGTCAATAATCCCAACCAGATTATTTAATCTATAATGGCTAGCCACTTCGAGTGCCTCCCACACTGATCCTTCAGCCATTTCACTGTCCCCAAGCAGAACATACGTCCGATAGGATAAGTTTCGAAGCCGCGCCTGCAGCGCCATCCCCAGGCCAATCGATAATCCTTGGCCAAGCGAACCGGTCGCTGCCTCAGTATAAGGAAATTTCAATGTCGGATGACCTTCCAGACGGCTGCCAAATTTTCTAAGCGTATTTAATTCTTTCGCTTCAATCGCACCGGCCGCTGCATAGAGTGAGTAAAATAGGGGAGAGGCATGGCCTTTGCTAAAAATCAGCCGGTCGTTATTAATGTATGCTGGATCATCTAGTTTGGCTTTAAAAATTCCGCCAAATAGCAACACGGACATAACATCAGCTGCCGATAGCGAAGAACTAGGGTGCCCTGATCCGGCTGCTGTGGTAGAAGTTAAGCATAGATAACGAACCAGTTTAGCAATTTTAAATAATTGTTCATCCATAGTGGAGTATAAAATAATTTAGAATCAAAACAACTAATCAGGTCTTTTCAAAGACAGCATAATTCGTTCAGCTCTATCCAAATGAGCTGCCACCGTAGAGGCAGAGCCAACCAAATCTGCGATCTCTCGGTTTGATCTTTTTTGATCGGCGCTATCTTCAAATGGCAGCTGTAACAAATGCTCATACTTATCTGCTCTCAAGACTTCCTTCTTATTATCTCCAGTACTCATTCTCAATTCTGCGAGCTCTGCTCTTAGTCTCTCTTTACAATATATAACCATATCTTTTCCCAGCCCATGACGTAAAGTTAGCAACAAAGCTTTAACCGCATCCATGTTATCAAATGCAGATTGCAAAAAATCGTTACCCAACGAGGTATAGCCGACAAACGAATTCTTATCCGCTGCTCGTCGTTGTAATTTCCCTTCTATCCTTTCACCGATCATATGCAAGAGTAGTAGTTATTTTTTAACACTGTGGCCTCCAAACTGATTACGCATTGTAGACAGTAATTGCCCGGTATAGCTTGGCTTCTTTTTCGATTTCACGCGGAAATTAAACGAATCTTCAATCACAGGGGCAGGTACTTTTAATTTCTTGGCAGTTTTCACCGTCCACTCGCCTTCGCCCGTATAGTTTACCGCTCCCGAGACTGATTTCAAATTTTCACCATATGCTTCAAAGCCGCTTTTCAGCCAGCCGACCAGCCGTGATTCTATTACGCTGCCGCGGTTGTACAGCCGTGCCACCTCAGTGAGGTTTGGTTTGAAGTTAGATTTTTTCATCACGGCAAAACCTTCGGCAATTGCCTGCATCATACCATATTCAATCCCATTATGTACCATTTTAATAAAATGCCCAGCACCAGCGCCATCAAACATGGCATAGCCTTCGGGCAGCGCGAGATCAACCCATAAGTGCTCAAGCCGCTTGGCTCGTTTTTGTCCGCCACCAATCATGAGGCAGGCACCATTCCTGGCTCCGGCCGGACCACCAGATACTCCCACATCCAAAAAGTGAATGCCTCGTTTTTCAAGCAATTTACCACGTCGTTCGGAATCAAGGTAAAACGAATTACCTCCATCTATAATCGTGTCACCCCGCTCAACATAGTTAATAAGCCCGTCTTGCGTGCCAAATAGTACCTCATCAACGGGCGCTCCTGCAGGCACCATCATCCAAATCAATCGCGGAGCGGGCAGGCTGTCGACTAATTCTTTAAGTGTAGTTGCGGTCCGTGCGCGAATTTCTTGTCCAAGCGTCATGGCGACTTCATGGGTACGATTAAATAGAGTGGTGCTCCAGCCTTTTTCTGCCAACCGTCGAGCCACATTTGCCCCCATTTTTCCGAGACCAATAATACCAATTGATTTTGAAAGCACAATCGGCATAGAGGCAGCCGGCTTGGTTTCAGTAATGACTGCTACATCCGGTTCGTATTGCTCGAGTATCACTCCGTTATTTTTCCATACGTGAATAATTGGGTCGATAAATTTCCACATTGCTTTAATCTCTCGAGTCTCATTAAACAGTGTTTGGTCGCCCATAATACAGTCGAGAAGAATTTTTTTGTATTCTTCGACATAAAGCATGTCGCTCTTCTGCCCCCGCAGTAAAAAATCGATCGTTCGCTCATCGAGCTTATATTCTATACCCGGCAATTTAGACCAAAATTTAATACTAATGCCTTCGGTAGGCTCGACCGAAAAAATAATTTGATTCTGATGATGTGGCTCCCCAGGGGGACACCAGCAAGGAGATGTATGTTTAAAGGTTACAATAATTTCTTTTTTGCGTACTCCGAGCCGTTTTCCACTCTCGAGCATGATAGGCACCCCACTCCACCGCGGAGAGTCAAGCTCAAAGGTGAGCTTAAAGTACGTTTCGTTATTAGAATTTTTGGCCACGCCAACAATGTCTTGGTATCCGGCATATTGTGCCCGGCGGGTAGATTTTTTAATATCTTTAGCAGATAACTTGGGAAGTTTTTCAAGCAGTTTCATGCGTTCATCACGGATTGCCTCAGGCGAAAACTCAGCCGGCTGATTCATAGTTACAAGTCCCAGCATTTGCAAGAGATGGTTCTGCCCCATATCACGCAGCGCCCCCACGGAGTCATAATACCGACCTCGCTCTTCCACTCCGAGCGTTTCCCAAAGACGCAAATCAATTCGCTCAATAAATTGATTATTCCATATGGGCTCGAATAAATTATTGGCAAATCTAAAGCTCAAAATATTCTGCAACATCGTTTTGGCCAAGTAGTGATCGATGCGATAAATTTGTTCTTCCTTAAATAGCTTGCCTAATCGTTCATCTAGTCGTTCGGCCGTTTTTAAATCGTTGCCAAACGGTTTTTCTACCAGCACACGACTCCAGCCTTCCGCTGCGGAACAAGGCTTGGTTAAATTAGACTGCGCTAAATTTTCTACAATCGGTTCGATAAATGTTGGCGGCACGGCCAAATAAAAGAGTTTATTCGAGCAAGCCTTCCATTCGCCATCGATATACCCTAGGCGTTCAGCCAGCGAACGATACGCCTGAAGCGCATCAAAATCACCCTGTTGCCACTCAATCCGTTTCAAAAATCCAGCCACCTGATCGGCTGGTGTAGTTTTGAATTCAGCTCGCTCCAAAATAATCTGCCGCACCTGGTCACGGAATGCCTCTGCCGTTAAATTTCGATGTGAAAATCCAATAATATGAAATAAGCGGGGTAATTTTTTTTCTAAATAGAGATGAAATAATGCGGGCACGATTTTGCGCCCCATCAAATCGCCAGTAGCCCCAAAAATAATAAGGATCGTAGGTAATGTAAGAGAGGTAAAATCCATAAAAAATTCAAAAATGATACCAAAATCGTAACATGTGAGAATTAAAAAAGCAATCCATAAACGGATTGCTTTTTTGTCATTTTTTTCAGATCTTTCCTGTGAAACAAACTAGTTAGTATCACAGGAAACCGGATCTGAAAAAAATGTGTTTGCCCTAGCCACCTACACGGATGGCACTTGGGCTCTGATCGCCACTACTCAGGCCGGTCAGACCAGCACATCACCGACCACGTCGGCTGGATCGGATTCATGTAGCAGTACAGCTGCAGCCGAATTGTGTTGCCGCTCTCGCTAATGGGCATGGCCCGGAGAGCACTGCGCTCGTCACAGGTATAGACGGTATTATCCCCAGTCACGACCTCAGCGTACTGCAACGAGCAGGCCAGCTCGTCCCTTCTGAAGTCGAATTTCGCGCCATAACCGTTGAATCTTCCACCCTCTCGCCTGCACTTTTCAGGAGTAATCTCCTCACAGTCTATGGTGTCGTAACAGAGCCAGATCCTTTGCTGATTTGCCGCGCCCTCCAAATGGCTCCAGAGCATGTTATCGCAGTCGACGCTGCGCGGCTTAGCCATATCGGCAACCGAATCCGCCATGTCAACCCCCTCCTCTTGCGATGGTCGCAGGCTAGGGGCGCAACCCAGAAGAAAGATCATCGTGATAGAGCATGTTTTCATCAGAGTCTCCTTGGTTTTTGCGAGTCAGACTGCTTTTACCATCAAGCACAGATTTATGCCGAAGGCAATAGCGGCCTTTCGCAGAAAAAATTTATATCACAAATTTAGTATTACGTAAATACATTTTTACAAAATACACATATTGATGTGGATAAACTTCTTGTCGCACCTTTTTCAATCGGTTATTATCAGATAAAATATAAAAATTCCAATGCTGACAATTTTTGAAAAAAGTAAAAAATATTTTTTATTTATTACAACCATCTAATCCCGGACTTATCGGGATTTTTTTGACACCATATCTAATTAGTCTGTGTAAATAATCCATACATGTTTATTTTTAATATAGAGTGTCATATGTCCAAAATAATAGCCGAATATATCTGGCTTGATGGTGCCAAACCCACCGCTCAGCTACGTTCTAAAACAAAAATCATCGAAGGTCATGTATCTTCACTTCTCGATATCCCCGAATGGGGATTTGACGGATCGAGCACTCAGCAAGCCGCTGGGCATTCGAGTGACTGCCTCCTGCGCCCGGTTCACTTTGTGAAAGATCCAATCCGGGGCGAACCTCACATTTTAGTGATGTGCGAAGTCTTCACCGCCGATGGCAGCGTCCACCCCACTAACACCCGGGCTCGTCTACGCGAAGTTAACGAACGCTTTGCCCACGAAGAATCATGGTTCGGCATTGAACAAGAATATGTCCTGATGCAGGCCGGTAAACCAGCAGGCTGGCCAAGCAATGGCTTCCCCAAGCCACAGGGTGATTTTTATT
The DNA here is from genome assembly GCA_964510885.1 of uncultured Gammaproteobacteria bacterium. Taxonomy (GTDB): domain Bacteria; phylum Patescibacteriota; class Patescibacteriia; order Magasanikbacterales; family GWA2-37-8; genus CAZEDL01. The sequence continues at coordinate 84,348 of CAZEDL010000001.1, forward strand.
GTGGAGTGGGGGAGGGTGCAGTCTCTGGGCGAGATCTGGTAGAAGCCCATATGCAGGCCTGCCTTGATGCTGGCCTCCGCTTCTGCGGTATTAATGCCGAAGTAATGCTCGGCCAATGGGAATTTCAGATTGGCCCCCTGCCACCACTGCAACTTAGTGATGAAATGTGGATTGCGCGCTGGCTTCTGCTCCGGCTCGGTGAAGATTACGGATATAGTGTATCGCTAGATCCCAAACCGATAAAAGGCGACTGGAATGGCTCCGGTGGTCATACTAACTTTAGCACCAAAGCTATGCGCTCTCCTGGCGGTATGCAGGCCATTGAAGCCGCCTGCAAGAAATTTGGCGAGCGCCACCAGGCGCATATCGAAGTATACGGTGCCAATAACCACGAACGCCTCACCGGCAAACATGAAACTTGTGGTATTAATGAATTTAAGTATGGCGTGAGTCACCGCGGCGCCTCAATCCGGATCCCCATGGCGAGCGCCAACAATGGGTATGGGTATCTAGAGGATCGCCGCCCGGCGGCCAATGCTGATCCGTATCAGGTGTGTGCCATTATAGTCGAGACAGCGTGCCGAAATTAGATAGTAAAAAATAAAAAACAGCACCTAAAATAAAGTGCTGTTTTTTAATATTTCTTCGAGAAGCATCTTATCATTCCAATATGTATTTTGGAACGATAAGATGGACAGCTTCTCGAGAAAGAGGCGGCCCACCGTGTGGTGGCCGCGGCCGGTGTGGCAATGGTGGTTGATGGCAGAGAGGGCTAGGTCGCCGCGGATGCTGGGTAGATCACATCAATCAGCATCAGGAACACCGCTGCCTGCACGTCGCTTAAGCGGTTTTGTAGGCAAGCATTGCCCACCGCTGCGTAGCCGCTCGCGCGGCTGTCAATAGGGGCGGACTTGCTTTCGTCCTTGAACACTACGTGGTAGTGTCCTAGGCATGCCTGCAAGTAGGGCTGTCCAGGGACAAATACCACAAACAGACTCATCCTTGCCTCTGCAGAGGGCGCTGGGAAGGCCTCGCCCTCCGGGAGGCGCCTCGACGCCGCCACAGCGGCCATGTGAACTGCCTGCTCTTCAATGTCGATCAACCAGTGGTTAAAAAGCATCTCAAGGGTGGCCCTGACTTCACTCTTGCGGAGCATCCGCGGCCCCTCCTCCTCCCCGAGCTGGAAATTGGCGAATGGCCCCTTGTCATCCTCGCCGATGAAGAGCTGGAAGACCGGCGGTGTTGTCATCGGCAGGTGGGTCGCCTGCTCGACAGCCGCACGCAGTTCACCCGCGTTGGCCTCATCGATAACCCTGTGCTGCAGCAAGAAATCCACCCAAAGCGTGCCGGCCCGGCGCGACTTCACGGGGACCCCGTTCTCGGGATCACCGTCCGGCACCAGAAAGGCTGTGTGCCGGCCTCCTTCGCTGCTTTTCACCAACGAGAAGCGGGTCTGAGCGCTACTATCACCTTTCGTTTTAGCGAACATCGGCACTCCTTCTTTATGAGGCGCTATACCACCTGTCTTATTCGTTTGTACCTACAAACGGGCTAGGTGGGTGCACGCTTTATTCGTCTAAATACAAACAAAATGCGCTCCAACCTAGTCTTTTATTTAAAAGTGAATTCGAACCTATTCAAAACAAGAGATCTTATTATAAAAAATTAAGCCTGTCAAGGTATGCTAGATGAGCATTCTTTTAAAAAACCCCCTGACGATTCTTCATAAAACTTTTAACAGACTGCGGTTGTTATAATTTCCATCTCCTGTTACTATGATGTCGCTATGCACCAACAAACATTCACCAGCCAAACTGATTTTATCACCGCCGCTCTGTCGGAAGTAAAAAAATCTATTTCGGCAGCGGAAGAAACCTGCTTTATTGCTCTATCCGGCGGCCAAACACCTTTGCCTGTCTACGCTGCCCTCAATCCCGAAGATGTCACTCGGGCTGAATTTTTTCTCGCCGACGAACGCTGTATGCCACTCGATGATAAAGATTCAAATTACCGCGCGATTCGTGAAGTGTTGCCCGAAGAAGCAATCCTCCAACCAATCGATACCGCACTCCCTCCAGCCGAAGCAGCGCTAGCGTATTCGCAGGAAATAGATGTTGTACCAAATAGCCGGTTTGATTTAATTATTCTCGGCCTCGGCCAAGATGGCCACACCGCATCGCTATTTCCAAATGATGTTACCGCTCACGAATCTCTGGGCACCGTGATCCCGACTCTCAACCCTTCCGCTCCACATCCGCCTGTGCGAGAGCGGGTCACCCTTACCTTCAACACCATCCTAAAAGCTAAAAAATTATTACTTCTCATAAGCGGCGCTGAAAAAGCCGCTGCTGTAGAAGAATTAGTGCACGGATCAAAAACACCTCTCGAATTTCCCGCTAAGCGGTTATTGGGACATCCGCAATTAAAGATTCATTTTTTAAAAAAGTAAATAGTAAACAGATAACAGTAAATAGAAAAATGTTGACTCTATTGTCTGTTGTCTATTTACTGTTGTCTATATGCAGACCAATTTCTGGAAAACCCTCCCCAAACCCTTCTTCTGCCTCGCCCCCATGGCCAATGTTACCGATGCTGCCTTTCGCCGGATCATTGCCAAATATGGGAAGCCTGACGTCACCTGGACAGAATTTGTCTCTGCCACCGGCCTCTGTTCTCCAGGCAAAGACGTACTTCTGACCGATTTTTGGTATACTGAATCAGAACGCCCGATTGTAGCCCAAATTTTTGGTTCCACTCCCGAACATTATTATCAGGCCGCTCTATTGATTCAAGAGCTTGGGTTTGATGGTATCGATATCAACATGGGCTGCCCCGATAAGAGTGTCAGTTGCAAGCAAGGCTCGGGTGCTGGCCTCATCCTCGAACCCAAACTCGCCCAAGAAATTATTAAGGAAACCAAACGCGGGGCAGGCCCGCTGCCCGTTTCCGTAAAGACACGATTGGGGTATAATGTGAACGTCCTTGATACTTGGCTGCCGAATTTACTCGAAACTGAGCCAGCTGCCATTACCCTGCATTGCCGAACTAAAAAAGAATTATCGCTCGTGCCAGCTCATTGGGAAGAAGTTGGTAAAGCCGCAGCCATTCGCGATAAGTACGATAGCTCAGAAAATAAAACCCTCATCATTGGCAACGGTGATGTCAAAGACAGAGCCGAAGGTGAAGCTAGAGTTCGTGAAACTGGGTGCGACGGCATTATGATCGGACGGGGAATTTTTGGTACCCCCTGGCTTTTCAACAAAGACCGCGACTACAAAACCATCAACCGAGACGAAAAGTTAAGAGTCCTAGCTGAGCATACTAAATTATTTGAAGAGCTCTTCCACGATAAAAAAGGCTTTGACGTGATGAAAAAACATTTTAAAGCGTACGTAAACGGGTTTGACGGCGCCAAAGAATTACGAATCAAACTCATGGAGTGCCACACTGCTGCCGAGGTCGAAGCAATTATTGCTGAACATAATTTTGATAATTTTTAATTACTACCTATGGTCGACATCCAAGAAATTTTTAGCCGCATGCAAATTGCCAAAAAAAAGCAGAAAGACCTGAAAACAACCTACCGCGATGCCCTTAATAGCGCCGGTGAATATAAAGAAATTTTAGAAAAATTAAAGACGCTTCGCGAAAAGAAAAAACAAATCGAAACGGCGGTAAAGGCTCAGTTTTCTGGTGAGTTTAGCCAGCTCGATGCGATTAAAACCGACTTGGAATCAGACACTGTTTTACTGAGCGATGCCGCCATGACTCTACTTATGAAAGGGGAGCATGTTGAAGTGCAAGACGAATATCACAATGTCTACGACCCGGTATTTTTAGTAAAATTCAAAAAGGGTTCCTAATTAATTTTTAACGGTACTTAGTATGAATACAGACCAGCGTGCAATAATTATTGGGATCGCTGCCGTAGTATTAGTAGTTGGCGGCTATTTTGGTTGGAAAAAAATCTTAGTCAATCCGCCTCAACCTGCGGCTACTGCTAGCGAACAAGCTGCACCCTCGCCGGCCGATGTAAAATCTGCGTCCGAAGGTGCTGAAACTAGCGACGTCAACACGATGCCGTCTACAATCGATAAACAGCAGCCAGCCACACCTGTGACCAAAACAGCGTCCGGCCCACTGTCATATGAAGCGGCTCTCAATCTATACCGCCAAGCCGGGGGTTATTTTCAGCTTGTAAAATGCAGCGCCAGCCCGGGCATGATCAGTCTGAAAAGGGGAGTTAAATTTATGGTAGACAATCGAGACAAAACCCTACACCGTATTGGATTTGGGAAAGCCGCCTACACGGTAAAGGGCTATAGCTTCCTCATACTCACCGCCACAGCCCCTGGCACTGTCACCTTAACCTGTGACGGCGGGGGAGCGGGCCAAGTAAATATCGAAGGATAACGGGTGTATTGACAACCAGGGCTTTTTGTGATATACTAAGTACATAAAATTTGGGCAACGGAGTATCACAAAGTTCCCAAACGTTATTCGCTAATCAGCCAAAAGCTGAAGCGGGAGGTCGAACCTTAAACAACTCTCAAAAAACATTTTGGGAACATATACCAAGCAAAACTATGACTTTTGGTACCGATCGGCAAATGTACGATGTGGACATGACCTGCGCTAAATGCGGGGCTCACATCTCTCAGTTGCCTTTTCAACCGTCTGGTGATCGCCCGGTTTACTGTGTAGACTGTAACCGCGCTTTCCGTCAATCTCGCACGGGTGGTATGGGAGGCGGCATGAGCCGCGGCCCACGCGCTCCGCGCCAGATGTACAGCGTCAATTTGAGCTGTGCTAGCTGCGGAACCGGCATCACTCAGTTGCCTTTCCAGCCAACTGGTGACAAGCCAGTATATTGCCGAGACTGCATGCAGGCTCGCCGCAATGGCTAAATTCTTCTCAGAATTTCAAACTCCTTCGCTTAACAGCGAGGGAGTTTTTTATTACAAAGTGTAGCGAATAATCACCCCCACTTGTCATTCTGATCCGCCCCAGGCGGAGAAGGATTCCGTAAAGTCAAACTCTTGCTGAAGTCAGCGCTAAGGGATTCCCCCAAAGGGGCCGCTTTGCGGTTCGTTTCACTCAGAATGACAGTTATTCACCACGGCTAACACTTGATTTATTTATATTTTTCGCTATAATAAGCCTAATTAAGATAATAGGATGTCAAAATCGCTTTCCCAAATTAAAGTACTCGTCGCCCTCTCCGGTGGCGTCGACTCAGCAGTCGCCGCTGCGTTGTTAGTAGAGGCCGGCTATGCCGTGACTGGGGCCTACATGGTCAATTATGACGGCCAAACGAACCAAGGTGAATCTTGCTGGGTGCCCGATTACCAGGATGCAGCGAGAGTTGCCGCCAGTCTCGGCATCAAGCTTCTTAAATTCGACTTTACCAAAGAATACAAAGAAGCTGTTCTAGATCACATGTTTAGCGAATATGAAGCCGGCCGCACCCCAAATCCAGATGTGCTCTGTAATAAATATGTAAAATTTGGGGCGTGGCTGAGTAAAGCCCGCGAGCTTGGTTTTAGTTATCTGGCGACCGGCCACTATGCCCGGGTAAGCCACGAAGGCCCCGCCCGCCTACTCGAAGCGGCTGACAAAAACAAAGATCAGACCTATTTTTTGCATCAATTAACCTCAGAACAACTAGGCAGCGTACTGTTCCCAATTGGCGATTACACCAAACCAGACGTTCGTGAGCTTGCCAAAAAATATAACCTGCCGGTGGCAGATAAAGCCGAAAGCATGGGGATTTGCTTTATCGGCGAAGTGCCGATGAAAGAATTTTTGCAAACTCGCATCAAACCTCAGCCTGGAAATATTATTTTTTCAGATGGCACAATAATTGGGCAACATGAAGGTCTCGCTTTTTATACTATCGGCCAGCGACAAGGTTTATCGCTTAGCCATAAACCTGACGTAGAGAAGTCAGAGCACGCAAATAGCCATACCAAACCATTGTACGTAGTTGCAAAAGAGTTAGCGACGAACTCGCTTGTTGTCGGTTTTGAGTCTGATCCATTGCTGTATCGAGTGCTCATCCCGCTTGAAAAAGTTCATTTTATAAATAGACAACCGGCCGCTTTTCCATTACAATGCCAGGTACGTTTTCGCCACCGCGAAGCTCTTCAAGAATGCATAGTTACCGAAGATTCACAGGCTATTGAAGTTCGTTGCCAAAATCCCGAACGTGCCGCGACTCCCGGCCAATATGCCGTCTTTTACAAATCCGGCGAGTGCCTCGGTGGAGGAATTATTAACTAATACTGGTATGCTGCAGTCACTGTTCAAACAGCCTTTTTTTTCTTCACGCGGCGCGCGTCTTATTACCCTGCTATACACAGCGCTCGTTGCTATTAGTTATGATGTGTTATTCTGGAATAAGACCTATGGACTGAACGTGCTAATTTTTGCGGCGTTCAGTGTCGCGGGATGTTGCCTGCTCTTATCAGCTCGAAATATAAAAATAACTAAATGGGCCCTACTTTTCATAATCCCATTGGCCGCGTTTTCAATCGCAACTTTATTTTACAGCAATGAACTGCTCAGCACGTTTAGTCTATTCGCGGTTATTGTGTCGTTATTAGCTTTTGGGTTAATTTCCAGCCTGATCCCGAACGGACAACCATTTCGAATTCTCTCTATTCCTTTTTTGCGCCAGCCAGATCAGCCGTTTGAAGAGTGGGGTGCAATGTACCGTGATCTGTTACGGCCTTCCGAAACAGATTCCAAGCCAATTTATCGTCAAATTGTTTGGGGTCTCCTGATTGCTGTGCCGTTACTGGCTATTTTTACAGCTCTGTTTGCGTCTGCTGATGCCGTGTTCAGCGGCTGGATTGCCAATATAACGCATTTCAAAATTGATGCCAGCCTGCTTTGGCGTATAGTCCGCACGCTGGGCGTAGCCTGGTTTTTAGGCGGGGCACTATACGTAGCTTTTCGGCCGACCTATTCACTGGCTACACCGCTCAAAGGAACCAAGCCGCTTGAGGCAGTTGTCTCAGGTATCGTTTTACTGCTTATTAATTTATTATTCCTTGCTTTCATCAGTATCCAGCTCCGCTATTTATTTGGTGACTCAACCTTTGTATTGCAAAACAATCTCACATTTGCGGAATATGCGCGCCAAGGTTTTTTCCAATTAGTGGCAGTAATGAGCCTCTCAACCCTGCTTATTTTAGCCGCCAATCGTTCCTACTCGCACCATGGGCGTCCGGTCTGGTTGGCAGCACTCAAGCTTTTGCTCCTTTCTCAGGTAGTAGTAATTGGTATCTCCGCTCTAAAGCGTATGCACCTCTATCAGGAAGCCTACGGTTTTACCGTGCTGCGCCTATATGTAGAATGGTTTATTTATTTCCTATTCATTGCTGCGGCAGTAATTGCTATGGCGGTCATGGTACGAAAAATTTCCTTTGCCCGCTTAGTGCACGCCCTATTAGCACTGAGCATTCTGGCAGTAGTCGAGGTATCACTGGCAAATGTTGATGGACTGATTGCTGCTCAGAATGTTAATCGTTTTCTTAAAGAGAATAAATCAATTGACACATCGTACTTACGGCAATTATCACTAGATGTCGTGCCGAGCAGCTTGCAAGTTCTTAATGATAGCGGCAAACTTGCCACACTTGATTTGCGAGACAAAGCTAATCTCTATGAAATTATAAAACAGGCTGAAGAAAAACTGGTAAAGCGCACGAACTGGCGCGAATACCACACCGGTGACGCTGCACTTCTAAATCAAATAGCCATCGCTAAAAAAAATCCAGCCTTTAATATTTTGCAAGCAGCAGCTGATAAACAAATAGACTTTAATAAAATTAAAAACAAATTATTAACCTACGAAAACCAAGTTTTATCTCTCTGTAAAGAGCTCGGCGTAGATGGAATCGTATTTGATGCTAATTCTAACTCCTGTATCTATACCTATCCTGATCAAAAGATACATCTATTCGAAACTGCTGGTACTTCTAATAGTGCAAACCAACCAATTACCACATACCACTACTCAATTTACCAAAGATTCTTTAATAACAAGCCAGCCGTTAAATTATTTGAACAAACCTTTGTTCAAGAAGCTGTAATGTCTAGTACCACCTTTAATTATATACTAGAGCGCAACGGCAACGTTGCCGCAATCAATCCTCAAACGCTCGAGGCCTACGAATATTCACCGCACGAGGATAATGGTAAAATTATTTTAGTTAAAAATCTGTTGCAATAGATTGTATGATTTCTTCCGTTCAACTTCGTCAGATGTATTTAAATTTTTTTAAAAGCAAAGGGCACGCCATTATCCCTTCAGCTTCGGTTATCCCGGATAACGACCCAACGGTGCTGTTCACCACCGCCGGCATGCACCCATTAGTCCCATATCTCATGGGCCAAAAGCACCCGGCCGGCAGCCGTCTCGTGAATGCGCAAAAGTGTATCCGTACTCAGGATATTGATGAAGTGGGGGACAATCGCCATGACACATTTTTCGAAATGCTCGGCAACTGGTCGCTCGGTGATTATTTTAAATCAGAGGCGATTGAATGGAGCTACGAATTTTTAACTAGCCAGGAGTATCTTGGTATTGACCCGCGCAAACTTGCAGTTACGGTATTTGTCGGCGAACCTGAAAACAAAATCCCTCGCGATGAAGAAGCCGCCGCTATGTGGCGTTCTATCGGCGTACCGGATCATAAAATTGCTTTTTTACCTCGTAAAAATAATTGGTGGGGCCCAGCTGGCCAAACTGGCCCGTGCGGCCCAGACACTGAGATGTTCTATTGGATGGGCGAAGGTGAATTCCCGCCCGAAGGCAGCCACCCCGGCCAAGACGAAGACAATTGGCTCGAAATCTGGAATGACGTCTTCATGCAATACAATAAAGTTGGTGACGGCAAATATGAACCCTTGGCCCAAAAAAATGTCGATACCGGCATGGGTCTTGAACGCACTCTCATGGTGCTTAATGGCTATGCCGATGTTTTTCAAATCGACACCTTCTGGCCGCTGATCCAAAAAATTCAAGAGATTTCTGGTCGTGAATATATCGAAAATAAAGACGTCACCAAAGCCATGCGCATTGTGGCTGACCACCTCCGCACCGCCACCATGATCATGGGCGATAATCGCGGCATTGCCCCTGGCAATACTGACCAAGGGTATATTGTCCGCCGCCTCATCCGCCGCGCTGTGCGCTATGGCCGCACGCTTGGTATCCAAGATAATTTTGCTCAAATTATTGCTGAAGCTGTAATTGAGATATTTAAAGATGTATATCCAGAACTCCTTAAAAATAAAGATTTTGTCCTCACCGAAATGGCCCGGGAAGAAAGTAAATTCCGCAACACCGTGGAACAAGGTCTCAAAGAATTTGAAAAATTGGTTAACGGGTTCCGAATGGCGTTCGAAAAAACCGGCCAGCAGATTACTGAAATTTCTGGCAAACACGCCTTCAAACTATACGACACCTACGGCTTTCCTCTTGAAATGACTCAAGAATTAGCTATTGAAAATGGACTGACCGTGGATGTAAACGGCTTTGATTTGGCTTTCAAAGAACATCAGGAGAAGTCCCGCGCCGGAGCTGAACAAAAATTCGCTGGCGGGCTCGCTGATCACAGTGAAATTTCGACGCGCTATCACACGGCCACCCATTTACTGCATGCCACCCTGATAAAAATTCTCGGCCCTCATGCCACCCAGCGGGGGAGTAATATCACCCAAGAACGCATGCGTTTTGATTTTGCGCATCCCCAAAAACTCACTCCTGAACAAGTTAAACAAGCTGAAGATCTTGTTAACGCAGCAATTGCGCGTGATTACCCAGTTAGCTGGCAAGAAATGACGTTTGAAGAGGCCAAAGCCAAAGGCGCCATCGGGCTATTTGAAGATAAATATCAAGCCAAAGTAAAAGTCTACACCGTCGGCGACACAAATGAGCTTGCCAGCGCCGATCCCACCATGCCTACCTACAGCCGCGAAGTCTGTGGCGGGCCGCATGTCGAACACACTGGCCTTATAGGCAAGTTCAAAATTACCAAAGAAGAAGCCGTTAGTGCGGGGGTACGCCGTATTAAAGCGATCGTCGAGTAACCAAGCCTCTCCTTGTCATTCCCGCGCAGGCGGGAATCCAGTGGTCGCTCGCCAAATTAGTAATTGCTAGATTCCCGCCTGCACGGGAATGACAATATGCCAAACTTTCTTAAAAAATTTCTCCTCCAATTCTGGACTCACCGCGATCAATTTATCCGGTATTTTACCATTGGCGTGAGTGCCTATCTTTTGGATATTGGCACCTTATACCTATTTAAGGAAAAACTACATGTGCGCGAAACCCTGGCTGTGATCATGAACCAGCCAATCATCATTATCTATGTTTTTTTACTCAACCGTTTTTGGTCTTTTAAATCGACCGGAATTGCTTATAAGCAGCTCGTGCGATTCTTTGTAGTGGCTGGTAGCAATTACCTCATTGCTACCGCCTGGATTTGGCTAATTAGTGAGCAATTAGGTGTTCAATACATCCTTGCTCGCACTGCCAACATTATCCTCGCTATCAGTTGGAACTTTTTACTCTACAAGTACTGGGTGTACCGAGTGCCCCCAGTAAGCAACCCCGAAAATAGGGGAGAAACCTCTGCCTAACCACGATATGTGCATAAGTCAGACCTAAAAATCCTTGACGAATACCCAATTTTCCGCTACACTATCGGCATCTTAATTTTTTTGAGATGGCAAACCAAGATGTTATCGAAATAAATGGATCTATCACTGAGCTGCTTCCGGCAGGCACATTTCGTGTCACGCTCGAGAGCGGGCAGGTGATTATTGCCCATTTATCAGGTAAAATGCGTCTCAATAAAATTCGTCTATCGCTTGGAGATCAGGTGAAAGTTGCCATGACCCCTTACGATTTGACCAAAGGAAGAATCACATTCCGTTTTTAAAATCTACTATTTTAATAATATCAACCAGTGCGGTGTAGCTTTGCCGGTTCGTTCCCATGATACTAGGTCCGGAACGAAAAATGTGCAGGGCGATGATATCGCGGCAGTGGTTGGTATTTTTTGTTCACTCGGATCTAATCCGTGTAATCAACACCACTTAGTATAATCTGTGTATATGAAAGTACGCGCCTCAGTAAAAAAAATTTGCAACAAATGTAAAATTGTTCGCCGCTCGGGCAAGCTCCGAGTCATTTGCGTTACCTCAAAGCACAAACAACGCCAAGGTTAATTTATTCGCATCTTTAATTACCACATTACACACGTATGCGTATCTCCGGTATCACTCTTCCTAAGGAAAAACGGATTGTAGTAGCTCTTAACTACCTCTACGGCATTGGCCCAAGCCTATCGAAGAAAATCTTGGCTATGGCCAAAATCGACGAAAGCATTCGCACCAAAAATCTGACCAACGAACAGGAAGATTTGCTGCGCTCGATTATTGAAAAAACCTACAAAACCGAAGGCGACCTGCGCCGCGAAGTTCAGGCCAACATCAAGCGCCTCAAAGATATTAAAGCTTTCCGTGGTATTCGCCATATGAAACACTTGCCTGTTCGCGGTCAGCGCACCAAAACCAATTCCCGCACCGTCCGCGGCAATGTCCGCAAGACCATGGGCAGCGGCCGCAAAGAAACCGGCCAGAAGACATAACCTTACTTCCTAGCTACTCCTCGATAATTCCTTTCGTATGACCGAAGATATCAAAAAAACTTCTGCTGCCGCCGCTGCTAAAGCCGACAGCGGCAAAGTAGTAAAAGCCAAAAAGAAAAAAATCGTAAAGCAAGTTCCGCGTGGCAGTGCCTATATCCAGGCTTCGTACAACAACACCATCATCAGTATCACTGATCCAAATGGCAACGTGCTTGGCTGGTCTTCTGCTGGTGGCCATGGTTTTAAAGGCCCGAAAAAAGCTACCCCGTATGCGGCCAGTGTGGTAGTAAAAGAACTCCTTACCAAAATCGCTGACTACGGCCTGCGTGAAGTGAATGTCTTCATCAAAGGCATTGGTGGCGGCCGCGAAAGTGCTATCCGCGCCTTGCATATCAATGGACTTAACGTGCTGGCTATCACCGACACCACTCCGATCCCGCACAATGGTTGCCGCCCACCGAAACGCCGCCGCGTCTAATCTTTATACTACTTACTTTACCCTGAAGACTTACGAATATGGCCCGTAATTTAGAACCAAAACACAAAATGTGCCGCAAATTCGGCGAGAAGCTCTGCGACTCTCCGAAATGTCCGGTCACCCGCCGCAGCTACCCACCAGGGCAGCATGGCCCAAACCAGAAAGGTCACAAAAAGATCTCTGGCTATGGCCGTCAGCTCCGCGAAAAACAGAAAGTAAAAAAAATCTACGGCATTCTGGAACGCCAGTTCAGCAACTATGTGGCTGAAGCTGCTAAAAAGACCGGTGACACCAGTAAATTTTTGGTCACCTATCTTGAATCCCGCCTTGACAACGTCGTATACCGCATGGGTATTGCCAAGTCTCGCCGCGCCGCTCGTCAGCTAGTCAGCCATGGTCATATTGCAGTGAACGGCAAAAAACTCACCATCCCGTCTTACCGCGTTCGCGTCGGTGAATCCATCGGTGTGCGCGAAGAAGCTCGCAAGAAAACCATTTTTGCCCCCCTCGCCGAAGCACTGGCCAAAGTTGAAACTCCGGCGTGGCTTAGTATCGAACCAAAAACCTTAACGGGTAAAGTCCTTAATTCCCCCATAGTAGATAATCTTCACTTTGACGCCAAGTCAATCATTGAGTTTTACTCTCGTTAATTTCTGCCCTTATTTTGGCAGAGCCGAGTCCGCACTCTGTGGACCGGATAAACTACTTCACACACTATGGAAAATTTTCTTCTCCCCGCCAAAGTCGAGTTCCAGCCAGGTGCTACTGCTCATTCTGGTTCGGTGACCATCATGCCATGTTACCATGGCTATGGCACCACCCTTGGCAACGCTCTGCGCCGTGTTTTACTGTCTTCGCTCCCAGGCTCAGCCGTTGAATATTTCAAAATCAAAGGTGTGCAGCATGAATTTTCGACCATCGAAGGCGTCAAAGAAGACGTAATGGAAATCATGCTTAATTTGAAACAGCTCTCAGTTGCGGTATTTTCCGACGAACCAGTGACGCTTCACCTGACCAAAAAAGGCCCAGGCGTTGTTACTGCCGCTGATATCGAATCCAATTCAAGCATTGACATCATCAACAAAAATTTGGTCATCGCCAACCTCACCGGCACCAAGACTCTTGAAATGGACATTATTGTTGGCAAAGGCCGCGGGTACAAACCAGTTGAAGAAAAAAATAAACAGAACTATGACCTTGGCACAATCGTCATGGACTCTGTCTATACTCCGGTAAAAGATGTCGGGTATAAAGTTGAATACACTCGCGTTGGCGACATCACCAACTACGAAAAACTTTCTATTGCTATCGAAACCAACGGCACCATTTCCCCAGAAGAAGCCCTTCGCCAGAGCACCGAAATTTTGATGAACCACTTCACCATTATTCTTGATGGTATCAAAGCTGCTCCAGCCGCTGAAATGACCATGCCAGCCGAAGAAGCCAAAGAGGAAGAAGCGACCGAAACTGATGAAGCAGCCAGCGAAGAAGAGGCAGAACCGAAAGCCAAAGCCAAAAAAGCTAAAAAGAAATAATTACCGCATTTAATGATTAAGGTATGAGACACCAAAAAAAGAAAGTAACGCTTGATCGAAAAACAGCCTCCCGCAAAGCCCTTCTCACTGGCCTCGCCGAGAGTTTGATTTTGTACGAAAAAATCGTTACCACGAAAGCCAAAGCCAAAGCCACCCGCTCGCTCGTAGAACGTCTGATTACCAAAGCGAAGCCGGCGACTCTTGCAGCCCGCCGCCAGGTAATCCCAGTTCTACACACCGAGAACGCGGTCAAAAAGTTAATGACCGAACTTGGCCCGCGCTATGCCACCCGCCCCGGTGGGTATACGCGCATCACCGCCCTTAAAAATCGCAAAGGCGATGGCGCTGAAGAGGTAGTACTAGAACTTGTCTAATATTTAGCAGTAATTAGTAAGAATTATTAGTTGCACTCAATCATTCATCAGCTAATTACTAATTACCCATTACTAATTACTCATAAAGGTATGTCACGTATTAAACGCACCAAATATGTCCTCGACGCGACCCGCCAAAGCCCGGGGCGCATTGCTACCAAAATCGCTACGATTTTGATTGGCAAGCACAAAGTCAGCTACTCCACCCACCTCGACAATGGTGACAAGGTGGTGGTTGAAAATGCCGACAAAATTACGTTTACCGGTAAAAAACTGGATCAAAAAGATTATAAACACCACACTATGCATCCGGGTGGTTTGAAAGTTAAGCCTGCCAAGACCTTGCTCAAAGAAAGCCCGGCCGAAGTTATCCGCCATGCGGTAGTCAAAATGTTACCTAAAAACAAACTGCGCGAAGCCCGCCTGCGCCGGTTAACGTTTAAATAATCCTCTGTTATGACCAAAATCAACGCCAAAGATACCAAAATCCGCAGCGTCGGCCGCCGCAAATCAGCCGCAGCCCGCGTCCGCATCGACCAGGGGACTGGTGTAATCACCGTCAACGGCATGCCGCTTGAAAAGTATTTTCCATACAAAGAATGGCAGGAAATCGTAATGGCCCCGCTCAAAGCTGTGTCCAAAGAAAAGAACACCGACGTATCGGTTAAAACCGACGGCGGCGGCAAAAAAGGCCAGGCTACAGCCATCCAACTCGGCATCGCCCGCGCCCTCGTGCAATTCAACGAAGACTTCAAAAAAACCCTCAAATCCCTCGGCGTACTCACCCGCGACGCACGCGTCAAAGAACGCAAGAAACCGGGTCTTAAGAAAGCTCGTCGTGCACCGCAGTGGAGCAAACGTTAAACTCGAGTTGCAACAAAAGCGCCTTTATGGCGCTTTTTTGTTTTAAAAACTTGCTGCAAAACACGGCAGACAGGTGAGATAGGAAAATAAAATTTAGGGTTGATTTTAAGGGGAAAGCATAGTACTTTAGGGGTACTATGGAAGACCCCAAACAACCCAAAAAAAAAGTTCCCGAAGGAGGTTACAGACCGAAAGGCCAACCTATTGATTTTTTGCTACTGAAAAAAATTGTTGAGTCTATTATTCAGGAGGAGGACGAAGATGACGACGATGACTAATTATGTTGGATTCTTCCTTGATAGAAAAAATTAAGGGCAAGCATGTTCTTCTAGATACTTGCGCCTTGAGTTTTGTCCAGAACAGTATTTTTGAGCAGCACACAGAGGATCTTTTTAATGAAATTTTCCAGCTACACTGCCCTATAGTCACTAATGAGCTGATAAAAATTGAGTTTCTAAGAGATTCTAAATCATTGTCACAGGCGAGAAAAAAAGACTCTTTAATTGAAGCGCTGTGCGAAGCAGCCATTCCAATTAGGAGCGAACAAAATTTGTTCAAGGAAGCGGTTGAAATTTCTAACATCTATCAATATAGAGGAGTTAAAGGAGTGGAATTGGTAGATCTTTTAACATCAAGCTTTTTAAAATTATATTCAAGTAATCTCGTTTTATTTACCGAAAACCACAAAGATTTTCCGCTCTTAATCCACGATCGTTTGGGTACGGTAACTTTAGATAAAAAACAGGAAATCTCGACCTTCAGTTTTTATAGTTTTAATTATAAAAACTTTCAAGAATGTCAAAAAAGGTTTCCTGTAAAATAAAGCCAGATTTTTAAAATGCAATTTCAGGGGTTTTTTATTTCTTTTTTCAAAATCAAGCTACAATTCAGGTCAAATTCTATGAGCTCTGATCAGGCGTCAAAAAACATAACAAAAACCTTTAAACCAATCTTTCCGAATGACCAAATTTTGCGTGGAGGCAGTCACACTTATGACGAGGGAACGAGATCAAGCGACTTAGACTTTTACATAATAATAAGCCATCCTTGGAATGTCTACCGCAACCGCGCCCACTATTCGTCTGAAATAGCAAAACTTAAAACCGAACTGCAGACTATCAATCTTTCCATCCTAATCGTCCCCAAATACTTCTTCAAAAAAGGCTACTACTACGTCTACGGCCAAGATGAAACCGGAGCCATAATCGAATCAAAAATCAACAAAAAAATCATCTACCGCCACAGCCTAAAATTCGCCCTCTTTTACCACCTTGAATTCCTGCGCGCAGCAGATGATAAGGAAAAAGCCAGATTGCTAATAAAAACAGCCAAGCAATTATCCGCTGCCGTGCTCATGCGCCAAAGCGCCAAACCTAAATCTCCCATTTTTTCCAAGGAGAACCTAAAAACCGGCCTCGAAAAAATAACCAACCTAGCCTATAAACTCCTGACCGAAATCCTGTCAGCCAATCCCGAACACATTTCTCACGCCGAATTAGAATCCTGGGGTAGGGAAGTGGCCGCATTTTTGATTGCCGAAGCCGACCGCAAGCATCGCTATCTTAAATTTTCAAATGCGAATTATCTCATCTACAACATCCGTTTTATAACCAAAAAAGACTTCTCATTTCTATTTCATAACCCGGATAAATATATCATTAAAAAATTAAAAGAAGTGGTATTAAAACGAGACACCTCAGACGCCACCCATGCTTATTTTAAAAAAGTCATTTTTCCAGCGTTGATCTTTTAGAGATTAAATATGCCATAAATACTCGTCATCTTGAGCGCAGCAAAGAATCCCACAACGCCAAATACAAGCCGCCGTAAACCACAAGGGATTCTTCGTTTCACTCAGAATGACAGCGGTGCCAAATTGACGCACTCACTTATTTCCACTATCATAAAGCCACCAATTTTACTCTCAACCAAGAATCCAGTTTATTCTAAAGTACTATGCTCAACGAAGTAGTTTTTGATATTGAAACCCAAAACACCTTTGCTGACGTCGATAATGATTTTAAAAAACTCAAAGTATCTGTTGTTTCCATTTACCGCTACGAAACCAATACCTACGAAAGTTTCGAAGAACACGAACTTGGCAAGTTGTGGCCAATTTTAGAGCGAGCCGACCGAATAATTGGCTATAACAGCGGCCACTTCGACTTACCAGTGTTAAACAATTACTACCTTGGTGACTTGCAACAATTGCCACACCTCGACCTGATCGTAAAAATCAAAGAAAGCCTCGGTATCCGCCTCAAACTCGACGATGTGGCCAAAGCCACGTTGGATAATGTCCAAAAAAGCGCCGAAGGCCTCCAGGCTATCCGCTGGTGGAAAGAAGGCAAGCTTGATGAAATCAAAAAATACTGCGAACAGGATGTCCGGGTTACCAAAGAAGTCTATGAATTCGGCCGCGATAATCGCCAATTATTTTACAAAACCCTAACCAACGAAGTCTTGCCATTTGCCGTTGACTTCAGCTTCCCCAAAAGCGACGCCAACGCCCCAGCCAAAAAAGCCATCAATCTTACTCTTCCGTTCTAATATGCTCGCTAAGCCTGCAAACCCGCGCAAAGTCTATTTGGATCACGCTGCTACTACCCCAACCGACCCGGCAGTAGTCGCCGCCATGCAGCCCTACTTTGGTGAAATTTTTGGTAATGCTTCATCGCTCTACAGCGCCGGGCAAGCTGCCCACAAGACACTATCAGAGTGCCGTAAAAAAGTGGCTGAGCTACTTGGCACCGAATCTGACACTATCATTTTCACCGGTGGTGGTAGTGAATCTGATAATCTGGCTATCTATGGCCTGGCCAGGGCTCATGCTTCCCATGGTAAGCATCTAATTTCCGTAGCCATCGAGCACCATGCCGTTCTATATCCGCTGGAAGACTTGGCAGCAGAAGGCTTTGAAGTCACCTATATCACACTTGATAGTACCGGCAAGGTTAACCCGGCAGATGTTATAAAAGCCATCCGTCCTGATACCGTCCTCGTCACTATTATGTATGCCAATAATGAAATTGGCACTATCGAGCCAATTGCCGAAATTGGCAAAGAACTCCTCAAATATCGCCGCGAACACAAAACTGCGTATCCATATTTCCATACCGATGCCTGCCAGGCAACTGGATACCTTGATCTGAATGTCGAGCGCCTCCACGTCGACCTCATGACCATCAATGGCAGCAAAATGTATGGGCCAAAAGGGGTCGGAGCGTTATACATTCGCCGCGGTACCATAATTAAACCGATTATGCGCGGCGGCAGCCAAGAGTCTAAGTTGCGCCCTGGCACCGAAAACACGTCTGGCATTGTTGGCCTGACCAAAGCCCTAGAATTAGCTCAGGCTGAAAAAGAAGTTGAAACTAATCGTGTACGTTCACTCAGTCACTATTTCTGGAATGAATTGCAAAAAAGGGTACCGAATATCTCACTGCACGGCCCAGAGATAGGCGAAAATCGCTTGCCCAACAACCTTAACATCGCTTTTCACGGCCTATCAGCCGAAGCTTTGCTCTTATACCTCGATAGTATCGGTATCATGTGCTCGGCCGGATCTGCCTGCACAGCCCGTTCAACCAGCGTTTCTCATGTGCTTAAAGCAATCGGGGTAGGGGACACCGAATGCGAAGCCGCCCTCCGCTTCTCACTCGGTCACCTGACCCAAAAAGAAGACATCGATTACGTGCTCGAACACCTTCCACCCATGGTAGAGATGCTGCGTCAAGCAGAGAGGCATAAATAAGACAAAAACACCCAGCCTGGAGCTGGGTGTTTTAAATAGTACAGCGTTTACTTTTTTGGCTTAATTTGCTAGGATTAGAGCATATGACTCCTGGCACTCTATTTATTGTAGCAACCCCCATTGGCAATCTCGGTGACATCTCGGCACGCGCTATTACCACGCTAAAAGAGGCTGATCTCATTCTCTGTGAAGACACCCGGGTAACTAAAAAACTCCTAGAACATTTCGGCATTCTAAACGCTACCGAAAGTTACCATCACCATAGTGACGTCAAAAAAACCAATCACATTATCGAGCAACTCCTCAACGGTAAAAACCTGGCACTAGTAAGTGACGCCGGAACGCCAGGAATAAGCGACCCAGGCAACTTGTTAGTAAAAGAAGCGACTGCCAAAAATATTTCAGTGATACCAATCCCCGGAGCCTGCGCTGCTATTGCCGCCCTTAGTATCTCCGGATTTCCAACCGATAAATTCTTATTTCTCGGTTTTCCGCCGCACAAAAATAAGCGCCAAAAATTTTTTAAAGAAGCTGCCGCTTCACCAGTCACCGTAGTATTTTACGAATCAGGTCATCGCATTAAAAAATGCCTTCAAGAACTTTCGGAAATTTTGTCACCTAATCATAATCTACTAGTGGGGAGGGAGTTAACCAAGAAATTTGAAACTGTTTACCGCGGCACTATTGAAACTATTAAAAGTGAAGTTATGGACGAACGGGGGGAATTTGTAATCATAGTCAGCAGATAAAAGGTAATGGCCGTATGAGAAAGTATCTTGATTTTATTTGGGGTGGTCGAGAGCAAGCAGAAGCCCGTCATAAAGCGCCACATGATGTCCTTGAGTACCATACCGAAACATATGACCTGGCAATAACAACTGAATTTTTAAATTTTGTCCTGGAACATTTTGATGATATCCAAGATGCGCAAACGTTAGCACTCAAACTCAAAGATCTGATAAATGACCCGCGCCATGTTAGCGCTATTGGTGAGCGCTCACAGGGAGGTATTACTATTAGCCCAATTAAAACCGCCGGCTACTCTAAGGCATTTAATGTAGAATTAGCTGGTCAAAACTTTTTTCTAAAATTTGCAGAGCGCGAATCAAGAAGTCCTATAGTTGCCGGTGGCGCCAAAGAATTCGCTGACACCATGGGCGCTGCAGAAGACCCAGTCGTTGAAGCTATTTTAGCTAAATATAAAGCGCAAATTAACAAACCGCTCCTTGGATACAGCGACGCCTCCATCAATTACTTCGTTACCCGCTCAGTAAACTTAAAACCTCTTGACGCCTTAGGTGCATCCTTCCCAACACTTAAAGCCACAAATGAATTCTCTCGGCGGTGGTTAGCGTTAAGTCAAGAGTTAGAAAAACAAGGTTATGATGACATAAAACCATGGAATATGTTTTACGATAACACCACCGATACTATTGTCTTATTTGATATTTCAAAAAAAACCAAGCGCTGAATGTATGAATAAACCAAACATCTATTTTCTCACCACTGCCATTCCCTACGCCAACGCCGAACCGCATATCGGCTTCGCCTTAGAAATTCTCTATGCCGATGTCATGGCCCGCTATCAGCGCCTGCTTGGCAAAGAGGTGTATTTCCTAACTGGCACCGACGAACACGGGCAAAAAGTCATGAAAACTGCCCGCGAATACGGCCTCACTGCAGCAGATTACGCCAGTAAAATGTCTGCCTTATTTCAAAATCTGGCGGATCAATGGAACATTAGCAATAATGATTTTATTCGCACCACCGAGGAGCGCCATATCGAACGCGCCCAGGCTTTTTGGAAAGCCGTTGAAACCACCGGTGATATTTACAAAAAAGCTTACACCGGCCTCTATTGCGTGGGCTGTGAAGCCTTCAAAACTGAAAAAGATTTAGTAGATGGCAAATGTCCAGATCACCAGCGTGTTCCAGAATTACTAACCGAGGAAAATTATTTTTTCCGACTATCTCGCTACCAAGAGCCTTTAGAATTTTTATTCGAACAAAATAAAAATTTTGTCTATCCCGAAAGCAAATACCACGAAATGCTGAACATGCTGAAAAGCGGGCTCGAAGATGTTAGTATCTCGCGTGTAGCTGAAAAACTCCCGTGGGGAGTACCCGTGCCAGGGGATTCATCACAGGTCATGTATGTCTGGTTCGATGCGCTAACGAATTATATTACTGCTCTTGGCTACGGCTCAAAAGACGACAACCTGTTCAAAAAATTCTGGCCTGGCATCAACATGGTCGGCAAAGAAATTAACCGCTTTCACTCACTGCTCTGGCCAGCGATGCTACTCAGTGCCGGTGTAGATATTCCGAAGCAGATAGCTGTCCACGGCTGGATCACCGTCGATGGCCAAAAAATGAGCAAATCAGTCGGCAATGTTATTAACCCGCTCGAACTAATTGAAATGTATCCGCTCGAAGCCGTGAGGTACTTCTTGATGCGTGAAATCCCCTTTGATAATGACGGTGATTTTTCACATACCAAATTCAAAGACCGCTACACCGGTGATTTGGCCAATGGTATCGGCAACCTAACTAACCGCGTACTGACCATGATCGAAAAATATGCCGATAATAAAGTGCCGCCGGTGACCGAAGTCAACCAATCGCTTATTTCGTACCTAGCGGAAACCGTTTGGCCTGCCTACACCGTCGCCATGGAACGCTGGCGCTTTGACCTGGCACTCGATGCCTGTGCCAAATTTATTACCCACTGCGACCAGCTTATTTCCGACACTGAACCGTGGAAATTAGCCAAAGCAGGGGAGATGGGTAAAGTCCATAATCTGCTCTATCACCTGGCCGAAGCCTTGCGCCATATTGCCATTATGCTATGGCCGGTGATGCCAGAAACTGCCGAAAAAATACTCGTTCAACTCGGTCTTGACCCGGCCACAGAGAACAAGAAACCATTAGCCGATTTGCAACAATGGGTAGAATTAATTGTGGGAAATAAAATTGATAAGCAAGCCATGCTTTTCCCGCGTCTTGAAAAATAAACCAATCTCTCATTCCCGCAGTGTCGGGAATGTAATAATCCAACGCTTTACTTAATTTTTAAAAAGGAGCATATGGTCACAGCGGATCTAATCATACTAGCCGTTATCATACTATTTGGGTACCTCGGTTTTAAAACCGGACTGATTCACGCCCTCGGATCACTGGTCGGTACGATTCTTGGCATTTATTTAGCCGGCCATTATTACGAACAGCTTACTAAATTGCTGGTGGATTTCACTGACTGGAACCCTAATTTCGTGCGTGTCCTCGTGTTTGTTCTAATATTTTTTATCAGCAATCGCCTGATTGGAATCACTTTTTGGGGCATCGGGAAAATTTTTACCATCGTGTCGGCTGTGCCGTTTCTCGGGGCAGTTGATAAGCTGCTCGGTGGTATTCTGGGGTTGCTAGAGGGGATTATACTAGTTGGGATTGCCATTTTCTTTATTACTAAATTTCCGCCGTCGCCGCGCATCATGGATAATTTAGATAAATCAAAGACCGCTCCGCCGGTGGTGCAATTTACCAAGTTCTTATGGCCGCTTTTGCCGAAAGAATTGGTAAATCTAGTCAATGAATTTTCCGGTTTTTCACTGCCGCAGAGTTTTGATATGCCGAAATTCCCGCCCGGAATTTCTTTCCCAAAAAATATCAATGATTTAAAAAATTTCAAATTTCCAGCTAATTTCTCTTATCCTGGTGCGAACTCAACTTCCACCGCCACCAGCACCCAATAAATTCTATGCTTATCGACACCCACTGTCACGTTCATTTTAAAGCGTTTGAACAAGATGGCGCCGCCGTGATTGCCGCTACCCGGGCCAAGGGTGTCATTATGAATCTAGTGGGAACCCAGCGTGATACCAGTAAAAATGGAGTTGATTTTGCCAGTCGATACGAGGGTTGCTATGCCAGTGTTGGGCTTCATCCCGTACACTTATTTTCCCAGCACATCGATGAAGAAGAATCATCTTTTAATACTCGCGAAGAATCGTTTGATTACGATTTCTACAAACAGCTAGCACTGCATCCTAAAACAATTGCGATTGGGGAGTGCGGGCTTGACCTCTACCGATTACCACCCGATCTTTCGTCAGCAGCCGTACTTCAAAAGCAACAAGCTGTCTTTCGAGATCATTTCCGGTTGGCTGTTGAAACTAATTTACCGCTTGCCATTCACGTGCGCGACGCCTACCCCGAGATGATTGCGCTCCTGAAAGAGTTGATGGAGGAATATAACCAAACTTCTCTTCGCTCTGTTATTCACTGCTATATCGGCAATTGGGAGTACGCGCAAGAATTTTTAAAACTCGGCTCATACCTTGGTTTTACCGGCATTATTACTTTTCCACCCAAAAAAAGTGACCCTGCCGCTCAAGCGGCACTGCTTGAAGTCGTAAAAAACTGTCCACTTGACCGAATGGTATTAGAAACCGATTCACCCTATCTAGCGCCCATTCCATTTCGTGGCAAACGAGCTGAACCGTGGATGGTACTGGAAGTCGCTAAAAAAATTGCCGCTATTAAAAATCTGACCACCGCAGAAGTAACGGAGGCAACCACTGCTAACGCACGCCGACTCTTTTCTAAAATTTCCTAATTCTGATAATCAGCCAACCTATGTCCGATCAGTTTAAAACATCTTCCGCCACCTGGCACAGTCTTGCCGCAGCCGATGTTTTAAAACAGCTTGCATCGCATAGTGACGTCGGCCTTGATTCGACCGAGGCTGGTAAACGCCTCGCCACCTATGGCTTTAATGAATTACAGGGTGGCAAAAAAATTTTAGCGCTTGGCCTTCTAATCGAACAATTTAAAAATGTACTCATTTTAATTTTACTCGGAGCCAGCCTGGTTTCAGGATTTCTGGGGCATGGTCTCGAAGCTGTGGCTATCGCCGTAATTGTACTATTTGCGGTACTGCTCGGTTTTATTCAGGAATATCGGGCCGAAAAAGCTATCGATTCTTTGAAAAAAATGGCGGCTCCAACTGCCCTTGTCCTACGAAATGGAGAGGAGCAAGAAGTTCCGGCCAAAGAATTAGTCTCTGGGGATATCATCATTATTGCCACCGGCGACAAAATTCCAGCTGATGCCCGACTTATCCAAGCCGTGAATTTAAAAATTGAAGAAGCTGCACTTACCGGTGAATCAATCGCCGTCGAAAAAAATACTGCCGCAATCAGTGATCTCAATGCCCCGCTTGGTGATCGTAAAAATCTGGTATTTTCTGGAACGTCTGCCACCTATGGAAGGGGGCTAGCCGTAGTAGTTGCGACCGGTATGGCAACTGAATTTGGTAAAATTGCCCACCTGCTGCAATCGGTGGAGAGTGCTCCCACCCCGCTCCAGCAAAACTTAGATAAAGTCGGAAAAAATTTAGCCAAAATTGCCTTCGTACTTGTAATAGTAGTGGTCGGTCTTGGTCTCATGCGGGGTCAACCATTCTTGGAACTATTTATTTTCGGAATTGCGCTCGCTGTCGCGGTGGTTCCAGAGGCATTGCCTGCCGTAGTCACCATTTCTCTCGCCATCGGCGTGCAACGTATGGTGCAACGCAACGCATTAGTGCGTCGTCTGCCTGCCGTGGAAACACTTGGTGCCACCACTATTATTTGCTCCGACAAAACCGGCACTCTGACCAAAGATGAAATGACAGTGCGAAAAATTCTATTACCCGATGTGGGAATTATTGAAGTTTCCGGCAGTGGCTATGAACCACGGGGTTCTTTCACCCTGAATAAGGGCAGTTGGCAACCAACTGATCAGCTGAAAAACCTGCTTCAAGCCGCGGCCCTGTCATCAGATGCACATATCAAACAACATGAAGGTCAGTGGGAAGTAAGTGGCGACCCAACCGAAGGCGCCCTAGTGGTAGCAGCTGCCAAAACTGGACTTGATAAATCAGTCCTTGATACCGAATATGTCCGGGTAGCCGAGATACCTTTTAGCTCCGAAACAAAGCGAATGACTACGCTTCATCGCTATGGAAACAATTATCATATTTACAGCAAAGGTGCGGTAGAAGTAATTTTAAATTCATGCACCCACAGCCTAGAAAATTCCGCTAGAAAGCCACTTGACCAAGCGGCTCGAGAAAAAATTATTAATACCGCCGAATTACTCTCCGGCGAAGCCTTGCGCGTCATAGCTGTTGCAATAGGTAGCTCTGAAACGGAAAATATTCGTGACACCGAGCTTACCTTTCTCGGATTGTTCGGCATGATTGATCCGCCCCGCCCCGAAGCTAAAGCTGCTATTGAGACCTGCAAACAAGCCGGTATTAAACTAGCCATGATCACCGGCGATCACCCTACGACTGCCCGCGCTATTGCTACGGAGCTTGGCCTTATGTCGCCTGGTGGGCGTGTGGTGATTGGGTCGGAGCTCGAAAATATAAATGATCAAGAATTAGAAGCTGATATCGAAACCATTTCTGTCTTTGCTCGCGTGTCACCGGCTCATAAATTACGCATCGTGAGCGTGCTCCAAAAAAATGGCCATATTGTAGCTATGACTGGTGACGGAGTGAACGATGCTCCTGCTCTCAAAAAAGCCGACATCGGCATTGCCATGGGCATAGCCGGCACTGACGTTAGTAAAGAAGCGGCCGACATGATGTTAACCAACGATAATTTTGCCTCCATCGTCGCTGCCGTCGAAGAAGGGCGAATTATTTTTGGAAATATCAAAAAATATTTAATGTACCTGTTATCTTCAAATATTGGTGAAATGGGCTTGATGATCGGCGCCAGCCTGCTCGGATTGCCACTACCACTCAGTGCCGTACAAATCCTCTACGTAAATTTAGCCACCGATGGCCTGCCTGCGCTGGCTCTAGCCGTTGACCCACCTGCTAAAGATATTATGAACGAGCCACCACGTACCACCAAAAATGGTATTTTCACTCGCCCGGTTATTTCGCTTATCACCGTTGGTGGACTGGTTTCAACCACTTTGAACCTCGGGTTATTCATCTGGGCCTACAACTCGGGCCGCACCGCCGCCGAAGCTATGACCATGGTATTTGTCTCTCTCGTCTTAATTCAATTCTTTAAAGCCTACAGCTTCCGCTCTGAACGCCATTCTATTGTTAGCGGCTTTTTTAGCAATAAATGGCTTAACCGCGCCGTTGCTTGGGAGCTCTTATTGCTTATAGCCATTATCTATGTCCCGTTCCTCCAGAAACCCTTTAACACCTTTGCCTTAACAGTAAGCGATTGGCTAATAGCTATCGGCACAGCCTGTCTGGTAGTTCCTGCCCTTGAGATTGCCAAATATATCAGCCGGCAACACACTCGCCACAAAATTTAAAACCCTTATACAGCGAGAAAAAGCATCCACAAACCAGTTAAAAAATATCTTGACGCAGAGGTAATTTTGCTCTACAATAGGGGCCTTATGGATGAATTCAACAAGCCACTACCGAAATCAACCATCGTTCCAGATGAAGAGCGAAGGTATTATATGTTTGCCTTAAAAATTGTCGGTGATTTCGGTGCTGCCATTGCTGTACCCGTAGCAATTCTGTCTTATCTCGGCAAGCGCCTCGATGCTCGTTTCAATAGCGATCCCTATCTACTCATTACCGGTTTTGTCCTGGCTGCCGTGTTTTCTGGTTTTATTATTTTCAAAAAAACGAAGCAATACGGCAAACAGTACGAAGCCATGACCAAACAATCTAAAAAACCATAATTCCGACGTACATCTATGGCCCTTCATATTCCTACCCTCGCGCCTGAAGCACTATTTCATATTGGCCCGGTCACTATTACCAACACTCTAGTGAATGCTTGGCTCGCCCTACTCATCCTGCTTGCTGTTGGGCTCTACCTTCGTAAACAGATCAGCCTTCGCCCTGGCAAAGTCCAGAACACAGTGGAATTTTTTCTTGATATTTTACTTGGTTACTTTGATCAAGTTACCGGCGACCGTAAAAAAACGTTAAGTTTTTTGCCAGTCGTTGGTCCTATCTTCTTTTTCATCCTGCTATCAAACTGGCTCGGACTGCTCCCTGGCACCGGCAGTATTACGGTTGGCCATAATTTCTTACTGCGTCCTGCCAATACCGACCTCAACCTCACTATAGCCATGGCATTGGTCACAGTAGTTTCTTCACACTTATTTGGTTTTTTTACCGTCGGCTTCTTTACCCACGTCAATAAATTCATTCAGGTAAAATCTCTGCTTAAGAGCTTTAAAAAAGGCCCTATCGGAATTTTTCAAGGCGTGGTTGAATTTGCTGTTGGTTTGATCGAAGTTGTCAGCGAGCTGTCCAAAGTCTTATCACTGTCACTGCGTTTATTTGGTAATATTTTTGCCGGTGAAGTTCTGCTAACTGTTATTTATAGCATCGTGGCTATTGCAGTGCCCACCCCCTTTATGCTGCTCGAATTACTCGTTGGCCTTATCCAGGCCAGCGTGTTTGCTATTTTAGCCCTGGTGTATATGACGGTCGCCTCGGCCGCCCCGCATGGGGACGAAGCTCATTAATTAGCTTCTTCGATTTAGTATCGTGTCGACCATTCTAAATCGATATGTTAATTAAAGGTGATGTGGCACAAGGGAGTGCGCCAAGCGCAGCGCCTGCTGTACCTTGTGCCGTTATAATGCGTCATTACCTATAATCTATATTCGTATGGATAGCATTTCCCACGAAAACATTTTGGCCATCATCAAAGGCACCACGATTGCCGTTGGTGGTTTGGCCCCAGCTTTCGCCATCGGTAAAATCGTTGGCACCGCTATGCAGGCTATCGGCCGCAACCCCGAAGCAGGCGGCAAGATCTTTGTGCCTATGCTGCTTGGTGCTGCATTTGCCGAAGCCATTGCCATTTACGCTCTAGTCGTAGTGTTCACCCTGTCTTAAAGACCAATCGATCGGATATGGATAGGGCCATGTCCGATTATCTTGGATTATTTAAGTTTACGATAGTAGTATGACATTAAATATTTTTGATACCGCCCACGCCATGACCGCGCCTGTTTCCAAAGAGTCTCTTCCGGCCGAACACACCGCGCCTGCCGGAGAGCACAGTGCAGTTACCACGCATGGAACTGCTCCTGCAGAAACCGGTCTGTTAGCCTCACTTGGAATTAACCCTAGCCTATTTGCCTTCCAGCTGATCAACTTTTTGATTGTTATCGGCATTGTCTGGTTTGTTATCTTGAAGCCATTAACAACCAAGATGACCGACCGTCAAAAAATGATCGATGACAGCCTAGATCAAGCGGAAAAAATCAAAGACCGCCTCGTTAAAAGCGATCAAGAATATCAGGTCAAAATGGATCAGGCAAAAGTTGAAGCCAATAAAATCCTAGAAAAAGCAACCAGCGAAGCCGATGCTACAGCTGCCGCGCTTAAAGTTAAGGCCAAAAAAGATATTGAAGCGCTTATCGATCAGGCCAAACGAAATTTGCAAATTGAACGCGATGATATGATGGCTGGCATTAAAAAGGAAGCGGCAGATTTAGTGGTAATGGCCTTGGAGAAAATTCTGATTGAAAAAAATACTAGCACCGAAGACAAAAGAAATATTGAAACAATGCTGAAACAAATCTCGTATGAAAGCAAATAGTTCTGTACAATACGCCCACGCCTTGTACGAGCTAAGTCAAAAGACTAGCGACAGTGCAATCTTGGTGGCCAATCTTGTCAGCAGCCTGAGGAGTAAACATGCCCTGAACCTTCTACCCAAGATTTTAAAAGAATTCGAGGCCTACGCTGCCAAACGAGATGGAATCATCGCCTTGAAAGTAGAGAGCGCGAACCCGCTTACCGCCGACATGACAGCAGAAATCAATCGCATCTTCGGGGGCAAAACGGCCATCACCGCCACCACCGATGAAAGTCTGATCGGAGGGGTAATAGTTAAAACCGACGACATGATCTTTGACGGCAGCATCAAAAAACAGTTAACTCGCCTCAAACATAAATTGGCCGCCTAACCCTTAGCCATTGAAACTTATATTGTATGTCAACTAACTCCATAATCGCTGAACTCAAAAAAAATATTGCTTCGTTTGAAAAGCAAGTTGAAGTCGAAGAAGTCGGCACCGTGCTTGAAGTCGGTGACGGTATTGCGCGCCTCAGTGGATTATCTAATTGCCAGGCCAATGAAATGTTAGAATTTGTAGCCGCAGGCAAAGGTGACTCCACCTACGGGGTAGCCCTTAACCTTGAAGAAGAAACTATCGGCGCAGTGCTACTCGGAGAGTACCGCCATATCAAACAAGGCGACTCAGTAAAGCGCACTGGTCGTATTTTATCCGTCCCGGTTGGCGAACAACTCATTGGCCGCGTGGTTAATCCACTTGGAGAAATCATCGATGGGGGGGCTAAAATTAATACCAAAACTTTCTACCCAATCGAAAAAATCGCTCCAGGCGTCATGAGCCGCGAGCCAGTCAACCAGCCGGTACAAACCGGTATCAAAGCCATCGATGCTATGATCCCCATTGGTCGTGGTCAGCGCGAGCTGATTATCGGCGACCGCCAAACCGGTAAAACAGCCGTGGCTATTGATACGATTATCAATCAAAAAGGCCAAGACATGATCTGTGTCTATGTTGGTATTGGCCAGAAAGAATCGAAAATTGCCCGCATCGTGGCCAAATTAAAAGAAGCGGGCGCCATGGAATACACCGTAGTGGTTAGTGCCGGAGCATCTGACCCTGCTTCACTTTTGTATATCGCCCCCTACGCCGGCGTTGCCATTGCCGAATACTTCATGGACAAAGGCAAGGATGTACTCGTTATTTACGACGACCTATCTAAACAAGCCTGGGCATACCGCGAAATCTCACTCTTGCTCCGCCGCCCGCCGGGCCGCGAAGCCTACCCTGGCGACGTATTCTACTTGCACTCTCGTCTCCTCGAGCGTGCCTGCCGCCGCAACAAAGAAGCTGGTGGCGGCTCTATCACCGCCTTGCCAATCATCGAAACCCAGGCTGGTGATATTTCAGCCTATATCCCAACCAACGTTATTTCCATCACCGACGGTCAAATCTTCCTTGAAAGTGACTTGTTCTTTCGCGGCATTCGTCCGGCTTTGAACGTGGGTATTTCAGTCTCACGCGTCGGCTCAAGCGCCCAAACCAAACCAATGAAAAAAGTCGCCGGTAAAATGAAACTCAGCATGGCCCAATTCCGTGAACTCGAAGCCTTTGCCCAATTTGCCAGCGACCTCGACGCCGATACCAAAAAACAAATTGACCTTGGTCAGCGCCTCATGGAAATCCTGAAGCAACCACAATATCAACCATTGCCAGTAGCTAACCAAGTGGCGATTATTTATGCTATCAGTAATGGTTACGCGAATGACGTGGCGGTGAAAGATGTTCGCGCCTGGGAAACCAAGTTGCACGAATTTTTGAATCACAGTAAACCAACGCTACTTAATAAAATCAGTGACGGCGGCTGGGACGAATCAATCGAAACCGAATTAAAAGAAGCTATCACTGAATTTAAAAAATAACCATGATTACTTTAGATCAAATCGAACAGGAAGCTGAAAAATTCTGTCGAGCTGTTAAATATTCAGTTGAGCACCTTGAAGATATAAACGACGGAACTATGGCTCTGCTTAATTCACAGATGGATGCTTTAGACGAATTAGCTGGCCAATTTGACGATCAAGAAGGTTGGGGTGAAGCCGCAAAAAAAGGTTGGAATATTATAAATGAAGCCAGAGATGAATTCCACACCGCCTTTCCCAAAGAAAAAGAAACCTTTGAAAGAAGGATGGAAAAAGAAGAAAGAGGCAGTAAAAACTTTTTTTCTGATCTGCAAAGAGACTTGCTTCAAGGTATGAGAAACGATAGGTACAATGATGAAGCAGGGAATATTTCGCCACGAAGACTAGAAAAATACGGTGAAGATAAAAAATTCGGCCCACCTCCAGGGTTAAAAAGATAACTGCAGTATGGCTCTAAGCACCAAAACCATTCGTCGCCGCATCAAATCCATCAGCAATACCAAGAAAATTACCAAAGCGATGGAGATGATTAGCGCTGTCAAAATGCGTCGCGCCGTAGCGAACACCTTATCAAGCCGGAGTTATGCCGATCTCGCTTCTGAAATGCTTCACAGCATCGCCGAACAAACCAACGTTAAAAAGCATCCACTACTAGCTCACCGCCCCGCCAAGCATATCGCTTTAATTTTTATTACAAGTAATCGCGGTCTGGCCGGCGGCTTCAATTCCAAGCTTCTCCAGGAAGTACACCGCTACATCCTGCGCATGAAAGCCGAACACAATGCCGCGGTTGATGTCATTTTACTTGGAAAAAAAGGCCGCAAAATTTATCAAAACTTTGGACACACCATCGTATCCGAATTCGAAAAAATTGATGTTACTACCAAGATCGAAGAAATCCTCCCGATCGCCACGCTGATGAGTCAAGAATTTATTAGCAAAAAATATGATCGAATTGCAGTTGCTTTTACCGATTTTGTTTCAGCCTTGCAGCAAATTCCTAAAATAAAAGTGATCCTGCCTCTGAAGCCAGAAGATATGGCAGTTGGCGTTAAAGCCAAAGCATATGCCCCAATCAACAACCTAACTTTTGAACCAAATACCACCGATGTATTAAACAAGTTGCTACCCCGCCTTATTGAAATGCAATTATACCAAGCTGTGCTAGAATCAGACGCCTCCGAACACAGTGCTCGCATGATGGCCATGAGAAGCGCAACTGACGCTGCCAAAGATATGATTAAAGACCTACAAACCAGCTTTAATAATGCCCGCCAAGCCGGTATTACCAAAGAAATTGCCGAAGTAATCGGTGGCGCGGCTGCTTTAGAATAAAATATGACAAGCAAATATTCATTTTTTGGTGCCTTGGTATTGCTAGTTTTGTTTGGATTTGGCTGCAGCCAAGCTGAGCCAAACACCACGGCCACACCAGACGAAGTCACCTCAGAGACACCTACAGCTCCAGAAACTACACCAATTGACGCTCCAAATAACACCAGTGAAATTTCGGCTATTTTTAACAAAGTCGAAGCCCCATTTACATTTGAATACCCGAGTAATTGGAAGGACAATAGCTACGAAGCTGCGGAACAAGGGCAAATTTGGCATTTTACTGACGATACCTCTATCCCTGTCATGGGCGTTGTCATTCCACCAAAAAAAATCGGCAATTTGTATGACCCAGGACAATTTGATACTTGCGATAGTTTCCCAAGTAAAAAAGACCTGGACATAATATTTAATCCAACCGAAAAAAATCCAGATAAACAGATAATCGGCCAGGCCTGCCGCCGGTGCGACGTAAGCGACCCCGAGTGCAAGACACCGCTTGGAGATGTGCCAGATTTAGCCTATATCCGATGGTGGGGTGGATCGGATCACAAAACCATGAATCTTATACTTTTTAACTCCCAGATTCCAAATTTAATTGAGCTAATAAAGAAGATTGGGCCAACTATAGAGTCTAAAAAATAACTCCGATTAATACCTTTCTATGAACACTGGAAAAATCAAACAAATTATCGGTGTCGTTATCGACGTAGAATTCACAGGCAAATTACCTGACCTGTTTAACGCTCTTGAAACCAAGTTGCCAAATGGCAACACACTTACTCTCGAAGTCCAGCAACACATCGGTGGAGATGTGGTCCGCACCGTGGCCATGAGCACCACCGACGGCCTTACCCGCGGCCAAGATGTCACCGACACCGGCAGCCCAATTATGGTTCCGGTTGGCACTGCCACCCTCGGCCGCATGTTCGATGTGGTAGGCGCTCCGATTGATAATAAAGGTGAAGCTAAGGCTAAAAAGAAATACCCCATTCACCGCTCAGCTCCAGAATTTACTAAACAATCCACACGTTCCGAAATCCTCGAAACCGGTATCAAAGTTATTGATCTTATTTGTCCCTTCTTAAAAGGTGGTAAAGTCGGTTTATTTGGCGGTGCCGGTGTCGGAAAAACCGTTATTATCCAAGAACTCATCCGCAACATCGCTCAGGAACATGGAGGTTACTCCATGTTTGCAGGCGTTGGGGAACGCAGCCGTGAAGGTAATGACCTCTATCGCGAAATGAGTGAATCTGGAGTACTTGATAAAACCGCACTCGTCTTCGGCCAAATGAACGAACCACCAGGGGCCCGTGCTCGCGTAGCCTTGACCGCTCTCGCCATGGCCGAATATTTCCGTGATGAAGAGGGGAGAGACCTCTTATTATTCGTCGATAATATTTTTCGCTTCACCCAGGCCGGCTCCGAAATGTCTGCCTTACTTGGACGTATGCCATCTGCCGTAGGGTATCAGCCCACTCTTGCGAGTGAAATGGGCGCCCTGCAAGAACGTATTACTTCAACCGATAAAGGTTCCATCACTTCGGTGCAAGCCGTCTACGTGCCGGCCGACGACCTCACTGATCCAGCTCCAGCCACCACCTTTGCTCACCTCGACTCCACCGTTACCCTCAACCGCTCGTTGGCTGAACTTGGTATCTACCCGGCTGTAGATCCGCTAGATTCAAGCTCCACTATTCTTGACCCGAACATTGTCGGTGACGAACACTATCGCACCGCCCTCGAAGTCCAGCGCGTCTTACAGCGGTATAAAGATTTGCAGGATATCATTGCCATCCTTGGTATGGAAGAATTGAGCGATGATGATAAAATCACTGTCAGCCGGGCCCGCAAAATTCAGCGCTTCTTATCCCAACCGTTCTTTGTCGGCACCGTGTTTACCGGTATCGAAGGCAAATATGTGCCAATCAGCGAAACCATTCGCGGCTTCCGTGAAATTTTGGATGGGAAACACGATGATAAAGGGGAACAAGCCTTTTATATGAAAGGCGGAATTGATGAAGTTAAATAATATGGAATCCTTTAAATCCGACGAGATCCACAAAACACATGCAGCTGGTGAATTAAGAAAATTCCTTCTATCTGAAGGCATGGTTGATAAAAAAACTGGCGAAATTAATATTGATCACTTTAAAAAATTGCATGAGGAAATATTTACCCTCCCGGGAATCGACAGCATAGCTGAGGATGACGTGCTTCTACAGTCAATGCTTGAGAAAGTTGCCACAGATCTAGCACTTAAAGCGGAGCATCAAAAAAGCTTTGTAGCGCAAGCTACGCATAGTATCCGAAAAATGCTGCTTAACGAACCGTTATGATTCACTTCAAAATTATCACCCCAGAAAAAGTAATTTTTGCCTCTGAAGTTGACCAGGTAAGCCTTATGACTGCGACCGGTGAAATTACCATTTTGCCTCATCACATTCCACTAGTCACCCTGCTTGAACCAGGAGAATTGCGTTATAAAAAGAATGGACAAGAATTTCCATTGGCAGTATCGGGTGGGTTTGCTGAAGTAAAGGCTGACAATAGCTTGTTCATTCTAGCTGACACCGCTGAACATGCAGCTGAAATTGATTTAGACCGTGCAAAAGCCGCTCATCACAAAGCCTTACAAACCATGCAATCAGCCAGGGTCTCCGATGATACTAGTTACGCAGCTATGCAATCTGCACTTGAACGCGCCCTCAACCGCGTTAAAGTAGGCAATAAATATCGCCGTCTTCCATAATCTAGTATGAACGAAATACACCGGACCTTTCTAGATGAAAAAGAAAGCAAGTTGCCAAACGATACTCTGCCGCGAATGCCTGCTGAATATCTGTATGGACATGGCATGAAGGAATTTTGGAACAAAGATGCTTCATTGGCTTCCTATCGTGCTTTCTACGACAAGTTGATCGATCAGGCTGGCCCAGAAATTGCTGAAACCATAAAACTTCAAATCAATTCACACATTTCTGAAAATAATAAATTACTGCTTACCGCCATCGGCGGCGGTGATTTTTATGTAGAGCGACGCTATATTAATTTGTTACTTGATGCTGGAATCAACATTCCTCTCGTCAGGCCGCACGAAATTGAATACGAAGATATCCTCGCTCAAAGCAAAAGATTAAGAAATGATTTGCCGGATACCACTGAAATTAGTCCATTACATGGCGATTTTAGTGATCTAAACATAGCACACCCTCCTGGACACGAGTCTATCGAACAATATACCGGGCTTACGACTATAGTTGGAGCGGCACTTTCAAACCAAAGAGATCCTGAAACATGGATCAAGCAGCTGTCTGAACAGTTGCCAGAGAACGACCTCGTGTTATGCGATTTTGGTTTACCTGCCGCCAACCCTTCAGTAGAGGACGGTCGATATAAAAGCCCGAATGGCTGCACCTCTCCCATCGAAGAACAGTGGTTTACAAATGCGTTTGTCGGGTATCTTGTCGAGACCCGCACAGCCCCGGGTCCGATTGGCGAAGTTTCCATCCGCCGCCAAATTGAACCATTGCCGGATAATATCGGGTACTCAATTGTAATTGTAGGAGAAGAAACGAAAGAAGATGGCTCAACGAAAAGCATGGAACTGCATCGCTACACCCGCTTTGATCCTAGTTATCTTGGAGAACTATTCAAAAAGCACGGTTTTGATACGGTAAACAGTTGGACCGTTGGCTACGGCGCGATGCTGTTCAAAAAAATGAATTCGAAAGATTCCGATAGTAACAGCCGACAAAGTTAACTAAGGCAAGTGTAACAAGAACCCCCTAAACACGTCTTCTATATATCACGCCAGCTTGTCGGCGCGATTTTTGGCTTTTCTATGAAAGAAAGTACTAAAACAACTCTCTCAATATATTGGTCCGAAGGCCGTAAACAATGGTGGTATGTGCTCACCATTGTTTTTAGCGTCATGGCAGCCTCGGGCTTACGCGTAATTATCCCTTTATACTTCAAGGATTTTTTTGACATTCTTGGGAATCAGTCCGCCTCTCAGGCAGGTGCAGCTGAGCTCGTCAGTCTACTTGGCAAGATAGCCATACTAGAATTTATTAGCTTTGGGGCGTGGCGCATTACCTTTCAGGCGTCGACTAATTTTCAGAGTCAAGCTCTCGTAAACCTGGCTGCCCGTTGCTTTAATTACCTGCATCGACATTCTTTTTCTTTCTTCAATAACAACTTTGTCGGGTCACTGGTAAAGCGAGTGAACTGGTTTACCAAAGCTTTTGAAAGTATTTGCGATCGCATCGTTTTCGACTTTTTACCCTTGGGCGTTGACCTGGCGATTATCTTGTTTATTTTGTTTCAGAAACAATTGTACCTTGGTATTGGTGTGCTTATCTGGACAATTCTATTTCTGACCATAAACTGGATCTTTACCGCGTACAAATTGAAATACGATTTACAGCGTAATGAGGCTGAAACCAAAGTCACCGGCATCCTAGCCGACACCATTACCAACCATAGCAATGTTAAGCTGTTCAATGGCTACCAGCGCGAGATTGCCCGCTACAGCGATGCCAACGCCATAGTAAAACGCATCCGCCGGTTCACCTGGACGCTCGATAATATCTTTGATGCCGTGCAAGGCTTGTTGGTAGTCGCGCTTGAACTCGGGCTGTTATATGGAGCAGTAAAATTATGGCAAATTGGCCAAGTGACCATCGGGGATTTTGTTTTACTGCAATCCTACGCCATAATCTTGTTCGATAAAGTCTGGAATTTCGGCAAAGTTATTCGCCGCACCTACTCCGACCTGGCGGATGCAGACGAAATGACCACAATTTTGCTGACGCCACATGAAATTAAAGACAGCCCTACTGCTAAAACTCTAATTGTCAAAGACGGTACTATCGAATTCAAAAAAGTAGATTTCTACTACCACGAAACCCGTAAGATCTTCTCCAAATTCAACCTATTAATTGCCAGTAAAGAAAAAGTGGCACTGGTTGGCCCCTCAGGCGCTGGCAAATCAACGGTCGTTAAATTACTACAGCGCATTCACGAATTAAGCGGGGGAAAAATTCTGATCGATGGCCAAAAAATAACTGATGTAACCCAAGAAAGCCTGTGGGAAGCCATTAGCCTTGTGCCTCAAGAACCAGTTTTGTTTCACCGCAGTTTGCTCGAAAATATTCGGTATGGAAAACCCACAGCAACTGATGACGAAGTAATCGCGGCTGCCAGACAGGCTCATTGCCACGAATTTATTTCTGGATTCCCGGATCAGTACAATACCTTTGTCGGCGAACGCGGAGTGAAGCTCTCGGGCGGAGAACGCCAGCGTGTCGCAATTGCGAGAGCCATTCTGCGCAATGCGCCAATTCTAATTCTCGACGAGGCCACGTCAAGTCTTGATTCTGAATCGGAAACCTTGATTCAGGACGCGCTAAATACACTAATGGCCAATAAAACGGTAATTGTTATCGCCCACCGACTGTCGACTATCATGAAGATGGACCGAATCATGGTGATAGACCATGGCGAGCTGATTGAAACTGGTACCCATGTCGAACTACTCGGGAACGAGGCCGGGCTCTACCATTCACTCTGGAAATTACAGGCAGGGGGATTTATCGCTTAACAAGCGGCTAGACAAAAACCATAAAAAAGGCTACTATTAGCCAATTATGGACTACGTTGCCAATTATCTGCAAAAAATCTCCTCTGCCTTTCAGGGCAGCGGCTCTATTCGTATCTCCACGTTTGTTGAAGATCATTTAAGGATGCAACCGCTTCTTCATCTGCTGGCTCAAGAACCAGACCCAGACATGTCGGCTCTGATCTATTCGCTATTACGCTTGCCGCCAGAAATCCTCTCCGTCAAAAACATTATCATGGGCCAATCCGACCGGGTATTTGATGCGGCCGAGCATTCAATTACCGGCCCAGATTGGAAGGTTACCAAAGCCATCGCCCGCACTCGTCGTTGTCACTACAACGCCAGCACGAGTACGCTGGCGGTGTGCGCCACCAGCCTGTCTGATATCCACGATCTCGTCACCATGCTGACAGCGCTATATATTGAATTTAATAAATTAAATCAGGCACTTAGCAAAAACAACCTGCGTGATCTTTCGGCCTGCTTTACTCCAGCCGATTGGAAAAAACTCACGGAACTGCTCGGTGAACGTTTGCCTGATTTTATTGCGGCCGCTAAAACTCCCACTAATTACGAGCTAACCCTGCTGTCTGGTTCTAATCTTGAATATACCAAAGCGGTGCAAGAATGGTGGATCAACATCGCCTCGAGCCGTAAAAAATATCACTTTAACATCTACAACCAGCCAGTCTACTTCGTTTCATCTAACTCGCATTCACTCATCAATTTATTATCTGGTTTCCCATATTTCAAGCGGTCGCTCTTGCGCCAGGTTGAAAATGAACGTTTGAATAAAAATACAGACGAGTTCAAAGCCGAACAAGTAACCGAGGAAAATATTTGCTATTATCTATCTCGCTTTGCCGAAGCCAAAGATAAATCATATCGCAAAGCCAAGATTTCTTACGAAGAAAAATGTGGCCTGATCCGCCTGCCAGCCTACGAAAACATTGATATTGATGCCCAAATTTTTTCTATCAAAGATTTTGTGCGAAACGCCGAGATAGATCGACGGTTGCAACTTAAGCCTGAACAAAAATTACGCCTGTTAAAAAGCAACGCTTTGATTTTTAATATTGCCTATCCGCTTGGCCTTAACGCTTATAATATCCTAAAAGAAGTCAGCGAAAATGTAACTGCTGTCAGAGGCGTCTACATCATGGGTAAAGCCGCATCGCTAAATGCTGGCATTGGTGATATTACCATACCGCAATTCGTTCTAAACAAGCATACTAATAATCAAATTTTCTTACACAACACCTTTAACGTAGAAGATTTTCAGCCTTACTTCCCAAAAAACTCTATCTTCTCAGAACAAAAAGCTGTTACCGTCCCTGGCACATTTTTGCAAAATGAGGACACGCTCCAAGAGGATTATCAAAAAGGCTACAGCATTATTGAAATGGAAGCCGGCCCATACCTGGAGCGCGTGTACGAAATGCAATATCCTAATCGTTATCCGGTAAATGACACCTTTGTGCTGCGGCCCCGGTTCCGCCTCGGAGCTGCCTATTATGTATCTGATACCCCGCAAAACAAAGGCGTTAATCTTGGCGCCAAACGCCTTACCTGGGAGGGGTTAAATGCCACTTATGCAATTAGCATCGGCATCTTAAACGATATTATTAAAACTGAAGACCGGCTGCTCCGCCCGCACGACTAATATGCCATCCTTCTACAAAGAGCTCAAAGAAATTTTATCCGCCGAACCACGTTACCGCCAAACTCAAGTACACAAAGCCTGGTTTGACCCGAGTGTCCATGGATACGAAGACATCAGCACCTTGCCGTTGGTTTTGCGGGAAAAGCTAAAAAAATTTCCCTGGATGAGCGTAGCCACTCACACTCTTCTTACGAGTAAAGAAGATAACACTCGTAAGCTGCTCTTAAAATTGCATGACAACCAATATATCGAAATGGTGCTTATGGGGCGCGCTAAATTAACCCAGGATGCCGCCGAGCATCCAGGGTTCCGTTATACCATTTGTATTTCTTCGCAAGCCGGCTGCCCGATGCGCTGCGCCTTTTGTGCCACCGGCAAACAAGGTTTTAAACGCAACTTATCAGTCCCCGAAATTGTCGACCAATATCGCTTCGCTCAAAAGATGCTCGCGCCAACGGGGGATAGAGTGGCCAACATTGTACTCATGGGCCAAGGCGAGCCGCTCCTTAATTATGACAATGTCAAAGAAGCACTGACAATTCTACTTGACCACACCGACCTTGGCGAAACCAAAATTACTGTTTCGACCGCCGGTGTCCCAAGCGTTATGGAAAAAGTGCTCGTCGATGATTTTCCTCCGGTGCGGTGGGCTATTTCTCTGCACAGCGCCATCGAAGAATCACGCCAAGAGATAATGCCGTCGAATAAACCCGGCTTCCTCGAATTTTTAGTTGACTGGACCAATAAATATCATGCTCGTTTCCCGAGTCGCACCCATTTTATTGGCCTCGAATATATCATGCTCCACACCGTAAACGATGATAACAAACACCTTGATGCCTTGGTAAAATTGGCTCGTCGCATGCCGCATATCCGCATCAATCTTATCCCATATAATCGCATTGGCGACGACCCCATCGACAACAAAACTATTTTTGACCGCACGCCGGCCGAGCGCATCAATCACTGGCACGAAACGCTGATGAAAGAAGGATTCACCACCACCGTGCGCTATTCGCAAGGCCAAGATATCGCCGCCGCCTGCGGACAACTCAGAAATAAAGAAACGACCTAATCAGTCGTTTCTTTTCATTATAAGGCCGCAAAAAGGGGAATAACTTGGGTGATTAGGTATCGGGAGGTAAGCTGAGACAAAAGATTTTAAGCGAATTATTTTTATCAGTATTTTTTTAAACCAATTTCTTTGTTCAGGCTCTACCCAAAACCTAAACCCACCAAACCAACCAGAGTAAATAGCCGAAAAACCCTGTTTTTCCAAATGTTTTTGCCATACTCTAGGGTCCATAGCCGGCAAATGATGACGCTCAACATTCGCCCGGTCGAGCCACATATGAAGCCATTTTTGAATAGAGCCGCTAAAATTAGGCGTCGTTATGAGCAGGTAACCGCCGGGTTTTACCAATGGTACATGTCGGTCAATAACCGCCAAAAAATCGGAGAAATGCTCAATAAATCCAAATGAGCACACCACATCATATTGAGTAGTGGGAGAAAATTTAAAAAAATCTTCCCGACTAAACGAACCCACTTGGTAGCCTTTGGCTTTGAACCACCGAGGCAAATCACTCGTTACGCGCGGCGTTAGATCCATTCCGTTCAATTCATAGCCACGCTGCCCAAACACCGACAAATAACTACCCGGGAAGCAGCCAATTTCAAATACGCTTTTAGTGCTTGGCGGAAAATATTTTTTAATAAACTGCGCGAGCGCATCACTGCGCCGCGGCACTTTCAACGCCTGGTCTGAATAAGCGTCATCCCAATATTCCTGGGGGGCAAAATTGTGATGATTATTAGTCATAAAACAATTACAGTGTAAGAAAAAAGATCTTTTTTGTCAAAAACAAAATACCGCCGTGAAACTCCTACTCTGCTCACTATCTCTATGAGCAAAGGGGAATGGCGGTATTGAAGTGGGCCGAAGGGCGGGGATGGTCGGGGGGTGGCGGGCTAGGAGAGGCGGCGGCGGAAGATGATAACACCGCCAGCTACGCCGAGAACGAAGAAGAACAAGCCGTGCTCGCCCGAGGTAGCTGGCCGGGTCACCTGGCAGCCTCCTCCGCTCGGCTGCGCCGGGGCGTCTGGCCTCTTACTTGTTCCATACCCGTCGTCCGGGTCTTGGGCAGTCCGCAGTTGCCGATCGACAGCGGCATCAGTCGGCCATGCACTCATGTCCAGTGGCTCCGGAGGCAGCCCATCTCCGCAAGCTGTAAGCAGCAGTGCCAACACCGGAAAATTTAGAGATTTTTGTCGCATCATTGGCGCACCTCCTCGGCCATCGTGGCCGAGTATGGGCGACATATTAGTGAAATTCATCTAAAAAGTCAATGGTTGTGGCCATTCCTATTATTAGCTATAATGGCAACGTTATTTATAGCCTATGGCCAACTTAAATCAAGCCCAAAAACAAGCCATTGAATACACTGCTGGCCCGCTCATGATTGTGGCCGGTGCCGGCACTGGCAAAACCACCGTGATTACCAAAAAAATCGCTTATCTTATCAAGCAAAATTTAGCCACACCCGAACAGATTCTAGCCCTCACCTTTACCGACAAAGCGGCCGCCGAAATGGGGGAACGCGTCGACCAGTTATTACCCCTTAATTATGTTGAGCTGCAAATTTCAACCTTCCACTCCTTCTGCCAGCGCCTGCTCGAACAATACGGCCTCACCATTGGGCTTGGCAACCATTTCAAACTCCTCACCACCATTGATGCCTGGTTATTAGTCCGGCAAAATTTTGACCGCTTCAAACTTGAGTATTACCGACCACTAGCCAACCCCAATCGCCATATCCACGAACTGATCAAGCATTTTACTAAATGCAAAGACGAGCTGATTAGCCCCGAAGACTACCTAGCCTATGCCGAAAGTAAACGCCTAGACAGCGGTGACATGAATATCGAAGAACACGATCGTTTGTCAGAATTGGCCGGGGCGTACCACACCTATAACCAAATCTTGCTCGAAAATAACGTCCTTGATTTTGGCGACTTGATCAAATACACGATTGACCTGTTGCAAACCCGGCCTGGCATTCTCAAAAAACTGCAGGAACGCTTTAAATATATTCTGGTTGATGAATTCCAAGATGTAAACTGGGCCCAATATTTTTTGGTTAAACTCCTAACTGGCCCCGAGAATCAATTAACCATCGTGGGTGATGATGATCAAAGTATCTACGCCTTCCGTGGCGCCTCAGTATCAAATATTCTCCGATTCAAAGATGATTTTCCGCAGGCAAAAGAAATCGTACTTACCGATAACTACCGCTCCGTCCCCGAAGTACTCGATGCTAGTTACAAATTAATCACTGGAAACAACCCAGATCGCCTAGAAGTAAAACTTGGTATTGATAAAAAACTCCGTGCCGGCCGGAGCGAAAACGGCCAAGTAGCCTATATGCACTATCCGACTGGCGATGCCGAGGTAGCCGGAGTCCTTGAAAAAATCACCGAATTACGGCAAAACGACCCATCGCTACAGTGGAGTGACTGCGCTATCTTGGTGCGCGCCAATAGCCATGCCGATCCATTGGTGGCCGCCTGCGAACGACAGGGCATTCCCTATGAATTTTTAGCCTCGGCTGGCCTTTATCGCCAAGGTATCATTCTCGACTGCCTGAACTTTCTAAAACTCCTTGATAATCACCACGAAGCCTCTGCAATCTATCGGTTGCTCCGCCTACCGTTTTGGAAATTCAAAGAAAACGACCTCCAAAAAATCACCTTTAGCGCCAAAAAGAAAAGTATTTCGTATTATGAAACCATCAAACGCGGCCGCGAATTTGGGGTATCCGAAGATGGTCTAGCAATCCTTGATCGCTTGGTAACTCTCATTCATGACGGCATGAAAACTGCGCGCGAAGAATATCCCACCGTGGTCTTGCTTGGATTCCTGGAAAAGAGCGGTTATTTCGAGCACCTACGCATACAAGGCAATCAAGGAGCCTTGCGTGACATCACCTATCTTAATCAATTTTTAGAACAAATAGAAAAATACGAAACCAGTAACCCAAGCAGCGCCACCGTGGCCGGATTCCTCAGCCATTACCAGTATCTACTAGAAATGGGCGACGAAGGCTCGCTCACCGGCACCGAACGCCAGAATGACGCCGTGCGCATTATGACGGTGCACGCGGCCAAAGGCCTAGAATTCAAACATGTTTTTGTCATCAACCTGGTTGAAGATCGCTTCCCCACGCGCCGTCGCGGCGAACCAATTGAAATTCCAACCGAATTAATCAAAGAAAACCTGCCGACCGGGGACGCCCATATTCAAGAAGAACGCCGTTTATGCTACGTAGCCATGACTCGCGCTAAAGACGGCCTCTACCTATCAAGCGCCGCCTCATATGGCGGTGTCCGCGAAAAAAAGATAAGCCGATTTTTAACCGAACTTGAATATGCAGCCGGTACAGTCGCTAAAAAATCTGACGACATCGACCTGCCGAGCCCCATCTCAAAAACCAGTCCCGCCACAGCTGAATATGAACTTCCCGATACGTTTTCTTTTTCCCAAATCAAATCCTATCAAACCTGTCCCTATCAATATAAATTAGCAAACGTTCTCAAACTTCCCACCCGCAGCAATGCCAGCCTCAGTTTCGGCACCTCACTCCACAGTACCCTGCAACATTTTTATGAGCGTATCCAAGAATTAAATCGGGCTGAGCAAGTGTCGCTTTTTGCCTTGCCCCAAGCCCCAGCTCCACACACCGGCATCCGCGTACCATCACTTGATGAATTGTTAGCGCTGTATGAACACTACTGGATAGGAGATTGGTACGGCGAAAAAACCCAGCGCGAAAAATATTACGCTGATGGTAAAAAAATCCTGCAGACATTCTATAAATCGCAGATAGACAACTGGACTATTCCCGTGACGCTCGAAGGTTCATTTAAAATTAGGGTAGGGGAGTACCTGCTGCGCGGCCGCATCGACCGCATCGACCAATTACCCGATGGTACGCTTGAAATTATTGACTACAAAACCGGTAAACCCAAAGAAAAATTAGTCGGCGATGATAAAGAACAACTCTTGATATACCAAGTAGCCGTAAAACAATTGCCGCAATATCAACATATCGGCACCCCCAGCCAACTAACTTTTTATTATCTCAACAATAATTCCAAACTCTCATTCCTCGGCTCTGATAAAGAAATCGCCGCCCTGCAAGATCGATTGCTCGAAACTATTCTAAAAATCCGTAGCGGCGATTTCACCCCCACCCCTAGCCAATTCACCTGCCGCTCCTGCGACTTCAAGGAAATTTGCGAATTTAGAATTTTATAAAAATTGTTAGTACTATGAACTGGCGTAATAAAGTCGAGCACTGGCGCAGAAATATTGATGGAATGAAAAATTATAACGATATAATGGACAATTCAACCATGGCAGAATTTACAGATAAGATTGATCGCTCCCGTCTCAATCTAGAAGAACACACAGATATTGAACAGTTAAGCCCAACTCAGAAAGCGTGCTTAGAAAAAATTCATAAATTTATTGCTACTACCACTGAATTATTTAAAACTAATTTTTGGAGTATAATAAACGACTACCGCGCCGGTGGTGGCGAGCTGTCACCTCGAATAGCTGACTTTCTAAAGCGCCAGGCTTTTGATTTACCCAAGTTTACTGTTGCTGATCCAAATCACGCAAAAGAATTAAGTGCTAGTAGAGGCATAGAACCGCTACCCGACAGCCACTCGGGCGACTTCCTTTTAATTTTTCAGTTTCCAAAGCCGTTAGCAAAATTATGGTGGAAAGGCGGAGCAGAATTCGGCGACGATAAAGCGGTCAAAATTAATAAAGCGGCTATTGAATGGGGGAATTTTTATCGAAAACTGCTACCAACCATCTGGAAATCAAGGGATAGATGGCACAATAAT
Organism: uncultured Gammaproteobacteria bacterium; assembly: GCA_964510885.1. Lineage (GTDB taxonomy): Bacteria > Patescibacteriota > Patescibacteriia > Magasanikbacterales > GWA2-37-8 > CAZEDL01. The sequence continues at coordinate 129,045 of CAZEDL010000001.1, forward strand.
AAACAACTATCACTGCAGCGTATGAATGATTACTTTCAGCATGACGAGGAGAATTACTACTATGTGTGGGCAGTAAACAATACTGACTAACAAATATCAATTTTCTATGTTCAAAAATTTCGGCAGCCTCTTGCACCAACGCGTCAACCGTTCTCCTGTCCTAAAAGGTGCGGCGGCGGCGCTCACCGTCGAAGCCGGCAACGCTCAGTTGCAGGAAATTTTTGGCAAAGATATTGCCGAATACGCCCAAGTGGCATACCTTAAAGATGGGACACTGACCATTGGATGCCTGAGTAGTACCATAGCTCAAGAAATAAAATTACAAGAAAGCAGTTTAATTACCGCTATAAATAAGCGTCTTGGAGCTAGCCTGGTAAAAAAACTTCGTTATTTGCAATAATATTTATTATTACCACTTCATATGCGAGAAAACTCTGGCCTTAATAGACCGCTAGCTTTCGAAGCTACAGATCCATCTAAGCCGCTGAGCTTGCAAGAATTTACTGAGATACTAGCCGAGACAAATGTCGGTAGCGGCGATGATGATAAATACCTGACTGCCGAAGTTATCAGAGACCATGCTAAAATTTTATTTGCCATGAAAAGCTGCCGGAAATTAAACGATATCTGGAAACTCACAGTGATTTTGATAATCTTGATAGTTTTGCAACGTTTCATCTAGCCAATCAATTGGGAGTTGAGCTCATGCTTGATTCAACTTCCGATGAAACCATTGCCAATGCTTATGAAGATTTAAAAGACTTAAGAAAAACAGAAGATGAGCGGCAAGTATACCTGGGACTCAAAAAAAATCCGGCCACATTAAGGTTGTGGACCTGAGCACAGAACCGTCCGGAAAGGTTGAACCTCATACTCAATTTAGAAGCGCTGATTTATCAGATTAATCAGACGTGGGTAGCGATGATCCAGAAGCAGATTTTAAGCCAGAGGAAACAGATATTACCCCGCTCCATAGTCCAATCTATATTTCTGGTGAAGCAACCAGCGTAAATTTAGGCTTAGATAAAAAATTAACTGATGAACCTCCAAATACTAAAAAGAAAAAATCAACCCTACCTGGACCGTTAGAAATGATGCTCTAAAACTAGCCTAGTTAGATTGATAAAATAAATATTAAAAAACACCCCTGTATAATGGGTGTTTTTTCGTGGGTCGGCTGGGGTTCGAACCCAGGACCTTATCCTTAAAAGGGATCTGCTCTACCAGCTGAGCTACCGACCCGAATATGACCACAAAATAATAGCACAGCACCCCAAAATGATCAAGGCCGCTATTCCACAGAATCCCATTTGTCTAAAAAATAGACTTTTTTCAGCTATTTGCTATACTTTCTCTAACTTTAGCCTTTTCTAAACCTAGTCTATGCTCAACAAAAAATACTTCCAAACCGTACGCGAGGAACTACTATCCTACGCCGAAAAACGTCGCGAAGTCATTAAATCCTCCGGTGATGCTCAGCACCAGGCTAAACGGGCTATTTTTGCCCTGCAGCGCGATGACCGCCCAGAAGCTAAGAAATGCCTCGATACCGCCAGCGAGCTGCTTATGGGCCTAAATAAGCGCTACCACAAGAGTCCAGAGTTATTCGAAGAAGGGTCTTACCGAGCCTCGCTTGAAGAATATGTCGAAGCTTGGCTATTTCATGAATACCTCGAGGGTCGTGATATGGGCCCGGTCAACGGCCTCACCGTCGACCCGGATTTATATGTTAGCGGCCTCGCTGATGTTCCCGGAGAAATGCTGCGCTATGCCATTAAAGCTGCCACCGAACGCGATTTTATGATGGTAAAAAAATGCTACCAAGCTGCCGAAATGATTGTCAGCGAAATGGTAGATATGGACCTCACTGGTTATAACCGCCAAAAATTTGACCAAGCCAAACAAGCTCTCAACAAACTCCAACAAGTAGTATACGAAGTGAGCCTCAAAACGTCATAATACTCGATAGAGCGGTATGTCGTTTGTGTCGAGATTTAAAAATTATGGCCACCTGCTAGTCGCAATACTGGCCTATTGGCGCTATGGCCGACCCGCCCGACAGCTGGTCGTTGTTGGCGTCACGGGCACCAAAGGTAAATCCACCACCAGTCGCCTGATCGCTTCGGTGCTAGAAGCCGGTGGTAAAAAAGTTGGCCTACTTTCAACCGTCGAATTCCAGATTGGCTCTGAACGTTTCCCAAACGAACGCAAAATGACGATGCTTGGCCACGGCGAAATTCAAGGTCTGCTCAGGCGTATGGTAAGTGCTGGCTGCACGCATGTGGTGGTTGAAACCTCATCTCAGGGAATTCTGCAATATCGCCACTATGGTCTGCATTATGATATTGCCGTCTTTACCAATTTAGCACCCGAACATGTCGAAGCACATGGCGGATTTGACAATTTAAAAAGGGATAAAGGAAAATTATTCGCCGCTCTTAACAATCCCCACAAAGAATTAAACGGGATAATTATTCCTAAAATAATCGTCGCCAATAGCGACGACGAGCATGCCGACTATTATTTAAATTTTAAAGCCGATCAAAAATACGCCTATACACTAAAGTCATCGAGCCATCCTACTTCTGCTGTTTCTGTTATCCAAGCGAGCGATATTACGAGCACTGGGCAGGGGAGTACTTTTACCGTATCGGGACAAAAATATTCTCTACCGTTATTTGGCATATTCAACGTAAGTAATGCCCTGGCTGCAATTACTGTAGCAAAAGCCGTCGGCATCTCAAGTACCGACATTGCTTCGGGCCTAGTGAGTGTCAGCCATATTACTGGCCGCCTTGAAGCTATCGACTGCGGCCAACCCTTTAAAGTATTTGTGGATTATGCCCACGATCCGCTCAGCATCAAAAGCGTCCTTGAAGCGGTGCGACAATTACACCTGGCTGCCGGCCAAAAACTTATTTCTGTAATTGGTTCTGATGGCGGCGGTCGCGATGTCGGCAAACGCAGAGTTACTGGTGAACTCGCGAAAAAACTATCGGATATCGTTATTGTTACCACCACCGATCCCTATGACGAAGACCCGGCTGCCATTGTTGAGATGGTAGTTGCCGGGGCTCTTAGATCAGGAGGAGTCATTAATCAATCAGTATTTGAAATTCCTGATCGCAAAATCGCTATCGAAAAGGCTCTGTCGCTCGCTGGCAGGGGAGATGCCGTGATACTTACCGCCAAAGGCCATGAAACGTGTATGGCAGTAAAAAACGGCCAGAAAATCCCGTGGAGCGACCGCTCTGTTGTAGAGGCTTACCTAAAAAGTCGGCCACTACCTTAACCTGTGGTATACTACTAAGCACCATACATTACCTATGCCGCAGCGTCCGCGCTGGAATGCTTTTTTTGCTTCACAATGGACCACCATTATATTGCTGGCTTTGTTAGTGTTACTCGCAATCGGCTACGGCTCGGCCTATTATCAGCATTACCAAGTACAACAAGAAATAAGACGCCTCGAGCGCCAAGCCGAAGACCTCAAAGCCAAAAAATTAAAAACCTTGGAATTGCTCAAATATGTCGAATCCCCAGCCTTTGTAGAAGAGCGGGCTCGCCTCGAGCTCAATCTCGGCCGCCCTGGTGAGAAAATGATGGTAATTGATTCTGGCGCCGCCGCTCCGCCTAGACAATCCCTAGTGAATATGTTAGAACAAAACCGGCCGGTATTATCCAACCAAACTAAATGGTGGAATTACTTTTTCTCCCCGGCAGGCGACACATAAGCTAGTACCTATAGTATATTAAATTTTTTTCATCATCTCATCCTATGGAAACTACTGATCTAAAACAAATGCCGCGCCTGACTAGTAATCAAAACCTACGCAATTTTATATACGGAATTGCCGGCCTCTTAATCGTAGCAATCGTGGCTGTGGTCGGGACCGGAATCTTCCGAGTCTATCGCCAAGGAGCCACCGATCGTTTCAGCCGCACCGTGGCGAGCGCCTTGCATTTGCCAATTGCTAAAATCAACGGCGAAACCATTCTCTACAGCGATTATGCGCACGACCTTGAAGCTATTAATCTAAAAAGCGCCTACGATAAATCGCACAATGGCCCGACCGCAAATCTTAGCAATGTTGAAAAATCAGACCAAGTATTGTGGCGCCTTAGCAACAACGCGCTTATCGAAGCCAGTGCCAAAAAATATAATGTCACCGCTTCTCCTGAAGAGATAAAAGAGATCAGAGAAAAAATTCTGACAAAATTCAATGGCGACGCCGCCGCCGCAGACACCCAATTATCGGCTGAATTTGGTTGGAATTTAGCCACCTATGAACAGAAGGTCGTTGTCCCTTATATTCTAGGGAGCAAAATCATAGCCATTCTCGAAACAGAGCCGACCACTCGCAACGAAAGCCGTGCCTTGGCCCAAAGCATTCTTGATCAACTCAAAAAAGGAGCTGATTTCGCCGATCTGGCCGCCCGCTATGGCGAGGATGGCAGCGCCGAAGATGGCGGGGATCTTGGTTGGTTTGGACGCGGAGTGATGGTGCCGCAGTTTGAAACACCGGCCTTTAAACTTAAAAAAGGCGAGCTAAGCCCAGAGTTAGTTGAAACCACGTATGGGTTTCACATCATTAAAGTCGAAGACACTCGCGTAAATAATGAAAAAGATCCTAAGACCAATAAACCTGTCGGCCAAGAAATAAAAGGCCGTCATATCCTAATTCGCTTCGCTAGCTTAACCCGCTTTCTAAATGAACAAACTCGCACGGCCGATTTGCACTTATACGTAAATATCCATAATCCATTCAAAGAGCCGCCGACCACAACTCCAGCTCCTCAATCCTAAATTCTGGCCGCCATGCGGCCTCCTGCGGGCGTAGTACAATGGTAGTACATTGGCTTCCCAAGCCAAGGACGTGGGTCCGATTCCCATCGCCCGCTCAAAAATGAAATAAAATTTGACAACTAAATTAATCTACCGAACTTGATAACTTCCCTAATCGGACAGGGGGAAGGATTGGGAACCGCCAGGTTCCCACTGCTGCTGGGGAGAGCACACGAGAGGGCGAAAGCCCTTTCGTGAGAGGCACGAAGTGCCGAGTCCGATTCCCATCGCCCGATCAAACAAAAAATCTATGCCGTCTGGCATAGATTTTTATTTTAAGGTATATTTATCCGTATTGCTGAATCGAGCTTTTACGGGCCTCGGCCTGAGTACTGAGTTCCGTTTTAATCCGCTCCGCTTCTGCCTCAACCAGCTCCCCATCATATTCACCCGCATGAGCGGTAACACCGGTATAGACCGTTGCCCGCTGGTCAAGATGCAAATTGAGCTGAGCGGTTTCACCCCGGTCCTCAACATACAAATGAAACCGGGGGTACAAATCATGCCGTACCCGACGCACAAAACTTTGCGTACCATGCCGACGATCTTGAAGAACACTATACCCAAGGCGGCGGAGAGTAATGGTCGGATTACCTAATTCTATTTTAGAAATCATTATTTTCATAAATATCTATGTTATCACAGGATACACCGCAACACTTTGCCGATCAAGAGCAAGAAAAATTTGACCAAATCCGCGCATGGGAAAAACTTCTTACGGAAGCTGTTTTCCAAACTTTTGTAGTAAAACAACTCTTCCCCGAAGCAGAAAGTGACGAAGCTGCTTTTGGAAAATACATTGGGGAAACCCCGGCTACTGGCTATAACACTGATTATCGAGCCGCCCTTAAAGAAATTAAAGATAACGACGATTATTCAAAATTAAGGGACGAACTTAAAAGTGTGATTGCTTTATGTCATACTGAAAATCCAACCGGGGCTCAAAGTGTAAAAAGTGCCCGCGTGGACACCCTAATTACTAACTTACCAGAAGGCGCCAAAGAAGCAATTGGTCATTTTACGGCTGGGCTAACTGAAGTAATTCACACTATAAGAGCCAAAAAAAGTAAAAACTAGCATATGATTGAATCAGACTACGTCCGATTAGTAATTTGCACCCCAACAACACATGCGGATATCGTACGAAGCGCTCTAGGAGATGCCGGGGCAGGGGAGCAGGGCAACTATAGTCATTGTTCCTCTTCATACCGAAGCACAGGGCGTTTCATACCGCTAACCGGAGCCGATCCAGCTGTTGGAACCATAGGAGTGCTCGAAACAGTTGCCGAAGAAACAATCGTTACTATTTGTCATAAAGACAAGCTAAAAGATGTAATTGCTGCAGTCAAAAAAGTGCACCCTTACGAAGAAGTCCCGATTGACATAATACCTCGTTTTGAGGTATAACGTGTAAGCCAAAACGGCCAAATATGCCGCCTTAGCTCAGTTGGTAGAGCGACACATTCGTAACGTGTAGGTCCGGGGTTCGATCCCCCGAGGTGGCTCGCGTATTATCCACAAACCGACTATAGGTCGGTTTTTTAATTATTATTTTAATGCTATAATGGACATCTATGATAAAGCTGCATGGTGTTTCCAAATTCTATTCTCACAATTCAGTCGGCCTTCGCGATATTAATCTTGATATCAAAGCCGGAGAATTTGTCTCGGTAGTTGGCCAAAGTGGGGTAGGCAAGACCACTTTCATCAAACTTCTTATTGCCGAAGAACGCCCTACCAAGGGTACCATCGAAATCGGCGGCTGGAATATTACCAAAATTAACCGTGATACCATTCCATACCTTCGCCGCCAGATCGGCGTAATTTTTCAGGATTTTAAATTATTGCCCAAAAAAACCGTGTTTGAAAATGTAGCTTTTGCTCTCGAAGTCGCTGGTGCACCATCCTCGCGAATCAAAGAAGTTGTCCCAAAAGTTCTTGATATCGTCGGCCTCAGCGGCAAACACCACCGCTTTCCGAACCAGATCTCTGGTGGAGAGCAGCAGCGCGTGGTTATTGCCCGATCCCTGGTGCATACACCAAAAATTATTGTGGCCGATGAGCCCACTGGCAACCTTGATTCGATTAACACCGAAGAAATTATTTCTATTCTAAAAAAAATCAACGAATTCGGCACCACGATAGTGCTTGTTACGCATAATCGCGAAGTGGTTAATCACCTACGACGCCGTGTCGTCACCTTGCATGACGGCCAAATTATCAATGATAGCCTAGAAGGAAAGTATATCTTATAAAAGCTTGTTCTTTGCGTATAATTACTAACAATTTAGCATTGTAACACTTTAACAATTCCGGCATACGTATGGTATCACTACTCCGAATCATAAAATTCGCCTTTCAAGACATCGCTCGCAACCTCGGCCTGTCGCTCATGACGGTGTTTATTTTGGTGCTCATGCTTGTTTCGGTCAACATGCTCTGGTCCGTGAAGATTCTTACCACCGAAGCCGTCACCTTAGTGAAAGATCAGGTAAATGTCAGCCTCTACCTGAACGGTGAAGTGACCGACAAGGATGTCACCAGTGTTACCGATTACATCAAATCATTCCCCGAAGTTACGAGCCTCAAAACCCTCACTCGAGCCGAAGTGCTACAGACATTTAAAGATCGTCACCAGGTACGCACAGAAGTATTGCAAGCGCTTGAAGAACTTGGGGGCAACCCATTTGGCCCGACCCTTGTCATCACTGCCCGAGAACCTGGGGATTACACCAAAATTATTGATGCCCTGAATGTCCCAGAATATGATCATCTGATCGAGGCTAAAAGCTTCGATGGGCATGAAGCCGCTATTGACCGTATCCAGATCATTACGAACCGGGTAGAAAAAATCGGGCTTGGCTTATCGCTCGTGTTTGCGATTATTTCGTTCTTGATCATCTTTAATACCATCCGTGTAGCCATCTATACCCAGCGGGTAGAAATCAGCATCAAACGCCTCGTAGGGGCGAATAACTGGTTCATTCGTGGCCCATACCTCGTGGAATCAGTCATTTTCACCTTCATTAGCCTGGTGATCACTGGCGGCCTGATTTACTTTACCCTTAGCCATTTTGACCCCTATTTAAGCGTAGTCTTCCCCAGCTCCTTCTCCTTGACAAGTTACTATAAGTTGCATATCTTGTTCTTGTGCTTAATCCAAGGCGGAGCGGTATTATTCCTGACCACCATCTCCAGCAGCCTAGCGATGAGCAAAAATCTCAAAGTCTAGCGGAAATAGGGGAGTACACACCTATCCGTCCGCCACGGCAGACGGATTTTTCAATAGTATATTCGGGGATCGTCTAACGGTAGGACAGCAGCCTTTGAAGCTGTTTATCTTGGTTCGATTCCAAGTCCCCGAGCAAGAAAGCGCACCCAACATGCGCTTTTTTATATATAGATGTTTTGACCCAGCGCAAAGAACAGGTTACAATATCTGCTCAATAATTTTTCACCTCTATGTCCACTTCCGCCATCCGCTGCCCCCACTGCAAGAACGAAATCGAACTGACCGAAACCCTCACCGGGCATATTAAAACCGAGTTGCAAGCCGAATTTGACACCAAGCAGCGCCTCCAGGCCGAACTGGTGGCCAAGAAAGAACAAGCCCTAAAAGACGCCCTCGAAAAACTCGATCAGGAGAAAGCCAGTCTAAAAGAAGCGGTGGATGCCAAGGTCAAAACCGAAAAAGAAAAACTCTGGACCGTAGCCCAAGAAAAAGCCCAGGAAAAGTTTAGCCTCGAACTACAAGATTTAAAACTCCAGAAACAAGAACGCGATCGCCAGCTTGAAGAAGCGCGTAAAAACGAACTCGAGCTCCGCGCAGCGGCTAGAGAACTAGAGGAAAAAACTAAAAATCTGGATTTAGAATTAGAGCGCAAACTTGATGCTGAACGCAAAAAAGTTGAAGCAAAATTGAAAGGTGAACAAACACAGCTTCTCGACGATAAACTCCGTACCATGCAAGAGGAATTCCGCCTGAAAGAGCTAGAAAAAGATAAGCAGATGGAAATTTTGAAAAAATCCCTTGACGAAGCCCAGCGTAAATCTGCCCAGGCCTCCATGCAAATTCAGGGTGAAGTGCAAGAAGCAGATCTGAAGCGGCTGCTCGAAACCAATTTCCCGCTAGATATTATCAGCGATGTACCAACTGGTATCAAAGGCGCAGATTTAGTGCAGACTGTAAAAACCCCTTTCGGGCAGGCGTGTGGTATAATTCTCTGGGAATCAAAAAATACCAAGCAATGGAGTGCTGACTGGATAAAAAAAATGAAAGGGGATCAAGGCCTCGCTAATGCCGATGTGTGTATTATTGTGTCCAAAGTCTTACCCGATACCATCTCCACCTTCGGCTGTCTCGACGGTATTTGGGTGCTTGATGCCGCCTATGCCATACCAGTCACAGCAATGCTGCGCCAACATCTAATGGAATTAAGCCAAGCAAAAAATTCACTAGTCGGTCAGGAAACCAAAAAAGATTACTTATACGAATATATTTCGAGTCCTCAATTCAAGAATCGCCTAGAAAATATTATCATGGGCTTTACCAGTCTAAAACAAGATCTCGAAACCGAAAAACGCTCTATGCAACGCATCTGGAGCAAACGGGAAAAAGAAATCGAACGGGTGATTATGAGTACCAGCGGGCTCTACGGCGATATGCAGGGCATCATCGGGGCCAGCTTACCAAGCGTACCAATCCTTGAGCTAGACGCAAGTGAACCAGAGCCTGAGGCGGCAAATCTTACTCTTATCTAAATTAACTTTTTGTCATATGAAAGCGCTGATACTAACAGCACTGACTGCCCTTGGTTTGGTGACCACACCTGCCAAACCGGTGAAACCAATTACTGAACCGACTAAAACTACTTCACCGACCGCGACTGCCAAGTCAAAAATGCCTGTCAAATCACAGGTCACAAAAATAAAGCCTGCCACCAAGCCAACGACTGCCAAGAAAACCGTTCCTGGTGTCAAGAAAGCATCTGATTTAAAAGTGCCCGCCTCAAAAATTATTGAGATTGCACTTCCACTCCCTAAAAAAAATAAAACCACACCCGCCAAGGACCGCGATATATCCAATCCCGAGCCTTTCACCATGAGTGAAAATGAAATCTCCAAAAGTCCGCTCACCGTGGCCGGGGTTTTAGCCTTTACTAACGCTGCAAGGCATGATAATGGCGATATTACTGCACTCAAAGGCAATGCTTTATTAAATAAAGTAGCAGGCTTACGTCTCAAAGACATGTTTGACAAACAATATTTTGCCCATGTATCGCCAAGCGGTATCGGGCCGTCTGAAATTGCTGGCGATGTGGGATACGAATATCTAACTCTTGGTGAAAATATTGCCCGCGGCACTTTTGCTGATGATGCAGCTCTTGTAACTGCCTGGATGAACAGCCCGCATCACCGTGAAAATATCGTTAATCCCAAATATCAAGAACTAGGTATTGCTGTAGGAGAGGGGACATACGAAGGGCACAGCACGTGGCTAGCGGTGCAGGTATTTGGGACAGCTGCCAGCGTCTGCCCCGAACCTGACGAAACGCTAAAAACCAGCATCAATGCTGCAAGTGGCGAAGTTAATACTCTAGCTGAATCAGCTGCTAAAATTCAAAGTGAATTAGAAAAATTGAGCCCCAAAACATCTCTTGAAATTGAAAACTATAATGTTAAAATTAACGAATACAATGATCTAGCCCAAAAAATCACTGCTTTAAATGAATCCATAAAACTAAAAATAAAAACCTATAATGGACAGTCAAACAGTTATAATAAATGCATAAACGGTTAAATCTGACTCACCTATGAAATATATTGATGGTTTGTTGAACAAGATAACAATGTATCGACTGGTATTATATTGTTTAATCGGCTTGTCAATTATCGCCATCATCTTCGGCTTTGTCGGCATCATTTCCTACCGCGGAAGTGAATTGTCGATCTCACTGATTTTACTTCTTGCTATCTGCTCGGCTGTAAATTATGCTTTCGCCAAACTGTATAAGGCACCAGTAAATATCGAGTCAACTTTTATCACGGCGTACATCTTGTTTTTGATCATGTTTCCAGCTGGCAGTGTGCAGGGAGCTCTATACCTTGCTCTGACTGGTTTTATTGCGGTGGCATCGAAATATGTCATTGCTCTGAATCATAAACATCTTTTCAACCCAGCTGCTTTTGCGCCCGCGCTGCTAGGGTTTACACCTATCGGTGGCGCAGCTTGGTGGGTTGGCTCTATGTATCTTTTGCCGCTAACGCTCATTGCCGGCTTGCTAATCGTGCGCAAAATTCGCCGCGAAGTCTTATTTTTTAGCTGTGTAGTGGCCAGCATAATCACCGTCATAGTTCTCGGTGTAGTGCACGACTCTAATTTACTCGACATCATTAAGCAACACTTCTTATCCTGGCCGATAATCTTTTTTGCCGCGGTCATGGTCACCGAGCCGCTCACGACGCCCCCTACCAAACGTTTACAAATCATCTACGGCGCACTCGTTGGCACCATCTCGAGCTGGCCCTTCCATATCGGCACTATTTTTTCTACCCCCGAACTTACTCTAGTAATGGCCAACTTATTTTCATACAGCGTAAGTTTACGACGACGCCTTACGCTGGTGCTTAAAAGCAAACAAGAAATTGCTACGGGCACGTACGAGTTTATCTTTGATCCAGGTTGCACCGTAGCATTTAAAGCTGGTCAGTATCTTGAGTGGACACTACCGCATGCCAAACCAGACGATCGCGGCAATCGGCGCTATTTCACCGTTGCCTCATCTCCGACAGAGCGGAATCTGCACCTTGGCGTGCGCTATGGCGACACGTGCAGCTCCTTCAAACGGGCATTAATGAACCTGGAGCCAGGTGGACACCTCACCGCCGGTCAGTTGGCTGGTGACTTTACCCTTCCCGCCGACACCACACTACCACTAGTTTTTATTGCTGGTGGTATCGGTATCACCCCATTTCGCAGCATGATCAAGTATCTGCTCGATAAAAAAGAATCGCGCGATATAATTCTTTTCTACACCAACCGGACAGCCGCTGATATCGCCTATAATGACCTTTTCGCCGAGGGAGCTAGGGTATTAAAATTAAAAACTGTCTATATTTTGACCGAACGCGGAGCCGTACCGGGAGATTGGTCTGGCGAGACCGGTTTTATTACCGCCGATATGATAAAAAAGCATGTCCCAAATTTTTCTAGTCGCCAATTTTATCTCTCCGGGCCAAATGGCATGGTTGACTCCTACGCCCAGCTACTCAAAACCATGGGAGTAAATCGCCGACAGATACACAGTGATTACTTCCCGGGCTTTGCTTGATATGGCCCCCCTTATTTTTTCGTATCAAGCACTCGGCACAGAGTGGCGCATCACCGTTTGGCATGAATTAGAACCCGCTGCCTGGACAAAGCTTCAAGAACAAATTCTGGCCGTATCGACTAAATTTGATCACACCTACTCACGGTTTATTAAAACTTCGTTTGTGTGGTCAGTTGCCAAGCAGCAGGGGGCAATTGCCGTGCCAGCAGATTTCATGGCCATGCTACGCTGGTATTTTGACCTTTACCGGCCATCCCACCAAAAATTCTCCCCTCTGATCGGGTTTACCCTTAGCGATCTTGGTTACGATGCCGATTATTCGCTCACCGAAAAACCATCTATTCGGCCAACACCGGATCTTGAAAAAACCGTAAAAATTATTGACGATTCACATATTCAACTGGCAGAACCGGTGTTGTTTGATTTTGGAGCCCTTGGAAAAGGATACCTAGTAGACAAAATAGCCAGACTTCTAAAAGCCAACGCACTTGAGTATTTTTTAGTAGACGGGAGCGGTGATATCAACTACCAAGGCCACCCAGATTTCCCGCTGCGCGTCGGACTCGAAGATCCTGGCGATCCCACCAAAGTGATCGGGGTACTCGAGCTAAAATCAGGGGCTTTATGCGGTTCAGGAACTAACCGCCGCAAATGGGGGAATCATCATCATATCATCGACCCAAGCACCGGCCGATCCACCGAGGGAATTGTGGCGGCGTGGATTCTATCTGAATCAGCCACCTTGTCTGACGCCTTGGCCACCACTTTATTTTTGGCTGAACCAGAACGGTTCTCACATTTAAATTTTGAATACTGTCTACTTAACAAAGACTATAAAATAAAACGCTCCGCCGGTTTTACGGCAGAGCTATTTTAAGAAGTTATTTTTTCAGTGATTAGGCGGCGGCTTGTGCTTTGATCTTTACCAAGGCATCCATGAAGCCTTTTGATACCAGCGAAGCTCCATTTACCACACTGAGTGACACACTGTCAATCGGCTTGCCAACCACTTGCTCTTTAAAGCCTTCGTTAAAACGATCCTGCATTTTTTGACTGATTGGGTTCTGAGAACTACCGCTAAAAGTAGCGTCAATAATTTCGCCCGCCTTAACAGTTAATCCGATCATGATTTTTTCCTGACCAGCCGGAGAGACATATACTCCTTCAGCAGAATAAGTGCCGTCAGCATACGTTTTCTCTTCTTTAGCTGGGGGCGGAGTTGTTGGCTGGGTAGAAGGGAGACTCGTGCTGTTGTCAGGGGTAGTCGCAACCGGTTCGTTGGTCGGTGTTTCAGAGCCAGTCGGAACCGTAACATCGATTGCAGGTGCCGCAGGCTGTGCACCACGTTTGGTAAAGAGTCCGATCGCACCGGCAACTACAGCCACCGCGAGTACTGCACCGACAATTTTTGGAGTATTAGACCCTCCTGCTTTAAACGGAGAATTTGATTGCATCTCTGGGCTCATATCAAAAAGATAGATAATAATAAATTAATTTTATAAGTGTATCATGTATAGGTGGCGTTTTCAAGTATTTTTCCGCTTATACCTAATACACTCACGCCAAAAAATTTATTTCATTTGGTTACCACCGCTTAGGAATGATGAAGCCAAAATCTGAGATGATTACTCACGAAGCTAGTTAATGATTAACATGGCCAAATAATGCGCAAGCATGCTATAGTAATTCCTCCTATGAATAATTGTAAATTCGTAAATAATGGCCAGTCGTTTGACGTTACTATTCGCGACGATGTAGATGAAAGTGTCATGGCTGAAATACTTACCTGGCACGAATACCGGTCGGCAGATTCGGTCATTCGTTCAGCACCACACCCAATCATTGATCTCGGAGCACACGCCGGATTTTTTACCCTCTACTGCCGTACCCTTAACCAAACTGTCCCGATTATTGCAATCGAGCCTGCCCCGTCCAACCTTAAAGCGTTGCACGCACACCTATCTGCCAATAAAATAATAGGCGTAACGGTTGTCAAAGCGGCGGTGGGGAGCGTGACTAGGCGCGGTACACTCATGCTTACGAGCGATAGTCATAACCATTATTTATCTGATAAAAAAAGAAATAAAACTGAACAAGAAATACCGGTTCAGATTTTTTCCTTATCTGATCTGCGGCGAACGTATAACTTAAACCACGTGTCACTGCTTAAAATGGATATCGAAGGTGGTGAAAAGGCCATTTTTACTTCTTTAGAAACCGACACACTCACTGGTATCGAAGCCATCATCCTCGAATATCACGATACCGAAGAAAAATTATCCCGTCGCATCGAACAAATTCTGCGCGAACACGGTTTCAGTGTCGCCACCCATCCGTCGCGATTTGACCGCACCTTTGGCTTTCTATTTGCCCGTAATAAACGGCTACTATCTTAAAAAGGTCTATGCCGCAAAAAACTTGGCTAGTGGCAGTCGATATGGGCTATGGCCATCAGCGCGCCCTATTTCCACTCCGTGATCTGTCTCCGACCGGGAAACTTTTGATAGCCAATAACTACGACGGTATATCGGCAGCAGAAAAGAATCTATGGGATGAGGGCCGCGCTATCTACGAACGAATTTCACGCTTGAATAATGTACCCCTCATTGGACCAACTCTCTTCGGCCTGTTTGATCGATTTCAAGCCGTGCCAACAAGCCCGCCGCGGGGAATTAACGATCACCCGACTCTGCAAGTTCGGCAAAATTATTATCTTATCAAACGCGGGTGGGGGAGAGAATTAATTACTATCTTGAATACAAAATCAATTCCGCTTATAACCAGTTTCTTCACCGTCGCGTTCATGGCTGAAGAACATGGTTTCAACGGCGAGATCTTCCTCTTAATTTGCGACACAGACATCAGCCGCGCCTGGGCTCCACTAGTGCCCGCAAAGAGCCGAATTAAATACCTGGCGTCGACAGAGCAAGCAGCCGCTCGCCTAGCTTCATACGGAGTTCCGAAGCATAATATTTTTTTAACCGGCTTCCCGCTACCCACAGAAAATAGTGAAAAAATTAGCGGGGTACAAAAAATATATGAGGCTCGTTTAAAACGCTTAAAACTATTTGAAAAACAGGGCTTTACCTCCAAAAATCCACTAACACTTATGTTTGCCATTGGCGGCGCAGGCGCCCAACAATGGATTGCTGGTGACCTAATCAATAATCTAAAGACCCTAATTCGTGAACAAGAAATTAACCTTCATCTGGTGGCCGGACAAGGCCAGATGCTTATCAATATCTCGAATCGCATCTTAGAGAGGCTAAACTTTATGACCAGATAGGTAAAACAATTCATATTATCTACAAAGCGGACAAAGACAGCTATTTTAAAGAATTCAACGCGGCTCTCCCAAGCACAGACATACTCTGGACCAAGCCAAGCGAATTAGTATTCTATGCTGGTCTTGGCCTACCTATTATTATCGCGCCGCCAATCGGCTCCCAGGAAAAAGCCAACGAAGCCTGGCTAACCAGAGCCGGAGCTGGCCGCAAAGAAGATGCCCCAGATATGTGTGTAGACTGGCTCGACTTGTGGCGGCGGGACGCGGCCTTCTCCACAGCAGCTACCGCTGGCTACGGGCTGTCTGATCACAAAGCCACTGCCACCATTAAAACGGTTGTTTTTGGCTAAAATCATCGTAAAAGCCAGTGTAATACAACCTAGATAGTCGCTTGCCAAGCCTTGGTTTTTTTATTACACTACTAGTCTAATTAGCGCTATGAACCTCAAACGATACCTAACGTTTATGTCGATCGGCACAGTGTTGTGCTGGATCGCCTGGGGCTCAATCGTCTATAGCCTTGATCCCACCGCCGGCGGAGCCTTTGCTATTATCTTTTTTTATAGCAGCTTATTTTTAGCTGTTCTCGGCACCGTATCGGTGGCCGGATTTTTTGGGCGCTGGCTGCTTATCAAACATGATGAAGTAGTCTTTCGCCATGTCCGTCGCACGTTTCGGCAAGCAATTATTGCTGCCACCTTGGTTGACCTTACGTTGATATTGCTTCATGCTGGGTTACTGCGCTGGTGGAATAGCTTACTATTAATTTTGCTTGGATTCCTAGTAGAAGCGGTATTCTTCACGAATCGTAAATATCGTAATCATGATTATGTGGCGCCCTAATGTTTTTCAAAAATTTAGCAAAGAGATCGGCATTGATCTTGGCACGGCCAACACGCTAGTGTATGTCAAAGGCCGCGGTATTATCATTAACGAACCTAGCATTGTCGCCATCAACACTCGCACCGAACAAATTCTGGCCGTCGGCAGCGAAGCCAAAGAAATGCTTGGCAAAACACCACCTCACATTGTCACCACCCGTCCACTCACGAATGGTATCATTTCTGATTTTGAGGTCGCCGAAAAAATGCTGCGCTATTTTATTGATAAAGTGTACGAAGATAGTGGGCTTAGTTTTTTCACCCGCCCCACCGTAGTGGTAGGGGCCCCGGTTGATATTACTGAGGTAGAACGTAAAGCCATCGGCGACGCCGTACTGAACGCCGGTGCTCGCTCAGTTTATATCGTAGAAGAACCAATGGCCGCGGCCATCGGGTCGCGCATGCCAGCTCGTGAACCGGTCGGCAATCTAATTGTAGAAATTGGCGGTGGCACCTGCGAGATAGCCGTTATTTCACTCAGCGGTATTGCTGCCAAAAAATCAATTAAAATTGCTGGAGATGAATTAAACCGAAACATTATCCAGTATGCACGTGACGTCTTCAAGCTCCTGCTCGGAGAACGTCAAGCCGAAGAAATAAAAATAAAAGTTGGCTCTGCTATCGAGCTACCAGAACCCCTCGAATTCCCCATGCGCGGCCGTGATCTTGTCACGGGTTTGCCGCGTGAGGTGATGATCAATGACGCTGAAGTGCGCGAATCAATGATCAAATCTCTGCGCACTATCGTCGATAATATAAAACTTACTATCGAAACTACTCCACCTGAATTGGTAGCCGATATTCACGAACGAGGAATCTTATTATCTGGCGGCGGCTCGCTCCTGCGCGGTCTGGATCAGCTTATTTCTAAAGCGGTCGAAATCCCAGTTCGCATTGCCGATGACCCGCTAACATCGGTTGTTCGAGGTGCAGGGGCACTCCTCGATGACCGTGAACTTCTTGATGAAGTAGCTGTTTGGCCGACCAAACAAAAATAGTCTGATTTTCGCTGTTATCTCATGCGGACTCTTGCTTCCAAAACAATTTACCTGGCAGCCATGGGAATCGTAACGTTACTGATGCTATTCCATTTCTTAGGCTGGCTCCGTTCCGTAGAAAATTGGTTTAGAAATTTGTTGACCCCATTTTTTTCTGGCACCCACAGCTTCAGCATCAAAGTAGGGGACAGTTACGAATTTTTTTCAAATCGACAGAGTGTTATTAGCGCGTATCAAGCATGCCGAGATACCTCGGCAAAAAATCAAGTTGATATGGCGACAATTGCTGTTTTGACCGAAGAAAATCAAGAGTTGAAAAAAATATTAGCCTTTAAAGAAAACTCCAGTCGACAATTAGTAGTGGCCAATGTGGTCGGCAACGACCTTAATGATGTAGAAAAAACAATTATTTTAAATCGTGGTCAGGCCGACGGACTAAAACTCAATCAACCCGTAATTGCAGAGAGCGGGGTGCTAATCGGCAAACTAATCGCCGTCGAAGACCAGCAGGCCATGGCCCGTTTACTGCCGGATAATCGGAGTAAAATTATTGCCGCCCTGCTGAACCAAGAACGCAGCACCGGTGTAGTTGAAGGCGGGTACGGCCTTAGCTTGCGTCTCAAGTTTATCCCTCGCAATGAAATCGTGACCGTCGGCCAGCAAGTTATCACTTCTGGTCTTGAAAATGGTATTCCAAGGGGACTATTAATCGGCACTGTGGCAGTGGTAGAAAACGAAGCCTACCAACCATTTCAACAAGCCTTGATAACTCCAATAGTAGATTACTCTAAACTCACCGTTGTCAGCGTGATTACCAACCAGTAATTGGCCTCACTTGTTACCTGCAGTTACCACCGTCGACTCATTTCACAATCAATCCATGTCATTCCTGACCAGGATCAGGAATCCACAGTTAAAATTTTTAATTTTCAATTAAAGAATCACTGGGCGACACCATCATTAAAAATTGTAAATTGTATTTATTGACCGAAGGGAAACTAATTGAAAATCATATCTGATACCATGTGGATTGTGGATTCCTCCGACTGAGTTGGGAGGATGAGAGTTTTAACATGACTTTTATATGAACCGTCTTCTGTCAGTCATATACGCAATAATACTTACAGCAGGGCTGACTCTCGGTCAAATTTTAATTCGAGAAGTTGCCCCATTTCCATTTAGCCAAATAAATCTTATATTTGCGAGCATTGCCACGCTTGTCATCGCATATGGCAATAATCGACCTTTGGTTATAGCTGCTGTAGCCACGCTTCTCTTAGATGGTTTTTCTTCCGCACCTTTTGGCCTTGGAAGTCTTACTATACTGTCGGGCTTAGCCTGCCACAGCTTACTGCTTAGTAAAATTTTTACCACTCATTCACCTTCGATTGTGGCGCTATCAGGATTTTTAAGCAATCTATTGTACCGCATACTCTGGCTTATTATTATAATATCACTTAATCTTTCGCAAAATAATACGGGCATACTCAATTTTGACCTGCTCCAAAAATGGTCAGCTGATGTATTTTTAACCACCGGCACCTTGGTGCTTATGTATATGCTCAGCACTCGTTTTGTTAAGCGGCTCAAACCAAACTATATAAACATCCAACGCCAAACATCCGTATGAAACGAAAGTCAAGCGACCAATCATTATTTTTAGGACTCACCGAGGCCGATACTGATAACTCTAAAATTCCTAATCGTTACCGATTGTCATGGGTGGAATCATCTTTTGATTTACCAACCTCTAGCCAGGCGTCTGCCTCATACGAACACGATGCCTTTCTCGGAAAAAGTGTTAACCCCAAAAAAACGCGCTGGTTTTTTTTAGTCTTGCTTGCTGGGGTATTGCTAATCTTATGTCGAGTGAGTTATCTCCAGATTTGGAAAGGGAGCGAATATCGAGCACAGGCAGAAGGAAATCGTTTGCGTTTGATCCCGGTATTGGCTGAGCGGGGGATAATCTACGACCGCTTTAATCGCGAATTAGTCCAAAATATTCCAAGCTTTACCCTGTCTATTATTCCTCAAGATTTACCACGCGATCAAAACGAGCGAACAACAGTACTGTCGCGGGTATCCGAAATGAGCGGAGTCCCAAGCGAAGATATCAATACCGCACTCAAAAAATATCGGACCGCTGGATATCAGTCACTCACTGTAAAAGAAAATCTGGATTACGAAGCTGCGCTCACTCTCTATACCGAAAATGCCGACCTGCCTGGAGTAGTTATTGAAAGCGCCACCAAACGCTACTACCCAGAAACGACTAACTCAAGCTCAAGCAGCACCCTCTCAATGTCGCATCTGTTTGGATATCTTGGAAAAATAAATGAACAAGAATTAAGCCGAGTTAAAAAAGGCACGTATCTATTAGCCGACACCATCGGTAAAGCCGGTCTAGAAAAATCATATGAAGCCGAGCTGCGCGGCACCATGGGCACCAAAAAAATAGAAGTTGATGCCAGGGGTAAAGAACAAGCGGTACTAACGATCGATCCTCCTGTACCTGGAAAAAATCTAATTTTGACCCTTGATCTTGACGCCCAACGAACACTAGAGCAAGCAGTCAGGCAAACGCTCGACAAGAATAATAAAACCCGGGCCGCCGCAATTGCCCTTAATCCCGAAACCGGCGCTATTTTGGCTATGGTCAGCTGGCCAAGCTTTGATAATAATCATTTTTCGGGCGGTATAGCATCAAGCACGTATCGCACTTACATAAACGACCCAGATCATCCGCTTTTCAATCGCGCCATTGCCGGCCTTATGCCGCCCGGTTCGACCCTTAAACTATTAGTCGGCCTAGCCGCCTTGGAAGAAAAAATAATCACTACGCAAACCAGTGTTAACAGCGCCGGTGGAATTATGGTGGGCGGACACTTATTCAGAGACTGGAAAGCTGGTGGCCACGGTATTACATCACTCACCAAAGCGTTAGCCTGGTCAGTGAACACCTTCTTTTACTATGTCGGCGGGGGATACCGCGATTTTACGGGCATGGGCGTTGATACGCTACTTAGCTACCTTAATCATTATAAACTTACCGACACTACGGGTATAGATCTGCCGGGTGAACGAGCTGGCTTTTTACCAAGTAGGGAATGGAAACAAGAGAAACGTGGTGAACCTTGGTATGTCGGTGACACATACAATTTATCAATCGGCCAGGGAGATTTAGTGGTCACCCCGTTGCGTGTAGCCTGGTGGACGGCCTTTATTGCTACTGGTAAAAATATCAAGCCGCATTTGGCCGATGCGCTCGTCGATTCAATTACCAAAAAACGTACCTCACTAAACTTTAGTGATAATCCTGAAGCGCTTGCGAATTCGGGCAACGAAGCGGTCATCCGCCGAGGGATGAAAGAATGCGTGGAGTATGGTAGCTGCCGTGCTCTCGCCACTCTACCCTTCACAGTAGGTGGCAAAACCGGCACCGCTCAGTGGAGTTCAAGTCATGATACCCACGCCTGGTTCACCTCATTTGCTCCAGTCGAGCGCCCCCAAATCGTTGTTACCGTGCTCGTTGAAGAAGGTGGTGAAGGCTCAGGCGTAGCACTGCCAATTGCTAAACAATTTTTAAGTTGGTGGGGGAAAAAATATTTGACAGGGGGATGACGTGTGTTATAGTAACTACATAATTTAAAAATTTTTTCTCTACCTATAATTCCATTGTCTATGGAAGAAACAGTTCACTACGTATCTGCCCAAAGTCTAGCTGATCTGAAACAAGAATACGAAAATTTAAAAAATGTTACCATTCCGGAAATTGCCAAACGCATTGATGAAGCCAAACAACAAGGCGACCTGTCAGAAAATGCCGAATATACGCAAGCCCGTGAAGACATGTCGTGGGTGCAGGGCCGCCTGCTCGAGCTGGAACAAATTATCACCAATTCCAAAATTATCACTCATCAAACTACCGGAGTCGTTGGTGTCGGGAGCGTGGTGATTGCCACCATAAATGGCAAAGATCGAGACCTCACCATAGTCGGGCCGCAAGAAGTCAATCCGGCTAAAGGCCTAATTTCCAACGAATCACCGCTCGGTCAGGCACTTATCGGCCATAAAGCTGGCGAGACAGTCGAGGTATCGGCCCCAGCCGGAAAAATAAAATACACCATAAAAGCCGTTAAATAAGACAAAAAACTCCTCAAAAAGTCCCTGATTTACAGGGGCTTTTTTTATATCAAAAATCTTTGACGAATCGGTTTATTTTCGCTATATTACTACATGTATTTTACTTACAATTCCTAAGCAAGCCACAGCAACTAGCTACCGTTACGCGTGCTTCATAAAAAAGATCTCAAATACTGCTAAGTACTTAATATATTATGCCGGAACATCAAACTGAAGCCGAGGTGCGGCTTGAACATTTAAATCGCTTGATTAGCGCCGGAGTGAGCCCCTATCCAGCTACCACCGGAGCCCATGTATCAATCGATTCACTAACCGACCTTCCCGTCGATACCAGCGTCACCATTGCAGGCCGTATCGTCGCCAAGCGTCTCATGGGAAAATTATGTTTTGCCAAACTTTCTGATGCGACAGGACAATTCCAAGTCGCTTTTTCTGAAAAAGAATTAGGTAAAGAAACCTACGATTTTTTCAGCAGCACCATTGATCTGGCAGATTTTGTGACTGTCACCGGTCCAATTTTTATCACCCATAAAGGGGAGCGAACAATCTTAGTTAAAAACTACCAACTACTAACCAAGGCACTATTGCCACTTCCCGAAAAATGGCACGGGTTGTCTGATGTTGAAACGCGCTATCGTCAACGATACCTTGATCTGTTAGCCAACGAAGAATCAATGCGAATTGCCAAGCTGCGCAGCAAACTAGTGCGAGAACTCCGCTCCTATTTTGATACTCGCGGATTTCAGGAAGTGGAAACGCCAATCTTGCAACCACTCTATGGCGGTGCCAATGCCCGCCCATTTGTTAGCCACCACGAAGCCTTAGACATCACCCTCTATTTGCGCATCGCTCCAGAATTATATTTAAAACGATTAATTGTCGGGGGTTTTGAAAAAGTCTACGAAATCGCCCGCTGCTTCCGCAACGAAGGCATCGATCATAACCACAATCCGGAATTTACCCAGATAGAATACTACTGGGCCTATGCCGATTATAATGATTCCATGAATTTGGTAGAAGAAATGTTGCCGTATCTTATTAATGCCATTGGTCTGCCCCTGCAATTTGAAGCCGATGGTAAACAAGTGGATTTTAGCGGGCCATATCCGCGAATCACCATGCGCGAACTCATCAAGCAGTATGCCAAAATTGATATTGAGGATTATCCGGATCAAGTGAGCCTCTATAAAAAAGCCACCGAACTTGGCGTAGAAGATCTGTCACCAGCCGATGGGCGCGGTAAACTAATTGATGAAATCTACAAGAAATTTGCCCGTCCGAATATTGTCGACCCAATTTTTGTCATTGATCACCCTGTAGAATTATCACCGCTCGCGAAACGCAAAGCCAGTGACCCTCGCTATGTAGAGCGTTTTCAACTCTTATGCGTTGGGGGCAACGAACTCTGCAACGCCTTCACCGAGCTCAATGACCCGCTCGATCAAGAAGAACGCTTCAAAGAACAAGAACGCCTGCACGCCGCCGGCGATGCCGAAGGCATGCGCTACGATGCCGATTACATCACCGCCCTAAAGCATGGCATGCCGCCGACCAGTGGTCTTGGCATGGGCATCGATCGCTTAGTAAAATTACTCGTCAATGCTCAAAACTTAAAAGAAGTAATTCTATTCCCCACACTTCGCCCCGAAGTGTCTGTACCGAATGAAGAGGCGGCACCACAAAAAGATAGCTCTAAATAGTACTATGAAAAAAGTACTTGCTTTTGGCACCTTTGACCACTTGCATCCTGGCCATTCATTTTTTTTAGCCGAAGCCAAAAAACTCGGCGACCACTTAACCGTGGTAGTAGGCCGAGATGTCACCGTTAGCCAAGTAAAACACCACCTGCCAAAACAATCAGAAGTCGAGCGCTTAGCTGCAGTAGCCAAAGATCCGGCCGTCGATAAAGCTCGGCTCGGGAATACCGGTGAAGATAAATTAAAAGTGATCGAAGAAGAGAAGCCAGATATTATTGCGCTAGGCTATGATCAAAAAGTATTTGTAGACTTGTTACTTGAGAAATATTCTGGAAAAATTCAAATTTCTTGGATCGAAGCCTTCCAACCGGATATCTACAAAAGCTCCAAACTAAGGTAACTATGAAGACGCCTGCCCCGCTCAAAATTTTAATCGCCACTTCGAACCCCGGAAAATTTCAGGAATTTATCTTAGAATTTGCTGATTTACCTTTTACATTTGTAAATCTCACGGACTGCGGTCTTGGCAACCTTGACGTTGACGAACCCTACGACACCACCGAACAAAACGCCATTCACAAAGCTAAAATCTATGGACAAAAGAGCGGCCTCTTAACTATTGCCGAAGATAGCGGTTTATTTGTACGAGCACTGCAAGGTGCCCCCGGCGTCCATTCAAAACGCTACGCACCCACCGCTCCCGAACGAGTCAAAAAACTCTTGGCCGCTCTAACCGGAGTGCCGACCAAACACCGCTCAGCTTCATTTGAAAGTTCAAGCTGCCTGTATAATCCAACTACTCATTCATACACCGTATTTTCGGGTCAAACCCACGGCCACATCACTGAGCGCACCAGCCGTATTCCTGCCCGCCCCGGGCTCGAATACGACAGTGTTTTTTACTATGAGGCCGCTAAAAAAATCGGCACCGCAATTTCGCCCGCTGAAAAAAATCTGATTAGTCATCGAGGCCAACTAGCCATCCAGCTCAAAATTTACCTAACGCGCCAACTGTCTTTCAAACAGATAATTGTGCCCGCCGCGCTGGTGGTAAAAGATCGTAAATTATTTTGCAACAAACGCCGCGACCACCGCCCTCACATGAATAATAAGTGGGAATTTCCAGGTGGGGGAATAGATAATGGCGAAGATCCAGTTGAGTGTGTAAAACGAGAAATAAAAGAAGAGACGGGATATACCGTAGAACCAATCGAAATGATTCCGCACATGCTCTCAACCGTTGCAAAAGGGGCCAGCCAAGAGCCATACCAAGTATTCATCTTCTGTTATATCTGCAAAATAACGGGGGGCAGTCTCAAAGTCCCTGCCGGAGAATCTAACGGACACGGATGGTTCACTCTTGCAGAAGCTAAAAAGCTGGATTTTCTAGCTTTAAACAAGCAACTGTTCCGTCTCAAGCACACTCTCGCTATCATTAAAAAATATATTGATTAAATAAAGAGCCGTATGCTAGATATTAACCTAATCCGTCAAAACCCTGAACTCATCAAAAAAAATAACGCTACTCGAAACGTTACTGTCGATCTCGATGCTATTTTAATCCTCGATGAAGAAAAAAATAAACTTAAGACCGAAGCCGATCGATTGCGTTCAGAGCGCAACAAGCGCTCCAAAGGCAAGCCCTCTGAAGATGAAATCAAGCTGCTGCGGAAGCTCGGCGAAGAGGTGAGCGGGCTCGAACAAATCGTCGCCGAAAAACAAACTGCTCTTGATGCGCTACTTGGTAAAATTCCAAATATTAATCACGATAGCACGCCAGTTGGCCCCGATGAGAGCGGTAATGTAGTGGAACGCACTAGCGGTACGAAGCCTCAATTCTCATTTGAACCACTTGAGCACCATCTGGTTCCAAGTGTCAAAAATTACATAGATCTTGAACGGGGTGCTAAATTATCTGGTTCGCGTTTTTATTACCTCAAAGGCAAACTCGCCATTTTAGAGCGCGCCCTTATTCAATTCACGCTCGACACTATTCAAAAACAAGGCTTTGAGCTTATCTTGCCACCACTTCTTGTCACTGAACCAGCCATGTACGGCACTGGATTTTTCCCCGCTGACCGGAATGAAGTTTATGCCGTAAACCCGGATGAAGATGATTTATACTTAATCGGCACCTCCGAAGTGCCGTTAGTATTCATGCACAGTAATGAAATTCTTAAGGCCGGAGACCTACCAAAAAAATATGTCTCGGTGACACCCTGTTTCCGCCGTGAAGCCGGTAGCTACGGCAAAGACACCAAAGGCATCTTCCGCGTCCACCAATTCTATAAAGTAGAAATGGTTGTTTTCTGCCGGCCTGAAGACTCATGGAATATTCACGCCGAAATCCTGGCTCATGAAGAAACTATTTTGCAGGCACTAGGCCTTCATTATCAAGTACTTAATATTTGTAGTGGCGACCTTGGTTTTCCAGCCGCTAAAAAATATGATTGCGAAGGGTGGTTCCCTGGCCAGAGCCGCTTTCGAGAGCTCACTTCCACCAGCAACACCACCGATTATCAAGCCAGGCGTAGCAACATTCGCTATGAAACACCTGACGGTAAAAAAGAACTCGCCCACACGCTAAATGGTACGGCCGTAGCCGACCGCACGCTGCTCGCTATTATTGAAAACTACCAGACCGCTGATGGGGGAGTAGTCGTACCAGAAGTGCTACGTAAATATACTGGTTTTGACCAGATCTAATACTTCGTTAGATCATGACCAACCCCTATTCGTTTAGCAAAAAACTAATTACCAAACGGTTTCTTTTGCATCCTGCTACGATTATAACGGCCATACCAACCGCCTTTCTTATTGGTTTTGTAATTATCGGCAATCTTGCTAAAGATAGCAATAGGGAGCTGCTAACAGGAGTCAGTTGGGGCGCTAGTATACTAGGAATAATTTTTGTGCTCACCCTTACGACAACCTGGTTGCTGGCAAAATGCGGCTTTCCCTATCAAACATATGAGTTACTTGAGGATAGTATTGAGCTTGAAAACAGGGGATGGATTTTTAAGAGTAAAAAAAGTATTCAATATAGCAAAATTATCCAGATAAGCCTATCAGAAAGTTTAGGCAACCGCGTATGGAATCTAAAAGATATTGTTCTTAAAGTAATTGATGATGAAAAGCATATAGTCTATGCTAGAACGCTACATGGCTTTGATCAACGCGAAGCAGAACTCCTAAAAAACGCTTTGGTCAAAAAAATAACTGCAACAGAGCATGCCACGAGCGAATATCACAATCTTAATATTGATTTGCCAAAAACCATTATTAATAGTCTGGGCTTTGGATTTCTAGGTGCAGTATTTATAGGGGTCGTTACCGGAGCATCATACAAATATAAATTCTCTATTTCACGATATGGTTATAATCCTATAACCAGTATCAATGAGATCATCCTTTTTGAAGCCGTTGCTGCACTCTTATTTTTATACGGAATTTGTAATAAATGGTACGGTTGGAAATTGAGCGCAACACCAACCGAACTCATAATCAGTCATGGTTTTTTTATCAGGACAGTTGATTACATTTTTTATTCACATCTTCAGACTGGTTTTTTGAGCGGGTTATTTTTTAAGAGTATAACATTCCACTTACCTTATGACTGTTTGGTAGAATTTCCACCGCTAGTGGGGCGTGAGGGCGAAAAAGTCCTATCAGAAATTAATCAAAAATTAACCACAACCTATGAAAAACATCCTCAAAGAATTTAAAGAATTTGCTGTTAAAGGTAATGTCATCGATCTCGCCGTTGGCGTCGTAATTGGTGGAGCTTTTGGGAAAATTGTCTCTTCTCTAGTTAGCGACATAATCTCTCCGTTATTAAGCGTTTTAACCAATAGTATCGATCTAAAAAATCTTCATGCAGTAATTAAAACCGGCCCACTTGGCCAGCCACCTGTGCTGCTCAATTACGGACTATTTATCGAGAATATTATCGATTTTATCATTATCTCTTTCACTATTTTCCTCATGGTAAAGGGAATTAATCAAGTACGTAAAAAACAAGCAGCCGAAGAAGCCAAGCCGGTCCTACCACCACGGCAAGAACAACTTCTCGAAGAAATTCGCGACCTATTAAAAAGTCAGACCAGAAAATAACCGCTAAAAAAACCGGCCGTAACGGTCGGTTTTTTCTTCAAAAACTATTTTACAATCAGCGTACCTCTCATCGCGCCATGCCCGGCTCCACAGAAGACTGAGCAGGAAAAGGTGAACGTCCCACTTTTATCGGCCACAAACTCTGCCACGACTGTCTTCCCAGACTCGATATTAAGCGATAGGTTAAATTCAGGCAAACTGAAGCCATGAACGGTATCAGCGCTAGTTATCAGTAACTTTACTACGTCACCTCTATTCACCGTAATCGTACTTGGTTCAAAGGCAAATTGTTTAGCGGTTAAATTGAAGGTTTTGGTTTCAGGCTTCGCTGGCGCTGGTACTGGCTCCGATTTTGGCTCGGGTTTAGATTCTGGCTGTGACTCTGCTTTTACTTTAACCTCCATGGCCCCATCAACCGATACGGCCGTTTTTTCTTGAGTGTTAGCAGCCTTATCTTCGATTTTAGACGGCTCTGTTTTTGCGTCTCCTGTCTCAGTCGCAGTTACCTCTGTTTTCTCCATCACTGCTGCATCATTTTCAGCTGGCGGGGGAGTTGTTGCTGTCGTTTCAACTCCAGTTGAAGCACTCTCAGGAGGAGCAACCGTTACATTAGCGGTCGAAGAGCATCCTGCTCCGACCGTGACCAGCAAGGCTCCGGCCATAAATAGTCCGGCAACTTGTTTCTGCATACATTAATATATTAATAATTAGCTACTCGTAGTATAGGGATAAAACACCATTTTTACAAGCCTTTAAAAAAGCTTGGGTATCGGGTATACTATATAGAAAGCCATACACTGTGGTGATTTTTGATGCTAGAGAATAAAAGCTTACTATGCTCACTTGGATTGAAGTCAACGCTGCAGCTATTCGTCACAACCTTCGCCAATTTAGAAAAAAGATCGGGCCGCATGTTTTACTCATGCCGGTTATAAAACGCAATGCCTATGGGCATGGTTTTCTAGAAGTGGCGAGCATAGTAGCTGCGGAACCGGTTGTTGACCGAGTTTGCGTAGCCAGCCTTGAAGAAGCTGCCGTATTACTACGCAACGGTTTCAAAAAACCAATAATCATTCTGAGTTTCTATGAACTATCTTCAAAAGAGTGCCTACTAGCGATAAAACGAGGTGTAGCCTTTCCAGTCTATTCACTGGAGCAAGCCAAAAAATTGAACCAGCTAGCAAAAACAGTCCGTACCAAGGCAGTACTGCATCTTAAAATCGATACTGGAACGTCACGACTTGGCGTGCTACCCTCGGAGGCTACGACTTTAGCTCGCTATATTACAAAACAACGATACCTTACTCTCGAAGGCCTGTGGAGTCATTTTTCTTCGAGCGAGCACAATCACACTGAAACCAAGCG
Organism: uncultured Gammaproteobacteria bacterium; assembly: GCA_964510885.1. Taxonomy (GTDB): domain Bacteria; phylum Patescibacteriota; class Patescibacteriia; order Magasanikbacterales; family GWA2-37-8; genus CAZEDL01. Next base: position 157,705 of record CAZEDL010000001.1, read on the forward strand.
GCAAGAAAAAATTTTTAATTCTGTTATTTCTGAATTAAGGCAGCAGGGGATAGAGCCACCACTCAAACATATCAGCTGTTCAGCCTCTACCATACTGTACCCAAGTACTCATTTTAATGCGGTGCGTATTGGCCTTAGCACCTATGGATTATACCCATCCGAGAGTTGCCGTCCAAACATTGCTCTAAAGGCAGCCCTATCCTGGCACACCAAGCTGATCCAGATAAAAAAGATCCCGACTGGAACAGCTGTTAGCTACGGTATGACCTACAAAGTCACCCGCCCCACAATACTCGGTGTTCTGCCAATTGGCTATTCAGATGGATACGACCGTTCCCTGTCTTCACGTGCAACTGTTCTCGTGCACGGTCGACGCTGTAGAGTTCTCGGTCGAATCTGCATGAATTTAACCATGATCGATCTCACAGATTTGTCCTATATTCCACAGACCGGTGAAAAAGTTACACTGCTCGGTGGCACCGGTCCGAATACCATTACCGCCGATGAACTGGCAAGTCTCGCTGGAACTATCAACTACGAAATTATTGACCGCCTTAATCCACTCATTCCACGCCGCGTCACCTAACCTATGCGTCGTTATAGCTCAGCCATGCGTCCGAACTTCAAAAGCCAACGCCCTACCAAACGGCGGTCTATTTTTAGCATCTTTAAACGGCGGAAACATGCCCTTGCTGAGCGGCATACGGTGCTGCATCAGGAATATTCAGGTGCTTTTATCCCTAGGCGACAGCGAATGATACAAGCTTCAGGCACCAGACTGAACCTTTGGCCGCTAATCCGAAAGCTCCTTTTGCCCGCACTCCTGCTAGCCTGGATTGGTTTAATGCTTTTTTTACCCTATTTTCGTATTAATAATGTAAGCTACTACGGCCTCAATATAGTAAAAAAAGATACGATTGATACCTATGTTAGAGGCAATGTTCTAGCATCTCGCTTCAGTTGGTGGCCGGCCAATAACTATTTTTTACTCGGGAAGAGCCGACTTGAGTCTAATCTCAAAAAACAGTTTTCTTTTGCCACGGTAACAGTTAAAAAAGTATTTCCGAATCGTATAATTGTTGATGTTACCGAGAAAATCTCAAGCATCATCTATGATGATGGCCAAAATTATTACCTGCTTGATCAAAGCGGTCAAATTATAAAATTATTGCGGGCAGTGGGGGAGAGTGAACGCAAAACAGTGCTGATTTCAGCGCCGATAGTAGCGATTAGCAGCACCACCCCTACATTCACCGCTTCAAGTACAGCTGAAAGCCCTTCCAGTACCACCCGTATCGACCATACCCCTAATAGCGCCAGTATCCACCAAGAATTTGGCAAATTCCCTGTTCTGTATGATAAACGTGACGAACCTTTAAATGCGGCTTCTAGCTCGGGAATGGTTCTATTTAACCCCATTGCAGTAAAAGGTATCCTTGATTGGCAAACCCTAGTGGAAGAACGGGGGATAGGGAGGATTAAATATTTTACGAGCCAACAGACCACCCCAGGTATAACTACCGTTATAAACGAACCCTGGACTCTACAATTCGATCCTACCGGCGATCTAGAACAACAAGCCAGAAACATAGAGCTAGTCCTACGCGAGAATCGGCCAACGCAGTATATTGATGTGCGGTTTGGGGATCGGGTGTATTGGAAGTGATACGACTCAAAGCGGAGTGGGAAAAACAGAAAAACGAGCCAAAGGGTTAAAGCATGCTTAACGTCGTATAACATAGATTAAGAGACGTTAGAACCATTCCTATTTCTTAGATTCTATGCAGAAATCAAATACTCCTATAATCAAGCACTTCACCCCTTTTCTTGACTACTGCGAGGTAGAGAAAGGTTTGAGTCCTACCACTACGCGCAATTATCACAATTTCCTAAAAGTCTTTGCAGACTGGCTCACTGAGCAAAAATTAACCACGCTTAAGCCGCATGACTTAACTCAGGAACATATTTGGAACTATCGACTATTCCTTTCCCGTCACAAAGACAAGCACACCAATCAGCCAATCAAAAAAACCACCCAAAACTACTACCTAATCGCTCTACGCAACCTACTTAGCTATTTAAGCATCCGCGACATTGCCGCTCTGCCATCTGATAAAATTCAACTACCAAAATTGACTGACAAAGATAAAGCTATAAAATTTCTCACCTATGATCAGGTAGAAAAGCTGCTATCAATGCCCGATATTACTGATGAATCTGGCCTCCGTGACCGGGCCATTCTCGAGCTCCTCTTCTCCACCGGGATGCGTGTCTCGGAACTAACGTCGCTTAATATTAGGCTATTTGATAAAAATGCTATAATCAGCGGAAAAATAACTGATCTAGAGATAAGTATTAGCGGTAAAGGTGAATCTACGCGCACCGTATACTTCTCAACCCGGGCGCTCAAATGGCTGGGTGCATACCTCAAAACCCGTCAAAACGACCTCTACCCCCCTCTGTTCATTAATTACGCCAAAACCCAAAAAGATAATACCGAACGCCGACTCACTCCCCGCTCTATCGAACGCCTAGTGCGTCAATACACCAGCATGGCCGGTCTGCCAGTGGATGCCACCCCCCATACCCTGCGCCACAGCTTTGCTACCGACCTTTTGGATCAAGGAGCTGACATGCGCTCGGTGCAAGAACTGCTTGGGCACAAAAATATTGTTACCACCCAAATTTATACGCACGTGACCAACAAAAAATTGCACGATATTCATACTAAATTCCATCGAGGGAATAAATAAATCATATGCAACTACCCTTTGAAAAATTCGCTGGCGACATGAAGGTAGGGCTGTCATTACTCGGCATAGCCGAAAAACGATTAGTCGAGCGCTATGTGAGCAAAATCCCCGCCGGCATTGAGACGTACCACCTCACCATGACAACGGTGATCTGGAGCGGTTTAATCGTGCTCTTTGGATATCTCACCCAATACAATATCCACTGGCTCTGGGGTACCTCTGTCATGATTTTGGCCCAATATATTACCGACCTCTTTGATGGTGCCGTTGGCCGCTATCGCAATACCGGCCTGATTCGTTGGGGGTATTACATGGATCACTTTCTTGATTACATCTTCCTCTGTTCAATCTTAGTCGGATATTCCTTTTTATTTAACGATAAATTCAATTCCCTGTTCTTCATCCTCGTGGTATTTGGCGCCTTCATGGTCAATTCCTACCTGGCCTTTGCCGCTACCAATCAATTTAAAATTGAATATTTAAAAATCGGACCAACTGAGATCCGATTATTATTCATAATCATTAATACGCTTTTAATTTTTCTTCACAAGACGTATCTGGTGTCATTTTTGCCAGCGGTGCTGGCATTTGCCATGATTGGCCTGGTGTATGCGGTGTATGATACGCAGAAGAAAATTTGGGAGAAGGATATGGAGAATAAAAATAAACTGTAAAAACGTCTAATTTATAATAAAAAACCTTAAACCAGATCACTCGGATCCCAACATGTCCTCAAATTCTCATTCAATCCATCAATCTTCAGTATCTCTTCCGCAGACAATTCGAACCCAAACACTTCGCTATTCTGCTCAATCCGCTCCGGGTTAGTCGATTTTGGTAAAATAATATTCCCTTTTTGAACATTCCAGCGTAACAAAACCTGAGCGTCAGATACAGCATGCTGAGTTGCGATCGCTCTGATCAGTGGTTCATCTTTACGTGCACCATGTACCAATGGGCTATATGCCTCGAGCGCTATCCCCTGCCCAGTGCAATACTCGAGCAATTCTTTTTGATATAAATACGGATGAAATTCTACCTGATTCACCGCCGGCGTTACCTTGGCATACGTTTTAAGCTCTTCGAGATGGCGTACTGTATAATTGGACACCCCAATCGCCCGGCACACTCCCCTTTCACACAATTCCTCAAGCGCCCGCCAACTATCTTGGCGCGTACCCGTCTGTGGCCAATGAATCAAATATAAATCAATATAATCAACCGCTAATTTGAGACGCGACAAATCAAAGGCCCGCTTGGCCGAATCATACCCCTGATCCGCATTCCAGAGTTTGGTAGTAATAAAAATCTGCTCGCGCGGAATACCGCTCTCTCGAATGGCCTCCCCTACCTCGCGTTCATTGTCGTAAATCATTGCCGTGTCGAAATGGCGATATCCGGCCTCGAGCGCCGAGCGCACCGCCGTTTTTACCTCTGCCCCCTTGGCTTTCCACGTACCAAGGCCGACCAATGGAATTTCTACTCCATTATTCAATTTTTTAGCAGGGATAGTCATAGTTATTGCGGATCAAACACTGATCGCTCAAGCACACGACGTTTCAAAAATTGCGAGATACGGCGCCCCCCATATACCGATGATAAAATCCCTACCCCATTACAACCAAGGTTATACATAAGTATCGGATTTTTTGGCTCTGGCCCTACTACTCGAAGACCAGTTGGCGTATAGGCCATCAGCCCATGCCACTCGAACAGGTAATCAATACTTTCATGTGGTGCATACTGGTAACTACTGCGAATAAACGCATCCAGCTCGCGTTTGGCAGACTCTGGATATAGATGTCTATCACGGTGATACATCCCTTTGTGCTCCAAATCTTCCTCTGGGCCACCTATGCAAATTAAATTTTCTTCACCATGTTCACGGTGAACAAAACGGCGACGAGTAAAATAATAGTATGGCGTGTCCTCGTTTATTCCGGGATTAGAAAAATAACTAATCGCCACCGGCTTATGGTCAGCGTGTTCCAAGTATGCTGACATATACCCTACCTTGGCATTTACACAGCTATGGAAGGCCGTATCGATATCCGCTCCGCCCGGGTAATTAAAAATCGTAAAATTCTGGAAGCCATTTGTGCAGAGCACGACCCGACTCGCATCCACTGAATACTCACCAATACACAGCATAGCCTGGCGTTTACTCAGGTGAATTTCTTTCACTGGGCTATGCTCATATAGCGAAAATCGATCCGGATAAGTGCTTAATAAATATTCGATAATATCTTCACAAAACAAGGCACTGTTGAGACAACCTTTACGTGAAGCCAGTGCCCCAATATATCGCGTGTCAGTCGTTTCTATCATCTTTAAAATCTGTTCGTGCGGAACGATAGCATAGAGCCCCTCGTATTCAGGAGCAATCCTGCATAATACTTCAGGAATATCGGCTACCAACACTTCTTCCACATTTAATCCAGCTTCACGCTGGAAAGACAGATTACGCAAGTGCAAATTAATTTGCTCCGTACTTGAACATCCGGCATATCCAGTACACACGCTAAGTGGAGTCGTAATCTTGGTGTCTTTAAAAATATCTTCAAGCAAATCCCATGCATGATAAATAGATTCCTGGGCCTTGGCTGCTAAATTGAGGCCATATTCATCGACCAAATGAGCAAACGGATGCTCAAAATAACTCACAATCTGGCCGGCATTATGGCCGGTAGCACCATGTGCCACTTTATACGCCTCAATCAGCGTAACTTTTTTAGCAGTATGCTTGAGCGCAAAGTAGGCAGTGGTCACCCCGGCAATACCAGCCCCGACAATTGCTAAATCAGTCTTGATATCTTTGTTGAGGACGCCATGGGTGCGTTTAAAAGTGAGTTGATGAATCCAAGGAGACTGCATAAAAAATTACTCAGAAACTGAAAATGATGTTTTAAGAGCTTTTTCACGATTATGACGCTCGATAGCCAACTGAATCAAGCGGTCAATCAGTACAGAATACGGGACCCCACTCACTTCCCATAATTTTGGATACATGCTAATTGGCGTAAAACCAGGCAAGGTATTAACCTCGTTCACTCGGAGCTCACCATTCTTCATAAGGAACATATCTACTCGCGACAACCCTTCAAGGCAGAGTGCCTTAAAAGTTTTTATGGATAAATCCTGAATATTTTTAATGATTGCCGCCTCAAGTTTGGCTGGAATTTCAAAGGTGGCACCGTTTGGATCAATATACTTCGCCTCGTACGAATAAAATTCGTGTGTTGGCACAACTTTTCCGGGAAGTGATGCCTCGGGATGCTCGTTTCCAAGCACTGCACATTCCACTTCTTCGCCATTAACAGATTCTTCGATTAAAATTTTGCTGTCATACAAAAAAGCCACTTTAATTGCCTCTTTTAGGGCAGCTTCTGTTTTGGCTTTACTAACCCCGACAGATGAGCCGGCATTAGCTGGTTTTACAAATACCGGCAAACCAAGGTGCTCTAAGACACGCTTAGTATCAATGACAGAAGTCGTATCAAAGCACAACCACTTAGCTACCGGGATATCGGCCCCTTTAAGAAGTCGTTTCATCACATCTTTATCCATGCCAACCGCCGACCCAAGCACCCCAGCCCCTACAAATGGAACATCAAGCAACTTAAGGAGACCTTGCAAAGTTCCATCTTCGCCATAGGTGCCATGCACAATCGGAAAGGCTACATCTATGGGTTTCACCTGGTTATCGGGGCTAAGCGAAATAAGTTGCCGACTATCCTGGCCCGGCACCACGGCAATTTCTTTAAAAGTAGTTTGATTAAGCTTAATAAGCTTAGGATTATTTTCATTTAGTAAAAAATTAGCGGCCGCAGCTGAGTACCATTTGCCCTCTTTATCAATGCCAAGCGCCACGACGTCATACTTCTCTGGATCGAGCGCTGCTATAATATTTTTAGCTGATTGCAGTGACACTTCATGTTCTGCCGACCTCCCCCCAAATACCACACCCACTCTGATCTTATTCATAAAAAAGAAGTAAACAAGTAACTATTTCATCTCCGGCATAAATTCACCAAGCGTAGTTTCCTCCTGTAAGAGCGACGCTGGATCTTTATCATTTATTGTCAACAAAATCGTATTCCGTGACATGTGTGGGTCATGGCAGAGCATGCTAGAACAGGTCATGCACGGCTTGAGTGTCGTTTCATGGGCATCTTTGTGATTAGGATCAGTATTAGTTTCGCGTGACGCTACGACCACTGCTATAATCGGGATGAGTTCATCGGTCTCCGTAGTTTGCGCAATAATAGACTCAAGTGTTGCCCGTTCCGCACACTGCTTAGGGATAATTTGCGCTCGCTTATCATTGTGGCCGTAAAAAATTTGTCCGCGCTCATTCATCATAGCGGCGCCTACATAAAAACCGCGGTACTGGGTTTCATCTTGCTCGGCTTGATTGCGGGCCTCAATTGCGCGCCGGATTAACAATTGTTTATTAGCTTCAAATAACTCTCTGGCCTCAAACGGAAATAAATGCTCAGCGACACCGCTTTCCCTCTTAAGATCATCACTGCCAGGCGATATTTGATGACGAACTTCGTTCATATCATTATTAATCACCCAAATAAGACACTGGATTTACCGGTATACCATTAGCCCGGACTTCAAAATGAAGGTGAGGGCCGGTGACAAATGGCCCCGCACCTACCGTACCCGGAGTGCCTCCAGAATACCCAATGACATCACCTTTGTTCACAAATTCATCCTCTGCAACGGAAATTTGGCTAAGATGGCCATAGACCGTGGAAATATTACCAGTGTGGATCAAGAGGACATACGCATAGCACGATGATGTAGCGCACTTACGAGCTCTCCCCACATACCCAGCCGCAGCTGCCTTCACTGGCGTACCTTGGGATGCGCGAATATCAATGGCACTATGTTCAAATACATTCCGGAACGGATAGGACGGATCGTGGAATTGCGCGGTAATGTAATGGCTCGGTACGGGCCAACTCATACTCACCTGGCCGGTCGGCTTGATTTTATCTTGCTCTGCTAATTTTTTACTCACCTGTTCTTCATACGAGCGTACCTCATTTTCTACCACTTGGTACTGTTGCTTCAAACTCTTTAATAAAGTGGCATACTTAAGCTCCGAAGACCGAGTTTCAACCAGTAAATTTTGTTTTTGGCCATAGCGCTCACCAAGATCGTCGCGTTTCTGCTGGAGCTGTTCTTGCAGTTGCGCATACTCAGTACGCCGTGTCAGCACCTGCTTCTTGCGCGCATCAAGATCTTCTTTTGCCAAACGTAAATTTTTTACCGACCACCCGAGATCGCTATACACATTTTCAAGATACCGCACTTGGCTGTAAAAATCAGCAAAACTCTGATTGGTTGCCATGATCTCGAGATAACTACGCTGATCATCGGCCTGGATATTTTGAATAATTTTGGCGATCAATTGTTTTTGTTTGGTAATTACTTTTTCTTTTTCTGCAATTGAAATGGAGAGAATATCAATTTCATTCTGAGTTATACTAATTTTTTCTTTGGTCACTTCAATATCGGCCTCAACTACGGCCGTTTGGTTATCAATAATGCTCAATTGATTTTTGAGTGACACTGCTTCAGTCTGTTTTTGAACAATGTTTTTTTTATATTTCTCAATCGTTTGTTCTAATTCTTTAATTTTGTCTTTTTGAGCTGCAATTTTACCGTTCAGCACCTTAATTTCTTGCTCTTTGGAGGTGTCTGCCGACACAAAAAAACCACTTCCGGAAAAAGTGAGTAAAAACCCAAGTATGAAGACGACTAAAAATAAAGTTCGTTTGGACATGGGGATAGTATAGCACACTCCCCTCCCCCTGAAAACTTAGCCAAGTTTGGTAATCGCCACCCTAATTCTACGCAGTGTTTCATCTTTTCCGAGCACTTCCGCGATCTCGAATGGGCCGGGCGAATTCTGCTGCCCCGACAAAGCCACCCGAAGCGGCCAGAGCACAGTGCCAGCCGAATACCCTTTTGAAGTAAGCCAATCTTTAATCCCGGTTTCAAGCGCCGTCTTCTCCCAATTAAATGACGCCTCAGTAAAATAATCTAAAATCTCAGTCAAATTACGCTTGGCTTCTTCGGCTGTACTTTTTTTCCAGACAAGCATGGTTCCATCATAATTTGGAAGCTCGAAAATAAAGGTGATTGCTGCCGGCAATTCTGCCAACGTGGTTACCCGATCTTTCTCTAACGCTACCGCCTTTGTTACCGCCATAGCGTCAGTAGCAGCGATAGTAACAGTTTCAAAAAAAGGTTGTGCCAAATGAGCCACTTCTTCAGGCGTCTTTTTCTTCAAATACTCACGGTTGTACCAATCAAGCTTCTCATGATTAAACACTGCTCCAGCTTTATGGATCTGTTCCATCTTAAAATCTTTGACTAATTCCGGCAACGAAAATAATTCCCGTTCATCGCCAGGATTCCAACCCAAAAAAGCTACAAAGTTAACCAACGCTTCGGGTAAATAGCCTTTAGTTTGATAATCAGATACTGCCACATCGCCCTGACGCTTGCTGAGCTTTGATTTGTCCGGATTTAACAAGAGTGACAAATGGGCAAATTGCGGCGCTTCCCAACCAAACATCTTGTACAACGTCAAATGCTTTGGCGTGCTGCTTACCCACTCTTCGCCGCGCACCACATGGGTAATCTGCATCAGGTGATCATCCACCACCACCGCAAAATGATAAGTCGGAAAGCCGTCCGATTTAAGAAGCACCTGATCATCAATCAACTCATTTTTAAACCTGACTTCGCCTCGAATCAAATCGGTGAATACGATTTCGCCGCTATCCGGCATCTTCATCCGCACTACATGCTTCTCCCCTGCCTGCACCCGGCCAACCGCTTCTTCACCAGACAGTTTGGCGCACAGGCCATCATACAAAGTTGGCAGTTTAAGTTCTTGTTGGCGCGCACGCATCGCATCTAATCTTTCGGCCGTACAAAAACAATAGTAGGCATCACCCTTATCAAGAAGTACTTTGATATATTCCTGATAAATTTCGAGGCGCTCTGATTGAATGTATGGGCCGCAGACTCCACTTTGCGTCACCGAACTTTCCCCCGGAACTGAGATAGTATCAAGCGTTACCCCTTCATCAGGAAAAATCCCCGCCCAATACAGTGATTTCAAAATATTCACCGTACCATCGGCCACGTAGCGCTCGCGATCGGTATCTTCGATACGCAGCAAAAACTGGCCGCCGTTTTGTTTGGCGAGTAAATAAGAATAGAGGGCCGTGCGCAGACCACCAACATGCAGATAACCAGTCGGACTAGGAGCAAAACGGGTACGAATCATAATTAAACAAGATTACTTAGTGAGGTTCAGAAATGGCACTGGCCCAGTCATATACTGGGGCAAATGACCATCCCATTTTTTCACCGCTTCAAGCTCTACAAGGCCAGTGCTACCGCGCAACGCCTCTGCCTGAATCCTAATCGCTTCTGCTTCGGCTTTTGATTGCACGATGCGCTGTTCGGCTTCGTATTTAACTTGTTCTAATTTATTTTTAGAGGCCAACGCCTGTTGCTCGGCAGTTACCTTAGCTTCGATTGCTTCATTGAATGATTCAGAAAAATCAAAACTCACGATATTCACTTCTACGACTTGAATAAAATTTTTACTGAGCCGTTCCGCCAAGTTCAGTTTCATGTCGGTTTTTACTTGTTCGCGTTTGGTAATTAATTCTTCAGCCGTATACTTGGCCGTAGCTGCTTTAATAGATTCTTGCAGTGCCGGCGAGAGCAAGCGATCTTCATAATCCAGAGCCACTTGCTTGTAAAGCTCATCTACCTTAGATGCTTCCAGCTGAAAATTTAAGGCAATCTTGGCCGATACTGTCTGTAAATCTTTACTCGCCGCACTCGCTTGCACCTCTACTTTCAAAATCCGGACATCCACATCTTTCACCGATTCAATGAGCGGCATCTTGAAGTGCAACCCTTCATCCAACACTCGATTTACCGAGCCGAGGCGTATCACAATCCCCCGCGTACCAGGGCTTATAATAGTCCATGAGCCAAAAATTAACACCAACACCACGGCACAAATAAATAATACCGAAACGACTGCACCAACCCCTGTTTTTTCAGCCATATTTCTATAATTAACCCTTAATAAGATAGTATAAAAAAGTGATTGTAGCATTACCAATCCGGGAAATTCTACTTGGCTCTCGCCACAAACGATATAACCATTCTAATCCAAGCCCACGCATCAGTAAAGGCGCGCGAGGCACCTGGCCGGAAATAAAATCAAGCGCCCCTCCTACACCCATGCCAATTTTAATCCCAGCTAGATTGGTCCTATTTTCATAGAGCCATTTTTCCTGCTTCCCCATTCCAAAAGCGACAAACAGGATATCGGCCTTGGCGGCCCTAATTTTATTCAAAAGATTGGCCTGTTCCCCAGGGTCAATTAGCAATCTTTCATTGCTAAATCGGTGAATTGTTAAATTGTTAGTAACTAGTCTTTGTTCCTTAATCACCGGCCCCCTATCCACGCCCACAATCCGGAGCTTCGGAAACTGACGTAATAATTCTGCTTTTGTTTTATCAAGCACTTCATCACTGCCTGACCCAAGCAAAAAAATATTTTTTCCGGTTTCTTCTGCCACTTGGCACAGCTCAATCATAAAATCAACTCCGGGTATCCGCTCTAATCGTTCGCGTCCTGCCAGCTGCAACCCTTTCCCATCGCACAGATTCACATCTCCACTATTCAACACTATTCTAAAATAACTATCTGTCTGCGCTTTCACTACCATTTCGGGATTAGGGGTAAAGAAGAGAGTACATTTTTCTCCATTCAAAAAATTCCGAGCTGCGGCCAGTGCCTGATCTTTTGTAACCTGATCTACTCTGACACCTAAGATTTCCATATTATTTAAAAGGTATTTCCTGCACCACGGTATAGTGCGCTCCCGCTCGGGCAAGTTCGCTTCGCAAAATAGCAATCTTGCCCACCTTCCATTCGAGTGGCCTGACGGCATCATTTGGGAACACGAACGGCTCCGGATGCGTGCAAGGCTTAACTCGTCCCAGGGTAATATGCGGTTGCCAAGGCAACTCCGGCATCTTAAACCCAAGCGCGGCGAGAGCGTGATTCAAGAGGGCTTCTAATTCCCGGGCACGATACTCGACTTCTTCTGCCCGCATGAAGACTGTGCGAGGATCAGCCACGGTTCCAAAAATTCCCAGTTCGCCAAGTTTCATCTCAAATGGCCTGATTTGGCTTGCTACACTAGCCACTGTCACTTTCAGGGTTTCAAGCTCGGCAGATTCAATCTCACCCAAAAAATGCAGAGTAATATGAAAGTTAGCTCCCGACACCCAATTAATCGGTACATCAGGATTAGCTAAGGCCGCTTTTTGAGCGACTTCTGACAGATATTGTTGTACCAGTGGAGGTACTGGCAAAGCCGTAAAAATACGCATAACAAAGCCAGTATATCACCTATTTGACAAATTGTTCAACCCTCGATATACTGATTTTATCACTCTAATATATAGAGTGATAAATATTCTTACCCTATGAATTTAGAGAAATTTACTACCAAATCAGTGGAAGCGCTTCACGCGGCCGGCAGAATCGCTCGGGAAAATGGCCAGGCTCATATTGACCCACCTCATTTATTTTTAGCCTTTCTATTAGATCCGGAGAGTATCGTAATTTCGATCTTAGCCAAGGCGAATGTAAATTTGCAGAACGCTATTTACCAAATGAAAGTTTTAATCAGTCACTTGCCGAAACAAGGCGATATTAATTCGTATCCAAGCGGGCAAATAATCCTTGACTCGCCATTGGTAGCGTTATTGGAACAATCAGTCGCTGAAGCTAGAGACATGAACAGCGAATATGTAAGTGTAGAGCATATCTTATTGGCTTTTTTTGTTGATAAAAATGATGTCAGTAACGCTTTTAGCGTTGAAAATGTTACCTTTGGGGTGATACAAAAAATTCTTGTAGAAATGAAGGGCTCTTCAGAATTCACGGACTCATTTTCGGGTGAAAAAAAATATGCCATGCTTGAAAAATTCGGCAAAAACCTGACGGAACTCGCGCGCAAAGAAAAAATTGATCCGGTGATTGGCCGCGATGACGAAATCCGACGGGTAATGCAGATTCTGAGCCGGCGGACCAAAAATAACCCGGTTCTGATCGGCGAACCAGGTACCGGTAAAACGGCTGTAGTGGAAGGGTTGGCCCAGCGTATTGTAAATGGTGACGTCCCAGAATCGCTTAAGAATAAAGACATTTTCGCGCTTGATATTGGTTCGCTGGTAGCCGGCACTAAATTTCGTGGCGAGTTTGAAGATCGGCTAAAAGGTATTTTAAAAGAAATTTATGGAGCCGAAGGTAAAATTATCTTGTTTATCGACGAACTTCATACGATTGTGGGAGCCGGATCAACTGAAGGCTCGGTTGACACTTCCAATATGTTGAAACCAGCACTCGCCCGCGGTGAGCTCCATACCATTGGTGCCACTACCCTCAAAGAATATCAAAAATATATTGAAAAAGATGCGGCTCTCGAACGCCGTTTTCAACCAGTTATTATTAACGAACCTACCGAAGATGATACGGTCGCGATCTTGCGCGGTATCAAAGAAAAATATGAAGTCCATCATGGGGTACGCATTACTGATAATGCCCTGGTTAGTGCAGTAAAACTCTCCGAACGCTATATTACCGATCGCTTTTTACCAGACAAAGCCGTTGACCTCATCGATGAAGCCGCCTCGGCCCTACGCCTCCAGATGGATTCGATGCCGGAAGAACTGGACAAGATGAAACGTTCGATCGTGAAACTTGAAATTGAGAAACGCGCCTTGCATAACGAGACCGATACTGAATCAAAAGAACGCTTAGCCAAAGTAGAAAGAGAACTGGCAGACATTCATGAACGTAGTAACGAATTTGAAGCTAAATGGAAAAATGAAAAAGAAATTATTACGCGCATTCAGGATTTTAAAAAAGAAATCGACCAACTTCGCCAACAATCTGAAATTGAAGAGCGGCAAGGTAATTTACAAAAAGTTGCCGAAATTCGCTATGGCGCTATCCCCACTTTGGAAAAATCTATTCAAAAAGATGAAAAAAAACTGGCCGAACTGCAACAAAGCCGGGGCTTATTAAAAGAAGAAGTGAGCGAAGAGGATGTCGCCGGGGTCGTCGCGCGCTGGACCGGTATTCCCGTTAAAAAAATGCTTCAAAGCGAGATGGGTAAACTGGCCCACATGGAAGAAGTCTTAAAACAAAAAGTTATCGGCCAAGACGAAGCTATTAGGGCAGTGGCTAATGCTATCCGCCGCTCACGCGCGGGAATTTCGGAAAAAAATCGCCCCATTGGATCGTTTATCTTTATGGGTCCCACGGGAGTTGGTAAAACTGAACTGGCTAAGACGCTGGCGGAATTTATGTTTGATACCGAAGAAGCCTTAGTCCGTTTGGATATGAGCGAATACATGGAAAAACATAGCGTATCTAAAATTATCGGCTCACCACCTGGTTATATCGGCTATGAAGAAGGCGGCCAACTTACCGAAATCGTGCGTCGCCGTCCGTATGCCGTCATTCTCCTCGATGAAATCGAAAAAGCGCATCCCGATGTATTTAATTTACTACTCCAAGTACTTGATGATGGCCGGGTAACGGATGCCAAAGGACGCCTGGTTAATTTCAAAAATACCGTTATTATCATGACCAGTAATATTGGCAGTCGCACCATCTTGGAATTCAAAAAACGAGGCAGTTTTGGGTTTGAACAGGACCACAGTCAAAAGAAAAAAGATGAACGAGAGATTAAAGAAAAAGTTATGGCTGCTCTACAGGATCATTTTAAGCCCGAATTTTTAAACCGGTTAGATGAAATTATTATTTTCCATTCTCTTGGCGAAGCCAATATTGAACGAATTGTCGACTTACAATTGGCCGCAGTGCAAACACGATTAAATGAGAAAAAAATAATACTCTCTCTGGACGCTTCTGCTAAAAAATATATTGCTCAAACCGGCTTTAACAGCGATTATGGCGCTCGCCCAATCAAACGCCTGATCCAACAGGAAATTCTTGACAATCTAGCCATAAAAATCATTGACGGTACTATTACAGAAGGGCAAACCGTGAGCGTCAGCCTCGAAAAAGATACACTAAAAATAGTCTAAGCATTGCTTAGAACCATCTATCTACTTAGCAAAAACCTGGCACCCTCTGTCAGGTTTTTTGCTTTTATTATTACTATATATATGCTATGCTTAGAGCAAGTCATCAGAGGAGATGTTGCTCGTAATTTTGTAGTATGTCTTCATTCCAAAAAATTTTTGCCAGCCTGCTTCTAGCCAGCCTATTTGTTCCGCTGGCCGCTGGCGCAGTATCTAGTGCCGATTTTAATCCTAATTTTATTATTTCTGATGCTGAGCTGCAGGATTATAACAGCTGGACCAAAGGCGATATTCAAGATTTTTTAACCAGCAAAGGCAGTTATTTGCGTCAATATCAGGCAGCAGATGTAAACGGAACTCAAAAAACAGCGGCCGAAATCATATACGACTCCGCTCAGACCCACCAAATCAACCCCAAATACCTGCTCGTCACCCTCCAAAAAGAACAAAGTTTAATTACTGATGACACTCCCACTGCCCGCCAGCTTGACTGGGCAACAGGCTACGCCGTCTGCGACAGCTGCTCCAAAGATGACCCAAAAGTTGCCAAGCATAAAGGGTTTGGCAAACAGGTCGATGCCGGCGCCGGCATTATGCGTTGGTACTATGATAATAAAGATACGCATCCAGTGGTGTTAAAAAAAGATGTTCCGATTAAAATTGACAATAAACCCGTAACCCCCGGCAGTTGGGCCACTGCCTTTCTTTACACCTACACCCCGCACGAACATGGCAACCTAAATTTTTGGCGCATCTGGAACACCTGGTTCGAACAAGTCTATCCCGATGGCTCACTGCTCAAATCAGCCAGCAGCTCCGAAATCTGGCTAATCAAAGACGGTCTGCGCCGCAAATTCGCGAACCAATCCGCCCTTATCACCCGCGCCGATCCAAAACTCGTAATCACCGTGCCAGATATTGAGTTGCAAAATTACCAGCTTGGGCGAGATATTAGCCTGCCGAACTACTCTGTGCTCCGGGCCGCAAATTCAGGCATGTTCTATTTGCTTGACTATGACACAGTCCGCCCTTTTGCATCCGAAGCAGTGGTGCGCAAATTTGGCTATAACCCGCAAGAAATTATCGACGTCAGCGACTCTGATCTATCTACCTATTCTATTGGTTCTATCATCAATACCAGTAGCACTGCCCCAGCCGGGATTATTTACCAAATAACCGATTTAAATGATGCCTACTACCTCCTAAAAGATAATACTATCTACCCGCTCGTGGATCGCAAAGTAGCCAGCGTGGTCTACAAACATCTAGCCCTTGAAAAACATACCAAACAAGATATTGCCGCCTATCCGGTAGCCGACCTGCCCATTTCCTTCCCCGATGGCACCTTACTCAAATCAGCTGATAGCAACACCATTTACGTCTTAGAAAAAGGCAAAAAACGTCGCCTGGCGGATGATGACACCTTCACCGGTCTTGGCTATAAAAAAGAAAATATCGTGACCGTCAACCTGTTATCCCTACTCACTATTCCAAGCGGGCAAGCTCTGTTCCTCAACAGCAGCCTCTTATCGTCTAAAAATAAATTTTTGGGCGACAGCGAATCCGCAATTCCAGATTTGTTCAGCACCAAGCTCCCCAGCTACCTTGTAGCCGAATACCCCTCCGGGCGTTTGCTAAGTGGAAAAAATATTGATTCACAGCGTTCAATCGCCTCTTTCACCAAACTTATCACAGCCTATGAAGCCCTGCATGGCGAATATAAAAGAGATAAAACTGCCAAATATTCCGCCAAAAAATACAAAGGCTATGATAATAAAATCGGCTTCAAAGAGAATGAGCAGCTTAAAAATGTAGATCTCTTAAACACCCTTCTGGTAGGCTCAATCAACAGTACCGCCGGCTTATTGGCTGAGGCAGCAGGACTCACCGAAGAGGGTCTAGTTCAAAAAATGAACGACCGTCTTAGCGAATGGGGAGCCGACAATACCACACTGTCAGATGTTAGTGGTCTTGATGCTAATAATAAATCCACGCCACGCGATCTGCTAAAAATCTTTACCAAAGTCCTAGCTGACTCGACCCTGAACCCTATCCTCAAAAAAACTACCTACACCTTCAGTGGTATCGCCAATAAAAAAGTAATCAAACATGAAGTCAAAAATACAAACCAGCTCTACTTTGCCACCGGCAAAAAACCAGCCTATACTATCCTGGCGAGTAAAACTGGCTACACTGAAGAGGCAGGCAGTGTGCTAATGATGCTGATTGAAGGGGATAAAGACAAAAAACGCTATATAGTTATCACCATGGGCAACCCTGACTATACCCGGCGGTTTGAAGAACCAGCTCGGTTGGCAGATTTCGTAGTAAGTGATAAATTCATCATAACGAACAATAAGTAACCCTTTCACAACTTACGCGTTATAACTTTTCCCTTTGGTAACCAAACGCATTCAGGGGAAAGTTATAACGCGTAATTCTACACTTTATTCATTAAGTTAGCGCTATGTCGCTTGTCTTTGCGGGCATTACCCCTCACCCGCCACTCTTAATCCCAAGCATAGGCAAAGAAGCTGCTAAAAAAGTGGAAAAAACCAAATTAGCCCTCGAAAAGCTGGAAGAAGATATCTACTTAGCCCATCCTGATGTAATTATTATTTTCTCCCCGCACAGCAACCTGCTTAAAGAAGCCTTTACGCTCAACTTGTGCCCTAAATACCACAGTGATTTGCGTGAATTTGGCGACCTCAGCACACAGCTTACCTTTCCTGGTGAAATGCAGGCGCTGTCATCGCTGCGCAAAACTGCCGAGAATGCCGGCATGGCCTGCCGCCTGATTAGCGAGCCAACCATTGATCATGGTATAGCCGTGCCGCTTTTTTTCCTGACTAGACATCTTAAAAACACCCCTATCGTCCCGATTGGTTTTTGTGATGCCGAATGGAAAACGCACCTTGAATTTGGCTATCTGATCAAAGAACAAATCATGAACAGCAACAAACGCGTAGCTGTAATTGCCTCGGGTGATTTATCGCATGCACTCACAACCGATGCTCCGGCCGGATTCAACCAACGCGGCTCAGAATTTGACCGAAAAGTCCAAGATTTATTTGCCGTCCAAAATACCACCGGATTATTACAACTTGATCCTTCGCTCGTGTCTGATGCCGCTGAGTGCGGGTTCAAAACCTTTTTAATGTTAAGTGGCGTGCTCCGGGGAGTTAACTATACCTACCAGTCATATTGTTACGAAAGCCCGTTTGGCGTCGGATATCTCACTGCCCACTTTGCCTTCTAGCGTCCCCTTAAAGCGCGGGTACTTCATGTTCTTCTGCCTATGTTTGCCACCGTTGTGTTAGCCCGGCGTACTCCTGCTAAACTTTCCTATCTTACCTATCGAGTCCCGCCTTCACTTGCAGGTTCAATAGCCCTTCGCCAGCTGGTAGCCGCCCCCTTTGGCAAAAGCCAAGCCTACGGGATAGTTTTCGATTTATCACAGCACGCACCCATTCTTCCCAAAAATCAACTGATTAAAGATATTGCAGCTATAATAAACCTAACCCCAGTACTATCCGAAGCACAATCGGATTTTATTAAAGACATCAGCGATCTGTATCACACTTCGTTTGGCTGGCTGATTAAAAACACCTTATTTCCACTGCAACCGCGAAAAATAAAACAATTTGCCAGCGTAGCCAATTCAGGTGTGGTTACCGCAGCAAAAACACCTGCCCCAATCCACTTTTTTTATCACCGCACTCTACCCGAAGCCATCCCCTACCTTGAAAAAAATCTCAACGACGGTGCTCAAAACTTGCTATTAGTGCCCGAAATAAATCAACTCAAAAAAATTAGCGCCAGCCTGCCGACCTTGCTGTTACGTGAAGCTACAATAATAGATAATCAAACTAGCGCTAAAATTTTATATGAAACCTGGTTACGGCTCTGGCGCGGTGAGGCCCTGACAGTAATCGGAACGCGCTCTAGCTTGTTTCTGCCGTGGACCAATCTTAGAAACGTCGTCGTACTTGATGAATCAAATCCGAGTTACAAAAGTTTTGAAGCTGCCCCGCGGCTTGAAACTCGTGATGCTGCACGATTTTTAGGGTGGCACCATGGTGCCACCGTCCATCTACTTAGCCAAGTTCCATCGCTCGAAACCTACCAATTTGCCAGGCAAGGGTTATACCCGAATAATTTATTTACTGAAAAAGTGCCCGCCGCTACTCCACCGCCCCAGATCGAAATTATCAATCTTAAAGATGAATATTACCGCCGCAATAATACTGCTCTTTCAGAAGCTGCACGCAAAGCTCTCAGTCAAGTCAAACGTGGCGAGATTGGCCTCTGCTTAGTAAACAAGCGTGGCACCGCTTCATTTATCACCTGTCAGGATTGTGGTTTTGTATGGCAGTGCAAAACCTGCCGCCAAAATCTTACCTGGCACGAACAATCTAAAAGCCTGCGCTGTCATTTTTGCAAAACGAACGAACCGCTCCCTGGCAGCTGCCCCACCTGCCAGGGCACACTCATTAAACTCGGCGGCTCTGGCAGCGAAAAAATTGAACAACTACTCCGCCAAATAACCCGTGAAAATAACGGCACCGTTGTTCGCATTGATTCTGATTCAAAACATATCGTGCCTACAGTAGACGCGCCGCTCTACTTGGCAGCCACCGCCGCCGCCTGGACCAGCCTCCCCTGGGAAAAAATTACCACAGTAGTCTTTGTCGACCCCGACACCATGCTACAGATTCCTGAATACCGAATCAGTGAACGCCTCTGGTATTATATTCAAATGGCCCGGCTTAATATTCCAGCCACCGGGAGATGCTTCGTACAAACCAGACACCCCGAGCAACCTTTTTTCCAGCACCTGAACAATCGAGCCCAATGGTACGCAGAGGAACTAAAATCGCGCCGCCGCTTCAAATACCCGCCATACTGGAGCTTATTAAAACTAAGCCTCAGCCGACCGCTTCAAGGCACTATTGCTGGCGAAACAGAGCGCCTTTACCGACAACTGCGAACATTGACTAGCGGCTCTGAAAACGTTATAGTACTGCCGCCAATTGCCTCTGTAACTAGCGGAAACAGGCCTTCAGCAAGCCAGATTATAATAATCAAAATCAAACCTGAAGTGTATAAAAAAACCATCAAAAAGCTACTTGCCAGTGTGCCTAATTTTTGGAAAACCGATCTAAACCCGCACGATCTCCTGAACAGTCTATAATAAAATTTTTATGGTATACGATATTGTCTACGAACCACACCCTATTTTACATAACCGGGCTAAAGACTTGACCGCGTCCGAAATTAATACGCCCGAAATGCAAAAATTTATTAAAGACATGGTAGAGACCATGTATGCCAAAGACGGTGTTGGCCTGGCCGCTGTCCAGATTGGAACCTCGATCCAGCTGTGCGTGATTGCCAAAGCCTACAACGAATTGAATCCGAACCAGGACTTGTGTCTGATTAACCCAACCTGGACAAAAGCCTCACGCCATACCAATTGGGATGAAGAAGGCTGCTTATCAGTCCCTGGTATTTATGGAAAAATAAAACGCTACTCTAATTTGAATGTCACCGCGCTTGATCACAAAGGCCGACCGCTCACCTTCCGGGCTGAAGACTTTTTTGCCCGCATCATCCAACATGAATGCGACCATTTAAACGGCACGCTATTTATTGAAAAAGCCAAAGATTTACACCGGATCAAAAAACCTACACCCTAAGCAGACATGTTTAAGCGCATCCATCACGTCGCGATAATTTGCCAAGACTACGATCGGTCAAAACATTTTTATTGCACTATTTTGGGTGCAAAAATACTTCAAGAAAATTACCGTGCTGACCGCAGATCCTACAAGCTTGATTTAATGTTAGCTGACTGCCAAATCGAACTATTCTCTTTTCCAAACCCTCCTAAACGCCTCAACAATCCTGAAGCTGCTGGACTTAGACATTTAGCATTTACCGTTGATTCAGTCACTACTGTCAAACATATCCTTGAAGCGTCAAATATTTCCGTTGAACCAATCAGAACCGACCCATATACGCGCAAAAAATTTACTTTTTTCAAAGATCCGGATGGCTTACCTCTCGAAATATATGAAAGTTAATGACACAACTATATCTATCACTTTTTTCGGCACCGACCAATTTGCTGCCGACGTTCTTGCCCCGCTTATCGACAGCGGGCTATTTACTTTCAAAGCAATCGTGACTCAGCCTGACCGGCCAATCGGTCGCAGCCGCGAAATCGCTCCGGCGC
Source organism: uncultured Gammaproteobacteria bacterium (assembly GCA_964510885.1). GTDB lineage: Bacteria > Patescibacteriota > Patescibacteriia > Magasanikbacterales > GWA2-37-8 > CAZEDL01. Next base: position 178,879 of record CAZEDL010000001.1, read on the forward strand.
CAGTTAAAGAACTCGGCCGAACCCATAATATCCCTGTAATACAGCCGCCTACCTTGAAATCTCCAGAGACAATTGCCAGTATTCCACCGGCAGATTTATTTTTAGTGTTTCATTACGGACTTATTATCCCGCCAGAATTATTAAGCATTCCTAAGTACGGCACCCTGAATCTTCACCCGTCAAAACTCCCAAGCTTCCGCGGCGCATCACCAATTCGGAGCGCGCTTATCAATGGCGACACTGAAACGGCAGTAACAGTGATGCTAATGGATGACAAAATGGACCACGGCCCGATACTAGCCACCGAGATAATTGCGATTGATCCTGATGATACCAATGATTCTCTGACTACCAAAATAACTCCGCGCGGCAGCGCACTACTATTAAAAACAATTCCGCGCTGGGTAAATGGCGACATCAGGCCGGAGCCTCAGAATCACGCCGCCGCTACTTTTTGTACTCTAGTATCCCGTGATGATGGCCAAATACAGTGGCACACTTCGGCAGCCACGATCTACAACCTATTCCGCGGGCTCAGTCCCTGGCCTGGAATCTGGACAGAACTCCAGGGTAAACGTCTCAAACTATTAATTATCTCTCCGGCTGTAACCACACAATCAGCCGCGCCAGGTACTATAATAGCTGAAAGTAACCGGCTATATATTGCAACTGGCCAAGGAGTTATTGAAGTAATTAGTCTGCAATTGGAAGGTAAAAAAGCGATGACGGCCAACCAATTCTTAAATGGGTATAAACACCTTATCGGAACTACCCTGTGAAACATACCACAAGGCAGATCATCTGGTTTACTGGCGTCTACACCCTACTACGGGTTATTTCTTTTATTTTTCCTCCGGCTACTCCACTGCACGAAGCTTCGCTTTTTAACAGCATCTTCAGCGGCCTTATTTTAACTATCGTCGCTTACTGGTTAATTAAAAAAAATCCCGTGGGCTGGTATATTGTTGCTGGCGAACTATTTCTCGGCGGAACTGGAAACTTTTTTAGTTTTTTTGGCCTATCGCTCAGGACTGCGCTGCTCCTCGTGTCGCTAGCTATATTTTTTGCTTGGCAATCGCCACCGCGAACCTGGAAAGAACTCATTTTTACTAATCAAACCGCCAGTGTAATTATTATAATGGTTGCAACTGTGGCCAGCTTATCGGCAATTCGAGGCTATACCTTCGATCACCCATTGGCACTAATACGCGCCGACAGCATTCCCTATCTATTCTTTTTATACTACTTTCCCCTGCGGAGTCTGATTAAAGACAGTGAGTATAAAGCTGAATTTTTATCAGTGTCACAATCGCTTATTATCGCTGCGGTTATCGGCAGCGCTCTGTTCATGGGCACAACCTTCGCTCTGTATTCCAGTCACTTCTTAGTGCTGCAAGATACCTACTACCATTGGTTTCGCGATGTTGCGAACGGAAAAATCACCGCCCTCCCATTTAATTTTTTCCGCATTGTACTCAATGAGCAACTACTGCTTATCCCTCTTATTCTAGTCGCCACTGATAGCTTAATTAAGCGACAGGCATTATTTTCGAGCATAACAAAGTGGCGACATTATATTCTTATTGGCGCCTTACTCGGTATCTTAGCTATCAACATCACGCGCATTTATCTTATCGCCTGGGTTATCGGTTTAGCTTTTCTCATTTCCAAACGGTTTTTTAAGCGCTGGCTGACTATTTCCGCGTTGAGCGGTGTGGCGTTTCTAACCATCTTTACTACTATCCATACGATATCTAGCCGAGGCACGAGCCTTGGGCTTGAGCTCTTTGGGCTACGCCTGCAGAGCATTGTTAGCCCAGCGATTGAAGATAGTTCGCTCAGCCGCACCCTACTACTGCCCAAAATCATAGCTAAAATAAAATCACATCCGATACTGGGCAATGGGTTAGCTGATACGGTCACAGTCTATAGCCCGGGAGTAAAACGCGATATCACCACCCCCCAATTTGATTGGGGCTGGCTTGAGATCTGGGCTGAGCTCGGAATCATTGGCCTGCTCGCCTGGGCGCTATCGTGTGGGCTCCTGCTGCTACGTATGTTGCAAAGCCAGGCCCCGAGCTGGCAGGCAGCCAGTTTAGTTGCCCTTGGCGCCTGCACCATTACTGCTCCCGTTATATTTCATGTACTTGGCATTGTCTGGTTAGTCATACTGCTCAGCACCCTTAATCTTTCTTCACCAAACCCGGCTACTGCCAAAAATTCTTTTGACAGCTGATATGACGGGAAAATATAGTCAATTATTTAAGAATTGGTTGCAGCGTTTATTGGCCTACCGCGTCCGGATTATCATCTGGCTAATACGCGATGTCGCCATGTTTATTATTTTTCCTTTCATCTGGCTCGCCATCTACGGCGACCGGCCCGAGATTGGCAGCTTTTCGAAAGCCAACATAGTCACCTACTACGTGGTGGTCGCTTTTATCAACACGGTCGTAACCTCACATATCGGCGATGTTATTAAAAAAGATATCGTCCGTGGCGAATTAAACACCCTGCTACTTCGCCCGATGCCCTATGTATTTTATCATTCAATTCACGAAATAGCCTACCGCGTCTATGGCTTACTTGCAGCCACCCTCACTTCAAGCGTGCTATTGTTCGCTCTGCCCGGGTGGATTTCTTTCCCCACCCCTCTAAACAGTTTATTTTTTATAATTTCACTCGTGCTTGCCTTTGTAATTTCGCAAACCCTCCAGACTCTGATCGGGCTGGCGGCTTTTTGGCTCGGCGAAAACAGTTCACTTAATAATACGACAACTCTGTTACAGATGATCTGCGGTGGAGAAATCGCCCCGCTAAGCTTTTTCTCCCCACTCGTACAACTGATCGCCGCCTGGCTCCCCTTCAAATATCTGATCTATGTACCCGCTCAAATTTACCTGAACCAACTAAGTCCCACTGAAATTGGCCGACATTTTCTGTTGACGGCTGTTTGGATCATTTTACTCAGCTTGTTTACTCGCTTCTGTTGGCAACGAGGCGTTCGCACATATGATGGCTCTGGTATATGATCAAAAAATATTTCACACTCTATCGTCTGTTTTTTAATAACGCCCTGTCGCTCGAAGCACAATACCGCGTTGATACCTGGCTAAAATTGATTACGAATATCATTTGGATCATAACGCTATTTGCCATTATTGAAGTAGTCTTCAACCATACCAGTGCATTATTAGGCTGGAGCAAAGCCGAGGTCTATATTCTCACCATGCTGTGGGTGCTGCTTGATGAATTATTCATTACGCTGTTTCGAGAAAACTTCTATGATTTTTCTCTTTTGACCGCCGAAGGCCAACTTGATTTTTACCTGACTAAGCCAGTAAACACCCTCTTTTTGGTCACCACCAAGCGGATCTTGGCTCGAGCCGGATACCGTTTTATCATGCAGATAGCAGTTCTCCTGTACGTACTCTGGAATTTTGACATCACCATCAGGATCTCATTTATCCCCTTATTTATCTTGTTATTAATCATCGGACTTATCATTCAATACAGCTATTCCTTATTTTTTAATATCTTTAGTTTCTGGTACCTCAGGATTGAAAATATTAACGAACTGATCGGAGCGCTATCTATGTCCGGGCGGTATCCGCTTAGTATTCTGCCGAAAACACTAAAAATTATTACCTTTAGTGCTATCCCGATCGCCTTCTCTGCCTATGTGCCCCTGGCCGTATTACTCGGTAAAATGCCCTGGACGGTTACGTTCCTCGCTCTTGGCGTCGCGCTCAGTTTCTTTGGTCTGAGTGTATCTTTTTGGAACTATGCGGTCCGCCAGTATTCGAGCGCTTCAAGTTAATTACTATGAGCAATCTCAAACTTGTCATTCCCGCGCAGCAGCGGGAATGCATTCGCTCATTTTATGAGTAAAGTGTGCATTCCTGATCCTGGTCAGGAATGACACGGATTGATTTTGAAATGAGTTAAATGACACGAATTAATTTTGACAAGAATTCTATACACACATTATGTCTACCCCGATAATCACCCTCACCGACCTCAGCAAGACCTATGAATACTACAAAAAAGAACCAGGCCTCATGAGCTCTTTAAAAAGCTTGGTGTACCGAAAAAAATTATATGCCGAAGCCGTAAAGAAAATTAATCTGAATATTCAACCCGGTGAATTGATCGGATTTCTGGGGCCAAACGGTGCTGGTAAAACGACCACCCTCAAAATGCTCTCGGGGATTATTCATCCTACCAGCGGGTCTGCCAGCGTGCTCGGGTATACGCCGTGGCAGCGCCAAGCCGACTTTCAAAAGCAATTCGCCTTGGTGATGGGGCAGAAAAATCAGCTGTGGTGGGATTTGCCAGCGATGGAAAGTTTTTTATTAAACAAAGCTATCTACGAAATTACCGATTCTGCCTTTAGTGCTACCCTGCAGGAATTAGCAACCATCCTTGATATTAACGACATCCTACATATACCGGTCAGGAAATTATCCCTCGGCCAGCGCATGAAATGTGAGCTGACCGGAGCCTTATTACATTCACCGCAAGTATTATTCCTTGATGAGCCTACCATTGGGCTTGATGTGGTGTCGCAAAAAAATATTCGGGAATTTCTAAAAAAATATAACCGCCAAAAAAATATCACGATTATCCTGACGTCACACTACATGGAAGATGTAGAAGCGCTCTGTGAACGAGTCGTGATCATTAATCACGGCAGCCTTATCTATGACGGCGCCCTAGCGAGCCTCCTCACAACCTATGCCAACCAAAAAATACTGGAGGTAACATTTACTCTGCCCATTCCTGAAACAGACCTGTCAGCTTTCGGCCGTATTCAAGAATATGCACCGAGCCGGGTTGTGCTTGAAGTGCCAACTGAAAAAAGTAAAGATGTAGCTATCACCCTCCTACGCGACTTCCCAGTCGATGATATTCTAATCAATGAAATTGCCGTTGATGAAGTAGTCCGCAATATTTTTCTCGCCCCTCCGGCGGTTGCCCAAGCTACCAGCGGTCTTAAGTAATTAACCCATGCTTTTTGAGCACTACCTGGCGAGCCCGTTCATAATCCGCCACGTGTTTATTCTTTAGCGGCAAAGCATACACAAATGAAGGCAGCCAGTTACTGATATGTAACCCCTTACGACCGGCTGTTTCTTTGGTAAACAATACTTCTGGCACAAATATGCCGATTTTATCCTCTTCAAACATAGTCAACCACAGATCCCAATCCTGAAACCGTTTTAAAGACTCATCAAAACCAGAAAAATCCTGACGTCTGATAAGCGAGGTAGTATCAATATAATTATAACGCTGCAAGTCAGCTGCTACAAACGGCTGTGAGCGCATTTTTTTCCAACCAAATTTAAACTGACTATAGGCATAACTGGCCGCTTGGTTCATCTGGAGGGCTGCATACATCTTCTCAATCATACTTACCTCGGCAATGGTATCGGCATCCCAAAAAAGCACATACTGACCCGTAGATTCTGTGAATCCCCGGTTACGAGCTGCCGGCGCACCCTTATTTTCCTGCCTAATAAATAGGGCTTCTATATCGGCCTGTTGTGCTTTAATTTTTAAAGGCTCTGCCAGTGCTTGAAAATTATCTGTGCTGCCATCATTAACAAAAACAACCTGCAGCGGACGGTAGGTTTGACCAATCAGTGATTGAACAGAGCGCTCGATGGTAGCCGCATGATTATATACTGGTATTATAACACTAATTAAGGCATTCATAACTAATTATTGGCCAGCTCAATCTTTTTTAATTGCCTTTCCCAGTTGAATTCAGAGAGCACCCGCTGCTTCCCGGCTGCCCCAAGTTGTTTGGCATACTCTGGGTTGAGTAGTAGTCCCGTGATCGCCTCAACCACCGCTGGCTTTTGGTTTACATCTACAATGAAACCAGTGACAAGGTGTTCAACCGCCTCAGCCGTGCCGCCAGCCCGACCAGCCACACTCGGCAAGCCAAGCGCCGCTGCTTCGAGAAATACCGTACCAAAACCTTCTTCGGTAAATTCATCGGGGTGGGATAACAGGACAAACAGATCGGCCAATGAATAATAAACCGGCAGATCATCCGGTGGGACCGCCCCAAGAAACCTCACAACATTTTGCAGTGACCCTTCGGTAATCTGCTTAATGATTTCGCCTTTCTTCGGCCCATCACCCAAAATCAACCAGACTAAATTAGGTATTTTTTCTAATAAATTCGGCAGGATAGTTATCATATGCGGGAATCCTTTGCCTTCGGCCAAGCGCCCGACAGTGATAATGACTTTTTTGCCGTTCAAAGCTAATTGCGCCCGGAGCGATGCTTGCCGAGTCTCGGCAACTGGTTTAAAAAACTGCTCGCCGGGGCACGGGTACGACACCATAATCGGCACTCCGGCCGGAACTAAATCTTTTACTTTGCTCTCTAAAAATAAACTGTTAACCACTATCCGGTCGGCTTCAGCCAATATCTTTTGAAGGAATGCTCGTTTAAGCTTCGTTCTGGTAGCCAATTGAATATCAGTGCCATGTAAAAAAACCGTATACGGAATGCCAAGTAATTTTTTAATTAAAAAAGCCACATATCCCACCGGCAAGACATGATGCACCTGCACATGAGTAATTTGCTCTCGTTTAATAAGCAAAAACACCTGCCAAAACAGACGCACCCAATGTGGCCACCACCAAAAAAAATATGGGTTTTTGCGATATACTTTCCACAGATGGCCATCGTCAACCATTTTAGAATCGGGAGCTGGCGGCGCATATACCACCACATCATCCGGCAAGAGATGGGCTGCAAAATTCAGCACATACGAGGCAATGCCGCCAGTCTGCGGCGGATATTCTAACGTAATAATAAGTAATTTCATAAAAATTTAGCGACCAATTGTTTAATAAATTGCGGCGTCAGGGCTCCGGTGACAAACAATAAGGCAACATATACCGCGCCGCCAATCGGAATAGTAAATAGAAAATAAATATAGCGAGACAAGACTGCGACTACCACCGCCATGATACCAGCCGGTAAAAGCACCTGTCCAAGATACGTAAGCAAAACCATGACTCTGATTGAAACTTTGCGCCGCACCATCAGCAACCCGGTAACACAGAGTAATCCATTAGTCACCACCTCCACTCCGGCCGCCCCAATGATACCAAACCGCGGAATCAAAATAATATTTAAAATAATATTGCAGCCAAGACTAATTGCCAGCAGAATAGTTTGTGTCACTTGATTGCCCGTAGCATTCAACGTGGCACCGGTTACCAGACTCAAAAAGCCAAACCATACGCTGGCTAATAAAATTTGCAGCACCGGAGCTGCGGGCAAAAAATCGGCTCCATAGATCAACGTAATAATCGGATGCGCCAATACTCCGATACCGAACACCACCGGGAATAACACTATGAATAAATAGCGCCAAGATTTTTCAAATAACTCTACCACCTTAGAGCGGTCAGTCATAAACCAGCTACTCATGGCCGGATAAATACTGGCGGTAAGAGCAATCGGAATAAACTGAAAGGCAGTGACAATTTTATTCCCGAGTCCCCACCAACCAAGATCGTGGGGACTGAGCAATTTTGAAATCAACACCGTGTCTGTGTAGGAGTATAACCGGCCGATAAAACTAGCCAGGGCAAACGGCCAAGCCAGTAAAAACAACATTTTTAGCACCGGCCGGCTGACACCCGTAAAAAAAGCCAGCGAAAATTTTCGCTTCACCACTAGTGCCGCTAAAATTAAATTGCAGCCGCTCGGAATAGTGTAGGCCAATACTAACCAAAATAAGGGCCACCCATTGAATAGCGCTATCGTACCAATTAGGAGGGTGAGGCCCTGAGCCACTATCACCCCAAGTGCCTCATAAAACAAATTCTTATGGGCTCGCAGAATACTGAAAAAGACAGTCTGTAAGTTATCAAACACCATGGTTATTCCAGACACATATACCAGATGCTGAATTTGGACAGAATAATTGAGTACGTGCGCCATTAGAACCACAAAGCCATAAGTGAGAATGCTGAGGACAACTTTGGTAGACAGCACGGTCGGGACAAGTTCTTGTTCACGACCTGGGGTACGTGCAATTTCCCGCGTTAATACGGGCCCGAAACCAACATCTGCGAGCACGCTAAAAATCGTGGTAAAAGTAATGGCGAAAAAATAAGCCCCAGTCTGCTCCACCCCCAAAAAGCGTGCAACCAAAGTAAAGTACACGAACGAAATGATTTTTTGCAAAATCGAAGCCCCTGTCAAAAACGAAGCATTTTGAGTGACAGAATATGCCATATTATATCTATCAGCATAGCTGATTACAGCTAAAAAAACAACTTTATTTATATAAGAAGTAATACGCTTGTAATGAACAACCCTCACCTGTCATTCCGACCGGGCACAGCCACGAGCCTGCCTGCGGAGCGAATAATCTCTGTCGAATTTAGGAACACATATCCAGTTACCGCATAATCACCGCTCTGTCATCCTGAGTGAAACGAAGGATCCCTTGGCGATGGTGATGAGTGGAATTCTCCGCTCCGCTCAGAATGACAAGTGGGAACATATGAACCAGCTCTAATTATTCATTAAATACTCTTAAAAAATAAAACCTCCCTCAGCATCAACCAAGGGAGATTTAATTGTACTAAGCTTGGATTAAAGGTGACTCAGAATGTCTGCAAAAGACGCCACTTCAGCTTCTGTTTGCGAACGTTTTTTAATTTCTACTCCCTGATTAGCCAGTGTCTTTTTAGACACCACCAGACGGGTAGGTATCCCAATCAAATCTGCATCTGCAAACTTCGCCCCCGCCGATACCTGAGAACGATCGTCGTATAGCACCTCAATCCCTTTATCAAGTAGATATGCATACAATTTTTCAGCCGCCGCCAGAACTTCCCCATCTCCCCCCAGCACCACCAGGTGAACTTGGTAAGGGGCGACTGCAGCTGGCCATCTAATACCCTTCTCATCATTAAACACCTCAACAATCGTACCCATAATCCGGGACGGCCCAATACCATAACAACCCATTTCCACCGGCTGCTTTTTACCTTCCTGATCGGCAAACGTAAATTCAAACGCTCCCGAAAACCGCTGGTGCAGTTTGAAAATATTCCCAACTTCAATCCCCCGTCGCTCCTCAAGATCAACATTGTTACACTTAGGGCAGTAATTATGTTCATCAATAATTTCACGATTTACACCAATATTACACTTGGTGCAAAGATATACCGTATCTTCACCAATATCCGACAGAGTTTGAAATTCATGCGAATAGCGACTGAATACGCCGCCCGAAGCATAGGTTAGTACCGTTTGTTCCCCCAGCCCGAGCCGTTCATAAATTTTTAAATAAGCCCCCTGAACACGTTCATAATACGCTTCAAGATCTGCTACCGACGTATGAAACGAATACAAATCTTTCATGTTAAATTCCCGCCCACGCAGCAATCCAGATTTCGCGCGCGGCTCATTGCGGAATTTATTCTGAATTTGGTACACCGCGAGTGGCAAATCATTATAAGAAAAAGCATATTTCTGCACCAAAGGCGTGACAATCTCTTCATGTGTGGGATTAAGCACCATTTTGGTATCACCTGCTCCAAGGGTATGAAACAGTACATCCATGGTATCGCGGCCAGTTTTAACATAACTCTCTTCTTGGGTCAGAGCCGGCATCAAAATTTCCTGCGCGCCGATCGCATTTAATTCTTCGCGGATAATAGTCTGAATCTTATTAAGGACACGCAAACCAAGCGGCAGATAATTATACACCCCAGCCATTTGCTTGGTAATAAACCCACCCTGGGTCAACAATTCTGCATTCCGACTTTCGGCATCCGCCGGCACCGATTTGCTAGTTTTTCCAAACAGCGCTGAATAACGCATATAAAACAGAGATAAGTAAACTTTGCTAACTATAGCATATTTTTATGAAATGGCAAATCTGATCTGAATGATAATTACAAGGAAATATAATTAAAAAATAAAATCTCGTAAATAACCATTTACAATTTTCTTGACTTGACTACTAAAAACTTGCTATGTACTTAACTAGACAAGTATGGAGGAGTCCATGGAAAAATCAGAAATTGTTGTTTTTTTCGTAACCGACGCCAGGCAGTGGCACACCGAGCGGCTGCGCAGAATCGGAGCCAATATCGGAGTGTACTGCATAGAAAACCATGTTCGGCGCCCAGTCATTTGCACTGCGGCGAATGGCAAACACTCAGTATGGACTTATTTCTGGGTGATCTGGGGTCTAAAAGGAGGCTTTCGCGGCTTGAGCAGATTCTTGCCATATTTCCGCCGAGAAGCCAACTCAGAAAACAAAGACGGGCGCGAGGAGACGAAGCTGCTCTTCGACCATATCTGGGAAGGTCACTTTGCTGGGGAAACCCGCAGGCAAGGTGATCCCAGTCACGCGCACAGTGGATGGGTGACGAGCGTGCTCGTGGTTGGCCACCATGAGGCATTGAATCGGGTGCTCATCAGGCTCATACGCGAGTATATGGCGCCTGTAAAAGCGGGGCTCGTACCAATCTTGGCCGAAGCAGGGCTCGACGGTCGCCACCGTCAAAAAAAGCCCCCATTCACTCTCGGCAAAGCCGAGTTAGTAATCATGCGATTTGAACTTGACCCCAGTAATAATTATTCGACCACGCTCATATCGATTGAGCATGGTATCGAGCTGAGCGCCACCGACACCCCTCCCACAATCGAATAGCCGCCATCTTCGCCGCTTCCGACGACATCCCCCACCCTTTCTATCTATTTAGAGGATAAAAAGGGAGGAGAAAAATACTGATGTCGCCTGAAGTAATAAAACCCTCCACTGGAGGGTTTTATTATTTATTTATTCTTCGCTAGTCTTTTTTAATTCCTTTTCAAGCCCTGTCCAGCGCTTACGCAACTCTCGGACCAGCATATTTTTGACATCAACTGCCAACTCGCGTTTGGCAGCATACTCTTCCACTGCCCGCTCAACCAAGGCATCGTACATTTCACGGGTTGGCCCATCGAGTTGGCTAATACTGTCTTTAAGTTCGGCGTAAAGCGGATCGAGGTGGAGCTTGATTTTGGCGCGAAGCTCTTTGCCTTTCGGAGTGGCGTTGAGCCAGACCAGGGCAGCCCCGAGTAATCCCCCGACTACCAACCCTTTATTAAATCTTCCCATAGAATAGAGGTTAGTTAAGTAAAGATTATGTGCCACACCCAGGAGTAGCGGATCCTCCGCTACCACTTGAATCCGCTGCTGTGCCAAAACCAGGCACAAAAGCTACCGTACTGAGTGTTTGACCGCACTCAGCTGGTGGATTATTGAAAGAAGCACAGACGGCTTGTTTAATCGCTTCGGGGCTGCGGGAACTGTCGATAATAGCACCGTTAATCACGAGGGTCGGAGAACCTTGAACACCGTAGCCTTCGCTCGCAGTTTGATCAATGGGGAAAATCGGGAATTGACCGGAGAGCCACTTGGACTGATCATTATACTGTGCCATCACGCCGAATTGTTTATCTGTTTTATCGGTACAGACTTTTAGTTTGCCAGTGTTCACTTTGGCGCTCGCAAGGCAGCCATCGGAATTGCCACCGGCGGCAAAACAGGAAAGATAGGCCTGGAAGACTTTTGGTTGTTCTGACTCAATGCAGTGCTGGCGGGTATTTTCTTCTACTTCCTTTAGCCCGTGCATGGCATAATGCACAAATTTCAGATCAAAATCGGCTTTTTTGCCGAGTGTCTGCCAGACCGGCAAGAAGCCTTTTTCCATCTGGAGTCCATAAGGGCAATAAGACATGACAAATAGTTCTACTTTTGGGCGATCACTCTTTGGAATATTGGCCGGAGGTGGGGGCAAGGCCTTAGCATTGGCAACATCATCAGCTGTTGCCTTATAGGCATAATTTGATGAGGGTCCGGCCGAACCAAATTGTAGAGTGCCACGAGCCAACAGACTCAACATGATAATGAAACCGAGAGTACAGAGTACCAAAAGTCCAGACACACAGCCGATGATCAGAGCGGATCTAGGATCTAAATTATCGAAGAGATTTTTTTGCATAAGCGTACAGTGAAAAAATAAATGCATCTTAGGCTTAGTACACATCATTGTACCGTAGACTTGTGAATAGTCAAGCAATACAAGCTGTTTTTTAGTCAGTTTTTTTAGCGATCAAATGAACATTAGGTGATGGAAACCGACAGAGTAGTCGTGATTCGATATTCACGCTTGAATTAACGATATGTTTGATTATTTTCATGATCACTCCCCCACTCTGGTTATTTGTTTCAGCAAAATAAGCTTCGTTATTTAATTGGGATAGGCCTTTCGCAGTAGCTGCTCGGTGCATGAGTTTAAAGCTCATCACATTCAGTAGCTGCCCGAGGAGATGTTCTCCATAGCGTACTTCAAGAATTTCAAAACCGGCGGCTTGTACCGTTTGTTTTAAACTCTGCCGGGAAAAATATTGGATATGGCCGGCATATTTTTTGGTCAGATCATTTTTTAGCTGCAGCTTGTGGAGCCAATGCCATAATGACAGACAATCATCTTCACAGGGAACAAAGGCATACAACCGGCCGCCCGGCTTGAGGACACGGTGAGATTCTTTAAGAAGGGAGACCGGATCGGGTACATGCTCGAGAACATCAAAGATCAACACCATATCAAGCTCTTGATCTGCATATGGTAAACGATCTGGGGTGCTGAGCGCATATTCGACTCCATCGCCTAGCGCCTGTGCTTGTGTAATGGCGGTTTCGCTTATATCTGAGCCATAACACATGAGTTCCGGTCGGGCTTGTTTTATTGCTCGGATAAATTGGCCAAGGCCGCACCCAATTTCCATGACTTTGGCACTGGCGGGCAAAATTTTTACCGCTTTGAGCGCTTGAGACAGTCGAAAACTGGTTGGAGATGACCAATTAAGGCGGGCAGTACCTTTGCCCCACAGTGATTCGTTATAATCAAAAGACATGTTTTAAATATCAACTAAGTACTTGTTTATCAGACACACTATAATAAACCTGTTCCAGCTTGGCAATATGTGCTTCCCACGAAAAATCGATGATCATACGGGTGCGCCCGGCAGAACCAAAGGCAGAGTGTTTATCCGGAGATAACTGCAATATGCTTTTTAGTTTGTCCGCTAAATCGATCTGATCTCCGGCTTGAAATAGCAAGCCGTCTACACCGTCTCTCACTCTTTCGGCCAAACCAGGAATGCTACTAACGACAACCGGGCAGCCAGCGGAGAGCGACTCGCTCAGCACCAACGAAAACGATTCACCGCGATCGGCCGGTATTACGGTGCAGGCGGCGGCGTTGTAATACTGATTCAGAACTCTGGAGTCTTCGAGGCGACCGGCAAATATCACCAGGCCGGCCAAGCCTTCTGTTTCAACGAGGGCGCGATATTCTGCTGCGGCGTACCCGCTGCCAACTACCAATAAGCGTGCATCCGGTTCGACTTCATGAATCTTAGAGAAGGCTCGGATTAGAAGATCCAGGCGTTTGAAAGGAATTAGATTACCAACAAATAAAATGATTTTTTTATCCTTTAGTTCAGGAAATGGAAACTGCTCCCAATTCACTGGTTCTGGTTTAAAAATAGCGGCATCCACCCCATTTGGAATCACGGTCCATTTTTTTTCTGCAACGTGCGCGCTTATGCTAGTCGATAAAAAATGAGTGCGATCAACCCCAATGACGTGAGCGGCCTGGCTAATGATGACTGCACTCATTAAACGATCATATATCTCCTGCACAACCTGTTTTACAAGTCCGGTAGTGGCGGCTTCCATGTGCACCGTTATGACAAGAGGAATCCCCCATACTCGGCTGGCTAGCGCCGCCCACTCCGCCCCCCCATAAAATGGATAGTGCAGATGAATAACATCGAAGCCGCGCAAGCGCCAGATTAGCTGAGGCACTACTCCAGCGTCACCAAGCCTAAGGAGCGGGCAAAGAAGTACGATCGATCCATCTGAGCATGATTCTGAAGAAGTATGGTTGTACTTCAGCGTAAAAACAGTTACTTCGTGACCACGCTTTCTTAATTCTTGGGATTCATTGTCTGCCACTGACCCCATGCCGCCAAGGCGAGGAGGAAAAGCCGCTACTACCTGAGCAATCTTCATAAAATAGGAAACATTACTCACGCGAAGAAACTGGCAGCTTCACGTCATTAAGGGCTTGTTGGCGCACCAGGCGAGTGAGTTGTTTATTGAGACGGTCGATATGTACGGTGAGGCGAAAAATAAGAAAAAAAATACCGGCGAGTGAGAGATAGACTACCAAATCAGCGCCGCGACCGATACCAACCGCTTTAGCGAACATGGCAGTTGAATTTGGTACCGCCACCACAATCCCGGCCAGCACCCAAAATACACTCCAGAGCGAAGCGGAGCTAAACGAGAGATCGCCCGCACGATATTTGCCCCACACACCCATAATGGCGAAGAGGAAGAAAATGATGAGAATGGTTTGAATTATTGGTTGCATATTAGCTAAATCTACCCCACCACCAGTCGGCGATAATTTTGAGGCCGCCACTGACCCCCTGGCCATAGCGGTGATAGCGGACTTCTACTGGATATTCAATAAAGGCAAGCTGGAGATGTTTCAGAGCGGCAACGCATTCGGAATTGTGCGCCATGCGATCTTGGGTCAATCGGATTAAGTTAAGCGCCCGGCCAGATAAGACACGAAATCCATTGTGACTGTCGGTGAGCGATACTCCGGTAAGGAGGCGTTCAATCAAACGGCTGATGGGCAGAATCAGATGACGCTTGGACCAGGGCAATTCTGAGCGGTTATCGAGAAAACGAGAACCGAGCACTACTTCTGCCTGGCCACTAGCAATAATTTTTACGGCGCCAGCAATATCAAGCGGGTTAAATTGTCCATCTGCATCAAAGTGGACGACAACGTCCGTACCCTCTCGTCGGCAATATTCGTTGCCAGTTTCAAGGGCAGCTCCTTGCCCGCGATTGATAGAATGCCGGATAACAATGGCTCCTCCTGCCTGAGCCACCTCCGCAGTGTTATCAGTTGAGCCGTCGTCTACGACTACAATGTGGTGATAGTCTGCTGCCTGAAGCCCGGTGAGCACTGCCAACAGGCGGGCGGCTTCGTTATAAGCCGGAATAACTACCGTAACCATACTTTATTTAGCCCCGAACTGAAGCGCCTGGCGATTGGCAATGGCGTATTCAATTGTTTTTTTAAGGCCGTCTTTGAGCGTGACCAGCGGAAACCACCCGAGCTGATTTTTGGCCATCTCTAAATTAGGCAGCCCTTTGCGAGTTAAGAAGAGGAGTTCTTCGCCATGCGATACTTTAGAATTAGAGCCAGTCATTTCGATAATTTGTTCCGACACATCGGTCATTTTCAAAATGGTATCGCCCCCAAGGTTCACAATTTTGGTCATCATATCCGAGCTCATCAGGCGAATTAACCCATCTACCATATCACTCACGTAGCAGAGCGATGTAGATAAATTATCACCGCCATAAATCATAATATCTTTGCCTTCAAGTGCATTCATGATGGCATCGATGATCGGCTGGCCTTCAAACAATTTCATGTGGGGGCCATAGGTGGTAAACACCCGGGCAATTTTGGCATCAAGGCCGTGGACTTGGCGATAGGTTTCGACACAGGTTTCAGCGAAGCGCTTGCCTTCGTCATAACAGGCACGTGGAGAGAGATGGTCTACTATCCCCTGATCGCCTTCGGCGAATACATATTTAGTATCAGAGGCCGGGCCATACACTACAGAGCTTGAGGTAAACACATACTTGGCCCGGTATTTGAGGGCCAAATCAAGCGTATTTATCATGGCTGATGAATTAGCCCAAAGTGATTTCATTTTTAGTTTTTCAAAATCGTCGGGACTGGTCGGGCAGGCTAGGTGGTAGATTTCTTGGATACCCTGAAACTTAACTTTAAATTTATCAAGTTCAGCAAACTGATCGAGGTCGATCGGCTTATTAACATCGTAGTTGATAAATTCAAAATCAGAATATTGGAGTAAATGGTTAATATTCTGTGGACTTGAATTGGAAAAGTCATCGATACAGATAACTTTGGCTTCTTTCAACAGCCGCTCACACAAGTGAGAGCCAATAAACCCAGCCCCGCCGGTCACGAGGACGTTTTTTTTCTCAAAAATAGGGGTATCCATAAGCAGATAATAGTAAACTGATTATAAAAGCATTATAACAATGCGGGGCTGAGTTGACAACTAATCAGACGGGATAGCTAAAATACCGGAGTTGATATAGCAGGCATTCTAATCGTTTTGATAATTTTTTCTGTCGGCGTAAAGGCAGAAAATGAGCCTCCGCCTAATTCTAGCGGCAACAGCTCGCTCTGGCCATTCTGATCAAGATCGGTCATGATCAATCTCCATTGTCCGGTTGACTTATCTGCTATCGATCCATTTCGGAATGAGTTGGTGTCGATATCAAGGATATACCACTGAATACGTCCGCTTCGCTCCACCAAAAGGCCGATTTCGTCGTGGCCGGGAACAGTGGTAGCGGCAGAGCGCACATCATAAAAGCGGGTCACCCCTTTTAGACTCCAAGTTTTTTTCTCTGCGGTTTCAAGTGAAATTTTTGTGAGAGTGAGGGTAGTAGTTTTGCGTTCGGCCACCACGATAGCATTATCATGGCGGGCCACATCCCAGCCTGTAATTCCAGCCGAAAATTTAAATTGCTGTTCGATTTGCAATTGTTGGCTCAGCAAGAGAAGCAGGGGCGTTTGTTGACGATCACCGGCCTTCGCCTCAACCACTATTTTATAGGTCCCATCGGGAAAAAATATGGGCTGCAGGCGTTTTACCGTATTAATGGTTTTATTTTTTATCTCTGCTGCCAGAAGCGGTGATTCGCTGATAAGTGAACCGTCTTTACTCACTACGCGGAAATAATAATTCTGATCGCGCTTAATTAGAAGGGGGATGGCTCGATCTCCTGCTGACTCAAAATATGCAGCGGAACCATCGAGGAGCAGCTCATTTTTGTTAAAACCTAGAATGGTTTTACTCTCTCCAGTTATAAAATTTAAGTTACGAAGGTCTGCTTTTGACCGATAAAACAGATCAGTGATAGGGGCAGCGGCGCTCGTTGTGGCAGTATCATTTTGTGAGGGTGAAGCCTTCATAATTGCCGCTCCAACATTTAGCCGGCCCACACCTATTTTACCTTCAAATCCGGGGTTAAAAGAATCAATAGAATCTGTAGTGGTAAGCAAGATATTGATAATTTCACTCGGGCCTAAGTCAGGGCGAATAGATTTGATGAGCGCGGCAGCGCCCGCTACCAGCGGCGCCGCAAACGAAGTTCCTTGAAACGGTCCATTGAAACTTTTGGGATAGCCGTATTGGGGCGCATACCGATCAGTGCTATATACACCTTCGCCAGGAGCGGAAATATCGACACACGAACCATAGTCCGCAAAACTACTCAGCTGATTGCGAGCATTAATCGAAGTGACACCAATTAACCAATTGGTCTGTTCTTTTTTATCAAAACAAACAGGAAACTGCGGGAATTCATCTAGATCACCTTTTTTACTATGTCGATTATTACCACTGGCAGCGACCACCACAATGCCGTTCTCATAGGCACGATAAAATGAATCACGCAGCTGCGCCCCTTGAAAATCACCGACAAAGCTCATACTGATTACATCTGCTCCCTGTCTGATGGCATAGTTTACAGCATTGACCACATCTGAAGATGAGCCACTACCTGAATTAGAAATAGCACGTAAGGCCATAATGTTTACCTGCCAATTCATCCCTACTCCCGCTACGCCATTTTCTCCGACCGCGCCGATTAACCCAGCTACCAAGGTGCCGTGACGTACCGCTTCTTTATCATCTTTAGACTCAAAAACAGAGGGGCGCACATCGTTATTACCTTCAACGAAATTCCACCCATCTACGTCGTCGGTATAGCCATTTTTGTCATCATCAATACCATTGGCTGGTATCTCTGCTTTGTTATGCCAAATATTTGACCGTAAATCTTCGTTTGAGATATCTACCCCGGTATCAATAACTGCAACAATAACTTCCCTAGATCCAGTAGCAACATCCCAAGCTGCTGGGGCATTAATTGCATCCCAAACAGGCTGCTGATCGATATACCGTGGGTCAGAAGGGGTGCGGGCACTGACTCCAAAAGGCACTGCTAAAAATAGAGTGATGAGCCCTGTGACCATTGCTTTTTTTGCTAAAATACGGTATGATTTTGCCATGTAGCGTCTATACTTAGTACTAATAGTATACTCTATTTTTCTAAAAAATAGAATCTTAAAGGTAAGGCTGCAGGCATATGTACCGAGTTAAGCAATTTATCTTGATGCTGGGAGATTTATTCCTCCTGTTTGCTGGACTGATAGCAGTTCTGGCGGTGCGGTTTGGGCTAGCAGGAACGCAGAAGAATATCAGCGCCATGTTAACGGCGCAATTTTTTTTGGCGCTGGTAGCGGTGGTCATACTCTTTATTTTAGGGTTGTATGACATTGGGCGTATGAAACCGAATGCGAAGCTCTATAGAAAAATAGCGATGAGCTCGTTATTATGGGTGCTGGCTGGCGTTATATATTTTTACCTTAATCCTGATCTAAAAATTACACCGAAGACAAATTTGGTAGCTAATGCAGTGGTCAGTTTTAGCCTGATCACTCTGTGGAGAATTGCCCAAAACCGACTGTTTGGCAGCCAAGCCTGGCAAACGAATTTATTATTTATTGGCTATTCGCCGGAAGTAAAGGAAATACTTGCGTGCATCGCTAGAGAACCTGGTCGCGGCTTTACAGTAACCGGTGTCATGACCGCTGACCCCGATGCCGGCCTGACAGCACAAGTGCCGTTTATCAGCCTGGCACAATTACAGCAAGAGCTAGATTTTAAAATGGTAAATGTAATCGTGCTCGGACCTGAATTTAGCACGAATGCCGAGCTACTTAAAACGTTGTATACCCATTTATTCAAGAAACTTGAAATCATTACCCTGGCCGAATTATACGAAACAATCTTTGGCAGGATCCCGCCGTTTATTTTTTCCGAAGCTTGGTTTTTGACGCATTTGCGCGAACAGCAGAAAAAAATCTACGACCGCTTCCGAATTTTGCTCGATTATATTATTACAATCCTGATAGCACTTATATTTATTGTTACCATTCCGTTACTGGCAACACTTATTCGACTTAGCTCGCCCGGCCCGGTTTTCTTTAAGCAACGGCGCGTAGGGCGACTTGGAAGGCACTTTACCATGTATAAATACCGCACGATGCGGGCTTTGACCGCTGACGGCAGTGCCGAAGTGAACGGGCCGCAGTTTGCAGGATCAGACGACAACAGAATCACGTTTATCGGCCGGATTATGCGGCGAATGCGTATTGATGAACTTCCCCAGTGCATCAATATTTTGAACGGCGATATGGCCTTGATTGGGCCGCGGCCGGAGAGGCCTGAATTCGTGGAACAACTGACAGAAGTAATGCCGTTTTATTCGCTGCGCCATCTGATCAAGCCAGGCCTCATGGGATGGGCGCAGCTTCATGAAAATTATTTTGGAACAATTCCAGAAAATTTACGGAAGCTCGAATACGATTTGTACTATATAAAAAATCGTGGGGCACTGCTCGACCTCGTGATATTACTGCGGACGGTAGCCATTGTGGCGGGAATGAAGGGACGATAATAAAAAACGACTCTAAAAAAGAGTCGTTTTAGTTTGGACTGGTGAGGTAAAACGTTATTTCTTGAGCACAGCTTTAATCAACCCTACGAAGAGTGGGTGCGGATGCAAGGGCCTAGATTTTAGTTCAGGGTGAAATTGGACGCCGACAAAATAAGGATGATCTTTCAGTTCAAAAATTTCTACCAAATTTGATTCGGGATTAATCCCGACGAATTTCATGCCAGCCGCTGCCATGGCAGCTTTATACTCATTATTAAATTCATAGCGGTGACGATGGCGTTCGCTGATTTCGCTAGCGCCATAGGAACGCTGCACCACACTGCCTGTTTCGAGGATACAGCGGTAGGCACCCAGGCGCATGGTACCGCCATAGCGGTTATGACGGACGTTTTCGGCCTGGCCCGGATTAATATGGATTACGGGGTCAGCGGCATCTGGCACGACTTCCACGGTGTGGGCACCTGATTTACCTAGGACGTCTCGCACAAATTCTATACAGGCCAGCTGCATGCCATAGCACAGGCCGAGATACGGAATATTTTGTTCGCGAACAAACCGGATAGCGCGGATGATACCTTCGATACCGCGCGAACCAAAGCCGCCGGGAACGATCACCGCGTCATAGGCTTTGAGATCGTTAACATTCCCGGGATCTTGTTCGTAGTGTTCGGCATCGACCCAGGTCATCTCCGGAATGGCACCTTCGTGCCAAGCGGCATGCTTCACTGCTTCAATGACTGAAATATATGAATCAGACAAGGTATAATCGCCAGTACCAAAATATTTGCCGACCACGGCGATTTTTACTTTTTTATCAGCGGTTTTAATTTTTTTAATAAAGGCATTCCATTCACCGCTTTTATCTTGTTTGAATTTAAGCTTTAATTTTTTAGCCAGACGATCACTGAGGCCTTGGCGTTCGAAAACACCGGGGACATCATAGATACTATTTACATCCGGAGCTGAGATGACGTCTTCTTCGCTCTGTAAACCACAGAAAATAGCCAATTTTTCACGGCGTGGCTTGTCGAGCTCGCTGTGGCCGCGGGCAATAATTAAATCAGCTTGGATACCGCTGCTATTAAGGGCACGAGCGGCATGCTGGGTGGGCTTGGTTTTCATTTCACCGAGATGCCCGGGGACTGGCAAATAACTTACCAGAGCGAAGAGCACATTATTTGGCTCTTGCAGACGCAGCATACGGGCCGCTTCGAGGAACAGAATATTTTCATACTCCCCTACCGTGCCGCCGATTTCGATCACCATCACGTCAGCTTTGGCCACTTTGGCAGCATGTTTGATGCGGCCAATCACTTCGAGCGGAATGTGTGGCACTACTTGCACGCATTTGCCTTTGTAATGCATGCTGCGCTCTTTCTCAATCACACTTTGATAGACGCGACCGGTGGTCATGTAATTGAGCGAGGTGATATCGGTGTCGAGAAAGCGCTCGTAGTTACCAATATCCTGGTCGGTTTCGTCGGCATCTTCGGTGACAAAAACTTCGCCGTGCTCGACCGGATTCATGGTACCGGCATCCACATTCACATAGGGATCAATCTTGATAGCCGACACATTCAAACCGCGATTCTTTAAGATCCGACCGATTGAGGCGACGGCAATACCTTTGCCGACACCACTCATGACCCCTCCCATGACGAAAATATACTTCGTGTTGGCCATATGCAAGATATAAATGACAAGCTACTTAGATCTATTAAAATCCTAACGGCTCTTGTGATTAAGAGCCGTTTAGGGGGTGGCGGCCAAGACCCGGACAGTAATGTCGGCTTCAAGACCGTGCTTTAGTTTGATTTTTACTTTATGGTCGCCGAGAGCCTTGATACTTGGAGCGACAATTTCACTTTTAGCGAGACTATAACCTCGTTCGCGCAGTGCAGCTACGATTTTGGGTACCGGGATGGCTGCGTAGAGCACGCCTTGGTCATTGGTCTTTTCAGTGAGCTGAATTTCGAGCCCGTCGAGCTGTTCGGCTAGCTGTTCTTGGCGACGGAGCTCGGCTTCGGCCGTGGCACTTTTTTTGGTTTGGCGGGCTGAAATTTTGGCTAAGGTATCAGGAAATGCTTGCACCGCCAGGTGCCGGGGGAACAAAAAATTGCGAGCATACCCCTCGGTGACGTCTTTTACCTCATCAATTCGGCCTAAACCAGCGACGGTTTCAAGCAGGATTACTTTCATATCAGAATCTTGATTATTATACCAACATAGTATACTATAGGCAAACTTAAACGACAATATGGCGCCTATAGCACCCCTGTTAATAGGCGTGATTACCTCTTAAACAAACGGCTATGCCTAAAAAAGCAGCCCTAAAAACAAGCGAAGAAGTGGCAGATATTACCCTGCCCGAAGCCCCAGTGACGACGGAATTAAAATCTGGGATTGCCACCCTCATTGGGCGCTCAAATGCTGGTAAGTCGACATTGCTTAATACCCTCGTTGGCACGAAAATTGCTGCTGTTACCGATAAACCTCAAACAACTCGCCACAATATTCACGGCATTTTGAACCATAGTCGTGGACAAATTGTGTTTGTTGATACGCCGGGGGTGTTCAAACAAACCGGGAGCGTGCTATCCGGCCAACTGGTAAAGACTGTACACGAAGCTTTGCAGGATATTGATGTCTTGGTATATGTTGTTGATCCGGCCAAAGCGATTGGTTCTGAAGAGCGCTCGATTATGGCTTTGGTGCGCGCCAGTCGTGTACCCAGAATCATGGTGATAAACAAAAGCGATTTACCAGAACGCGAAAAGGAATTTTTGGAAGATTATAGGTCTTTAGCACCTGATTTCACGGCAGTGTATGAATTATCAGCTCTGAAAAATCGACATATTCAACCGCTCGTAGAGCAAGTGCTTGACCTCTTGCCAGTTGGTGAGCCACTGTATCCGCCGGATCAACTGACTAACGTTGATAAGAATTTTTGGGTGGCCGAATTGATTCGCGAAAAAATCTTTTTGGCGCTGCGTAAAGAAGTGCCGTACAGTACCCAAGTAGAAATCATATCGATCGAAGAAAAACCGGACTTGTTTGTGATCAAGGCCATGATTTATACCTACGATAAGCGGTATAAAAAAATGATTGTCGGAGCGCGGGGCCGGGCGGTGAAAGAAATTGGGATTGCAGCCCGCAAGGAATTGGAGCAGGCGCTTAATAAAAAAGTATTTTTGGAATTAGAGGTGGAAACTGATAAACATTGGATTGATCGGTTATAATGATTGTTCCGTAATTAGATAACTAAAAAAACCATCAGCCTAGGGTTGATGGTTTTTTATATAGACTATTTTTTCTTGAGAATCTCAAGGGCTTTGTCGAGCATTTTATCTTCCCCCACTTTTTCTTTGGCCCAATCTTCTTTAACTTCAATATCGGGCTTAATCCCCTCTTTATTAATATTCTTGCCCGCTGGAGTGAACCATTCGGCAATGGTGAGTTTTAGAGCTGAACCATCTGGGAAGGTTTCGTAATCTTGAACCGAGCCTTTGCCATAGGTCTTTTCGCCGACGATGGTGGCTTCGTGGTGATCCTGCAAGGCACCAGCTACAATTTCAGAGGCCGAGGCTGAGCCGCCATTCACAAGAACAACTGTTTTCATGCCCGATAATGAATGAATACCAGAGGTAAAATGATCTTTGTTGTAGCCATTAATCCCCTTTTCACTGACAACCAGGCCATTGCGCACCCAGATACTGCTCATTTCTACAGCACTATTAAGATAACCACCGGGATTATTACGCAGATCAAGAATGACGCCGGTCGCTTTTTTCTGTAATAAATCTTTCACCGCCGCATTGAATTGCGGCATGGCGGCATCATTAAATTGCATCACCCTGATATAGGCAATATTGCCCGGTTTATATGATGCCAGTACGGCGGGGACATTTATCTTGGCCCGGACAATGGGAAAATCTTTGGGTTTGGCCCAGCCGTCGCGCATGATGGAGAGAGTGACGGTGGTACCGCCTTTGCCTCGGATCTTGCCAACGGCTACGCCGACATCCATACCGGTAGTACCCTCTTTATTAATGGCTAAAATTTTATCACCAGGCTTAAGACCAGCTTTTTCAGCTGGTGTATTAGGAAGCGGCGCTACGATCTGGAGTTGGTTATTTTTAATGCCAACTTCGGCACCAATACCTTCGAGTTCACCCGATAGATCTTTGGTGAATTGATCTGCGGCTTGCGGTGGCAGATAGAGCGAATACGGATCGCCAAGGGATGCAACGAGACCCTGCGTAGCTCCATAATATAACTCAGTATCACTCACCGGCTGTTTGACATATTTTTGTTTGATACGATCCCAGACGGCCCAAAACTGGTTAAAGTTGACGTCGCTGGTGCGTGTAATAGCTCGATTTACGATCAGGGTGGAGCTGGCTGTTGGTTCGCCGGCCACGGTAATCTGAGGTTTTAGCTGCCAATTACGGCCAATAAAAATACCTGTTCCGAAGGTGACAATTAAAATAATAACCGTGGTGTAGGAGCCAAGATACTGGCGAGCCCGAGCGGCATTTGGTGACTGATTAGGAAGTGGTTGATCCATAAAATTGTAGGTAAGGTTTACTGGTTATAATTGGAAAAATTAATCGGCATGGACGGTAATATCGGCGCCTACGGCATTCAAAGTATCATATAAATGTTCGTAGCCACGCTCAATGACACCGGTATTTCTGAGAATAGACTGGCCTTTGGCCGCTAGCATACAGATTAAGACATTCACCGCTGGACGCAGGGCGGGCGGGCAGATTACTTCGTTGGCAGAAAAAGTGGTGGGTCCTTCTACCCATAGCCGATGAGGATCAAGCAGTGTGATATGGGCGCCAAGTTTTTGCAATTCAAGGCTATAGACGGCGCGGTTTTCGTAAGCCCAATCATGCACGAGAGTGCGGCCCGCAGCCTGACTAAGGATTGGCACAAACAGCGGGAGATTATCGATATTAAGCCCAGGAAATGGACGACCATAGATCTTATCGGGCAGAGCCGTGAGCTTGCTCGGGGTGACAGAAATATCGACTACGGTGAAATGGCCATTTTTTGATTTACGATAGTTGCTGAGAGAGTAGTGTTGACCCAGAATTTCAAGCTTACATAATTCGAGTTCCAAAAATTCGAGCGGGCAATTCTTGATGGTGAGTGCGGAACGGGTGGCGATAGCGGCTGAGATAAAAGTCATAGCCACGATCGGATCAGGCATGATCGGATAGCGCTTGACTGATTTCAAAGCTGAGACGCCAGTGATGGTAAGCGTGGTTGAACCGATGCCTTTTATCTTGGCGCCAGCCTTCACCAAAAAATAACACAGGTCTTGCACCATGTAGTTGGACGAAGCCATTTTGATGGTGGTAGTGCCTTTGGCGAGCACGGCAGCGAGAATGGCATTTTCGGTGGCAGCATCGCCTGATTCGTACATCACAATATTGGCCGCCGTAAGGGCATGGCGCACGGTGACTTCATAACATTCATCCTGCGAGACGACGTCTATCCCAAAATGCTTGAGCGCATACCAGTGCGGGCGCACGGTGCGCTGGCCGAGATGGCAACCGCCAGATTTATAGACACGGAAATGATCACTGCGGGCGGCCAAGGCACCGGCCAACAGGAGCGAAGCGCGCATTTTTTTACAGACTTCACGATCGATGTGTTTTAGATCAAGGACAGCGCTCGCATCAATTACCAAAGTGCGTGGCGCAGGCCGGGTGACTGTTGCCCCTATGCTTTCGAGCAGCTCGATCATGCGTTCAACTTCTTCAATTTGAGGAACATCAACCAAAGTCGTCACGCCTTTGATCAAGAGACAGGCAGACATGATAGCAATCGCCGAATTTTTGTTGGGCTGGTTTTCAATCGCACCAGACAATTTTTTACCTCCGTTAATCACTAAATAAGACATAGTCACAACTAGTTTTTTCTTTAAAATAAGCAGTTTTTTGCCTAATATCACTTGTCAAAACTGCTATTTCTTGAAATACTAGTATACTATTAGGCTTCTAATTTGGCAACCAATCCTGAATAGCCTTTAATTTTGTTTTCGCTTCTAGCTTCTTAAGCTTTTGAGCTATGGAATATCCTGGCAGCCGGCTTAATAAAACTATTAGATTAAGCATTCTACTTACTTTTATTGGCCTGTTTTTATTATTAACGCCGATTATTTTATTTTATACGGTGGGATACCGCTATGATTGGAAAAATGGTCTGTTGAAAGAAACTGGGGCTATCAGCATAGAAGTGTCTCCGGCAACTACTACGATCTATATTAATAATCAAAAAATTAACGATCAATCCCCAGTCAGACTAAGCACCGTGAGCCCTAACCGTTACACAGTGCGACTGGCTCTGCCGGGTTATTACGATTGGACAAAAGAAATTTCGGTGCGCAACCAGCAAACTGTCTATTTAAAAGACATCCATTTGCTGCGCCAAAGCGAACCAGTCGCCATGGCAAGCGGTACACTTGGCACTCTGTCGCTATCTCCAGATGGAGAATCGCTTCTTTATACTTCTACAGTTGGTGGAATGAACCGAGTGATCTTAAAAAACCTGACAAGAAATACCGATACGATTGTAACCTCGGTGCCGGCCACTAGCCCTCTTACGCTGGCCTGGTCAAAGCGTAATAATTATTTTGCTTTGATACAGGGAAATGCCCCACGATTTTCGATTCGATTAGCCTCCGCTAATCGGCCCGAGGATCTATGGACCGTAACCCGTACCAGCACTCCGGCAACTGCCTGGCAGTGGCGCGATAGCCTGGCACCAGAATTTTATTACAGCACTACGAGTAGTTTATACAGCGTGCTGCCTAGCAATCGCTACCAAAGTGTTGCCATGGCGAACCGACCAGCCAACTGGCAGTATGCGGGTGGAGAGTTATGGACAATGTCATTCGCGACCAGTTCGCGCGAGTGGGTAATACGCAAGGATGTCCTTGGGTTCAATCGAGTATTTGCCTCACTTTCAGAAGAATACATCAGCGGTATTAGCCCAGGCTCGCCAAGCGTGCAGCTTGCGGCAGTGTACGACTCAACTGCTCTTATCAAAGCGGGCCAACAGCTCTTTATTATTGTTACGCCAGAAAAAAAATTTATGGTGCGGGCGAGTAATTTTTATCTCTCTCCCCATAATAATTGGTTGGTTTTATACAGTCCGTTCGAGGTTTGGACATATCTGATTGGAGAAGAGCCGACGGTTCTAAGCCGTTCGGGAGAACACCTCAACTATGTGGCGGCAATTGATGAATTTAATACGTTGGCACTCGCCACGAATCGCGGCATTACTGCATTGTTCCCATTTTATTTGGTGAGTAATACCCTTCTCAATACCGCCACCGGCGAATTGTTCGTTGATGAACGTGGCCGACTGTTGTACGGTATTGATCGGAGCAGCCCTGTGCAGACCTTATGGCGACTACGCTATTAATTAGTCTTTACATACTATGAAACTTGTAACTTTTACTGACGGCGGAGCGCGGGGAAATCCGGGCCCGGCGGCGAGCGGTGTAGTGGTAAAAAATGAAGCTGGCGAAGTGATTGCTAATTTTGGAAAATACCTTGGCACGCAAACTAATAATGTGGCTGAGTACACCGCCCTGCTCTTGGCTCTCGAAAAAGCCAAGGTGTTAGGAGCGGATGAGGTGGATTGTTTTTTAGATAGTGAACTGGTCGTGAAACAGATGCGGCGTGAATATAAAGTTAAGGAGCCGACATTGCAGCAGCTATGGCTTAAAATTTATAACCTCTCAACAACTTTTAAAAAGGTCACTTTCACACATGTCCGACGCGAACAGAATGCGGCGGCAGATGCCGAAGTGAACAAGACACTTGATACTGAAGCAAATCGATAGTAACAAAAATACTCCGAACTAGCGGAGTACTTTTATCTATTAGAAGTTGACTTATTTGAGCGATGTTTGCGGATTTCTTCGTACCGGTTGAGGACTTTTTCAATTATGCGGCGAGGAGACGTTCTCGATGTCTGCGGCGTTGTCGTGACAGTGGTTGTAACTGAATTTTCAGATAAAGTGGTAGTAACAGCCTCGTCTTTTTCAATTAATTGGGGGCGAAAGTTGTTTTTGCCTTTCATTTTTATTCTGGCAGTTGAAGAGGATTCGATAGCAACTGCTTGTTGATTTTCCTGATCAACTACGCCCTCTACAACTTTTTTTTCGGCGGCCGCTTGGCGGCGTGCGATTCGATCAGCCTTGGCAGCTTGCTTTGCTTCTGCCTGTTTGAGGCGGGCCAGAGCACGCGCAGTTAGGCGTTCACGGGCGCTATCATACTGTGATTCAACAGAGAGCTGTACAGTGTGACGCTCCAGTTTTTTTTCTACCTGATTAATCTCTACTTCGGTGTCCACGGTAGCTTTTCGTTTCGCTCGGAGAGTGCTGGCTTCGGCTTCACGGCGGGCGATCTGTTTTAAATCAAAGGCAACTTTTTGGGCTGGAGTGCGCTGGAGCTTTTCTTCTACTTTTTCAAGATTACGCTTAATAGGGTACAGTGGAGAGTCAACGGTAACAGCCGGACTGTTGTAGGCATAGGTAGCGGTACTAACACTGCCGACTACTACGAGGCCAGCTAGCACAGCAAAACTAAGACGCATAAGCCCGAAAGAATGCCTTGGCTGAGGCCTAGACTGTGCCACTGTTTCACCGATAAGTTTTTTAAGCAAGGCAGCTTTAAAAATCGGATCAGGGCGCGAGCGATGGCGGGCTACTAGCCAGTGATAAACATGCGGTAGTTTCATAGAACTGAGCGTAATTTTTTGAGGGCGCGATGGGCCATTGTCTTTACCGCTCCTTCGGACGAACCTCGACTGGCGGCTATATCTGCATAACTATACCCAGATAGGTAGTGAAATGTTACAATTTCCCGTTCATCTGTGGTTAATGTGGCAAGGAATTCGGCCAATTCATGGCCCACCATAAACCGTTCGAATTGTTTTTGGCCTTCTGAGAAGAGCCACCGGTCGACTGGAGCGGCAAATGTTTCATCTAACATATCAGATTCACCTTCTGTGCTAAGCGAGAGCGTGGGGCGCGAATCCCGCCAGTGGTTGGCCAGGTGATTTTTGGCAATGGTCATGATCCAGGCGCTTTGGCTTTTTTGCTCATCGAAGGTGGCAAAGGCTTTGAGCGCTTTAAGAAAAATATCTGATACCAAATCTTCGGCCAGGGCTTTATCACCGCTAACGCGAAAAAAGACAAAGCGATAAACTTTATCGAAATGCTGCTGGTAAAATGATTCAAACTGGGCCGTTTGATTATTCATAGCCTACACCGTAACATGGCTTGACTGTATGATTCAAGTTTATAGACACAAAACAGCCACGGTATCGGCTGTTTTGACTTTACTATTAGAGTTTATTTTTTAGCTCTTCGAGCAGGTGTTTAGCGTCTCGGCTTAACTTTTTGGGGACGACTATTTTTACTCTCACATACTGATCGCCGCGGGTGGCGCGACCAATGTGGGCGACGCCTTTGCCTTTCAATCGAATAAGTTGGCCGGACTCCGTGCCTTCAGGAACAACGATTTTAACTTGGCCTTCAAGCGTTGGGACTTCAATAGTGTCACCGAGCACGGCTTGCGGAAAACTAATATCGCGATCGATGTAAATATCAGTGCCGTCGCGAGTGAAGTCTTTGCTCGGGCGGACGTGCACTGCCACATACAGATCTCCGGCTTGGCCGTTGTGCGGGGCAGCTTCACCATGACCGGATAATCGAATTGACTGGCTGTCATCAATACCAGCGGGGATTTTTACCTTAGTATTCTGGGTTTTCGCGAGTATGCCGTCGCCACCACAGTGTTTACATTTATTTTTGGCGTGCTCTCCCCTGCCCTGACAGATGGGGCAAGTGGCCATGGTTTGGATGGTGCCGAGGAACGTGCGCTGCTGCTGCGCGATTTGGCCTTGGCCATGGCAGGTGCCACATTTTTCGAGCTTGCTACCTGGCTCAGCACCGGTGCCGGTACAGACTTCGCAGGTGGATTGTTTGCGCAGGCTAATATCTTTTTCAATACCAAAAGCTGCTTCTTTAAAATCTAATTCAACATCAACTTGAATATCATTGCCGCGTGATTGACGGCGACCGCCGCCGCGTGACCTGCCGCCGCCGAAGAGATCACCAAAAATATCACCAAAATCCTGGCCGCCGAAATTAAACTCGAAGCCTCCGCCGCCCTGGCCACGGCTGGCGCGCATAATATCTTCCCAGTTCATCCCGCCACCAAAGCCGCCTTGTTGTTCGAAGTCACTGCCGAACTGATCATAACGGGCGCGTTTGTCTTTATTGGATAGGACTTGATAGGCTTCGTTGGCTTCTTTGAATTTAGCTTCGTTACCGCCTTTGCGATCCGGGTGGTGTTCAAGGGCGGCTTTTTTGAAGGCTTTTTTAATATCGTCGGCCGAGGCAGATTTATCAACGCCAAGGATTTTGTAGTAGTCTTTGGACATAGAACGTTAGTACTCCGAAATTTATTTTTTATTAAACGTAACAATTACTTCGCTTTCCGGATATGCATACCGAATTAATCGTTGAATTTCTGTAGCGGCATTTTCCCGAGCCACTGTGCGGAGTTGTTCCGATTCCGCAGCAGCATTGGCTTGTTTCTTAATTTCAGTTAACGCTTCATTATACCCATCGTTGCTATCGAAAATCTGTTTAAAGATTCCTTGATTATTCTGGAGCATGACATCACCTACAATTTCGGTGCTATTGGTTTCGATATCGGGGAGATTGAGCGTGATGGCTTTACCGCGAACGATGATATTATCAGCAGTGATTTTGGTGAGGTCGACACCGGAATTTACTTTGACATTCGCCGATGCTTTGATGGCTTGTTTCCAAAAAATATCTTTCCATTCGCTACCGGTGGAGTGATTGATGTTTACCACTTGGTTAAAGACATAGCTTTGCGTGACTAAAAAACCTTCGCTTTTTAGGGCGGTTAGGACGACTTCGGTGCTGACGATTTTGGTGAGCGGGCGCGGAGCGAAGAGTTTGTAACCGAGGAATAGGCCACCGACAAAGAGGATGATGGCGGCGGCTGCGATGAGGTATTTTTTGGTCATATATAGGTTAAACGACTAACCCCGTACCAAATAAGCGGCACAGGGTCAGATTGTTTACTTACGAAGTAAGATTATTTTTTATCGTCTACGACTTCGCCTTCGATTGGTCCGTTATCGGTTCCGCCCGAGGCGGATCCGCCTTGGGCGGATTTATATTCCGAGTCGCCAGTGGTTCCCCCGGATTTGGCTTGTTGTTCTTGTTGATACATTTTCATGCCGATAGCTTGGGCAGCGGTGGACAGTTCTTCACCGGCTTTCTTCAGGGCATCAGCATCGTCTTTATCTTTTAACTCTTTTACTTTGGCGAGCGCCTCGGTGACTTTATTTTTTTCCTCATCAGTGACGCCTGGGGTCTTTTTCTCTTCTACCTCTTTCATCATTTTTTCGGTGGTGTAGACCATGGTGTCAGCCAGGTTGCGAGCTTCGATGAGTTCGTGTTTCTTTTTATCATCGGCAGCGTGCATTTCGGCTTCTTGTTTCATTTTTTCGACTTCTTCTTTCGAAAGGCCGCTTGAAGCTTCGATGCGGATGGATTGTTCTTTGTTCGTAGCTTTGTCTTTGGCTTTAACACTCAAGATGCCGTTGGCATCGATATCAAAGGTGACTTCGACTTGCGGCACGCCGCGTGGGGCTGGTGGCAGGTCGCTTAAAATAAATTTACCAAGCGTCTTGTTGTCAGCGGCCATCGGGCGTTCGCCTTGCAACACATGGATTTCTACACTTGGCTGATTATCGGCAGCAGTAGAGAAGACTTGGGATTTACTGGTTGGGATGGTGGTGTTGCGTTCGATGAGTTTGGTCATCACGGCGCCCATGGTTTCGATACCGAGGCTGAGCGGAGTAACATCGAGGAGTAAGACGTCTTTCACATCACCCTGGAGCACACCGCCTTGCACCGCGGCACCAACGGCTACCACTTCATCCGGATTCACGGTGATGTTTGGTTTTTTGCCAAAGAATTTTTCTACTTGCTGCAGCACGAGCGGCATGCGGGTCATACCACCAACCATCACGACTTCGTTGATGTCGGAGACGGAAAGTTTTGCGTCAGACAGGGCTTGTTTGACCGGGCCCATGGTTTTGTCAACGAGTTCGCCAACCAGACGTTCAAGGTCGGCACGCGTAAACTTTTTCACCAAGTGTTTCGGACCATTGGCGTCAGAAGTGATGAACGGTTGATTGATTTCGGTTTCTTGAGCAGTGGAGAGTTCGATCTTGGCTTTTTCAGCTGCTTCTTTTACGCGCTGCTTAGCCAGGTTATCTTTGCTGAGGTCAATACCTTCGTCTTTTTTGAATTCATCAAAAATCCATTGCATGATGAGCTGATCGAAGTCGTCACCACCGAGATGGGTGTCGCCATTCGTGGCAAGTACTTGTACGGAGTCTTCACTGACTTCAAGCACAGACACATCGAACGTGCCACCACCAAGGTCGTAGACCATGATTTTTTGATCTTTCTTTTTATCAAAACCATAGGCGAGGGCGGCAGCGGTTGGCTCGTTGATAATGCGGAGCACTTTGAGGCCAGCGATTTCACCAGCGTCTTTGGTGGCCTGGCGCTGGGCATCGTCGAAGTACGCAGGAACGGTAATCACCGCTTCGCTGACTTTTTCACCCAGGCGCTCTTCGGCGTCGGCTTTCAGTTTCTGGAGCACCATGGCAGCAATTTCTTGTGGGGAATATTCTTTGCCCTGCATCACCACTTTCACGCCGGTGCCAGATTGCACGATTTTATACGGCATGAGTTTCAGGTCACGCTGCACTTCGGCATCATTCCAGTTACGGCCAATGAGACGTTTTACTGAATATAGGGTATCCGTTGGGTTGGTAACAGCTTGGCGCTTGGCCAGCTGGCCGACCAGGCGCTCGCCACTTTTGCTGATCGCAACCACAGATGGCGTGGTGCGGGCACCTTCTTTGTTTTCGAGTACTTTGGGCTGGCCGCCTTCGATGATGGCGACACAGCTATTAGTAGTACCGAGGTCGATTCCGAGAACTTTGGGCATATTGTTATTTGATAGTCATTATTTATTAAAATTTTCTTGTTTAAGTGGAATATTATTTTTCTTTAAAAATTCTATAGTAGCCAGATCCCCGTCTGTCGCGCCAGGGACGTTTAATCGTATGAAGGAGTTTCTAGTAACAGCATCGAACAAACCACTAATATTGCCTTCGTCTATTTCCTGATCTGAATCAAACATTGCTTCTGACACGACTTTTATTTTGCGGCCTGGAGCAAGCTCGATCCTATACTGATTGCTAATCAGCGAATTATTCGCTGGATTTTTTTGATCATTATTTATCAGACTTAACGTATTGGTTTCTGGATTGAAGGTGAGTGTCAAGCCGAGGCCAGATCTTCGTATGCTTTCGTCCAGACTTTTTATGCGCTGCAATTTTTCATCATACTCACGGGCCTCTGTGTCTTTGACTTCTGAGTCATCATTAACTTCGTCTGCCGGAGCATTATCTACCACTGCTTCAACCATTTCAAAGGGGACTGCTGCAAACAAATCTATCAGTGAACTTTTATTGAGTTTTTTTTCAGCTCCAGGCTCGATAGTAGCAGAACTAACCTCACTAAATTGAGCTTCTTTTGGCTCTGGCGGCACTGCTCTGCGATCGACTCGATCTGCCATTGTATACAGCATTGCTGCACTTGCCGCTGCGAGCCCTTCTTTTTTTAACCTGCCTAATTTTTGAAAAAGGCTTGGGCTATTTTCTCTGCTCATATCTATTTATTACTACGCCAAAGAGCATCAATTGCAATCCCGCCACGACTATTAAACATTACGGTTACTTGCACGCTTTTTGGTTTGATATATTTCACAAAATCTTTACCAATATCTACGGCTAGATGCTCGTGAAAAACTCCTTCGTCACGAAATGTCTCGAGATAGAGTTTTAGCGACTTCGATTCCACTACATACTTATCTGGCACATAGGCGATTTCAATCTCGGCATAATCAGGTTGACCAGTGAGCGGGCAACGGCAGGTGAATTCGCTGCAATGGAGAGTGATTTCCATTCCAGCGCCGCCGTGATTAGGGAAAGCTTCGAGAGTGCGGGTGGCGGTGGATTTACTGCCGAGTTTGGTGAGGTTTTTTAGATCTTCTTTATTTGTAGGCATAGTTTATTTTTATCGTGTCGTTCCCGCGAAAGCCGGAATCCAGTGGCGTTATACTGAGTGGTAAGTGCCTGGATCACCGCCTGCGCGGGGATGACAGTTGGGTGAAAGGTCGAATTGAAAGGGATTCTTCGCTGCGCTCAGAATGACAAATGAAGGATTAGTACTTCAATGGTGTAAAATTCGTTTTCTTATCATAATGATCAATCCCCTCTTTTTTCTTAAGATACTTAATAATCAAATACGTAAGTGGCGTAGCCAAGATTTCAAACCCAATCTTGAACATTGTTTCACTGATAATCACCCCGCGTAACTCGC
The DNA here is from genome assembly GCA_964510885.1 of uncultured Gammaproteobacteria bacterium. Lineage (GTDB taxonomy): Bacteria > Patescibacteriota > Patescibacteriia > Magasanikbacterales > GWA2-37-8 > CAZEDL01. Next base: position 213,121 of record CAZEDL010000001.1, read on the forward strand.
TGGCAGCAAAGATCCCGCCGAAGGCGATGACGGTGAAAATGGTGGTGTCAAAAGTTTCACCGACGATGGTGGAGCCGATGGTGCGCATCCAGAGGCGTTTTCCGTTCATCCAGACTTTCATTTTGGCTAGGACAAATGAATTGGTGAAGCCGCCGACCAGATAGGCAATGAACGAAGCAGCGAGTAGGCGTGAAGAAAAACCAAGAATATTAGCGAAGGCTTCTTGCTGTTCAAAAAACGGAGCCGGCGCCAAGCGCACAGCAATCGCAATAGCGCCCACCGCCAAAAAATTGCAGGCAAAGCCGGTCCAAAGCACGCGGCGGGCGGCGGCATAGCCGTAGACTTCGGTCAGAATATCAGAAATGACATAGCTGATGGGGAAAAAGATGACAGCGGAGGTAAGGAAGTGTCCATGAAAATCAGCTACTTTGACGGCTATGATATTTGAAACTACGAGCACGGTGGTAAAAATGGCAGCGATCAGAGTGAAAAACTTTGATTCGGCCACTACCTTTTCTTCATCGCTTTTAGTGAAGAGCGAAAACATACGTTGGTTTAAGAATTAATATACAGTACCCGGTGATCCGCTGGAGGTTCCAGCGGAGTGCCCACCACTATATACTTATTTTTTGGCAACGTTGATCGTAATTTTTTTAGCTTCGGCTGGTTTTGATTTCGGCAGGATGATTTTTAGGATGCCGTTACTGAATTCAGCGCATACACCCTCTTCAGACACGCTGCTTGGCAGCACGACTTCTCGATAGAACGATCCGGTGCGCACTTCTTTGCGGTAATAATTTTTTTCTTCAACTTCATGCTCTTTCTTTTGCTCGCCTTTTACCACCAGCATGCCTTTATGGACGCTAACTTCCACATCTTCGGGGCGGACGCCAGCGAGCGGCAATTCCACCACGAGTGAGGTCTCCGTTTCGTACATGTCCATGGGCGGGGCAAAGACTTTGAGCTCGCGATTACTCATCAGAGCCGGGAGCCGGTTCATGACGTCGTCCATATCGGAGAAGACGTCCATGGGGGTCCAACGAATTAGGGACATAGTTTTTCTCCTGCCAGTTGGCTACAGAAGAGAGCCAAGTGGCTTAAACTAATTATTTAGCAATGATTACTTTGGCAACTTTGATAATTCGATCTTTCATGCGGTAGCCACCATCAACTTCTTTTAGAATAATGCCATGCGGTTTGTCGAACTCTTCTTCGCCAACGGCTTCGTGCAACCGAGTGTCAAGTGGCTCGCCAACGGTTTTGATCTCTTCCACACCATGGGCTTTGAGAATATCTGCAAACTGTTTTTGAATGTATCCAATCCCCACTACCCAGTTAGTTTGTTCTTTACTCCAGTCCATTTTATCTTTGGCTGTAAAAGCTTTTTTAAAGTTGTCGTAGACCGGGATAAATTCTTCGAGGATCATTTGCTCGCTCAGTGATGCCCATTCACTACGGCGGGCAGCGGTTTCTTTTTGCAAATTCTGATAATCGGCGATAGCACGTTGCCAATTTTGCTTGTATTCAGTGGTTAATTTTTCAAGCGGACTGCAGTTGACACAGGTTTCGGTAGAAGCAGCGGGCACTTCAGTCTTAGGCTCTTCCGAAAGCGGTGGCGTGACAGTGGATTGGTTGTCAGATTTAATATCGTCCATACTAACAATATAACAGTTTAACAATTTAGCAATGTGGTTTAATTAAATAAGGTCTTTAATTTTTTGCATTAAGGCCCAGTTGCCGGCGTAGTTCATGCGCTGCGGGCCGAGCACAGCTACCAGCGATTCTTGGTCCGGACCAAAGCGCATGGCGAGCACACTTAGCATATCGCCAAAATGATGTTCATTGCCGATAAAATAACGTGGTTCATTCGATACTAGCGGGTAAAAATTTTCGAGCGCCTCTTCGCAGCGATCGAATACGGCTGAGACATTCACCACGCTGCCAATTTCGGAAAAATCACGTTTTTGAAACAAGTTGCTGAGGCCGGTGTAGTAAATGCGATTGCGATCAAAGGCTACAAGAACCATGTCGGTCGAGAGTTCCACCAGGCTTTTGGCTAGATTTTTGCGCAGAGCTTCGTATTCACCCTCGCCAGTTATGGCTTCAGCCAGCTTTTTTTCTTCATTTTTATTGAGTTTAATTTTGGTAAAATCCAGGCGATCGACATAATATCTATACCCACGAGACGTAGGGATGCGACCAGCAGACGTATGCGGATGGGTGAGATAGCCAGCTTCTTCAAGGGCCCGAAGTTCATTACGAACCGTGGCTTCACTCCATTCCAGGTCGGCTTCGGACACTAAAAACTTAGAACCGACCGGTTCGCCGGTGGCTATGTATTGCTCGATAACAGCCATTAATAGTTGCTCCGGGCGGGAATCCATAGTTATCACTCTAAGTATCTGAGTGATAAGATACTACGCTCCTCTGCCCTCGTCAAGGCTAACTGTGTACAAAAACGAGCCAGCCAAGGGCTGACTCGTATTGATAGGCATTATTTTGCTAGTGGATCTGCGAAACTTCGCCAAATAAGACGTTTTCTACAAAAATGCCGCGTGCATAGAAAATTCGTTCTAATTCATTCTTTAAATCCTGCTCTACTTCGTGGCGACGTACGGTGATGATATCTTGGTAAGCAAAGCGACTAAATACCATGCGGATGCGGCTGCGAATGGCCGGACGAACAATTTTAACTACAAAATCCTCACCAATGGTTTGCCAAATTGACGGAATCTGATGCACATCAAGGCGGAGCAAGATGGTTCCTTCGACCCCAACTCGTTTACCATCAATTGTTACTGCGGCAATTGGGATATCCCCCATCGCCCGTTCGTGCTGCATGTCGAATTGGCGACTGATGCCATATTCGAGCGTTTGGGTATTGAATAGTTTGGCTTTCTGCCAAAAGGGAATTTTGAGATGCAGGCCTGGAGTGAGCACTTTTTTGAGCACGCCGCGGCCAAGATCGTAGACACAGGCCACATACCCCGGCGGGACATGAATGAAGAGCCCTTTCAGAACATCATCTACGACGAATGAATACATTAACTTATCGAGAGAATCTCCGGCCATAGAGTTGAGTGAAATTTTCAATTATCAATTTGCAATTTTCAATGACAATTAGATATTGAAAATTGAAGTATTGTAAATTGTTTGAAAATTGGAAATTAGATATTGAAAATTAATTAATGATGCCCACCACCATGACCATGATCTTTTTTAGGGCTAAAAAACATCTTACCAACCAGGCTAACTATATCAGAAAATACTAGGGTTGTCAAAATAAAAAGTGACTTAACCATGGGCAAAAACCACAGGAAAAAGAAGATGAACAAGGGAAATAAAAATAGGAAAAAGAAATCTTCCTGCTCCCATTTCTTTTTGAACCCATGCTCGAGTAGCGTACTGATAAAAACATACCCGGCCACAATGCTGGCCCAGATAGTGTCGTGGGTTTTGCCAATATCAAAGCCGTAAAAGTATTTGTTGATGGTGCCCGGAAAGTCTACGCCGCTATATAAAATTTTGATAATTTTTTCACCACTGATACCGCGCACAAATACCTGGTAGAGCAATAAAAATACGATTACCTGCACCGCCAGAGTCAGTACTTTAGCCCAGGGCGACACCCCATGGCGGTTCATGACACGGCGGAATTCTTGCTTCTGAATGATCGGATCGTGGGAATATTTAGCCGCGACTTGTTTGGCTTCGGCGATCAGGGTTTCTTGCTTGAGGCTGTTGCGCTCAGAGATAATGCTGAGAGGCAGCAGGGCTACGCGAAGCAATACCGTGAGCCAGATCACCGCCCAGCCCAAATTCTCGCCGGCGATGCTGTTGTAAATATAAAACAGCGCGTTGAAGAGCGGCTGATAAAAAATGGTGAACCACAGACTAGAAAACATACATCAGGAGTCAGTAAAAATTATTAAGCTTAGCATACCATAAAAAAAGTGTTGTGAAAATAAGTAAAAAATGCTACTATTAATATAGCAAATTTAATCCAAAGTCTAGGCCAACTACTAAAAAAACATTTTTTCTTGTCGATATTGGGCTGTTTATACAAATCAATAACTAGCGTATGGCTGGAGAGAAATCTTCGCTAAAACAGATGACATCTTTAGTTAAAGATGCATATGCAGCTTTCGCTGAATTTATGCGTGATTTAATGTCTATAAAAAAAGCTGAAAAAGATATAATTACCGAAGCTCATCGAAGAGTTGATGCCAAAAAGTTAGCAATCATTAAATCAAAAATTAATTCTATTGACTAATATGGCGAAGACACGAGAAAAATTTGTGCTCCCGGTGCCCAAAGAAAATGTAGCTGTCCACGAACGTCTACCGCGAGAGCAGTCGACTGCTGACAGCGAGATTGCAGCTTTAGAAGAAATACACGACCGAGCTGCCCAGGAAGTAGGCGTTCTATCAGAGAAATTTGGACGCGACATGACAGATCAGGCGTTAACAAAGACAGACAAGCTTGAAATTACCAAGTTAGAAAACCGGGCGAAAGGTTTGTTTGGAAGACTGCAATCAAGAATTGAAGGCCTGCTTGGCAGAAAAAAAACAGCTGAAAAAAAGATTGTGATGACTAGTAGCCCGGATAGAGAGATACACTCTAGCGATCATTTGTCGGGAAGTGAGACATACCAAGAAATGGAGGCTCGAATTAACAAAGAAATTCCTGAGCACTTAACTGCAGAACAGCTTACCAGATTATCTTTACTGGTAGATTCTGAGCGATTGCTCGTAGAAAAAAAGTTTTACGAGACACCAAACTATGAGACAAAAAACGCGCTAAACAATTTGGTACAAAAGAAAATAGCTATCATGGAGAGGTTAGAGAAACTAAATAGAGAAGATCCGGAAATAAAACAGGCTGCAGAAGCCAAAAAAATTGACGATTATTTAAAGAACAGCATTCAAGCTCCACCAGAATCAAAATTGAATTATGACATGGTTTCAGATTCTGTTTTAAATAGCGACCCGCTGTTACTTTTGGGCAGATATTTTCAAGATTTAAACGAGCAGCAGGATAGCCTCAAGTATTCTAATGATTCTGACAAAAATCCAAAAAGAATGGTCATTGCAGAACGCATGGAAGAGGCAGCACGTGCCCTCGAGAAACTGCGCAAAGGAGATCCGGTAGAGGCAGAAAAACTGGTAAAAGATAAATTCTACTATGTTTCCGGTGGGCAGCAGGGAACTGGAATAGATCGGGGCCTTGTTCTTGACAGTATCAAGAGGCTTGTCTATCCAAAGTTAAAAAAAGATCTACAAGACAGTGGTCGCCATTTATTGGCTGATTTTCAAGCTCAAGCTGAAGCTGCGCGCCAACAACTTAAGGGTTTTGCTCCTGAGACGCTAGATGTTAATTACAACCTTCAGCCGGTGATTAAAGCGATTAACGAACGGATAAATCACTTTACAGAAGTGTTATCCGTGGATCAAGCAAACGGCCGTCAAGACAGAGCGGCTGATTTAACAATGGCGCTTCAGGATTTAGAAAAAAGCCGTAAGACAGCGCTGGATCTGATGGAGGCACAAAAAAAACTACCAGCCGACCTTAACAGCAAGGCAAAAAAACTTGAATCATATCAACCTATTGCGACAGATTCAAAAGAAGTTAGAGAGACATTAGCGGAAGTTGAATTAAAAAAAGATATAGCAGCTCTTGAGCAAAAGCTGGAAAAAGATATGTCCAGTCTTGAAAATTTTCTTAGCCCGGTTATGAGCGCAGCTGATTTTGATGCGTTTTTAACTAACCCTAACAAGTTCATTGCCTCAATCCTTGAATTGACACCTGAAAAAATTGCTCAAAAAATCAAGGAAGTCGGGGAAAAATATAAAACACCTAAAAAATCTGCCCCGGATAAAAACGATGAAGTGGGAAGAAAGCGATTAAGCAAAGCCAAATTAGAATATAATTTCTGGAATGTTATACCCGAAACTGTGGAAATAATGCATTCTATCAGACAAAAACAGGAGAAACTTAAAAAGTACGAATCAGATTTGGTTAGTATCCAAAACTTTTCTAAAAACGACAGGCTGAGTGCTTAGTTTGCAATAAAAAGAAGGGTAAGTTGAAAAAAGTAGCCTAATATAAAGCAAAAAACTACGGAGCGAACCGTAGTTTTTTTATATATATAAAGTAAAACTTACTTGACAATTCGAACAGAATGGGGTAGCGTAGGATGCTATTTCCGCGTTACTGCGGATATAGGACACGCTCTTTTTATTAGAATAGACTACTCGTCAGTTAGTTGCTTTGAATTAAGGAAATAAATTTTTGTTTGCTAACTTCAAAGCAATTACTAACCGCTTCTCCTGCCGGCAAGGCAGGGAAAGGAAACAACGAATGATTGAAAAAGATAAAGAAGGTTCGGGAGGAGACATTGGCCCCATGACCACACTCCCCGCTGACACCCTCGTGGTGATTGAGGCAGAGCTCCCTCCGGACGTGCCTTATGTTCCGGCAGTGGTGTTGGATCCGAACACCCGCCGAAATGAGGCGGTGTACACACCAGAGCTCCTCCGGGCAGCTGGCCTGTCTGATCCACAGGCTCCACAGCTCCCCCTGCTGAGCGAGGCAGAAGACCATCCGAAGCAGCTACAGGACTATAACGTCGATGTGTCGGACCTCTTGGCGGAAGCTGCGGCCGGGCCCCCTCCTCAACCTGGCCCTCCGCCGCTACAACTGCCCACGACTCCACCGGCGCCACAGCGGGCATTCCCGCGCTCGCGCCTCGGTAGCGTCATCTTGGCGCTCGGTGGCGCTGCTGGCATGGCGCTCATGCTCGCCAACTGGGCCTGGACGAGCCCACCAAAGCCCCGTAGCTCGACAGATTTCGGTCTGCCGGAGGCAGTGGTGCCTGCGCCCATACCCTCCCCCGACATTCCGCGGCAGTGCCAGCACCTTCCGGCTGCGGCGCGTGGGAAACAGTGCCCCGCAGCGACCAGGGCCATTGAGGTCGAGGTACCGGAGCCCCAGAAAAAGCGGCCGAAAAAATCGCGTCGCAAAAGAGCTACACCGCCCACCTCTCCACCCTCTGTGCCACCACCCGCTGCGGTGGTAGCGCCGCCTGAGCCCGAGCAAGCGCCTCCTCCTCCGGCCGAGTAGTCACCCCCTGCCCCACCTCCCATCTGGGACGGCCAACTGGGGCAGGCGCATCGCCCTTCCCCTCCCTGTCATTTTATCTTCGATGAGCTGACAGGTAGAAGGGTGGCGCAATTATTTAAAAATATCCTCCTGATTAATCAGGAGGATATTTTTTTATTTCTTTTCGGACGTAGACAGTATGTTTTTTACCAGAGCAAAATTTTTCTGTTCAGGAGATAGCCCATATTTGTCTTCCAATTTAGAGGCCTCTTGCAACTGTTTTTTTTTTGGGACTGGCTCGCCTGAACGTAGCGTGGCATTAAAAATGAATAGATAGTCCTCGGCGTCGCGGCTTGACCAACCGAGTTTCTGTAAGGCTTCTATACGCCTAAGGTTGGCTTCAGCCTCGCTTACTTGGATATCAAACTGGATTTGGTGTGGAATAATAAATTCACCGGGTACAGGTTTTTTGAAAGGCATAGTTAATTAATAGTAAGAATAAGCGGCAAATGGTCAGAGATTGGCAAATCCGGAACGGTAAAATTTTTTACGGTCAGGCCCGGAGTAACAAAAGCATAATCGGCAAATTCTTGAAACCCATTCTCGCCGGCCGCATATTCTGGGTGGATCTGCTTAAGCAAGCTACCACGCGTCGTCTTGATAGCCCATTCTTTAACCAGGTTGCGGAAACCCGCTTTTTCAAAGGCAGTGACGCTGACAGTGTCGGGAAGTAGATTAAAATCTCCCATGATAACTTTGTCTCCACTAAATTGCTCTGCTGTCCGGATAATTTTTTCTGACTGGGCTAACCGGTCGGGTGTATCTAGCTTTGAGAATGGATAGGCGGTGCCGTGGACGCTAAAAACAGTTAGTGGCATCCCCTTCAATTCAGTTCTGACGTAAGCTGAGTTATGCGGCAAGGTAATAATATCATCAGCCATATAACTATTACGTTCGTGATAGATAAAGAAATTGCCACTGCCGTGAATGGGCCAGGTTTTTTTTACAAACAGCGCCACACCTTGCTCGATCGGAAGCGGCACCATTGTCTCGACGTCAAAATTAGCTTGGGACGGAGCGAAAAAATGCTGGAAGCCTGGCAAAGCAGTGATTAGCTCTTCAAGCAAATTGGTGCGGGCGCCGTGACTTTCGCCAGCCGGGCCGGTGGTAGAGAGTATCTCTTGAAAACAAAAAATATCCGTGGTTGGGGCCTCGGATGTTATGAAGTCAAGCAGCGGTTCAAAAAAATGACCGGCGTATGTATTAAGCGAAATTATTTTCATAATAAAGCTTTCACTCTCCTAGCCCACGAGGGCCCAGGGCGGCCGTTTTATAGCCTAACTTGTTCTGGGATAAGCCATAATATGAGGTCGTGCAGACCTCACCGCCTGATCAATCTATATTTTTTGCCTAGCAAGAAATTATCGTGCCGGAGATATGGAATTAGCTGCAAGGTTTTATTTAACCAAAATTATTCGCTTTGCAATATGTTAGAAAAAAGAATTTTATAATGATAACACATTTTATGAACTTTAAGCAACTCTCGATGATTGACTGACACGCAATTATCTGATATGATCAGCCACGTTTATAGCTCCACTCATATGGAACATGGCAATGTAATCATTCGGTTTGATACCGTGCAATTTGCCTACCAAGAAGGCAAGCAGATCCTTGAAGAGGCTAGTTTTTCGGTGCGTAAAAATGCCAAAGTGACCATCATGGGGCAAAACGGAGCGGGCAAAAGCACTATTTTTAAATTGATCCTCAATGAGCTTAGCCCGGACAGCGGCAGTGTTAGCATCGAGAACGGAGCCAAGATTGCCATTGCCACCCAGGTAATGAAGCCGGAATTTTTTGACAAAACAGTGGCCGAATTTTTTGCCACCGCTTTTGAAGAAAAAACCTATGATCTGCCGAAACGAATTAAAGATGTGCTCGAAATTGTCCATTTGACCGCCCCGTTAGATAAATTGATCAAAGGTTTTTCGGGTGGCCAACAGGCCAGGCTGCTTTTGGCCTATGCCATTATTCAAGAACCGGATATTTTACTGCTTGATGAACCGACCAACAATCTTGATAGCCAAGGAATTGCGCATCTCACTGAATTTTTGATCAATTATCCCAAGACCTGCTTGGTCATTTCGCATGATGCAAATTTTTTGAATGCCTTTACAGACGGCGTGTTATATCTCGATGTCTTCACCAAACAAGTGGAGCAGTATGTGGGCGACTATTACAATGTGCTTGGTGAAATCGAAGCGCGGATTGAACGCGAACGCATGAAAAATGCCCAGCTGCGTAAAAGTATCCAAGATCGCAAGGATAAAATAAACTTTTTTGCCAATAAAGGGGGCAAGATGCGCAAACTGGCCAGCAAATTGCGTGACCAGGTGGAAGAAGCCGAGGATTCAATGGTAGATGAACGGCGCGAAGACAAAACAATTAATGACTTTATGATTCCCGCCAGCACCGAACTGGTAGGGCCGGTGGTGGAAATTAGTTCGGTTGGGGTGATGATCGATCATGAGCCAGTACGAAAAACATTGCTGTCCCCCCTATCGCTTCGTAAAAAACAATGTTTGCTAATTGAAGGACCCAATGGCATTGGAAAGAGCACACTGCTTGCAGCGTTGGCTGCTGGCACCGAAAGCGGAGCTACGATTGCTAAGGATGTAAAAGTGGGATATTACCGACAAGATTTTTCAGGGCTAAATTTTGATCAAACCGCCTATGAAGCTTTGGCCGAAATGATGGTGGACCCCTGGAACCAAGAAATTTATGCTACGGCGTCGCAATTTTTATTAACCCCAGAAGTACTGCGTAATAAAGTAGGAGCTTTGTCGGAAGGTCAAAAAGGACTTTTGTGCTATGCCCGGTTTGTGTTACAAAAGCCGGGTTTACTGATTATGGATGAACCGACGAATCATATTAATTTTCGACACCTCCCGGTGATTGCCAAAGCACTCGATGAATTTGAAGGGGCACTGATTCTGGTGAGTCATGCCTATGAATTTATTGGAGAAATAACGATTGATCAGCGCTTGGATCTGGTGAATATTTGACTTTTTTTTAAGAATATCTTAGAGTCCGAATCAGAGCATTTTGTTGGCCAAAATTGCGTAATAAGGCGTATGTATGGCCAATTTATCACCGGACTGCTTGTTGCGGTCCAAGGAGCTTGCACATGAAAATTTTGCGAATTGCGACTCTTTTTATCGGGTTTGCCTGCTTAGGGTGGGGGTACCCCGGACAGTGCGAAAACGACACCAACTGCCCCACGGGGCAGGTGTGTGGGAAGGAAAAAAGGTGCGTTCCAGCGCCAAAGCCAATCCCCAGGCCACCCACCAAGTAAGACCCCAGTAAGGTAGCCTGAAGCCGCCGGTTTCCTCTAACCGGCGGCTCTTTCTTTTTTAAAGCATATTTAACCAGCCATTCCTTGACAATCGCTGGTTTTTTTGTTATATTTTAGCATTAATTTTGATTCCTTAACCAAGGATTTTATGAATAAGTTTACAGCTTTTTTAAAAAGCCACTCGACGATCATGTATGTGATTGTGGCAGTCGTATTGGTAGGCGCTGGCGCAGCTAACTATGCCCGGCATAAGCGGGCGGCAGCCACCGCACCTGTTGACACGACTACCCGTGTCAGCCTGGTAGAGGCTAAGACATTTTTGAAAAGTACGGGCGTGGTAGCGGCTACCGGGGTGGTTGAATCGGCCGAGCAGGCAGATGTCCGTAGCCAGGCCACTGGCCAGGTGGCCCGGGTCAGTGCAGCGGTTGGCAACAGGGTCTATCGCGGTCAAGTATTAGTGAGCCTGACCAGCGCTGATTTACAAGCTCAGCGCCGACAGGCTGAGGCGGCTTTGAAAGTACAAGAAGCCAGTTTGCAACAGCTCTATAGCGGTGCCAAAACAGAGGATATTAGCCTGGCTGAAGCACAACTCGCAGCGGCCCGAAAAAATGTAGAAGATGTACGCAGGCAACAGGAGGTAAACGTGAAAAATGCCTATTCAACGATGCTTAACGCCGGCCTCAGCGCCATGCCAGCGATTACCAATCAATCTACGGCAGCGCTGACTCTAAGCGGCACCTATACCGGGGAGCCTGGCACGTATAAAATTTCCCTTATCCAGGGCGGCGATGGGATCACTCTTAATTCTAGCGGCCTCGAAGTTGCCAGTGCCCGGGTCTATCCGGGGATAGCGACTGCGCTTGGTAAACGCGGATTATTCTTCACGTTCGCAGCCACCGGCAATATTAGCGTCCATGACACCTGGACTATCACGATTCCAAATACCCAGTCCCCTACCTATTTAGCGGCCAGCAATGCCTATGACGCCACCAAGCAAGCGTCCGAGGCAGCAATTCAAGGAGCAGAGAACGCCTTAGACATTGCTCAAAAAGCTCTTGATCTTAAAAAATCATCGGCTACAAATGCGCAGATTCAGGCCCAGCTCGCCGCCATAGAACAAGCCAAAGCGTCGATTGCTTTTATCAATGCGCAAATTGCTAAAACCGTAATTACCTCGCCGATTAACGGGGTGATTTCAAACGTATCTATAAAATACGGCGAACTGGTTAGTGCTGGGCAGAAAGTGGCCAGTGTCGTAAATAACGGTGGATTACAAGTTAAGGTCTATGTCAGCAGCGAAGATCTGCCGCGCCTTAGCGCCAAAGATAAAGTAACAATTGGCGCCACGGCAAACGGTGAGATTACCAATCTGGCGCCTAGTGTTGATCCCACCAGTAAAACAGCTGAGGTAGTGATCAGTGTGGTGAACCCTCAAAAATCAGGATTGACGGCAGGACAAAATATTTCGGTCAAAATCAGCGGCGAAAAATCAAATGGTTCAACTAGCGATGTGTTTGTATTGCCGATTCAAATGGTGACTATTGCCCCCGACCAGAGTGCAACGGTGTACACGGTAGAGACTGGAAAAATTACCGCTTATCCAGTGGAACTCGGCCCGGTGAATGGTGAAACAGTGACGGTAAAAAAAGGGCTGAAAGCTGATATGAAATTAGTCTCTTCGGGATATGGGCTGACGGTGGGACAAACGGTGATTGTTCAGTAATTGTCTAGCTTGCTATGAATATGGATCAAGACGTATCTAAACAGGGCGAAGTTTTATCCTTTATTCCACCGGTAATAAAAACCTCGGACCAATTATACCTCGATAGCTTGGAATTTGATCCGGCCTTGCGGAAAAGCTGGTTGAATTTTTTTGTCACTAATTTTCGCGTGGTACTCCTCTTGATCTTAATGGTCAGTGGAGCCGGTTTATATGCTTTTTTAAAATTACCGCGCGAATCGAACCCAGAAGTTAAGATAGCGATCGCGAGCGTGGTGACGGTATATCCGGGCGCATCACCAGCTGATGTGGAAGAACTGGTCACTAAAAAAGTGGAAACTAGTGTAGCCAGCTTGAAAGGCATTCAAAAAATTACCTCGAACTCACTGAATAACTTGTCTTCGGTAATAGTCGAATTTGACGCCAAGGCTGATCTTGATGATTCGATCCGCAGCCTGCGCGACAAGATGAACACCGTTAAATCTAATTTGCCAGCCGATGCCAAAGAACCAATTGTGACTGAGGTATCGCTTGATGATCAGCCGATCTTGACACTGGCCATGACCGGGCCATACGACGGCTTCACCATGCGTGAGTTTGCTGAAAAGGCGAAAGATGAACTTGAAAAAATTCCGGGCATCCGCGAAGTCTTGATCGACGGGGGCAATGAGAAGGAATTTGAGATAGCATTCAATCCGGAAAAATTACTCTTCTACCATTTATCAACCCAGCAAGCTGCTCAGGCGATTGCTGCCACCAATCTGGCCATTCCGGCTGGGACTTTTGATAGTAATATTTACCAGTATTCCGTTCGATCTGATTCAAAATTATATACTCCTGAAGCGATTGCGGCGGTGCCAATCACCTCTTCAGCTAGCGGAGCAATCGTGACCATTGGCGACGTGGCCGAAGTGAGCGTCCACGCCATTAAAAAAAGCACCTTGTCACGGTTGTCTATAAAAGGATCGGTGCCCCGAGATGCTATTACCTTGTCTTTGGTGAAACGCACGGGAGCGTCGGTGATTGATACGGCAAAAGCTGCCCGCACCACTATGGACGCGGTGGTCGCAACCGTCGGTGCTGGCGTGCATTATGATGTCAGCATGGATCTTGCCAAACAGATCGAAAAAGATTTTAACCAACTAGAGCACGATTTTGTACTGACGCTGCTTTTGGTGTTTGGCATCTTGTTTGTCATCGTCGGGCTTAAGGAAGCCTTTGTGGCGGGACTCGCTATTCCGCTCGTGTTCTTTGCCACATTCGTGGCACTGCTTAGTTTTGGCATATCACTCAACTTCTTATCACTGTTCTCACTGATCTTGTCGCTCGGGTTATTAGTTGACGATGCCATTGTGGTGGTATCGGCGACTAAACAATATCTAAAAATTGGTAAATTCACGCCGGAAGAAGCGGTGCTCTTGGTGCTGCGAGATTTTAAAGTGGTATTGACCACCACGACGCTCACTACGGTGTGGGCTTTCTTACCGCTACTATTTGCCACTGGCATTATCGGTGAGTATATCAAATCAATTCCGATCACCGTGTCGATTACACTTATCTCTTCGCTGTTTATCGCGCTCATGATCAATCATCCGCTCGCAGCGGTGCTAGAGCGCCTACGCCTGACGAGACCGTTTTTCTTTATCATTGAAGCTGGATTATTATTCTTGGCTGCTATCACTCTTTATAGCGGCGGCGTGGCAGGATATATCGTGGCGGCGCTGGCTGCTGCGGCAGTGATTTACCTGGCCCGGTGGTATGAAAAAGGCGGTAAAGAGACGTTGATTGCCAATGTCGCGTTATCCCGGGCAGAATGGCAGAGCGATGACTTAATTAAGAAAAAATTAATCAGCCAGACGAATCATATTGGTAGCAGCTGGAGTACGCGCCTGATGCACGGCATTCTGCATTTTGATCGTTTTTTGCCGCCCTATGAACGCAGCATGCGTAGAATTTTGGCTACCAAGCAAAGCCGCCGCCGGACACTGCTCACGGTAAGCGCCCTATTTATTCTGGCTGTGATTCTGCCAATTGCCGGCGTGGTACGCTCAGAATTCTTCCCGAAGACCGATAATGAATATGTCTATATTGATATCAGCGCCCCGGTTGGCTACAAACTGGCGGAAACCAATAAGATCATCCGGATGGTTGAAGAAAAGCTACTACCCTATAAAGAAATTGCCAACTTTTCCTCGTTCATTGGCCGGGTCAGCCCGGTGAATGCAAATGGGAAAAATTCTGAACATGTTGGTTCGATAGCGATCACTCTAAAAGATAAGAGCGAGCGAGTGCAAAAATCGTATGATTTTGCCGATCGGTTACGCGATGAAATCGGGGTAATCCCAAATGCAGTATTGACAGTATCGTCACTCAGCGGGGGCCCACCGTCGGGGGCGGCGTTTCAGGCACGCATAAGCGGCGACGACTTGGCGACACTGTCGAAAATTGTCAATGAATTGCGGCCAAAATTGGCGGCTATCCCTGGGGTCGTAGATATTGATAGTTCGCTCAAAAATTCAGCTCCGGATTATACGTTTGTGCTTGATCCAATCAAAATAGCCCAGAATAATCTGAATTCCGCCTATGTTGGATCAGTGCTCCGCCTCGCTATCTCAGGCACCGAAATCAGCACGGTACTGGAGAATAATAAAGAGATAAAAATCATGACTCGGTTTGATACTAAAAATATTCCGGATTTGGCCGCGATTCAAAATCTGCAGATCCTTAATCAGTTGGGGCAGCCGGTTTACCTAAAAGATGTAGCCACCATTCAACTTAAATCAGCGGTGGACGGCATTACACGCATCGACCAAAAGCGAACTATCTTGCTGTCCGCTAATACCTCAAGCGGCACTAGTGCGCCGCTCGTCCTATCTGCCTTCCAAAAAAATATTGCCGGTTATGCCTTCCCAACTGGTTATAGTATTGACTATGGCGGCGAGAACGAACAAAACCAAGAATCAGTCTTGTCTATCATCCGCGCCATGGTGATCGCTATGGTGCTTATCGTGTCTACGCTGATCGTACAGTTCAATTCATTCCGCAAGGCTTTTATCGTCCTGATCACTATTCCTCTGGCTTTAATCGGTGTGTTTATTGGGCTCGCAGTATTTGGGGTGCCGCTTAGCTTCCCCGGTTTGATCGGGATTCTGGCGCTGTTTGGCATCGTGGTTAAGAATGCCATTATTCTGGTAGATAAAATCAATCTTAATCTCAAGAGCGGCATACCGTTTGTAGAAGCGATCATCGACGCTGGAAAATCGCGCCTCGAAGCGATCTTTATTACTTCGATCTGCACGATCTTTGGTATCCTGCCTATCACCCTGTCCAATGAAACCTGGACTGCACTCGGGAGCGCTGTTATCTTTGGCCTCATGCTATCTTCTTTCTTGACTTTGTTTATCGTGCCGACATTGTTCGTAACACTGATGAAGCCGCATGATACTCAGGTCTAAGAGGTGCTGTCGGTAGACTTCTCACTGTGGTATACTAGATCGTATTACCTACTATTTCTTTGGCATGACTAAACTAAACACATCTCAGTCGCATCCTAGAACGAACATATACCTTCCTGTCTTCTGGATTGGAGTAGGAGCGCTACTAAGCGGAGCTCTTATTTTTTCGACTGGCTTTACGCTTGGCAGACTGCAACCCACACTACCCGGGCAGCATGGTAGCGATGGATTTTGCCGTGGGCCAGAACCAAAATTGCGCCATGAAGTGCCTGAAGACATTAACTAATTTAGCTAAAAAATTGACTAACTTTTCCGATTGTGATGAAGCAGTAATTCAAGCGCGTGATTCATAGATCCGGCCAGCTCTAATTTGCCTGAATTTACAAAGAAAATTTCATCAGCATTTTCGATAGTATTTAGTCGATGAGCAATAATTACTTTCGTGGTTTTGCTTGGCAAATTTGCCAAGATTTCTTCTAGCAGGTACTCAGTAACTGTATCAATATTAGCAGTAGCCTCGTCAAGGATAAGAATATCTGGTCGGCGCAAAACAGCGCGAATAAACGCAATGAGCTGCTTTTGGCCAAGGCTTACTATATCACCGGTAATTTTAAGCTCGGTATCAAGGCCTTCTTCAAAACGTGATAAAATTTTAGTCAAACCAGCATTTCCTAGAGCAACAGCCAATTGATCGTTGCTAAGTGCAGATTGCTCAATATTTCCATAGACAATATTTTCTCTCAGAGTGCCCGTAAATATGACCGGGTCCTGCAAAATAAAACCAATCCTCCTAACTCGTTCGGCGTGAGAATACGATCGAATATCTTTTCCTTCCAAATATACCGTTCCGGTTGTAGGATCATATAAACGCGCCATAAGTGACGCCGTAGTGGTTTTACCACCGCCAGTCGGGCCTACCAGGGCGTACGTTTTTCCAGGCTGCAGTGATAAGTTGGTGATGTGCAATACTTCCTTTCCGTTTTCATAGGCAAACGTAACGTCTTTGAATTCTAGCCGAGAATTAACTTGGCTGGCGGCAGCGTTAGGCACAACAGCGAGATTACTTTGAAGGACCAAAATTTCATGGACACGGTCCCAGCTGGCGAGAGCTGTCTGAAAGCTGGCCCAGAGCGCAGCCATATGACGGAGCGGATTGTAAAAGTTGGTAGCGTAAGATATGAAGCTAATTAACAGCCCAATGGTAAATTGCCCGACTGCAATGAGGGAGATACCGTAAACCAACACGATTAGCTGACCGATATTCGCTGCCAAACCATAGATAGGCACGAAAATATTGTTGGCAATGCCGGCTCCGATAGCCGCCTGATAGTTACTATTATTTACATCTTGGAATCTTTTTTTAAAATAGTCACGGCGATTAAACGCAATAATAACTTTAAAATTATTCAAGCTTTCTTGAATACCTGAACTCATGCCTCCCAAAGTTTCTGCACTCCGTGTATTTTTCTTTTTTACCCAAGACGATAGTGCCACCGTGATTCCCAGTAAGATAGCGGCTGGCGCTAGCGTAGCCACACCAAGGCGCAGATTAAGCCCGAGCAGAAAAAAAACGGCCCCAGCCATTATAAAAATATTTCCAAAAAATTGCACTAAAGACTGAGAAAAAAACTGATTAATCTTGTCAGTGTCATTGTTGATGCGTGAGATAAGATCACCAGCTTTATTCTGGTTAAAAAAAGCTACCGGCAGCTCTTGTAACTTATCAAAAATTTGGCCGCGTAAACGAAAAAGTACGCGCTGTCCTACACCACCCATCAACCGAACCTGAGTATAACTTGTTGCTAAACCAAATAAGTATAGCAGAATAATAATTCCTGCGTAGAAAAGTACGCCCTTGTAGTCTCCCACCAGAATATAACTATCGATTGCATGGGCAATTAGGCGTGGTGCAATTAAGTTTACCAGTGAATTCAAAATCACCGCACCAAGAGCAAAACCAATAACACCCTGTTCTTCCCTGATGAGCGGCCAGAAATTTTTACCGGCCTGCCAAAGTGAATTTTTAGCAGGTTTGTCTATCCTGGTCAGGTTGTAATTCATAAAGTATTGGTACTTTGTTGTGAATTATAGATCTGAACATATTCAGGTGAGGCGTCGAGTAGTTCGTGATGACTGCCGCTCACAATTTTTTCGCCTTCCATAAGCACCACTATCTGATCATAACTTTCGACTGAGGCGATCTTTTGTGTTACTGAGACCAGAGTCAATCCGGGATAATTTTGGGCAATATTATTAAGAATTTTTTGTTCGGTTGCTGTATCCACACGAGCAGTAAAATCATCTAGCAGTAATATTTTCGGATTGATTGCAAGTGCTCGAGCCAGCATTATGCGCTGCTTCTGGCCGCCAGATAAGCTAGTGCCACGCTCTGATACCACAGTTTCAAGACCTTGAGGTAACGACGCAATGAAATCAGATAATTCAGAGGTGGCAATAGCTTGTTTGAGATCGACGTTAGTCACTGCAGTGTTAAATGCAATATTTTCGCGCAGACTTATATTGAAAATTATACTATCTTGAAAAACAAGACCGATCTGGCGATATAAATTTTCGCGTCGGTAATCGGCCAGCGAGTGATTATCATATAACACTTCCCCGGTGGTTGGTTTAACAAGGCCAACTAAAATATTTAGCAATTGAGTTTTACCCGCGGCCGTCGGCCCGATGATAGCTACTTTTTGACCAGGCTTGATATCAAGTGAAATGTTCGTCAGAACCATTTTTTCTCCATAATTCATCGAGATATTCTTTACTTCAATGGCCCCGCGCAGCGGCTCGACCCTGGTGCCGTCAGCAGTCGAAGGCGCAGAAGCGAGAACTATTTCAATACGGCTGTAGGAAGCTTGGGCTTGAGCAAGGATATTGCTGACAAAGCCAAGGATAAAAATTGGAAAAATTAAAATGGTTAAATAACTAGTAAATGAGGCAAAATCACCAAGTGACATGGTGCCACCGATGACAAATTTCCCGCCTAGGACCAAAATTATAAGGGTGGCGAGATTCGATGCAAACGTAACAACCGGAATCATGGCGGAAAATAATTTAAGAATGTTGACACCGACATCGCGCGCAGCCGCATTGGCAGCGTTGAATTTATCATGTTCGATAGTTTTTGCATCCAGCACTCGAACTAAGGTAGAACCGAGAATACTTTCGTTAATTACTTTATTCAGCCAATCGATAATTTCGCGAGTTTTGAGGAACAAAGCCCGAACTTTTCCGAGGATAAGAAAAAAAGTGACACCAATTATTGGTAAGACCGCTAGCACCGCAAGGCCAAGTTTCCAATTTATGGAAAGCAGCAAATAACTACCACCGATGATAAGCAATAGCGACGACACCAAGTTGACCACAGCTTGGGAGACAAAGTTTTTTATGGAATCTATATCCGATGTCAGGTTGGTCAGTAATTTTTCAGCAGTAAGCGTCTGAATTTCTGCATAGGTATAAGTAGAGATTTTATCTGAAACGGTATTGCGTAAATCACGAGCGACGCGCTCAGAGGCATAGGTCTGCAGGATATTTTGAAAACCTGTCAAAATAAAAATCAAGACCGCAACTAGACCAAACTGCCACTCAACCTTACTGAGTGATCGGGATAAAAAGTAACCATCAATACCATGAGCCAATAGGCGAGGAAGCCATAAAGTAAGCACATTAGCAACCACAGCCAATAACACCAAAGGTAAAATTAAATTACCATAGGGCCTGAGAAGGGCCAATAAGTTGGGTTTTTTGGACTGAACGGTTTTAACTTCATGATTACTCATATAGTGTATAGCACTAAAAAGTGATTTTTTTGTTAAGAGCGACATAAAGTGACAACTCTTTATCGCTGAGAATACTAAACAAATCTGTTAATAGATCCACATTTTGACGCTCAAATTTTTTTAACATACGAGCAGCTTTTGGTGACAGTGATAGATTGGCACGGCGACGATCTTGTTTATACTGAGTCCGAATCAGATATTTTTTCTCGACTAAACTATCTACTAATTGCGAAACGGCACTACTGCTAACGTGAAGAGAATTGGCAATTTCTTTTACCTGAGCACTACCCTGGTCAGAGACGCACCGCAATACCATACCTTGGGACGGGGTAATGAGCCTGCTCTTACTCCCGTGACCTACGGCTAATTTCTTGCGCATTTGTAAAAAGAAGTGCCAAAGATTATTTATAAGTTCAGTTCGGCTGGGCATGTTTTTTTAATTTAATAAGCTGCTTATTATTTAAGCAGCTTATTAAATTTGCGTCAAATAGCTTTGGTTACCTAGATTCAAACTGAATCCCATCGTTATCAAATCTTTTTTATCCATTTCGGTGTGGGCAGCCTGGCCAACAGCATGGCCGACGTTGAC
The DNA here is from genome assembly GCA_964510885.1 of uncultured Gammaproteobacteria bacterium. Lineage (GTDB taxonomy): Bacteria > Patescibacteriota > Patescibacteriia > Magasanikbacterales > GWA2-37-8 > CAZEDL01. The sequence continues at coordinate 233,132 of CAZEDL010000001.1, forward strand.
CGTCTTTTAAATGTGTGCTCACGCGAGCTATATGCTGAAGTCTCGTAGACGGTTTTTTTACCGAATTAACCCAACAAATCCACTCATTGCGGGCTAGTGGAGTTATATCTTCCCAGATGGACAGGGTTGCCGAGTCAGAAGCCAGCGCTTTTTTTAGATCAGGCGGCAGTTCATGTAAAATGCCAGGAGAAATTTTTTTAGGCATGTTACTACTTTTTAAACTATTGTTAATACATTTTGTATGGCTACTCTGGTTAAGCAGCCTCTGCTTCAATCATTGTAGAAGTTTCTATGACGATTGTCGAGGGCTTAATTTTGTGAATTCAAACAAATATTTGATGAGGCAGTGACAAGGATCAGGGAAGATGAAAAATACATCAAGACCAGCCTGATTGGTATTACCAAGTAAAGCGCTGTTAACCTGCGAGTGAATAATAACACTACAGGATTACCTCCATGCATCATTATTCTAGGATAGGATACTTTTTGATTATAGACCGCTTCTTCCACCATTTCCCCAATCCATAATAATCCCCTGCCCTTAGCTCAGCCGCTGCTATTCCTATTAAAAGTATTAAGTAGACAACATGTTCGTCAATAACTGGGTTATTCTTTGGAGGCAAAAGAGCGAGCCACATAAGCAATACCATAAATGCACCACTCCAACCGGCAATCTTAGTGCACACCCCTAAAATGAGTGATAGGCCAATACCTAATAGTCCGAGCATAAATAACCAGTCTACAAAGACACTGCCGGACAGCGCATTAAAAAAACTACTAAATGGCCCACTTACACCAAACTTTAAAAAACCAGCTGTTGGTGAACCTCCATGTATCCAAGCTTGCTCGGGTTGGGTGGCAAAGCCAAAGCCAAATAATTTATCTACAAAAGCCCAGAGAAAGATACTCCCCAGAGACAATCGGACTGCGACCCAAACATATACATCTGCGATATATTCCATATATTTAAAAATAATTAGTAAGCTGTTTTTTTATAACAGAATTATTCCTTTGAGATCGAAACTTGTAATCACTCTTTTTTGCAGTAAATGCATAGGCACTGCGAGGTATAAACACAAAAACTCACCCGGGGAGGTGAGCTTCAAGAGCTTCTTAAAAAAATTGCTTATAAAACTTTCTCTATGATCGTGTGCGCTGAATCTGGTCAAAACGACCAATACGGTGCGGACAAGGAGAAAAAGCGCAGAAGTACTGATTCGATTCGGCACTCTCGATACTATTCATTTTCTGGCATGACCGGCACTTTACTTCAACTACACTATCCACCAGCATACCCTTAAACAATAATTTTCGGCAGGCGCTACAGCGGTATTCTTTCCAGAGAGCGTTCATATTGGCTACTATATTGCAGACTGTATAAATTATACTAACACATATTCATTAACCCCACAATTCATACCGGGTATTTATCCACATCTTAATTTATCACTTAAACTCGAATCTCTACACCCTTACACGCCTCTTCTTTTGTAGATACTCAGTACACAAGATGCTTTCAAAGATCATTGCAGGAGTTTTATTATGGTTAACTACTTCATGTACGGCTGCTAATAGCGGCAATTTGAGATGAAATTTTTTTGCAAGAGCCCGGGCGCCGTGACTGGATGGGATACCCTCTACCACCTGACCAACTTCTTGTTGTGCTTCACGAAAACTTAATCCTTGCCCCATGAATTCGCCAAAACGACGATTGCGGCTAATAGGTGATAATCCTGTTGCTACTAAGTCACCTAGGCCCGCGAGAGAATAGGGGGTATGCGGATCTCCCCCACTCTTTTTAACCAAGAGCGACATCTCTTCAACTGCACGGACCATTAAAAATGCTTTGGCATTAAGAGATAGCCCTAATCCATCCGCCATTCCCAACAATATGGCATATACATTTTTCAATGAGCCAGCCAATTTTATTCCCAAAATATCATTAGTAGGTAAAAAATTTAAACGAGCAGTACTAAGGACAGCTTTAGCAAAAGCCAGTGCTCGCTTATTTTTTCCGGCAATAGCCATGGTCGTAAATCCACCAGTAGCGATATCAAGAGCCACCGCCGGACCAGAGATGATAATTCGTTTATTCCACCATTTTTCAGCGCTCGAGGTTAAGGTTGATTTTTTATTAAATAAACCGGTAAATCCTTTGCTCACGTCAACTAGAACTGCTGCGGCAGGCAAAAACGGTACACAGGCCTCGAGCTGTCGCTCGATAACACTGCTTGGCACCGAGAGTATTACCAACCGGGCAGATTGCAACGCTGTTTTTAAATCAGGTTCGGCCACCACCGATGTTGGTAATATTATACCTGGCAAATATTTTTTATTCTCATGAAATGCGTTGATTTGTTGCAACGGCTCGGGATCACCTGCATAATTCCACAGGGTAATAACATGACCATGTTGGCCCAATGACTTGGCAAGCGCAGTTCCCATGTTTCCTGCCCCGATGATGGTAATCGGCGTTTTCATAGCAATACAATTAATCAATTGAGGCTATAAATAGTAAAATTCAAAAACGCTGCAAAACTAACCCACAATATATAAGGCACCAGTAGCCACGCCGCCAATTTAGAAATTTTGGCGAACGTCACGATGCTCGCCATGATACTAAGCCATAAAAATACGATTTCGATAACGGCCGCACCCGGAGACCGCCAACCAAAAAAAACAATCGACCATAATATATTCAAAACCAGCTGAGCAGCAAAAATCCGTAACGCCCACGTGACCGGAAACGTTATTTTTTTTTGCCAAATTAGAGCGACAGCAATGCCCATGAGAAAATACAGCACTGTCCAGACCGGACCAAAAATCCAGGCTGGCGGATTGAATGTAGGTTTAACTAGTCCCGCGTACCAAGTAGGGATAGCGGACGCGGTAAAAATAGAACCAATTAACCCTGCGCTTTCGCAGACAACCACTGCTACAAGATATACAAGCCATTTCTTAACTCCATGGCGACCAATGGTCGAATTATTCATAGTGAAGATATTAATGATAATAAAACAATTTTTGACCCAATTGCAATTAAAATTATACCAGCAAAAATGGTAGCTTTTTTACCCCAACGTTCACCTGACTTTTTTCCCAAATAAATCGACGCTAATGACAAAATAAATGTGGTTATACCAATTATTGTTAAGCTGCTCCAGAGCTGAACAGGAAAAAAAGCAAACGCTGCACCCACGGCCAGCGCATCGAGGCTGGTAGCTACAGACAAAGCCACTATCGTCTTCCAGCTATCGAGATCGACAGGCCGATCATTGTCTGTTTTATGCGCCTCAAAAATAAATTTAATCCCTACACCGCTCAACAATAAAAAAATGATCCAATAATCGTAGGTAACAATCACTTGATTTAACCTGGTTCCGAGTAACCAGCCAAGGAGCGGCATAGCGAATTGAAAAGCGCCAAAACACAAAGCCATGCGAACAGCTTTAACAAAAGATATCAAAGGATACCGAGCTCCGCTTGCAGCAGCAACTGCCATAGCATCAACCGATACAGAAATGGCTACTATGAATATTTCTGTCAAGGACATGTACTTACTTTATTATTTTATCAGTCTAAGGTTTTCTAAGCGACTTGTCGAGTACTATATTCGACTGTTCTACTATCTAGAAAAAAGTGTATTGAGCAAGTAACCAACCGCATTACAGCACTATCAACGCCTATGCCCCGCTGATATAAACCATGACAGGTTGCATTATGCACGCAGATAGTATAGCAAAATTATTAAGTTCGTATACCTCATTGAATTTTGTTTTACTCAACGAGCGTTTTAAATTGGTATTATTAATGACGTTAATATTATTAAAAAGTATTGAAGCATCTTTGAATTTACCGGAGCTCGGTACTAAGCTTTGTTCATCAAAGCCTATTCTACTACAAAACGGAAGAAGTATCCCAAATTTTTTGTTTGCCGCACCCTACTATCGAGTTACCTTGTAAAACCATACTGAATAAAAATAGCACAGTCTGCTTTCGAACGTAGGCACATTATATATAATTACTTTTTCCCAAAAATTAAAATTTTTTTGTATTTAATGTAAGCTCAATAAAAATACCGCCCTCATTTAGGGGGCGGTACTTAATGCGGAGAGTGAGGGATTCGAACCCTCGATACCTTTCGGTATACACGCTTTCCAAGCGTGCGCACTAGACCAACTATGCGAACTCTCCAAATTTTTAGCTACTTTTGTCTGCTTGGTGGGGTGCCCAGCATTTTCGGCGACCGCTTGATTTTTCCATATATTGGGATAAAAGTCAATGCGGCAACAAATAACAGCATCCCCCACTGGGCCGGGGTCAAAATCCAGTACCGGACATCGCTGATCGGTAGGTCATGAGCCCGCAGAAAATCAAGAAAAAAGCGGGCTATCGCATATGCCAATACAGAGAAATAAGTAACGAGTCCGGGTCGGCGTTTGGTGAGAGCGGTGAAGAGCAGTGAAAAGACTATAAACAAGGCAAAGCCAGTCAGCGACTCATACAAGCCAAGATCATGGCGGATGCCACCTGGGTAATTCACACCCCCAATAAAGCTGGTAAGCGTGCCTGGATGATCATGGATGAGAAAGCAGCCGATGCGGCCTACGCCCCAACCGAGCCAGAGGCTGAGTGTACCGATATCAAGATACGGAATAACTTCTGACCACGAGAATTTGCGGCGCCAAAAAAACCAGGCGGCAGTGAGGCTACCCCCGATAAAACCGCCAAGCGATGAGGCGCCACCATGCCAAAAAGCGATAATTTCGGCCGGATGAGCAAGGTAGTAGGCTGGCTGGTAGCATAAAATATGCCCCAGCCGCCCACCGATCAAGGCGCCAATCACCACTGCTACGGAAAGATCAAGCACAAGTGCAGTGGACAGCACCCCTCTCTTGGCACGGTAATAAAAATGAAGGATCGCTGCCAAAATTCCGCCTGACACCAACAGACCCCACACTTTTATAGAGATGGGGCCAATGATGATATCAGTGTATTGAACAAACGGGATCATACCAGCAGCTAACTACTTGGTTTTACCAAGATACTGAAAAACTTCTTCGGGTGAATCAACCACCTTAATAAAGAGCTCATCCATCTCACTGATGGTCTTGAACTCTGCATACAGTTGGTGAATAAAATCTAGAAGTGGCTGCCAATATGACCGCCCATATAGAATAATAGGCAGACTTTCAATTTTCTTGGTTTCTTCAAGAGTTAGGAGTTCAAATAGCTGGTGCAGCGTACCAAAGCCACCGGGGAAAAAAATAAAAGCTTCGGCTGGTGCGGTAATGATTAATTTACGGACGAATGGAAAGAAAAATGAGATAGATTTTGTAACATAACTATTTAATTGCTCTTGGCGACGCAAGCTCACAGAAATACCAACACTTTGACCGCCATGCTGGAACGCACCTTTGTTCGCTGCTTCCATAATACCGGTTCCGCCGCCTGTTAGCGTGGTATATTGGTGCTCGGCTAACTGCGCCCCGAGATTATAGGCCGCTTCGTAATAGGGTGACCCAGGCAGCACGGTGCGCGTGCCAAACACGGTAACATCGCGGGTAATTTGGGTCAGAAATTCAAACCCATCTACTAATTCAGCCATCATTCGGAACATGCGCCAGTCATCGCCACCTTGGCAAATCGGATTATCCGGATCCAGCGCGCAAAAATCGCCAAAATCAGGAGCGCTCTTAACAATGTCAAAAGCTTCTTCGGCGGTGTCCACAATATGCCAGCTATTAATTTCGTGGATATCAACTGAGTGTACTTGCTCTACGCCCTGTTGGCGCAAAAATTTGATGAGTGGCCCCCAAAAATCGCGCCCAACTAATATTACAGGAGCGCGTTGCATTTGACCCTGCTCAATATAGTCAACAACTTCGAATAATTCATCTAGGGTGCCGAAGCCACCAGGGAAAAAGACAAAAGCATTAGCCGGGCTTGTGAGCATTACCTTACGACTGAAAAAATATTCAAAGGCAATCGCTTTTTTGACATATGGATTGATACGTTGTTCAAACGGCAGTTGGATATTAAGCCCAGCCGTTTCACCTCCGACTTCGTATGCCCCTTTACTTGCAGCCTCCATAATGCCTGGGCCACCACCAGTAATCGTAGTAAAACCGTGGCGACCAAGAAGTTTGCCAAAGCTTTCAGCCAACTTGTAATATTTATTATTGGAATCAAGACGAGCCGAACCAAAGACGGTGACTTCTTTTTTTAGAGATCGCAAAAATTGATAGCCTTCGACGAATTCGGAAATGATTTTGAAAATGCGCCAACTGTCACGATAGTTAACCACCTTGCCACCGGTAGCTGCCAATTCATCGAGGGTATGGGTATGCAAATTATCTCGTTCAACAGATTGAGGCATAAAAATTGTTACATTGCTAAATTGTTAAATTGTTATTGTTTGCGTTATTACTGCCACCACGCGAGAATGTCAGCGCTACTGTGATTCAGCTTGTAAATGGTGACCAACCCGTAATACCAGCGACTCACTGAGGCGTGGGCCGATGATCTGTACGCCGACAGGCAAGCCAGCAGCGGTTTTACCGGCTGGCACTGAGAGAGCAGGGACACCAGAGAGAGCCGAGGGGCTGACCATGACATCAGCCAGGTACAGAGCCAGTGGATCAGCCGCTTTTTCGCCCACTCCAAAAGCTGGGAATGGTGAGGTGGGAGTAATTAACACATCAACAGAAGAAAACACTTGGTCAAAATCACGACGAATCAGGGTGCGGACGGCTTGGGCTTTTTTGTAATAAGCGTCGTAGTATCCAGCGGACAGGGCGTAGGTGCCAATCAAAATACGGCGCTTCACTTCTTCGGGGAAACCCGTAGCACGAGAAGTAGCATACAGATCATAGAGATTAGCGGCTTGGGCTCTGACTCCATAGCGGACACCCTCAAGACGCGCTAAGTTAGAACTATCTTCGGAGGGCACCACGATATAATATACGGCAATGGCATATTTGGTATGGGGCAGGCTCACGGGCACAATCTGGCAGCCGGCAGATTTCAAGCGCTCAATACTGGCCTCGGTAATTTTTTTAACTTCAGGATCAATGCCGGCCATCTCTAAGTATTCCTTGGGGATACCAACTCGGAGATTACTGATAGAATCGGTTACTGAGTCCAGATACTTTGGCACTGGATCTGAGACGGTGGTGGCATCGCGGTCATCCTGACCAGCCATTACGCCAAGCACACTGGCAGCATCAAGTACGGTCTTAGTAATCGGTCCAACCGTGTCGAGCGATGAGGCCATGGGCATGATGCCGTAGCGAGAATTGCGTCCATAACTGGGGCGCAAGCCCACCACACCACAAAAACTGGCTGGGCAGCGGATAGAGCCGCCAGTATCTTCGGCGATACTAAAAATTGAACAATTATCGGCCACGGCGGCGGCCGAGCCGCCAGATGAGCCGCCCGCAACTTTACTGAGGTCGTGCGGATTACGCACGGGCCCGTACATACTGTTTTCATTGCTGGCACCATGACCAAAGGCATCGCAGTTATTTTTACCGAGCAATACCCCTCCGGCAGCGGTAATTTTTTCGATGACGGTGGCGCTAAACGGTGGAATATAGTTATCGAGAATTTTAGCAGCCCCGGTAGAGCGGACCTCACCGGTACAGATTGCATCTTTCACAGAAAATGGAATACCGGTGAGCGATTTAGCTTCACCACGGGCAATTATTTTATCAGCGGCAGCCGCGGCCAAGAGCGCACTGTCTTCATTCACTGTGATGAAGGCGTTAGTTTCAGGATTGCGCTGTTTGATACGGTTAAGGCAGGCAGTGGTGAGTTCGACGGCCGAGAATTCTTGGTTATCAAGGCCAGCTCGAGCTTCTTTTATCGTTAATTCGTTGAGATTCATACAATTATTCAAATACGGCCGGTACTACCAGCTGGTCATGTTTAACATCTGGAAAACGCTTAATCAGCGCCGCAGACAAGCCGCTATCAACAACAGTATCAGGCCGAGTAACATCAGTAAGCCCGGTAACTTGAGACGTGGGTTCGACACCGGTAGTGTCAACTTCGTTTAAGATGGTCATGTAATCGAGCACCGCTGAAATTGTAGTGGCATAACGAGCTTCCTCGGCGGCACTAAGCTTAAGACGAGCCAAGGTGGCAATTTTTCGGATTTCTTCGGAAGATAGATTCATAGGGTAAAATAGCGTATCTAGTATATAAAATCGGCTTCAATCTGGCAACTTAACGAGGCCAGTGGCAGCTTGAAAAAATTGCAAAACTGGCTATAATGCACCATATGATAAAAACTACCCATACTATAGCTGAAACAGAGGCCCTGGCCACCGAGATTGCCCACCGACTGCGGGGAGGCGAAGTTCTCTGCCTGCATGGCGACATGGGGGCAGGAAAAACGACTTTTACCAATGGGTTAGTACAGGCGCTTCACGGCACAAGTGCTGTGTCCAGCCCCACTTTTACACTCATGAACCTCTATCCAGCTGCAGGGCCGGCTATAAAGACCATCGTTCATATTGATACCTATCGCCTGGAAAATGAAGCTGAATTAGTGGCCATTGGGGCCGAAGATTATATTGGAACTCCGGGCACAGTGACGGTGATTGAATGGCCTGAGAAAGTCAATGGCTTGTTGCACGATACCGTTCGGATCGATATTTATTTTGAACATGGAGACAAAGGTAGCCGCAGCATCCGCTACGATGAAGCTGCGTTGCCACTTTAGTTATCAGACTTCTTTGGTTTAACTTGTAAATATTTCTTACCTCTCACTTCTTTAGGGAGGTATTCCTGACTAACCTCGCCGTCATAGGCGGGGTTATATTTATACCCTTTACCATACTCAAGCTCTTTCATTAATTTGGTCGGGGCATTACGCAAATGGAGTGGCACACCGAGATGAGAGGTGGCCCGGGCATCAGCGGCGGCGGCTTGGTAGGCGCTGTAGAGCAGATTAGACTTATTTGATTTGGCGCAATAGACCACGGCCTGAGCCAAGTGAACAGTACATTCTGGATAACCGATCTTGTGGCAAGCATCGTAGGCAGCGTTGGCCTGAATCATAGCTTCGCTATTAGCCATGCCAATATCTTCGCTTGCAAAGCGCAGAACACGGCGTGCAATATAAAGCGGATCAGCTCCGCCCTCGAGCATGCGAGCCAGCCAATAGAGCGAAGCATCGGCATCGCTGCCGCGCATGGATTTGTGCAGGGCCGAAATAAGATTATAAAATTCTTCACCGCGCTTATCAAAGATCAGGTGAGTGCGCTGCAACGCTTCTTTTATATCGGCTGCAGATAGCACCATTCCCATTTTTGATTTTGATTTTTTAGATTGATTTTTTTTCGACTGTACGGCAATCTCAAGGCCGTTTAGTGCCGTACGGGCATCACCCCCTGAAAGTTCAGAGAGCAGTGTAAGCGTGTCGTCATCGATAGCAACCCTTTCGTGGCCGAGGCCATGATTGGTATCGGCAAGGGCATGAGAAATAATTTTTTTAAGATCAGGAGCGGCTAGATGTTCGAGTACAAATACCCGAGCCCGCGATAACAATGCACCAATAATTTCAAAAGAAGGATTCTCTGTAGTGGCGCCAATCAGAGTCACTATCCCCTGCTCTACCACGGGCAATAACGCATCCTGCTGAGCTTTATTCCAGCGATGGATTTCATCAACAAACAAGAGCGTACGTTCGCCCTGTGCGGCAGCTGTTTCGGCCGCAGCAATCATCTGGCGCAGATCTTCTTTACCGCTCATCACGGCTGAGACGCTCTGAAACGAAGCGTTTATTTGGTTGGCAATCAAGCGGGCCAAGGTGGTTTTGCCCACTCCCGGCGGGCCCCAAAAAATAAGTGACGGCAAGTGCCCTTGATCAATCAGAGAACGGAGAGTGGTGCCGGGGCCAATGATTTTTTCTTGCCCGAAAAAATCATCAAACGTGCGCGGACGCATGCGCTCGGCTAGTGGTGCCTGCGGCTCTACCTTAGACATAATTTTCAAGCGAGGCGGCCAAGCGATTGAGTAGCCGGCGCCACCAGCCACGCTTAGAGAAGATAGTTTTTGAAAAAGGAACCGCTTTTTGTTTCCAACGATTCAAAATCGTATTCAATTCTTGTACCATGGCACTTTCTTTAAACAAGAGACCAGCTTCTTCGTTCACAAAAAAACTGCGCGGCGTGAAGTTGATGCTGCCCACAAGGCCCATTTTGTCATCGATACTGAGCGCTTTGCCATGATTCATTTTTGGCAAAAAATGAAGTCTGGCACCAGCACGTTCGCTGATAGCATAAAAGGCTTCGGACACATACCGCATCAGAGCATTGTCAGTTTCAAACGGTAAGAGCACATCCACCGTCACGCCGCGGCGCCGCGCTTTTTTAACCATTTTTAGAAATCGGCGATCGGGGCGATAATAGGGAGTCAACAAAACAATTCGCTCTTTGGCAAATTCAAATGCGTGGTCATACCATTGGCGCAAGCGGCGCGAACGTGGCATGACAATTGGCGAATGAAGAATATGCTCAACCCGGTCTTTTAAACTTTGGTCGTCATTCTTTTTCTTTTTGAGCAAATGGAGCACTGAAGTGCGCTGACCTCCGGAACGGATATAATTTTTGGCAAAACCTTTTAAAAATCCCCGTGATACCGGGCCGGTTATTTTGATATGGACATCATCCCAATCGGTGGCGAGGGATTCAACATTCACACCCCCGACAAAGGTAGTTTGTTCATCGATAATCAAAACTTTGCGATGATTACGATACCAGACGCGCTTTAACCACTGACGCACATTAAGCCCCGGATGAAGACGGTTGTACCAAATCAAATCCACTCCGGCCTGTTTAAGTTTGGCAGTGGCCGAACGTGACATGGATAAACTGCCAAAAGAATCAATCAGTAATTTTACTTCAAGACCCGCTTTGGCTTTGTCAGATAATACTTTAATAAATCGCTCCCCGGCTGCATCATCTACCAGTGCATATAGCTCCCAGTAAATCGAAGTTTGGGCAGAGCAAAGCGCCTGGTACATAGCGTCCCAGGCAGCGAGGGTGGTATTGTAAAATTGATAGGAAAAATTAGAGGACATCGCTTGAGGTTTTAGTTTTTAGGTGTTAGGTTTTAGCGTCTTAATTGATGTTACTATAGCGCTCTTTTTTTGGTCTTGTCAATTTGTTAAAACTAAAAGAACCCCGACTAAATCAGGATTCTTAGCAGGTTCCCGAGACTGTGGTGTGACGAAAGTGAAGTGTCGGGAGGGCACCTCACCTTCTGAGGGTCGGCCAAGACTTGCTGGCTAGGGCTGAAAGGCCCGGGCGCGGATGTCTGGCGGGATGAAATCGAGCTCCATCGCGGCTGCCTGCCGCGCCATCTTTCTGACGTCGAACAGAGCTGGGCCTGCTGGATGCTGATTGAACATAATGGGCGCCACCAAGGGCAGAAGGTTTCTTACGACCCACATCCGAATGCGCCCAAGCTGTGTTCTGACGTAGACGAGGTGACCAACCTCATCGATGAGGATTTGCTCGATCAGGTCGAGTATGCGGCGACCAGCCGTTGTTTCGGTACCGAGCAGCTGGCTCGTTTTCTCTCGAAGGGCGACGAACATGAGAACCGCTCCAATCTCACCGACCAACCCGAGCATACTACTAATGCTGTGTGGCAGTATGGCCGCCAGGAGAAGAAAAAGCCGCATGAAGCCGCGCGGCTTGCGCATCTCGGCGTTGAGGCCGAGTACGCTCAGTGCGTCCACCAGGATGCGGGTGTGATATATCTCCTCAATTTCGATAGTGGTCATGGGATCCTTCAAATCCGTCCTTCGACGGATGGCGAGCGCGATCTCGATGGCGTAGGCCTCCGCCATGTTGACTGAGGCCAAGAGCCCAGCGAAGATTGCGATGTGCGAGCAATGCCTGATGTCCGCGACAGATATCGCGTTGAGGACTCGGCTATATTCATCTAAACACACTTGACCATCCCACTTGACGGGGTTAGCGGCATGCTCGGAGAAATATACCTCACGCGCCGCGAGTGTATGGTTCTCGAGGCCTACCTCTCCATTGCGCTGCTTGCTCCATTGTAAGTACGCTGCAGCTTGTCGAACCCGCTCTTTCCTAGAAAGTACTCGCAGAAACTTCATGATAGTCTTCCTTTCTTCCCATCAATAGACGGGACTTATTACTTATAGCATATCGATGTACTTTTTGTTAGTAGACATGATTGACCGAATAAAAAGTTCTTGATATTTTAAGTACACGCGTTTAATCTCATACTGACGGTACTGTTTGGATGAAGAAAATGCTCCCCCGAGGAGTATGTTTTGTTTTAAAACCTAAAGATAGACTTAGAGTTTTTTATTTATGACAACTATTGAACAAGTTATCGACTCAATCAGATCCGGACAGATGGTGATCGTAACTGATGCGACTGATCGAGAGAATGAAGGCGATCTAATCATGGCAGCGGAGCGAGTTAGCCCGGAAAAAATTAACTTTATGAGTCGAGAAGGGCGTGGGTTAATATGCCTTGCCATTACTCCAGAGCGGGCGGGTGCCCTTGACCTGCCACCCATGGTGAGTGACAACACATCACTGCACCACACTAATTTTACGGTGTCGATTGATAGCCGCGACGGAATTACCACCGGCATTGGGGCGGCCGAGCGGGCTAAAACTATTGTGGATGTGTTAAAAGATGACGCGCAGCCAGAAGATTTTTGCCGGCCTGGGCATGTGTTTCCGATAATCGCTCACCCGGGCGGAATACTCGCTAGGCCCGGCCACACGGAGGCAGCTGTAACACTGGCGCAATTAGCTGGACTAAAACCAGCTGGGGTTATTTGCGAAATTTTAGATGCGGCTGGCAATTCATGTCGTGGAGATGATTTGACTAGGTTTGCCAAGCGACATGATTTGTTAGTTATTAGCATTGCAGAACTTATCGAGTATCTAAAGACTAAATAAGTATTAAAAAACGAACCGGTTGGCTCGTTTTTTACTTTAGATAAATTATTTTTCTAAGCGGAAGTAACCGATGGTAAAGGGCAAGCCAGGAATCACGCGGTAGTGGATCTTGCCGAGATATTTTCCCGGAGACACTTCAACAATTTCATCAAGGATTGGCTTAATCCAGAATTGGTTGCCTGGCAATCGATAATCGATTTTAAAGGTTTGGATGCCGGCATCCCGGAACCCAGGGCCACTATAGGTGAAGAACGGATACTTGTTAATGGCTTCGGTGCCGACTGAGAAGCGGTTGTCACCCGTATTATCAGAGGGACGGAAGGTTTTGCCGAGCCAGTTGGCACGATAGAAGGTGGTGGATCCACGATAAAATCCTTCTGGGGGCGAACTCGGGAGCGTGCCCTTTAAAAATTCGGCTTGCTCGGGAGTATTTTTGCTTCTGATTGTTAAATACGACAGCACGATGACCAAAATTACTATGGCTGCCAAAATAAATTGAAGAAGTATTTTCATACAATATTTAAATTGTTTGCATATATTACCATATAAATCTTAATATTGGTAGCGATTTTAAAAAATAAAAAAATCAAACGCTTTTTTTCTTACGTGGTTTCGGCGGTTTAAGATCCGCTGCGCAGGCTGCACATAAAGCATCAAAGCTTTCACCGTTTTCCAAAAATTCTGTACTCATAATATAAGCCGGTTTGGCACCCGGGTATGGCAAACCCGTCTTGTGCTTCGCACCAAGTATGCCAGTAGTCTGCGGCGTAATTTTAACAAACACCTGATTATCGCAGATCAAAGCTACGACTTTATTATTATAGTACAGTGCATATTCACCAAACATCGCTCGGATGCGGGCCACATGGCCATTAACTTGATCGAGCACGAATTCGGCAAAATCGCGGGTGGTGGCCATAGTTATAGTGATTTCAAAAATTATATACTACGACTGACATACCAGAATAAATGCTGCTATTTTTTGCTCGAAACCGTTTGATCGATATGACCCACCTTCTTAGCGATCGCATGCACATCGGTGTGAATTTCCTCTAGCGCTTCGCTTTCCGAAACAATTTCGGCCTCGGTTTTTTCTACTAATTTTTTCTGTCCACGCAAACCAGAAATAATAATTTCATTACCAATAAAATTAGAAACAAATAAACCCGTAGACAGGGTAATTATAGTGCCGATAAGTAACGATACCGGCCCATCCCACCACGGAAAAACGGCTTGACCAAGAGCAGTCGGAGCGAAAAAACATTCCATGATCAGATCTACGGTATTCCAAGCACCGCGCCAAAAAACCACTACCCCAAACCCGCCAATAAACGCATATACGATCGGCCGACGGCTGCACCAGCCACGAACTTTATCTTCAAATTTATCACCCCAACGGTATATTTTTTTGAACATATTCGGTTGATTTATCAAACTAGGATACAGAACTTATTTACTTACTATTTTTCGCATTTTATATTTAATGACCCCGTATACGCAGGAAGATTATACTAATCATTATAAAGATGCAACACAGACATTTATTAAGCGATAGGCTGAATACGTAGAGGGTATAGAATTATTTTTTGAATTAATCTGACAGCTGGTTTAATGATGTGCAGATAAACAATTAAGAAACTGTACTTTTCATGAATGAACTGAGATAAATGTATCTTTTTTGATCTAATTTTTTGAAGTAAAAACTAAGACACCGGCATTAAAGCTGCTGTCTTAAATGTAGCCCGTACGGGAAATCTTGTGCGTCGTCGCTACGCTCCTCCTACACAAAAACCTTCGGGTTTTCGTGGGCTTTCCTCCCCAGGTAAAAAACTCCATTTCTTACCATCTTGCGTGCGATTCAGTGGATCAAAAAACAAATAAAATACTCCCTTATTAAGGGAGTATTTTATTTGTAGCCCGTACGGGAATCGCACCAACTCAAGCAAATTCTGAATTTTCCTACGGTTGAGCAATTATACGCTGACGTTAGCTAAAAGTCTAATTCTCATTCGTTCTCAAGTATCCGCATCCGTACTCCCCTTTCATCACTTTTTGGCCACAGGGTGGACACAAACTTTTAAGATGTTCAACGGCAACACAGAGAAAGTGATATTGCGGGGAAACCCGTATAGAAAATTTATGGTAGAGGAAGGTTCTTGTCCTTCTTTCCAAAAAGGACGTAAATAAAGGCTTTATAGTAAAAAAGTAAGCCTCCGGCCACTAATCCTACCCAAGTTAAAACAGAAAATAAAATTGTTTGTATATAAAAAATGTAATTTCTCTGATACTTAACTATGTCTTGATATTCACAATTATTTCGATCATCTTTATTGATAAGACAAACCAAACTTTTCTCCTTGATTGTATTGATAACATAAGTTTTCAAAAACTCCCTTTCTTTTCCTTGGTTATCATAATAATTAGGAATAATTACAGGCAACACCGAATCAAGAGAACTCAAAATATCTTTATTGCAATAACTATCTTTAGAAAGACTATACTCCGAAAGCCACTTATAATTATTTGCTGGTTTATCAAGGCATCCTAGCTCACCTTTTGTAGCCAAAAAATCAGGCAATACATTGGTGGAGCTATCTACACTCTTGGTATATTCATTAAGATTTGAAATAATCTTAGTATTTGAAGGTTTTAATTGTAATAAGAAATAGTACGAAATCGGTATTAGAACTATTAGTAAGGAAATAATAAGAAAGAAAACCACCTTAAATAGCCTGTGCCACCATTTAGAATTTAAGTTTAAGTCTGGGCGAAAAAAATTATTATATCTTTGCTTCATAATATTAAAAAAATTAACGCCTCACCTTTTCACTTTCGTAAACTTGCTTAAAATATTTCCTAGTTTTCATGTTATTTTTATCTAAATTTTTCTACCTCATTATCATAATCCGACCTTGTATCAACCGCTTTTATTTCTTTTCCTTCTAAAATGTCCTTCAGTACAAAGGATGTATAGACTTTTTCCTTGCCATTAAAATCGGCATGTGTGACTCTGGCTAAACCTTCTAAACACGTATCCAGCTTTGTGCTGTAAAAAATTTCCAACAGAGAAAGGTTGTTATAGGGAGAATTTTCAGTGTTATACTTTTCGATATTTTGTTTTTCAGTAGAAATATAGTTTGAACATTCAAGTTTTTTCTGAAAACTAATATCATTTTTTGCACAACCCGCACCTATCATTAGAAAAATGATCAAGAAAAAACCTATTTTTCTCATAAATTATTGTTAATTTATCTAAAAGTACTAGTAACGGTACTTGAACTACTCAGACCCGTGTCTGTATTAAGCACACTAGTAACAGGGGCTATTTTTTTAGAAGTCGGATGTAGAAAACTTAAAAGGCTTCCCCAATTAAACACCACCGCAATAACCAGAACAGCAAGAAGAGTGAAAAAACCTACTATAAAAAAGCTGTTAATTTTTTTTGTAATGGCAGAAAAGGCAATTTTTGTTGTTGGTAATTGTGCTTTATAAAAAGCATACACTAAGACTAAAAATCCTAAGTAGCCTAAATATCTTTTTAAACTAGACATTTGTCCAAATGCGCTGATAATAATATAACCAACCAAACTAACAAGCATTGTTGTAAAAGGAAGTTTTTCTTCAAGATGGGCTAATAAACTAGGGACGTATTGGATACCATAATTGTCACCGCCACCCAGCCCTTTCCTACTAGTCCAGTCATCTGACGAAGTACCCCCACCGCTCTTAGTGCCACCCTCTTGATTAACTGAATTAGGTTGCCCAAAACTACTGATATCCTCAAAATTATCAGTATCTATAGAAACTCCGGTTGGTTTTTCGTTCGTATTCCTAGAATCAACCGCTCCGTTATTCATAGAAATATGTCAAAAAACCATTGTGTATTTCTTCGATTGCATTCACATTTGATTTACACAGGTTTAGTAATTGATCCGGATCCAAGACCATCTCTTTATTTTGATAGAAATCAATGCTACAAAAAGTGCCACAGTCACGCTTGAAATTTTCCGGATAAATCTTTTTATTTTCAAAAAACCGAGTAAAAGCCTCTTCTGCAGAAACAGGGCCGGTTTGAAAATTATACTTACCTTCAGATCGTTCGCAATCATTAAAGGTATAACCAAAATCTAATATTTTTGAATTAGTATAAGTTTCAAATGAGGCATAATTTTTAAACATTTTTTCTTTATACCTTGTTTTTATATTCTCAAGGTTATCTGCGCTTCTATAGTTCAAAACCAAGGACTTTGTGCCGACCCGTATTAAAGACTTGATGGGGTATTTATCAAATTTTCTTAAAATTCTAAATAAATCATCAATTTTATTACGAAACTCGCCAAAATCAGGAGAAGCTTCAATTTGAAGACCAAAATTTTCTAAACTAAAAAAAAGAAACTCTGAAAAATCTTCAGTAGCAACATCCACTCGATCGTTTGCCATTCTTATTTTTGTAAACTCTGAATTTCTAGATATTAAATACTCCGCCATCTCGCCTTTAAAATCTATGAAAGAAAATTTTCTATTCTTTAATCGAATTTCTAGAAGATGCCTAATTATTTTTGTATCCGACATAATAGTAAATTCTATTTTAGAATAGAAATTAAAGCCTTGAATTTTAGAAATTTAAAATTTGTGTATAGGCTAATTTTGCTATACTATAGCAGAAAATCAATATTTTACAAGCAAAATCCTCCCACTATGCCCTCCCCTAACCCTCAAGTCGTCACCGCCATAGATACAGGTAAAATGTTAGAAAGACTACATTCTTCAACACAGACAACCGAGCAGAATTTTCTTCCTACGTTATTTGACTATCTAGAGTATATAGTTAAGAATCCAAAAACTAAGGCTCTGCTTCAGGAATTAGAAAAATCCCGAACAGATGCCTATAGCAGCTACTTTGAGCTTAAATCGAAGTCAAAAAAAGAACTTGAGAAATCAAAAAAAATACTCTTAGGAGCAGTCGCTAAAAATAAAATACAGAATCCTCAGCTAAAAGAGCGTACTGAAAACTGGAAACGTTATGAAAAAGGTGAAATAAGTAGCAACGCACTTTATGAGCACCGATTAGAAAGCTTTCTAATCGATATCTTCGATATTCTTTTTAAAGAGGGGTGCGGATCACTAATTGAGCCTTTATTTCCCAAAAATAACTATGGAAATTTGATTTTTTCTCCCTCTTTAGCCTTGTTTAAGAGAGAAAGTGAAAGGATAGACGAATTAAGAGATATTGAAATGTGGCATTGTTGGTATTCATTAAAATTTGTACCCGAAATATCTAAACAAACTTTTGGCGATATAATGCACTCTCAAGGCCATTTAACTCACGAAGAGATCGGCTATTATTTTGACGCCTTACGTTTTAGGCAAGAGGGGCGAAAAGAAAAATCCAAGGATTATGAAGAGGATTTGCCAAAATATAAGGGCTATTTGAATCGACTGCACAACTATCTTGTTCAAAGATTGGACGAAAGTAAAACCATTCCACTAGAGCAACCAATGACCCACAAGCTCAACTTTTTTCCAGCAGACGGAACAGCTCAATACAGAGGATCCAGCTATATATTCGCCTCAGGAACCAAAGGGCATGAATTATTAAACTTCTTATTTAACTCAAAAAATACCCCTTTAGAATTGCGCTACTTTCAAGAGCGATGTAACGAGAAAATCAGGATCGGAAGGAATAAATTTAAAACAGACAAAGATATTTTAGACACGGTTAACCATATTAAAAAAAGACTGAAAGTGAATAAGAGTGAATACTTTCCTATTTTTAAAACCGAAAAATGCTTTATTTGGGAGGAAAAATAGCATTCACTCGGTTCACTTCATTCATCCACATAGAGAAGCAAAGAAAAACCCCATAGAATCGTAGTATCAGACACTACGATTTTTTATTTAATACTTGGTTGCAAATCGCTGTTTTTCTTATCTGGCTTTTCCTGGGAGGGTTAGGCCGGAAGGTAAGCAGCGACTTGTTACCAATAACCCTCCCATGGATACCGTCCGTCTAAAATTTAGCCATTACCTACCCAAAACTTCCTTTTTTAAGGATAAAGTTTTAAGTAAGGTTTTAGCCTTAGAATCAGGCGCAGGTAAGCGTTATATCTTCACCAACAACGAATGGCGTAAGCAGCGCCAAGCGCAAGGTTTGTATACTCCTAAATACTGGATTGAGGAGGATGTTGTAATACCCTCAAATACTTTCTTCTATATCGAGTGCTCTCTGCCCAAGCTGCACTGGGGACAAAATATAACCGAACCAACAGATACCGATTTAGAGCCTATAGTCGCCTCTCTAAGAGCTTTTTTGAGAGAAATTGAGGTATATGTCAGTACGGGTCAAATCCTCAACGCTACCCCTACTCTTGTAGCAGTAGGAAAGAATATTGATCTCACCCGTTTCTGCTCCGTCGACTTAACTCTAAAAGCACTTAGCCCTTTTGACTTCAAGCCAAAAACTAAGCATCGGTTTATTGATTTTTTGGATTGTGAGCATGGGGGCAGGCAGATAATTTTTTCCAAAAAAGAAGAAACGCTTAAGCTCTACAACAAACTATCTGAAGTAGCCAATAATGCTATTACCGATAAAGAAAAAGCTGTAAGGCAGGCCGTTGAGAAGCAGCGTTACCGCTCAGAAGCTATCTATGTCAACGAAATGCTTAGAACAGAGCTAACACTTAAAACAAGACGAAAGATAGAGAATAGATTTAAAAAGTACCTGCCTACTGGCCAAGAGGTGAATTTTCAAAATCTCTTCAAAAAATCAATTTGGGATAAATTGCTAGCCGAAGAAATAGCGACCGTATATATGCACCCACTACGGCATTTTGTTTTTCTAGCACAAGAAAATAAGCCAATTATTGAGGCTTTCTTGGACAAAAACCACAAGCATATCGAGACGAAAGATACGGTAATGGGAATTATTGGCTCTTTACAGGAATATGGCCTAGCTCAAACCCGCCAGAGATACTTGGCAAAATACGACAGCAGACAGACTTGGTACAACTATCTAAAACGGTTTAAAAAAATTGATGAAGCATACGATTTTAGTTCGCTGGCTAACTCTGATAATTACAAAATTTACTGCCATATTCTTGGACAATTTGGCTTAGATACTGCCGCCCAAGCTAGTTTTGATTTCGATACATTGTCTAAAAAACTAGACAGCGAGCAGTGTAATACTAATTGTGATAAACTAACAGCGACCAAGGCGGCTAGTCCGTCTTCTGTGTTGCTCTCTGACAATTTATATGGATGCTGATTGTACCCCACAATCCAAGCTCCGCTTTCTAACACCGCCAGAGGTGGCTGCTTTTCTGTGTATTTCCAAAGCCACTGTCTACCGCTTTATTGAGAAGCGAACCCTCCCCTTCTACAAAATCGGCGGATCAATCCGGTTTAAAGAAAGCGACGTTTTGGACTATATCGAACAGTGTCGGGTACAAACAGCTACAGAACTATATGAGCACACTAAAACGAGGAAATAACTGGTATATCGATTTCTGGTTTGACCGTATCCGATACCGTAAGCGTAGCCCTGACAATAGCAAAGCAGGGGCAGAGGCTTACGAAGTACTGCTACGCCAGAAACTAGCTCACGGAGAGCCGATTATAGAGGTTAAAGAGGTTGCTAAAAACATCCCCACCTTTGCAATCTTCTCTCAAGAGTGGCTAGCGTCGTACGTTCAGAACAATAATAAGTATTCCGAAGCTGAAAATAAACGCTCCGCCCTGAACTATAACCTTATCCCCTTTTTCGGGAAACTTCCTTTAGATCAGATTGCTACCCGTAACGTAGAGGAATACAAAGCTGCCAAGATTAAGGCTGGACTAAAAAACAAGAGCATCAACAATCATTTGTCTTGCCTCAGAAAATGCCTGACTACAGCTCAAGAATGGGAAATGCTCGAACATGTGCCAAAGATAAAGCTACTTAAAGTACCACCGCCAGAAACTAAATTCCTAAACCAAGCAGAATGCGAACGGTTGCTCAAAGTGGCCACAAACAACTGGTACGACATGATTTTTACCGTCATGCGTACCGGCATGCGATTTGGCGAACTTGTTGCCCTGAAATGGTCGGATATAGACTTCAACGGAAGAATTATTACCATCCAACGAAGTATAGCCCGTGGAAAAATGGGCAGCACCAAAAGCAACAAAATCAGAAAAATCCCACTGGCTAGCGACCTATCAAGTCTGCTAGATAGAAAAAGAAGGAACGGAGTATTCGTTTTTGCGGATGGACAAGGGAATCTTCCTAAGCAGGACTTCTGTCGCAGCCACTTACTACGCCTAGCAGAAAAGGCCGATGTTGAACTTATTGGGTGGCACACTTTACGCCATACCTTCGCCTCGCATCTAGCTAATAACGGGGTAGCTGTTCATGTCATCCAGCAACTACTTGGACACTCCGACATTAAGACCACGATGCGCTACTCGCATATCGCTCCTACGACGCTGGTGAACGCAATTAGCGTACTTGAAAACAGCTCTCCACTGTTTTGGACACAGGATGGACACAAGCAAGAAAATTCTGAAATCGGACAGCTCTTCAAAACTTTTTCTTCGACTCGTATTTTCGCTCAATAACGCAAAAAACAGAGTTGTCTCTGTTTTTAAATCGCGTGTAGCCCGTACGGGAATCGCACCCGTCTTTGAGCCGTGAGAGGGCCCTGTCCTAACTGATAGACGAACGGGCCATCAGTTTTAGCAGTGATAGATTAGCAAAAATTTAGCAGATAGTCAACGCTTGGTTGATCCCTATTTTTGCCATTCTGGACCCTGTCGCACTAACAATGCTTCTGCACGGAGCGGTTCATCCATCACTTCTTTAAGCACTCGCTCAAGACGCATACCCTGCGATCCTTTGACCAACACGATATCGCCAGGTGATAATTTTTCCTGTAAAAATTTTCCGGCCGATGCGGTATCGGCAAAGCAAGCCACCTGGTGCTCTGGTAAACCGGCCTCTTTAGCACCTTCAGCCGTAAGCTTACTGGCTTCGCCTACGGTAATAAGAAAATCGATATCATGTTCTGCTGCAGAAAAACCTACTTCGCGGTGAGCATCCCGAGTTTCTTCACCGAGTTCAAGCATGTCACCGAGTACGGCGTAGCGCTCGCCTCCAGGAGGAAGGCGGATTGAGCCGAGTGTCGCCAGGGCCGCTTTGGCGGCTTCGGGGCTAGAATTATAACTATCATCAATTAAAATAGTCTCTTTAACACCCGGAATCAGATGCATGCGCCCCGGGAGCGGTGTGAGCGATCTGAGCAAGGCCGCAGCTTCGATAATATTAACCGAATAAACATCCGCTACTGCCAAAGCTGCCAGAGCAGGCAGCACCAGATGTTCGGCCACAATACCGGGCAAGAACATTGGCACGCTACTGCCTTTGAAATTAACTTTACAATTTATTCCGCTCGGCAGACCAGCGTCATCATACACAATATGAGCATCGGATGCCTGGAGTTCCGCATCATGCCGGAACCCATAGGTGATTACACGGGCTGAGGTGGCGGATATTTGTTCGCGCACCAACTCATTATCAATATTCAGAATAGCCACACCTTCTGAGGTGAGGTGGCTGATAATTTTTTTCTTTTCTTGGGCAACTTTTTTTACGGTTTTAAAAAATTCAGTGTGGGCGCGACCAATCGCCGTTAGTACCCCAACATCACAGGGTGCGATATCAACCAAATAGCCAATATCCCCAGGCTTATCGGCAGCCATTTCGAGAACCAATAATTCCGGGTATGAAGGATCAGTAGACCACAAAAGTTTCTGCGCTTTAATAAACACCAGCGCCCAACCAAACAGCGATGATCCAGGTGAATCTTCTACCCCGATAACTGTAAGCGGCAACCCGATCTCATTATTATAATTTTTATGACTGGCACGCAGGCGGAATTTTATCTTCAGTACTGCTGCAATTGATTCTTTGGTTGAGGTTTTTCCGACCGAACCGGTAATACCAATAATTTTCGGCTGATATTTTTTAAGAATTTTTTTAGCATAACTAGCTAGCAATGAATGTAGGGTGTTAGTCAACATAGATTAGCGTTCTTCTTTAATCGTATAATACTGTAGCACAAACTTCATAATATCGTGAAATACGGGGGCGGCGGTAGATTCGGCAAACTGACGGGCAGGCGCTTCGTATTTTACAACCACTACAAAACCCGGGTCACGGGCAGTGGCAAACCCGACCAAGGTATGATTGGTATTATCACCATACCCTCCGCCAGCTGAGGCAATTTGCGCGGTACCCGTTTTTCCCCCGATATAATAATGGTCAAACTTAGCCAATCTGTAGCTGCTGCCGCGGTCTACTACCGCCACCAGCATACCCGTAATTAGTTTGGCGGCGGCGGGTGAAATGGCCTGTTCTACCAGCTGCGGGATGGTTTTATCTTTATGGCCGTCTGGATAACGGATTTCCTCCACAATATAGGGCTTTGGGAGTTGGCCTTCATTAACGAGCGCGGAATAGGCAGCAGCCAGCTGGAGCGGCGTCGCAGTCAACCCCTGTCCAAACGAACCGACGGCCCCATAAATGGGAGATTTCTTACTGAGCGAAGAGATGTCGCCACCCGCTTCGGTAGGAAGAGTAATGCCAGTACGTTCACCAAAACCAAATTTTTCTACATATTTTCGAAAACGATCGATGCCAATTTTTTCTTGCACCCAGATCATACCTGTGTTAATCGAATTTTCTAACACGCCAGTCATGGTCTGTTTTCCGTAACATTTATTCAAGGCATTGCGGATGGGTTTAGGAAAACCCGAAATCAATCGTTCGCAGGGGTCAACAAAGGTGGTATCAGGGTTTACGAGTCCTAGATCAAGGGCAATTGCCATCGTAATAGGCTTAAATACCGAACCCGGTTCATAGGAAGTAAATACACTGGTGTTGTTAAAGGCGCGAAGATCTGGATTGGCGGAATAATTATTTGGGTCAAAATCGGGCACACTACACATGGCAATAATAGCTCCAGTCTTCGGATTCATTATTACGAGCGAAGCGCTTTTAGCCTGGTAGTCAGCTAACCCCTGACGCAATCGTTCGCAGGCCATGTATTCAATAGTACGATCGATAGTGAGGAGGACATCCGCCCCATTTTCGGACGGGCGCAGGGTGCGGCCGGCGAGCGTGATCCAGCTGCCAAGGGCGCCGCGGGCACCAAGCACAAAGCCCGGTTTGCCGGCTAATTTATTATTTAAAAAATCTTCGACGCCATAATGCCCCACTAAATCACCGGCATCATTAAAACTGGCAAATCCGAGCACGGGGCCAGCACTGCCACCTTCGGGATAATACCGAAATTCTTGTGGTGAAAAATAAATACCTTTTAACTTACGAGCTTTTATCGCCGCTACAGTTTCTTCACTGACTTTGCGTTCAATAGGTTCGTAGACATCGGTGCTGCGACTAAGGCGATCGGTGAGCGTTTTTATTTTGTCAGCACTGTCGTATCCAAATAGACTCGCCAGCTGGGCGCTGGTAGTGGCAACGTCTACAGCAGGGATCTCTTTTGGAACGGCAAAAGCCAGATAGAACTGTTTGTTAACCGCTACCGGATACTCTTGTTTGGTGCGCGTATCTTGAAACAAAATTGCTCCTCGCTTGGGGTGTAACTGCTGATAAATCTCATGACTATTTAGGGCAAATAAATTGTAATAATCATGATTGATCACTTGGAGCATGAACAGACGAAATAGCACCCAGCCGGCAATCAGCAAAAAAAACAACGCCACAAGGCGCAAGCGATTATCAGTTGATGGAGCAGAAGAAGTTGGTTTATGCATATCCGAAACGTGCCAGGATAGTATACTCTTTTTTTACGGAGGCAACAATATTAAAAAACTCCCGGTTATGCGGGAGTTTTTAGGGTTAGCCGTTGCTTTTAGCTTTGCGGCGGGCCTCGTTTTCATTGAGGATCATCTTGCGGATACGGACATTTTTGGGGGTAATTTCAACCAATTCATCGTCGCCAATATATTCGAGGGCATCTTCGAGTTCCATGATACGTGGGGCATTAAAATGTTCGGCCGTGCCGTCGCCTTTGGAGCGCATGTTGGAGAGCTGTTTCATTTTGCAGACATTGATGCGCAAGTCGCCGCTCCGGTTGTTCTGGCCCACCACCTGGCCTTCATAGACATCGATATTCGGGCCAACGAACATCACACCGCGATCCTGTACGCCGAGGAGGCCATAGAGGGCGGTGGTGCCAGTTTCATGAGCCACGAGCGAGCCCTGATTGCGCTCTTTCCAGTTGCCAGGGTCGGGCAAGTAATCGAGGAAGATGCTATGCATAATGCCAAGGCCTTTGGTGTCGGTGAGGAATTCGGTGCGGTAGCCAAACAGCCCACGAGTCGGGATATCAAATTCCATGAACATGATGCCATTTTCAGAACGCATATCTTTGAGTTGACCATTACGGCTGCCCATTTTTTGCATAATCACGCCGTTGTAAATTTCCGGAACTTCGATATAGACATGGTCATATGGGCACATTTTTTGGCCATCGATTTCTTTCATAATTACCTGCGGGCGTGAAACTTGGAATTCAAATCCGTCGCGGCGCATGCGTTCGATAAGAATAGCGAGATGCAATTCACCACGGCCGGAAACGATCCAATCACCACTATCACTGTCTTCAACCCGGAGCGCAACATCGTTTTCAGCTTCTTTAAATAAGCGTTCGCGGATTTGACGCGACGTGCTGTAATCACCTTCTTTGCCGGCAAAGGGCGAATCGTTAACGGCAAATGTCATTTTTACGGTTGGTTCATCGATGGTAATCGTTGGCAAAGCCACCGGATTTTGCACATCGGCAAAGGTGTCGCCAATCGTGACATCAGGATTGCCAGCTACCGCTACTACATCCCCTACTTCTGCTGATTCAATTTCCATGCGATCGAGGCCCATAAAGGTCATAAGGGCGGTGAGGCGGAATTTTTTCTGGTGTCCGGCGCGGTCGATGTGCATCACTTCTTGGTTCTTTTTAATCGAACCATTGTAAATGCGACCAATGGCGATACGGCCCTTGAAGTTGTCGGCGACGGTTGAAACAACGAGCATCTGGAGCGGCTTGCCGGCATCTCCGCTCGGAGTAGGAACATTTTTTAAAATAGCATCAAACACTGGCGTAATATCAGTCATCGCATTTAGATCTGGAGTAGTGCCAGCTTTACCTTGTTTGGCCGAAGCGAATACTACCGGGAATTCAGCAATTTCATCGCTCGCACCTAATTCCAAAAATAGCTCTAAGGTTTTATCGAGTACATATTGAATACGAGCATCTGGTTTATCAACTTTATTAACGACTACAATCACGCGGTGACCCATCTGGAGGGCCTTGCGCAGTACAAAGCGAGTCTGCGGCATCGGGCCTTCTTTGGCATCCACGAGGAGCAAACAGCCATCGGCCATTTTGAGCACACGCTCCACCTCACCGCCAAAGTCAGCATGGCC
Organism: uncultured Gammaproteobacteria bacterium; assembly: GCA_964510885.1. Classification (GTDB taxonomy): domain Bacteria; phylum Patescibacteriota; class Patescibacteriia; order Magasanikbacterales; family GWA2-37-8; genus CAZEDL01. Next base: position 259,574 of record CAZEDL010000001.1, read on the forward strand.
GGGGGTATCGATAATATTGATCTTGGTAGCCACGTTGGTGTTTGGATCAGTCCAGGTGACCGAGGCGTTTTTAGAAAAAATGGTGATACCGCGTTCGCGTTCCAAATCATTGTTATCCATGATTGTGGTAACGTCAGCGAATTCTTTGGCGAGTTTGGTTTTGGATTGGCGCAGCAAGGCATCCACGAGCGTAGTTTTACCGTGGTCAACGTGAGCAATGATAGCAACGTTACGAATATTCATACTAACATTAAAACATGAAAACACGAGAACATTTTGAACCATGCTGAAATCCGTACGCACGGAAAACAATGTAAACCGCGAATTTCTTTATTAAAAAAACTGCTTTTTAGCGAGCAGGATCACTTTTAAAGTGGCTTAACCTTAGCACAAATTCGGCTATTCGTCAAACTGAAATACCCTAGAATACGGGGTGGCGCTGCCAGGAGCCCCCGGCAGGCAGCGCTAGCGCTCTACAAGCGGTGGAGTGAATATAAACGAAAAGAACATCCCGGGGACACTTGCCCTCCCCACTACATCACCGCCGAAGCTAGCAATAAGGGCCGGACACAGCCACGATTGACTACAGGTAGCCACTTCTAGCCCGGCGGCCACCACCACGCTGTCGTTTGGCGTGCCGTCATATGGCGTGCTGGCAGAGAGATAGGGCCCGATTAGCAGCGGGCCGACCGGAAATAGCCAGTCGACTGACAGACTAAGGCTACTACTGACCGGGCACACCTCGAATGTGATCGAGGCGTACTGCCTTTTTTTAAGGCCTTTCTGCAAAGCTAGGCCAAGGCACGGCTCGATAGTGACCGCAGGATTTGGTTCTAGCGGCACGGTCATCGAGAGATCGGCGACGAAGAGGAGTGACTCTTCGGCAGCGGCTGTGAGCGTACTTGCCAATAAACAAAAAATGACGAGGGTCGTTCTCATCGTCATGTCACGGACCTCCAAACGATTGGTTAGACGTTTGAGGTGATACTAGCAAGTTTCTATGGATTCGTATACAGAGGCCGCTGTGCAGCCGCTTTGTACGAACTGCCAGGCCAGCCCGCGCGAATCGGAGACTCGCGGGGCGGCCTGGCTGGTTCTAGTGGTTCAATGGGTGGGATCCGGGATCGGCGCGCTGAGTAGCATGCCGATCCCGTGGCCAGGGTGGCCGTGGTGATCGGGGTGGAGCAGGTGCCCCACGATTACGGACACGCTGGTCCGTTTCGTGGGCTTCACCCGCAGGGTTGGGCCCGCCACATTCCCGCCAAAGCCGGGCTTTTCGCCGCTGAGCGCGACGATTAAGCCATCTCCGAGCCCGAGCGCCCAGCTGGGGCTGAGGGCGCGCAAACCGGCGATGGTCAGGATGAGCTGGAACTGCGGCTGGGTGTTCATACCCAGCTCGATCTCCCAGAGGAGCATCCACGCTCCCTGGCCACACTTGCCACCGATCCCGACGCCGCCGTCCCCAATGTACTCGGGCCGCAGCCTTGGCTCACCAAGGTGCAGCTCCTTTTCAAAAGGAGCAGCGAAGGACAGGCTCAATACCGGGTGCGGTCGCCCGCACCGGAAGCCTGCCGGCTGGTGGGGGCCGGCTTCATCGTCAGCACGAACCTCGCTCCCCACCAGGAGCAAGGCAATTACAAGTAGGGCGAAAATGCCCTTGTGACCCCTCATCTAGATACCTCCGAAAGAAGATGGTGCCACTTCGAACAGAATTGTTCGCAGTTGGCATTTAGAAAATTCACATTTTGTATGCGCTTTCTAAATGCCAATTAATTACGAACTCTGTTTTTAAACCACTAGAATAGTGAGAAGACTAAGAGAACAGAGAATCCCATTTGGTGGGATTAGCCGCGACAAGCAAGCTCCCTTACACAGAAAAAAGCCGAACATTTCGATATTTTTCTCTGTAAAAGTCGCTCACTAGGCGGGGACTCTGTACCATCTTACTTCTCGTTGTAAAGAACGATTTCTTAAATTCTGTAAAAAATTTAAGAAATCACTATAGCATAAAAATAGGAATTTGTCAATGTATTTTTTCTGGGGATAAAAAAATCCCCTGGCAGGGATTTAGCTTACTTAAGCCTCTTTTAAGGCCTAAACAAGCCCTACAAGAGGCCGCGCATCTGAGTTAAAGATGCGCGAATAGATGCGCGGCCCTCCTGCCGTGGTTAGTGAGCGGGTGGTGATCCGATGCCGGTCACACCGGCATAGATGACCCAGGCATAAAATGCTACACAGAGCGCGAGAAGAGCTGCCATGCCAACGCGGCGAAAGATATAGAGAGCCATGACTTACCTCCCGAAGGTGGCAAGTCTAATCTTAAAAAGATTTTGCTTGCCACCGCCGAGAGGATTTGTAAAAGAGCTAAAAAATTTCAAAATGAATATGCTTCATCGGCACTTTTTGGACCAGCAGAGCTGACCGGACATCTTTAATCATCTCCAAACTACCACACACATAATATTCGGCAAGCTCGGGGAGCGTGGGCAGATGAGCGGTGACGCGACCGATCCTACCCTGCCATTTGGCTGGTTCGTGCGCGCCGGAGAGGCAGATTGAATAATCAAAGGATGGCAGATCTTTTTTGAGGGCAGCCAAGCGATCATGCCAAAAGACATCATGCTCGGTACGTACCCCAAATAATACGGTTTGACTCTCCCCTGCTTTAAATTCAGTTGGCTGATCGGCCAAAATACTCAGAATCGGGGTGATGCCGGTGCCCGTAGCCACGAATACTTTGGTTGGGAGTGCCGCCGGAGTGACCACAAAAAAGCCCTGCGCAGCAGAGAAAATAACTTCACTGTTCAGACTCAAAACGTTGAAATACTGTGAAGCTGCCCCACCAGGAAGAATTTTGATGCAAAACTCGAGGTAGTCGGCATTGGGGGCTGAGGCAATCGAATAACTGCGCCAAACCGGTTCGGTGCTAGTTGGGATTTTGAACTGCACGAATTGACCGGCTTTAAACTCAAATCCAGCCGGACGCGATACCCGAAATATTAAGACATCGCTCGTGACGAAGTGGCGTTCGGTGAGGACTCCGGTATATTCGACTCGGACGGGTGACATAGGTTGACAAAAAGGCTAAAAATAGAGTAAAATAGGGCAGATTTTGAATTCTAAGCTATCTGGTTAGTTGGCTAGCATACTATACTTTTAGTGATTTAGCAATCAGGCCAGAATTTTTCCGCGCATGCCAAAAGTAGTCAAAAAAAATATACCGAAACTCGACCGCTCGGCCTATGATACGGCTAACCCGGAAGCGCATCGCTTTAAGAGTGCACCAGGCTTATCCGAAGAGTTGGTGCGCGAGATTTCGGCGCAAAAAAATGAACCGGAGTGGATGCTTAAAAAACGCCTCCAGGGTTTGGCGTTGTTCCGCGAGAAGCCGTTACCAGCGTGGGGGCCTGATTTATCGAAATTGGATTTAGAAAAAATTGTCTATTTTGTTCGGCCGGATAGCGACAGCGCCACCACATGGGACAAAGTACCCGAGAATATTAAAAAAACGTTTGACCGGTTGGGAATTCCGGAGGCTGAGAAAAAGGCTTTGGCTGGAGTCGGAGCGCAGTATGATTCAGATATTGTCTATCATAAATTAAAAAAGCAATGGGAGGACAAAGGCGTGGTATTTGAAAATATGGATGTGGCGGTGCATAAATATCCAGAGCTGGTGAAAAAATATTTCATGATACAATGCGTGCCGGTATCTGACCATAAATTCACTATGCTGCATGCGGCGGTATGGAGCGGCGGCACCTTTATTTATGTCCCGAAGGGCGTGACGGTTGATTTGCCGCTGCAAGCGTACTTCCGCATGAATGTGCGCTCGGGCGGGCAATTTGAACATACGCTGATTATCGCCGATGAAGGCAGTACGATTCATTATATTGAAGGATGCTCAGCGCCACGCTACGGGCAAAGTTCATTGCATGCCGGGTGTGTTGAGATTTTTGTCCATGCCGGGGCACGCGTGCGCTATTCATCGATTGAGAATTGGTCAAAAGATACCTACAATTTAAATACGAAACGGGCGCTGGTGGATGAAGATGGGGTGATTGAATGGGTGAATGGCAATATGGGTAGCGGGGTCACCATGCTGTACCCGAGTTCGATTTTGCGCGGGCGCGGGGCACGTTCGGATAGCTTGGGGGTGGCGTTTGCTGGGCCGGGGCAGAACCAAGATACGGGAGCTAAAGCAATTCACACGGCACCACACACCAGCTCGAATATTGTATCAAAATCTATTTCGGTGAATGGCGGTATTAATACCTTCCGCGGGCTAATCCATATCACGCCGGCAGCAAACAATGTGAATGCGGCGATGGTGTGTGATGCGCTTTTGATTGGCAAAAACGCGGTGGCGAATACGATTCCGGAATTAAAAATTAAGAATGAAGATGTCACGGTGTCGCACGAAGCGCGCGTGGGCAAGATTGGTGACGAAGAAATTTTTTATTTGCAGTCGCGGGGGTTATCCGAACAAGAAGCGATTCGGCTGGTGGTATCGGGATTTATTGAGCCGATTGTGAAGGCGTTGCCGATTGAGTATGCGCTTGAATTAAATAAATTGATTGAGCTTGAGATGGAGGGGGCGGTGGGATAATGGCTTATGTCAATCGAATAATCCCAAGAATGGCCGACAGATCTTTAATTTTATAACCTTCCATCTCCCCATAAGATTCATCAACGGGTTCTAATCCTGCGGGATTATAAACTGCGATAGCAGGATTTTTATAATCCAGGGCAAATTCGAATGGATTTTGGTTGTCGCCGTCGCCATTGATATCATCTTCTTCAGCGCAAAAAACTACCATCTTACCTTCTGCAGAACCCCAATTTTTTCCTATTTGGTCTCCATCAAATCCGCTATACAAAAGGCCGGGCCGATAAAAAGGCAACTTTTTGAGCTCTCGCATAAATATTTCGATTTGCGACTCCTTATCCCAACCTTCAGAAATATCAATGCTGTAAACGGGAGGTTGCGGCATTCTTTCACGTCTTTCAATCGGCATAGGTTTAAAACTATAGTTTAAGTACGGTTGTTATTTTACCCTATTTTAGGGGATAGTAAAACACAGTCAATTTTTAAAAATGTTCGTCTATCTTCAGTCTATAGTGACCACTTATCGGGGCCGGCCAACTGGTTAACTTATCATCTTCAACTACGCCAAATCCATAATTGTGGATGAGGAGCGGAACCGGCGGTTGATTGTCGATTTCTACCATTTTATTCGACACAATGGCTATGTGCCACAGGCTCCCGGGTATCTGATCGAAGGTTACGATATCGCCTGGCTGCCAATAGCCTTTGTCAAAACAGTCTTTGTCAGTGCATGTCGGCACTGGTTCGGCATAGTGATCTAGAAAAATTTTTACATTTCTGACTCGGCGGTAATTAATATTGGGGTCGGATTCATGAGGATACCTGGCGGGGTATTTTTTCATATCGGCATCTATTTTTGCTTTGAGATTATAGTTGTTGTCACGAAGCGCTCTTTCAATGACATCAGTGCAGGCTCCCCTATCGTCTGGTGGGTAGCCGCCGGTGTAGTAGCTGGTATCGTAGCTGGTTACCACTCCGATTTGTTTTCTGGCGGAATCTACGAGGGGGTGGCTGGCGTGGTATACATACTTGATATTGGGAAGTGGGTTGGTGGCTGAGGTGGTACTTTCTTGGGTGATAGTGCTGGAGCAGCCAGAGAGCAGAACCGTTCCTAATAACAGCAGCAGTAAATTTTTTTTCATATTTACTGTATTCATTTAGAAAAATTTCTTGTTTTTACTTTGAGATACAAATGGCAGAGGGGTAGGGGCGAATACCCTGAGGCCAAACTCCTTATATGTACTTTTGATACATAATTTCAGCTGTTTTCATATTTTTCTTTATACCGAGACCAAAATTAAAAAAATTTTCTGGAATTGGATTAAGAGGATTTTCATGGTAGGCAAACAAAAACTCGTTGCCGATTCCGCTCCATGAACTATGTCCGATTGAATAGCCGGAGTACAATACTGCACTAATTTTTGAAAAATCATTCATTACCATAGGCTCAGTTTTAATTTCTTCAACTAAATTGTCTTTCGTAGTCCTTTTAACTGGCCGTGCTGACAGGTAACCTCTTTGTAAGCCCCTTTGGTTTGGAATTTTAGTATAAGATTCAAGACCTCTCGCAAACATTGCCCTCTCGAAGAGTGCCTGGTCATCTGAATACTGTTGAATGTCTGCGCCACTAATCGCAATCACCAAACAATCGTTATCCCTTATTCCTATTTTGACATTTTCTATATCGAGACAAAATTTTTTAAATTTTTTATAGAATGCGCTTGTTATGCGTAACACCCGATTATGCTGCATCTCTTCTATGTCATATTGATTTGCCCCAAGTGAATATGGCTTAACACGAACGTCACCGTCACTACATGCAATCGCTTCAATCCACACCTTTTTTCCATTGGGGGCTTCAATACAGAAATCAGGACCATCATCTTGTGTTTTATTTAGCAGCCTAAAACCCTTATTTACCAAAATAGTAGCTAAATAAAATTCCCAGGCTCTCTTACTATGAGAGTCTTCTGCTTGGAATGCTTTTAAGAAATTTTTATCTAAGTAATTGCAAACGTTGGGCCAATTTTTTTCATACCATTTTCTGTCATTTTGCCAACCTGAATATAAAGCTGTCTGAATGAATCTCTTAGAATAGCTAGGGTACTCTTGGAACGCAGCGTCTAATTCTTTTTGATTTTTTACACTACCTGAAATTAAATAATCAGGAAATATTTTTAAGAGTTTTTTAGCCATAGCTACATATGTCATCAATTTCAAAATAAAAATATTTTTTTGATTATCTCATTAAAATATGAAAAACAAAATCAAATTTTTTTAAGAACTTGGACGATAACGCAATTATATTAAAAACTTGAATAATATACAAATTTTTGCTAAGATAAGCGCTCCATAGGACACTCTATGGAAACGAACTAAATACAGATGCAATGTGCCCGCTAGACAAAATAAAGTCCAATTTCCCAATTTTTAAGAACCACCCCGAGTTGGTCTATCTTGATAGTGCCGCGACAACCCAAACCCCGGAGGCTGTTCTAGCTGCAATGACCGATTATTACACGAAATACCGCGCTAATACGCAGCGCGGCCTGTATGCGCTTAGCGAAACGGCCACGACTGCCTACGAACAAGCTCGGGCTGATATTGCAACCTTTATTGGAGCAGAGACGAATGAAGTTGTATTCACCGGAGGGGCTACGCACGGGCTGAATTTACTTGCTTCACAACTCGGCAAAAAATTAACCAAAAATGATTCAATTGTACTAACGCGCCTAGAGCATCATGCCAATCTTATCCCGTGGCAACAGGTGGCTAAACGCACCGGGGCTGAACTTCGATTTATCAATATCACTAAACAGGGCGAAATTGATCTGCAGAGTGCCTATGAAGCGATTGATGAAACCACCAAAATTGTCAGTGTGACTGGGTTATCGAACGCACTCGGTACCATTGCCCCACTTAAAGAAATCATAGCCATTGCTAAAGAATCCGAGGCGATTACAATTGTTGACGCCTCGCAATTAGTTGGCCACTCCCCTACTAACGTGCGTGAACTTGATTGTGATTTCTTGGTATTTTCCGGACATAAGGTATATGGGCCGACGGGCATCGGAGTGCTCTATGGGAAAACTGAACGCTTGGATGCTTTGGAACCCTGGATGTTCGGTGGTGAAATGATTGAAGATGTTAGTTACACCACCGCCAGCTGGACTGAGGCGCCACATAAATTTGAAGCGGGGACGCAAAATATTGCCGGAGCGATTGGGCTCGGGGCAGCCGTTAGATTCCTATCTGAGATTGGGCTCGAACATATTCAGAAGCATGAAGCAGAGATTACGGCTTATGCGCTCGAACAATTAGCTGCAGAAGCGGTGATCATTGGCCCCCCTACTGCCGCAGCCCGTGGATCGATTGTGTCGTTTATTGTCCCTGGCATTCACCCACATGATTTGGCGGAGCTGCTCGGCAGAGAACATATGGCCGTCAGAGCCGGGCACCATTGCGCCAAGCCGCTGATGAAATATTTAGATGTCCCGGGTACGGTGCGCGCGTCGTTTGGGATGTATTCGAGCCAGGAAGATGTTGATCGATTGATTGCGGGGATTAAAAAAGCTAAGCAAGTGTTTAGAGTATAATATGGACCAGCTGTACCACGACATTTTGCTTGATTTGTACCGGCACCCGCTGAACAAGGTAGTTCCAGAGCACTATTCAACACACACGACTGAACATAACCCACTGTGCGGAGAAGAGCTGACGCTATATATTGGCTGGAGCACCCAAGGAACGATTGAAACAATTGGCTGGCAAGGCGATGGTTGTGCTATTTCACAGACAGCAGCGTCATTATTAACTGAGGAATTAAAAGGTAAAACAGTGGCCGAGGCCCAAAGCATAACCCTAGAACAACTATTATGTTTGCTTGGATTAACGGATTTGAATCCGACTCGCCAGCGCTGTGCGAGCCTGGGGCTCGTAGCGCTTAAAAAAATAATCGTATGAGCTTAACTATTTCTCATTTTACTGTCGCGGTTGAAGGCAAGACTATCTTGTCTGATTTTAATTTGACCATTAAACCGGGTGAAGTACATGCCATCATGGGGCCGAATGGCTCGGGTAAGTCAACGCTGGCTAATTCTCTCATGGGCCACCCTAAATATGTGGCGCAGGGGCACGTGCAGATTAACGGTGAAGATATTACCGAATTGTCACCTGACAAAAAAGCCAAGGCTGGATTATTTTTGTCACCGCAGTACCCCCCGGAAATTGCCGGGGTGACGATTGCTAATTTTTTGCGTTTGGCGGTGGGGGCAAAACGCGGTTCGGCAGTTAACCCACTCACCTTTCAAAAAGAATTGTATGCGCTGATGGATGAGCTCGGTATCGATCATGCCTTTGCGGGGCGTTATTTGAATAAAGGATTTTCAGGCGGCGAGAAAAAACGGTTGGAAATTTTACAACTGCTCTTGTTGCAGCCACAGTATGCGATTCTTGATGAAACGGATTCTGGGCTTGATGTTGATGCGCTGCGCATTGTGGCGGCTGGGATTAATCGATTTAAGACGGCTGACACCGGAGTGCTGCTTATTACGCATTATAACCGAATTTTAGAATATGTTACGCCTGACTTTGTGCATATTATGAAAGGCGGCGCGATAGTTCGTTCAGGCGATAAAGATCTGGCTAAAGAAATTGAAGCCACCGGGTACGCTGAATTATAAAACTATGTTAACCAAGGAAAAAATCATTGAGGCGCTGCAAACTATCAAAGATCCGGAAGTTGGATTTGATGTTTGGACTATGGGGCTAATTTATAATATCGATGTTTCTAATAATGCGGTAAAAATTCTGATGACGTATACCACCCCGTTTTGTCCGTGGGGGCCGGAATTAAACCAATCAATTACCGACGGACTTAAAGCGATCGGGGCCGAAGAGGTAGCTATTGAAGTAACGTTTGAACCGCCGTATAAAATGCCGGAAGAGCTCCGGGTATTACTTGGCGTATAATCGGTATGGCTGTAAAAATTATTCGTGTCTGCTGCGGTCGAAAATGCACTGAACATGGCGCTGAATCAATCATGGAGCGCCTAAGCACTTTCTTTGGGCTTCAGCCGGGAGGAAAAAATGACCAAACAGATCTTGATTTTTGCGCTTGTACAGGGTATTGTGAGCAAGCTGCAAATGTAGTAATCGATGAAACGCATATTATCCACGAAGCTAAAGCCGAAACGATCGCCGAAAAAATTGAACGCGGCGAAACGAGTGAAATATATATTCCTGATTTTGATACCATTGCCAAAGATGATTTTTTAGGCGATTTATAACCACCTCTTTAGATTATATTATTTTATGCCTGGACCTACTCAAGACCCTATTTCTGAAGGAACTAAAGCTACCGGCCAGATCCGCCGCATCGTGGTGGATCGCGCCAAGTGCATTGGTGCTCGCTCGTGTGCAGCGGTGGCGCCGGGGGTATTTGAAATGGATGATGGTAATTTAGCGTATGTGACGAATCCGGAGAGTACGGATGATGATACGATTATGATGGCGGCGCAGTCGTGCCCGGTCTTGGCGGTGCTACTGTATGATGAGGCGGGGAAGCAGATTTTTCCGGATGAATAAAATTTATAATTTTAAAACACCTTGTCCAATTGTCATTCCCGCGAATGCGGGAATCCAGGGGTCACTATAATAAAAATCACCCTTCAACAGGTGATTTTTTAATTATTAATTTTACCAAGGGATCCTTCTCTGCCTGCGGCGGATCAGGATGACACCTGAGGGTGTCAATTCTCCCACCAGCGACCAGTTTCAAACATTTCGCGTTTCCATTTGTAGACTTGTAATAATTCGCATTCGGTGAGCGGGGCGGTAGACGAGACTGATGTTTCGGTAATCGGAGCACACTCAAGGTGCCCAGGGACATCATAAGAAATTTTACGTCTGCCGCCTACGGCTTCATTGATGTAGAGGCCGAGCTCGTGCATACCTACCACATTTGGATATTTTTGACGATCGGCAAAGATAGAATACCCCTCAAATGAACTGGGCGCATTTATACCAAGCATATGAAGCAGTGTTGGGGCCACATCGATGCTTGAGGCGGTGGTGGTCACTTGCTTTGGCAACACCGTATCCGGCACATACATCAAGAAAAAATTCTCATCGTAATAGCTAAGCTGCTTAGCTTCTTTGGCAAACAGATCGGTGGTGAGGGCGGCCGGAAAAATGGCATGGTCGGCCACGGCGATGACAATAGTGTTACTGGCAAAACGGCTCGCTTTGAATCCTTGCCAGAATTTTAAAAAGGCATCGTCGGTGGTGTGAAATGAATTTAATACCAGTTGTTTGCCGTCGCCGTAGGGAACCGTATCTTTGGCTAGGTCAAACGGCGGGTGCGTGTCTACGGTTGCGAGCATGGTGACTGAAGGCTCGGGAGATTTGGCCAAAAATTCCGTCACGGCCGGGAATAATTGATGATCGGAATAGCCCCATGCCAGCGGAGCGCCGGAAATATAATCCTTAAGCTCGTCGGTGCCATAGACTTTATCTACGCCCGCACTGGTGAAAATACCATCTTTATGGGCAAAATCTTTGTCGACCGCGGTCAGATAATTAACTTCTTTGTACCCACCCTGCCGTTTTAATAGTTCTGGAAAGCAGAGCAGGTGGTGGGCTTGAAGCTTGCGATCATTCTGAATTTCGTTGTGGCCGGTGGGAGGCAAGAAGGAGCACAGTTGCGACAAGGTGCCGGTGATGGTAGGCGTGGAGCCGTTAAAATAATTATGAAACACGGTGGTATTTGGATCAGCCGCCATAGTGTTGAACCCGGGGGTGAGATCGGCAAAACGCGGATTGTAGACGCCGGTCATGCGGGCGGAAAAAGATTCAAGCAGCAGAATCACGATATTTGGATGATTGGTCTGCAGGCGGCTCGGCAATAATTTTTGTGTGGAGGAAGTAAATAATGTCTCGCGGTGGGCCGGCTTAGATGCCTCGGGGTTATAGTTAAGGCCAAAGCGCTGCATTTTTTTTTGCAGAGCAACGGGCAATAGTACGTGCTGTTCAGTCCCCTGCCAGCGCTGCATAAAGGTGCGTAGCACCACTCGCTCTGGCGCAGTCCGAAAAGAACTAAGGCCAAGCAGGAAGAATAGCCCGCCGGCAATGAGGCCGCTCTGGTACCACGACCAGTAACGAGCCGGAGTCTTGCTCTGAGCCTTGATTAACCTGACTAGAACGTAGATAAAACTGAGGAGTGCGATAATCCCGACTGCAATGACCAGGTAGACAAAATTGTTCTCAGCTACCCCTTCGCCACCACCGCGGTGATCCCAGATCACCGGACTAAAATAGAGGCCGGAAAAATAGAGCACCGAAATGTTGGCTACCCAAAAAATAATGTTGAATATAAATAATGAACCCCACAGAGTTACGCCGGCATACCGCCAATAGCGGGGTAGACGCTGATAGATAAAACTGGCTAGGGCAAAACCAATCAGCCAGAAGCCTGTCATAGATACCACCCGGAACACCACGATATTAAAATATTTTATATCAGCATCGAGAATATAGTAGTGGTAAGAGGCATATTGGCAGAGCGCCTGAAACCAGAAGACAAAATACCCCATGGCAAACATGTGGCGGTGAGTACTCAGCCACGGGCCAGCATTGGGGTGAGTCTGAAGTTCGCGATCGACGCGCCAGAATATAAACGGGAATAGCAGGGCCGCGTAGCCGAGACTCAGCAGTTCATTTTTAGAAAAGAAAATCAGGAAAAATAAAGACAACAGGAAGATGAATTGCGGTAGAAAATCCTGAAATTCTTTTTGCCAGAACGGATGCCGGGAAAAGCGCCGCACCAACCAATGATAGGCGTATAGCCCAGTTTCAATGGCAATAAATACAGCCAGAGACAGTGCGGCCACAATTATTACAAACCGCAGGTGATTATGCTTCACCAAATGATACCACCCCCACCCACCGGCAATAATACCGGCAGCGAGGCCGGTATAGAGGTGCTTTTTGACGAAGGCAATGATCCAGCTAAGAACTTTCATGCGATTATTCTTCAGGGTTATATTCTTTGGCGGCGCGAGCGCCGAGCTTTTGTTTTTTTTCGTTGCCGTTCATGGTTACTTTATGTTTTTTAAGCTCAAGCTCAAGATAATCCCGAATTTTATCAATAGCCTTATATAACGTCTCTTCATTTTTGGAAGCAAACAAATCGTTCCCGGCCACGCTGAGGCGGCATTCGGCCATAAAGACATCGCCTTTTTGATGGTGTTTTGAGTCTTGACCGACTACCACTTCGGCTTTGATAATTGGGCTAAAAAATTTTTCAAGACTCTCAATTTTTTTATGCGTATATTCTTCGATAGCTGGGGTAAGACTAATACCTTTACCGGTGATATTGATTTGCATATTTTTTTTCATTAAAACATGAAAACACTAGAACATTAAAACAAAATTGGTCGGTGTCATTCCCGCGCAGCAGCGGGAATCCAGTCGCAAATTTGCTACATCACTTTGTCATTCTGAGTGGAACGAAGAATCCTTTATAGCTAACAGGAGTAATAAGTTAGCGTTAAGGGATCCTTCACTACGTTCAGCATGACAAGTACTACAAACGCGTATTTTTTGTTTTTATGTTCTCGTGTTCTAGTGTTTTTCCATGCGAATGGATTTCACTGTAGTTCAATATGTTTTCATGATCTGTACTTCTGGCTCAAGTTTGACCCCAAAGTTAGTATACGCCCTACTAACTACTTCTTCAACCACGGCGAGCACGTCTGCCTGCGTCGCCTTATCAGCATTGACCAAAAAGTTGCCGTGCTCTTTTGAAACCATTGCGCCACCCACTTGGTAGCCCTTTAATTTATTTTGCTCCGTAGTCCAACCGGCCGGCACCTCCTGTTTGATTTTAAATGACGCGGGGAGAAGTGACTTATCGCCCGGCCAAACCGAAAACGGAATATTCTTGAAAAAACTGCCAGCTGAAGGAGCGGCGGGGTATTTTCCATTGCGGCCTTTAATCGTGGCTTGCATGGTTTGCATTAGTTCGAGCTTGTTGCCCGGAGAAGTTTTGAACCACGCGCGGATAACCACGTCGGTGTTATGTTTAAAGATGCTGTCGCGATATCCATAGGCACAGTCTTCTGGCCGGAGCATGATAACTTCACCATCGCGCCAGACTTCAATTTGGCGGAGTGATCGGCTGGTGTCACTATCCATGGCCCCAGCATTACCACGCACGGCACCTCCCACAGTCCCCGGCATTCCGGCGGCCCACTCGAGGCCAGCCAAATTATTCTGAACCGCCAGCATGACCAGGGCCGCAAAGGGAGCGCCTGCCTCGGCTATAATTTCTTGGCCGTCGATTTTTATGCCCTGGGTGGCCACCTTTATAACTACCCCTTCCCATGCTTCATCCTGCCATAAGAGGTTTGATCCTCCGCCTAAAATAAAATAGGGCACCCCTTCGCCTACTAAAAAATTGAGGAGCTTAATTAGGTTATCCGAGTCCATGACCTCAACCATATATTGCGCTGGCCCACCAATATGGAAAGTCGTATATTTACTCATCAGCGCATTTGAGCGGACGCGGCCGTAGGTTTGTAAGTCTTTATATAATGTATCCATAAAATGCCTTAACTGAGCGGTATTATACTTATTATTACTTCGTATTTCGGCCGTCTATTTCAGTGCCTAGGACAGCGTTGACGGCGGTTGCCAACTGCATCTTTTTTTAGTATACTACCCGCCTATGAAAGCCCTTGAATTAGCGCTAAAAAAGGCTCCTATAGTCTATGTTACCCGCGATATTGAGCGGGCTCTTGGGCTGCCCGCAGGGGTTAAAAACTATGTCATCATAACAAATGCCACCCCCTTTGCAAAGGAAATAGCCAAAGGGCGGCAGAATGTTATGCTTGTCGGAGGCAAGAAGCTGCTTGATACACGAGAGCTACTCGCACACTCTGCCACCAAACGATACGTGAAAAAATTAAGCTCGCCGCGGATTGTAGTGTTTAAGAACACTCAGGCAATTGAACGAGAGTGCTTAAAAAATGGCTGGCAGCTTTTGAATCCGTCGGCAGTAGTCGCGAGCGCGATTGAAGAAAAAATTAGCCAAGTAGCCTGGCTCGGGCCACTACAAAAATATTTGCCGCCCCACCGGATTGTCACCTGCAAGCAGGTACGTTTTACTGGCACGCCGTTTATTATGCAATTCAACCGGGCGCACACCGGCAGCGGCACCATGCTCATTTCAAATGACGGCGAATTAGCAGAATTTCAAAACCTGTTTCCAGATCGACCAGTTAGAATTACGGAGTATATCACCGGGCCTTTATTTACCAATAACAACGTGGTATGGGACACCACTGTGTTGACCGGTAATATCAGCTGCCAAATCACCGGACTGCCACCATTTACCAGTCGGCCATTTGCTACCATTGGCAATGATTGGAAATTACCACACCATATTTTAAATAAAAAGCAATTACAGCAGTTTAATAAAATGGCAACTGACATTGGCAAACAACTTCAGAAGAGCGGGTGGCGCGGATTGTTCGGGATTGATGTGGTGCTCGATGCAAAGACTAAAAAATTATACCTGATAGAAATTAATGCCAGGCAGCCAGCGAGCACTACCTACGAATCAGAGCTGCAACAACTGGTTAAAAAGAAAAAAGCGACTTCGCTAACTACTTTTGCAGCACATCTGTCTGCGTTACTCGAACTGCCGTATAAAAAAGAAACACTAGCACCGATTAGCGACGGGGCGCAGGTTGTACAAAAAAGAATTACGAATAAAGAATTACGAATTAAGGAGTGTGCGAAGAAACTTAAAGCTAAAGGATTTAACATTATTTCCTATACGAATACTGAGCCAGAATCAGATTGGCTACGTATTCAAAGCAAGACTAGCCTAATGAAAAATTACCAGATGTTTAATGAACAGGGAGCGATGATTCAAAAAATGTTAGCGGAATTATAATATTAAGTGAACGACTGGATTCCCGCCTACGCGGGAATGACAATGAATGATAAAGAACCTGGATTCTCCAAACTGAACCCCGGGAACGACAATAAAAGTATATGCTGTCACCAAAAGCTGAACAACTTATTAACGACTATTTTAATCTGCCGTTTGCCGGCATCCCGGGAGTGCGCTGCCCGTATTTTAATAATGCTATACTCAGGCGGCGCGCCGAGTTGCGAGCCCTGATTGGGAAAGGCACGCCAAAAGAAATCGTGGATGAGGCCAAAATTATTTCACTGCAGTATCACACCGGTTTATTTGATACCAGCGGCAACTGCTGTTTGCATAATGAACATACCGGAGAAAAAACTACTCCAGAACAAATCAGAAAATTTTTAATTGAACGCAAACTCGGGGTTGAATGTTCTGGTTTTGTAACTCAAGTGCTCAGCGCTCACTATTTAGAAAGCAAAAAAATAGTGTTGACCAAAAAATTAACCATCTGCCCGCGCACCCGGCTACTACGTCGTGTAATTTGTCGTCTGCGTCCGATTGAAAATTGCGGTGTTACCGTGTATGCGGATAATGATAATACAAGTGTTGTCGTAGGCAGCAGCGGGCCATACGCTTACCACAATGTACAACCGGGTGATGTTATTGTCTTAATCGGGGCTGGGCCACGCAAGAATCATAATCATATTTTACTCATTACTGATGTCACTAATTCTGTCATCAGCTATACCCATGCCCGGGCTTGGAAAAGCGAAGGGTTGTATGGACATGGGGTGGCTCGTGGCACAATTACGATTGTAAATCCTGGCAATAATCTGCTGGCACAAAGGTTTGAAGAAAATGGTATGATCGGTGCTGACAATGAAACATTTGTGGAAATGACCGAGGCTCAGCAGCTCGAAATTAGACGCGTGAATGTATGATGCCTTTTTCCGTTAACCTGCTCGAACAAGCGCTGATGTTCATGATCGGAGCCACTGTATTGTCGGCTCTTTTGGCACCACTCTTAACCAAACTTTTATATCATTTTAAGATTACTCGGCGCAGTGAATTTGATTTCACCTTGAGCGGCGCGCGAGCGGCCAAGGCCGGCACCCCGACTATGGGGGGCATATTGGTCATAGTCACGGTTATTATTATCACCGTCTTATTTAATTGGGAACGTAGATACACCTATGTGCCGATTGGGGCTATGGGTATTGCCGCCCTTCTTGGTGCAGCTGATGACCTGTTAAATATCTTTGGGGCAACACGGCGAATCAGGAATTTGAAGCACACACTGACTCTGATGCGCGTGCATAAACACTGGTATACCCGCGCCTGGCATGCGCTCACGGTGCCATGGGCTGCATTCCGTCATTTCGTCCAGGTGCTTGGTTCAAAAAATCCAGGGCGGGGTCTGCAGGTACACGAAAAATTGCTCTTACAATTTTTGGCTGGGGCGGTAACTGCGTGGTGGGTATATTTTAAACTAGGAGAAAGCTGGCACACGCTGTGGGTGCCGTTTGTTGGCGAATGGGCTATTGGTTGGCTGGTTATTCCGCTGATTATCTTTTTTGTCATGTTCACCGCTAATGCAGTTAACATTGCCGACGGACTTGATGGTCTCGCCGGCGGATCCCTTATCATCGCCTTTCTCGGACTCACGATTCTGAGCTGGGTTGAAGCCCGCACTGCCTTTACGCCGCTTAATGCCACAGTGGTCGGAGCGCTTTTGACCTATACCTATTTTAATATCAAACCGGCCCGATTCCAGATGGGTGATGTGGGATCGCTCGGGCTCGGGACACTGCTTGCTATTAATGCCATCGCTATCAACCGCATGATATTGATCCCGCTCTTAGGATTTATTTTTTACGTAGAAATTGTATCGGTTTTGGTGCAGGTTTTTTACCGCCGCCTCCTTGGCAAGCGATTTTTCAAGATGGCCCCTTTGCACCATCATTTTGAATTTACCGGCTGGAGCGAAGAAAAGATTGTGATGCGGTTTTGGATTATTCAGGCGTTTATGGTGATGGTGGCGATTTATTTGTCGCTGCGCTAGGCAGAGTATTATGACTCATCACTATCTTAAATGGGATGAAAAAATAATTACTGACTTGTCTGATCAGAATATTACCGCCTTGTATAATAACGGGTATCTTTTTGGCCGCGTGGAAAAAGGCGAAATGTATCAAACACGGAGTTTACGGATTGATTTAGATAAATTTTCTTTATCGAGTGAAAATCGACGCATTTTGCGAAAAACTGAGGGGGTAAAAATGTCGATAACTTCACTCCCCTATTCTGAGTATCACTGGCAGATTGGAAAATTAGCGAAAGACTTTTATGACACTAAATTTGGCGCGGGAACGTTCAGTGCCAACAAGGTCAAAGAACTTTTGACTGAGCCAGAAAAAAGCAATTTTACACATTTGTTTATTTTTACTTGTCATTCTGAACGGAGTGAAGAATCCCTTGAGGTTAAAAATCGTAGCGGCACTGACGTTAAGGGATTCTTCGCTAACGCTCAGGATAACAAGGCGGGTGCAACGCCGCTTGGTTATTGTATATCTTTTATAACTGACGAGATTGTTCATTATTGCTACCCGTTTTATTCGCTTGATACGGCGATTACGAACGCCTTTCCGAGTCTTGGTCTGGGCATGATGACAAAAGCAATCGCCTCAGCTAAAGAACAAGGCAAAAAATACATCTATCTTGGCTCGGCGTCGCGACCAACTGATACGTATAAATTGCAGTTTGAAGGATTAGAATGGTTTGATGGAAAACAGTGGCAGACTGACGAAGCGGCTCTTAAAAAAATCTTGAAGGTATGAACAACATAAAACATATCCACTTTATTGGCATCTGTGGCGTCGCTATGGGCGCGCTGGCACTGGCATTCAAACGGCAGGGCTACCGCGTGACCGGTAGTGATGCCGGATTCCACCCGCCGATGTCGACACACCTTGAACAATCGGGGGTAGAATTCTATCCTGGCTGGCATCCAGAAAAAATGGGCCGGCCTGATTTAGTTGTGGTTGGCAATGTGGCCAGCTCCACGAATCCGGAATGGCTGCACGTACAAAACGAGAGGCTTGCCTACTGCTCGTATCCAGAATTAGTGAGAGATTATTTTATAAAAAAGAATTCAATCGTGGCGGCAGGTACATTTGGAAAGACCACCTCTACTACGCTCCTGGCCTGGATACTGACTGTAGCCGGTAAACATCCGAGCTATATGTTGGGCGGCCTCAGCCCGAGCGACTTCCCGGCGGCTAATCTGGCGGATAGCGATTGGAGCATTGTGGAGGGCGACGAATACAAAGCCTCGCGCAGCGATTCGGGACCAAAATTCGCCTATTACAAACCGACACATCTGCTGTTAACATCAGTAGTGTGGGACCACGCTGACGTCTACCCCACCGAAGATTTATACCGGGCGGCCTTTCAAAAATTGGTGTCCGAGTTACCGGCTGCGGGATTGTTAGTTATTTCAGAAAAGGCTACGCCGATTATACCTCGGCAGAGCGGTCTTAAAACGGTGACGTATGGCAGCGCTCCGAACACTGATTTTTCCTATAGCAATCTTACCTCTTCTTACACCGGATTAACTTTTGACATAACTCATGCCGGGACAACTTATCAGGTAATGACCAAAATGCTCGGTGATTATATGGCCGATAATATTACGGGTTGCTTTGCGCTGGCTTATGAAATTGGTATCCCGGCCAACACTATCTTGGCAGCGATTGCCTCGTTCCCTGGTATTAGGCGGCGACTCGAAAAAAGATATATCGGGCGCATGATTATTTTTGATGATATTGCCCACTCACCAAGCAAGGCTCTCGGGGTGCTCCGATCGTTGAAGCATATTTATAAAAAACCACTGACTGCTATTTTTGAACCCAATACCGGCAATCGGCAGGCCGAAGCTGAACCGTGGTATGACGGCGCGTTTGCAGATGCTGATGAAGTAATCATCCCCCGCCTGACTAACATTAAAAAAAATCCAAACGTTACCGCCAAACCCTTTGAAGCGACAGATTTAACCAGAATTATTAGCAAGACTCATCCGAAGGTAGTGCAAATAGATGATGATGCGGAGCTGGTTCGATATATAAAAGAAAAAACGCCACCGGGTGGAGTGGTAGCGTTTTTGGGCAGCCATGGTTTTCGTGGCATGATTGAACAGCTGGTTGGGGAGTTGAAAAATGAAGAGCGTGGTTGACCCCTGGATTCTCGCTTTCGCGGGAATGACAACCATTATTTACCTTCATCCACCACTTCAACGTCTACGGATGAATTATCCATTGATTTGACGAGCAGCGTAATGCCGCAGACATTGCACTCAATAACATGGCCGACAGCGAGGGTTGGATAGACGCTGAGATCAACTTGATTCTTGCATTCTGGACAAGTGAGGGACATAATGATTAAGATTAGGGAATAAGATTAGGGAATACTATATACAAAAAATAATTAGTTAGCAATATGATTAAGTAGCTTGGGAGGCTAGGAAGGCTCAGAAGGCTTGGAAATACCACCAAGCATCCCCAGCCTACTAAGCATCCCCAGCCTTTTTAACGCCTATGAAAACCCCTCAACTACCAGCAACCGCTTTGGCCGAAGCTATCGGCTTCGCCGGAGAACTCTGGTTAAAACGCGAAGACTTGCACCATCAT
Source organism: uncultured Gammaproteobacteria bacterium (assembly GCA_964510885.1). Taxonomy (GTDB): domain Bacteria; phylum Patescibacteriota; class Patescibacteriia; order Magasanikbacterales; family GWA2-37-8; genus CAZEDL01. The sequence continues at coordinate 279,804 of CAZEDL010000001.1, forward strand.
GGCTCTCACAAGGGCCGAGCGATTCCGCTCATGATTAGCGAAGCGGTGAAAGCAGGGGGGAAGTCATTTGTAATGTCATCGTCGGGCAATGCGGCCCGGTCGGCTATTATTACGATAGAAAATTATAACAAAAACAAGCCGTTTGACCCGGTGACTCTGGCTATTTTTGTAGGTGAAAAAATTGATTCTCGCAAACTTGGCAAACTAACCCAGCTGGTTACAAGCGAATCTATCAAAGTGGCCCAGGTTGAAAATCCGATTCAGGAAGCATTCAAACTAGAAAAAGAACACGGCGCCACACTGCTGCGGCAATCACTCAGCGAGATGGCTCTGATGGGATACCGAGATTTAGCCAAAGAAATTGGTAAAATCCCCGAACTCTCGGCGGTATTTGTGCCGGCTTCGAGTGGTACCACTGCCCAAGGACTCTACGAAGGTTTCGATAAACTTGAGCTCCACCCGCAAATTCATATTGCCCAAACCAGCACCTGTCACCCGCTGGTTGATTCGTGGCGTGAAGCGACTGGATTGCCAGCCGAAACAATTGTTGATGAAATCTCACTCGCCGGAGCGATTGTTGACCGCGTGGCGCACCGACGGGTGCCGGTGGTTGAAGCGGTGCAAAAAAGTGGGGGTGCAGCCTATATTATTACTAACGCCGAAATAGTGGCCGCGCAAGAAGCAGTTAAAAAGACACTTAACCTGAATATTTCGCCAAATAGCGCGCTTAGTGTGGCGGCTTTGATGCAGGCATTGAAAAATAAACGTGCGTTTAGCGGAGCGGTGGTGTGTGTGATTACAGGAGAATAGGTGCGAGCCACAAGTAAAGCGTGATTATGGCATCGGGTGTCATTTCCATGAACAAGGACTGCAATCACAAATCACGTAATTAATTTGTCATTCTGAGCGATAGCGAAGAATCTCTGTCCGATTCAACAACATATAATTAGAGTGAAGATCCTTCGCTTTGCTCAGGATGACAGTGCTGACATTGGTTCTCCGATTCTCCTAACTGATTCGGAGAAATAACAAATAATGAATAATAAAAAAACAACCAGTTCTTGCTACTGGTTGTTTTTAGTAACTATAATTATATACTTTTACTGCCCATTCATGACCACAATATCCTGCTGACCGTCTTTGTTAATATCAGAAATGGTGAGGCCGGTTGGCTGCGAGCCGAAGAGGTTGCCAATCTTGAATTCAGATATTTTCTTACCAGCGGTACTGAGGAGGCGCATCGTCTGAGTGCCTTTCAGCGGCAGTGTAATAATTTCATATTTCCCGTCACCATTAATGTCGCCTTCGACGACGCGGACGCCGCCGGTATATTTTTTATCATACGGGAAGAAGCGGACTTTCGGTTTATCAAGCTTATCAGTGAAAACCAGAATTTCCGCGGCCTTGGCGCCTTTGGTACCAATCAATAATTCACCGGCTTGGCCGTTCGGGCGATTGCCGATAGCCACCGTGAAGCCGTCTTTGTATTTATTACCCAGCGGATAAAAGTTATCTTTCACTACTTGGCCGTGATAATCGTAGACAATCACTTTGCCGCCAGTGGATGGAGCGACCACGATCTGCGATTCGGCGCCTCCGAACAACCGGCCAACCGCAATCTGAATGGAGCCTTTGAAGTTGGCGCCGTACGGGTAATCATTGAACCAGCGATCACCACCGGCATTGAAAATTTCAAGTTTTGCACCGGTCGCCACAATCGTTTCTTCCTGACCGTCGGCATCAAGGTCGCCATGATAAATGGCGGCGCCGCCCGCAAATTGATCCTCAAAAGTGAAGAAGCCGTTACGGGCGCGATTGCCTTTGAAATCGAAGAAGCGCAAGAAGGTACCGTTGTTGAAGACGGTATTTTTGAGCGGCTGGGTGGAATCGAGCGTCTTTAACATGATCAGGCCGTCTTTGGGGCCAATCGTCACCCGGTCGACAATCGAACCGTCATTAATTTTTTTATCCTGAGTACCGATAATTTTTTCGTAATCCTGACCAAGATCGATCGTTTGGGCCTTTGAGGTTGGGTTTACGAGCGTAATACCGTTGGCATATTCGCGCTGCCACACATCTTCTTTGAAGCGCGGGGTGCTGTTTTGCGACACGGCATCGGCGGCCGGGTCGCCTAAATTGACCTTATATTCATCATAGGTCCAGATTTGGGCGTGGTCATTGGTACCGAAGTCAAAACTAAAGTAGCTGTTGTCGAGCAGCAAGCTGCTAGAGAGGCCAAAACGCATGGCGCGATAATCATTCTTATTGCCGGTGTTATTGGTATTAGCATTGAAGACGTAGAGCTGCGGGCGGGTGTTGAGGTCGCGATTTTTGGCGAGCGAACTCATGAGCGCGGCCCACGAACCATTAGCTTCCCACGGCGTGGGATAGCTTTCATACATGCGGCCATTCACATGTTCCTGCAGGGCCGCGGCCGAGCTGCCGTTCATGATGATATATTTAACATCAAAATTTATGCGGCTTTGTTCGAATAGATATTGAATACGACTCAGCCACATAGCATCGGCCGTCTTCGGATTATCTTTCACGCCATTCAAATCAAGATCAATGTCGCCGCCATTAGTCCAGGAAATAGTATCGCCCACCACATCCCAAAATATGCCATCCCAGATACCCTGACTCAGGACGTGAGATTTTACGTAATCAATTAAATAATCCGAACAGTGCTCAGCCATGTTGAGATTTTTTACACCTACCCAGTCGGACTGGATATTGCCTTTACTATCTTTGAGCCAACACGTGGGGTCGACTTGGTAGTCGCCATAGATAGTGCTGGCCGGATATTCTTTCCAGTTGAGCGGGTAACTTTTGTTCGGAACATAAGCAAACAAAATAAGTTCCGGGTTTTTGGCACGGAGCTTGTCGATGACATCACGACGGATAACCCCTTGGTCAGGAGTCAAAATAAGCACGTCGTTTTGCGCCAAGGTATTAATGGAGTCGGCATCGGTTGGCAGCGTGCCGAGGTAATAGTTAGCGAGGCGCGGAGCCGCGAGAGCGGGAGCACTCGGAACAAATAAGCCGAGAACAGATACAGCGGCAACAGCCAGCATAAACAGGCTGAAAATTCGCCTATTTTTGGGGTGATGAGACGATACTGCGGTCATACAGGTATGGCTGTAGTATAGTATAAAAATATGTTATAATCTAGGGTAATTGATTACCTAAAGCCGCTATTTCAGCGAAAAATCTAGGATTTCAGCAGGCACGGTAACATAGTAGTATACGCCAAAAAAGCGATTTTGTCAAGGTTGCTTTACTTATTTTGGCTAATGTTAGCCTTCTGGAGGCTTTTGTTTTCAACATTTAGAGGCAAAACCCGCCTCAATATGAGCCATCCCGAGGAACGAGGGTCCCCTGGTTTTAGCAGGTCTCAAATTAACCTGTCATTCTGATCCGCCCGGGGCGGAGAAGAATCTCTGTCCAATTGGACACCTACCGACAGAGATCCTTCACTACGTTCAGGATGACAATTATTCACTGAGCTCACAGTTCAAATACATATGAATCGACATGATTACTATGTATATATAATGGCAAGTACCAGTGGGATATTATATATCGGGGTTACGAATAATCTTCTCCGCAGAGTTTCCGAACATCAACAGGAATTAATCGAAGGATTTACAAAAAAATATAAATGCAAAAACTTGGTTTATTATGAAAACTATTCTGATATTCAGCAAGCGATCAATAGAGAAAAATCGTTGAAAGGAATAACTAGAGCCAAAAAGATTAATTTAATAAAAAACGTTAATCCACAATGGAAAGACCTTAGCAGTGAATGGGTATGACAGAGATCCTTCGCTACGCTCAGGATGACAATTGGGTAGGCATGTATCCTTGTTTTCTAATCACGTACACCCACCTGTCATCCTGAGCGTAGCGAAGGATCTTTACCGCATCAATTCACTATTAGTGATTGCTGGATCCCCGCCTGCGCGGGGATGACAATAAAACGCGAAGAGAGTCGTCATTCTTCAAAATCAAACTATAATTAAACATGAACCCGTCTAATCGTTCAGCCGCGTGGCTGATTATCGCCTGTATCTTTTTTACTATCATCAACCCGACTACTGCCGGGGATGTGATGGCGTTTTGTGTGATCGCGGCGATTTTGATGCATAAATTATTTGGTGAATATTTGTTATTCGTATTTTTAATACTCAGGCCGACGCTGGATATTTGGCGGGATATTAGTTTTTTGGGAGTCGGCGGGATTGATCTCAATATTAATGCAGCCTTATCGATTATCCTGCTGGCGTGGTCGGGATTATTTTTTTTGAATAATAAAAAATACTGGAAAAAGATTCCCCTGAAAGCACCCTGGCTTACCTTCATTGCGTGGTGCGCACTATCTTTTATTTACAGTTTCGACCGCGGTGGCACGATTACGGAAACGATCAAAATGGCGAATTTATTTTCGCTGTTCGGGATGGTGTATATTTTTAAATTGAAATATCCAGATACGACGCATACATTAATCTATAAAAGCCTGCTTGGCGGGGCGGCCTTGCCTTTAGCATTCGGGCTCGGGCAAGCGGTGACGGGAAGCGGAGCCACGATTGATGACGTGCCGAATCGGATTTTTGGCACGTTTGCGCATCCGAATTTGCTCGCGACCTTTACGTTGCTCTTATGTATGGCTGGGGCGGAATATATCTATCGGTTTCGGTTGAGCCTGAAGGGAACGTCTTTTTTGAGCAGCCTAACCCATGGGATAAGATCAGCCTGGCACCATTACCGGCCGGTACTTACTCAGACGATCGTGCCGCGGCTGCAGCCGCTCGCACTGGTGGGCGGGGTATTTCTTGGCGGCATTATCATGCTCACGTATACCCGGGTTGCATGGATTGGCTTGGCGCTATTTTTGCTCTCCATCAGCGCGCTGTATTATCGCCGGGTATGTGCGGGGATAATTCTTGGGGTGATATTATTTTATACATTATTCTATCCGGTGAACTCGTGGCTGAAGCATAGTTATAATATTAATTTGCAGTCGCTGAGCGTAATCAATCGCCTCACGGCTCGCAATGAAGAGGCGGATTCGATTCAGTGGCGGGCAGATATTGCTAATAAGATCACTCCCCTATTTTGGCGCCGGCCGCTCCTCGGATATGGGTATGGGTCATTTAGTAAAGTGTGGAATGATAATCGCGGCACCGAACATATTTGGGATACGGGGCTTGAGGCGCATAATGATTATCTGAAGATTGGGTTTGAAACTGGATTCATCGGCCTAGGGTTATTTTTGTTATTATTTTTGGCGGCTGGGATTGGGCAGCTCAAGCAGCTCTTGGCAGGGAAACCAGTGGTACTCGTCTTTAGTCTCAGTGTATTAATTTATTTGGCAATGAGCCTGTCAGATAATATGTTACATCATACACCGGTGATTTGGTGGTTTGCGGCGTTGTGGGGGTATTGGTATACGGCGGAGGAATCTTAAAAAATAATCTTTAACCAAAACAACAAAACCCACCTTTCGGTGGGTTTTGTATTAACATCTGAGATCGTTGAGAGAGAGGTAACGATCTCATATGTAGCAGGCCCCGGCGACTGTCTGAAAGACAATCGGGGGGCCAGTGTGAGCGCAGGATTCGCATGGCCGGGCTTGAGTCGCCGGGCTATAGCCGAATCGAACGCGTTTGCTTCACATGGGGTGAAGCGGACCCTTACTTACGGCGGGCCTCCTAGAGGTTCTCGCCGTCGCGCCAGTTCCACACCAACGACGGGGTTCCGTTGATGGTGCAGCGGACCGGACGCCCTTTGGCGCCGGTGGCCGACCAGCAGCTGCAGTCGGCCGCCTTGGCCTCCTGCCACGTGTCGACCCCGTCCACCTTGCGGACGGGGTTGGCCCAGACACTGGTGCCACCGGTCATAGACTCCCCGGTGGCGAACGTCTTCCTCTCTCCGGTGAACCCGACCGGAGCAGGGGTGTACCCCCACTCCATCATCAGGCTCGCGCAGAGATTCTTCACCTTGACCGGCTGGATGGGCCGGCAGGCGACGGGGCCCGAACCGCTCCCGGGGGTGACCCAGTCGCAGTAGCTATTTGCTGGGCACGTGCCACAGTCCGTGGGCCAGGGGGTGCAGGCCCCCGCGACGCAAGTGTTGCCGCTGGCGCAGGGGTTGGTGTCGGAGCAGGTGCCCGACGAGTCGGGCACGCAGGCGCAGAGGGCGCCGGAGATCTTCTTGGTCTGGCCCGCGGGGCAGGTGGCCGGAAGGCGGGCATCGCTGCAGTTTGCCTCGCAGTGGGGGGTCCCACCGCTGTCGGAGCAGAGGCTGCCGACGGCGCAGGACATGCCGCTCGAGGCGCAGGTGGCGGGGGTCGTGGTCTGGCAGGTGCCAGACACACATGTGGTGCCCGCGACGCAGGTCAGGTCGATGGCGTTGCCGCAGATCGCTCCGACCTGACCGCTGCCGCCGCACTTCTTGCTCGTCGTCCCATTGCAGGACGTCAGGGCCACGCAGGCGGCGTCGTGGTTCTTGCCGCAGACTGCGCTGTAGGTGCCGTCCCCGCCGCAGGTCCAGGGAGCGCTCGACGTGTCGAGGCGCTTCTTGGCGGTGCAAGTGGGAGCAGGGCACCCGAGGTTGGCGACGGGGCCGGGGGTGGTCGGGCAGGAGTCGTCTGCGTCGAGGACGCTGTCCCCGTCGGTGTCGACGGGGGCGTCGATGACACACTGGCAGACGTTGCTGCCAGTGCGAACCTGCTTACGCTGCCCGTTGGGGCAGCTCAGCTTGGGGTCCTCGCAGTTGGCCACGCAGTGCGGCATGTTGCCCGCATCCGAGCAGGCCTGGCCGATACCGCAGGTGAAGCCCGTCGTGGCGCAGGTCGGGGTGGTGTTGCCGCCCTTCGCCACACACTTGGGGCCCAGCGCGTTGTTGTCACACACCGTGCCCGACCCGCAGGCGCCATAACCGCAGAGGTCGATGGAGCACCGGCCGCTGACCAGAAAGCCGGGCAGGCCGGGCGCCGCGCCCTTGCAGTAGCTGGCGTCGGGGGCCGTCTGGCCAGGGCAGAGCAGGCAGACCGCATCGAGGGGGCTTCCCTCGCTGCAATCAACCTGCGTCTTGCTCTCGGTGGCGACGCTGTCCGACTTCCCGTCGGTGCAGCCCGCGTCCACTCCACAGTAGCCGTTGGCGCTCTCAGTGGCGCCGCTGGCGTACTGGGTCTGAGTCACGATGCCAGTCATCGTCTGCCCGGGGGGGCAAGCGCGCTCCTTCTTGGACTGCGAGGGGGCGTTCCCGCAAGCGATGAGACCGATGGCGATAAGGGCCGCCATCATGCCCGTCTTGATCTTGCTCATGTTCTCCTCCAGAAATGTGATCACCTCATGCCGACCCACTGTGGGTTGACACTTAGTGATTGTTCGTTACAGGGATCAGAAAACCGTTTTAGACAGTTGACTGATTCCTGTAACGATGGAGGAGCATGTTTTATTTTCAGTAAGGGTTTAGTTGTAAAGAACACGGGCAATTGGCCCGACCACTTGTTACCATCGTTGTCATACTGAGCGCTAGCGAAGTATCCCTTAATGTTAACTTCAGTGTTAAATTGAATTTAAGGGATTCTTCGTTTCACTCAGAAAAACAGTTGATGATCTCAATTGGTCGAGCGAGCGGGCACCTGTCAGAATCTGACCAACTCTGGTGCTCGCTCGAGACCTGTTTCATTCCTTTCCGGATGATTTTTTTACTGATCTAGCCAGCGCAGTCATCCGTTCTGCACTGGCTAGGTTGCTGGTTAGAGACCGAACCCGACTCCCCCGGCGCCGCCGACGACCGTGAGGCCGCCGACCTTGCCGAGGGTGAACGGTTGCTGCGGCGCGCTGTTGCCGCAGTGGCCGGTGAGGCACACGGCGGCGACGGTGCCGGCGATGACGGCGGCGCCACCGATGCCGACCATGGCCCAGCCCCAGCCCGGCATACCCCGCTTCTCGGCGACCTTGGGGGGGTCGACGCACTTGCCGTCCTTGATCACCTGCCCCTTGGAGCAGGTCAGGACGGGGGCGGCCGGAGCGGGCTGGTCGATGCAGGTGTCGCCGGTGCTGTTCAGCACCTGCGGCGCGTTGCAGGTGGGCGCGGGGGCCTTGATGCAGGTGGCCTCGCCCGGCTTGGACGCCGGGTCGACGACCTGGCCCGGCGGGCACTTGAGGTCGGAGCAGGTGTCGGCAGCGCCGTCGGCGCCGTCGGTGCCCTCGAGGAGGACCTGGGTCTTGGTGCACGGGTTCTGGGGGATGCTGTCGCGATCGGAGTTCCGGGCGTCGGCAGCGGCCATCGCGGTGGCGGAGGCCGTCGCGGTGCCGTTCGTGATCTGGCTCGGGCTGATGCAACCCACGGCGATGGAGCCGGGGATGCCGGTGGTCCAGTCGACGAGGTAGTACCCCCCATCCCATTCGGGCGGGGCAATGCTCTCGGCGGTCGCCTGTTCGAGGCGGCGCTGATCCTCGGCCGTCCAGCGGGTCGCCTTGTTGCCGGTGGGCGTGCGCTGCATGGCCGGGTAGAACCCGTTCTCGCAGCGCGAGACCGACTTCGGCGGCAGCTTGCCATCGTAGTTGATGCCGCGGGGGCTCGTCCACTGCGGCAGGACCGAGACCGTCCCGCGCCCCAGCATATGGGGGATGGGCTTGGTCGCGGTCTGCGCGTTGGCGATGCCGGTGAGGATGGTGAGGGCCGAGAGGGCCAGAGACAGGATATTCTTGGCGTTCATGCGTTCCTCCAGACTTGGTTGGGTTCATTCTACCACTTCGTTTTTTAATCGAAGCGGCTGGTTACAGGGACCACTTAACCATATATATAGTTAACTGATTCCTGTAACCACCTGAAGGACGTCTTTTGTATAGTGAATTGAAACAGGTTTTGATGTAAAGAGCACGGTTCTTGCGAACCTAGGGCGGATTAAAGGGTCTTTAGTCCATCCTAGCCTCGTAAGCGGCCTAAGAAGCAAAAAACTCTGCTACCTAGGAGAGAGTCGTGAAACGGCCTTTTTAGGCCTAGCCTTCGCTTACCTCTCTCAAGTAAGCTCGGCCGCTGTATGGCATTTTATTATGTTAACAGATAAGTATAGCACAGTTTAGCATTTTTGTCAAGGGCTAAAGACAAAAAAACCGCTCAGGCAGTCAACCTAGCGGTTTTTTGGCTATAATTAAGGCTTTAGCCATCTACTTCTTCTTTGGTTTTGGCTTGGAGCCGATAATGGCGCGCAGATTAGGGGCTCCACCAACTTTTGACGAATGAGCCTTGATTCGCTGCCTTAAGCGGGCTTCGGCTGCTTCTGTAGCTTCCTGATCAGACTCGAGCAAGTAGACATATTCGTTAATTTGATCAGCACGGTCAGCTTCTGTAACTTTGGGCCCATCGGTAAAGTAGGTGGCCCGGACCGCTTTGTCTATTCGATAGATAAAGTCATCCAGCTGGCGAGACAGACTGATGTCGCTGCTTAGAATCCGGCTGTTGCGCAAAGCCCGGAGTTCGGCCATAACAGATCGAGCCAACTTCACACCCATCCCCATATTATTAATATCTGCATCGGGAATTTCTTGATAGTGCAAGAAAGCGCGTGCAGAACCTTGCCACCCCTTGGAAGACCAAATACGGTCGGAAATACGTTCAACGAGTCCGAGAGTACTGCGGAATTCTTCGATTTCAAAAGCAGCTTCTTGGCGCTGCGAAAAGGAGAGCGCCTTTTCTATAGCTGAGCCGCTGGCGGCACCAACGAGGAGAGCTGGAAGTTGCTTGGCCAGGTCGGCTTTGCTGAGGGCGCGACGGTTGTATTGTTCGATGATAGCGGCTGCCTCTGCCGAAATATTTAGTTTTGACAAATCTTTAATCAGTTCTGGATCGTTGTCTATCAAGTCTTGGAAACCAGAGACCAAGTCATCCTGCTCGGTGGTGAGAGCGGACATAAGGGTGTCGAGCCGTTTTGTTTGTTCGGTGCGGATAACTTCGGCCGACTTCGCTCCTTTGGAGCGCTCGTGCCAGACAGCAGCTTTGTCGATGCGCTGGCGCAGCTCGGCAATGGCGAGCGCATCAGTCCCCTGCCCCGGCTGAAGTTTGGTGCTGTCGTGTTTCTTGGCAGTAGCTTCGCGCAGCGACTGACTGAGTACTCGTGACATTTCACCCAAAAAGCCGGCTTTATCTTGGTTTATACTTCTTAGCAGATTTGCCTCAAGCTCGGCGCGATACTCTTTTTGTACTCCCAGGCGTACTTTGGGATCTGCCGGGTCAGGCACCTCTACTTGGTTAGTGCGCCCTACCCAGCCGCGCATCCGAGAAATTAGGCCGCCGCTTGATTTTTTGGGAGCTGCAACTGCAAGAGAATTTATTTTTTCAGTGACCTGTTTATCCCAAGCGTGCTCTACCACCTGTGATAGATTGGCAAACAGGGCATGGTGCAGATCGGTTTTCCAATCATCGATAAAATCACCGGCATCGTAGCCGTATGGCTCTACCACTTCGTGCAGAGCGTCAAGATCTGCCTGTGAAAACAGATCGGCGAACACTCGTTTGGCTTCATAGGCACCACCCTCGGCAATCATGGTAATGATAGTGTCTAGGCTTTTAACTCCAATTAGGTCGAGAATCTTGGCCCTCGGAATATCCACGGTGGTTTTTTCCCGTGATTTCAGAATCTGTGGAATTTCGCGCGGGGTGGCTTCAAATTTTTTCTGCTTAGCATCACGTTCTTTTACGGCTTTGTCTTTGCTTGCTGTAGCAGCGGCAACTTCTTGCTTGGCTGCGGCAACTTTAGCTTCCGCCGCAGGCAGGTCAGAGTCGATAATTTTTTTGCGCTCGGCGCGCGCTTTGGTGAGGGTGCTGCGGGCCTGTTTGCGACTATCTGCAGCTTCAGCCATATCATCTTTATCTTCCGCCGCCTGATCAGCAAGAAGATCGAGTGCACGCCTGACTTCGGCAATATCATGATCGAGTTTTTCTACCGCACCACTACTCTGGCCTTTGTTCAGGCTGGTGGCGATAGCAAGATAGGCTTGATTTTTGTCACGGTCGGCAGTGGCAGCTATAAGGGCAGCCTCTTTTTCGCTGATGCTTTTTTCCAGGTCCGATTTTTTGGTACCGGCGCTTTTTGACTCGCTCGCGGCACTTTTGCGTCGATTGCCCTGAGTTTCCAATTTCTTTTTTTCTTCGCGGGCGTCGATAATCTCTTTACGTTTTTTAAGAACCGCTTGTTCACGCCGTTGTTTGATATCTGCAGCTGCGTCTTGTTTTTTAGTCAACTCGTCAAGATCGGTTTTAATATCTTTTAGGTGTTGAGCGAGGTCTTCGCGGATATCTTTTCTGCGCCGCGCTGCTTCGTTTGTTAATCGATCACGGCGATCCGCAGCTAGACGAATCTCACCGGTTAAACCTTGCATGATTCGATTGTTAGCTCGATCATCTGGCCCGAGTCGAGTACCTTCAGAGCTAACTGCCGGTGGCGGCACTGTGTTCATGGCCGAATAAAAACTGGCCCTAACTTTTTCGGCAACTGTAACGGCCGTATTAGCCGCAGTTATTTCGGTTTTTATATCGTCTAATGCCTGGCTGGCTTCCTGCTTCGCATTTGCTATCTCAGCATTTTTAGCTGCGATCTCGCCAGTGGAGGCGTAGACAGCCGCTTGCAGGCCCCCGATGTCTGCATCCAAAGCATCCTGCATAGCTTTGGCCTCGGCTTCGAGGTCTTCGATTTTGTGATCGGCTTTGGCCAATTCGCGCTCGTGGGCAGCTTCACTAAAACGTTCGCCCCCGGCAGCAGCATGCTTATCAGCGGCCGTTTCAAGCTGGCTACGCAGTGCGGCTAACTCTGTTTCCAATCGCTGCATGTCGGCTTTGGCGTTGGTCACTGCTCCGGCGTAATTCAATTCTTGGGCGTTCGGATCCAGTTCTATGGCATCGATTTTTCTGCGCTCTTCGAGGAGACTGTTCAATTCAGCCGTCTTTTTGGTAACGGCTTCATTTGATAGGCGGACTTTTTCGGCAGCTTCTTTCAGATCGCTATCCGCAGCGGCCACAGCGGCGCGCAGCGTGTCGACACTACTGTCGAGTCGAGCTTGCTTGGCCGTTAGATCGGCGACTTCTTGAGTGGCTGTTTCTAAATTTTTATGTTTGGCTGATTCGGTGTCGGTCTCTTTGGTTATTGTTTGCTCGGCGGTAGTAACTTCGGCCGCTTGGATCATTTTATCTAATTCGGCTAGGCGTTTCAGATAATTAAGGACGGGGCCTTTGAAATCTTTGGATCGGCTTTTGAGACCAGTGAGATCGAGTTGCAATTTGTCGAGGAGATTTTGTAACTCTACACCCAACTGTTGGTCTTGGCGGTGAATTTCGTCAACGCGATTTTTAAGCTGATCTAGGTGGCGATCTTGTTCTTGATGCGCCGCATCACGCAAACCAGCAGTGCTCAGTTTATCTACCAATTCGTTGCGATATTCTTGAGTGTACATTTCTTTGGGAGCCGCCATACTATAAGTGACATTAAGAATCTTTTATGGTTTTAAGAATGGTTTCCATTTGCTGCTGATCAACGGCTGTTTGGAGTTCAGTTTTCAAAATTTTGCCTTCCTGGTGCAAGGATTCAAGTTCGGTGAGTAGTGAAGTATACAAAACCCGGAGCCGTTCTTCACGGCTAGCTTCGACTTCTGTCGAAACTAGGGTGGCGGGTGGAGTCTGAACCGAATCCGAGGGCATAGGCTATTTAAGAATTTCGGCGGTGCGGGCGGCAAAAGTAGCTAGCACATCTTCGATTACGCCATTAAAATTAGGCACCGCTCGTTGCCAAAATGCTGCCCAGAGACTTCCGTCGGCGCTCTCGGCATTCGACAGACGGATAAATTCAGCCCGGTCGGCTGAATTTAATTTGGGGAGAAGCTCAAGGCCGAGGCGGACTTGCACCTGTGCCAGTAACTGGGGCAAATAAATCTTTTGCTGCTCAGGTGTGAGTGAGAGCCCACTATTCAATAACAGCCCCTCGACATAGTCGGTGAGAAAACCTACGGGCACGGGTGAGGTCGAAGACATACCATGGAAAAAGTAAAGATAAGACAGGTTAGAGGTTAGTATAGCACAAAACCAGCATACGTGCATACCGTGATTAATAAACACGGTATTTTATGATGCAGAGTTAGAACCTCTAATCTAAACTTTTAATAATATTATCTGCACTAATACGAGGGGCCCAGATTTTTTCAACCATGTCGAGCTTGGCGGTGGGGGCTTTTCTCGCCAGATTCTCAACAGCACCGGCAAAGGCACCGTAATCGGTAATGGTAAATGAAGTTTTGGAGTGGAACTTAAATAAATACGGGTAATCCTTTTTGAGCTGATCTTCGATATAGAGTAATTCGGCGCGGCCGCGGGTGGTAGTAATTTTTTCGGCGGTAAATTTACCGAGATTAGCAATAAGCCCAATCATGGCATGTTCGTTGAATTTAATATGCGGCTCTTTGGCAGCTGCCACATCAATCGTAGTTTGTATTTTGTTATCTGCAGTTGTTAGGGTGGCGCCCCATTTTTTAAGGAGGTTTTCAGCCGGTGGTGCAGCCTTGGTTTCGAGCTTAACTTTTATCTCTGGTCTGGCCGGGGCGGGCTGCGCTTCTTTAGGTTCGCGCTTTTGAATATTTCCCGCGACCGGTCGCTCTTCCCGCTCCGGTTGACTACTGTCTGGCGCAGATGGTAGCAGTGACAGGCCGAGAGTAAACGCAATAGCTTTGGCTAATTTACTTTCTCTCAAGCGGGTAAAAATAGACTTCTTGCCGCGCGCAGGCGGGCTGGCTGTCAGAGCGGTATCGGCAACTGGTTCTGGTGTAGGTTCTGGCGCAGCGGATTCAAGTGGGGTTGGTGTGGGCTTGACTGTCGAACTTGGCGATTTATTTATCTGTACTTTTTGGGCAAGGGCATTTGGCTTGTCTAAGCTGCCACCTTCGCTCACTTCAAATGTTTCGTAATGTTCGTCTGGATTAAAATCTGTTTCAACCGGTGTCGCGGGTTCATTGGATAGCAGCATATCAAGATCTTTGGCGGCATCCAGCTCACCCGCATCGATGATTTCGTTATTGCCATACCCTGCCCCATTGAGGCCAGATATATAATTGTATATTTCGCCGTAGAGTTGTCCACTATTGAGTGGGCCATATGCCTCTCCGCCATCGGCGGTAAAATAGGCTAGCTTGTTGTCGCCATCGAAAGTGATTTGAAAAAATCTTTTGTCGCCATAGGCAACTTGGAGGGTGGCACCTTCGGTAGTTACATTCGGCCGGGTTTTATTATCGAGACTTAGACCAATGGCATAGTTATCAAAGGTGAGCATGTTGGCCCGGGAGTTGTAGTAAAAAAAGACGTCTTTTTTTACCTCAGCTGATTTTTTAAATTCTCGCGTGACACCTGGAGCGCCGAGAGCGGAATTTTGACGATCTTTTACTACCAGCGCTTGCGGACGTAAATCAGCGGGTGCCACCGCTTCTAACATTAATTTAGTTTCGATACCACTTATGCCCTCATTAAAAAAATTAAGATCATGCTTTAAATCATCAATTTGAACAGAGGATAGTTGAGGATTGGTTAGATTGTAAGAATTCAACCGTGAGCGAAGTTTGTGCAATCGACTCAAAGATTTTGCCACCGCCTCGTTTTCTTTTTCTATAAAATGATCGCGACGATTGGCTTCTAACTGTCGAATGGTTGCTACCAGAGCATCGTGACGCGCGAGAGCAGTATCTACAGTAGCCATTAATTTTTTGTCTGCCTCTATGGTTGCGCTAACTTCAACCCGCGCATCAGTGGCGGCAGGGACCTTGGCTTCAGGTTGAATCTGAGTAGTTATTTCACCGCTCATTGTTCTAGGCCTGAGAACAATCGGGGTGTCTATTTCTCCACTGCGGAAGAGGGGCCCTCTCGGAGTGGCTCTAGATTTGCCGATTGTTTTGCTCGATCCCTTATCTCGCCGACTCAGTTTCGGCTCGGCCGACCGTTCGATGTCTGCCACATGATCCGCCAAAAATGAATCAACGGCTGCAGAGAATTGGGCGGCCGTTTGCTCGACTACGGAGGAGATTGACGCATCATCAGGGATGAGCGCGTAGTGGCCGTCGTGGTACGACACTGAGAACGCAAAGCCAGATGGGTAGTTTATTTTTATTCGATCACTCGCCATTTGAGCAATACCTGGCTCGATACTACCAATCTGTAATGGCACTGAGTAGCCTTCAATTACCAATGTACTGCCTTCGATTTTGAGAGACCCTTCAGCACCGTCTTTTTGTTCAGAGAAAGTTCCTGCTGTTGACTCAGAATCGATCACATCTTCTATCTCTGGGATGTCATTGTCGTCTACCGCTGCCGGCGCATCAACCTCAGCACTATCATCATTAATTGCAACTGTTGGCGCAGCCTCAATTAATCCAGCGGTTATTTCAAAGGTGGCAATATCATCGGCAACATCAGCCAGGGTACGGGCGAAATCTGCCGCTGGCAAACTGGTAGCACTGGCCAATTCTTGCTCAGCCCGGGCAATACCTGCAGCAGAAAATTTGAACTCGTCAGCATCACTCTGTATAATTTTTTTAACCTGGCTTAATTTAGTTTGCAGGTCAGTAACTTGAGATTGACGCTGTCGTTTTTCGGGGGAGTACCGAATTAATTGCTCGAGACCTGCCAAATCGTTTTCCATCACAGCGGCTTGTGGCTCGAAAAATTGTATTGCTTGTTCTTCGGTGGTCAGGCGCCCAAATTGTTCATCAATCGCGGTAATTAAGGTAGAAAAACGATCGGCCGGATTAATTGACAAAGCAGCACACTCGGCGAGTAACTGGTCGTAGGCGGTGCGCAGTTCTGCAATGCGGGTACGTCGCTCTGCCAACACCACCTCCTCTTCGGGGGTGCGCTGCGAAGAGCGGACAACTTCCGGACTGGAGGCAGCACTGAGATGGGCCGGCATTTCACGTGACGGTTGTCTCATAAAAAAGAATTAAAATTTTACCAAAAATTACCAACTATATGTTGAAAATTTTAACGGGTTGATACGGACACATCTATCAGTGCTGCTTGGAAGAATGGCGCAATTGATACGGACGATGATTCTTCTTCCGCTTCGCGGCAGGCGGTGGTTTTATGAGGGCTTCAGGGGCAGGCTCGACCGCTGGCGTTCGCAATAAATCACGCAGCACGGCATCGTCTTGCTTTTGTTTGTCAGCTTTTTTGGCGGCTATTTTTTGAAGGTGCGGGCGATTTGCCTCTTCAATCCGGGCTTGTTCCCGCTTGGCAGCAGACTGTATTCCCTGATCGATCGCTCCATATAAGGCGAGCGGCACTACTCCGGCCACAATTCCGGTGGTAGCCCATTTTTTGGTTTTGCGGCGGCGCTCGGCAGCAGCGGCTGCCTGCTCACGCGCATCATGTTCTGCTTCAGACACATAGCTAACACGATCAGCATACGGCTCTGATTTTGACTGATCTGTCCCGGAGAAATCTCTTTCTCCCCTAGGAAATTCTGGGCCTAACAAAAAATTCATACCAATAATCCAACAATAAACGACTATTTTTTATAGCGGGCGATCCAGAGAGCTGCGAGCAGGGCGCCGACACCGAATCCGACGGTGATATTCAATAACAGATTCGGCCGAGCTGGTAGGCGCGACACGAGAGCGCTATCAACTTCTTTAATGGCTACATCACCACCCACATATTCCCAACCATGCGCTACCACGGCGGCGGTTACGGCGCGCGATAAGACTAGTGCTTTTTGCTGAGTTTCGGCGTAGCCGGTAATTTTAAGAAGGCTCGTGCCATATACCATTTCACCCTGAACATCTTTTTCCCATTTTTTACGTTCATCACGCTCGGTAAGGCTGCTCCAGTCGGACTGATTGAAGACATCGGGGCTGACTTCGGCGACTTTGGCAAAAAAATCAGTGGTCTTCATCACTTGCGATAAATTTTCTCCGATCTGCTGGGCAGATTTAGCTTGGGTATAGGGATCAACACCATTCTTGTCGCGGGAAATGATAATGACCCGGCTGGCGGCACTGTATTGTTTGGGGAAGAGCCAGCTAGCCGCGCCGGATAGAATGGCAATTAAAAAAGCCCAGAGAAAAATAAGCCGCCAATGCCTAAAGACAAGAGAATACATAGATAAAAAAATAATGAACGCCTAATGAACTATTGAATAGCACTGACCGGAACAGTTAGCTCGAGCAATTTGTCGCCACGTAAAATTTTTATGCGAACGGTAGTTGGTTTATTACTGATAGTATGCCACAAAACAGCTGGTGTCACAACTTGGCCATTGATGTCGGTGATAAGATCGCCGCGACGGAGCGCCGAAGCGGCCGGAGTTTTGCTGACCAAGAACCCTGCTTGACTACCATCTTCAGTCATTACTGGCTGATCGCTGGTATAGGCGCCCTCAAGGCCAAGCGATGGGTATTGAACACGCTCCTGGCTGAGGACGCTTTCTAGGGCGCGCGCTGCCGATACTGCAAGTGTCATTGTGCCATCAGCGCGAATGAAACCAGCCAGCTCACCCTCGGGGGTTATGGCAACTGCACCCGGAGCAGCCGATGCTGCCAGAATATAAAAATCATGTGGGGCTGAATCGCGATACACGGCGGCCGCAGCTGGAGCGGCAGCAGATTTAATGACCACTCCCGACCAAGCCCCTGGCTCAGAAATAAACACTGTGTCACCCGCTGATACCGGAGCAGAAAAATTAACAACTTTAAATTGCGAGCGGCCAGATTCAGCGCCGCTCGGCGACAGCTTGGCATACGTCAGGCCGGACGCAGCATCGACCAAAATTTTGGTGACACCATAGACGGCTCCGCCCCCGGTCACTACCCGCCATTCTTTCAGAGCTCGCTCTGGAGAAGTGTCGTAGAGAGCGATCCAGCCGTCAGAGCTTACTAAGACGCCTGGTCGACGTTTAGCAGTGACGGGCACATAGGTCAGCGAGCCCACCACCTCAGAACTTTGGTATACCATGAGGACACGCTCGCTTATGTCTTGGCGAACCCGGTCGCTTAATTCCGAAGGCAATTGCACCGATCGATTATATGATATGCCGCCGGTGTATTGCTCGATTACGGCCGGAGACACCCACCCTAGGATGATAAGTGCGCCTGCGGCACCGGCGAATACCGACATAGCCGTGACAAATAAAATCAGTTTGAGGCGCTCTAGACGGCGATGGCCGGCAATGGTCGAACTCGGTGGAGGCAGATGAGGAGGCAACATAGTATTAACGCCAACGAATAATAAATATTAAACTGATAATTAAGGTGAGCGCATTCAAGATAAAAAAGGCACTTTGACGGCGGGAAAAAATTCCTTCGGGCGACAGATAAAAACGGAGCAGAAGCCAGAGCACATACCACCACCACGCCTGGAGCAAGCCGCTGGTGATGTATCCAACCGGCCACCAGCTGAGTATCCAACTGAACTCGAGGACGAGTAAAAAAATGGCGGTCGCAGCAGTGACAAAAGGAAATCGAACTGCCAAAGCATACTCGCGCCACCAAAAGCAGCTGACGAGCGTAGCTATAATCGCTCCACCGAGCCATTGCCACCACGGTACACCGATAAAAATATGAAAGGCAATACTGGCACTGCTTCCCGCCCAGAGGCCGGCAAGGCCGGCGGTGGTCATCATGAGCTGAATACGGCGTTCGGGTTTACTGTTGAAGGATAAATTTTGATCTGCCCGCGGCAATAACCAAAAACTGACAGCTGGAATGATGGCAAACACTACTGCCATTACATACCACGGCCAGTTATGGTCGATGAATGCGAGGAGCAGTGTGGAGCCAAGACCAAATAATCCTAGCGAGATAAAATGACTGAGACGTTTTAATTGGGCCGCATAATAGACCAAATAGAGCATAAGGCCCCACAGCACTATTCTGACGGCGATCCAAAAACTGAGCCACCACCACTCGGCAACGAAGCGAAGCAGGTATAAAAACACCAGACTAATCAAAAAATCGAGCAGACCGGCCAACCGGGGGTGGAGTGATAGTTTAGACAGATTAATAGGCATATTCGGAGGTGATTATACCTGATTTGCTGAAAAAAGCAACGTTGAACCAGGCTTTACAAACAGCCTATAATTAGCTACACTAAGGCCACTTCTCCCCAAAAAAATGCCTAATTTAGCAGACAACAAACAAGCCAGATTTAACTATGACATCCTTGAGACCCACGAGGCTGGATTAGTATTGACTGGGCCAGAGGTAAAATCGGTCAAAGCTGGTCAAATCAGTATAAAAGAGTCGTATGTTACGTTCCATAACGGCGCAGCCGTATTGACCAACGCGCATATATCACTCTACAAAGCCGCTGGGCCGCAGCCGGACTATGAACCCACTCGGGGACGACGACTGCTTTTGAAGGCCAAAGAAATCAGTTATTTACGCAGTAAAGCCCTGGAAAAAGGCTTGACAATCGTGCCTCTTAGCGTGTATACTAAAAAACGTTTTGTAAAGGTTCAGATCGCAGTTGGCCGCGGACGGCATCAGTATGACAAACGGGAGGTATTGAAAAAACGCGATATTGATCGGGAACTTAAAAAAGAATTTTAAACAGCTTTTACTTCACGTAACACGTAGCCCGTAGCACATACCACAGAGTGGTGATACGAGTTACGTGATACATGTATGTATCGCCCACGCGGGAGTGCTGGGTTTCGACAGGAATCCCCCGTTTTGCCTGCACGTCGAGTTGGTCATGAGGCTCGTTAAATTGCATGACACCATAATAAGTGCCAACTTGTTATCTAAAGCCAAACAATTTGTAGCTAGCGCTTTTAGCCCAGCTATGTCGTTTGCGCCGGCTTTGGCCTAACGGCCGAAACCCATCGCCACAGTGATCACTGGTAGCTGATCGGCGGTGTAACCCACCAGTGGTAGGAACGCTTTGCAGCCAGCATAAGGCGAACCGAAACTCTAGACTGGCTTACCACTCGTTTTTTCCGTCGCTTTAAGATGAGTGGAACACTACCAAGCGCCGTACACGTGTAGTATGGCCTGACGAGCTTTCTTGGACGCGAGTTCAACTCTCGCCACTTCCACTTTTATTAGTCCTCAGTACTTAGTCCTAAGTCCTAAGTCTGATACCAGGACGCCATAATTAAAACTAAGGACTGGGTACTAAGGACTAATAACTATCACTAAAATATGCGTATTTCTCGCCGGTCGCGCAAACCAGAAGATCCGAAAAAAATTCATTTTTATAATGAAGGCATTAGCGCGCCGGAAGTGTTTGTATTAGATGCCGACGGGAAAGCGCTTGGCGCGATGCCGACAGCTGCGGCACTACGCTTGGCTCGCGAACAGGAACTTGACCTGGTGGAGATCAACCCGAAAGCCACGCCTCCGGTGGCCAAAATTATTGACTTTGGTCAGTTTCGCTATGCGCAGGAAAAAGAAATCCGTATCCGCAAGGCCCACCAGCATGTGATTGAAATCAAGGGAGTGCGCTTATCGCTCCGGATTGGCAAGCACGATATCGAAATCCGCAAAACCCAGACCCTGAAATTTTTGAACAATGGCGACAAAGTGAAGATTGAAATTATTATGCGTGGCCGCGAAAACCAGCAGGCCGCTCTCGCCTTTGAAATCGTCAAAAATTTTATAGCCGAAGTGAATAAAGAGGTGCCGGTGCGCCTCGAACAGCCGGCCGAACGCCAGGGCAACAAAGTCACGGCGATCATTGCTAAAAATTAATTACTAATCATTACGTTAGCTGCCAGGTTATTAGCTTGTTAGACTCCCCTCTCCCCTAAGAAGCTAAGAATCTAAAAGCTAACCGCACTTTAATTTACTATATGCCGAAACTCAAAACGCACAAAGCGACTTCGAAACGCTACCGCGTCACCAAGACCGGAAAGATCGAGAAACGGGCCGCCGGACAGAATCATTTCAACAGCCGGGAAAATGGCAAGGTGGGACGCAATAAAAAATCAGATGTGATCATGAGCCCGTCACTCAACCGCATCATGCAGATTAATTTACCGCATGCGTAGGAAGGTAGACAGTAGCTGGCAGCTGGTACGAGAACCGAACCAATTACTGCTACAGTATATACCTAATTCCTAGAAGCTAACTCCTAATAGTATGACACGTATTAAAGGTGGTTTACTCCACGCCAAACGCCGCCGCGGAATTTTGAAACATACCAAAGGTTTCCGCTGGGGCCGCAAATCAAAAATCAAAGTAGCTAAAGTAGCGAAGATGAAAGCTGGTCAGTATGCATTTGATTCCCGCCGCATGAAAAAACGCGTAAATCGCAGCCTGTGGCAAGTTAAGATCAATGCGGCTGCTCGCAAGATGGGCATGAGCTACAGTCAATTCATGGGCGCTCTCAAAAAGAAAAACATCGTGCTTGATCGCAAGATCCTGTCGCAGATGGCGCAAAAAAGCCCCGCTTTGTTCAACAAAATCCTCGAAATGGCCAAATAACATGGCTTTAAAAACCACTTGCTATGACAAGTGGTTTTTTAATTAAACGTATTAGATATTACCTTAAAAATCCCATGGTTGAGATAAAAAATTAGTATTTAAGTGCGTTTATCCACATTGACAGATTTGACAAAGCAGCAATTACTTGCTAGTCTAAGTTGTTAGTAAAGACCTTGAAAAGTGTTTGGTACGTGGTGGTGGTACCCCCTCCTTTACCACTTGCCTATTACCGAACACTTCCAGGGTCTTTTTGATTTGTGGGCATATGTTGAGTTGACAAAGGGTCCGCACTTATCTATAATAGGCGGGCTTTATACAATTTATTGGGTCGGTAGTTCAACTGGTTAGAGCACTGCCCTGTCACGGCAGAAGTTGCGGGTTCGAGTCCCGTCCGACCCGCTGGAATTTCGCGGAAAAGCACCTTTCGGTTGTACTGATGGTGCTTTTTTGTTTTGATAATTAAAAAAACTTCTGCCATTTTAACAGAAGTTTTTTTAATTATTTTTATCTGGCTAGTCATTAACGTTGTATTTTCTATACAGCGTTAGCGAGTAGATAGCCAAATGGGACAATTATTATTCGCGAAGCTGATTTACATTTAAAAAACTTACTTATCAAGTAATACAATCTTCGTATCGACCGCATATATTTTTTTGGCGGTCAGAATCACCGGATTAATTTCTAATTCTTTAATCTCCGGAAAGGTGCTAAATAATTCAGATAATTTAATAATCAGGCTGACTAATGTTTCGATCGGATAAGATTGACCAGTGCGGTAGCCGCGCAACACTTTGCCCATGCGGGTACCGTCGATTAAGGCTTCTACCGAGGCTGGAGTCAATGGAAATAGCGCGATATGCTGATCGGCCACCAGCTCGGCCATGATTCCGCCCCAACCAAATAACAGCACCGGACCAAAACTGGCGTCGCGCTTGAAACCAATGATAACTTCGGCGCCGGGAGCGGTGTATTCTTGGATGCGGATCGTAGCCTCCGGGTCGCCTAGTTTTTTTAGCTGGGTTTGAAGGGTTCGTACTCCCCCGCTTATTTGAGCGGGAGTAGCCAGGTTGGTTAATACCGCGCGCTGCTCGGTTTTGTGGAGTACGGTGGCAGAGGAAATTTTTAGTACTACGGTCGGGCCATTGCGCTTGGCCCACGTGACTGCTCCAGCAGCACTTCTGACCTCGGCTTCACGGGGTACTGGTATCCCCCACTCCCTAACCACTGTCTGGGCAGCGGCACTACTGAGAGCAGGTTCATGTTTTTCTTTAGCAGCGTCTAGTAACGCCTGGATGCGGCGGGTGCGCGTTTTGGTCGGAGCGGTAACTATAGAAGTTTTCGATCTGGATAGCCGGCTGGTGCGCCAGGCTTGCCAGCGCCACATGGCAGCCAGAGCGTTGATGGCTCTTTCCGGATAACGAAATGAGGGCAGGCGGTATTGGTTAAGAATGGCTTCACCTTTGCTGATCAGGCTACCGCCCATGAACGAACAGAATACGGGCTTGCCATAGCGGCGGGCCAACTCGCCGATACTTTTGGCAGTAGCTTCGATCTCGGTCATGACTTGCGGCGTCAGAATAACCACGGCGGCATGCACCCCACGCTCTTTCAAAACCGCTTCGAGGGCCACCTGGTAGCGATCGGCCAGGGCGTCGCCCAGTACATCGACTGGATTTTGCAAACTAGCAGCGCGCGGCAGAGCGGCCGCCAGGAGACGTTTGGTCGACTGGGTTATCGGAGCCATAGTGAGGCCAGCTGCAACCAAGGCATCAGTAGCCAGCACGGCCGGGCCACCGGCATTTGAAACGATGGCTACTCCTGATCCGCGCGGCGGATTTTCCCAGGTGAAGGCTTTGGCTAGATCAAAAAAATCTTCGAGCCCCGCGCAGCGGATCAGCCCGGCTTCGGCACAGGCGCTACTAATAATGGCTTCATTGCCAGCAATGGCCCCGGTGTGTGAATGCATGGCAGATTTGGCAGCTGACGAAGCTCCGGGTTTTAATATAAACAACGGCGTAGTGCGGCTGAGCTCCCGGGCGAGGCGAATAAATTCTTGACCATTTTCAATGGATTCTAGGTAGAGCCCGATCGGACGGTAGGAAGATAGTGAGGGTGAGTGGGCAGAAAACGTGTCGGCAGTAGTGCGCCTTTCGCGGAGCCAGTCTGATAATATGTCGTTTTCGGTAAGCACAGCTTTATTACCGAGAGTGACACAACTAGACAGGCCGATGTCGGCCGTTTTGGCCCAATCAAATAAGCTGGTCGCGAGAGCGCCCGACTGGAGCACAAAGCGCAAATTGCCTGGCGCAAGCGAGGGCTGGCCAAAGGTGGCATTGAGCTTGGCGGGAGTGTGCAAGAGGCCAAGGCAATTGGGACCAACAATATTCAGGTGATACTCTGTGGCGAGCGCTTGGAGCGCTACTTCACGCTCTTTGCCGGCGCCGCCAATTTCTTTGAAGCCGGCGCTGAGAATGATGATGTTTTTGGTGCCATGACGGGCGATGACCGGGAGTAATTCCATAGCAATTTCGGCCGGGACGACAATAATCGCGAGATCAGGCACTGCCGGAATCTGATCGTAGGCGGGGTAACAGGTAACACCCTCAATCACATCGGCTTTGGGATTTACGGGATAGATGGGGCCGGTGAAGCCGCCGGATTGAATATTCTTGAGCAGGAGATTGCCAAGCTTGTTTGGCTCGCGCGCAGCGCCGACAATGGCGACAGAACGCGGATTGAAGAGAGATGATAAATTTTTCACAGATATAAAAAAAATACACTGATATCAGTGTACAAAATTATAGCGCGGGTGGCAATCAATCTATTTTTTCTGGCATTTGGCGCACAAACCAAAAAATTCGAGGTCGTGGCGCATGACTTTGAAGCCATGGTGGCGACTGATGTAGCGCTCTTGGCGGGCTATATCTTCTTCAAAACTAACGTCTTCTACCTGTTTGCATCTGAGGCAGACCAGGTGATGGTGGTGATCATCGGGGGTGAGTTCGTAATGTTTGGCGCGGTCGGCGACATTTATTTCGTTGATGAGGCCATGATCCTGCAGCGTCGCCAGCTGGCGATAGACGGTGGTTTTGTTGGCGGGTAATTTTTTCTTCGCGAGTTTAGCAAGAATCTCCGGGACGGATAATGGTTTAGAGGCGCTAGTGAGAATATCAATAAGAGCCCGGCGAATATCGGTGAGGCGTTGGCCTTTGGCTTTTAAGTCACTGAGAACGGTGGTCGCGGTAGACATGTAAAAATTTTATGACTCCCCTAGCCTACTACACAGGAGCCGTGATTTCAAGCTCAGCTGCTACTGGCAATCTAAAGCTAGGCGAAGGTTAGTCAGATTAGATTGCATTTCCGTAAAGTAATCGTGGCCTGCGGCCAACTCTTCTGGAGTTAATCCTTCGAGTGGATTGAGGACTAGTGTTTTAGCCCCCACTTCGGCGGCCAGCGTGTTTGCTAGATCCGGCGCAACTAAACTTTCTAGAAAAATATAGTTGATCTGATTTTTCTTGGCAAAATCAGCCAGTTCAGATAGCGCACGGGGTGTGGGCTCTGCATCTGGCGACAGGCCGGCAATGGCGACCTGGTTTAAATTATAGGCAGCGGTCAGATAATGAAAGGCAGCGTGGGCGGTCACTACATTTCTGGTGCTGCAGGTAGCGAGCCCGGTGCGATAGGACTCATTGAGGGTCTGCAGCCGGCTTACCAATGCAGCGGCCCGGTTAGAAAAATTCGCGGCGTGAACTGAGTCAACCCGTGACAACTCGGCGGCAATACTTTCCACCAACTTTTCAGCCAACAGCGGACTCAACCACACATGCGGATCGCGCCTAACATGCGTGTCTTCAGTATGGGCATCTGCGCTCAGAGAGCGTGTAGCCAAGGATTCGCCAATTGGTACTAACTTAAATCCATCTTCTCCCGCTGCGATTTTATCAGCCCACGGCTCAAGACCAGCGCCATTAATAAGAATAAGGGAGCTATGGGAAAGCGCAATCAGATCTTGACTGGTTGGCTCGTAATCATGCGGCTCTATTCCAGGCGGGGTAAGATTATATACCGCTATATCGTCACCCGCGATTTCACTGGTAAAAAAATAGAGCGGATAAAATGAGGTCACTACTGATAATTGCTGCTGCTTTCCCGGCGAAGATGCCTCGCGTGGGCGCAAGCGGTTAATCAGGGCAAGGGCACTCAAAACGAGCCCGAGGAGCACAATCACTAGAATGATGGGATTATTTTTTTTCATACTATTACGCACATTTTTCTTCTATAGATGCAGACTAACGCTTCTACCGCTTGGGGTCAAGCGGGGGCTGTGGATAAATGCAACTTAGTTGCGTTGACAAAAAGTATGGCATATGATTTATTGCAACTTAGTTGCTTTAAGGAGAACTCATGCTGGCGTTACTTAGGATGCTTGTAGTAGCGAATACTCTGCTGTTTGCCGTGGCGGCAGTGGCGGACGAGCCCGACCATCACGATCATGACGGTGAAGATCATGATCATGACCACGACGAAGGACGACCAGTGATAATCGATCTGTCCGGTGGGTACGGATATGCTCGCAACGGCTTTATTGTCCCCGCTCCCCTCATTGGTGGGCTCGAAGATGGCCATGGCGCCTGGCTGCATATTAGCCTACATCCGAGGCGGCTTGAATGGCTGGGGTTTTCCCTCGGGGTCGATGTCTTCAATAAAGACGACGGTAACTGGGGCTGGGGCCTGCATGTGGGCGTGGAATTTGAAGCCCATCTGACCAATTGGCTCCGGATCGGAATCAGCCCACTGCTCGGCTACCATGGCGAGCGACGCCTCATTACCCTGAGTGGCCAAATTCTAGACCGACCGGAGCTACTGTCTGGGTTTACGATGGGGCTTGAAGCCATGATCTCGGCAAAACTCTGGGGACCATTCTGGCTGGTCGGCAAAGCCGAATGTGGGCTGACTGCTCCTGGCAGCCACCGGTATTGGGAATGGGAATGCGGCCCGCGGGTGGGGCTCGGGGTTCATTTCTGACGGGGACGGGCGCCCCCTTATGCGCCCGGGATATATGTGGGGATGTTCGATTTACATCTTCAGATATATCTCGATCGTTGATCGACAGCTAACTATTTATAGCTATGAAAAAAAGGTATCTGTATGGAACAATTATTTTAGGCTTACTACTATATGCTTCTCCGGCGGCGGCCCGAATTTTAATTCAGGCCAGCCCGGAGGTGGATGGGCATGATCACGGCTCAGCAGCACATGTACATACCGAAGATTCTCATTCGGAGGCTGAGGACGCACGCGGCACAGAGACTGCAACAAATGAACACGATCATGACCACGGTGAGGTTCCGGCCACTGATTCTCCAGATCAAGCCGTTTCAACACCTGCTTATTATGAACCTGTTCGGATCCGGCCGCAGACTTTTTACCAACCAGCAAAGTCATTTAATTACTCTACAAGAAACAATATATTCGGCGGACGAATAAATACAGCGCCTATTTTCAAGGTGTACACCTACCGCCGTGAACCAGTGTATACTTATGGCAAAACGTATGTGCCGACTAATTACCGCCGGAGCTATGAACCTGATTCTACTACCTGGCGCCAGGATTCATCTCTTATAAAACCATATGTGTATACGCGGGGTGAAGCTTTTCAGTATCGACGTACCTATGTGCCTGACACGTATTACCGGACGTATCAGTAAATTATCCACAATCTATCCCTTTACAAATGCAACTTAGTTGCATTATAATTTATACGTACCATTCACCGAGCATAGCTCGGTATCAAAAGTCAGTTACTGACCGCCTCTCTGGCGGTCAGTAACTTTTTAGGCGGATTCCCCCGTCTGACGGATTCATGTTATGCTGGTAATTGATAAATAGATTACATATGAAATACATGTACTACCTATTTAGCCCTAAAAACTTTGTGATTTCACTGGTCGGCGCCGCCATTATTGGTGTTACTTTGGTCATACCGGTGCGGGCAGCCGCACCGGTAGTTCCAGAGGACACCTACTATCGAGCCACCGTGATAAAGATACTCGAAGACGGAACCAAAGATAGTGATGGAACCGCTCACCCTTACCAAACAGTCGAACTTGAAATAACGAATGGAAGAGAGCGCGGGCGACGCATTACAGTGGATCATGGCAGTACTTTTGTGATTGAAGAGAGCCAAAAAGTTCACCCCGGCGAACGAGTGATTGTGAGTATGCCGTATGCCCCCGGCGGCAGATCTGATTTTTATTATATTACTGATCAGTATCGCCTGCCGCGGATCGCAGTCTTGGGACTCATTTTTATTGGTCTGGCTGGTTTGTTCGGAAGCCGGCGTGGGCTGACGTCGTTATTCGGTCTCGGGTTTAGTCTGCTGATTATTTTTGGGTTAATGATTCCGCAGATTATTGCGGGGCACGACCCCTTGCTGGTGTGCGCAGGTAGCGCGGTGATTATTACCGTGGTATCACTATATCTGGCGCATGGATTTAATCGCCGAACCACCATTGCTCTTATCAGCACGCTTATCTGCCTCGGGCTCGCGGTGATTATAGATCTGGCATGGGTGCACATCGTGGGACTAACTGGTACTGGCACGGAAGAAGCGTTTTATTTGCACATTGACCAAGGCACCATTAATTTGCGCGGTATTCTGCTCGGCGGGATAATTATCGGGGTGCTGGGCGTGCTTGATGATGTAACTACTGGGCAAACGGCCGCAGTGGATGAGATTCATAAGGCCAATCCGAGTCTTGGCTGGCGCGAATTATACCGGCGAGGATTATCGGTGGGGCGCGAACATATCGCTTCTTTAATAAATACGTTAGTACTGGCCTATGTGGGTGCGTCGTTTCCGCTTTTCCTCTTGTTTAGTATGCAAAAAAATCAAGCCTGGTGGCTGACGCTTAACAGCACCTTTATAGCTGAAGAAATTGTGCGAACGCTGGTGGGAAGTTCGGTGCTAATTATAGCGGTGCCGGTAGCGACGGCTCTGAGCGCATATTGGCTAAGACGTCCAGGAATACCAACTCCGATGCTGGAAACAACACCGCCCCCAGATCTTCATCGGCGAAGTGAATTGCTACGTGACTTATATCAACCGCCCACCTGATGTTTATTGTCTTCAGTAGTTATTTGCGTTATACTAGCCAAAGATAACTTTTTACTGTTTCTTATGAGTACTCTCTTTAAAAATCAAGCCTGGCGCGTGATGACTCTGTTCGGAATAGCCAGTCTCGCCCTATCTTTTCAGCCGGTGATGGCAACATCTGCACCGACCACTCCTACCACTGCTAAACCGGTGGATTATTTTAACGCCAAAATTTCGGCCACCGAAATTAAAGCCGCTGGGTTTATCGAACCAACGATTGTTACGCCTACGACCAACCGATTTCTGGCTCCGGTCTATTACTTTCGGGTAAAGGATATGCCGGCAAACGCAGCCGGAGACGCGTGGGGCGACAGCAAGAATCTAGTGAGCGTACTGATTCGGCCGATTGCCGATAAAAAATGGGTATATAATAACGGCGATATTCAACTGATTGACCATGGTGGGCGGTATGAAGCGCGCGTGTCTAGTCCGGGGTATTATTTGGTAGTGAGTGGGCCGGATAAGGATAAGACGGTGACGCTGGTGCATAATTTGAAAGTTCTCTACTAAAAATCCGATTAAAAATCTCGCTTAAATTAAGCGAGATTTTTTTATTACGGTGAGTGAATGACGTTGTGTTACTTTTTTATGGCAAAAAATGACCTAAAAAACCACCCGTAGAGCGGTTGGTTTTTTAGGGATAAGGGCAATAACTAGTTTACTCAGCGAATGCGAAGGATTCAAAGCGATTTAACAAATTTTCTAATGATTCGCCCCGTGCGGATAGTACGATCACTTGTTTATCAGAAGCGTCGGCCGGAGGCATAATAGTCATAGTTTCCGTATTAGAGCCTTCGGTAGTGACATTCGTGCGATAGACCACAAATTCGCGCCAGGCGGAGCGTTCGCCGGGAGGTGGCAGAGGTTTGGGAGTGGGCGTCTGGCTAATGGTGAAGGCGGTACCACCAGATTCGAATCGGACTTCAGCAGTAGAGCGGGTTACCGACCACGTTGACGGGTGGCGAATGGTGAACCGAGCAAGCTCAGATTCTTGATAGAGTGTGTCGGCGGTGGCAGCTTGCTTCGCTAGTTGACTGGTAATCTCTTGTGTTAGCTCTGTTTTCAGTGTCGCTAACTGAGTTTGGACTGCGGCTTGCAAATCGGTCGTGTTTGATGGCTGACTCACAGTTTGGCAGGTAGATCCAGCGAGCGACACGGTGAGACCAACGACGCCGAGCGCTGACAGAGCCCGCTCGGGAAGTTTTTGGAAACGACCACTGTTGCTACTAAAAAATCTTACGGGGCCTGATTGACCATACTTTTTTTCTAAGCGTTCGGCTTCGGCCGTGAGTCGCCACCAAGCGGCGGGAGCAACTGCCAAGCTGCCAATTTTTTCTTGAATCAACAAGGGCAATAGATCGGACTGAGCCGGCAGGGCTCCGACCAAAGCATGCAGTGACAAATGTTTCAGACGTGCCAACCGCATACTTTCTATCACGAGACGCTTCACGGCTTCAGAGAGCGGCCCGGCGAGAGTGGTAAAATCTATGCATAGACCGGTAACGGCTGGTTTTAGCTTCAGCACTGCTGTCAGGTCAGCATAGGATACGGATCCATATATTTTCACGCCGGATTTTTTGGTGGAGAGCCCGAGTTCTTTAAAACGTTTGATAAACAGAGTGTCGGCGGCAGCAGCTGGTGGAACAACCACATTAAGAGTATCAAACCCATTCTCGGAGCGAAGAACAGAGAGCTGCTCTACCAGTTGGCACAGTTCGACGGGGTTCACAGCTCCTTGGCAGCATAGCCAGACTGGACGCGGAAAAAATAACGCTGCAGCTAATTTAAGGCGGTCCACTAATTGGCTGCGACTATTTTTGGATAGATCATTCACCGGCAACATAAGGCCTGACAGCGGCAACTCTGACAGACGGCTAATAACCTGAGGCTCGGAAGCGGTAACCAGAAAATCTGTAACCGCGGAGTGATGTTTGCAGTCATACTCCTCAACCTGGAATGGCAGTAACCCACTGTAGACCAGGCCCTGGCTGGGATCGAGTGTCGATAAGGTGATCGGTTTTTTAGATACTACTATTTGGCGGGCTTTTTTCGCTCCGGTGAGAACCGGGATGCTGTAGGCGTGGGACAATTCAACTCCGGTAGTGGCCGCGGCGTCTTCGATAATCAGGCCGGCCACATGACGGAGATGCTCTGTCCATTCTGGCATAATCTGGCGGGCGACTACTATATCACCGGCAATGATATCTGAGAGCTGGCTAGCCTTAGTCACTACCAGCGCGCGACCGCTGGCGATTTTTTCGCCATAAGGATGCCCGGTCAGGATGGCAGATGTAGGGGCGAGTGGAACGGAAAATTCATATTTTTTAATGGTGCTAGTACTTTTTTCTGAGGCGAGCGGCAAAATCCGATAGATTTCTACTAACTTTTTATCGGCCGAGCGACTCCAAAATACGCTGAGCGGAAAACCAAATTTTTTAGCTAACGTCCCGGCTGCACGCGCGAGGCTGGTGGCTTCGGCGTGTGAAATGAGTGGCACGGCGCGTTCCGCGGCAGAGAGTGCTTTAAGTTTAATGCCGGTGGCGGTGACAACACTCGCAGTAGCTTTTTTGCCACGGTTGTAGTGAATGACGGCATCAGACGCTCCAGGAGCTTGATTAAAGAGCAAAACTCTATCCGAGCGGAGGGCACGGGTAGGCAGCTCAAGCGACGCGAGGCCGCTGACTACATGTAGAGACGATACTGCTTGATGATGAAATTCAGAACTAACCGTGTCGATTCTTCCACTCACCCCTTTTGCCTGGAGCGGCAGCGATCGGATACTGAGAGCCAAGGATACTTCGGAAATATCTATATCAGCGGCGAGCCACTCGTTCAAAGCGGCATCAGAGAATAAGAATAAATACTTTTGCCGTACGAGCTCGGTGAATTCGGTAAGAGAAAAGACGCCTGAGCTACTTGGTGGAGTGATAGACAGAATTTTAAAGGTGGTGCCTGGAACAATAATTTCGGGAGACAGGCAGAGTGCACGGGCAGTTTTTCCGCCTGACAAGTCTTTGTGCAGCCGACTTAGCGTGGCGCCGAGATTAGCGGGAATGGCAGCATGGCGGAGCGAGGCACGCAGACGAACGGCCAGGGCATGACGAGCTTCTGGCCGGGCTTTGCAGTAGGCCTTCCAAGCGGATTTTATAACCGGGAGCAATTGATTGCTATCCAAAAAATGGCGATAAGCGGTGGCGGTGACAAATGTAGTCGGCGCTACACTATACTCAGCTGCACTGCTCAGCACAGCAACTTTGGCAAGTAGTACGGCGGGAGTGCCAACGAGTGAGTCTTCGGCTGGGGTGATGGCGGATAGAGTACGGAGAAAATCCATAGTGGGCTTATGGTGGACGGAGTGAAATTACCTATGCGTTATTCATCAAACTTACAACGTATAGTATATCACAGAGCCAGCAGTTTCAGTAAATCAGCTTCACTGAGGATGGTAATGCCGAGCTGTTGGGCTTTGGTATATTTTGATCCGGGATTGTCGCCTACTACCACGGCAGTTGTGTGCTTGCTGACAGACTCAGTCACAGCGGCACCACGTTTTTTAAGCGCAACTTTGGCTTCGTCACGGCTCAGCTTAGTGAGGGTTCCGGTGAGGACATAGGTGTTTCCGGAGAGCGCGCCAGACCTGGTAGCGGTTGGTTCGGCCCGCGCCACGGTTACCCCATTAGCCCATAACTTTTTAATAAACTGACGATGCTTTGCAGTTTTAAAATAGTCAATAATCGAGGCAGCTACTTTTTCCCCCACCCCATTTATATTTTGTAAATCTTCGAGGCTCGCAGATTCAAAAGCGGCAAAGGTGTGAAAGTGGTCGGCCAGATCGGCAGCGGTTTCTTCGCCAACTTGCGGAATTCCGAGCGCCTGAATAAAACGGGCCAACGTGACCTGTTTCGCGGCAGCGATGGCAGCCACTAAATTTTCAGCTGATTTCTCGGCAAACCGGTCGAGTGGAGTCAGGTCGCCTACCGTGAGGGTGAATAAATCGGCGGCGTCTTTGATCAGCCCTTCGTTCAGGAGCTGTTCCACAATTTTCTCGCCGCAGTGATCGATGTCAAAGGCGTGCTTACTGACAAAGTGGACAATATGCTCGAGCTGTTTGGCGTAACAATCCGGGTTCAGACAATACAGCGCCACGCTTTCGGTGGCTGTACCCGGTTTAGTTTCTGATACTTGTTTTTGGACCGGTGAATTACACACTGGGCACACCACTGGAATGCGGACAGCCTTCTCTTTTCCTGTGCGCATTTTATCAAGGATGCGCACGACTTTGGGGATAATATCACCAGCTTTTTCCACGATGACGGTATCACCGACTTTAAGGCCGAGGCGCTCGATTTCATCAAAATTATGCAGGGTGGCATGGGTGACGGTGGTGCCGGCCAGACTGACTGGAGCGAGACGAGCCACCGGGGTAAGCGCACCAGTGCGCCCCACCTGCACATAGACTTCTTCGACGACCGTGGTCCCCTGCTCCGCGGGAAATTTATAGGCAATAGCCCAGCGCGGCGCTTTGCCGGTGAAGCCGAGGGCATCTTGATAGCGGCGCTGATTGACTTTGACTACAATGCCATCGATCCAAAAGGGCTGGGTGGCCCGGCGCGTTTTCCAATCAATATGAAACTTTAACACTTCATCAATCGTTTGACATACCTTCCAGTTAGAATCAGTTTTGAAACCGAGCTCTTTCAAACGAGTGAGCTCTTCAGCTTGGGTGGGCGGCACCACACCACTTGAAATATCATAAGCAGTGAGGAGGAGTTTCCGGGCAGCTACAATGCGCGGATCAAGTTGGCGGAGTGTGCCAGCGGCGGCATTGCGCGGGTTGGCAAATAGCGGCTCGCCGGATTTCTCTCGCTCGGCATTGATGCGCTTCAGCATAGCATCCGGCAGCCAGGCTTCGCCTTCGGCAACGAGGGTCGCAGGCTCTTCGAGCGTAAGCGGAACACTTTCGATCGTTTTTATATTTTGGGTAACATCTTCCCCCACTCTGCCATCACCACGGGTGGCGGCGGTAATAAGCTTACCGCCTTCATAGGAAAGCACAATGTGCAGACCATCGATTTTCAATTCACAGACATACGACAGATCGGTTGGGCGGGCACCGAGGGACTTTTCGAGCATATTCAAGATGCGCTCTTGCCAGTCGCGCATATCATCTTCAGAGAAGGCATCATTAAATGACCACTGCGGCACTTGGTGGGTAACTTTGGTAAATTTATCGAGTGCTGTGCCGGCGACACGTTGAGTCGGTGAATCTGGAGTGACTAGATCTGGGTGGGCGGCTTCGAGGCGGCGTAATTCATCCATCAGGCTGTCATACATGGCATCGGTCACTTCCGGATCATTGAGCACATGATAGCGGTGCCGCAGATCGTTGATCTGGGCGCGTAGGCGCGGGAGAAGTTCTGTAAGATTTTGATGTTTAGTCATATCATCATGAAAACACTAGAACATAAGAACACTAAAGCAGTAATTATATGTTTAAATTGAACTTAAATAACAAATTTTTTGTCATTCCCGCAAAAGCGGGAATTAACAATCACTTTGGACTTCGTTTAACTATCCTGGATTCCCGCTTTCGCGGGAATGACACCGAGTGATTTTATTTTACTGTTTTCATGCTTTAATGTTTCAATGACTACATTACACACCGATCAGGCCCATATACCACCCAATAATCTGATTACTAAAAAATAAAGAGCACAGCGTGCCGATGGCGAGGAATGTGCCAAATGGAACCGCTGAATCAAACCGAAATTTTTTGGATACCAAAAGGCCAATCGCCACAATCGAGCCGAGAATATAGGCAATGAATAAGGCAACCAGTACATTCGGCCACCCAAGCCAGATTCCCATGAGAACGCCGAGGCGCACATCACCTCCTCCAATCCAGCGACCGCGTGAGACCAGGAATTGAAATAGGAAAAATCCACCCGTTACCACTGCAGCGGTGATCATAGATCCGGGCATAAGGCCGAGGGCATAATAATTAACGATGCCGCCGACAAATGACCCAACCCAGATAACACGCGATAGAATCAACTGATAATTATAATCGTAGAAAAAGATAATGATTAGTAGAGCTAGAAAAAATACATCGCGCCAAAAATGCCAGGGATCGAAGATGGTCACCTTGGTGTGATAATAAAAGAGACCTGACAATAATACCCCGGTGAGGGCTTCTACCAAAAAATATTGCCAGGGAATAGGTCGACCGCAGGTGCGACAGACATGTTTTAAAAAAATAAAACTCAGCAGCGGAATATTTTCATACCATGCGAGCTGCCGATGGCAATGCACACAGACACTCCTCGTGAAGGCAAAAATTCGGATATTTTCGCGGGTACGCCATATCCAGGAGTTGAGAAAACTGCCAAGGACGGCACCGCACCAAAAAACAAATATGTATAAAGGGAAGCCGAGGACTTCTTGAAGCATACCGACTGACGGAGTCTAGTTAAGCAACCATGAATTCACAGGCGCATGAATTCATAACCAGACATAAGTATACCTAAAAGGTTTTTGGCTGACAAATTAGAAAATGGGATAAATTACCATACATGCTTAGACATATAATTTAAAAACCCTTTAGAAGTATCTAAAGGGTTTTTATAAAAACGAATCCTGATTATTTGCCAATACCTGCTGGGGTTAATTTGATATCCCCGCTGAGACCGTTTACGTCTCCTTCGAGAGTCGCTTCAACCGTATAGGTACCAGTGCCGACAGTGTAGACATAGGAACCTTCTTTAGGATCGGTTGGAACTTTGGACATATACGGATTAGTGCAGCCTGACGTGGTGAAACCAGTTGAGTTCAAACAGGCGTAGTTGGTGGTGGCGAGATCAATTGTATCGCCGGCCGGGTATGAATTCTGGTCAGTATAGTAAAGTTCGAGTGCAGTTTGTAATTGCTTGAGGTCGGATAGACGTTTGGAGTCGCGCGCTTTGACACGAGCTGATCCGAGCGCTACCACTGCCAAGGTTGACAACAACCCGATAATAGCGATAACAACGAGCAATTCAATTAATGTAAAGCCTTTCTTGTTCATAGTGTCACCCCCTTTCCGTGATAGATAGACATATGACCGCAATCTTTAGTTCATCAGACGGTTATTTTTTCAACACTTTGCGCACCTTTTCTACGACTTCGGAGGGTTTGAAATGGGCTTTGATTAAATAGTCAACAGCCCCTGATTCAAGCCCTTTTTCGACGTCGTCTTTTTGGCCAAGATTGGTGAGCAGGATAACTGGAATCTGTTTGGTAGACGGGTCAGTTTTTAATTTTTCGAGCACCGAAAAACCATCTAGTTTAGGCAAGAGTATATCAAGCAGGATAATATCTGGTTGTTTTCGCTTGGCTTCTACCAACCCTTTTTCACCATTATCAGCGACACTAGTTTTAAATCCTTCTAGTTCAAATTTTTTTTCGTAAATATTGGCCAGAAAAACATCGTCTTCTACCAACAATACATGGGTTTTGGAGTCTTTTTTATCCATAGAAGTTAAGGTTAAACAACTTATAAAGTCCTCCTGCCACGGCAGTTACAGCGTAATGCCAAGGACTATGGACGTAAGATTAATTATACCAAATTACGCAGTGCAAGGCCAATAGCCACCGACATGCGTGGGCCGATGCTGTGCAGCACCGTCTTCAAACCTTCTTGATAGACCACCCGGCCCCACGGATCACCCGTATAACATTTTATTTTGAACAGGTCAGTCAGGTAGGTGGCTAGAAGCGGCATAATACCACTGCCTCCGGTCAAAATAATTTTTTCCGGGCGCTTGCCTTCATTACCGCTTTGGCGCAGATACATATCAAAGCTATAACCTATCTCTTTGGCAATTGGATCTATTATCGGCATCAAAATAGACAACAGCCGTTCGCGCGAAATAAGGGCGGCTGATTCGCGATTTAGATCAGCGAAGAGATTGAATTTTAACTGTTCCACCAGCGAGTCGTCTACACCCCAAATCGACTGTAGCATGCTATTTATATTTTTACCACCCAGCTCGATGCTGTGGTGAGTCATGGGCACTGTCTGGTCGATCATGAAAAAATTGGTGCGCTCAGCCCCAAGATCGATCACCATAGTGAGAGCGCGATCGCGGCCGACGAGTGAACGGGCCAGAGCAACTGATTCTGGTTCGAGAGCGCTGAGCTCGAGGCCGGCTGCTTTGAAAACTTTGGAATAAAACAAGACGAGTGATTTTGGAACTGCATTTACCAAAATAGTTTGCACTTTTGCATCAGCGGCACGAGGTAAGAGCTCATAATCAAGTGCTGTATCTTCGAGTGCGTAGGGTAGCAATTTTTTTATTTCGGCTTTGAGAAGAGCGTCTACTTCTTCGCGTTTTACCACTGGGAGGTTGACTATGGTATGAAACACAGCTGACACCGGCAGACTCACCACCACACTTTTGCTCCGAGTTTTGGCCGCAGTACAAACAGCACGGACTAGATTCGCATATAGCTCTAGGCGCGGATCGACCGGCTCTGCCGAGGCCGCTTTTTTGTCAGCAGACGACTGCTCAAACGATGGTGGGGTTTTTTTGATCAACAAATCTTCGGGCCGTTTTTCTTGTTCGGGGACCAATCGGTGAACATCTTGGTACAGCGAGGTGTAACCATAGGTAAATAAAACGGGCCGATGCTTTTGCTGCTGCAATTCCACAAGCTTTACGCCCCCTGCGCCGAGGTCAATACCGAGATAGGATTTTGGTTTGAAGAAAAACATACTCTAACCAAGCAGTTATGCTCGAATTTTTTTTAACCCCCATAGTATACCACTAACGCCTAAAAAAAGGCTACCAAAAATGACAACAGCATGGCCAGAAAACCTATGTATCAACGATTTAGATGCGGCTGGGCTGACCACTACTACACGCTGCTGATGCGCACGATCAACCGCTTTGACATAAACAAAGCTACGCAGTGTTTGATCGTAGAGTAACGCAGGACTATTAACTGTCCGCCAGGAAAACGGTGTTTGTAAAGCGATTTCAGCAGTATACCCAGTTTGGCTTTCAGCTATCTCATAGTGATCGATGCCTGATTGATTATCCTGGGCTGAAAAAGTAACAAACCACTGGCCGTCAAAAACTGCCTCGCTGCGGCTGATAGACGGGGTGAAGAGTTCGGGTGGTTGATTATCAAAACGGGGGCGATAATCGATAACGCGCGAACCTATTGTAATCTGCAACGGTTGTGTGGCAACACTTACCGGTGTACCCAGCCCATCGTGCAAAAATGCTTGCGGATTGGTAATTGTGAGGCGAGGAGCCTGAGACCCTACCACATGAAACATTAATGAAAAGAGTCGGGCATCAGAACTGACTACGCCTCCAGGTATCATGCCACTAAAGGTTACTTTGGAAGCCCCTGCTCCAGTCTTAAGTTTGGGAGGTTCAATCCAAAAAGTAACCGCACTTTGACCATCATTAATCTGTTCAAGTTCCAGCTCATCAGCTGAAAAAACAAGCGTTCCACCAACGAGATTTAGTCGGTCGCTCTCGGTATTGAGGCGAACTACAACCTCGATTGTATCGCCGATTCCAGTGCTTGGTGGCGCAGAAAAATATAATTCAGCGCTATAAGCGTGCTGTGGGGCAGCTAAAATTGCTACTAAACCGAGCACGGCAGCACTCAGTAATGTTATGGTTTTTTGAAACACACTAGACATACGATAACGCTTAAGTCTTTGACGGCTAGCTTAACTGGTCCAATAATACGCAATAATACTAAAATCACTTAGAGTGATAGCACCATCACCATTCAAGCGCTCTGCTTCTACCGTTGCAAATAGTGGACTCGGGGGTCGCTTATACCAAAATAAGGCGATGGACACATCGATAAAATTTACTCGTCCGTCCGCATTTAGATCACCCTTTAGATACACTTTTTTGGAGATGGTGCTATCGGTAATCATTTCGTCAATTATTACGGTTTGCGTAAGACTTGAGTTGCTCTGCCCTACCTGATTATCTTTTGCTTCAGCATTAATTATAAAATTACCCTTCCCTAATTGACGGGCCGGGATCTGATATTGGTAAAATCCATTTTCATCGGCAGTCGTAGTAACTAGTAATGATTTGTTACCGGGGGTGCGCGGGGTAAGAGTAATAATAATTGTAGCCCGCGGCAGCGTCGAACCAGTAACGGCCAGTGACTCACCAGGGGTGAGGTACTGGCTATTCATTTTGAGAGTCGGACTCAAAAAGACCGCTCCAATGCGCGCTTGATCATTTCCAGCAATATCAACGGGGTATGCAACGAGCGCGGAACGGTCACCATTTATATCCTGACTAGCCAAAGAAAAAGTGTATTTTCGCGCGCCAAGATCGGTCAGAGACAGCTCAAACCTACCTCTTTGATCAGCTTGACTAGATAAAATAAACTCTCCGTCCTTTAAGAGGATTACTGAAGCTAGTGGAGACGTATACCCGAAAAAGGTAACCTGCGCTACTGATGATGAAGCGGCTGCTGCGGCCGACGTGGGGACTGAAGTGCTAACTGATACCGGACTAATACCAAAATTTACAGAGGTTCCAGAGCTACCAGTAGTGACAGCGACTGCACTGGAAGTAGCCACTACTGAACCTTCAGTGTCACGGACTCTGACTATAAAGTAATATCTGGTGTTAGCACTCAGACCGGTTTGGGTGCGCGTCAGTAGACTGCCGACATTAAAATAACTATATGGACCACCACTGATTAGTGATTGGCCAATTTCATAACTCCCAACAGTAATCCCTAAGCTACCGACAGCTGACGTCCAGCTAAGATCAGCGCTAGTAGTATGAGCGGTAACGGTCAGAACAGGGGTGGTAACTGAGGGGAGCTGGACAATGTTTTGGTCAGCTTTAAATTTGCTTGAGCTGCTTTCACTAGCGACTAGCAGGCCGCTATTACTGATGAGCTGAAAATTGTCAGAGGTCGACTGTTCGGCCCCCATGAGAAGGACGGGATCTCGAGTGATAAAATTTTCGGAACTAAAATCATCGGCCTTGGCCACTCTGCCGCCACTCGTGATAACTAACGCTGCCAGCAGTATAAAGAGTCGCGCCAACATAAACCTATTTGACAAACAAAGGTTGTTAAGGCTTTTTGATATTTCACTCAGTACTCAATAGATACTATGGTTTGTTCTGAGCCTCACCAGCTGATACAGTTCCGGCTGCCTGGGCAGTAGGCGTACCTCCATTATTACCAATGTTGATGGGAGAAACTTCGATCACTCGATTAGCGATTGGATCAAACAAAATTGCTTTACGGGCTGTAGCATACAGCAAAACTTTATCCCCAGTTTTAGCCTTGGCAAAAAATTGCTGACCTTTAAGCAACGACGGATCAGAGACGGTCGCGAGCGTTGGCTGCTCACCTTCAGGAAGATCTAGAATTTTTTGCACCCTTGCAACAACATCGACTAGTTCACTCTGACCTACTTTAGATGGATTGTTTTTAATTACAGTCAGCTGATTATAAAGATACGCGTTTCCTGCTAAACTAACCAATAACGCCAGTAGAGAAAGAATGCTAAAAATCTTAGCGACAGAGTGGACTGGCGGAGTTTGATTTTTTGTTTCCGTGCTCATAGGCATAAAATTATTATTGATAAATAAGAATTTTTATTATTATATCATAGGTTAAAGATATACCAGAAAATTTTTGCTCATGTGGATAAGTTTTGATAGCTACCCTCCTTCCGGATTAGTGCTTGTATCATATTCTTGAGGAGGCTCAGATGCAGGTGTAAAAACTTCTTCTGAAGAAGTCGAGAGTTCATCAACTGGTGGCGTGACAGAAGGTGTAGAAATAGTACTGGTCGTATCTGTTGGCAACACTTCACCTGAAGGGGATTCAACTATCTCCGAAGGAATGACGGTGGCCCGACGAGCATTTTTAACAGCCAAAGCTATCCAGCTAAAGGTTAGCTCAAATGGAGCAGGCTTACTGAGGTGTAGAGTAAAACCACGGGTAGTCTTTTTAATTATGATATACCTAATATCTTCAGTAAAAATTATCTCTTCGAGAGCCGCAGCCTCATCAGCGCTGAGAGTGGAAGTAGTTTCGAGCGACAAAGTCGCATTTACTACCGGTTGCTCGAGATACTCATGCTGGAACTCTACAGCAACATTCTTTTGACCGGGGGGTACAACCACAAATCCTCCGCTATCGGCGTTAAAATAGGGCCGGCCTATAAAAAGAATTTCGCTGCCGACACTAATAGCGCCGCTAATTGAACTGAGCATATCGACTTGTAATCCAGCACGCAATATACCCGGCTGATCAATAGACAGGCTGCTACTTGCCAAGTTAGCCAGGGTAAGATTTGATTGATTTTCAAGCGTCGTCATACGATTAAACAGGTAGTCGGTGGTTGAGGCAACCGCGCTAAGGGCCATGGTAGATGACGCTAATTGGATGCCTAAATCAGCAGTGGTTGAGGCTAACGCATCTACGGTCGAAGACACATAAGAGAGGCCTGGGGTAACAATCTCGTTGGCAACCAACCGAGAAGCAGCAATTGTCCCAGACACGGTCAAGGTACTCGCAATTCTCACTTGATCAGCAAAAAAGGCGCTGCCCTCAAAGGTAGTAGTAGCTAAAAAATCTATATCTCCAATGACACTCACCATGCCGTTTAATACCGTCGGTCCGTTAACCGTGAGACCACCAATTACTAGTGAGCTTGAAGGACTGATTGTGAACGAAGAGGAGCTCGCGACAGTGGAAGTGGTGAGAATTTCGGTACCACCTAACTCTGATTCGGTATCAAAAAAAGATAAAGCGCTTGAAGTGACAGACGTACTACTCGGAGATCCCGGCAGGGCTAGTCCTCGAATAATCAGAATAGTGATACGAGCAGAAGAAGTAGCGAGTGGCTCGAGTGCCATACCAATAATACTTGCTGTTTTTCCACTCTCCAGGTCATAACGCATAGCATAGCCTGCTCTAGAGGCAGTAACTACATAGTCACCGGTACTAATTGGGCCATTTTCATCAGTAACTTTGGTATTAACGAGGCCAGACAACGCGAGCGCACCGCGATTTTCACCACTGACACCAATTAAGAAACGGCCCGTATCAGAGATAACACCAGCTACATTAACTGCATAGGCACTGGTAGATTTTTTAAATTTATTAGGATTCTCCGGATCAGAAATGAGCACGTCACCGGGCTCGCTCGTGTCACCCGGCGACAGATCTACATATTCGGCCAAATCACCAATCGTGCTGCCCGCGGCATTGGAGGTAATAGTTCCGGTGGAGCGAACATTTCCACCGGTGTCTACTGAAAGAACTTTGGAACCGGCGTTGCGCAAAGAAAATAAAATAGAGCTACTTGCCGTGCTCAACGCACTATTGGTATCAAAAATAAATGCCCCGGCACCAGACCCGGACGCAAAGGAAGTAATAGTGGTGGAAGAATTCGACGCGGTAATTTTAAGGCCACCAGCGCCAGATCCACCAGTTATAGCTAGCGTACCTGAGGCATTAATGGTGCCTACTACGGTGAGAGCCGAACCGAGAGTAGTAGTGCCAATTACCGACAGGCCACCTTCGGAACTAATACCTCCAACCCCAGCAAATAGACCACCTCGTAAAAAAAGACTGTTATCAAAAAAAGCATTTTGTAGTACTTGTAAACCTCCGATTTCGGCAGTATGGGAAATCAAACCACCTGTTTCAATTCCGCCCACATCATAATATTGAAACTCACATCCGTGTGCTGAATTCTCAGAGAGAGCCCGGCAACTATCGACTGAACCCCCAACCCCAATAAAGAATCGACGGCCGGCCACGTACAGAGCGTTTACCGTCGTTCCCGAAACCCCTGATCCGGAATCTACACCCCCGACAAAAGTTAGCGCACTCGTCGAAACATCATAGACTTGAATTTCGCAATTTGCTGGAGTTGAAATCGAACAACTGGCGCCATTGCTAGCATTCTTCCCCACATACAAATAGCGCCCAGCAGACATGACTGCTTTAGTCGCGTCGGTTAAATCAAGACCATTTTTATAAGTGGGATTTGTCGGATTAATCACGTCAAATAGTTGTAGTTCGCAGCCAGTACGGGTGGAAGATGAACAAGTACCAGTATTGGCATTATTAACCAGAAACACGTTCATTCCATTGACCGTAATACCATTAGCCGTATTATCACCATTATCAACTCCTCCAATATATATTAGTGCCGTGGTGGAGGCGGTGATATCATAAATTTGTAGCTCACAACCAGTATTATCAGTAGAACTGCAGGTTCCAGAATTAGATGCTTTACCAATATAGGCCCGACGCCCCGATAGAGCAACTGCATCAAAATTGCTTCCACCGGCATCATTGGCGCCGCCCATAAACCGAGGCGTAGAACTGGGGCCGGACAAATCATATAATTGAATTTCACATCCTGCTGGGTTAGCGAAAGTACAAGTGGCAGCACTTACCGCTTTGGCAATTACTACTCTGCCGCCTTCCATAGCCAGTCCTTTAATTTGAGTAGTGGCATCAATACCGCCGCTATAAACCGGGCTCAGAGGATTAAACATATTATACATTTGCAGCTCGCAACCAGTAGCCGTAGTAGCTGAACAAAAACCACTTGCCGCATTAGTTCCGAATACTAAATAATCGCCAAAACCAGTAATCGCATTAACAGCGCTTCCCACATCGATACCACCCAGATACGTCGGACTACTGGTGCTGACATCAAATATTTGTATTTCACAGCCGGTTGGATCGCTAGCGGAACATGTTCCAGCACTAGTAGCTTTACCTAAAAAAGCATAACGACCATTGGCAAACACTGCATTAGCATTAATAGCTGAATCATCATATCCGCCTGAAAAAGTGGGGTTGCCGAGATTGTGGACAATATTTCCTCCTGAAACAATTAAATTAGACGACAGGGTAGTAGTCCCTGAGATCGATAACGCCCCCGCTATACTAGAGGAAGCTATACTGATGAAACCTGTCCCGAAGGTGGCCAACCCCCCAGTCTGCAGCGTTCCAGAAGCGCTTAGTGGGCCGGCGACCTGAAGTCCAGCCCCGATACTGCTACTAGCACTGATAATTAAGCCGCCCTGAAAAGTACTTAGTCCCGCAACTAAAAAAGTAGAAGAGACAGTGGTGGCACCCGAGATGCTTAGTGTGCCACCGATACTACTGCTAGCGTTGCTAATAAACCCCCCCGTTAGAGTAGATAGCTCATTTACCAAGAGCGTAGACGAGGCGTTCAATGGGCCGGCAATCTGAAGACCGCCGCCAATTGAAGATGAAGCGCTGGAAATGAACCCGCTCGTTAGCGTCGTTAGGCCGCTTACTCCAAGGGTGCTATTTAATGTTGCTGCTCCACCTACTAACAAGCTGGAGGAAGCATTTAAGGGCCCTGTAACCTGCAACCCCCCTCCAATGCTACTTGAAGCATTGCTAATGAATCCATTTTCAAATGAGGTCAATCCGGTCAACGTACCACCGCTCAGTAACAGATAATTACTCGCGGTAATGGAGTCGACCACCATGGCGTCGGTGATACTATTATCGG
The DNA here is from genome assembly GCA_964510885.1 of uncultured Gammaproteobacteria bacterium. GTDB lineage: Bacteria > Patescibacteriota > Patescibacteriia > Magasanikbacterales > GWA2-37-8 > CAZEDL01. Next base: position 323,986 of record CAZEDL010000001.1, read on the forward strand.
GTAAGGAAATAGAGTTATTAACTGTGAGCGTACCGACATTCTGAGTGGTAACAGAGGAAGAAGCAATGGTGGTGGTAGAAAAGGTCGTAGTAGCGGAAAAAGTATTTAAGCCGCTGAATGTTTGGTCGCTAGATAATCTGGCAAGTGTGGCCGCATCTGAGAGACTATCGGTGCTGAGGCCAGTAATAGTGGCACCGGTCAGAGTGAGCTGGCCGGTAACGGCTAGGTTGGTGGAGGTGGCGTTGGTGGATGTAGAGAACGAGGTGAACAAATTGGTAATGGTGGACGTGGAAGCATTGACTAATACTCCCCCACTTAAAGTGGACAGTCCATTGGCCAAAAAGGTCGATGAGGCATTAAGCGCGCCAGCCACTTGTAATCCGCCTGCCACAGAAGAGGATGCTGAAGAAATAAAGCCACCGGTAGCAGTAGTGAGGCCACTGACGCCAAGGGTGCTGTTAAGCGTAGCAGCACCACCAACCAACAGGCTCGACGAGGCATTCAACGCGCCAGCCACCTGAAGACCAGCGCTAATGGAGGAGGAAGCAGTGGAGATAAAGCCACCTTGGAGCGCTGTCAAGCCGGTTAAGGTGCCGCCAGAGAGCAACAAGTAATTACTCGCGGTAATGGAGTCGACCACCATGGCGTCGGTGATAGAGTTGACCGGTAAGGAGAGTGAATTGTTTACGGTCAAGTTGGAAACGTTTTCAGTTGTAACGGTCGATGAGGCAATTGTAGTTGTTGTAAAAGTAGTGGTAGCGGAAAAAGTATTTAACCCGCTGAATGTTTGGTTGACAGCTAGTTTCGCCAAGTTAGCCGCATCTGAGAGATTACTGCTAGATAGGCCAGTAATAGTGGCACCGGTCAGAGTGAGCTGGCCGGTAACGGCTAGGTTGGTGGAGGTGGCGTTGGTGGATGTGGCATTAGTGACAACGAGGTTAAATAGTGACGAAACGCCATCTACCGTCAAATTATTATACAAGCGAGCAGCTCCGCTCACCTGCAGAGTGGATGAACTAAATAACGCCCCCGTTTGATCGATACGAAGCAAGTTAAGCCCGGCTGCGGTTTGAAGTTGCAGCAAATCAACTGCTTGGCCGGTGGCACCGCGTACTGCTACCGGTACTGCCCCGGTAGAGGTAGCTTGGACAGAAAGAACAGAGCTCCCAAAAGGAGTGGTGGTGCCAATAGTTGATTGGCCGGTCCCAGAAATACTACTAGCTGAAAGCGCGTAAGCAACGGCAGCAATTCGCTGGCGTGGGCTGAGAGTCTCGAAGGTCACTCCGCCACAAGAATTACTGACTTGAGCCGCAACCTCTACATTAAGATAGACAGTATCATAATCTTGAAAATTAATATCAAGAATGTCACCTCCAGCACTCGTATCGCCGATCGGAGCAGTGAAAGTACCGTTTTTTACTAATACTGTCATTGTTGAGGGCGTGTTAGTCGGCCATAACTTGGTACCAGAACCAACTGAAGCTGTATTATACAACGAGAAACGGAAACAATAATTAGCCCCAATATTTCCACCAAGCGCATTGGTACTACTGTCAAGCAAACGACCCTGATGATAGAGTATTCGAGGAACACCGGCGGCTCTAGTTATAGAGCCCGTAGAGAACAAACTCGACAAAAAAAATATACCCAATAGTCCGGCGCGAACCAACCGAGCCACATATTGGAGCGAATGATTGCCACCTCCCAAACGGATCATACGGCTGCTACGAGAAAAACACTTATTAACAAGCACGAAAAACAACCACACACCCCAATATGTGCCCGTCTTTATCTTTAAGCGAGGTAATGTGATCAGTTATCGCGATTTTTTTTCCTTCTTTGGTTACTAAGACACGATAACTCACTGATTTTTTGGAGCGAATTTTATTCAGAGATCTATTTTTAATAAAAGAAAGTGTGAGCAGACTCTCATATTTTTTACCGATTACTTCCGCTTCGGTAAATCCGGATACATTACTGGCGGCAGTATTGAAACGAATAATGTTGGCTTGGTTATTAACGACTATAACACCATCCCCAATGCTCGAGAGAATGGCTTCATCCAAATCTTTCACTTCACTAATAGCGTGATACGATTTGGTCAAAGCCTTAGCCATGGTATTAAACGAAGCACTCAGTTCACCTAACTCATCACGCGATGTCACCGGCACATGAACCTGCAGTTTGCCTTCGGAAAAGGCTTGTGTTGCAGCACGCAAGCTCTGAACTGGCCGAATAATACTCTGATAAAGCCAATAAGCGATTACCAATTCACTGATTACGATAAAAAAACTCAAAATAAATAAAGAAGCTAGGGCGTCATCAAAAGAATACGTGGTTTTGTCTAAGACTGTTTGTTCAAGAGCCGTAAGTAGCGTGGTAATAGCAGTTTCTTTTTCAATCAAACCATGCTCGCCACCAAGCGTGTTGGTAGCAGTAAGACCGAGATCGTATTCAATTTTAGCCACCCTACTAAAAAGGCCCTGATAACGCTCTAGGGCTTTCAAACTGTCCCCGTTATTTTTAAATCCCTGGCGTAAAATGGCTATGTGTCGATCAAATTCAGTTTGATCTAACGCGTGGTGTCGCAGACGGAAGAATTGCTCACGCTGCCGTGCTTGACGTAACGTGGCAGCGAGGTTAGCAGGGGTTGCCGCTTGTAAAGTGTTAAAAGCGCGATCAAGCTCGCCTTCAAGGCCAAAATCCCTAAAGCCGAGTTCACGATAGTCGCTAACGACTTGATAAAAGAGTACTCGATAGTCGCTCAGCAAGTCTGGTAACGCAGTTGAATTGTGACCGCGCAGATCTAGTTTTTGGAGTTGTCCATTCAAGAGACTTAATCGACGAGAGAAATCTTGATACCCGCGCTCCCAATTATCAACATAGCGACTTTTTCCTTCGTTAAAAAAAAGAATATTTTTTTCATCTGTAACTCCCTGAGTGAAAAAAGCCTGCTCTTCGAGCCGCATTTGCAAAATTAAACTGCGTAATTCTTGGATGGTTCCGCGCGCAGCAACTTGATTGACTTTAATATCACGCAGTGTCAAAAAAACAAAGCTGGAAAAAATTAATAAAATTAGTATCGGCAGCCCAAATGCCAGCAGTAATTTGGAACGCAGGCTAAAGGTTGAAAGCATAGACCCTCCCTAGTTAGAGATAATTATAAGTAGTATACCAAAAAATTATACTTATCGCTATGTGGAATGTTGATAAGTAACTGGAAACAAGATAAACTATGTGAGATTTCAAAAATCAATTTCTAATATCTGGCAAAAATTTCAATAGCTCATTTGAAAATAGTAAATCTGACACCGTACTAGACATTAGAAATTGAACTATTTAAAAATTTCTATCCATTTATGGCCCTCACCCTATATAACACTCTAACGCGCCAAACAGAACTGTTTGCTGCTTTAAAAAAAGGCCACGTTGGGCTCTATACTTGTGGGCCGACAGTCTATAACTACGTACATATCGGGAATCTGCGCACCTATGTTTTTGAAGATATTCTGAAACGCGTTCTAACCCTCAACGGCTTCGACGTGAATCATGTGATGAATATCACCGATGTCGGCCACCTGACGAGCGACGGCGATACGGGCGAAGATAAAATGGAAAAAGGATCAGCGCGGGAGAATAAGTCGGCCTGGGATATTGCCGCCGAATATACGATTGCTTTTGAGCACGATATTGCGGAATTGAATATTTTGCCGCCGAGCGTGTGGTGCAAAGCGACGGATCATATTAAAGAGCAAATTGCCCTGATCAAAAAATTAGAGAAAAAAGAGTTTACCTACCGCACCAAAGACGGCATCTATTTCGACACCTCAAAATTATCAGATTACGGCAAACTGGCTAATTTACAGAATCAGGAGCTACGCGCTGGCGTGCGAGTGGACGTGGGGGATAAAAAAAATAATACTGACTTTGCGCTGTGGAAGTTTTCGCCACCACTTGAGAAGCGGCAAATGGAATGGGATAGCCCGTGGGGAGTGGGCTTTCCGGGGTGGCATATTGAATGCTCGGCGATGGCCACCAAATATCTAGGGCAGCCGTTTGATATTCATTGCGGCGGGATTGACCATGTGCCGGTGCACCACACCAATGAAATTGCCCAGAGTGAAGCGGCAGCCGGCAAGCCGCTGGCGAATTATTGGCTGCATGGGGAATTTCTTTTGATCAATAATGATAAAATGGCCAAGTCGGGGGAAAATTTTTTGACGATTTCAGTGCTGAAAGAAAAAGGCATTAAACCCCTTAGTTACCGTTATTTTTTGTTACAGAGTCATTATCGCCGTCAACTTAATTTTTCGTTTGAGGCACTGACAGCAGCTGAGCGCGGTTTGGAACACTTTTATAAAAGTGCCGCTGCGCTTCCAGAGGGAAAAGCGAGTGACATATTTCGTAAAGAATTTTTGGAAAAAATTAATGATGATTTGGATATGCCGGGGGCGCTGGCCTTTGTTTGGGAGCAAATCAAGGCCAAGGCGATTACGCAGGCGGATATACTATGGGCGGACCAGGTATTTGGACTACAGATAAAAGAGTGGTTGGCCCATCATAAAATCGAGCAGAGTGCAGCCTTGCCAATAGAGGTGCGGGCACTGATTGACGAGCGTAATCAGGCCCGGGCCGATAAAAATTGGCAGCGGAGCGATGAATTACGGCAGGCTCTTGAAGCGATTGGGTATGTAGTGAAAGATACTAAGGACGGGACGAGTGTTAGTCGGTAAAAATGCCTTACTCAACTATATATTTTTGATATACTACCCTTGCTTTTTTTGACTGTTTATGCTAAAAAGCGTACGCCTTTGATTACAGCCGTGGGATCTGGCAACTAGCCAGATTGACTGGTAGTAAAATCATAGGTAAACCACAAGGAGTAGGTCCATGAAACGGAGAATTTTCCTTTTCAGCATGATGGCGGTCTTCGCTGCGAGCCTGAGGGAAGCCCAGGCTGAATCGAAGTGCGACAAGGAGTGCAAGGGGGGAGGGGGAAAAGAAAAGGGAGTCGACAAGGGGGGCGACAAGGCGACAGACCAGAATGCGGATAAGCATAAAGCCCCCGCGGGACAAACGCCTCCCAAGTAGCGGCGCCCCTAGTCTGAGCCAGACTGGCTGACCCAGACCCCGCCGAAGGACAAACACTATCCTGGCACCAGTTCCGTGTAGGAACTGGTGCCAAGAGAAATCGATCTCGACAATGATGCCCTGTACCAGTCTATGCTTTTTAAAATCTGCTAATATTATAGGATAGGATGAAAGTTTTTTTCCAGCAGACCGGTTTAATTAGTCCTATTAACTACATCCACCCTCTTCGTTTGAAAAATAGTACTGTGGCAATGCCACCCCAGAGCAAGATAGCCACGATAAGCCAAAAACCACCCGGAATATCCAAAAAGATATTACCCCGCGCATGAATGCCAAATAACGTCGCCGCCAAAGTAAGAGGAAACGTAATGACCGAAATAACAGTCAACATTTTCATGACTTCGGTGGTGCGCAGATTGATCAGTGATTCGTTGGTTTCGTGCAGCGCATTAATACTCTCCTTCTGGCTTTCAAGCATGTGCCAGATTTCATTGGCAAATTCTTTGAGCGAATTGATGTAGTTTTGATAATTATATAATTCGAGTTCGCGCCCGGCCGAGAGAATAATGCGATCAAGCACGGTACGATGACCCTGCATGGAGCGGCGGAAGGTGACGATATTGGTTTTGAGGCGGAGGACCTCTTCGGCCATCTGGGCCCCGGGAATACGCGCAAATAATTTGCGGTCGACAAGGGTAATATCTTCGTTTATATGGAGGAGAATCGGGAAAATAGCTTCGAACAGCCGGGTTAAGAGTTCAAACCATAAATGGACGGCGGTGCCCTGAAAAAATCCCTGAAGAGCGGCCGGATCTTTTTTGCATTCGGCAAACATCCGTTCGATAGTGAGGAGTTTATTGTCGTGAACAGTGACGAGCAGGTTGCGAGTGATAAAAAAATCCACTTCGGTGAAGCCGAGGCGCCGGGTTTCGCGATCAAACACCGGAAAATGAAGGATAATAAAATAATAATCGGGTCGTTTAACGATTTTGGGGCGCTGGAATGGGGGCAAGCATTCGGCAATATCGAGATCGGAGAATTTAAAGCGTTTTTGGATTTCGGCCAGATCCTTTTCGCCCTGGCGCGTGACATTCACCCAGGTCAGGCCATTGCGGTCTAATTGATGAATATTTTTCATAGGTCGATACCGGAAATGATGGAACACCTGAACGGTGTGAGTGAAACGCTTATTATGCTTTTCATTCCCGCCCCCGCTTACGCTGGGGGTAGACTCCGGCGGGAATCCAGTAATATTACTAGGCACTTATGCGACTGGATTCCCGTTTTCACGGGGATGACAAATAAAAATTTACACCTATCATTCTGGAAACAATTATACCATACTTTTTTAGTCTAAAACAGCCAAACACACGCTTTCCTCTTTTTCCTTATATATGCTATACTAGCCATACTATGGTCACCAACGAACTAAACGATACTCTTCCCTATAACGAGCGCCCACTCACTCCGGAAACAGAGGCTCCGCAAGATTCTCAGACAGCGGAATTTGAACCAAGCATCGAGGCGCCTAAAGAACAAACCGGTGTTGACACTAAGCCGATACGACAGCAGCCCATCGACAGCAAAAAATCATTTGCGCTGCCGAGTTTGCGCCGGCCGAAAAAAGTTATTCCGCAGGTGCGCGATGAAGTGACACTCAAGATCGAGCATGTGCTCGAAGATGGGCTCAGCGATTCATTCCAGCGCCTGTCCCCCATTGCGCAACAGGAATTCAAGATCAAAGGCGAAGAAACAGCAGTGAAAATCCGTGAGCTGCTCACATCTACTCATGTCAAAGTGAAAAAAATTTTAGCGCTGATTCTGGATTGGCTGAAACTGCTCCCCGGGGTGAACCGATTTTTCCTGGAGCAAGAAGCCAAAATCAAAGCGGATCGGATTATTGAAATCATCGAACAAAACCCCGACAAACGCATTAAGCTTTAGCGGTTGTTTTTGTGGAATCCATTGTGTTATTTATCAACACGGTCGTTGCTGTCATACTGAGCAATCAGACCATCTTTTATGCCACCCTGGCCGGGCTTGGTTTTTTTGTGTTTGTGGCAGCGCTCTTTATTTTGCGAGCGGTGCTGCATGGGCGCAGTAAAACCAGCCGGGCCTTCCACAAAACAATTCTACTGATCCGCGTGCCGAAAGAAAAAAAGAACGAGCGGCATGACAATGGTGGCGGAAATGAAGATACTATCAACCAAACCCGCGAACATATTGCAGTGGCTGAAACACTCTTTTCGTCGATTGCCGGGCTTAAGCCAGACCATGGATTTATCAAATGGCTCACCGGGCGGAACGAGCACATAGCCTTTGAAATCGTGGCCAAAGACAGCAAGATCTCATTCTATGTAGCGGCGCCAGACAAAATGCGCAATCTTTTGGAGCAACAAGTTCATGCCCAGTATCCGCATGCCGAGATTTCGGTCGAGACCGATTATAATATTTTTCATCCGAGCAGCCATATTGTGGGCGGATATTTATGGTTCAAGCACAAATCCCCCTTCCCCTTTAAAACCTATAAAAAAATGGACAGTGACCCGTTGGTTGCGATTTTGAACCCACTCAGCAAGATCCTTGATGACGAAGGAGCAGTGGTGCAATTTATTGTGCGGCCGGCTGGTTCGCATTGGCGGCGCGAAGGCGTGCACATGATTCGCGATATTCGCCAGGGCCAAAAATTTGAATATGTGGCGCAACGCGGTAGCTTTATGCGCAGCGTGCATAAATGGGGAAAAATTATTGCGCCGAAGCATCATGACCCATCTAAGCAAAGCAATCATGGCGAAAAGTATGTACTGACGCAGATGGAAGAAGAAATGGTAAAAAGCATGGAAGAAAAGCTGAGCCACGGCGGGCTTGAGATCACGATCCGGCTGATTAGTTCAGCGGGGAGCAAAGAAAAAGCACAGCTGAACCTCGAGAATATTATCAACTCGTTCAGCCAATATAATATTTATCGCTACGGCAATTCATTTGGGGCCGCTATCCCCCGCCGGCAGACGGAGCTGATCCGCGATTCAATCTATCGCTGTTTTCGCGAAGGTTACCACATGGTGATGAATACCGAAGAAATGGCCGGCCTGTGGCATTTGCCGATTCCCCATACGGAGACACCCCATATTAATTGGCTCGGAGCCCGCAAAGCACCACCGCCGGTGAATATGCCGAAAGATGGCATTGTGCTCGGGCGAGCAGTGTACCGCGGCGAAGAGACAATTGTGAAAATGAAACGTTCCGACCGGCGCCGTCATTTGTACGTGGTCGGTAAATCGGGTGGTGGTAAATCGGTATTTATTGAAAATCTGGCCGTGCAGGATGTGCAGAATGGCGAAGGCGTGTGTGTAATCGATCCACACGGTGATTTTGTGGAATATGTATTACAACATATCCCCAAAGAACGCGCCGACGACGTGATTTACTTTAATCCGGCCGATACGGAGCGGCCAATTGGGTTGAATATTTTGGAGGTGAAGACCGAAGAGCAAAAAGACTTTGCTACCCAGGAAATGATTGCGATCTTCTATAAAATGGTGACTGACCCATCGATGATCGGGCCGATGTTTGAACACCAGATGCGCAATGTGATGTTAACCCTCATGAGCGACCTTGAAACGCCGGGCACGATCGCCGAGGTGCCGCGCATGTTTACCGATGATACGTTTGTGGCCAAATGGAAAAAGAAATTGAAAGATCCGGTGGTGCGCGCTTTTTGGGATAAAGAAATGGCCAAGACATCTGATTTCCATAAATCGGAAATGCTCGGATATTTGATCTCTAAAGTGGGTCGCTTTGTAGAAAACGAAATGATCCGCAATATTATTGGACAATCGCGATCGGGCTTTAATTTCCGCGAAGTGATGGACGGCAAAAAGATTTTGCTCGTTAACCTCGCTAAGGGTTTGGTGGGTGAAATCAATGCCAACTTGCTTGGTATGATTATTGTAAGCAAGCTCCAAATGGCGGCGCTCGAACGCGCGGCCTTGCCCGAAGAAGAACGGCATGACTTTTTCCTGTATATCGATGAGTTTCAGAACTTTATTACCGATTCGATCGCCACGATTTTGTCGGAAGCACGCAAGTATCGCCTGGAACTTATTATTGCGCATCAATACTTAAATCAATTGGTGGATAATAAAGGCAAGAACACCGTGCGTGATGCCGTGCTTGGTAATGCCGGTACGATCGTGACGTTCCGTATTGGCACGGAAGATGCGGATATTTTGGCCAAAGAATTTGCGCCGGTGTTTGGGGCGTATGATCTGATTAATGTGGAGCAGTTTACTGCCTATATCAAATTATTGATCGACAATACAGCTGCCAAACCATTTAACATGCTGACGTATCCACCGAAGCATGGGAACAAAGAATTAGCGGCGGCGATCAAAGAATTATCACGCCTTAAATATGGCCGGCCGCGCGAAATTGTGACGGCGGAAATTCTGGAACGGTCGGCTTTGGCCTCGGTGGCGAAACTGGATGATATGGATTTGAGTGAGGCGACGTTGTAATCGAGTGTTACATTAAAAAACACCAATTCCTTAGGCTTTTTGCTCCACTTGAAAAATCCCTCCCGTTCTTTTATTCTTACTTAGTTGAACTTGTTAGATAAGTCAGCCTATGACCACTCTTTATCGAAAATACCGCCCGGGCGTGTTCGCCGATGTGATTGGCCAGGAACATATCCTTAAAACTCTGCAAAACGAAGTTATCCTCGGCCAGATTGCCCACAGCTACCTATTTTTTGGCCCACGCGGCACGGGTAAGACAACGATGGCTCGCCTGATTAGCAAAGCCCTTAACTGCACCGGTCGAAAAGACAAGAGTGCCGAACCCTGCAATGCTTGCGGAAGCTGCACCAGCCTGATTCAAAACCGCTCCCTCGATGTGATTGAAATTGACGCCGCTTCGCAGACTGGCGTCGATAACGTGCGCGAAAATATCATCGAAAATGCCGAGCTGCAGCCCACCACTAGTCGCTATAAAATCTTCATTATCGATGAAGTGCACATGTTGTCGACCAGTGCGTTTAATGCGCTACTCAAGACACTCGAAGAGCCGCCAGCCCATACTATCTTTATTTTGGCAACGACTGAACTTCACAAACTTCCGGCCACCGTTATTTCGCGTTGCCAACGGTTTCACTTTCAAAAAATCCCGGCTGATTTGATGCGCGAGCGGCTTAAGAAAATTCTGAGCGAAGAAAAAGTAGCTGTAGAAGATGAAGTACTACGCCGGATTATCCGGCAAAGCGAAGGTTGTTTACGCGATGCCGAGAGCCTACTTGGTCAAATCTTGTCGCTCGGCGGCACCACTATTACGGTGGCTGACGCCGCTGCAGTGTTGCCGTTGTCGGATACTGGCCTACTCCTTGGCTATCTTGATCATATTATTAAAAAAGATGCACCCGGCGCCCTGACTGATATTACTAAGCTCCTCGAAACCGGTGGAAACTTAGACCGTTTTTTTGTTAATTTAATTGAGATGCTCCGGGCAATACTGCTGATTCAGGCCGCCCCCGAGCAGCTCGAGTCATTGCACCTTGATTACAGCGGTGATGATCTTGCCCACCTTAAAGAACTCTCAGTGCTCGTAACTGAGGCTGAAGTAGTGACTGTCATCGAATTAGCGCTTAAACGTCGGCTGGAAATCCGGACCGCTCCCCTGCCCCAATTACCACTCGAACTCTTAACTATTGAATGGACCTGCCGTGGGCAGATGGCAGCCAGGCCGACAACAACTCCTACTCAGGGCACCAAACAACCTATGGCTCCCGCACCTGCCAAGGCTGCACCTGCTCTGGCCCCAGTAAAAACGACTGCCCAGATTACCGAGTCCCCTATTTCACCTACAGCACCGACCCTAGAACCGGCTACCTTTACCGATTCCATAAAAACGGCCTTATCCTCTATCACCGGGCATAAGTGCCATACGAGTCTCGCGGATATTTCGGCGCGCTGGAATGAAGTAACCAGTCAATTAACTGCCTCTAACCCATCGATTACGTTTATTCTGAAGATGAGCACGCTCGTCGCTGCGACCGAAGAGGGTCTCAGTATCACGGTGCCGTTTGCCCTGCATCAGGAAAAATTAATGGAAGCCAAGAATCGCAAACTGATTGAGCAAGCACTGTATACGGTGTTTAATGACCGTATAATTTTGCATTGTAGCACGGTTCCAGCCGCTGAAAGCGCGCCAGGGCCGTCGGAGGCGGCCACAATCACGAATTTAGCGGCGGAATTTGGCGGCGAGGTGGTGGGCTAAGGCTTGACTTTTTGGCTAGGAATGCTACAATCTGGTCACTCAAAAAAAGCTCGTGAGCAGCAGCGGGCGACTATATTTTCGGAGATCGTCTAATGGTAGGACCGCAGACTCTGAATCTGCGTATCTAGGTTCGAATCCTAGTCTCCGAGCAAAGCAGAATAAACAGGATAAAGGTCCTGTTTTTTATTTTAGTTTTTGATATTTTATAAAATAAAAAACAGGCTCTCCCTTTGCTTCTATTTTTTAGAAACAACGGGAGATGAAGCCTGCTTTGTGCGACACCTCAAACGATACGGTGCCGCTGAAATGCACAAGTGTTGCGGGGTGCGCTAGAGCCCGTACCACCACGCGCGGAAATTGCCAATGTGACGCGAGAACCAGGTGGGCGGGAGAACCTCCCACCAACCATTCCCTACAATCTCGTTGCAGAGCTGTTCTGGCGTCCAGGTGAAATAATCGTCCGCATTCCGAGGGTTTCGTGCGCATATGTTCACGCCACTCCAGCTGGAGTAGAGGACCAACACGTCACCCTTTTTGAGTTTGAGTTGCGCAACCGGCCCCTCGCCCTGCGCCTTGAGCCGGCTGCCTGACACCAGATTGTTGTCATTCGAAGGAAAACTGCTCATGGGGTCTCCTTAACCACTGTCCAACATGGACATGATCTTAGCCGCCTAAACGGCCATAATCATAGCTATGTTAAGCTTATAAAGCTAAATAGCTTCCCATAAAATACGCTTTTTGTCAATACTTAATGTATTTAATTTTAACTGATTCAACTTCTGCTTTCGTTGAGTTTTGTTTGCTTACATGCTAGCAATTCTCTCAGCTATTTTAAGACTACTTAAATGGTTAATGAGCCTATAAAATGAACACGCAAGGACAGTGACCCAAAACACCCCATCATACATGACGCTGCACACGCACTTTGACATTTTTTTGCAAGGGCAACCTGATATCAACCTTACTCTTTCCTGATTTAGCTAAGTGTACTATAGTAAGACAATCCTGCTTTTTACGTCATAAGATATGACAGAAGACGCCGAAAAAATGTTTCTCGAGTGGTATGACCAGTATGCCGACGCCCTCTATCGGCATGCTTTTTTTCGCCTGTTTTCCGCCCCTCGGGCCGAAGAATTGGTGCAAGAGACGTTTATGAAGACCTGGGAGTACCTGAAAAAAGGCAAAACAATTGATCAGCCGCGTGCCTTTTTATACCGCTTGCTGACCAATTTGATCATCGATGACACTCGAAAGAAGAAGACGCTTAGCCTCGAAGGGATGGGCACGGAAACCGAACCATTTGATCCGCCCGATAACCAGCATCTGAAAATGGAGCAGGCGGTGCTTGGCAGCCAATTGGTTGAAGCGATGGTTGATCTGACCGAAGAAGACCGAGCCATTATTACGCTCCGGTATATGAATGATCTTGAACCCAAAGAAATTGCCGACATCATCGGCAGTTCGGCTAATGTGGTGTCGGTGCGCATTCATCGGGCCTTAAAAAAATTAAAACACTTAGTTAGTTAATATACTCTGGCACACTTTTATCGCAGGGCAGCACCGGTGCAAAATGTGCGGCAGTGTATTAGTTATAATATGGAATCTTTTATCAAAAAAACCAATGAATTTAAAGATACGATCCGCTTTGACCCCGGGCGTAAGCAGGCGCTCAGAGACCGGCTCCTTAGCCATGCCAAAACTCATCCGGTGACACCGACCTGGTATGGACGACTCCTGGCACGAGCGCCTGTTTCAGGGAGTAGAACTCCCCTATTCATGATGCGGGCCGCGGCTCTGGCTAGCCTAGTGATAATTTTAACTGGTACCGGAGTGACGCTGGCGGCCGAACAATCATTGCCAGGAGATCTGTTATACCCGGTAAAAATTCATGTCACCGAAGAGGCCCGGGCCGGGCTAATCTTATCTCCCCGCGCGTCAGCAGCCTGGCAGGTGAAACGGGCAGAGCGACGGGTGGGTGAAGCTAACGAACTGTTGAAACGAGGCACATTGTCTACTCAAACTGAAGCCAGGCTCAAGACACATTTTCATACTGATGCCGGTGCCGCTGAACAAAAGATTAATCAACTGAAGGCGAGTGGTGATATTAGCGGAGCGGCGGCAGCTGCGCGTGAACTTGAAGCGGTCCTTGAAGCTAGCCTTAAAACGCCGCGACGATTGTTTGAACCAGTGAATGATGGAGACACGGGAGAGCCGCTGACTACCGAAGAGCGTAAAGCCATACGGACTAGTCAACGAGCTGAGCTGGGGCGCATCAGTCGCTTGCGCGTATCTCTCGATAGTGAGATTGCTCATGAGGCCAATAGTGATCCGGCGCGAGCCAGCCTGAATAATGCAGAACTCAAACTTACAGCAGCTCTTAATATCGTTAATTCCACTCAAGGCTATATTGACGAACTGAAAAGCAGCGGGCGCCTGCGCAGCAGTTTTTCGGCTACCATAAAACTTGATCTGGCCCGGGAGTTGATCGCCGAAGGGCACGAACAATTGGCAGCGGAGGTGCCAGAAGAAGCCTTGCGACTGGCACTGCAAGCCCAAAAAATAGCGACCGAGGCGAACGAATTGGTGTTGGCTATGATTGATAAAGCTACTACCGAACCGCCATCTCACAATACCACGTCTTCTCCAGCTGTAGAGGCTACCTCCACCGTAACAGTGCCGGCGGCAGAGATACAATTAGAAGTACGTTTTTAAGGTTACCATTTATTTTTAATTATTTACTGGTATGCGTCTTTCAATTCTTGGCCTTGGTTTACTCTCTGGAATACTACTCATTGGTGCAGGCTGTGGCCAGACACCAGATACTGCACCGCTCTCTAGCGAAGCAGATCCACCGGAAATTACTAGCCCGGTCAGCACCCCCGAAGTGGCGGCTTCCGATACCATACACGACGGCACTGATACGTTGGCTATCAATGCCCTCATCTCTCCCGGGGTAATGAACGTGAAAACTCCAGCCGGCAAAACGGAGCAGGTGCCGACTAAAAATTATACGGCAGCCATGGCAACATATGGCACCAATGGGGCCCGTTTCCAGTTTGTGGGCTGTTCGGCTACTCCAGGCACGATGAGCCTGAAGCGCGGCATCAGCTTCATGCTTGATAACCGGAATGCTGAAGCCCACACGATCGCTATCGGTCAGGCCAGCTACCGCCTTAAGGGTTATGATTATGCCATAGTCACCGTGCAGAAGGCTGGGGTATACCCCATCACCTGCGATGGCGGCGGCAGCGGACAATTGTCGGTAGAAGGCTAGCCATAGCCAAACTTCACCTTTTGGCCCGCCTATGTTAGGATAGGTGGGCTTTTATTTTACTATGAGACAGTTAATTGATGGCAAACAAATTGCAGCGGCTATTTTAAAGAGAGCTGCAGCCAAAGTGATAGATGTAAAGAAACAAGGTGTTGCTCCCAAATTGGCGGTAGTGCTGGTTGGTGATGATCAGGCATCGGCCACCTATGTACGCAAGAAAGGTGAGGCCTGCGAGCAGATTGGGATTGATTTTTCATTACATATCTTTCCGGCATCAATTACTACCACGGCCCTTAGCGCAGAAATTAAGGAGATTCAAAAAACCGGGTCGTTGTCTGGGTTGATTGTCCAGCTGCCACTACCAGAGCATCTATACACCCCGGAAGTATTGAATTCGGTAGATCCAGCAATTGATGTCGATTGCCTCACGGACGTTAATCTTGGTAAATTGGTAATGAAGACGAATCAGCTTGTTCCCCCAACTCCGGGAGCCGTGATGAGTATTTTAGAAGAATTGGGTGTATCGGTAGAGGGAAAAAATGTGACGATTGTGGGCATGGGTGCACTGGTCGGAAAACCATTATCGATCATGATGATCAATGAAGGCGCGAGTGTCACTACTGTAAATAGTCGGACAAAAAATACCAAGGAAAAATGTTTGGGAGCAGATATTACTGTGACTGGAGTGGGTAAAAAAGATGTGCTTCGCGGTGATATGGTGAAAGAAGGTTCGGTGGTGATTGATACGGGCGTTGATTTTGTTGATAGCAAGATGTACGGCGATGTGAATGTGCCTGAGGCTCTCGAAAAAGCGGCTTGGGTAACACCAACCCCGGGTGGAGTAGGGCCGATTACGGTAGCGAGACTGCTATGGAATACGGTGCTGTGCGCAGAACATAACTCAAAGTTCAAAACGCAAAACTCAAAGCGGCATCTTTAAAACTAAAAATTTGTGTGATTTGAGTTGTAGTTTTGACTTTTGAATTTAGAGTTTTGGATTTATGAAAAATGAATCTATGAATTCGCAAATTACCATTGTAGTCGGCGCCCAATGGGGAGATGAAGGCAAGGGGAAGATTACCGATTATTTTGCGCGCGAAGCAGACTATGTCGTACGGTATCAGGGAGGGAATAATGCTGGCCATACGCTGGTCGTAAACAACCATACCTACAAACTACACCTGATGCCCTCAGGTGTTTTGTATTCACATATTATTTCGGTGATTGGGAATGGCGTGCTGGTTGATCCGAAGGTACTCCTCAGTGAAATTGATGGTCTCAAAAAACAAGGAATCAATCCCCGGCTCAAGATTAGTCAGCGGGCCCATGTGATCATGCCGTATCATATTGCCATGGATGAAGGGCTATCTAAGCATCAGGGAGAGTTGGCAGCGGGCAGCACCAAGCGCGGGATTGCACCGGTGGCGGCGGATAAAATGTATCGGCACGGTATTCGGGTGGGCGATCTCATTGATCCAGAATTATTCAAAGAAAAATTAAGCAGTAGCTATGATTTTAACGTGGGGATTGTTACCAAAGTGTTTGGACTCCCCTACTCTACTTCTTTGGAAGAGATCTATTCTGAATATCTAGAGTATGGAAAAAAGTTAGCAGAATATATTGGAGACACCGAAGTTGATTTGTACCGGGCGTATCGGGATGGTAAAAAAATTCTGTTTGAAGGGGCGCAAGGCATGTCGCTCGATCCGGATCATGGGATGTACCCACATACCACCAGCACGAATAATGTCGCTGGGTATATCGAAGTAGGCAGCGGGGTAGGATTTAATTGTCAGAAAAAAATTATCGGGGTCGCGAAGGCGTATGTGAGTCGCGTGGGTACGAGCCCATTCCCGACCGAGTTACTCGGCGACGCGGGTGATGAACTCCGAAACAAAGGAAATGAGTTTGGCACGACCACCGGTCGGCCGCGACGCGTGGGTTGGCTCGATTTGGTGCAGCTACGACAAACGGTGCGGGTGAGTGGACTCACTGATTTGGCCATTACGAAGCTCGATATTTTGGCGGGATTCAAAGATGTGTATGTGTGTACCGCTTATGAACTCGATGGAACGACTATGATCGAGATGCCAGCGAGCCTGAGTAAGATTCGAGCTCTAAAACCAGTTTATGAAAAAGTGTCAGGGTGGGAAGAAATGAGTACGGAAAAAATTAGCGAGCTGATACATGATGGTTACGAGGCTTTGCCAGAAGCGATTAAAAAATATGTTGATTTTATTGAAAAAGAAATTAATTGCCGCATATCATTAATATCACTAGGGCCAGATCGAACCCAAACAATTATACGCCAATAAATTACTACTACTCATTTTTATGGAACGTATTACCACTATTGACCAATCACTCTCCACCACGGTGGAGCAACCGGAAGCGATGGAGCTAAAAAAAGACGGGAAATTTTCTGATTTGTTTAATGTAATAGATGGTGTTATTAAAAATATTGATATATCTCTAGCCCAAGCCAGCTTTGTGAGAAAAGCTCATCAAAAATTTTTTCCTCGATGGTTTTCGGCCTCAGACGCTATACGAATGAACAGTATTTTAGAGCAAGAAGAAACTCTCTATTCTGATTTAGTTGTCGATTCTGAATCAGGAATAATCAATTTTACTATCCAGTGTAAAATTCAAAAAAAGACACTGACCCGTTCTTTTCGTGGAATACTTAAATCGTTTAAGCGTGATAACCAAGAGATATATGGGATCGCTTGGGAGTAGTACCCTCATTGATTTTTCTCTTCTGCCCGAAGGTGATATTGCTGACTGGCTCCAAAAAAACCACATTGGGTTAACTGTATCTGAAATTTTACATATTCAAAATACTATTCTGAAACGACCACCCACTTTGACGGAGTGTATTTTATGGTCAATCCAGGGGTCGGAGCATAGCTCCTACAAAAGTAGCCGACCTCATCTGAAACAATTTGCTACCAGTGGCCCGAGTGTCATGCTTGGGCCCGGTGAAGATGCGGGGATTGTAGAAGTCGCTCGAGATGCCGAGGGGCACCGGTATGGCATTGTGATGAGCCATGAGTCGCATAATAGCCCGTCACAAATTGTCCCCTACGAAGGCGCGGCAACTGGGGTGGGTGGCAATGTGCGCGATGTGGCATGCATGGGGGCCAAGGTGATTGCGAGCGCTGACCCGCTGCGCTTTGGTGATATTGCAAAAAATAAAACGAAATGGTTGACCGATGGCGTAGTCGCCGGCATTGCCGGGTATGGAAATCCTATCGGGGTACCGATTATTGCAGGCGATATTTATTTTGATAAAAGTTACGATCCAAATTGTTTGGTGAATGTGGTTACGCTCGGCGTGGTGCGCGACGATGAGATTATTCACTCTCGCGCTCCTAGCAATGCCGACGGGTATAATCTCATTCTCGTTGGCAAGCCCACCGATAACAGCGGATTTGGTGGGGCGAGCTTTTCTTCGGTCGTGGTTGATGAAACGAAAAAAGAAACCAACAGTGGCGCGGTGCAGCAGCCGAACGCCTTTCTCAAACGACATTTGCTGAAGGCGAGTTATGAATTGTTTAAGATTTTGAAAGCCAAAAATTTGATTGACCAGGTTGGATTCAAAGACTTGGGTGCAGGCGGGATTGCCTGCGTGTCGGTGGAGCTCGCTGACGCGGGTGACTATGGCGCTGAGGTGAACCTAGACTTAGTGCCGACGAGCATGGATAATTTAGCACCAGCGGTGATTCTGTGTTCGGAAACGCAAGAGCGATTTATGTGGGTGGCGTCGCCCGAGGTGACACCACTGATTTTAGAACATTATAATAAGACGTTTGATTTGCCGAAGATTGCCGGGGGCGCACAGGCCAAAGTAGTTGGTACGATTCGAGATGATGGGCAGTACATCGTTACCTTTAAGGGAGAAAAAGTTGTCGACGCACCGGCAAAAGAGGTGACACGGGGGTTGGTGTATGATCGACCCCATGTCAGATCTCAACGAGAATTGAGTGAGCCGGATATACCCGAACCGATCCCCTACTGTCATCCTGAGCAGGGCGAAGGACCCCTTAACGCAAACAATGCCTTGCAGTTAACTTTAAGGGATTCTTCGGCTGGGTCTCAGAATGACAAGTGGACATATAACGACATCCTCCTCAAAATTCTTTCTCACGAAAACGTTGCTTCCCGCGAGCCGATCTATGAACACTATGACAAAAATGTGCAAGGCATTACGGTGATCGAACCCGGTGAAGCTGATTCGGGCGTAATGCAACCCTTCAAAGATGAGACATACCCTGCTGAAATTCGCTCCACGGGCGTTGCGCTATCAGTCGATCAAAACCCACGTTACTGCTTAGTAGATGCTTATTGGGGTGGAGTGAATGCAGTTGTTGAAGCGATGCGTAATGTGGCCGCGGTGGGAGCCTATCCGGTAGCATTGACGGATTGTCTGAATTTTGGCAATCCGGAAAAGCCGGAGGACATGGGAGTGTTCATCGAAGGAGTGCGGGGCGTGGCCGAAGCACAAACAGGGATTCATCTGCGAGATTTTCCCGACTCCCCTATCCCGATTATTTCGGGCAATGTATCGCTTTATAAGCCGGTGGCACCGAGCCCGATTATTGCGTGTCTTGGTGCTATGCCTGATGCGAGCAAGGCGATTACGATGCACTTTAAAAAAGCTGACTCGGTCTTATTCGTGATTGGAGAGAGAAAAGATGAGTGTGGTGGAAGTGTGTATTATAGTCTATTCAACGAAGGGGTGGTGTTGGCTCCCTCCCATGCCGGAGGGGATGTTAGGTGGGGTGGGAGCAACACACTCCTCGGCGCCAATGTCCCTAAACCAAACCTAGCTGAAGTTGAAAGAGAGCTGCGTGCACTGACCGAGGCTATTCAAACTGGATTAATCCTAGCCGCCCATGATATTTCCGATGGCGGTATCGCGACGACACTCGCTGAGATGAGCTTTAGGAATGAAATTGGGTGCGACGTGGCTATTCCGGGGGAACTTAGGACAGATAGAAAATTATTTGGCGAAAGTGGAGGCTGGGCGATTGAAGTTGAAAAACATCAGATTGATATGGTAAAAAATATTTTTGAAAAAAATAAACTAGAGCTACTAGAGATCGGGACTACTACCGCTGAAAAAAAATTACAGATGAACGGAGTCGTGACGGTTGATTTATCGGAAGCCAAAAAAATGTGGACAAATGGACTGAGAGAAAAATTATAGAGACTATGAAATCACTTACGTATACCACCTCCGGTGTTAATTACGACACTCTTGACCCAGTGAAACGATTGGCGTTGCGGAGTGCTCGGGCCACTGGCAAACACCTGTTGAATTCTGGGGCTCAAGAAGTCGAAGCCAGCCGTGGTGAATCGGCTTATGTATGGAAACAAGGCGGTGTGTACCTGGCGTCGGTGATCGAGGGGCTCGGGACCAAAAATCTAGTGGCCGATGCGATGTATGCTCTGACTGGCAAAAACTACTATGATGCAGCGGCCTACGATACGGTCGCTTCGATCATTAATGACCTCGTTTCCGTCGGAGCACGACCACTTAGCCTCCATGCCTATTGGGCGGTGGGCAACAGTGACTGGTTCAAAGATACGAAGCGCGCTTCTGACTTGGTCAGAGGGTGGAAAAAGGCCTGTGATGACGCGCGCGTATCGTGGGGTGGCGGCGAGACACCTAGCTACAAAGACATTATTAATCCCGAGACGATTGATTTGGCTGGCTCGGCTGTCGGGATTATTAAGAACAAAAAGCAACTACTCCTCGGATCAAAAGTAACGGCCGGAGATAGAATTGTGCTCATCAAAAGTAATGGCATCAATGCTAATGGCTTAACCTTGGCTCGTGCCGTTGCTGATCGGTTACCCAAAGGCTATGCAACTAAACTCCCGAGTGGTATTTCATATGGCGAAGCGATTTTGAAACGCAGCCACATCTATGCACAATTGATTCAGGATTTATTCAAAGCTGGAGTTGAATTACATTATATTTCTAATATCACGGGGCATGGCCTGCGTAAAATTATGCGTGCGAATGAACCATTTAGTTATGTGCTCGAGCATATTTTTAAACCACAAGAAGTTTTTGCTTTTATCCAAGAGCAGGCGCAACTTTCTGATTACGAAATGTATCAGACATTCAATATGGGCCAGGACTATGCGTTGTTCATTCCGGCGAAAGATGTATCTAGGGCGCAACGAATTATTAAAAAGAATATATTTCATAGTTTAAATGCAGGGTATATTGAAAAGGGTGAAAGACAGGTGATTATTAAAGAAAAGAATATTGTTTATACATCTGAGACAATGAATTTAAGATAATGTAAATATGCCATATAGAGAGACCCCTTATGGGGAAATAAACCGTCTTCCATCTGATACAAGTGGATATCGAATGCTTCAGATGAAGAATAATCCAGTGCGAAATAATGAAGGGGGCAATCAGGCCGGTCTCTATTTAGCAGCTGTAGAACTTAACTGTCCACACGAAGATGGCAATCATACTCCATTAATAACTCGAGTAGAGAGTGTCTCTTTGTTTGAAGGCGCGCTGCCTGAGGATGAAGTGTTAAAAAACGCTTCTAATCGAGACCATATACTAATTCAACTCGCGGGGACCAGCGACCTGCAAGTAGGTGCTACACAGGATAATTCGAGGCTAGTCCAACTCGAGCCCTTAAGTACGGTATTTATTAAACAAGGCATGTGGCAACAATCAATAAAAGCGTCCCCTGAGAGCAGGACGCTCATTATCACTTCCGCTGGCGATGAAACCGATGAAAATTATATTAAAAATAGAAGAAATTCGCCTCTATGTGCTAGCCGTGATTTCGCTACTTTAACTTTGAAACATGAACAGCCAACAACGGATACGAACGTACTCAAACTGAACATCACAGATATTCCTTTTCCTATACTTCGAGCCTATTTTATTCATAGCGCCTCTGATCAAAAGGCTAGGAGCCGGGCTCATGCTCATCGAGGGGAAAAGGAAATATTTATACAGTTATCCGGGGAGTCGACTCTAATCATCGACCAAGGAGATAATAAAGGACCACAAGAACATCGGCTTACTAAAGGCCAGGCTCTCTACATACCAAATTTTGTATGGCACCAAGTTATCAATCCGAGTTTGGATTGCATGGTGGGAGTATTGTCTTCAACCCAATATACCGGAAACCAAGATCTGCGAACAATTGAATATATTGAAGATCCTGATCAGTTTCAACGCAGCGTCGATCTTAGGAAACGGCTTCCCATTTTACCCGACGACCTGTCTAATAGGTAAGTTATGACTTTAGCCATCATCCAATTCCCCGGCAGTAATTGCGAAACTGAAACACTACGTGCCGTCAGAAATGTTGGCATGCAAGCGGAAGAATTTTTGTGGAATCGAAATCAGAATGATCTCACAAAATTTGACGGCTATATTATCGTCGGTGGCTTTTCGTATGAAGATCGGTCGCGCTCCGGGATTATCGCGGCGCTTGACCCGCTCATCCCCTATCTACGAGCGGAAGCCGAGAAAGGCAAGCCAGTGCTTGGAATTTGCAATGGCGCGCAGATTTTGGTGGAAACGGGAATGGTACCCGGGCTGAAAAAGTATGCGGTCGGGATGGCCTTGGCAGAAAATAAACGAGTTAAAAACGGACAAGTGCTGGGGACTGGCTATTACAATGCCTGGGTGCAGATGAAATTGACCGTCGATCCACTACGAACCGCCTTTACTAGGAAATTAAAGGCTGGTGCAATTTTGGACGTACCCATCGCCCACGGCGAAGGCCGTTTTATTATCCCTTCTGAACTGTTGAACGAGATGAAGCGAAACGGGCAAACGATCTTCTGTTACTCTGATGCAATGGGGAATACTACCGAAGAATTCCCAACCAACCCCAATGGCGCCATATATAATTTAGCAGCCGTAAGCAATACTGCTGGTAACGTCATGGCAATGATGCCGCATCCGGAACGGCGGCCTGATATGGGTCGGGCTATTTTTGAATCACTACGGGATTATATTCGTGAACCTGCCGCTCTTTCTGCATACGCATCCTTGTCTTTTGCTCCTCCACCTTTGGTCACTCCTAACTACGCTCTGCCTACTTCAGCATGTAGCATTATGACCGTGCTCATTATCACTGACAATGAAGCTAAAACGGTTGAAGCCACTCTACGACAGCTGGGATTAGCGGTAATTGTGGAACGAATCACTTATTGGGAGATTGAGAATGAGGCGCAACATACTACAGAATTAAAGCAAATCCTGGTGAGTTCGGGAGAGTTATTTAATCCAAACAAAGAGCGACTTGTTCAGAATCCCCCTACTCACGAGAGGTTGTCAGAGGGCGAAGGAGTTACGTTATTAGTTCGGCCTAGAGAAAATTTTGTTGGCCAGCAAAAAAAACAATCACTGGAACAACGATTTGGATTAACAACTATCACACGTATTAACAAAGGGTCATTGTGGAAGATACGGCCGGCACATGGTACGATACCCAACTTGCTCAGCCGGATTCTGGAAACGAATATTTTGTATAATCAGTTTAGTCAAGAGTGTTTTGTATATAAAGGTTAAATGAATAACTACTTATGATACAGGCCGTAATTTTTGACATGGATGGGCTCATGATAGACAGCGAGCCGATACAATCACGGGCGATCGAGGCGGTGATTCGATCGTATGGCAAGGAACCAATCTTGAATGAATATGGAGTCGTACAAAACTTTGGTATGCGCGCCGAAGATGATTGGGGAGCAAAAAAAGAGCAGCTAGGAATTACTGAAGATACGTCTATTTTGATCCAGAAGAAATCAGCTATTTATACAGAGATGCTGAAAGTCGCGATTACGGTAAAACCTGGTTTGCAGGGCTTGATTAGGTTGTTCCAAGCTCATGGCCTACCCATGGCAATCGGCTCCTCTTCTTCCTTATCTGATATTCACCTGGTAGTACACCACCTCGGACTGGAAACAGCTTTTACTACTATTGTATCAGGGCAAGATGTTACTCGCGGCAAACCAGCGCCAGATATTTTTCTTGAAGCGGCTAAGCGATTGCAGATCGCGCCGATCAATTGCTTGGTACTCGAAGACGCTCTGAGCGGGGTGGAAGCCGGCGTGCGGGCAGGGATGAAGGTGATCGCCGTCCCAAATCAATACGTGTCACCCGATCGATATACACAGGCTGACCGAACTCTTGGTTCACTGGCAGATATTACCTGGGAAATGATTCAATCACTGTAAGACTCTATGCACTACGAGCAAGTAATCAAAACCCATCTGAATAACTGTGTAACCGTTACTGATTTTAATTTCGGCAAGAAGCGAATCGGTAAAGTCCGTGACACTTACGAATTACCTGATACATTAATTTTGGTTACCACCGACCGCCAAAGCGCTTTCGACCGAGTGCTGGCTGCCATCCCCTTCAAAGGACAGGTGCTGAATCAGACGAGCGCCTGGTGGTTTGAGAAAACGAAGCATATTGTGCCGAATCATGTGCTCTCGGTGCCCGATGCCAATGTGACGATCGGAAAAAAATGTACTGTATTTCCGGTCGAGTTTGTCGTGCGGGGTTACATTACGGGCACTACGAGCACCAGTGCGTGGGTCAACTACCACAATGGCATGCGGGAGTTTTGCGGGAATACCTTACCAGAGGGACTGAAAAAAAATCAGCGGTTTGACCTGCCCATTATCACTCCGACTACCAAATCCGATGAACACGATCGTTTGATCAGTCCTAAAGAAATTATCTCCGAGGGCCTGATGACAGCGGCCGATTGGGACTATGTGAGCAGCAAAGCATTAGAACTGTTTAGTTTTGGTCAAAAAGTCGCGGCTGAACACGGGCTGATTTTAGTCGATACGAAATATGAATTTGGTAAGGATGTTGATGGAACTATTCGGATTGTAGATGAGATGCATACCCCAGATTCCAGTCGGTATTGGATTGCCAAATCCTACGAGCAGCGGATGACGGAAGGAAAAGAACCAGAGAATATTGACAAAGAATTTTTACGGTTGTGGTTTACCGAGCATTGCGACCCCTATCATGATAAAGAACTACCACCAGCGCCGGAAGAACTGGTCATTGAGCTATCACGACTATACATTCAATTATATGAGATGATTACTGGGGAGAAATTTATTTTTCCAGAACAGAATGAATCTATTACTGAACGGATTAACCAGTCGCTAAAAAAGTATACGTTATAATTTATAAATTATAATTGTGTGTCCAAAACGTTAGGCATTATCGGCGGCGGACAATTAGGGCGCTTGCTCTGTGAAGCAGCGCGGTCGCTTGGGATACGCACGATCGTGCTTGACCCAACTCCAGATAGCCCGGCAGGACAAGTAGCAGATGAGCAAATAATTGGGGATTATAGAGATCCCGCTGCTATTAAAAAATTAGCTAAGCGAGTAGACGTATTGACTTGGGAAATAGAATCAACCAATGCTGCGGCACTTATCAAACTCAAGGAGACAGGAATCAATGTAGAGCCATCACCCGAACAGCTACTGGTTATTCAAGATAAATTGTTGCAAAAAAAATTACTTCAACAGGCTGGCATTCCAGTGGCCGATTTTTGTGAATTATCAGACTCCAATGAATTGCCTCAAATTGCTAAGGAATATGGATATCCGTTTCTCTTGAAAGCGCGCTGCCAGGCCTTTGATGGAAGAGGGAATTATTTGGTTCGATCTGTGAAAGATATCCCAGCGGCCTTAGCGAAACTTGGAAAAGCTGATTTGTATGTGGAGCGGTATATTCCCTTTCAAAGGGAACTGGCTATTCAGGTGGCACGCAGCCAGAGCGGAAAAATTAGTCTTTTCCCGTTAGTCGAAACGATACAGAAAAATAATATTTGCCATAGCGTGATGGCACCAGCGCGAGTTTCGGCAATAATTACGAAACAAGCTTTACTCATTGCCCAAAAAGTGGCGCGTGAGCTGAAAGGAGCAGGAGTATTTGGTATTGAATTCTTTTTGACTAGGGATAAGAAAATTGTGGTCAATGAAATTGCCCCGCGCGTGCACAATAGCGGGCACTATACGATCGAAGCGTGCAGTGTATCGCAATTTGAACAACACGTACGATTGGTGTGCGGGTTACCGGCTAAAAAAATTAAACTTATTTCATCAGCGGTAATGATTAATCTGCTAGGCGACCGCATGGGTCTGGCAGAATGGAAGGGTTTAGATAAAATTAATAAGCAAAAAAATGTATTTGTTCATGTATACGGCAAAGAAGAAGTTAAGCCGGAGCGGAAGATGGGGCACATCACGGTCTTAGGGAGAACTGCTGGAGTGGCTTGGCGAACAGCTTTGGAAATTAGGAAAAAGATTAGGATATAAATCAACAAGATACCATATTAATTGGTAAAATAAATTACTGTCATCCTGAACACAATGAAGGATCCCTTAACGCTATAATTAGTACAGAATTTTAACTTTAAGGGATTCTTCGCTACCGCTCAGAATGACAATTCGTTATTACCTCATTAAATGGTTAGTAATTATTTTATGAAAAAACCTTTGGTCGGCATTATTATGGGATCGGATTCAGATTTACCGCTGATGCAGGAATGCAGCGCCCAGCTCAAAGAATTTGGTATCGCCTATGAACTGACTATTGTGTCGGCTCATCGGACACCCAAGCGCATGGTGGCGTACGCCGAGGAAGCAGAGCATAAAGGATTACGAGTGATTATTGCTTGTGCGGGTGGCGCGGCGCACTTACCAGGGATGGCGGCATCGCTGACTACTCTGCCGGTCATTGGGGTGCCAAGAGAATTAAAAACCTTAAAAGGCATTGATTCACTCCTATCTATTGCCCAGATGCCACCCGGAGTGCCGGTTGCGACGATGGCGATCAATGGAGCCAAAAATGCAGCACTACTGGCGGTGCGGATGTTGGCTTTAAGTGATAATACCTTGGCCACTAAGCTTAAAAAATACCAGAATGAATTGAAAAATTCAGTTGAGAAAAAGGCTCGGGCGTTAGAAAAAACGATTCGATGATAATAATAGAACCTACTATGCCTACTTTACAAAATCTTTCCCCTCTCGACGGCCGTTACGCGGAAAAAATATCCGAACTTACCAACTATTTTTCCGAAATGGCACTGATGAAATACCGCCTTCTGGTTGAGATTGAATATTTTATCGCGCTGAGTCTAGAGCCGAAAATTGAAGAGTTTCCCCCGTTAGCCGAGGATACGCAACAGCTGCTCCGTGATATCTATGTACAGTTTTCTGTAGCCGACGCCGAACACATCAAAACTATCGAACAGACGACTCAGCACGATGTAAAGGCGGTGGAATATTTTTTAAAAGAAAAAATCAGCGCTCTCCCTTGTTCTGAACACGCTGAATTTATTCATTTTGCACTCACCTCCGAAGATATAAACAATCTGGCCTATTCACTGATGTGGAAACAGGCTCTAACCGAGATCTATCTGCCAGTCTTTACCGAGGTGATAGAAAAAATTACCGCCTTTGCCAAAACTAACGCCTCTGTTCCCCTCTTGGCGCTCACCCATGGGCAGAGCGCTACACCGACGACTGTGGGCAAAGAATTTGCAGTGTTTGCTAACCGATTGACCCGCCAATTACAACACCTACAAAGACAAACCTTTCTGGGGAAACTGAGTGGGGCGACAGGTACGTGGAGTGCACAGACTCTCGCGTATCCCGCAATTGACTGGCTAGCATTCAGCGAATCATTCATTACTGCACTCGGGCTTGAGCCTAACCTGGTTACAACTCAAATTGAACCCCACGATTCGCTCGCGGAAAGTTTTCATACGCTAGAGCGGATTAATACAATCTTGATCGATTTTACTCGTGATGTCTGGCTGTATATCATGCGCGGCGTCTTGGGACAGACGAAAAAGGAAGGCGAGGTAGGCTCAAGTACCATGCCCCACAAAATTAATCCTATTCATTTTGAAAATGCGGAGGGAAATTTGGGAATTGCTAATGCGTTATTTGGACATCTGGCAGAAAAGTTACCTGTTTCACGACTACAACGAGATCTTACTGATAGTACTGTGCTTCGAAATATCGGCGTGCCACTCGGTCATTCCCTCTTGGCTTGCCAGAGTATTTTGACTGGCCTGTCGCGCGTGACAGTGAACGAAGAAAAAGTGAACGAAGAATTAGGACAGCACTACGAAATTCTCGCTGAGGCGATCCAAATCGTTTTACGCAAAGTTGGTTACCCCAAACCATATGAAAAGCTAAAAGAGTTAACGCGCGGAGAAAAAATTACCAAAGAAAAAATTTACCAATTTGTTTCTGAACTTGAAATCTCAAAAGCAGAAAAAGACGTATTATTAGCGCTAACACCACAAACGTATATTGGGCTTGCAACTAAGCTCGCTTCCTAATCTATTTTCTATGTGTGGAATCTTGGGCATCTATTCTCACAAATCAGTGGCTCATGACCTCTATGATGGCCTCATCCACCTGCAGCATCGCGGTCAGGATGCAGCCGGTATGCTTACGTTTAATAACCACTTTCATCTTAAAAAAGGTCTTGGTTATGTGCGCGACGTGTTTGACCAAGATCATATGGAACGCTTGGAAGGTAATTGGGGTATCGGGCACACGCGCTACCCGACAGCCGGATCGCGTAGTGATGTGGAGAATGCCCAGCCATTTTATGTGTCTTCACCCTATGGTATTGCAATGGCGCATAACGGCGACTTGACGAATTACGCAGCACTCAAAACAGAACTAGAACAAAAAGATCGACGACAATGCAACTCAAGCTCAGACCTCGAGGTGATATTGCATGTATTTGCAGCGAAACTGGAATCTTTGCCCGCGAGTAATGATTTTTTTGATGCTATTTGTCAGGCGGTAGAAGCGGTCTATACCAGAACTCGCGGTGCGTATTCTGTAGTCGGAATGATTGCCGACAAAGGCATGGTAGCTTTTCGCGATCCGCATGGGATTCGGCCCTTTGTCTATGGCGAACGAAAAAATGTTGACGGCACGACCGATTATATTTTTTCATCGGAAAATACGATGTATTACCCACTCGGATTCAGCTTGATTGGAGATGTGCAGCCAGGAGAAATTATTTTCGTCGATGCGACAGGACAACTGCATCGAAGGCAAATTCGGAAGGAGTTATTTACGCCCTGTATTTTTGAATATGTCTATTTGGCTCGTCCGGACGCTACCCTGAATGATGTGAGCGTTTATCGGGCACGTTTACGTATGGGTCAAAATCTGGCTCGGGCTTGGAAAAATAAATATCCGGATGTAATTCCGGATATTGTGATTCCGGTTCCCTTTTCTTCCAATACTGCCGCACTCTCAATGGCACATGAGTTGGGCGTGCGGTATTCTGAGGGTTTATACAAAAACCCGTTTGTGGGCCGGACTTTTATCATGCCTGGTCAAGCTAAGCGACGGAAATCGGTGTTGCAAAAATTATCTCCACAAATTTTTGAGATTAAAGACAAAAATGTGCTGCTGGTTGATGACTCGATTGTCCGCGGTACCACCAGCCAGGAGGTAGTAAAATTAGTCCGTGATGCGGGAGCCAAAAAGGTCTACTTTGCCTCGGCATGCCCGCCGGTGAAATACCCTGATTTTTATGGTATTGATATGCCCACAAGCAGCGAGCTCATTGCTTCGCATAAAACCGAAGATGAGATTCGTGAATTTATCGGAGCTGATATTTTACTTTACCAAACTATTGACGATCTAGTAGAAGCCGTGACGCGTAAAGGCAACCATCATATTGATCGGCCGAGCATGCCGTATTTGGATGGGTGGTATGTGACCGGAGATATAAATAGTAACAAGCTAGAGGAATTGGAGAAGGAAAAGAAGAGCTGTTAATAATTATTTAAAACAATATTAAAAGGATATTAAGCGGCTATTGAGAGGATATTTTATGAATATTTTACTTGTTGGTTCAGGAGCTCGTGAACATGCCATTGCTCGAGCTATAAAGAAATCAAAGACCGAGACGAATCTTTTTTGTTTTGGTTCAAGTCGGAACCCAGGAATTATAGAACTTGTTTGTCATTCCAACGACGAAGGAGAAATCTCTGTCCGACACGATAATAACACATTGAACCAGAGATCCCTCGTCGGCGCGAGCCTCGCTCGGGATGACAGTAATGCCTACCGCGTCGGAAAATTGGATGACGTCACTTCGATACTACAATTTGCTAAAAAAAATAAAATCGATTGGGCGATTATTGGACCTGAGCTGCCGCTGTCAGTTGGCCTGGTGGATGAATTGAAAGCAATTAGCATTCCCTGTATTGGACCGACTAAGCAATTAGCCCAAATTGAAACGAGCAAGGCCTTTGCGCGGGATTTACTTTCTTATCATGGCGTGCCCGGACTGCCCCAGTACAAACGATTTGATTTTTTTGAAGCACTGGAAGTGATACAGGAATATATTCATTCGCTTGATGATAATTATGTAGTGAAGGCTGACGGGCTCATGGGTGGTAAGGGGGTTAAAGTCTACGGCGAGCAGCTACAAAGTTTTGAGGATACACTGCAATTTATCTTAGAAATAAAAGCAGCCAATAGCCCATTTGTAATCGAAGAAAAATTCGTGGGGCAAGAATTTTCACTGATTAGCTTTTGTGATGGGGTACACCTGGCCCATATGCCGGCAGTGCAAGATCATAAACGGGCCTATGTTGGCGATACCGGACCTAATACGGGTGGTATGGGCAGTTATTCGGACAGCAATCACTCACTCCCTTTTTTAACTGAAAAAGATATTGCCCAGGCTCAAAAAATAAATGAATTAACAGCAGCGGCACTACTCAAGCAATTTGGCGTACCCTACAAAGGCATCCTGTATGGTGGTTTTATGACTACGGCAGAAGGGGTGAAACTGATTGAATATAACGCCCGCTTTGGCGATCCGGAAAGCATTAATGTCTTGGCGTTACTGGAAACTGATTTGGTGGAAATTTGTCAGGCGATTACCAGCGGCGCCTTAGACACTATAGAGATTAAGTGGAAAAATGTAGCCACTGTTTGTAAATATGTTGTACCCGAAGGATATCCTGATAATCCGGTAAAAAATCAAGTTGTCGATGTTTCGGAAGTTAAGGATGCAGATTCTTTATATTTCGCGGCAATTGATGAACGAGAAGGAAAATTATATGAAACTGGTTCGCGAGCCATTGCGGTATTGGGTGTAGGCACCACTATTACTGAAGCGGAACAAAAAGCCGAGGAAGAAATTAAACAAATTAAAGGTTCACTATTTCATCGGGAAGATATTGGGACAGAGGAGTTGATTGAGAAGAGAGTTCAGATAATGAGTCAAATACGCAATGAACGCAATCCCCGCTTGGGCGGGGTAGGGGTGGGTGAGTCCGCTGAGCTTTAAGAGACATACTTATGTTAAACAATCAAACCCATAAAAATTATAAGCCCTCCCTTAAGCCACTCACTCGTCACTTACGTACGAATTCTACATTAAGCGAGGTTATTTTATGGAATCATCTTAAAAATCGAGGCTTATTAGGTTATAAATTTCGACGTCAAACTCCTATTTTAAATTATATTGTTGATTTTTATTGTAAAGAATTACAGTTAGCGATTGAGATTGACGGGATAACTCATGATGAAAAAATTGAGTATGATGTGGAGCGACAGAAAAAAATGGAAAAAGTTGGTATCTTTGTGTTACGGTTTCAAGATAGTGAAATTAAAAAGGATATTGATATTATCCTGCAACGAATTGTTGAGTGGGTAAACGGCCACGCATCGCCCTCACCCACCCCTACCCCGCCCAAGCGGGGATTGCTATCCAGTGACGCCGGTATACACCTTGCCATCCTCGGTTCCACACGCGGTACCAATCTGCAAGCGATTATTGATGCTATTGCAGAAAAAAAATTAAACGCTTATATCGATATCGTTATCAGCAATAAAGCCGATGCCTATATTTTGGAGCGCACCAAGCAACATGGATTACGGGTCGTTTTTATCGATAGCAGAAATAAAAGCCGAGAACAGTTTGACCAAGAAGTTTTAAATGAATTAAAAAAATATCATATTGATCTCGTCCTGCTTATCGGTTACATGCGTATCCTCTCCCCCACTTTCGTACAGACGTATAGAAATAAAATTTTAAATGTTCACCCGTCCCTACTCCCCGCCTTTGCTGGCGGGATGGACATGAATGTACATGAAGAAGTGTTAAAATCAGGGGTGACAGAAACGGGTTGTACGATTCATCTGGTTGACGATGGAGTGGATACCGGCAAGATTTTGCTGCAAAAAAAATGTACCGTTGAACCAGGGGATACGGCGGAGAGTTTGAAAGATAAAGTGCAACAATTGGAGGGAGAAGCGTGGATTGAAATATTAAAAAATTGCAATTTAACAGATACTTTCTAATTTTATGAATCTTTCCCTCACCCCTATCACTCGCGCCCTCATCTCCGTCTCTGATAAAACCGGCATTATTGCTTTTGCCGAAAAATTAGCTGAAAAAAATGTGGAAATTATTTCCACTGGCGGGACGGCCAAAGCCCTCGTGGAAGCAGGGATTCCGGTCATTGAAATTTCTGATTTCACTGGTTTCCCAGAAATGATGAATGGCCGAGTAAAAACCCTTCACCCCAAAGTTCATGGCGGCATTCTGGGCCTCAGGGACGCACACGCGAGTACTGCCGCCGAGCATGGAATCAAGTGGATCGATTTGGTGGTGTGTAATCTATATCCATTCGCTGCCACTATTCAGAAACCGGGCGTGAGTGAAGACGAAGCGATTGAGAATATTGATATCGGCGGGCCGAGCATGATAAGGAGTGCGGCCAAAAATGTGGGGTGGGTCGGGGTAGTGGTTGATCCGTCAGATTATGAGTTTGTGAAGGGTGAATTAGAAACACAAGGCGGAATCACGATCGAGACGCGAAAAAGATTATCAGCCAAAGCATTTGGGCATACGGCGGCATATGATGCGCTGATCAGTAATTATTTTAATGCAGAGCCATTCCCCAGCGAGCTGACACTCGGCTACAAAAAATTCTATGATTTGCGCTATGGAGAAAACCCGCATCAGCTCGCTTGCGTGTATCAAGAATCAATACCGACTGATCAGAATGTACTCGGGGCAATCATTCATCAAGGTAAGCAGCTCTCCTACAACAATATTAACGATGCGGATGGCGCGTGGTTCACTCTCAGGGAATTCCCTGAGCC
Organism: uncultured Gammaproteobacteria bacterium; assembly: GCA_964510885.1. Lineage (GTDB taxonomy): Bacteria > Patescibacteriota > Patescibacteriia > Magasanikbacterales > GWA2-37-8 > CAZEDL01. The sequence goes on from CAZEDL010000001.1 coordinate 356,825, forward strand.
GACCTGCGTGGTAGTAAAACATGCTAATCCATGTGGGGTGGCAAGCGATAGCGATATTACTGTAGCATTTAAACGGGCCTATGCAGCGGATGCGCTCTCGGCCTTTGGTGGTGTCATTGCTTTGAATCGACCGTGTACCGCAGCTATTGCTGAGGAGATAGCCAAAGTCTTTGCCGAAATTGTGTTGGCTCCTTCATATGAAACTAAGGCTTTGGAAGTATTGGCACCAAAAAAGAATTTACGAGTGTTAGAAATGAAGAGAGAGGCGGCTGTACATAACACACAAAATCCCCGCTTGGGCGGGGTAGGGGTGGGTGAGACCTTTGCGTCGCCGGACTCAACGACCTCACCCACCCCTGGCCTGTGGGCCACCCCCGCCCAAGCGGGGATTGTCCGTCGACCAGTTTATAAATCTGAACTAAAAAACAATTCACCGTTAGAGTATCGTTTTATTAATGGTGGACTGCTCGTACAGGAGCAAGATACTAAAGAGATAACTCTGCCTGACCTCAAAATTGTCACTGCTAAACAACCAAGCGAACAAGAATTACAAACTATGCTGTTTGCCTGGAAAGTCTTGAAACACATGAAATCAAATGCGATTTTGGTTGCCAAAGACAATACCACGGTGGGAGTTGGTGTGGGGCAGGTGTCGCGCGTGGATGCGGTGGATATCGCGCTCAAGAAAGCTGGAGATCGCTTGAACGGCTCAATTTTGGCCTCTGATGCCTTCTTCCCTTTTCGCGATAGTATTGATAAACTGGCGGGAACTGGAATTACCGCCATCATTCAACCGGGCGGGTCAGTGAAAGACAAGGAAGTGATCGAGGCCTGCAACGAGCATGGGATTGCGATGGTGTTTACGGGAGTGAGGTGTTTTAAGCATTAATTTACTTGTCATTGCGAGGAGTGATCCCGATTCGCATCGGGAGAACGACGAAGCAATCCCTTTGATTTCAGAACTACTTAAAATTAAAAATACCCCTGCAAACAAGGGGATTGCCACGTCTTCGCTTGGGCTCCTCCTCGCAATGACACAGTATCATTTTATGAATAACTTCTCTCGTTCCCCTCGCTATAACGTACTCAAACCAGACCATGAGCCCAAGCGAATTCTTATTCATGGATTACGTTTTATATTGACTAGCAGCGAATCTGAGAGATTAAGTGTGGTACCCGACCAATCATTACTTATTGAGGACGGAGAAATCACTGAGCAATTTCCTAAAAAAGAATTGGACAAAAGGGTTGATCTCAAAACCATCGATCTCATTTATGATGCCGAACAAAAAGGTGGAATTGTTGCAACGCCGGGCTTTATAAATCTACATTCTCATCCGCCGATGTATCTGCTGCGCTCCACCCTTACACTGGCTGAGGATAATTTGGAAGAAGCGCTGCGCGGCATGGCGAAGCTCGAAGCCAAAATGAATACTGAGGATTTTTACCTCGGAGCACTCGGTGACTTTACGGAGCAGCAAAAATCAGGAATCACGACTACGCTCAGCCACTATGGCGTGTTCGATCCGATTGAGCGAGCGGCGAGTGAATCGGGACAGCAGGTTATTAATTGCTTATCGGCAGCAAGCAATTCACATCCAGAGAATACGCCAGCCTTGGTAGAAAAGTACTTGAAGAAAAAAAATACGGTGACTACGCCTGGTATTGCCCTGCACTATGTGTGGAAAGCAACTCCACCGACGCTGAAAAAGATTGCCGCTTTGATTAAAAAATACAACGCGTACTTTACGGTGCATGTGGCCGAGAGCGAACAGACCGTGGAGCGGTGCCTCGAGGCCTATGGCGAGCGGCCGGTGGCAGTCTTGGCCAAATATGATTTACTGGGGCCGCGAACGATCATTAGCCATGCGGTCCATTTGACTCCCGAAGAAATTAGCATCATTAAAAAAACAGGGACTATCGTGGTGCACCTGCCTACTTCGAATTTGTTGCATCGTTCAGGACAATTTAAGTATACAGAATTTTCGCGGCAGCAAGCCAAACAGTTGATTACGCTCGGGACTGATAGCGTGATCAGTAAGAATCGGCTGGATTTACTGAGCGAAGCGTTGGCCATGAAGACGTTGCATCAGGCTAAAGAAATTATTTCGTACGAAGAATTATTTAATGTGCTCACGGCACAACCGGCTAAGCTCCTCGGATTAAAAAAGCTCGGTCAGATTAAACCGGGCTTTACGGCGAATTTGTGTTTTTGGAAGCTGAAAGATCGAGGGCTATTGCCGTATGATGAGGACCATCCGGAAACTCTGGTGAGTAATTTAATTACTCATGGGAGTCGCGGAGTGCGGGATTTGATGATTAAGGGGCGATTTGTTATTAGTAATCGGTATCATAATTTGGTGGATGAGAGTGGGCTATTGGAGAAACTACAGACAGCACATATGGAACTGAGAAAACGTTAATTTCTACTGTCATCCCGAGGAACGAGGGATCCCCTGGTTTGAGTAAGTAGTAAATAAGCAGAAATATATATGTTACAACCAACTTACTACATCTACTTCCTCATGAACGCCTATCATAGTGTCCTGTATGTGGGTGTTACCAATGATTTAGCCAGACGTATTTCAGAACATAAACAGCATTTAATTCCTGGTTTTACCAAAAAATATAATGTTGATAATTTAGTTTATTGCGAATCATTTAGTGATATTAATCAAGCAATTCAACGAGAGAAAGAATTGAAGGGGTGGCGACGTTCGAAAAAATTAGAATTAATAAAAAGCATCAATAGTGACTTAAGAGATTTGAGTAAGGAGTGGGAGTAATTTTTTATTATTTTACTGGGCACTGCATACAGGGGGATCCCTCCTTCGTCGGGATGACAAGAACGATTGAACTTGCTACTCCCCCACTCGATAATTCGGTGCCGAACGCATTTCGCGCAAATCATGCGGGTGACTCTCTTTGAGACCGGCATTACTGATTTTAACGAGTACTGCTTTCTGATGTAGTTCTTTTATCGTAGCGGCACCGACATACCCCATACCACTGCGGAGACCGCCGGCGAGTTGGTACAGAATCCGATCAACAGGTCCTTTATAGGCCACACGGCCGCTCACGCCCTCGGGAACAAATTTAGTTTTTTCTTTGACTTCGGCCTGGCCATAGCGATCTTTACTGCCACGCTCCATAGCTTCCATGCTGCCCATGCCGCGGTAGACTTTGAACATGCGGCCATCAATATATTCTACGCGGCCAGGTGATTCATCGGTACCGGCAAACATGTTGCCCATCATCACCGTGTCGGCACCGGCAGCGAGCGCCTTCACAATATCACCAGACGTTTTTATTCCTCCGTCAGCGATAATAAGCGGATGTTTTTTTGTTTTTTTAAATGCTGCAGCCACATCAAGAACGGCTGAAAGTTGCGGCACCCCGACTCCGGCTATAATACGCGTGGTACAGATAGAACCCGGGCCAATGCCTACTTTTACCGCATCGGCGCCAGCGGCGGCAAGGGCGAGAGCTGCAGTGCCGGTGGCGATATTACCTGCGATAATAGCCTGATCTTTGTAGGCTTTACGCAGGCGTTTCACGGCGTTTATTACTCCACTCGAATGCCCATGGGCGGTATCTACGACCAGCACATCAACCCCGGCTCGAATGAGCGCTTCGGCCCGCTCAAAACCCGCATCGCCTACCCCGACTGCGGCACCGACCCGCAATTGCTTGGCAACGTTCTTGGCAGCGTCTGGATAGAGCTCGTTTTTTTCCATGTCTTTACGGGTCACGATGCTGACTAATTTTCCGGCCGTGTCGACAATACACAGGGTCTTGAGTTTATTTTTACGGATCATGGCATTCGCTTCCTCTAGGCGCATACCTGCTTGACCAACTATTAATTCAGCGACGCTTTGCATCCGGAATTTGACCATAAGGTCGTTATCGTCTGGAGCAAAATAATCAACATCACTAATAAGACCGACGAGAACACCCTTACTATCTACCACGGGAATTTTCTTATAACCCTGCTCGGTGCGTAATTGCTGTACAAGGCTAATTTTATCTTCTGGTTTGACCGTGACGGGATTTTCAATAAAGCCGTTTTCAAAACGCTTGACGCGCTGCACTTCGAGCACCTGTTCATCGATTGAAAGATTTTTATGAATAATGCCCATGCCACCAGCCAAGGCAAGTGCGATAGCCATTTTGTGCTCGGTAACGGTATCCATAGGTGCACTTAAAAAGGGCAATTGCAGCTTGATATCTGGCGTGAGCCAGGTCGCGAGCTCGGTGTCTTTGGGCAATAGATCAGAGGCTTGGGGCACGAGCAAGACATCGTCAAAGGTGAGCGTTTCTTGGAGAGGGGTAAACATATTTTGAAAAGTTCTAAGTAACCTAATTTCTAATGTCTAATATAATGTCCAATGTTAATTTTATTATCCTTTATTTTTTGAATTCTTTATGATTGTTATGAAAATTAAGTTTAATTCATGCGCTTCTTTCCATAACATTCGAGCCTTGACTATCTGTTCAGGTACTGCTCTACCAATCATACGCAACCAGTGTTTTGACTCTTTAGCTTCTTTATTGCAAATTCCCATTTTATGCTCAAAATCTTTCTTGCTTTCGGCACAATCAGCTTCACAATAATTGGCTCCTACTGCTGTAGCTGCACGTACTCATTGATTTATAATCGGTCCAGTTAAATCCGATTTGGGCAATAATTTTATAAAATCAATCACTGCTTCCCCAAAAGCTGCTGTTCTCTCTTCCAAATCATACTTTTTTGGAAATTCCTCCTTAGACATTTTATTAGAAATTAGGCCTTAGGTGAATTAGAAATTTTATACGGTTGTGCTATAGTATACTTGACTTTTAGCTAAAAAGACAACTATGGAAGCCTCTAAAAATGAAATTGCAATTCTCGACTTTGGATCACAGTATACCCACCTCATTGCCCGGCGGATCAGAGAATTAGGAGTGGTTTCACACATTTATCCGACCGATATAGCGGCCAAAAACCTTAAAAACGTAGTCGGCATTATTCTCTCGGGGGGGCCAAAAAGTGTCGTACGGGAAGAGACTCTCCCCTATGACAAAGATATTTTTGATCTCGGAATTCCGATCTTGGGGCTCTGCTATGGCCACCAACTCATGGCCATGCATTTTGGTGGAGTGGTCGGAGCGGGTAGTGCTCGGGAATACGGGCAAGCCGAGCTAACGGTACAGGCTTCACCCATCTTCAAGAATATCCCTAAGCGCTCAACGGTGTGGATGAGTCATGGCGATCATGTATCGGTCGTCCCGCCGGGTTGGCAGGCTATTGCGGATAGTGGCGGCGAGGCAGTGGCGGCCATGGAATACTCCGAAAAAAAATGGTACGGATTCCAATTTCATCCGGAGGTGTATCACTCCGCGCACGGGAAAAAGATGTTAAGTAATTTTGTGTTTGATATCTGCGGAGCCAGCAAGAATTGGGATTCCAAAACGCAACTGAAAACGGTAAGTGAAGAAATTAAACAGGCCGCGGGAGATAAAAATGTCTTTTTACTGGTGAGTGGAGGCGTGGATTCTACGGTCTGTTTCGCACTCCTTGAAAAAATACTGGGCAAGAATCGGGTGTACGGTTTGCATGTAGATAGTGGCCTCATGCGTCTTGATGAGAGTAAGAAAATTACTCGGGCTCTAAAACAAACTGGCTTTTCTAACTTACACGTTTATCACGCAGAAAAAGAATTTTTAAATCGACTAAAAGGAATTATTGAACCAGAACAAAAAAGAAAAATCATTGGCGACACCTTCCTCGACATCGTGGATCGGGTGATGAAAGAAAAAAACATGGATTCTGGTGGATGGCTCGTTGGCCAAGGCACCATTTACCCCGATACGATTGAATCCGGAGGAACCAAACATGCGGTGGTGATCAAAACTCACCACAACCGCGTGCCACGGATCCAGCAGATGATTGCGGAGGGAAAAATTATTGAACCGCTGAAAGAGTTATACAAAGATGAGGTGCGGGCAATTGGGCGCCAGCTTAAGCTACCAAAAGAATTAATTGAGCGGCATCCGTTCCCGGGGCCAGGACTGGGGATTCGGATTTTGTGTTCAAAGGGGTCGAAAGAGAGAGCTACACCTATTGAAGGTGATAGATTCCCGCTGCTACGCGGGAATGACACTGAGGATAGTAATACACTCTATTCCCTACCAATTAAATCCGTCGGTGTGCAGGGTGACGAACGATCGTATTCGCATCCAGCCATTATTATTGGGAACAGTCTGGCCGAAGAGAAAAAAATCTGGAAGACCATTCACACTCTAGCACCAGCTATTACCAATCAACATCATGAAGTGAATCGCGTGATGCTGCCTGTGCTGGGAGACAGAAAAAAAATCTTGACATCGCGTGTGCATGCGGCAACCCTGACTAAAAAGCGAATTGCACTATTACAAAAAATCGATGCTATCGTGCATCGTTATGTGCTGGCAGCTAAATCATGTAGCCACATTTGGCAATTGCCGGTGGTGTTGGTGCCGTTTGGTTATAAGCACAGAGAATCAATCGTGCTCCGACCATTTCAATCCGAAGAAGTGATGACCGCTTCGTTTGCCCTGATCCCATGGCCAGTACTCAAAAAAATTCTGGCAGCGATTGCGAGGCTGAAAGCAGTTGATTTTGTGTTTTATGATGTGACGAATAAGCCTCCTGGTACTATTGAATGGGAATAATGAAAAAAACCTGCGACAGACGCAGGTTTTTTAGTATCAGCCATAGGGCAGATCGGCCGGTGGTTCGTCGGCAGGAGCAACCGCTGGTGGCGGAGAGGATGGCACCGATGGCAACTTTCGTTTGAGCGGGCCTTCGCTGTGCTCCACAGGGAGTTCGGTCGGCGGCTCGGCACGTTTGGCACCAGCCTTCTGCAGAAGCGGTGTCTTGACGAACGGTAGTGGGAAGTGCCAAATGGTTGCTAATTCTTCGATATTTAAAATATACGGATTCCCGAGAGCCTTTAATTTACGGCCTTTAAAGGCATGGATAAAATGATGCTTGTGATGGGCCAACCGGCGTTCTTTAAAGAGATAGTACGCCTCGGTCGTATGGTGCGGCAAAATGGCATTACTACTCATGACATGGAACTGGTTCATGGCACCCACCAAGCCATCGATTGACGGGCCGGGATTAAATACTTCGCGGCGGGCCGCATACAAGATGCGGATTTTTGATTTAAAGCCGATTTTAGAAATTTTTTGTTCAATGGCTTCTACGGTAGCTTTAAATCCGGGCGATAGATCGCTTAATTTACCAGCATGCTCTTCTTCGTGTCCACCATGATCATCCTCGCCTTCACCGCCAACCAAATTTGCTAAAATAAATTTTAATATCTCAAACGGCAGGTGCAAAATTTTAATCAGCCATTCAGACACGAACCCACCTCCGCCATGCCCTCCGTGTCCGCCATGTCCACCGGCGTGGCCACCGCCGGCGATGATCTCTTTCACCAGATCTATCCCCTTTTCTTTCCAAGCATTACCGGTCGGCTCAATGATGATCTGCATCCAGACATTTTCACCATGGCCAACGCGGCTGAAATTTTCGAGAATAGCGGCCATCGGGTCGCTAAACACTGCATCTTTACTCAGGTTATATTCAAAACTCGGATAGGTGCGGATCGGAAATGCGTCCGGCTCGTGGAGCGCAAACTCTACTGCAAACATGTCATAATCCGGATGCGGGTAATGATCAGGAATATTATCTACATAGTCTTCGACTTCGGTGATTTCCGCTTCGGTGTACTGCGCATAGACAGCTGCTTCCACCAAATCACGGAATTCAGCTTCAGTGCGAATCAAAAATTGAATATAGCCCTCGATGCTGATAATCTCGAAACTGAAGGATTTTTGTTTTTTACCGAGCCAGTATTTTTGACCAATATTAGGGCTTACTTTGGCGCCGCTCAAATGCGCAAAAATTTGCTCCACGGCTTTTGGGGTTTGGATAAACATAGCGGGCACATCCACTGCGAGCAATACCCAGCGCCATTTTTTCTTATATTTTTTTCCCCGATATTCCCGCCATAATTCTGAACCCATGTAAAAAAATACCAAGGCCATGGCTGTCCAGCCAACAATGGAAAAAATTATGGTCACAAGCTCGGCCGGCGGCAATGACAAAATATCCTGCCAGACAGACAGATCGAGACTGAAACCGAGCGGAGTGTCGATGATCCAGGGCATATGTGGGCATTACCTCCCTAAGTTCGCTTATTTATCAATAATACGATATACCCCACCGTACACTATCAGAATGCCGCCAGCAGTCCACCACCAGCCGTATTGGCCAGAAAAATAGCCGCTGACATAGGCCATGAGGCAAATACTGGCAGCGATGAAGGCTACCATATGGCGGATAAAATTATCGGTCATATGAAGTTACACAGAAAGCAAATGTCAGGAGTTACGTAGTTTTTATTTTTATCAGTATACCATTTTTAGAGAAAAAAATGAACAGGGTAATTAAAAAATCTTGCTGAGGAGCAAGATTTTTTGTGATTTTAACCGTTATTTTTTTCCCCACCGCTCGGCCATTACTACCAAGGGGCTAGCAATAAAGATTGATGAATAGGCGCCGCTCGCCATACCAATCAGAAGCGCCAGGGCAAAATTATGGATGGTCGAGCCGCCGAGGAAATAGAGGGCAAATAGCGGCAAAAGTACAGTGAAAGTGGTGTTGAGTGAACGCATCAGAGTTTCATTCAAACCGTTATTCACAATCTCTGGGAAGTTGTCTGCACTATGGCGAGTCAGATTTTCGCGGATACGGTCGTATACTACGATCGTATCGTTGACCGAATATCCAAGTACGGTCAAAATGGCCACAATAAACGCGATGTCAATTTCTACCCCTTTAAAATGGCCAAGGGCTGCAAAGATACCAAGCACAAGCAGCACATCATGCACCAGCGCCACAATGGCAAAGACGCCGTATTTCCAGCTAGCAACGGGGCGCGATACCTTGCGGAAGGCATAGGCCAAATAGAGGATAATGCTGACATTAACGAGAATAATAGCCCACAGCGAACGTTCCCGGAGTTGTTTACTCACGGCTGCACCAATGGTCTGAAAACTGTCTTCTTTTACAGCCACCTCTTTGGTCTGGAATTGATCGCGAATGGCTTTAAGCACCGTTTGATGCTCTTCTTCGCTGAGGAAACTGGTGCGGACAATAAGCCCAGCATCACCCGTTTTTTGAATGATACGTTCTTTGAGCCCTAATTTATCGAAGACTTGTTCTACGGCGGTGACTTCGGGGCGATTTTTACTAAATGATACTTCGAGCAAGGATCCACCGGTAAAATCGATGCCTGGCTTGAGACCCCAGACAATAATGGCGGCGAGTGAAGCTACCATGGTAAGGGCAGCAATACTCAACCAAACTTTGCTATAACGAATAAAAGGAATCTTCATATTATTGTTTCCGGTAGCCTAAGAATAAGGAATTTCCGCGTTGACCGACGTGGACAAATACCAACCGCATAATGGTGCGGGTGACACTAATAGCAGTGAACAAGTTAATCAACGTACCGACGGCTAAAATCACGGCAAAACCCTGAATAAAGCCGCTACCAAACCAGACTAAGAATACGCAGCTAATAAGGGCGGTAATATGACTATCTCGAATCGAGGGCCAAGAACGGGCAAATGATTCTTCGGTGCTGGAGTTTAGTAGTTTTCCCGCTTGGAGCTCTTCTTTAAGACGTTCAAATACTAGGATATTAGCATCGACAGCCATACCAATCGAGAGGATAAACCCGGCAATACCGGCCAGGGTCATTGTGACACCGATCAGCTTGAAGACAGCTAAACTGAGAATAGCATAGAAAGCCAAAGAGAAGACCGAGAGCAGGCCCGGCAAACGGTAGTAGATAACCATGAATAACATGACCAGCAGAAGCCCGTAGATACCAGCGCGGAAACTTTTTTGGAGCGAATCAACACCAAGAGTCGCATCAACGGTTTGCTGACTGATCAATTCTACCGGCACTGGCAAGGCGCCTGAATTCAAGCGCTGTGCCAAGAGTTTGGCATCTTTCAGGCTAAAGCCACCGGAAATCACGGCGCTGCCGGTGTTGATCGCTTCGTTCACTATCGGGGCGCTGATTGGCTGGCCATCGAGGAAGACGGCGATCGGCTTGCCGACATTGCGGCCGGTGATCTCACTAAAGAGTTTGGCGCCTTCGTCGTTAAAATTCAGACTGACCTGGATTTGGCCGCTGCGCTGATCTTCGGTTACTTCGGCACGTTTCAATTGTTTGCCCGATAGACCGGTAGATTTCCACTGGTCAACCGGTGGGACAATATCAGTTTTGGTTTTGGTTTTAATGAAGAGATTGGCAATCTGAATCTGATCGGCCACCGCTTCATCAGTTTTATAAATCAAATGATAACCAAATTCAGTTTCAACTGGCTCGGAAATGGTGCCAACTTTCTGCGGCCAAACTACGGCTTCAAAGGCTTTCACCATTGCACCTTGTTTAAAGGTACCAAGGCTACCGCCGGTATTAGCCGCGCCTGGTTCGGTAGAATATTTTTTGACTAGTTCTACAAAATTCTTTGGAGTGGCTTCTTTGCGGATTTCTTGAATCTTGGCGAGGGCTTGTTCTTTGGTATAGCTACTGCCTTCACAGCGAGTGGCGCCTTTGTAGCAGAGGAGCAAATGCGAAGCCGTCACGGTTTTTTCTCCGGCTTGCACGGCGAGGCGGCGCACGATATTCAAACCACTCACGGTTTTAATAGTAGTCGCGCTAACTTCACCATCTTTAAGGGTTTTGGCTGAGGCATAGAGCTCGGGGTAGACATCGGCGCTAATAAAACCGAGGTCGCCGGCTTTATCTTTGGTGGTGGTATCTTCGGAATACTTAGCTACAGCTTCAGAGTATGACATCCCTTTTTTAATCGCTTGGAGCGCGGTAGTGGCTTTTTGCTCAGCGGCTTTATTGAAATCCGTCAGTTGTTTTTGTTCAGCGGCAGTCAGCTCGCGCGGGGCAGCGGTATTTTCTTCTTTAAATTCAAGGATCGGGGTTTCGCCAATACTCTTGATGGCTTCATTGACATCGGTGACGCCTGGCAACTCCACGATCACGCGATAGGCGCCGGCAACTTTCGTAGTTTGAACCAGTGGTTCGGCCACACCAAGGCCGCCACGGACGCGGCGTTCGATCACATCACGCACGCCTTCTACGGAATTAGCGCGGTCAGCTTCGGGAATATTGGTGGTGTTGGCTTCGTAGACGAGGTGAGCACCGCCTTGCAAATCAAGGCCGAGGTTGTAACCTTTTTCGGGAAAGCGGGGTAGGCCGAGATTGGTGGTTTGGTTAACTTTATCAATCGCCCGATTGGCATAGTGCGGGGCAGCAATAATGCCGCAGAGCGCAAACAACAGGATGATTCCAGCCATGCGCCAGCGCAGCTGGGAGCGGGTAATTACTTTACGCGTGGGCAGTGGTTTTCGAATAGCCATAGCAGGAAATATCTAAAAAATATAAGGAAATTAAAGCTGCGGAGATGATAGCGAGTTTTGATTGGTTTGACAAGTGGACAAGGGGGAAATTTTTGTTGAATTTTGTTAACTACTATTGACAAATTCTGTGATATATGCTAGTGTCTGGCCTAACCAGGCGTTCAACGTAGCCTGGGGAGATCAAGTCAATGAACAAGAATCAACAGAGGTGCATCTCTATCTCTTTTCCCGTCTCCTTTTCGTTGGCGGCGATGCTGGCAGCGGTGATTGGGATGGCGGCATTCTTCCTTCACTTCCGGCAGCAGCCGCAGTCGGGCCCACAGAACACCATTGAGTTCTGCAGCCCTGCCTACGCCTGTGTGGCTGGCTGCTCCGATGCCGATCGCAAGGCAGGCAAGGACTGCTGCGACGCACCCACCCAGGATACCAAGGACAGCAAGGCGGGCAAGAAGGCGGCCAAGAAGGAAGCCGAGAAGAAGGGCGGCTAACTTCCCTACCCACCACCAGACACCCCACAACCCACTGAGACTCAGTGCGGCAAATAGAAGAATCCCCAACTGTCTTTATCTAGTAATTATTTTAATAGGTAAAGACAGGGATTACTTCTAAAGTAAGTGAATAACTCTGCTATATAGCGGGGTTATTTTTTTATACATTTTGTAAATTAAACTTGACAAATTTTTAAATATGTGCTAGCTTCATCACAAGCTAGGCCCTTCAATTTGCCTAGTGGAGGACAACCATGAAGCTGCCCCTTCTCTACGCCATCACCACCCCCCTGATCCTCTTGGGTGCGTCGTGCGGAACGGTCACCACCAACCCCCTCGACCTGCGTCCAACCTACTACCAGTGGGTGTCGCGGTGCCAGCTGGAGGGTGGCGCGCCACCCCCGACGGGCCCCAAGGACGTCAACGATACGGCCACCATGGCCAAGGCCAAGTACACGGCTGTCTACGCCGTGACACACCTCCAGCCGCAGAACTGCGCCGAGGCGCTGGCTGACCCGAACGCCCTGCTCCTGTGCGCTGATGGCGCGCAGAACTATACCCTCAAGGAGGGAGGGGATCCCAACAAGGCAGCGGACTGGATCCCCAACCCCAATGCCCCCTACCGCATCTGCCAACCTGGGGTCATCAGCCCGGCCCTGCTGGGCGATGGGCTCCACGACTTCAGTGGAAGCGGCCCGACCTGGACCCAGAAAGGGGGCCAATCCCAGATCGTGGCCAGCAAGGTGCCCAGCCCAGTCGGCTACGCCGGGATCAATGGGCAGAACGCCGCCGAGGCGCTCCTGCAGATCAGCCGTATCACCGGCGTCTACGCCACCAAGTAGCGCCCCCAACCCCTGCCCCATCCCGATCCGCATCGGGACAGCGTGGCCCGAATCAATCCCCTGCCTTTCGTTCTCTAGTAGTTAGCTAGTAGCGAGCGAAAGGGGTTGACTTCGAGAGAATTAAAAAATCCTGCTTCTAGGCAGGATTTTTTAATTAACCTCTCTGATTTTGTAGTTGTAATGCTGCTTGTAACTCGGTAACGCCAGCTCTTGCCAAAGTATCAGGATCGTTCATAAATCCGGCGACCAGATAACCATCTGGGCTGCCTGATTGACTTAGCACGTTCACTGTAACAGGAATTCTGTCTTCTTTTTTTCTTGTTCCCCACAGTCTGCCTGGAACTTCATTAGAACGAACAACAACGAATGGTATCTCGGCAATTACGTATGATGTTGGTACCGTGCCGACAAAGGCTTCGGCGCTTTTTTTACGAGCCTTATTATATGCAGATACACAGTTAGATAGAGCGGTGATAAATTGTGCCAGTTCCCGTGGTTTTTCATTTTCATTAAATTCACCTTGCTTTCTAAAATTAGCGATCACCAGGTCTAAATTTTCTTTGGCTCGGCTGATTTCATTGGCTCTTTCAGCTTCTTGAGCTATATCCTGTTTAGTTTTTTGAACAATCGCTTCTTGGCGTAATATTTCCTCGACTGCCAGGCGCAGCCCTCCGGCTTCAGGAAAATTATTGAGCGGCACACCCCCTGATTCCCGGCCGCCAGCCATATATTTGAGCCAGTGCCTAACAGTTACTGTATCAAACGAGCGCCCTTTAGCGTCTGTCATCTTGTCAGGCCATGATGCGACGATTTCAATAAATTTAGAGAAACTGGCCTCGCCCCTATTAGCCAGCTCTAAAAAGCTGCTGTTATCTAAAAAAGCTTGGGCTTTCGCAGTCGGATCTGGTTCACGGTCTCCTGCCACATCGACTACGGGATGGGCGCCGGCATGTCGCGGATTTATCTCCGCGCGACGCTGTGCGTTGCTAGGCGGCTTCACATCCTGAGATCTAACCAGTATATCGAACCGAGGATCGCCCTCACCAAATCTAGGCTTGTCTCCTTGTGACATAAATAGCTAATTTAGATTATTTTTTACTCATCAATTGCTGATGTTCGGGCGTATTGAGCGCACCACACTTTTTGAACTTTTTCCCGGAACCGCAGGGGCAGGCTTCATTGCGACCGACTTCTTTATTACCAGAGGCCTGGATATTACCAGACACAACGGCCGCTTCGCCAGGTTGCACAGCACCACCCCCCATTGTCTTCTCAGCTCCGGCAAATTGCATATTGCCGCGCTCCATAACACTTGGGGCGAGTTGCATACCTAGGCTCATTTTGAAAATAGTGAAGACTACTTCTTGGTTGATAAGACTAAGGAGCTCATTGAACATGCGATAGGTCTCTTTTTTGTATTCCACCAGCGGATCGCGCTGGCCATAGCCGCGTAGGCCAATACCGGTGCGGAGGTAATCAATAGCTACCAGATGTTCTACCCAGAGGTTATCGATCGAGCGCAGCAAAATTTGTTTCTCGATTTCAAGCAATACTTCAGGGTGCGGTGATTTTTTAACAAGCAGTTCATCATATTTTTGTTTGGCTAATTCAAACAAATATTCAATGATGTGGGTGCGCTCGGTGACGGCTTCAAGTTTAGCGTCATTTTTTGGACTAAATGATAATAATTTAGATTTTTCTGCATCTGTGAACGGAAATATAGTGGCCATGGTCCCGTATACTTCCTCAAGATCCCAGGCACGCTCATCTTCGGCATTGGTGTGGAGCGAGACGATTTGTTCGATCTCGGTTTCAATCATCTCAAAGATACGCTGGCGTGCAGTGAGCGGAGCCTCGGGAATAGCGGCGCCAGTTTCGATGGCGGTGGAAATAGCTGGTGGCAACGTTGGAACCACTTGCCCGGTAGCAGCCAGCGCCAGCTTGTCTTTTTCCTCGTGATAGCTCTGCAGAATCTTGCGGCGGAGGCCATAGATAACTTCGCGATGGCGATTCAAGACGTCGTCGTATTCAAGGAGGTGTTTGCGGGTATCGAAATGAAAGCCCTCCACTTTGCGCTGAGCTGATTCGATGAGGCGGGTAATGGCGCCTTGTTCGATCGGCATATCATCTGGAACTTTGAGTGCGATCATGGCGCGCTTTAGGCGTTCGCCGGCAAAGATACGCATCAAATCATCTTCGGTGGACAGGAAGAATTGCGATTGACCAGGATCGCCTTGGCGGGCAGCGCGTCCGCGGAGCTGATTATCGATGCGGCGGCTTTCGTGGCGCTCGGTGCCGATGACGAATAATCCGCCGGCACCTTTGGCTTTGGCACTTTCGGCAGCTTCGGGCGGATTACCGCCGAGGATAATATCTACCCCGCGGCCAGCCATATTGGTGGCGAGCGTCACGGCGCCCGTGCGTCCGGCCTGAGCAATAATCTCACCTTCGCGTTCATGATTTTTGGCATTGAGGACTTGATAGGACACGCCTTCTTGTTCGAGATACACCGCGAGCAATTCATTTTTAGCTACCGAAATAGTGCCGATAAGCACCGGTTCGCCAGCAGCCTGCAATTCTTTGACGCGTTTCGCGATGGCGCGGAATTTGGCATCTTCGGTGCGGTAAATGCGATCAGGATTATCGATACGAGCTTTAAGTTTGTTGGGTGGCACCACCACTACTTCGAGATGATAAATCTTGCCAAATTCTTCGGCTTCGGTGACGGCGGTACCGGTCATGCCGGACAGTTTTTTGTACAGGCGGAAATAATTTTGGAAGGTAACAGTGGCCATGGTTTGGCTTTCGCGCTGAATCGCCACGCGTTCTTGGGCTTCGATTGCTTGGTGCAGGCCTTCGCTATACCGGCGGCCCGGCATTTTGCGGCCGGTGAATTCGTCGACGATGATAACTTCGTTGTTTTCGACTACGTAATCGCGATCACGTTTGAAGAGGGCACGAGCGCGCAAAGCCTGTTCAACATGGTGCACAGTAGTGATGCCGCCTTCGGCATAAATATTATCAACACCCAGCCACTGTTCAATTTTTTTGAGGCCCGCATCGGTGAGGCTGGCGGAGCGCATTTTTTCGTCGACATTGTAATCATCAGTTTCACTAAGCTGCTTTACTAGATCAGCAAATTTATAATAGCGATCGGCCGCCTCTTCGGCTGGTGCGGAAATAATGAGGGGGGTGCGGGCTTCATCGATCAAAATGGAGTCAACTTCATCAACAATGGCAAAATTCAACTGCGGCTGACAGATTTGTTCCAGGCTTTGCACCATATTGTCACGCAGATAATCAAAGCCGAATTCATTATTGGTACCATAGATAATATCGCATTTGTAAACCTGTTGGCGCGAGCACGATTCGAGGTAGTCGTATTCAACCTTGAAGGTGCCAATTGCATCGCGTTCGCGGTCGGCTGGGCTACCTTCGGCGAGACTCTGAGCCGGATCAGTGGCCCTGGCCTCTGCTGAATAACGGTATGACACTAATTGATTCTGAATAACACCGATAGTGAGGCCGAGGAAATCATAGATCTGTCCCATCCAGACCGCGTCGCGTTTGGCCAAATAATCATTGACGGTGACTAGATGTACACCTTTGCCAGTCAGCGCATTCAGATATACTGGTAAGGTGGCTGTGAGTGTTTTACCTTCACCGGTATGCATTTCGGCGATAGAGCCGCGATGGAGCACAATGCCACCAATCAGCTGCACATCGAAGTGGCGCATGCCGGTGAGGCGCTTACTCGCTTCGCGCACGGTGGCAAAGGCTTCGGGCAAAATATCATCGAGTGTTTCGCCTTTGCTCAGGCGAATTTTGAACTCGGCCGTTTTATCTTTGAGCTGATTATTACTGAGGCCGACAAAGTCTGGTTCGAGCGCATTGATACGATCTACGATCGGCTGAATCTGGCGGATTACTTTGGCATTCGGATCACCGAATAATTTGGTCAGGAAAGACATATTCTTCATGAAAACATTATCATTAAAGCATTAAAACATGAAAACAGTGACTGATTTTTTTGTTTTAATGTTTTCGTATTTTCAGGTTTTAATGAGTATAACCTTAACATTTTATACTAAAAAAAACAAGGCTCTGTTGAGCCTTATTTTTAATCCCGATCACGCGGCCAGAGTTGACCGATTTATGGGGATGCGCCTGGCGAGAGGCGCGAGATTCGACCGCGCCGACGGAGGGGTGCTCACAGAGGGGGCGGGAAAGGGAAGGGTTACGGGCTGCTGAACTGGCACTCAGCGCGATCGCCCCCAATGCGATTGGCAAGCACCATGTCGTGCTGCAGCGACGGGATGAACGCCGTCGACGTGTAGACGCGGTAGATCCCGAGGTCGTCGGTGCCAGCGAGACTCCTGATGTGCAGGCGGGCATCATCGTCCGTCACGCACTCGCCCACGCTGGCGAATGGCACGCCGGTGATGTGGGTGTTGGTGGCGCGCTCGTAGCAGTCGACCGACCCCCAGTGCCTCGCCTCCACCTCCAGGTGCTCGCAGACCGTGGCCGAGACGAGCTCGCCGGGGCGAAGCGAGTTGGGGTGATCGCCCATCCAGATCTTCTCGACGGTCCTGTCAGCCGCCGTCACAGTGATCTGGTAGTTGGTCTCGGGCAAGAGCGGGATCTGATCCTGCGGCAGCACACAGTCCATGAAGCCCGGGATGCGCTGGCAGCTGTAGACCACGTTGTAGACCGTCGGGGTCACAGTGACCGTCGGCGGACCCGCGGCCGCCTTGTCGAAGCAGATGCGCAGGTGGCGCCCCCTGAGGCCGGCGGGCCAGGTGGCGTGGGGCAGGATCTTCAGCGAACCGACCGGCTCGCCGAGCTTGTCACAGGGGTTGCGCGCCGGGCGCGTATCAGCGCCCGTCTCGATGAGAGACGACGCACCGTCGCCGCCACCATCCACTTCGCCACAGGCCGGGGCCAGGAGCAGCAAGAACGCTGCCAGGAGCAGCTGAGAAACATGCGAACGCATCTAGTCACCTCTATCATGGAAATGTTGGTCGGAAGCGGGGTGGACCGTCTCCTTTCTGTCTTCGCAGGTTTGACCTTGTCCTGCTTGACCGAAAATATACTTGGCACAGTATGCTTTCGTTCAAGCAGGAATCGTTACTTCGCATAATAAAGAACAAAAAATTAGGGTAATGCCCTAATTAATTTTTTAAAAACTACCACATTTTTACCTTTTTGTCAACCTTTTTAGACACTATTTTTAGATTTTACTTTGCCTTGATTTTTGTTTCATTTCTTCTTTATACCCCCGGCTATATTTGGCGATCCGATCAAAAATGCCCGTCTTGCCGATGATTGGATTCAGCCACCCCGAAGTAATGCAAAAGTAGGTGCGGAACGGAGCGGTGTGATGCACTTGATGATGGGTGGGTGAGAGAATAATGCGATACTTTTGCAGCAGTTTAATAAACCGCGGCGGATTGTCTAGGTGCGCCCAGCCATGAATTTGATTGGTTAAAAATATAAAGATGAGTAAAAACCATATCAATTCGCCGAGTAAAAAATTACCAGCACTGCTAGCGACATTAAGCCAATAGTACATCGGGATGAGCAGGAACAGGGACAGGAAAGAATTAGTCCCATTAACCTCTAAAAAGCTGTGGCGGGTAATTGCTTTCTCATCAACATGATGTTCGCGGAACGGGTGGATGAAATTTGGGCCGATGATGGGAGTGGTTTCGGAGCCAAAAGTGTCGCCGAGAAAATGTACCACGCCCGAGACTAGGTCAGCGCCAATATATGAAATAACTGGCACAATAAGAGCGATTAGCACTATCCACCAGGCCGACAGGATTGAAGCATTGACTACTAATTCCATTAGAAAAGCAATCGCAAAGCCGCCAAACAAACAGACGCTGATAAATTCAATTATTTTATAATAGGTGGGGCGAAATTTTTCGTGATCAAGTCGTGGTGTAGGAGCCGAGGTAACGTTATTCATCATAATTTAGATATCAACCTGAGTAGTAGCAAAAACTTCACTATAATAGTGCAGGCAATTTTTGAGGCACGACCAATAGCCTTCTTCGGCATATTGGTAGCCTTCTTTTTGCAAATATTTTTTTATAATGGGGCGAATCTTACCAAGTATGTGATTTGAGAGCCCTGGGTACAAATGGTGCTCGATATGACAATCGACCAACGCATTACCACCCATGCCGACCAAAATCCAGTGCGGGCGCAAATTGCGGGTGGTTTTGGTTTGGTGGGGCAGCCAGGGCAGGCGGGTAGCCGGATTCTCAAGACCAAGGTGATTGAAGACTGACAGGTGCAAAAACAGCGGTGCAAACAGACTGCGCATAATAAAGGCGTAGCCAATTGCAGCCGGCACGGAAACTACGAGTGAAAATAGATAAATAGGGAGAAGCCAGCCCGCTAGACCAAGGATACTATATATGGCCATCGCTTTCCATTTTCCTTTTAGGAAGATAACGCTATGCGCTACCAACCAAAATTGGACTAAAAACGGTGTGATGAAAAAATAGACGTATTTATGCAGCCATGGATAGTAAAATTGTTTTTTTTCTTTGCTCGGGACATTCGGGTATACATGATGCACCTGAACATGGCGATGATGCCACCAGAGGCTGCTTTGCGCACACCAAAAGTCAGAAAAAATATAGGATAAGATGCGATTTAAGTGAGGTGATTTGGTAAAGGCCAGGTGGCTGGTTTCGTGGGTAGCAGTGATGCCTATGCCATAATAGGCATACGACAAAATGACGATGCCGATGATTTTGAAGATAGCGCCGGGTACGGTAAAAATTCCATAGCCGAGAGCAAACAAAGCCAATCGGGCAAACAGGGCTACCCATTCTTGTCCGTGACGGCTCCACCAGGATTGGGTGCTCACCAGATTGCGGACTTCTTTGGATAATTCTATAAAATTTTTTTCGGAAAAGAGATCGCGTACGTGCTCCATACCTAAAATAAAAAAGGTATACAAATTAACTAAAACCCAGTAGAATCCCCTGCAGTATAGCCTAAAAATCAAGATTATGCAACCTCTTAGCCCACGGAAAAAAGCTTACATTGGCTTGGCTTTTGTCCTGTTTACCAGCCTTATCTTAGGACTGATTATGATGCGGTCGGCCGCTGAGCGGATTAAAAATGACTACCGCCAGCTAGCCTCCCCTACCCTGCTCGATCGGAGTGGACAGATTATTTCAATTCAAAAAAATGCTCGTGGGTATTATGCCCGCTACCTACATACCGTGCCCGCGAAATTCACTGAGCGCCTGCTGGCCCAAGAAGATCACTATTTTTACTTTCACCCCGGTATTAACCCTATCAGCACACTGCGCGCACTTGGCCGGTGGGTACGGGGAAATAAGACACCTGCTTCAAGCACTATTACGCAGCAGTTAGTCAAAATTATATTGCAGCAGGAAAATGAGCGGAGTCTACGAAATAAAGTGTGGGAGGCATGGTATGCGCTCGGGCTCGAATTATTTGCCAGCAAAAAAGAGATTTTGCTGATGTATGAAAATTCAGTTTTTCTTGGCAACACTGTCCAGGGCCTGGGCCTCGCCAGTGAATTGTATTTTGGCAAGCCGCCGGAATTATTAGCAGACAGAGAGATAGATAGTTTGCTCCTGGCGTTTCAAAACCCAACTAATGCCAATCCATTTACCCCGCGCAACGAACGCTTGCTGCAAATTGCTTCACCGTCTTCAACCGAACCGTTATTTACCGACTCATTAATTGCTGAGCGTACTGACCATTGGCGGACCGACTTTCTCGGCGTGACGAATGGATTTGAACTGACTGGCTGGCCGCTCGACTGCCAGGCTGATTGCACTCTTACCATTGATCTTGATCTAACTAAAAAATTACGCGAGCTGTTGCAACGGAATTTACAGCTCCTCGACGATAAAAAGGTAGATAACGGCGCGATCGTAGTAATTAAACTTCCAGAAAATCAGCTCCTCGCCATGATCGGCAGTCCGGATCCGACGAAGGGTGATCGTGGTTATCAAATTAATTTAGCGCGCGCGCCGCGCCCAATTGGTTCGACCATTAAACCGCTGTTATACCTGAAGGGGTTTGAAGATGGACTCCGCCCGTATTCACTGGTTGATGACCAAGAATATAAATATGAGATCGGCAGCGGTTTTGCTTTTTATCCCAAAAATTATGATTATCAATATCATGGCCGCGTGAGTCTGCATTATGCCCTCAGCAACAGCCTGAATGTGCCGAGTGTGAAAGTGCTCGAATATATCGGCCTCGAACACTTTTATGATTTTCTGACCAAACGGCTTGGGTTTGTACCGATTCAGCCGCTCGAGCGGTATCAGCTTGGCATTGCTCTCGGACAATTAGAAATGGATTTGCTCCAGCTGACCTATTATTTCACACTGTTTGGCAATAATGGCACGCTGTTGCCACTTTCTATCCGACCAGGCGGCGGAACTAACCAGATGTTGCCCACGACATTTAGCACGCGCCGAGTGATTGCAGAGGCACGCTTTATACAACTTATAAATCGTATTCTTAGCGATCGGCTCACCGGCATTGATCAGTTTGGCCTGGCCAGCAATTTAAATCTGCCGGCTAAAAATTATGCGGTGAAAACCGGGACCTCGCGCGATTTTCATGATAGCTGGACTGTTGGGTATACCCCTGATTTTGTCGTTGGCGTCTGGATGGGAAACAGTGACAATACACCGATGGACAGTATTTCGGGCACCGTGGGGGCGGGGCGGGTTTGGAACGAGACGATGAATATGCTGTTAGGAAGCCCCTATAATCGCAAGACTCCATTTAATTTTGACCAGCTTAAAAACTTTAAAACTGCAGGCGGTGTTGATTTCGGCCTGCCGCACGATGACCATGAACGCGTAGAGAAAAAATTGATTGAGGATACGCTCATCTTAAGCCCTCATAGGTATGACACCTTTTCTTGGGAACCGGGCATGGCAATCCCCTTGCGCTCTCGCGAACCGGTTGAGTGGCTGATAGACACGGCTTATTTCGGCAAGGGTTCGGCACTTTCTTTCTATCCTCAAAAACCAGGCACTTATGAAATTAGGGCTCGAAATAATAATGGCAATAAAGAGATGGTTTCGGTAAAAATTCTTGATTAGAATTACACTTTAACTAAAGAGCATTAACTGTTGCACCCAAAACAGCCTGACATATGAGTTATTTATTTCGGAATTTTAATTAGCAAAATTTATTAAAGATTCTCTGTATTAGAGAATCTTTTTTTATTTTCTCAGACTCTTCGTTTAGCCTTTTAACACACCGGTTTGATACTTGCGACGAATAACGAAGAAATATGCAACAGCTGCGAGCGCTTGCCCGAATACTAACACCAATATCCAAATTAACCGTTCTAAATCAGAACGAAATTCCCGCCTCAAGCAATCGAAAAACATTATGAATACTATAATTACCTGAGCAATATAGAATACCAATAAAACAACTACTGACGGCGTAAACTCAATCAAATGTGCGGACACACTATTAATGAGAATTAGAAGATTTTGAACCATAGCGCTTATAGATAATTTATTAACGTTCAATAGTAAACAAACGGCCGCTAGTGCGCCCGAAATTTTCGGGAAAGTGCTGCTCCGAGACTACGGCTGGTAACTGGTGGAAGGTGCCCGGCACAAGCAGACGGATATAGAAATCATACCCATAAGTGCCTTCGGAGAGATTTTCGGCTACGGCATAATACCGATCATCACGAATTTCTTCTGTCACAGACGGGAACGGATATACGGCTTTTGGCTCTAGATCGCGCCAGGCATTCTGATAGCGTTCGGCATCGGTTTGATAGAGATTCTGATTCTCGGTATCAAGGCGACTATTAATAATCTCGGCTCCGGCAGGAATAAAATCTTCGATCGCCACATTATTGCGCCAGCGCGGCACGATAATTTCGCCATGAACGCGCAAGATATCACCGACTTTGCCCTTAGTAACCGGCATAACATTATCCTTATCATCTACACGATAGAAGTTCCTCGTGATTGTAAAACCTTCGTCACGGGGCGGAATTACTTCGATCGGCAGATAGTACTTAAGCGCGAGATCATAGTACAACGTATTATTTTTACTCGTCAAATTAGTTTTTTGGAAGGTAAGGTTATGCAGTTTACCGGGGGCGAGTTCGGAGAGTGGAATGGTTTGCTCGGTTTGATTGCTGACCGTTTTGTCTGCATAGGTTACGAGATTTTTACGCACATTATCGAGCCAGGTACTGAGGGAAAATTTGGCGGCTGCCTCTTCACGGTCGACGAGATAATCGGTCAGGGCGGAGACTACACTCACGGTGTTGGCGGTCGAACCCCAGGCACCATCCTTAGAACGGCTCGCCATGAGCCAACGAATCACGCGATCAAATCCGGCAGTATCTTGTTTCCCGGCAACAAGCGCTTCTACATAGAGAGCGGTATTGCGAATCGGAGTTTCATAGTAGAGCCAGAAGCCATTAGTTGAGTAATCGAGATAGGCGCCGCGGCTATCAATCGCCAGGCGATTATTTAATAGTTTATAGAGATTTTCGGTGGCGGTGCGCGAGAAGACACGGGGCTGCCCGGCAGCGAGGCGTGCCAGTGTAGCAAGGCTCAGGTTACTAATTGAATCTTGTAAATATTTTTTATCAGTCACCACTTTTTGGAGCGGGATGGTGAGCTCACGGGGTAAGGAAGCGCTCGGATTAAGCTTGGTTAGGGTGTCGGCCAGCACAATATCGTTGTCATAATACTGATAATAGGAGTGTGCGGCAAACTCAGTGACCAAATAGCGATAGAGTTTATCGGTAGTCTCCGCCGGCACTGCAACACCGGCCGCGCGTAAGCGGCCAAGTGCATTCCCAACATACATCGAGACATAGAAGTTTGATTGTTGACCATAATAGCCAGTGCCGCCAAATTCATAGTAGTGATAGTCGCTCGAGAGATAATAGCTAAAGCCACCATCGCCATTCTGGCGTTTCAATAGATCAGTTAGCCCGGCCCCGATCGCCTGATCAATCGTGTAGCTTTGACCATTATAGATAATTGGCAACGATGCGAGCGAACCTGCTAGATTTTTGAGCGCACTTAGGCGTTTCGCTGCGGCTAGTCCCTCGAGTTTACTGGCGATCTCTTCGGAAGAACCATATGGGAATTGCAGCAGATACTTCAATCCATCGGTCAAAAATACGGCCAGGGTGGCACTGGTTTTAACGGTCAGCTCGCCGCGATCGGTGAGTACTTGCTGTGGCAGATAGACATATTCGGTAGTAGTGGCAGCGGTAGTATAGCTAGCGGTGGCGGTGGTTTCGTAAGTGGTATTAGGCAGGAGCGGCAGTGATTGTTCCACAGCATCTTGCACCGAGCCATTAGCGGCGGCAATCGTAAAGGTCAGATTGCCTGACAAGCGATTAGATGGTGCAGTGACGGCAAAGTAAGCCGTGGCTGTTTGACGAGCACCAATAGTTACTTGGCGCTCCGGTTTTTTATCAATGAGCGCCAGGTCTGAACTGGTAAAGGTCACCGTCACTTTTTGGCTTTTATCGGTTTGGTTGAAGATGTTCGCTCCGACTGACAGGCTGTCGCCTGGTAGGGCAAAGCGAGGTTTGAGCGGCACAACCATCAGATCTTTTTTGGCGACAAACTCATTATAGGCAGACCCGACTTTGGTATCTTTGGTGATCGCGAGCGCTTCTACCTGCCAGGTAGTGAGATTATCGGGGAGTTTAAAATGAGCGATGGCTCGGCCGGCACTATCGGTGACGAGGGTCCCCTGCCAAAAGGCGGTATCTTTGAATTCACCGCGTTTTTTGGCAGCCAGATCAGCAGATCCACCGCCGCCACCTTTGGTGCCATTCGGGATATCTACTTTATAGAGAATATTTTTGACATTACTGAGGGTAGAGACAGTGAGTGGGAATCCGTCGTAGAAGAATAATACGGGCGTCTTTTTGGGATTACCTTTTAAGGCCAGGACACTCATATCGACCACGGCGGCTGAGAATTCAGCACTGACCGGGCGGTTATCGTCATCGGTGGCTTCAAACGACAGGGTGACGTCTTCGCCCGGGAGATAGGTGGTTTTATCCGAAGTTACCTTTAGGTTTAATTCTTTGCGCTTGGTATTAACACTGAATGACAGTTGGCCATATTTTATTTCGGGCTTATTCGAGAGGAGCACCACGCTCACATATACATTTGGAATATATTTTTCGGTGATTGGGAAGGTGTAGCGATAGAGGTTTTGTTTAATATCTACAATCTTATAATCGTAGATGCCGCCACGCTCCACTGAGATTAGCGCTTTAGCAGTCGGATAGGGCGATTTGATAATAAAAGATGCGGTGTCACCGACTTCGAGATCAGTTTTATCGGCCACCAGATCTAGTGAGGTGTCGTTGGTGGGCTGCACATCCACCGGGGTTGGACCATAGACATAGAGACTGTACCGGCTCATGACCACGTTGCCACGCTCATCAGTAGAGCGGGCGACAACTTCATACTCCCCTTCGCTTGGCGGTGTAAATGAGTCGGAGGCATCGCCACTACGATCCGTGCGCAGAATAGTCTGTTTAACTGGCTCCAGCTTACGCTCCCAATTATAGTAGTAGCCGCCGTCGACTTCTTGGCGCTTATTATAGGCGTAGCGAACCTTATTATATACGAGGGAAATGTTGCTGATGCTGGTTGGCTTGCCATTGGTGGTGACGGTTTTAAGCTCTAACTTGGCGGCTTGATTCTTGGCCAGGAACGGAGCATCGGAACGTAGGCCGAGATAATGGGTACCGGCGTGAAGAATAAACGATTTTTGGGTAGACACCGTCTGACCCAGATTATTTTTGACGGTGATGTAGACCGCGATAATTTTGCTCGCTCGATCACTTTCATTAGCAAAAAAACGGGACAGATCAAGCGGCTCGCTGATAGTTGCCTGACCAGACTGATCGAGAGTAGCAGTTTTATTCACTAAGTACCGATCACCATAGCGACAGGAATCATAACAGTCATACCAGCTACTGCCGAATTGAAAATATTTGTCAGCATACTTGTCAAAGTAATAATCCTGGCTGACAAAGGCGTAGTCCACCGTGCCGCCCGAGACTGGTGCGCCAAAATAATAATTGGCCGACACATTAAGATTTATAGTATCGCCGGAAATATATTCTTCTTGCTTAGTCGTCGCTTTTACCTCAAATGGAGACGGGACATATTCTTCGACATCGAAATATCCATAGCCGCGCTCATTAGCTTCGAGGCGATATGAGCCAAGGGGGGCAGTGGCCTCGAGTGTGAATTTTCCGGTAAAGGTACCAAAATCGCTGACCGGCAGATTTTGATTATAGATTTCTTTGCCTGAAGGATCAAAGA
Source organism: uncultured Gammaproteobacteria bacterium (assembly GCA_964510885.1). Classification (GTDB taxonomy): domain Bacteria; phylum Patescibacteriota; class Patescibacteriia; order Magasanikbacterales; family GWA2-37-8; genus CAZEDL01. The sequence continues at coordinate 383,004 of CAZEDL010000001.1, forward strand.
CTTTGAGCGAGATTGGTTTATTTTTTAGAATTTCATAGGCGCCATCATACCCGACGCGATACCACCCCTTAAAATCTACTTCATGACCTGGGCGATAGATAGGTCGATCGGTGTAGAGATAGATGCGCTGCATTGTGCTGGCATACCCATTAAAACCAAATTTGTTATCACCAAAGGTGAAGGCGCTGTCTCCCCCTACAGTAACGATGCCGGCTTCGAGGCGAGTGAGCGGGACGGTTTTGCCTATCCCCTGTTCATCGGTAGTAAAGCTTACCGCTTTAGTCAACTGGCCCGGGCGATCGCTGGTGACGGGAGCAGCGGCGCCGGTATACAGGTCAATCTTGGCGTTTGGCACACCCTGGAGCGTGTTCAGATCCGTAACCCAATAGAGGTTTTGTAATTTTTTCCGGTCACTGTCACGGAAGTTTTCCGGGTCACTGACGTTTTGTGCATTATCCCAAACTTCCAGTTTTTTTTCGACAATGCCAAGATTGGTAACGGTTACATAGGTGCGCTCGTATACCTCCGGGGAAGCTTGATCAGTGCGGAATTGATCGCGATAATTGGGGTGACTGAAGGTCAGGATATAATGACCAATTGGGTTATCAACATAATTTTTGAGATCAACGGTGAAGTAATTTTTTATCCAATAGCGCTTCGGCAACGGGATCTGTTTGGTAATGGTATTTTGACAATCGGTAATGGTGGCCGGACTTTGCTTGTAACCGGGTTTATGTTCTAAATGCTGCAGCATGCTGTCGGCGCTGAGGCGACAGATATTTAAATTCACATACTCCATGTTTTCGACGGCGTAGGTGAGGGTGGTATTTTTGGGAGTGGTAACATTATATTCCTGTTGCAGGTGAAAAAAATTCAGATAATAACTATCAATCGGGCCGGTATGGAAGGAAAGATTAGATCTCGTATCACTCCCAAATTCATCAAGCAGATGTAACTTCAAGGTATAATCCGTATCTGGCACGAGGCCGTAATCGAGCCGAGTTTCAAATTCTCCGGCCTGACAAAAAAATCCGCTTCGCATCGAGGCATCAAGTGGCACTAGCTCACTCCCCCGCCACCGCTTGAATTCATAAGCAGGGGTGGCCTGGAAACGATCGGACAGATCTTCTTTCCCTGGAATAGCCAGCGGGCTATTGGTACACAGAATAAGCTCTGTGAGTGGCGTACTGGTGGCCGCGCTCATAGGTGAGGTGCGCAGCAACGCCAGATTAGGAATAACTTTTAAGTCTTGGCGAATGGGGGCAGTCGTAATGGTCACCCCTTCTTTAGTTACAATTTTTTTGATGTCTAAAGGAATGTTCGTTCCCTTAAGAATTTTGGCGGTTTCGAAGGTGAGAATTAATTTAGTCTCATCAGATTCTTTGGGGCAAGTGGTTTCGCTATTGTCGGCATAGATAATCACCGACTCAGCCTGACACTTTTCACCGTAGGTAATATTTTTTAGATTAGGCGCCGTGATAGTGCTGGCTTTTAGATTTACCGGTTCATAAAATTCTACTACTAACGTGCCCTCCGGATCGAATAGGGTCTGACCAACCTTGGTAGAGCGCGGCGAGGTGGCAGAAATTGATTTAATAATATCGGTGACATAGACATCAAGCTCGCGCGCTTCTTCGAGATTGATGTCGCCTTCGGCTGGGTAGGCTTTATGTATTTTGAAGTGATAGCCATGGGTAAAATCCCAAAGCTTCGCGCGGCCATGACTATCTTTCTCTGGATAAATGAATAATGTGTTGCTATCAACAATCGTTTCCGTGATTTTTTTGGCTTCATTATACACACGGTTAGTGCCGTACTCAACGACCGGGGTTACATTTTTATCGGTGGTTGCGTCATGGAGAGAAATCTCGGGCGCAGTACGTTTCAGATCAACCGGCTGATTAAAATGAATGGCGATTGGCTGATTATAGATGAGCTGCGATCCGGGTTCGGTGGTGTAGGCATAACGCAGATTGCGGGTGGTGAAGGCGCTTGTCGCTCCGGTGATGGGTAAATTTTCGACCGATTTCAACCCGTCTTTGATCCGCACGGTATAGTGTGCTGACCGGATCAAATGGTCATCGGGTATGAATTGCAAGGTATGGGTGCCAAGCCATTTGAATGAACCTTTGGTGGGTGGATTGATTTCGAGCGGAATGGTTTTGGTATCAAGGACATTAAGTGTTGTGAGTGGCACCATGGGCCGATTAAATACCACCGAAATACTGGATTTTTCATCGGCTTCAGTGCCGTCTTTCGGGAACAGAGCGGTAATGGCTGGATCTTCGGCTACTAAAAAATCTTTACCGATTGTGCCAGCGGCGGTAGCCAAAGTAACGGTGTAATATTTACCGACAGTAAGAGGTTTTTTAGGCTTAAATAATAACTGGGTCGCAGCGCCCCCTTCAACCCATTGCCCGTCTAACTTGGGAGTGAAAGTGATGCCAGCCTTGGCCTCGACAAGATTTGTGCCCGGTGGCGGATAAATGGCCAGCGTGGCGCTTTTAGATACTGTCTCAGCAATCAGAGCATCGACCGCCGTATAGCGAGGTTCTTCTGCTGACGGAAGGAACATCTGTCCGGATGCATACCACCACACAGCTCCGCTGGTGAGCACTAACAGGGCGATAGCTCCGGTGAACCAGTGCTTCGGTGTTAGTTTGGTAAAGGCATGACTTATCCGCGCTCGGATAGTTGAAATACCTTCGACCGACTGCACTGGTTTCTCCTCTGGCAGATGCGTCATATAAATAATATATTAGCTATGGATGCTTCGTTTAGTAATAATATGCATGGCGATAAACAGAGCTGCCGATAGGCCAATAATCACAGCCCACGAAATAAGCGGATTGACATCTGCATAACCGAGTACGGCATACCGCATCAGATTAATATTGTGGTGGATTGGGTTGAACAAGCTGACAGTACTCCATACTCCAGGCAGAGTTGAAATCGGGTAAAAAACTCCAGCCAAAAAAATCATGGGCTGCATCACAAACGTGGTCATGAAGGTGAGGGCTTCGAAATTTTTGGCCAAAAACCCAAATGCGACACCAAGCATACCGAACTGCACGCCCGTTAAAAATAGCGCGGCCACTGCCACAATTGGATGCGCCATAGTGAGACTAGGGATAAACCAGGCAGTAGCTGCGAGGGCAATAATGAGTGTAATCACGCCGCGTGTAAAAGCCGCCAAGGCATAAGCAATCCCAATCCGCCAGGGCGAGATCGGTGCCAGCTGGAGATCAATGATATTTCCGACATTTTTGGAAATGATGAGAGCGAAGGCTGGATTGGAAAAGCTGCTATTAATTACCATCATGGTTAGCAAGCCGACATAAACAAAAGTGACATACGGGATTCCGTCGACAGAACGACCAAGAGAGACTATGCCAAACACTGCCAGATATAATCCGACCGATACAATTGGCGAGAACACGGTATCAAGCCAAATTTTTTGAAAGCGTTTTACTTCGCGCGCGTAGAGCGACCACATGGGGATGTGCATACCGAGTAATGTGTAATTAGTAATTGGTATTTAGAGGGGAAAATTATCTGATTATTTTCCCGTTAATTTTAAAAATATTTGTTCTAGGGAGGCAGTGTCGGAGCGGAGGGATTTTATATTACTTTGATAATGAGCGGTGAGACGAGTCATATCTCGGCCGAGATCAGTGATTGGTAATTCATACTCGGTGCCAACTGTTACTACTTCTGGCAAATGCTGTGCATTACGATCGAACAATTCAAAGTGAATGGTATTTTTAGAAAATTCCTGCTGAATTGTTTTGAGACGCCCAGTTTTGATCACTTGGCCATGATCTATCAGCGTGATTGAATCACAGAGCTGTTCGGCTTCTTCAAGATAGTGGGTAGTAAAAAGAATGGTCGTGCCTTCGGCTTGTAGACGGCGCACCAGTTCCCACATTTTTTGGCGGAGCGACACATCAACTCCGGCCGTTGGCTCATCAAGAATCAATAATTTGGGCCGGTGCAAAATTGCTTTAGCAATCATGAGCCGGCGTTTCATACCACCAGATAAGCTACGGGCGCGCTCTTTGGCCTTGTCCTCAAGTCCGAGATCCTTCAACACCTCAGTGATCCGAGCGGCGCGCTCACGGCGTGGAACTCCGTACATGCCAGCAAAATAATATAATACTTCTTCGACAGTGAAAGCCATTTCCATCACAATTTCTTGGGGTACCACGCCAAGCAGCTGCTTCGTAAGTTCGGTTTCTTTGGTAACATCATGCCCGAACACTTCAATAGTGCCGCTTGTTGGCAGCAGCAAACCACTGATAAGATTGATAAGCGTGGATTTACCCGCCCCATTCGGGCCAAGCAAACCATAAATTTGACCCGGTTCAACGCTAAGGGAGACCCCTGTCAGCGCTTCAAGGGGCTGACCTTTAGTATTTTTGAACACTTTTCGGGCATTTGTAACGGTAAGCGCGGGCATAGGGAGATAACGTAATTTAGATATTATATAGTAGTATTTTTTAACGTAGTGATGGGTCGGCTCTGGGTGATATAGAAGGTGCCGGCATTATACGCCCATTCGATATTGTAAGCCACCGACTTAGCAATCTGGGGAAGTACTGATGGATATTTCAATTCATTCATAACAGGTTTTGGCCAAAGTCAGTCCCCACACCTTTTTTACTCCAGCTGTTTTAAGCGCCTGAGCGGCTTGTTCAAGGGTAGCGCCGGTAGTATAGACATCATCTAACAAAATCACTTCGATTGGGGCAGGTGTGGAGATATCGGAGCGGAAAGCACCAGCCATATTCTGAGCACGACCGGTTTTACCAAGGTGAGCCTGTTGATCGGTGTACCGAACTCGCTTTAACTGTGACGGGAGGATAGGGTGAGTGCAACCGAGATTAGCCAGCGCTTCTTTAAACATAGCGGCCAGGCGGGTAGCCTGATTAAATCCACGCTCTCGCTGGCGGCGCGGATGCAGCGGGATCGGGATCAGCGGAGCACCAGGAGCGACTTCTGCCAAGATACCGGGTGCCGCCAGAGAAATAACATTGCCAATCAGGCTCTGGAATAATGGTTCTACATCTTCAACATGGCTATACTTATAGGCCTGGAGCAAAGTGGCAAGCGGCGATCCGTCTTGGTACTTTAGCAGAGCACTGACCCCCGTCAAGGCTGAATTCTCAAAGCCAAAAATTTCGGTTGAGAGCTGATCGTCGGCAAGTTTTGCGAGACATTCAGCACAACACCACCGCCCTTCTGAATTACACCCGACGCAAAAGACCGGAAATAACCGGTCTTTTATAGCTGCCGCACACTGCGCTAGGAGGCTCCCCATAGCCTTCGGTAATTACTTGGTCACAAAAGTATCGACTAGCCACTTGTCGCCTTGTTTGACCATAGTCACGATGGCTGTTCCTTGTACACGCTTATCTTGTCCATTCTTGGTTTCGGTACGGAGGGTGCTGAAGGTGATGTCGGCGATTTTGTCTGCTTCAAACTTGGTTATCTCCATCGTAATCACCTGGGTGGTAACCCCAATAAACGATCCTGCGGCTGGGGCGGCGGTTTTGGGACGGATACGCTGCCAGAGAGTAGGAGTAACAAGTGCCTGCACTTCATTGATATTTTCAAAATTACTATCGCTTGAATAACTGCCGTAGCGCTCGACAAAAATTTTAGCTAGTTGCTGCACACCTTTTTTCACTGCTTCTTCAGTCGTGATAGGTTTTACTGACAAGCCTTCCGGAATTGGAGTCGCTTCAGGGGAACCACTGAGCACTGCGTCAATATTCGTACGATCGATGACGGTCGACCCAGCCGGAAGGGTGGAGCTAGCGGCGGGAGTAGTATCAGGGGGTGGCGCGGACGACCTCTTTTTCAACACGAGCACAAGGCTAATGCCGCCGATGATCAAAACCAACGCACCGATAATGATGATAAGCCGAAGACGCAGTGACATACAGTAATAAATTATAACTTTCTAATGATAATTTAGGATTTTCCAAGTTGTTGCTCAAACTCTTTTTTGGCGCGCTCTATTTCTAAGAGCTGCTGGGGATTGGTGGTAACAATTTGATCTTCAGTATACGACGCTACCACCTTAATAGCAGCATGCTTCGAGCCGGCGAAAAAGATACCCTCCCCCACTCCACTTTCAAGGAGTAAATATTTTTCACTGTCAGTAAGCAGAAAGACTTTTTGAATCGTATCGATCGCAGCGGAAGATTGGCGCATTAAGAGCTGTAGGGCAGAGCTGGTTACAATCGCTTGGCCATACTGAGACTTTAAAAAGTCATTCACATCTTGGGTGATAGTCGTGACCCCTAAGTAATATTTACGGCAACGTTTTACCAGGGCATAGATGAAGCGGGCACTATCTTCATGCTGCATGAGCCACCAGGCTTCATCGATCACGAGGATGCGCTTTTTGCGTTCGGAGCGCACCACGTTCCAGATATAGTTAACAATGGCATAGATAGCCAGCGGGCGAAGTTCATCTTCGAGATCGCGGACGCTGAAAATCACCAATTGATTCTTCATGTCCACATTGGTCGGCGAATTGAAGAGGCCGCTGAAGGTGCCTTCGGTATATTTTTTTAATTTGATAATGAGTTCGCCTGAACCTTCTAAGCCTTCTAGAATTTCTTGCAAATCCTGAATGATAGGCGGTTCGGCAGTGGCCAGGTCTACATCCGGCGTAATATCTTTTTTAGCATAGGTTTCGATAAGGGCGCGATCGATAATTGAATCTTGTTCAGCGGTGAGGCCACCAAACATAATGCGAAGTAGCCCTTTAACCGTGATGACTGCGCCGCGAATAATATCTTCTACCGACACATCTTGCCCCACTGGGCGCGGCAGATCAAATGGGTTGATCTTGCTTTCTGAAGACAGCGAAATATTAATATAGGTACCACCGACCGCATCGGAGAGATGTTTATATTCCATTTCCGGGTCGATGATAATTACTTCGACCCCCATCATCAGACTGCGGAGAATTTCAAGCTTGATGGTATAACTTTTTCCAGCACCCGAGGTAGCAAATACCACCATATTGGCATTTTGCAACGTGAAGCGGTCGAACAAAATCAAGCTATTATTGTGGCGGTTGATACCATAGAGAATACCATTGTCAGAGGTGAGTTCGGCCGAGATGAACGGGAAAGAAGCGGCAATCGGCGACGAATTAAGGTTAAACGAAATCATGAGCTCATCGTTGCACAGTGGCAGAGTGGAATTAAATCCTTGCTCAGCCTGGAACAAGACTTTGCGACTGCTAATCAATTTGCTGCCAAATATACCTTCGATGTCTTCGGAAATCTGATCAAGCTTCTCTTTATTTTCGGCGTAAATGGTGACATAAAAAGCAAACTGGAAAAAGTGCTCTACCCCCTGGGTTAGACTGTCGCGGAGCTGTTCTATATCTTGGAGAGCGGTTTCACGCAGTGGATCGCGCGGGGCACCCTTATCGCGGTCGGCCGAGAGCTGGGCCTGGAGGGCGCCGACTTTATTTTTTAATTGTTTCAAAATGATGCTGGAGTTGATAGGATAGAAAAACATGCTGATATCCATGGTCAGCGACAGATTGATGATCGGCGAACTCCAACCCACCGAAATATAACGCGGGTAAGATACGATAAAAATGGTCCGGCAATAAATGGTGCCAAGCTGCAAAAAACTTGATTCGACATTAAAAGCAGCCGGGGCAATCAGATCACGAATAGACACTACCCCCTCCCGGTAAACACGCTCTTCTTCGAGGGTAACAATATCAGTGTCGGATTGGCGTTTCAGCGCGTCTTGCTCAGCAGCGAGACGACCTTTGCTGTCCGCAGCTGTTTGTTTGATGAAAGATGGTTTAAAAGCCATAGATTAAATATCTTCAACCTGAATCTTGTTGAGCGGGGGCAGGTGTTCGGTGAGGGCAATATCCGGATTATAGGTTGAGTAATATAGTTCAATAAGGGCCGGAGTATCAAGGCGGGCTACGGTGAGCCCGATACTCGAGAGCCCACTTTCGACCTGGCGAACGCGCATATCGAGATCGTATTTGCGTTTCAAAAAACGTTCACCCTTTAGTTTAACCAAGGATACAGGATTAATCACATCACCGAGCCGAGACCAAAAACTTTTTTGTTTGTTAGAGCGCGGGTCGTAGGGCACGATGACATAGAATTGCTTACTCATAATTTCACTGAGGCTGACGAGCTCGGCCACAAACGATCGGTAATCAGCAATCTGAGCGCGGAGCAATTCGTTGTTCTGCGAACGTTCTTTTTCAAGCAGGTTATCAAGATACGGCTTAATATATAATTTGCGCGATTGAATCAGTACTTGGAGCGGATGGTCGAGCGAATTTAGGAATCCGACATAGGCAGAGATAGTGGCATTTTGCTCATCTTCGTTCTTGAGGGCAAAATTAATGCTCGATACTAATAATACGGCGCGCAAGGTGCCATCTTTCATGACTACGGTATCATTTTTTATCTCACCGATCAGGAGATGGTTCTGAGCCGACACCACCCGATTCTTTTTTTTGGCCGCAGTTTTATTTTTCATAGGCTATTCATCACCTTTGTAATAACCCCCGGTATTTACCATGAGTGAAAGATCGCGAATATGCTGTGGAGCAGCCGTCTTTCTGACTTCCATCACTTCGGGTTCCGGGATTTTCATAGCTGCTATCAGATCCTTGAGTTCGGCATCTTCATAGCGCTTCAGCCACAATCGGCGGCTCGGCAGGCGCAGGGTTTGAAAAATATTCAAAATAAAATAATGGAATGATTGGCCGTTAATTTTTACAAAGGCCAATATTAATGCAAATCCACCAATCAGCAATGTAAAAAAAATAAACAGAGCAAAATCAGCTAACTTGAAGACAATAAACAATATCAGTCCAGCGATTAACAAAATAATAAACTGCCGAGTGGTAACTGGCCCAAAAATTTTATCTTCGACATCGATAAATTGGGGGACGACAAATTGCTCCATACCCGATCGGTTTATTGTTTAAGCTTAGCCTCAATCCCGGCGAGAGCAACGATCTCAGATACCTGGACATGATTCTTATCGACAAGGAGTATGTTCAGGGCTTTGTTTTCAGCTAGTGACGACACCAGGGCCCGGCTATATTCCTGATAGAGCGGACTGCGACGCCATGCATCAACTCCTTGCAAATAAAATACGATTGATTCGTCTTTGAGGTTGGAGAATTTTTGCCAAAGGATGGTGGCTGCCTGATTCGAATCGCTGGCCAAGCGGCGAAAATCGGCGATCGTAAGCGCAGCCAACTCTTCGAGCGGACCGACCGGACCAGACGGTGGCATTATATCATGGGCGACCGGCTTTACCTGCACCCCTGAGGAGTTGAGTTTAAAATTTTCTACTGGTTTCTGGGGTGGAATGCTAGGCAACTGCGCTGGTGCTTGTGGACTGATTTCAGATTTAGGAACACTGGCTATTGGCGGTTTGACCGAGTCCGGTTTTAATATTTCTTCTACTGGGGCTGAGGTAGGAGGCTTGCTAATAACTGGCCGGCGCGGGAGTGGTCTTGGAGCGGGCGAATTCGGTACAGCGGACGTATGTTTAAAGCTGTTGAAAGGAGCGGTTGTGGCAGGCAATCCCGCTTCGTGGAATTCAGCAGGCAGCATCTCCTTTGCAAGTGCTGGTAATGTTCGCAGTGCTTTTGGCACGACCGGCTGATGGTCGCTCGCGGTGGCGGCTACCAGTTCGGCCGCAGAGGTTTCCGACAAACCGAGGCCGCCCTCTTTGACCGGTCGCATAGCGGTAGCTTTAGTATCAGCTTCACTTCTGATGTCTTTGAGACGCAGCTGAATCAGGCTGCGCAACCGATTAGCCTGATCGGGGGCTACGGAAAATGATAATTTTTTCAGAATCCTATCGACCTGATCGAAGCGGTCGTGGCTGACTGTGGTGTCACCTGGCACAGTCGGGAGTGGTTCGTCGAGTAATGATTTAACATCTTCAGCAGTAGTCGACGGTGGTGGGACTGAGATTGAAGGGCGGATTGGCTCAGTTCGAACCGGCGGTTTAGGCGCTGGGCCACCAACAAGAGCCGGAGTGGCCGACACCGGAGCAACTGGAACCTCTTGCACAGCTTTTCCCATGGCCGGAGTTTTCGTAATAATTTCTGCTGGCACTGGCTTTGGCGCCGGAGGAATCGTGGGGGTAGTCACGGCTACGGGCGCAGTGGGAACGCTTGATACAGCCGGAACGGCCTGGACTTTTTTTATCGTCGGCGCAGCCACCGCAGATTTTTGGCGCAATTTAAATTCAGCGAGAGTGATACGCTCGGTGGTGCCGTCGGCTTTTTTTATGGTAATAGTTTGATTTTGGCCGGGCATAGTTACAACTAATTATTTTTCACTCCAGGCAAAACTGCCAGTTTGTTCATCGAAATAGATGAGTGGTCCAGCTTCTGGGAAACAGTCTTCAAAAATATCGCTAATTTGTAAAATATTTGTAAGGTATGGTTCGTCTTGCCAAGGAATGCTAGCGAGCTCTTCTTTAAAAACCTCTCGAGACTCTTCCGCATCCTGAACTTTCAGCCAATCTTTTACTGATTGCTTCCAACCATCCGATACCGGCTTAGCCAGCATTTCCGCCCAACTTCTGTCGGGGTCAATGAGCTGCTTAGCCTCACCAGGAGCAAGATCGGGAATTGCTTCTAATTGCGCCACAAGACCACCGATCCGCTCCAAATTACCTAATGGGAGCATTAAAAATCCGTTTATAAGATGTGTATATAATTCACATATCTGCCTTATCAAAGAGATATCTCCGCCACTTAATTTACCGACGTAACTGCGATCATTCAAAAAGTTAACCAACTCTATGCCACCAAACTTATTTTTGGAATAAATGCGAAAACTATCAATCCAGTACTTAATCGTCACAATACGATTTTGAGCATCGATTCCAAGGGCCGTATCGTTGGCGGCCAGACCAGCAGAAAAATTAAGGCAAGCTTCCTGCCGATTGCTTAAATCACTATACGTATCGACAAATTGCCGAACCACCTCTTCAATATTGAAGCCAAGCTGCAACGATTGAATAATTTGGTCTGACTGAAAATACTGAATCTGGATATCGTCAGGCAATAGACGGAAAAAATTATTAAGCAGAATAATATAGATCCGTTTATACAACTCTATCATCTCACGGGGTACTGTACGTTCAAACTCAGGCAAAATGGCAATAAAGTCCTCTTCTAGTCTGGCCATCAGGAGAATCGCTTGATTATTATCACCTTCCCGCAGAATTAGGTAAACCGACCGAAGCAGGGAACGCTGGAATTCGGGATCAGCAAAAGATTGCGGGGCAAAAGCGTAACCCCCGGACAATCCTTCGGCAGGGATCGGATCAACTGCCGTGGTTGAATCCGTGCCGCGCAATAATTCCAAAGTGTCTTTGTAATCATCGCTTGCAAATGGAATATCACTTGAAACTGGAAACAGCTCAAACAGCAAGGCATCTTCCCATGGAGCCAGATTCCATTCAATAAGTTTTTTTTGATTTGCGACCAATTCGGCGGACGCAAGCTTAAGTCCGGCGGACGCAGTGCTAAGGCGAGCTTTGGCGGAAAAAATTTCGGCCATACAAGCAATACATTATTTTTTAGGTTCTTTTGGTTTACCACCTTTTTTTGAAGCCACTGATCCTAGCGCATTACATAGATCAGTCCTCACTTGATCAGAGAAGCGATCCATCTCATCGAATATTTTTTCGACAGCTTTGGATCGGTCAGTTTCACCGGTTAGCTGCTGGAGCCCCGTATCCACGGAGGTCGGAAGCTTTATAAGTGTTTGTTTTAGGTAATCTTTTAGATACATTGGAGCTCCGTCCGGATCAACGAGCGCCCGCAGCCCTTCAGCGCGATATTTATCCATTAATGGTTTTATTTTTTCACCTAACGCTGACGACAAAATTGTTTTGTATAAGCCAAGCTTTTCTGCATCAATAGTCTCAACTGATTTATTGGCCTCTGCGGCAGGGTCATCGGGTAATTTTGCGTCTTGCATGGCATCAGTGGCGGCTTTATCGAGCCCTTGGAAACTTGGTATTTGAGTTTTGGTCGGAACCCCTGGCACATGACCTTTGGTGATACGGTCGTTACAGTACTTAATTAAATCATCAAGGGAAAAAAACTGTTGCGGTTCAATTTTTCCCGTACCCATGTTTAGACATCGTATCTCGAGACAAAATGGTTTTTTTCTTTCACCCCAGTTTATACCTACTTTCTGCAGTGCTTCTAAATTACTAAAATCTACTTTGCTGCCAATTGATTTTGCCAAGCACATATTCCAATCTTTTGGATTGGTTGCTAGCCATGGAGCGATAATATCAGTCAGAATCAAATCTGCCGCTTCATCGTCTGTCAATTCAAATCCACGACCTTCTTTCATGGCTAAATCATAGGTGTTGTGCATGGCTTTAAAAATTTGACCTTTAAAATTTTCACCGCCAATATACACAACATTTACTTGTTTTTTAACAGTATTCCCTTTTTCATCCTTATAATCCACTGGCTTTTGTTCGACATAAGCTGACTCATCTTTTTGTTGCCCTATCGCCGCACCCCAAATACGCGGACTACCACCTTCGTGAGCACGGAAATCATCAATTTTACCACGGTGGATTTGAGCTAACTTAAAATCAACAGACACCCCCATTCCATCTTTTTCCGAATATTCCATGAATTCATGCGGATTGCTTTTGGCCAAAAAGCTGGCAGGCTGTTTACCGACATCACCGCGGCCACGACTGACAGCCCGTTGAATACAATCGGGAATGTCTAGTTCTTTTTCTTCAAACACAAGCTGCCCGTCTTTACTTCTTATTTTATCAACAACCCTGACGGTTGCACTAAAAGCTAAACCCGAATTTTCGGCATGGTGGTTATACCAACTGGCCCCTGAAGTATCCTCTTTTCGCTCAACGATGGTCTGTATACCTAATTGGTACTCTTCAATCTTGTCTACATATGTTTGAAAATCAAGCTCGGGCTGATGCTCATCCGCCGTATAAAGCTGGTCAATCGGACATTTTTTCTTTAAATCAACTATGGCCTTTTTCCCATCTGGAGTAGTGACTGTAACTTCGATTTTTTGACCACTAAAAAACTTTTCATCTATTTGAGCCTCTGTTAAACGGTAGGCCCCTAGTTTTCGACGATTGAACTCTTTAATATGAAGCAGCTGAACTAAATGCCTCATATCAAGGCGGTGAGTTTCAAGCCCTTCATCGTTTATGATGGATACACCAAGACTGTCTTTCCTCGCCATATCTTCGTAGAGAAGGCCGATGGCATCCTCGTTGGTGCTACTATATGTTTTAATCGTTCCAAGCCCTTCAACTTTATGATTATTAAAAACATAATCGGCCCCAATAATATCGCGTACTCTTTGATTAGCCTGAATAAATTCTAAATCTCGCCCGCTGGCTCCAATAAGCATTACATCTTGAATTTTTCCATGATCCATAGTTGCATTGTCCCACCCAAAAGCGCGGCCTAAGGTATCGGTTCCGGCATCTGTTTTTTCTACTTTTTTAAGGCGCGGGTTCCGCTCTTGAGGCGGGATTCTGGTTTCATCTAAGCTAAAATCTTGCACTCTCATCATGTTCATAAAAAATCTTTAAAAGGAGTAGTCTTGTTATTTTTTTGCTTCCAAGCTTCTTTTAAAATCATTAAAGTCATCGGTCCTCATATCGTGAATTGCTTTCTCGAGATGTTCCATTTTTTCTATACCCATAAACTTAAACATTGGATTATTCTCAATCTCTTTTTTCATGACTTCGCGCAGCGCATCCATGTCTGGGCCAACTTTCTTTTCTCGAATATTTTGCAATACATTCACATCAACTTTATGTTTGGTTAAAAAATCTACTACTTGGTGGTGGTTGGAACGAGAAATGCCACCACCCCCTCCACTACGTGAGGCGACATCCAGGGTATGTTTTTGACGCTCGTCTTCATTTAATCCTTGCGATTTCAAATTTGTTTCCCAAGCGGCAAGAACTGAATCATCGACCCAACCTTTACTATATGCATGCCTCATAAGTGCTTCGGAATAATACTTATCACGATCATCAGGGCCTCCTCGTTGGTCAATGCTCGTGGAATGTTTTTTCATAGCTTTAAGGAGCTGATCGTAACTCATATTTCTAATCGGCTTCATCAAACCTTCAACGATACCTTCTTGAGCGGCTGTGGTGGCGGTTTTAATACCGCGCTGTTTCCATATTAAATCTTGCGCAGCCGAATCCACCGTTTCGCGCTTCTTGGCTTGATAGAAATTGTATTCATGATCCCGTTCACCAATGGCTTTGGCAGCAAAGAAAGCTGACATACCAACCTTAGAATGATCATTATGGTCGCTCATTATATTTTTGTTCAGAGCCATAAGTTGCCAGGCCTTGTCTTTGTCGCCGCCAGCTGCTTTAAGATATTTTTCGAATTCAGCCTTGTTCTCTTTAAATAATTCGAGCTGGGCTTTCATGACGCGCAACTCTTCTTCGGCCTGGAAGCCTTCTTTCAAATTCTTGGCTTCGGCTTCGGCGCGACTCATTTGCTTACCGGTTTCAGTGTCATTGAAATTACGAGACAATGCAATCTTAAGATTTTCAATTTCTTCATGCGCATGGTGCGATTTCTTTTCATCAAACAATTTTTGCGCCTCTAGTTGCCTACCTTGCTCCGAGAGGGCAAAATGTTCGGCCGCCTGATCTTTCACTCGCTTACCGACCGCTTCCGCAGCGGCACCCGCGCCTTCATGGGCAGCAATTACTTCTGCGACTGATTTTTCACCAATTTTTAAAGCACCTTTTGGATTATCGAGATCGAATTGGATGCGCTTGTTGTCTAATACTAAATTGGTGCCAAGCGGCTGGAACTCACCCGTTTTGGCGGCTGAACGCTGTTTTTCTCCTTCCAAAATACCTTGTCGCACACGATCAAGCGCGTCGATCCCCTGCTCTTCTTTGGTCTGGAACCAATGTTTAGGGGCGGCTTTTACGCGTTTATCAGCAATTTCCATGGTAATATCGCGATCTTTTTCGGTTTTCTCCAATAGTTTTTTGCTTTGGAGATCTTCCATCGCGCGACGATTTAGGATGCGTTGCAACGGATCGAGGAATCGCTTGCGTCGCACTGGGTTGCCTTTTTCGTCAACTTCGTACTCGAGTTCTTTGGTATCTTCCCATTTTTGAGTCTCTTCGTTAAAACGTTGTTTTTTAACAAATTCGTACATCACGTTGCCTTCAGCGTCTTTTTTCACAGTGCCGTCAGCATTTTTTTGCTCACGCATTTTTGGTATATAGCCATCATCATGAATCCATTGCTGGAATCCGGCAGCTTGCCGCTTGAAGAAATCGACTTTTTGATCGCCTTTGCCAAGGTACCAGGCTGCTTTACCAAGCGCTTTACCGGTAAATTTACCAACGCGCAGCGGCGATTTGGCAATGCTGGTCGCCAGACTCTTGCCATATTCAAGCCCAGTGCCAATCATTTCAGCACCAGCGCCGCCAAGTTTTTGTGCCGCTTTATACCCTACTAGCAACATCGAAATAGCAATGGCAAAATTGGCCATCTGAGTCCAGGTCATGGCCTGGGTAATGCCGGCCGATTGCGACGCCGCTCCGAATTGAGTGTTGCCGACATTATTAGCATCGATAGTATCGGAAATCTTATTAGAAACACTGGAATTGTTAGCAATGTCTTGGTGGATATTACCAGAACCTAACGTGACAAACGACAGCCAAATAAAAAATAACAAGACAGGCCCAGTGATAATATTGGCTGTGAGCTCACTCCACCATTCATTGGCATAACTTTCTGTCTGTGGCAAGACGCTAAGTACAAATGCAAATGGCGAAAGCACGATGAGCACCCACAGCACAACCATGCGCACAAGCAGAAGGTACAGAAAGGCCCCCATTACACACATCACCATGGCAGTGAAGAAGAGCGAAGCAATACTAGCAATCAAAAACCCTGATGAACCAATATCGGCTGGATTAGTATTGTTGCTTAAATTCAGAATATTACTGAGATTGAAGGCGGAAATAAGATTGCCACCGGCAGTGGCAGCGATACCATTTACGAATGTGCTCATTAACACTTGGCCGAGATCGATAAAGATGCCGCAAATAGTGCGGCTAAAATTGACCAAAATAGCGGCAAAAACAAACTTAACTAGTAATTTTTTCCATTCATATTGTTCGATGCCGAGGATGGTGCCAAATGCAATAAGAAGCAATATGACCACAAAGCCCATGTTGGTAATATCGCGTACCATGACCCAGCCGGTAGTGACGGCAGGAGAATCAAGATAGCCATTGTACCCAGCCAACTCAATAACAAAGGTAAGAATGAAGAGGGTGAGTTTTAGAAACAAGCCTGAGATGGCCAAAAAAATCCTAGAAATTAAATCAAACCAGAAATCAAAGCTAAAAAATGGCTGGTTGCCAACTCCGGCAATTTGAGCATTGGCACCATGCACATCAAACAGCAAAATAACGGCGATAATAACAGCAAAAAAGCCGGCCAGTACGGCTTGGCTTCGGCGCTGGCGGAGCCCGGCTAACAACGCTCTGCTTTTTAGAATAAGGGTGGACATTCGTGGTCGGTGTAAAGTGAATGTAGTATAGCACTTTTGGGACAAGGCAACAATATTAAAAGATTTCGAGTACTCGGCGCCTAGTTATTAGCGATAATCGGACGAATCCACCAAATTTTTATAACGAAATACCACGAGACCGCTCCTGCTTACTATGATTTCGGATGCTAGGACGTTGGCTATTTCGGTTGATTTCTCTCTCACACGCCGCCCCCAATTAGTGGTATTAGTGGCAAAGGCGTAATTACGGGCATCGGTTTCACTCAGCACACCATTCTCATTCGTCGGCATGACTCGTAGTTCGTTAATCCTACTAACAAAAATTAAAAATAATTTAGCTTATACAGTTCGTTTAGAAAAATTATCCTGTAAGTCTTGAGCGAGTTTCAATAATTTTTTTAACAATAAAGCATAGCTCAGAAAACACAGTCTATCACGTTCGATTTGTGAATTAGAAGATTGAAAATTTTTTAATTTTTCTATCACATCAGAGATACTAGAAAGCGTATTTATAATCACACTTTTTTCCGAACTAACTCTATGAACAGCCGAAGAGATGACTCCGGCAGCAAAAGTATCATCAATTTCAAAGTCGACTCTCCAGTTAGAGAGCACATCGTCAGCAAATGTCATTGGCAGAACAGTTTTGCAAAATTCCTCCCATTGCTCGGACAAAATCTTATGGCTTGTTTCAAAAGTCATATTTGTATTTTAAAAACTTTTATACCAAAAACTTACAATTTTTCCAGTTAAATCATAGACACCTCCTGGCAAGCCGGGTCTTTGGATTTTTAATCCAATCGAACCGTCACGAAGCAAAACTCGCACTCCCTGCCCAGAAAATTTTCTAAAAACATCCTGCGCATCTAGAGTATATTCCATTAAAGTTTTACTCATTCCTTCTGCCAAAACATGTTTTCTATAATGATAGAGAATTGAATCTGAAGCTGATACAAAATTAACATTCCTCCAAATCGATTCAAGCTCTGAGAGTATTTGTTTATTAGATAAAAGCCGATCGGCCTCCCTAACTCTTTCTTCGAACAACCTCCCATCCCCCGCCGACACTACGGGCAACATGGCAAACAGCGGAATCATT
>CAZEDL010000002.1:0-166980 GCA_964510885.1 uncultured Gammaproteobacteria bacterium
ACTGAAGGTGTTCTGACCGGTGAGGGTTTGGGTGTTGGCAAGGTAGGCGAGGACACCTGTCCCGCTTAGATGCCCCAGATTGAGCCCAGACACTGTCCCGCCGAGTAAATTAAGACTGGTGATGTTGGCCGTACCGATAGTGGAGCTAGCGATCGTAGTGGTGGTGAAGGTGGTGGTGGCAGCTGAATAAAATTTAGTAGCCGTGACCGTGTTAAACACAAAATTACCAAGCGAATCAGACAGCGGAATATACTGTGAAGATGAAACAGTGTCAGCAGCAGATCCATTTAGGTAAAGAGCGTTTAAAGCATACGGGGAACTATTGATTCGTTTGCGTGGAGTAAGCGTTTCAGCCCCAATAGTAACTTCAAGATATACGCTGGCATTATTTTTAAAGATGCCTGAATCGAGCGGATTGGTGTTGGCTGCGCCGAGGTCAACACTGAACAACCCTGACGTCGGTGTAACGGCAACGGCAGTTGGTGCTCCGACTGTGCCGCCGGCCGTATACAGTGCAGCACCGGCGGTAAGCGCATCATATAGCACAAACTTCATTGACAACGTAGTAGTAACTGCCGCTCCGTTATTAAGCACCTTGCCTTCATAAGTAATGATCGAGGGCGGGGTGGCAGCACTAGCTTGACTAACCAATATTCCGATAAAACCGAAAACCGCCGCTACTAAACATGTGACGAGCAAAAAATACCGATTAAGAAAAACGGGTAGTTTTTTGGTTTTTAATTGTGTTAAGAATCTCTTTTTAAACATAAAAATTCTCTTGCCCCAAAAGAGATTTGATGCACAAGTAATCTTACACTATTTTCGTAAATTTTTACACTCTACTTATTGTTAATAACTTTTAACACTGCAGTGCCACCCATTATGCCAATTTTGGCCTTATTCAAGCGATATTTGATTGATAATTAAAAATTAGTTAGTATCTGTGGTAGACACCTATGACCCTTCCACTTTTTCAAGAACTTCACCAGAATGCCAATTGCCGAGCCCGCACCGGGATTATTAGCACTGATCATGGTCAGATCCAGACTCCTATTTTCATGCCGGTCGGCACCCAGGGCACAGTAAAAAGCCTGGATCAGGCAGACCTGGCCGATATCCAGGCACAGATAATTCTCGGCAACACGTATCATTTGCATTTGAGGCCGGGCGAAGAGCTAATTGCCGCACAAGGAGGCTTGCACAAATTTATGAACTGGTCAGGACCGATACTTACCGATAGCGGCGGATTTCAGGTATTTAGCCTTGGCAAAAGCAAGCGAGCGGTTGCCGCCACTGAGCAGGCGAGTCAAGGGCGCTTGGTGACTATCGATGAAGAAGGCGTGACATTTACATCGCATATTGATGGCTCTGAACATCGCTTTACCCCAGAAAGCTCCATTGATATTCAACACAAATTGGGGGCCGATATCATTATGGCGTTTGATGAATGCACACCTGATGATGCTGCCTATGATTACACCACCGAAGCTATGGAACGTACGCACCGCTGGGCGGAGCGGTCACTTGCAGCTCACCAAAAAAATACCTCGTACCATGGGTATCCCCAATTTTTATTTGGCATTGTTCAAGGCGCGACACACCGTGATTTACGCGAAAAATCAGCTCGCTTTATATCTTCATTACCATTTGATGGCGTGGCGATTGGAGGCGAATCGATTGGCTACAACATGAAAGCCACCGCCGACATTTTGGACTGGGTGCACCCGATTATCCCGGCTGACAAGCCGCGCTATGCTATGGGCGTCGGGCTTAATCCATCTGATTTATTAGTGGCTGTCGAGCACGGCATTGATATGTTTGACTGCGTAGCGCCCACACGGTTGGCCCGGCATGGCATGGTGTATATTAAAGACAAGGCCAATAAACACCGATTAAATATCAAGAATGGTAAATTTAAAAACGATCTGTCCTCCATTGATCCAGATTGTGAATGTTCCACCTGCCGCACCTATAGCCGCAGCTATATTCATCACTTATTTGCTGCCGATGAATTGACGGGCTTGCGCTTGGCCAGCATTCATAACTTACATTTCCTGCTCAATTTAATGGCCAAAACACGGGATGCCATTAACGCCAACCGGTTTATGGAATTAAAACTGGAATGGCTTTAGCGCTGTCATCCTGATCCGCCCGAGGCGGAGAAGGATCCCTTAACGCTGACCCCATCGATGTTTTTGAATTTAAGGGATTCTTCGTTTCACTCAGAATGACAAGTTGATTGCGGTGTGGTGTGTGACTGGATTCCCGCCGGAGTTTACCCCCAGCGTAAGCGGGGGCGGGAATGACACGTTGTGAGACCAAGCCATCGTGAATATTGACAAAAAACCGCTTTTCAAGTATATTTTTCCTACTTATTCATGTGGGACCGGCCCCTTGCGGTTGGGTTAGCACCACGTAACACACAACGTATGTCCAAACGGATGAAAGCCTTGGCGGCCAAAGTCGACAAGAACAAAGTCTACGGCTGGGATGAAGCCGTCAAATTGGTAAAAGAAACCAGCGGCGTTAAATTCGACGCAGCGGTGGAAATCCATGCCAACCTTGGCATCGACCCGAAAAAAGGTGAACAGCAAATTCGCGCTTCGGCCACCTTGCCACACGGCACCGGCCGCACCAAAAAAGTGGCAGCTTTTGTATCCGCTGACAAAGAAAAAGAAGCCAAAGAAGCTGGCGCTGACTTCATCTATGGTGATGAAGAAATCAAAAAAATCAAAGATACTGGCAAGATTGAATTTGATGTTGCCGTTACGACTCCAGACATGATGCCTAAGCTGGCCGCGATTGCTAAAGTACTTGGTCCGAAAGGCTTAATGCCGAATCCAAAAACCGAAACGGTATCGCCGCAAATCAAGAAAATGGTGGAAGAGTTGAAAAAAGGTAAAATTACCTTTAAAAATGATGATACCTCGAATGTGCACCAGTCGATTGGCAAGGTGAGCTTTTCTGAAGCACAGTTGAAAGAAAATTTGGCGGCCTTTGTAGATGTATTGAAGAAGGCAAAACCAGCTACGGCCAAAGGGACATATATCAAAAATTTGGTCATGGTCAGCAGCATGGGCCCAGCGATTCGCATTAGTACGGAAGGTTAAATAACTGCCTTACATTTATTAGAAACATCCGCTCGGATGTTTCTTTTTTTTGCTTTAAATTAGCCAAAATAAAGCTAAAATGTCTTGACAAAACCGTTAAAATGTGCTATACTTCTAAGTTCGGTTTTTCCGAACGATTCAATGCTCTTTGACAATTGATTGTGTGTTATAACCTACTTTTTGCCTTAGGTTAGCCATTCTGAGCGAATTAGACGGTCTTTTCTGCTAAAGAAAGCCTAATTCGCTCAGTAATGAACTCAACACTAACAAAGGAGGTTGCCAATGGCGAACCTGAACAAGCTCGTGATCCTGGCGTTATCTGCCCTCGTCTTTTGCGCCTGCGGCCAACCACCCTCTTCGGAGGAGCATCTGGCTGACCCGAGCGTTGACATGGGGCCCGCGTCTGACCTGAAGCCTGCCGATATGGCCGGCCCGAACCCTGACATGACGCCTCCCAAGGCGGACATGGGTGAGGTCGGTACGCGGGATCCGACCAAGCACCCCTTTGCTTCGAACCACCCGTTCAACACCTCAATCGGTAAGGGGGCAACATATAAGCCTGCTGGCCTCAAGCCGGCCAAGGAGATGGGCTACCTCTTGGCGGAGGAAGACATCATCGTGATGACCCCCACGGCACCCTCCACCAAGGTGCACCTGAACACGGCGGACTGGGTTCCTGGCGCTGACCGGTGTGATACGACTGGACCTGTCCTGTTCTCGGTTCCGATCCCGAAAGACTTCGTTGTTGCTGGTACCTGGCCGGACAACGTAACCCCCAACTCGTGCGTCTCCATACTTAGCGCTGACGGACGGACAGTCATCCAGACTCAGCCGTTCGCGCGGTGCACAGCGGGCATGCCGGCCACTTCCCATTACCTGGTCGATCGTGTCGACCTGTATGGAACGAGTGCCACAGGCTGCCATGGCGGCAGCGGACTCAGCGGACTCGCTGGAACTCTGCGCATGGGCGAGATGATGCCTGGCAGTGGCCACGTGCGGCACGCCCTGAAGGTCGAGATGGACGGTAGTAACTACGCCGTCTGCCTCACCCCCGGGACCTGTTTCCGCTGGCCGGCTGTACAGGCTGATTGGGCTAGCGCCTCTTACACAGGCACGAACCCTGATCTCAAGCCCGGCGCCTTGCTTGCCCTACTCGCGACGCTCGACATCAAGAGCCTCGGCCTGAAGACTGGGGCTGCAAAAGAGTTGGCCTGGACCCTCCAGCACTACGGCGCCTACGTCATAGATAACACTGGCTGGGACATCTATGCCATCGCGGTGGAACGCGGCACGAGCAGCGAGTACAATGGACGTTATGTCGAGGAGTTCAAGGACAAGTGGGGATTCGACTTCGCTCCAGCGAACCCGAACAACAACTGGTCCAAGGACATCGCGACGATCTTCGCCGCCCTTCAGGTCGTGACCAACAATAGTCCGACCTCGATCGGTGGCCCTGGTGATCGCCTCGACCTGCCCCTCCCCGCCCTCAAGCCCCTCTAGCGCCAAGCGTGCTGATTGGTCGCTTGCGGCCACACAACACACGATCAATCAGCGCGGCTGCCGCTTCATAGCAGCCACAATCCAAAGCCGTTCACACCGTGGACTGCTGTGGAGTGTCAAATCCCCTAAAGAAAGGGGATTTTTTATTTGGCTGAATCGTAACGACCTAAACCTTGGCAACCCCCGGGTCTTTTGCTAGAATCAGCTTAGTTAATTAGCCTTCTTTTTTAGAATTTTTATGACCGAACCGCGCGCCACTTATATCTCGTGGGATGAATGTTTTATGCGCATGGCACATGTGATTGCCGAGCGCAGCAAAGACCCGTCGACCCAAGCTGGCTCGTTAATTGCGACGCCAGATAATGTGGTGGTAGGGCTTGGATATAATGGCTTTCCCCGCGGGATTAGCAATGATGATTTACCCTGGGAGCGCACAGGCGGATTTCTCGACACCAAATATGCGTATGTCTGCCATGCCGAAGAGAATGCCGTGTACAATGCCAACACTCAAACCAAAGGCTGCAAATTATACTGCACGCTATTCCCCTGCAACGAATGCGCCAAAACTATTATTCAAAATGGGATTACTGAAGTAATTTTTGAGAGTGATAAATATCACGATGTAGAAGCATTTGTTGCGGCGCGACGCTTATTTGATCGAGCTGGAATTACCTATCGACAGTATTTGTCGGACTTAGCAAGCGAGTGAAACTTGGAAGGCTAGGAACACTGGGGAAGCGTGTAAATATATTACTCCCAAGCCTTCTCAGGCTTTCAAGCTTCCCAAGGCTATCAAAATTATATGCAAAAAAAATTAATCCTCGGCATTGTTGGCGAAATTGCCGTTGGCAAAACCACCGTCACGGATTATATGCGCGATAAATATGGAGCAGTATCGTTTCGGTTTTCGGATATGCTCCGGGATGTTACGAGGCGGCTTCATATCGAACCGACCCGAGGTAATTTGCAAATACTATCAACGGTGCTCCGCCATAATTTTGGCGAAGATATTATGAGCCGCGTCCTGGCAGCAGATGCGGCCGAATCGACGCATGAATTTATTATCACCGAGGGAGTACGCCGACCGAGCGATGTTGAACATTTAAAAAATTTGCCTGGTTTTAAAATTTTAGCGCTGGCAGCCGATCCGCGCACTCGCTATGAACGCCTTACAAAGCGCAGTGAAAATCCGGATGACCGTAATAAAACCTGGGAACAATTTGTAGCTGATGGCGCCCAAGAATCAGAGCAGAAAATCAAAGATATTATGGCGGAAGCGGATGTGACTATTGTGAACGAAGGAACGACCGAAGAATTGTTTAAGAAGGTTGATACTGTTGTTAAAAGCTGGGGAGGCTAGGTAGGCTTAGGGCCACCCTTTATCCAAGCTTCCCAAGCGTTCCAGGCTTCCCTAGCCTTCTACACCTATGCAAATAAAAATAAAAAAACTCAACCCTGATGCCGTTATCCCAAACTACATCCACGAAGGCGATGCTGGTTTGAATGTGTACACCATGGAAGAAGGTATTATCGGGCCGGGGCAGCGCTGGCTGTTTCCATTAGGGTTCGCTATGGAATTCCCAAGCGGCTACGTGGCGCTGATGAAAGATCGGAGCAGCATGGCCAAAAATGGGCTGCATTGCCTAGGCGGGGTGTTTGATGCCGGGTATCGAGGCGAATATAATGTCTTACTGGTTAACTTGAGCGATCAGCCCTATCATGTGCAGCGGGGCGATAAAATTGCACAGCTGGTAGTTCAGCCGGTGACGATAGCGGAGATCGTGGAAACGACTGAATTGTCGGACAGCGCTCGTGGCACCGGCGGATTTGGCAGTACCGGGAAATAGTCTTACTTTAATTTGCTTAACAATTTTTATATGGAACGACAGTCTGAAGCGCCTAAATTAAAATTACCCGGGGTCGATATCGACGCTATACGCGCACGGGAATTAGCAAAATTACCAGAAATTGACCCCCATGATGTAATTGAAGAAGAAATCCCAGAAATTGATCCCGATGATATAACTGAAGATAGTGATTAAATTTTTAAATGTATATGCAGGCATACCTCGATATTGTCCGCACAATTCTTGAAATCGGCAAACCCAAAACTGACCGCACCGGCACAGGCACAATTGCGGTGCCAGGCATGATGTTTCAGCACGATATGGCCGATGGGTTTCCGCTTCTCACTACCAAAAAAATGCCGTTCCGACTGATCGCGAGCGAGTTAGAATTTTTTATTAAAGGCATTACCGACAAACAGTGGCTGCTCGACCGCAACAACCATATTTGGGATGAATGGGCGAGCCCGCTCAAGGCTCCGTATGGGCATGATGAAGTGAGTAAGAAACGAATGCTGGACGAGCGAGATCTTGGCCCGGTGTATGGATTTCAGTGGCGCCATTTCGGCGCCCCCTATCAGAGCTTTGATACTGATTATACGGGCCAGGGAATAGACCAGTTGAAACGCGTGGTCGAGACGCTCAAAACGAACCCGAGTGACCGGCGCATGATTGTTAACTCGTGGAATGCTGCCGTGCTTAATCAAATGGCATTGCCTCCCTGCCATTACTCGTGGCAGGTGACGGTGGTTGACGGACGACTTAACTTGTTATGGAACCAACGATCGGTAGACACCATGCTCGGCCTGCCGTTCAACATTGCAAGCTACGCACTACTCCTGCATTTACTGACCAAAGAGACTGGACTTACAGAAGGAGTCTTGACCGGATTTTTGGCCGACGTGCACATCTACACAAACCATGTTACTGGCGCCAAGGAACAGTTGGCTCGCGATCCGAACACCTACTCACTACCACAGATAGCTACCGAAAAATTCACCTCGATTTTTGATTGGGTGTACGAAGATACCGCGCTCTTGAATTACCAGAGTCATCCCAAGATTAGTTTTGAAATAGCGGTATAAACACGTAACACTTATCGAGTTTGGTGAAAAACTGTCATTCTGAGTGGAACGAAGAATCCCTTAACGCTAACTTCAGCAGTGAGTTTAACTTTAAGGGGTCCTTCGCTACGATCAGGATGACAGGTGGGGGGTTAATTATTCACTGAGCTCAACACCTATCATTTTTTTACGTGATACGTGAATATGTCTCTCTCACTCATCGCCGCCGTCTCTAAAAATAACTGCATCGGTAAAAACGGAAAATTGCCTTGGCACTTGCCGGAGGATCTTTTACATTTCAAAAAACTGACTACGGGCAAGATAGTTCTCATGGGGCGCAAAACCTGGGAATCATTACCGGAACAATTTCGACCGTTGCCGAATCGCAAGAATATTGTGGTTACTCGCCAAACCGATTTTAAGGTACCGGCGGGGGTTGAATTTTTTTCTGAAATTAAAGAGGTGTTGGAAAAATATGGAAACAGTGAAATAATGGTGATTGGAGGCGCTGAAATTTATCTGCAGACGATTGATCTGGCAGACAATCTCTATATCACACAGGTCCACCAAACCGTAGATGGCGATGCGTTTTTTCCAAATATTGATCCGGCAGTCTGGAAAGAAATTGAACGCGTTGATGAATTTGGACTAAGCTTTGTTACTTACAAAAGGATACCCTCTTAATAACTTACCGATATCTTGTGAACCTCTCTCGCCAAGATATAAAAGGAAATTAAAAGGATAGTGGGAAGATATCACCTATGTTTATCATGGTCGACGGGATAGATGGCAGCGGCAAAAGCACCGTGGTTGAGACGTGGAAAGAACATTTGATTGCCGAAGGGAATCCGGTATTTGATTTAAAAAAATACTGGAGGGAAACCGGTACCTCGCCTAGCCTATCGGAATTAAAAAATTACGATTTTATTATCAGCGGCGAACCAACCTATGTGGGGGTGGGGGCTGTTATTCGCCAAGAATTAATTAGACAAGGTACCAGCTATAGTGCCCGATCGATTGCCGAGGCTTATGCGCTCGACCGCTTGGTGTTGTACCACACCCTACTTATTCCACTACTGCAAGAGGGAAAAATTATTATCCAAGATCGGGGGGTGAGCACGTCGTTTGCCTACCAGCCAGTCACCGATCCCGCTATTACCCCTAGCTACTTAGAGAGCCTCGAGGGCAACCGGGTGGCGCTCGAACACCGACCGGATTATTTGGTACTCATAAACACTCCGGCTAGCGTGGCTATGGAACGGCTGCAGTCACGCACTGACAAACAAGATAACGTCATTTTTGAACAGCGTGCACTTCAGGAAAAATTGGCCAACCGGTTTGGGAGTTCGGACTATCAAAACTTCTTTAGTTGCCACGGGACTGTGATCAAAGAGTTGCCGGGCCACACTAATATTGATATACTACAAGCAGATTCTATTGCCTTATTAACATCGTTACTTAAGTTTTAATCTAGATTTTATTATGCTGTCGCCAGCCCCGTTTTTTATCAGCCAGAGCTGGAACTTATACCGACGGAACTTCACCGGTTTGCGCCCGTATATGCTTCTATTATTCATCCCGGCCCTTATTATGTCGCTCAGCGGAGCTATTGGCGTCGTGTTAAGCGCGTTATTGCCATTCTCTGAGGCTGCAGTTACTGTTGTACTAGCCTTGTTATCCCTGGCATCTTGGATTTTTAGCATGTTGACAAGCCTCGCCCTGATGATCGCCCAGAAACATATGGTTGAAGCTGGCACAGTTACCCCTTGGAAAGATGCCTACCACCAGGCTTGGCCGTTTTTACTGCCTGTAATTTGGGTATCAATTTTAGTTGGATTGATCGTACTCGCCGGTTTATTATTACTACTTGTACCAGCCGTTATTTTTAGCTTCTGGTATGTCTTTAGCGTCTATGAAACCCTGTTTTCTGGCCAACGCGGCTATGCAGCACTCAAAGCCAGCAAAGCACTCGTCAGCGGGCGGTGGGCAGCTATTGCCTGGCGCGTGATCGCTCCGGGAGCGGTGTTTGCTCTTGTTATGGGGTTAGTCACGTTCTTAGTCACTTTACCATTTGGCATCATGTCACCAGCTTCATATGGGCTTGGTATTGATCTAGCCACTGGACCAAGTTTATCAACGGTTGGACTTGAAATTGGACATAGCCTATTATCATCCTTAGTGACTGCCGTTCTTTCGCCGCTGGCCAGTCTTCCCCTGCTACTCCTTTATCTTGAAGCCAAAAAAACTCCGGTAGAAATGGTACCAACTCCGGTCATTCCTTCCTAGATAATTAATAAAACGCTCTCGCCTCGGGAGCGTTTTTTAGTTGTCAAAAATGAGGTAAAATGATAGGCTTCCACCGATAATTTACCACGGCTTTTGTTAAAAACATTCACAAACAATGTAGCACTATAGCAATTTTTTATTGGTATACTGCTAAATTGTTACATTGTTAGACGATTGAATCGAAGCAACCAACTAAATATGTCAAAACTTATTCCCATTATCGGCCTTGAAATTCATGTTGAGCTGAACACGAGCAGCAAGATGTTTTGTGCGTGCCGCAACAATCCGTTTGCCGAAGCGCCGAATACAAATATTTGCCCCGTATGCCTGGCCCACCCAGGCACGTTGCCAGCGCCGAATCGCGAAGCGATTATTTCCACGGTAAAAATTGCCCGAGCCTTGGGGTGCTCGATAGCAACCGACAGTAAATTTGACCGCAAGCATTATTTTTATCCTGATTTGCCAAAAGGCTACCAGATTTCGCAGTATGATCAACCGGTCGGGCAGAACGGAACTATCACACTTACCGGATTAGCTAAAAATCACCGGCCCGAAGCCACAATTGGTGTCACGCGCGTACACCTCGAAGAAGATACGGCCAAGTTGACGCACGGAGCTGATAACACGACTCTGGTTGATTTTAACCGGGCCGGGGTGCCGCTCGTTGAAATTGTCTCAGAGCCGGATGTAGAAAGCGCGGCCGAAGCCAAATTATATTGCCAGGAATTACAACTGATTTTTAAAACGCTCAAAGTGAGTGGTGCAGAAATGGAAAAAGGACAGATGCGGTGCGAGGCGAATATTTCCTTGCAGGCAGAAGGAACGTGGAACAGAGAGCAAGGAGCAATTGTACCCCTAAATGGCGCGAAATTAAATGCGAAAGTGGAGGTCAAAAATTTGAATTCGTTTAAGGCCATTGAAAAAGCGATTGAGTACGAAATCAAACGCCAGAGCGAACTGATTGAGAAGGGCGAGAGCTGGATCCCGGAAACGCGGGGCTGGGATGAGAATAAAGGTGTTACTGTACATCAGCGCAGCAAAGAATCAGCGGCGGATTATCGATATTTCCCGGAGCCAGATATTCCACCATTCAACCCCAGTAAACTGGCGTCACAGGCTTCATTGCCCGAACTTCCACAGACCAAACGAGCTCGCTTTCATGAAGAATTCGGCTTTTCTCACGCCGATAGCCAGATTTTGACAGCTACTATTAGCTGGGCGGATTTTGCCGAAGCTACGATGAGTGAACTGCAAGAATGGGTACACAGCTTACCAGAGAGTAAAGATCTCACGCCCGCTCTTCTCACCTCGAAAAAACAACAACTGGCAAAATTAGCTGGCGGCTGGATGACAAGCAAGTTAATGGGGCTTATGGCCGAACGAGGAATCGATATCACGAATCTACGCATCAAGCCGGAAAATTTCTCTGAGTTAACGGCTTTAATCTTCACTAACCGAGTCAATTCTACCAACGCCCTCAAGATCCTGATTGAGATGCTCGATTCGGGAGTTGATCTTGATCCCACTCATATTATGGAAGATAAGGGCTATGGCCAAGTGGCAGACGAAGGCAAAATTGGCGCCGTGGTTGACGAGGTGATAAAAAACTACCCCAAGCAGGTGGCTGAATTTAAAGCTGGCAAGGAACCGATCATTAAATTCTTGCTCGGCATGGCGATGAAAGCGACAGAAGGCAGTGCTGATCCAGTGATGACAGAGAAATTATTACGCGAGCAATTATTAAAATAAACGGCCTTTTGCCAATTAATATAAGCAAGTAACGGTATAAGAATGTCTTAAATTTTAATGTCAATTATTATTGACATTTTTTTTAATTTGTGCTAAACATAGGCGATATACATTTAAAAATTGACGGTATAAAAAGTGCTTACAAAGTACTTTTTTTGCCGCCAAAACAGCTAGTTGCACTGTTCGCTCGTGTCCCTACTACCTACATGGGCGGCAAATTTTGGCATATTACGCCAGAGGGTAGTAAAGCAAAACAGTGTAACACAGAAGAGGAGTACCCATGCGGTGTTTGGTTTTGATAACAGTCCTAGCTGTCGGGTGCCAGGCACCTGACAGCTGGATCCCTCCTGAAACCTGTTACGATGGCGTCGAAGATACCGGCGAGACCGGTGTCGACTGCGGGGGCACATGCCCCCAAGGGTGTGGTCCGCGCCAGTGCTTCGCCGATGACTCGTGTTGCAGCAGTGACGACGACTGCGCCACCGGCCTTAAGTGCCGGAGCGGGTTCTGCGGCGTCAGGGCCTGTGCGGATCAGACCGACTGCGCCGACGGGTTCACCTGCAGTGCAAACTCGCCCGATGCAGCCAAGTTCTGTAGCTATAGTGACGGATGCTCCGATGGCACACACACCATCGGGCTCGGAGAGACCGATGTGGACTGCGGTGGGGCGATTTGCCCCCTCTGCAAAGAGGGGAAGCACTGCTACCAGAACATCGACTGCGACTGGTCGGTCGGCCTCGTGTGCGGCGCAGGCAACATCTGCCAACGGCTCGCATGTTCCGACAACGGCGCGTCATGTGACAACGCCCTGCACCCTCCGGCACGGCCCTGGTTCACCTGCCAAGCCGGGACGTGCACCGCTCCGTCATGCCGCGATGGGGTGAAGAACGGCATTGAGACGGACGTGGACTGCGGCGGAGAGAGTGGCACCGGCCCTGGGTGCAATTCCACCTGCAGACCGGGCCAGAAGTGCGGCAGGTACTGGGACTGCCTGGACCGCGGCGCCTGCAACGCAGGCATCTGCCAAGCTCCCACCTGCACCGACGGGGTGAAGAACGGGGCCGGGGTGAAGACTGAGTGGGGTATCGACTGCGGCGATCAATCCGGGACGTGTCCCGGATGCCACAGTAACACCCCTTGCCAACAGAACTACCACTGCGCCAGCGGCGTCTGCCACCAGTGTGCGTTGGGGGACCACAGTCCACCCTGCACCGCCACTGGGAGTTACTGTCAGTAATCCCAAGAGCGGCCCAGGCACATAGTGCTTGGGACGGCTCTGTCACCTGGGCCGCTCGATTAGATCCATGAATTTCGTGGATGTAATCGAGCTCAGGTGAAAAAATGTATTACGTGTCATTAAAAAAATCTCATACATAATTGAGATTTTTTTATTTTTCTATCCACACCATTATCCCTTGCCCCGGCCACACCCGCTTGGTATACTGGCAAAGATCATTATGCAGAACCACTCCCTCATCACCACTGTTCACGACACACTTTCATAGACGGCCACCCGCAGCGGGTGGCTATTTTTTTGCCTATATAGTGCTAAATATCCTGCCATATGCCTACGCCAGTCTTTCTAGAGTCTTGGCTACATCTTAAAAATGGAGCCATCTTTCCCGGTCACTCACCAGCCTGGCAAAAAGGTGCCCGTTGGTCAGGTGAAGTAGTGTTTAATACCGGCATGACCGGTTATGTAGAATCACTGACCGACCCGTCGTATACCGGCCAAATTCTAGTCTTTACCTTTCCGCTGATTGGTAATTATGGAGTAACTCCGGAAACAGGTTGGGAATCCCAAAAAATTTACGCTTCAGGAGTGGTGGTAAGTGAAGCTTGTGATGCGTGGAGTCACCCGATGAGTACCCGGTCGCTAGCAGATTGGCTCAAAGAACAAGGCGTGCCTCTCATTGTCGGAGTGGATACCCGGGCTCTGACGCAGGAATTGCGTGGAGCAGGCACCATGCGCGGCACGATCAGCGGCAGCGCTACACTGTCAGTCAAAGAAACAGACAAGACCATTTCTAATCCGATTCCAGCCTGTTGTATCGACAAGCCAACTTCCTATGGAAAGGGCAAAAAAAAGATCATTGCCGTGGATTGCGGAATGAAAGAAAATATTATCCGCTGCCTGACCGAATATAACGTGACGGTAAAACGCGTGCCGCATGATTATGATTATTCGGACGAGGCGTTTGATGGTGTGTTCTTGTCCAATGGGCCAGGTGATCCGGAGCAGTACGTACAAACCATTGCCATTTTGAAAAAGGCTTTTGCTCGGAAGAAGCCAATTTTTGGTATCTGCCTTGGCTCACAAATTATGGCCCTCGCGGCCGGAGCGAAGACCTATAAATTACCCTTCGGGCACCGGGGGCATAATCAGCCATGCTTTGATACAGCTGCTAAGAAAGCGGTGATTACGAGTCAAAACCATGGGTATGCCGTGATTGAAAAAACCTTGCCTAAAGACTGGGAGGTGACGTATCGGAATTTGAACGATCAATCGGTGGAAGGAATCGCCCATAAAAAATTACCGTTCTTTTCGGTGCAGTTTCATCCGGAAGCAGCGCCGGGGCCGACGGATACGCGGGATTTGTTTGAGAAATTTTTTAAACTATTGTGATGGGCCGATGTCATTCCCGAGCAGGCGGGAATCCAGTGGCCAATCACTCTATAACCACTTTGTCATTCTGAGCGGAGCGAAGAATCTCTGTCCGGTGGTGAGGCTAGAAATTAAAACAGAGATCCTTCACTGCGTTCAGGATGACAGTTGAGACGTGGATTCCCGCCTGCGGGAATGACAGATAGTAAACAATAACGCTACTCTGTAATTAAATTATTACGATGTGAAAAAGACTAAAATCAAAAAAGTCCTCCTCCTCGGCTCCGGCGGCCTCCGTATTGGCCAGGCTGGGGAATTTGATTATGCTGGCTCACAAGCCCTGAAAGCACTGAAGCAAGAAGGGATTAAAACCGTGCTGGTGAATCCGAATATTGCCACGGTGCAAACTGATCCGGGGATGGCTGACCAGGTATATCTACAGCCATTGAATGTCCGGACAGTGACGGAAATTATTAAGAAAGAGCGACCGGACGGAATCTTGCTTAGCTTCGGTGGGCAAACGGCGCTTAATTTGGGATTAGCGCTTGAAAGCCAGGGGGTTTTAAAAAAATATGGTGTTCGCGTGCTTGGTACGCCGGTCGCGACTATTCGGGTGACTGAGGATCGTGATTTGTTTAAAAAAGCCTTGCACGAAATTGGGGTGATGACGCCGAAAAGTGTGGCGGTGACCACTGTGCCGGCAGCACTCAAAGCAGCCGAAAAGATTGGGTATCCGATTATGCTGCGTTCTGGATTTTCTCTCGGCGGGCTTGGCTCCGGTCGGATTGCTGATAAAAAAGAGTTAGAGATCCGAGCAACCGAAGCGCTGCATAATGCGCCGCAAATTCTGATCGAAGAATATCTCACCGGTTGGAAAGAAATTGAATATGAAGTGATACGCGATGCGAACGACACCACACTTACGATCTGTAATATGGAAAATCTCGATCCGATGGGTATCCATACGGGCGAAAGTATTGTGGTGGCGCCGTCGCAGACCCTGACCAATACTGAATTTCACCTCTTGCGCGAAGTGACGATTAAAGTGGCCCGCAAAATGGGCATCGTGGGCGAAGGCAATGTGCAATTCGCCCTTAATTCCCAGACGGGCGAATACCGGGTGATTGAAATGAATGCGCGGTTATCGCGCTCGAGCGCTCTGGCTTCCAAAGCTACCGGGTATCCGCTGGCGTTTGTAGCTGCCAAAATTGCGCTTGGGAAAAAACTGACAGAAATTCCGAATGCCGTGACCAAGAAGACAACCGCCGCCTTTGAACCCGCACTTGATTATGTGGTGGTAAAAATTCCCCGCTGGGATCTGACTAAATTCAAGATCGACAGCCGCGAAATTGGTACGGAAATGAAGAGTGTCGGTGAAGTCATGGCAATTGGGCGCAGCTTCCCGGAAGCGCTGCAAAAAGGGGTGCGCATGCTCAATATTGGGGCC
The DNA here is from genome assembly GCA_964510885.1 of uncultured Gammaproteobacteria bacterium. Classification (GTDB taxonomy): domain Bacteria; phylum Patescibacteriota; class Patescibacteriia; order Magasanikbacterales; family GWA2-37-8; genus CAZEDL01. The sequence continues at coordinate 15,606 of CAZEDL010000002.1, forward strand.
AGCGGATTGTCGGATTATCCCGTAGCTATCGACACGTATCGCCAGGAAATCGAACGCGCCACGGATCGGCGATTATTTGCGATCTACCAAGGGCTTAAAAAGGGTCTGAGCCTGGCTGAAATTTGCACCTTATCACATATAGACCCCTGGTTTTTGAACCATATCAAAAGTATTGCCGAGATGGAAAAACAGCTGCTGAAAGAAAAATTAACACCAGAATTACTCCGAGCAGCGAAGCGTCTCGGCTGGTCGGACAAAGGTATTAGTAAGCTGAAAAAAACCACGGAGCAGGCGATCCGGCAGCTGCGGCTAAAGCACAAGATTACTCCGGTGATAAAACAAATCGATACCCTGGCTGGTGAATTTCCGGCGGCGACTAATTATTTGTATACCACGTATCATGGGGAAAGAAATGACATTGCACCAAGCGCTAAACACCCCTTGATTATTCTTGGCTCTGGCCCCTACTGCATCGGGTCGTCGGTGGAATTCGATTGGTGCGCAGTGAATACTGCTCGCACCTTGCGCTCGCTCAAAGAAACTACAATCATTATTAATTCTAATCCGGAAACGGTGTCGACTGATTATGATGAATCTGATCGTTTGTATTTTGAAGAACTGACGCTGGAGAGGGTGCAAGATATTGCGGATTTTGAAAAATCTAAAGGGCTGATTGTATCAGTCGGCGGTCAGATCGCTAATAATCTGGCAGCCCCGCTCGCAGCGGCTGGCTACCACCTGCTTGGCACTTCAGCAGCCTCAATTGACCAGGCAGAGGATCGTAAAAAATTCTCTACCCTACTCAACACACTTGGAATCGATCAACCGGCGTGGACGGAAGCGACTACTCTTGCCAACGCAAAAGAGTTTGCTGAAGAGGTAGGATACCCAATCTTGGTACGCCCTTCGTATGTATTGTCGGGAGCGGCGATGAATGTAATCCACTCAGGGGCAGAGCTGCAGCGATACCTCGATGAAGCTACTGAGCTATCGAGCGATCATCCGGTGGTGATTTCACAATTTATCAAAAATGCCAAAGAGCTTGAAGTCGACGGTGTAGCTTATAACGGTGAGGTAGTGATCGATGCCATTTCCGAACATATTGAAAATGCGGGCGTGCATTCAGGGGATGCTACGATCGTGTTGCCGCCGCAGCGTTTGTATCTCGGCACGATTCGACAAGCCAAACACATCACCCGCCAAATTGTAGCCGCTCTCAAGATCACTGGGCCATTTAATATTCAGTTTTTGGGGCGAGATAACGAGCTTAAAGTGATCGAGTGCAATTTGCGCGCCTCGCGGTCATTCCCGTTTGTGTCGAAAGTTACCACTCATAATTTTATTGCTCTCGCTACCCGCGCGCTCCTGAACAAATTACCGATGATTCGGCCGTTTGAAACTCTAGAGCTTAACTATGTAGGTGTGAAAACGCCGCAGTTTTCATACCAGCGCGTGAAAGGCGCTGATCCCGTGACCCGGGTGGAAATGGCCTCGACCGGCGAAGTCGGCTGCCTGGGGCGCACCTACCGCGAAGCGTTTGTCACCTCATGGCTTGGCACTGAACAAGACATTCGCGGCAAACGCGCCCTGATCTCGATCGGCGAGGACAAAAAAATGAAATTGCTTGAACATGTTAAAGCGCTGGCTGAGGCTGGTTGGACATTGTTTGCCACCGATGGCACCCATGACCTCTTGGCGCAAAATGGCATTATGAGTACCTGGGTAGCCAAAACGCACGAAGCGGCCGAACCGAATGTGCGCACCCTCCTGACGAATCAAGGCGTAGATTTAATTATCAATATCCCGCAAAATGGCGGCTCAAACCAAGCCACCAGCGGCTTCGCTTTGCGACGCCTCGCCACCGACCACCGAATCCCCCTGATTACCAATGTACAATTGGCGCAATTATTCCTCCGCTGCATATCCGAACTAGATTTTACTCATCTGCCGGTGGTATCGTGGCAAGACTATACTAATCGAACCTTATTTTCTTAATGTTTCAGCTATGCCGAAATCTGCATCGTTTAAAGGCAAAGATATTATCTCGATTCGTGATTTTTCGCGAGCGGATATTGAACATGTTTTGTCAGTCGCCAAAAAACTAAAACAAAAACCAGCCCCACAGCTCCTGTCCGACACTGTGCTCGGCGCCTGCTTTTTTGAACCCTCTACCCGCACGAGATTGTCGTTTGAATCGGCGATGCAGCGACTTGGTGGCAGAGTGATCGGATTTGCCGATCCGAGCGTGACATCGAGTAAAAAGGGCGAAACCTTTCATGATACGATCAAAGTGGTCAACCAATTCACCGATGTGATTGTGGTACGCCATTACCTTGAAGGGGCGGCCCGCTATGCGGCCGAAGTATCAAGTGTGCCGGTGATCAATGCCGGCGACGGATCAAATGAACACCCAAGCCAGGCTCTGCTCGATCTATTTACTATGCAGGAAGCCCAGGGAAAGATTGACGGCTTGCACATTGCGCTCGCCGGCGACCTCAAATATGGCCGCGGCATCCACTCGTTGGTGTTGGCATTACAACACTTTAAAGTTCACTTGTATTTTATTGCCCCGCCCACAGTCAAAATTTCTCCAGCTATTCGCACCGAACTTAAACGCGCTGGGGTACTATTTTCAGAGCATGCCAGCATCGATGAAGTGATCAAAAAAATCGATATTCTCTACCTGACCCGCATGCAGGAAGAGCGGTTCCCGGACCGGGCTGAATATGAAAAGGTGAAACACGCTTTTTTTGTGACACCGGAATTGATCGCCAAAGGCAAGCGAAACTTGCGCATTCTGCATATTATGCCGCGGGTATGCGAAATGGATACTGCCATTGATAATTCACCTCAGGCCTACTATTTCGAACAGGTACATAACGGCTTATTTGTGCGTGAAGCATTATTCGCATTGGTACTTGGAAAAATTTCTTAATCGCCAAGATCTATGATTACGTCGAATGAACAACTGCAAGTCGCCGCCATTAAAAATGGCACAGTTATTGACCATATTTCAGGAGGCAGTGCCCTTAAAATTATCCGCCTCTTAAATTTACCCAAAGATAAAACGCAGGTCACCGTGGGTCTTAACTTGCCAAGCAAGCAAATGGGGGTGAAAGATTTAATAAAAGTAGAAAATCGTACTTTAACCCCTGACGAAGCCAATCGGGTGGCGTTATTCGCCCCGTCGGCCAGCATTAATATCATTGAAAAATACCGAATTGTTAAAAAATTTACGGTTGCTATGCCGAAACAGATCCATGGTATCGTTGTCTGCCCCGGAGCCAAGTGCATCACCAATCATGAACCCATGGAGAGCCGATTTAAAGTAGAAACGATGAACGGCGCCGTATCGCTGCGCTGTGATTATTGTGATACGGTATTTTTGCGCGATGATGTTAAAGAATATCGGGTATAAACTATGGAGATAAAAACATATACTGGCCAAATCATCAATGTACCGCTAGATAGTAAACAAACTGATACCCTTGTGGCACTCCCCGGCCTGATTGATCTGCATGTCCATTTTCGCACTCCTGGCCAGGAATATAAAGAAGACTGGCAGTCGGGAGCGCGTGCTGCCATCGCCGGCGGCGTGACCACGGTGGCGGATATGCCAAATAATAGTCCGGCTATTACCACGGCTGAACTAGTGCGCCAGAAAGTAGCGACCGTGACAGAACACCTAGCTGACGCCGACCTTCCCCTCCGGCACTACTTCTATATTGGCGCCACACCAAACAATGACACCGAAATAAGGCAGGCAGCGGCCGAAAAAAGTGTGATTGGGATTAAAGTATTCATGGGGTCAAGCACGGGGACACTCCTAGTGAACAATCGCGATGATCAGCGCCGACTGTTCGCGTTATCAGCTGAACTAGGCGTACCGCTGCTGCTCCATGCCGAAGATGAAGCGTTAATAAATGAAAATAAAGTACGGTATCCTAATCCGACACTTCTCGAACACTCATTGATTCGCTCTCCGGCCGTGGCGGCCCGGGCCCTCGAATCGGCGCTCGAGATGGCCGCAGAATATAAAAATACGATCTATGTACTGCACACCAGCACTGCCGAAGAAATGAATTTGTTGCGCGATGCTAAAAAATCTGGCATTAAAGTATATGCCGAAACTACGCCCCACCACTTATTTTTGACAACCGAGGATTACGGACGGCTTGGCACCAAAGCCCAAATGAATCCTCCGCTACGGTCTAAAAAAGATCAGACGGCACTCTGGGAAGCGGTGCAAGACGGAACAATCGATACCGTTGCCACCGATCATGCCCCTCACACGATCGCAGAAAAAAATAAACCATATCCAGACTCTCCGTCTGGCGTGCCGGGAATAGAAACGATGCTGCCACTGCTTTTGAATGCCTACCGCGAGGGACGGCTTACCCTGAGTCGACTGGTAGCGCTTACCCATACCAATCCACGCACTATATTTAATCTACCGGAAAGAAATGATTGGGTGATCGTCGATACCGCACTTATTAAAATGGTCGCTGATACTACTTTAAAAACTAAATGTGGCTGGTCGCCGTTTAGCGGGCAAATACTCACTGGTTGGCCGGTGGCGACCGTTATAGACGGGCAGGTCTTTACTTACTAATTGCGCCTATGAACCTAGCAGTTGATATCGCTAAACTTCTCCTTGATATTAAAGCAGTCACAGTTAGCATCAATCCCCCGTATACCTGGTCATCCGGGATTAAAGCGCCGATTTATTGCGATAATCGCCTGATCATTTCTTACCCAGCCGAGCGCCGCCGGATTATTGAAGGATTTAAAAGCATTATTAAAGAAAAGGGGCTGACCTTTGATGTGATCGGGGGCACCGCTATGGCCGGAGTGCCCTGGGCTGCTTTCTTGGCGTATGAACTTGATAAGCCGCTTATATATATTCGCCCCGAACCCAAAGCCCATGGCAAAGGTAAGCAGGTAGAGGGCACGATGCCACGCGGCGCTAGAGTTCTCATCGTAGAGGATTTAATTTCTACCGGAGGCAGCTCGCTCAAATCAGCGGTGGCGTGCGTGCGCGAATATGAAGCGGTGGTAACTGATATTATTGCTATTTTTACCTACGAGATGCAGTCGGCTAGGCAGGCTTTTTCTGACGCTGGGATTTCTCTCGCTACTCTTAGCAGCTTCTCTACCTTAATCGAGGTGGCGCAACAGGAAAAATACCTTACCGTTGCCGAAAAATCAGCAGCCTTCGCGTGGAGCACCGACCCGGAGCACTGGTTCGAATCCCTTACTACTTAAGACTATGAGCTATACCGACATCATTCGCAAACTATATAACCAATTTGGCCAGCTATATCACGATTCTCGCTCCGAAGGACCAGGGCGACTACATAATGAATATATTGATCGACCGGCCTTATTAAAACTACTTCCCAAATCATTGAAGGGGCTGACCGTGCTTGATGCCGGATGCGGTACCGGGATAGTAAGCACGCTGCTAGCCAAGCGAGGAGCCAAGGTAATCGGACTCGACCTGAGTTCAGTGATGATAGATATTGCCTGCCGTGAAACACCCGCAAAACTGGGAGTAGAATATATCATTGGCACGCTTACTCGCCTGCCTTTTGCCGCCACTTCATTTGATCTAGTTGTTTCTAATTACGTATTAGAAAATATTAAAGCACTCCCTACCGTGTTCGACGAATTTTATCGAGTACTTAAAAAAAATGGGAGTGTTATTTTTTCTATCGCTCACCCCATTAAATCACAAAGCATCGGCACGGAACCGTTAGGAAAAAAGGTGCGAGTGATTGAAGATTATTTTACCCCTGGGATGCGTGATGCTGATTTTGGACGAGGTCTCATTGTCCCTAAATTTCGCCGACCGCTCGAAGCCTACACCATCGCTGCGACTGAAGCTGGCTTTTTGATTAGCGATTTACGCGAGCCGCGCCCTATTGCCGCTGGAAAAAAAGTAGTTCCCGACGGCTATGCAGTCGCTTGTCGGTTACCCCAGTTACTGACAATGAAGTTGGTTAAATTAAAATAATTTTTAACTGCTTTCTATGCTTTCGTATCAGGAACGAGCGGCACGCTGCAGCAACCCAACTGCTAAAAAACTCTTGGAGCTCATGGAGGCTAAGCAGACTAATCTGTGTCTGGCGGCAGATGCAACGACAAAAAAAGAATTATTAGCCTGGGCGGATGAAATTGGCCCGGAAATATGCCTGCTCAAAACGCATATTGATATCATTACTGACTTTGACTGGGATTTAATAGTACACTTGCAAGTTCTCGCTAAAAAACATAATTTCTTAATTTTTGAAGATCGTAAATTTGCTGACATTGGCAAAACTGTCCAGCATCAGTACCGTGATGGGATGTTTCATATGTCGGAGTGGGCAGATATTGTGAATACGCATACGGTGGCCGGGCCCGGCAGCATTGAGGCGTTGAAGGAAATTGGACTCCCCAAAGGGCGCGGATTATTGCTCCTCGCAGAAATGACTCCCAAAGGCACCTTGGCCAAGGGTGAGTACACTGCGGCCTCTATTAAAATGGCGGAGGAGCATCAGGATTTTGTGATCGGCTTTATCACTACGCGAACACTGAGTGACAATCCTTGTTTTATTAATATGACCCCAGGGATTCAGATGGCTGGTGGCGGAGACCGGCTCGGGCAACAATATACGTCTCCAGACGAAGCGATCCGAGGTGGGGCTGATGTCATTATCGTCGGAAGGGGTATTTGCGCAGCCAGCGAGCCCCTAGTAGCAGCCGATGCCTATCGGGAGGCGGGGTGGGAGGCATACCAGGCACGTATAGGTACGAAGACTTAATTAAAAACTATTGAAAAATTAATTCTCTCCTTAGGAGCTCTGAATTACGAAACTCAATTGTCATCCCGACAACGAAGGAGGGATCTCTGTCTCAATTGGCCAACGTAAGGACCGGACAGAGATTGCCTGTGAGGCATCGCGAGACCTCGTCGCCGCGAGGCTCGCTCGGAATGACAAAGCGGTTAATTTCGTAATTCAAAGCTTAGGGGGAGAATTTTTAGTTAGCAGGTATTTATTGAGTTGCTTTTTTAGAAAAAAATAGACAATGCCAATTTTGGCTAAGATATAAGGGTTATTTTTTAATAAATGGCTAATATTAGCCAAAATATCGTCAAAACCCCTTGACAAGAGTGGTTTTTTGTGATATACTGATTTGTTTAGCATAAAGCTCCAATCAAAATTGCTTAGCTAAACAGCACAACGTTGTTTCCTTGGTTTTGTTCATCACCGATTATGGTGGTGCAAAGATGTTCAGAAACAACCTCAAAAAGTGACAACAAAGGAGTCCCATGACAAAGTTCCTTCTCGCGCTTCTGGTAATCATCTCGATTGGGAACGCCAACGGCTCTCCCGCCTCAGGTGAGGACGACAACACCAGCGACACCGAGGCATACGTCTGGTCCGACGAAGACTGGGCGGAACTCCTCAAGGAGGAGTGGGAGGTCGAGACTCCCGAGGAATGGTTGGGAGACGTGCTAAAGATGGTGTTTGCCGCCAACGATGTGCAGACGCCCGATGTCGACCAGAACTGGGCGTCGCAATATGACCCCGTCTTCTTTCTCATCTTTAAAGACGGCTACATGGGGTACACCCCGATCGCCGGGCAGCTGTACCACAACTGCCAAGACGTCGACATTCGCGAGGTCAAGGAGGGGCGATACCCGCGGACACCGCATCAGCACGCGGCTCCGCGCATCCCCCCCATGAACCGGTGCCTATAAGCGCCAACCCGCCGCTGCCAAGTGGCGATAACGGCGGGAAACTCCACACTTCATCCGGTCGCTATCTATGAACTCAAACATTGAGCGCATAGATAGCCGGATGAAGTAACAATATATAAAAACAACCCCAGTCTAATCGGGGTTGTTTTTTATTTTACCGTCGAAGAGTGCTTAGCCCTGATGTTCGCCCTGCATGAATTTTTTGATATCGCCAATGGTACTCATGAACTGCGCCGGGAAGATAATGGTCGAATTCTTTTCAATACTGATCTCGGCCATGGTCTGTAAGTTGCGTAGCTGCAGAGCAATGGGGTGGGCCGCCATCACATCGGCCGTTTCAGCTAATTTTTGCGAGGAGAGGAATTCACCTTCGGCCGCAATGATCTTGGCACGTTTTTCACGTTCAGCTTCGGCTTGCTTCGCCATAGCACGCTTCATACCTTCGGGCAATTCGATATCTTTCATTTCTACTACCGACACAATGACTCCCCAACCTTCGGTGTGGGAATCAAGCACGGTGGTGATTTCTTTATTAATAGTTTCGCGCTCGGTGAGAATTTCATCGAGCTGGAATTTACCCACGATATTACGGATAGAAGTCTGAGCGATTTGATTGATAGCGTTCATGACATCTTCAATTTCGACGATGCTTTTGACGGCATCTACCACTTTATAGTATGCGACAGCCGAGACATCCACGGACACGTTGTCCTTGGTGATAATTTGCTGCTTTTGCACTGGCAGGGTGACGGTGCGGAAATCTACTTTGCGCAGTCGATCAATGAAGGGAATAACCCAGCATAAACCAGGATCTTTTTGACCGACAATTTTACCAAACCGGAATACGACACCTTTTTGATACTGCTGCACCGTGCGCAAGCCAAAGAGCACGATGAGGACTGGAAGGATAATGAGAACTCCCATAGTGATAGGAATTATGAATTAATGATTAAGAATAAAGAATAACGAATTAAATTTATACCGTGAACTCATCCCAAAATCAATTTATGTCATTCCTGACCAGGATCAGGAATCCAGCACCGTTCACACCAACGGACTCAGTAAGACAGGTGTGGATTCCCGCTGCCGCGCGGGAATGACACCGAGTGATTGATTGTTTATTATCGAATACTCTGCAACGCTTCTTTCAAGAGCTGCTCGCTGGTTTTGCCAACGGTATCAAGCTGCTTCAAGACATCACGGGCTTCCAGGGCTGAATAGCCAAGGCCGACCAGGGCATCAATCACATCTGCCACCGGATCGGCTACTCCCGGGGGGCGCGTTGCGCCAGAAGCGCTAAATACAGCGTCTTTGAATTTGGAACGTAGCTCTACGATAATGCGCTCTGCGGTCTTTTTACCAATCCCGCTCACCGCCATCAAGTAGCTGATGTCGCCGCGATTCACCCCGGCGGCGATTTCTTCGGCCGAGCCAAGAGTTAATAATTGCAAGGCGGTTTTGGGGCCGACACCACTGACTGATAAGAATTGTTTGAATAAAACGCACTCGGCCGTATCTTTGAAGCCGTAGAGCTCCAGAGCGTCTTCGCGGACCACGAGGTGGGCGGAGAGCGTAGCATTTTGACCGACCACACAGCTAGTCAGAGCGGCAGGGCTGGCAGCAATTTTATACCCGACTCCCCCACTCGTGAGCAGAGTTAGGTCTTTGCCGGAGATGTCGACGACCGTGCCGTAAAGAAGAGAAATCATAAAACACGTAACACGTAACACGTAACACGTAACATACCAGCGCAACTAATGTTGCGTGCTATGTGTTACGTGTTACGTGTGAAGAACTATTTTTTCTTGTTCCGACTGACGCGGATCAGGCCGCCACAGGCCACCACCTCAATCCCTTTCTTTTCAAGTTCATCGAGGTAGAGGTTCATACCGAGAGAATCGGACGACATATGGCCACAGATCACCACATTCATGTGCGATTCACTGGCTTTGTTCATCGAATCGTCGCGCATATGCATACCGACAATGGTGCTGATGCCATAGCTCGAGAGCGGCTGATAGACTTTGCTCGACGGGTTGGTGCCACCGGTCATTTCGAGGAGCACTTTGCCCAGGCGATGATTAGGTGCACCAGCCACAATCTTTGGCCCGGCGCCCATTTTTTTGGCTTGCTGGTATTCCGGAATTTCAAGGAGTACGGTGATAAGCTCACCGAGTGTTTCGGGGGCTTTTTTATCGAGGTACTGTTGCATGAAAGCTTGAACCAAGTTGTCGGTGACAGTGTGGGTATTGATAAAATTTATCTTGAGTAATTCGGCAATATTCACGGCCTGGAAATGGTTAATAGGGTGGACGCCGCGCCCTACTTCGCGCACCCGGTCTTCGGTGATCTTTTCGGCCATATGCACCGGCACACCTTGCTCCACATACATATCCGTGAACATAGTCATCACTTCATGCAGATTGGCCAAAGCCCGGCCTTCGGGGTGGTGGGCGATTACGAGATCGATTTTTTTGCCGCGTTCGCCAAGCTGGCTGGCCAACAAAATTTCCGGGGCATTGATATCGATACCGGCCAAGACGCGTTTAACTTCGGTTTTGCCATCATCAACATGGATAGCACAATCGGGATAGGGATTGGTGAGACGCTCGAGATCAAAAAACTTTTGTTCACTCGGCTTCATGTCTTCGTAGGCCTTTTTCATGTTGGCCAAATACTTCTTTACCCCCTTTTCACCGCGCGGATCAGCCGCAATGCCCACCTTGAGACTAAGGTCAAAAACACTCTTTACATTCATAAAAACAGACTAATAAATAACCCTGGTAGTTTAGAAAAAAACGCCAGGGTTGTCAAAAAGAAGTGTCTAAATTTTCTTATTAAGCCCAATGGCTTCGATGATTTTACCCGGCGTAAGATCAGCAAACTTAGGGTCGCGGTCGGGCTGAGAGTAGAGTACGGTATAAATTTCTGGAAGCATCGGCAGCATCATTTCATTCAACGTAAGCTGCTTGGACAGGCGCAGAAAATCGGCCACGCCTAGGCGCGGTTCAAGCATAAGATCAATGCCAGTGGCTGGCACAACTTCTGGGCCGGTATGCGGGAGGCAGGCAAGCATCATGCCGTCACCGCCTAATTCCTTAGTCTGCACGGGTTCGACTGCTTCGGCTTCGTCTAAGTTTCCTACGCGGCGGAGCCACTCCTGCCAGGCAGTTTTTGATCTGGTTAAATCATTAACTTGAGAAAATCCACCCAAGCATTTCATGCCGTAGTAAAGCGAGATAATAATATAACAGAGCGTCATGCTCGGGAAAATTTCTTTGGTAGCGAGGCCTTTACTAATCGCGTCGGGGGTAAGCGGATAGACTTGGGTACCATCATCGGAACGAAGCTCGTCGCCTTTCAAAAACAGCTGCACGCGGCGCATATTCTTGTCTATAGCCCAAAACAGGAAGGTGCCCCAATTATTTTCAATAGAAAAAGCGCCCGGGATATTATTAAATAATTCACGGAACAGGCGACGACTTTCGGTATCAAATAAGAACTGATGGATGAGCGAGGCTGTATCTTTGAAATGAATAGTTTGCAGGAGTTCTGTAACAATCGTTTCGATTTCAATATAAATTACATCCGGCATCAGGCCGTCTGTCTGCTTGAAGAAGTGCTGCCAGAGGCGAAAATTGATTTTGGTTATCTGCGAGCAGATATCCGGATCGTTAATTACATCAGCGGCACCGAAGTAGGTTTTTAGAATCTCAATAACTTTCTGGCCTTTATCAGCGGGGATTTCTTTGCGGGCAATCTTTTTTTCGAGTTCGGCGCAGGCGCGATCTAAATTTTCTTGCGAATAGGCTGGGGCGGTGTAGACCGTGGCCATTTTACTTTTATCCGGCGAGAGCGGTACCCTGAGCAAGGTATTTGAATCAGCGGCATCCGGATGCAACACAACTCCACGCGGGTACGAGGAGTTGTTCATGGAGACCGTGGCAAAGGAAAAATCGATGAGATAGCGCCAATTTGGATGGCTCTTCTCAAGCAGCGGGAGCCCGGTGATGATATTGGAGTTTAAAAAAAAGGGATGGGTGACCGGGCCATGATGATCGGCGGTCGAAACCAGCGGGAGTTCCCGGAGCTGGGTAGCCACACCGGCAGCCACTTCAGGGCCGAGGCGGGCCGCGAGCAGGCGCTCAACCACGGCAATCAGTTCGGGCTTGCGCGCATCGAGGCGCGGACTTTTATTGATATCTAAAAAATCTTGGGTATAGGAATACAGGGTTTTGTCCCCGTGCTTTTTCATGATTTCGCCCAAAATCGGGCGGCGTTGCCAAATAATCTCTTCGAGTTCTGTAATCAAACTACCAGTAGGATCACCATCTCCCATATAGAGAATTAAGTACGTTAACTGTCTCCTTTTAGAAATAGCTAAACCCTCAGAGTACTCTGATTAGGCTTTTTTGTCAAGCAGGTTTCACTTTTTTGAGACCTTTTTAAGAAGGATTGGCGTAGCACTAAGCTTATCGAAATAAGCGCACTGGAACGCCCGTGAGAGTGACCGCGTGCCAAGAAGGCAGCGGGTCTCGCGGGGAAAGGCCCAACCTGCCGAGCCGGGCGCGGGGCGCTGGCTGGGGAGGTATGGGTGTGTGGTGGGAGGAGGGGGAGCTCGCTACCGCGGGAAGAAGGCCTGGGCCAGCTGGTGGCCCATCTTGTTGCTCCACACGGCCTCACGCTTCCCACGCAGGATGGCATGGCAGCCGTTGCCGCTGCCCTCGAGGCCCGCGACGTTCGCCTGCTTGCCACCGTAGCTGTTGGGGGCGTTGAAATGCCAGGGCTCACCCAGCTCGGTGCTGAGCGAGAAATACGTAGCACCCACGGCCTCCATGGCCTGGAACAGGAGGCGACGCTCATACTGGGCCTCCCGGAAGATCTCCGGCGTCACGTTGGCGACCCCCAGCTCGCTCAGGTAGCGGCGCAGGATCGGATCGGCGGCAACCTCTCCAGCATAGACCTCGGGAGTGACGTTCTCCAGGTCGAAGTAGTTGATGACCGCCGGGGAGGCGATCTGATATCCAGGGCGCGCCGTGTAGTCGAAGGGCACGCCGAGGTTGACGTAGCGGCTGGTCTTGGTATCAATCATCCAGAGATCCACGCTCCCACCGTTGCCGTGGGCGGTGACCGCGTCCTTCTGGAGCGACAGGTTGTTCTCGCCGAGGTTGGCACGGAAGGTCAAGAGCAGCGTCGCCGCCTCGTCGACGCTCTTGCTGAGCTGTGCGGCGGCGCTCGTCAGCTCCTCGGCCTCTGAGCCGGTGAGGAGCTTCTGCTTGACATCGTGGAACGTATCGTTCTCGACGACGGCGCAATAGCTGCCGACGTCGTCTGCCTTGATCCCGACATTCAGCTCGTCGTAGATCGACATGGCCTCGCTGGTCAGGCCGAGCGCACCCATGATCTGCCGGCGCAGGTAGGCCCACAACTCGCGCTGGACCCAGTAGGGACGCCAGCCGTCGACCACCACCAGGCGGCGATCGTAGGGCGCAAGCAGAAGGTCGGCCTCGACGAGCATGTGGGCCACCGGGGCGCGGACGATCACCTGATCGGGCGCGCCGGGCAGGCCGGTCGGGTAGTGGACGCAGAGGCCAGGGGTTGCGCCCCGGGAGTAGAGCGGGTGCGTCATGGTCTCGGTGACGAGCACCATGGGGTCTGGGGCTGACTGCTCGAGGACACTCGTCGGCACGTTGCGGTAGCCGCTATCATCCCCCTCCAGCAGGCTAGTGAAGGAATTGATAGGACGGGTGATGGGCAGATCGGTCTTGAGGTACTTGTTCATGACTCGCTCCTGAAAAGGTTGAGGACGTTGGTAGGGACCGGGGAAAACTAGGCTAACATAAGCCCACTTTTCCCCGGTGTTTCTTCCTAATAACCACACAAATTGTAAAGAACTTGCCTATATTAAGCCAAATTTTGGCAAAATATAACCACTTATAATAGCACAAAATAGCGAAAAAGTCAAGGTCTTCGTGGCCGTAGCGCGGTAAATAACTCTCATTCTGAGTGAAACGAAGAATCTCTGTCGGTCGGTATAGTGGCCAATTGGACAGAGATCCTTCACGTTCGTTCAGGATGACAGGTGAATTTCGTAATTCAAAGCTCTAAGGGATCCTTCGCTACGCTCAGGATGACAGGATGGGGTATTATTCGCCAAGCTAAATGATCATAACTAAAAATTTTTGGCCTAACGTTAGAATAAAAAAACAGCTCTAACCACAAGGATCAGAGCTGTTTTTGATAATTTTATTTTTCCCGCACCCGCTTCAGCGACAAACTAATGATCGTCTCTAGTAAATTCCCAAATTTCAGCTTGGTCAATTTGGCTGATTTCGCAAAATCTGACTCTTCATGCAGAATCGGATTCGGATCTACTTCGAGGACATAGGGGTTGCCATCTTTATCGACCCGGATGCCAACACGGCCATAATCTTGGCAATGGAGAATACGATAGGCATCGATGGCAATCTCGGTGACTAATTTTTCAAGTTTAGGGCTAATCCGTTTAACCGGATTTTCAATGTTAATGTGGTGATACGGCTTTGGCAGGGTGCGGCGCGCTTCTTGCGTATAGATGTGCCAATAGCCGGGCGGGAGCTTGGTGAAAACAGAGCGGTACAGCGGCAACACGCGCAAGTCTTCGTTATTGTTGCCGAGGATCGAGACTTCATATTCATCGCCCTCGATATATTCTTCAACCAAGGCAGTCTGTTTCAAATCAACTACGACGCGTCGGAGCTGTTGTTCGAGTTCAGCGGCAGTTGTCACCACCGAATCATTGGTAATGCCGAATGAATTATCACTCTGACTTGGTTTTACAATCAGTGGGAATTGCAGCGACTTATCAAGCTCTTCACCAAAGTGACAGATGTAATCCCATTTGGGAGTCGGCACTTTATGAAATGCCAAAATCTTTTTGGCCATCACTTTATCGCGGCAGAGGGTGAGGGCAAATGAACTTGAACCAGTGAACGGCAGGCGGACTGATTCGAATAGTGCCGCTACCTGCGATTTAAGGCGGCGGTTATTGCCGATCTCTTGGGCGGCATTGAACACCAGGTCAATATCGCTTTCGCGGATGTCGTAGAGGGACCGGCTGAGGTTATTAATATCTAAAAAAGTTGTTTTGTACCCAAGTGCTGTCAGCTGTTCTTGCACACTTTTGGCGGTCATGCGCGAGGAGATGCCGCTGCTATTAATGGCGACATGGCTTTTGGTGCCGGCCACCCCCACATGCAACTGGCGCTGATCGCTGAGCGACAGCTGGCGGACTTTGGCAAGCTTAGCCGCCTGCAAGATAAAATTCTTTTTTACCACTGCGGCCGAGAACGGATTGTCGCGAGCGGTTTTGCCGAGCGAGGACTCGTCATCGAATTCTACGATCTTGTAATTAATATGCCGCAAGGCATCTTGCAAGTTATCCTGAGCATCGATAAGGTTGTCACCGGCCACGGTGAGCCAGCCCAAACGATCATAGCCTTCGGGCGGGCGGAGAATCGCATCGCCAATACCGTAAAAGAAAAAGATTTCTTCAAAATACGACTTGTCTTTGAGCATCGGCGACACATCAAGTTCGGCCAAGACGCCGGAGGTCGGCACTTGAAAATCCCAGCCGGCCACATAGCGGAACGGTACCTCTGGTTTGTCGATTTTTATATATTCGCCAAGCGCAATGTGTACGGCCGCTTCCACCATATCCACGCCCCAGGCGCTTTTGATATATGAGTAGACATAATCGCCGCCCATACGCATATTGACTTCGATCGGATAGGCACCGTCGGGGGCGATTTTGGCCTCGAAGTGAATACAGCCGTTTTCAACGCCAGCTTTTTCGAGGGTTTCTTCGGCCATAGCCACCAGATCGCGCTGCGCTTTTTCTGGCAAGCCCGAGGGCACGGCCTGCCCGGTATCGACGAAAAAGCGATCATGGGTTTTATTAAAATTATCCGCCACGGAGTGGAATTTGACCTTGCCATTTTGGAGCAGCATGTCGATATCCACCTCATCACCGTCAATAAACTCTTCGATCATCAGTTCGAAATTTTCCCACTCTTCAGCCAGGCCAAGGTGTTTGATATTATTTCTAATATAACTATAGGTTTCTTCAAGCTCGGCGCGATTGTTGACGCGCAGCACATAGGCACTGCACACGCCAAAAATTGGTTTCACGACCAATGGATACTTCAGTTTTTTCTCGAGAGCGGGAATATCGCTTTTGCTTTTAAGAAGCAGGTGGCGCGGCGCTTTGATGCCATTTTGCGCGCAAAAATCGCGGAATAAATATTTATTCTTCACGCGTTTGGCCACTTCGTATGGAATGCCGATGAACCCAAAGGCATCAACCAGGCTCGAGGTGAGCATCACGGCTTCATCCCAAAATGTGACCACGCCACCCAGCTTAACATTCTGGTGGTCGCGCATAAAATTGGTGACGGCGGCAATACATTGCTTGGTGCTAGCGAGGTCTGCCAAAATCCAGTGGTCAACATAGGGCTCGCCCCAGGCTGCTTTGTCTTTGGCGAGACACACCACGCGCAGATTCATTTTTTTGAGGCGCTGGTAGATAAATTTTTTCCCGGGGCTCATGGAGTGAACCAGCAAGATTGTTTTTTGAGGAATAGTGGGCATAAAATTAAAAAACCCAAAAACTAAATTATTTTTGGGCAATAGGTAAGCTAACCTCCTTCATATATGCTAAAAAATGTATTGAACGGTTGAAGGAGAGCATAAAAATATTCGTTTGTACTGTAGACTGCCTGAATGGTAGTGTCAAGGTAAAAAAATAATCTTAGTGAACGATAATATTCTGTGCTATTTTAGTAATAAAAAATCCTGCTGTTTAGCAGGATTTTTTATTAGTATCTCCCGAAGAGTACCACTGTCTCCAACGTTGTTAGAGAAACTGGTACGGAGCTCTTCGGGAGCGCCGGTGGCCTATCAGGCCTTCCTTTTTGGCGCTTGCCTCGACATGGCTTGGGCATCTTTGCCCTTGCCATAGCCGATGTAGGCGCCGATCGCCAGCGCAGCCATGAAAGGCCACGAGACGACCGGAAATTTGAGGATGCTGCCGGAAGCAATTCCGAGCAGCAGTGAAGCGACCATCATGGCCGCGATCCCAAACGCTGCCCCGATCACAACGCCCAAACAGACACCAAGCCCGGGGGCAAGATCCACATCCGGCTTTGACAGCTGGGGTGGCGGGCGGCGAACTGGATAATTGTTATGGTCAAGTTCGACCATCTGCCCATCCGGACCCATAACGGTCCGGACGTGGCCGTGGCCGTGCGCGCCGTGGTGATCACCACCGTGTGGATCATGGTGACCATGGTGGTCGTGGCCGTCACTGTGACCGTTGTCGGTATGGGCCGGGTGGCCGTGATGGGGGGCCTCCTGACCGTGATCGTGATGATCGTGGTCATGGTGGCCGGCAGGGCCACCATGATGATCGTCATGACCATCGTGCTCGTGATCACCATCAAAATCATCATCGTCATCGCTGTCGTCGCTCATGTATACCTCCTTGCCAATCATCGGGTTCGCTGAGGACAGGCAAAAAGATAGTTATTAAACAGAGTAGTATAGCACAAAAACAGGGTTTTGTCAAGGTCTTTTGGCTTTATTTTGTTTTATTTTAGCCAAATTTTATACGAAAACACCCTCGATTATAATCGAGGGTGCTAGCCAAGCCGCGAACCACAGGGTTCACGGCACACGAACGAGCCCGACGGGCAAACCATCCTTGGTGCCGCCGATTCGCAGGTTGCCACCCCCGTCGAAACGAAAAAACCGTCCGGGCTGGACGGTTTTAATCATTAAATTAGCTATATTTTTTTAATGCCTATACGTAGTTCTGTATCATCAATTTTTAATATTACTCCTTCGGCCTGGTTATCTGATTCAATTACATCTGCCAGCGTCGCTTGCTTTATTTCAGCGGCTTTAGAGCTGATTAATTGCTGCAGCGGCTCGGCAGCAGTTGCGCAGGCAATTATAATCCGATCGTTTACCGTTAGCCCTTTATCCTTGCGTAACTGATTAATGGCCCGAATAATATCGCGCATTACGCCTTCTTGTTTTAATTCTTCATCTATTGCGGTATTCAACCAAGCTTTGAGATCGGCAGTTTCTTTGCCAGCGTACTGATCCCCTTCCACCGCTTCGGCAAACGACACGGTTTTGACATTGAGTTCATCGGCAATGATACCAAGCAGCTCATGATTTTGGTGGATATTGTTCGCCACAAAAGCTGCTTCTTTACTAGCGCAGAATACAAATTCGCGGAGCGGCTGGCGGACTTTTAATTTATGTTCGGCACGCAGCGACAGCCCAAGTTCCACCAAATTGCGTACCATGATCATGGTATCGAGAATTGAGCTGTCGTGCTGATTGGTACTGACAGTTGGCCACTCGGCCAGGTGAACACTAGCGGGCTCAGCGTTCGGATCGGTTATATTTAGCAAGGCGCCATAAATTTTTTCGGCAATGAAGGGAGTAAATGGAGCCATGACTTTTGACAATAGCGGCAAGACATAGGCGAGCGTGCCGAGTGCATACTGGCGATCTTTAGTATCATCGCCTTTCACCCGGTCGCGGCTGCGGCGCACATACCACTGCGATAATTCGGTGATAAACTCTTCAATTGGGCGAGCGGCGGCGGCCAGCTCGTAGGCATTGAGTGCAGCAGTGACCGCGGCCACAAGCGCGTGCGCCTTGGCGACTACCCAGCGGTCGAGGGGGTGGGGCGAGGTGTGGGTGGGCTGGTGCGGGGTGGCGCTAGCAAATAATTCATAGAATTCATACACGTTCCAGAGGGTGTTGACCACTTTGCCAAAACTTTCTTTCACCCCGGCTTCGGAGAAATTGAGGCTTTCGGCATGCATCACAGGCGATGACACCAAATAATAACGCATGGCGTCGGCCCCATATTTCTCGATGAGCTGATTCGGATCAGGGTAGTTCTGTAACTTCTTACTCATTTTTTTGCCGTCTTCGGCCAGCACGATGCCATTTACCACCACGTTTTTGAAGGCGGTTTTGTCGAACAGGGCAGTGGCGAGGATGTGCAAATAATAGAACCAGGCGCGGGTTTGATCTTGGCCTTCGCCAATAAATTCAGCCGGGAAACTGGCTTCAAATGCGGCTTTATTTTCGAATGGATAATGCACCTGCGCATACGGCATGGAGCCGGAATCAAACCAGGTATCAAGCACATCTGGCACACGGCGCATAGTGCCGCCGCAGTGTTCGCAGGGGAAAGCAATCGTGTCCACGATGTGTTTGTGCAAGTCGTCGATCTTTTTTCCTGAGGCTTTTTCAAGCTCGGCTGCCGATCCAAATACCTTGGTTGAATTACAAGATTTAGAATTTCCACTAGCTTGCTCTGTGCTGTCACACACCCAAATCGGCATCACACTCGCCCAGAAACGTTGGCGGGAAATGGACCAGTCGCGGGCACCTTCGAGCCACTTGCCGAAGCGGCCTTCTTTGATATGCTCTGGCGACCAGTTAATGTCTTTGGCCAATTCTAGGGCTTTATCTTTTACTTTTGTTACTGCGACAAACCAGGACGAGGTGGCGTAGTTGAGGAGCGGAGTATCACAGCGCCAGCAGTGCGGATAGGTATGGACGATATTCTTTTTGGCAAAAAACAGGCCTTTGTCTTGGAGGTATTTGGTGACGGCAATGTCGGCCGATAGGCGGACTTTGTCATCATCGGAGCGGGGCTTCACTTCTTGACCGGCGAAATCAATCACTTCGGGCTTAAAACGGCCATCGGGGCTGACGTGCTGCACGAGCGGGATCTGTTCGCGCTTGCCAACCTTGAAGTCGTCGTCACCAAACGCTGGAGCGATATGGACGATGCCGGTGCCGTCTTCGGTAGTTACGAAATCAGCAGCTACGACACGGAAGGCTTTTGGCGTGTCTTTGTAATAAGGAAAGAGGGGTTCGTAGGTAAGACCAACGAGCTCAGGGCCAGAGATTTCTTTGAGTATGGAATATTCTTTATCACCAACAACTTCTGTTAATCTCTCTTTGGCAACAATGTAAGTTCCTGATTCCCCAGAAATAGTGAATAGTGCGTAGCTAATTTTTTCACCCACGGCCAGCGCTACATTTCCGGGCAATGTCCAGGGTGTTGTGGTCCACGCTACTATGTGGACCGGGCTCTCTACCCCAAATAACTCCTTGATTCGTAATTCGTCATTCGTAATTCGAAATTTTACAAACAGCGAAATATCTTTCACCTCTTTATACCCCTCGCTGACTTCTTGCTGCGACAGGGTGGTTTCGCAACGTGGGCAGATATGCATGGAGCGATAATCTTGATAGATAAGATCTTTGTCCCACAGCTGCTTGAACACCCACCAGACAGATTCCATATACTCTTTATCCATGGTGCGGTAGGCATGATCCATGTCGACGAAGCGGCCGAGGCGGGTAATGGTGGTTTTCCAGTCGGCCACATAGCCGAGCACTTTGCTGCGGCAGAGCTCGTTGAATTTAGCAACGCCGAGAGCTTCGATATCTTGCTTGCTTTTGGTGCCGAGCTCTTTTTCCACGATGTTTTCGATCGGGAGGCCGTGGCAATCCCAGCCCCAGCGGCGCTCTACCCGGTAGCCCTGCATGGTGAAGTAACGCGGCACCACATCTTTAATCAGACTGGCGACAATGTGGCCATAGTGCGGCAGGCCGGTGGCAAAGGGCGGGCCGTCGTAGAATACGTAGGGTTTGTCCGCGGGGCGAGTAGAGACGGATTTTTCGAAAGTGCTGTCTTTGGCCCAGAATTCTAGGATTTTTTGTTCTTCTTGGTTGGCGTTATAGAGCATACGCTGTTCTTAATTTAATATTTTTTTCTGTGTTAAAAAAGAATCAAGAGCGGCCAGCAATGGTCTTTTTCGATCGTCTGGTAAATTGCCCATCCGATCCATTATATAGTCTGCCCAGCGTTCTTCTTCGATAGGGGTCAATTTTCTCTCAAGTAACAGTTCGAAATTTGCTCGTCTTTCCTCTGGCATATACTCCGAAAAAGCATGGCGCATGGCGCCAACCACTTCGGGTGAAAGCAGGCTGATAGCTAATCGTCGCATTGCCCTCTGTTCATATCCGACGATTTCTGGCATACCATTTTAATACCCTTGTTTTCCATAAAAAAAATTTAAAAAACACCTAAAAAGGTGTCGAGATCCTGATTTGGTCAGGAGGTACCATCTCGGCGTTGTGCTTAATTACTGCTATGACGGGCATACCCGGAAGAATCTACTAATTCGATCAGGTCGAAGGTTCTATCTTCGGCTTTCAACGGCCGGTTGAGTCCTGGTGATAGCAGGAATTGCCTAGACAAAAAGTAACATATTTATAAGAAGATATCAAATTTTACAAAGAGACCCCCAGCCGAAGTGGCCGGGGGATTTGGCGTAGCAACTGACCTTGCTGTGGAGCATGGGTAGTTGCACTAGAAGAAGTTGTGGTCGGAGATCGCCTCGATCCATTCTGCCAGGCACTGCTCGCGCCTGCGGGCGGCCGACTCGTCGTCGCCCGCCCACCCTACTTCTGGGGGGAAACCGGCCAAATTGGCACGGTTTATAGGCGTTCCGTCCGGATACGTCAGGTAGGGGCCGTCGAGCACCTCGAGGATAGTGCCCGGGCTTGATGGTGCCACCAACGAATGGTAAGGCTCTGGATCATCCGCTCGTATTAAGAGCGTTTCGCCGGCTTTTAATCGCCGGATGGAGGTGACATCGCCTTCTTGATCGAAAAATAACAGAAACAGCTCACCGTTTATCACGGTGTAGGACTGTTTCATGCCACGCCAGTAATGTGGTGACGAGTATGACCCTGGCGCGATAGCGTTGATCAGGCTTTGTGCCGGATCGCTTGGCACCGACAAGACGATGCAAGAGCGGCGTCGCGGATGTTTACTTGCATCTGCTTCCAAGCGGAGAATCATGGAACTATCGATTTTCAGCATGGCAACTCCTATTCTTACACCCAGGACAGCCGGGATTGAACCCGAACTGTCAATCAACCCTTTTGGGGGCGGGCGCCTTGCCAGGAACATCAAGAATCGCTACGAGCTGAGACAATTTACGAAAAATTTACCAGTATTAATACCCTATTTTTGACGAATAAAACCAGAAAATTTATACTACTATTTTCAATCTGCAATAAATATATGTTACCAACTATTCCAGGGTATTTATCACTTATATTGTTAGCGGTCAGCCTGGCTCTGTGGTCGGTGTATGCTTATATTTTAAACAGCTTTACTACAAAAAAAGGGCTGTGGAAACTGGGTTTCATCACCTTGTGGCTCGTTATACATTCTCTGCTAGCTTACTATGCATTTTATCAAAACGTTTCCGTGTTGCCGCCACGTCTTTTTGTCTATGTTATTTTGCCTGAAATAGCCGGCATTGTTTGGCTATTTATGCATACTGCCAGCAAAAAATTTTTAGACAACTTAAATCTAACAATGCTCACCGCTGTCCATGGGTTGCGGGCTGGTATCGAAGTAACGTTGGTAGGAATTGCAGCGCATGGCGCCACCCCCCGATTACTCACTTTTGAAGGGCGTAATTTTGACCTGCTTATTGGCATCAGCGCCATCGGCATGGCGGTGGTGGCCAGCAGAAAGAAATGGCCAGGGTTCCAGATGGCCTGGCATGCCCTAGGTATACTTTCCCTAACTAATATATTTTTCCACTCTTTGCTGGCGGCGCCTTTCCCATTTCAACGTCTTGCTTTTGAGCAGCCCAATATTTTTATCTTTTACTTCCCATTTATTTTAATTCCGGCGTTTATTTTTCCATCCATGTTTGTGGCACATGTGGCGGCGCTGTCACAATTAAAAATGGTGCGGTTAAAAAAATAGGGGGTCATTTAATTTGCCAAACAATCTGCTTTTGTCTATACTAACTACGTAAAAATTCCTTATTTTAGAGGCAAAATATGATTTTTATCGCTTCTGACCATCGCGGCTACCAGCTCAAAAAGTACCTGTTACGTTACCTCGATAAACAGCTCAAATTATCGGCTGAAGATTTGGGTCCCTATGAATATGTGGCGACCGACGATCTACAAGATTATGCTATTCCCCTCGCCAAAAAAGTAGCTGAAAGTCCTGAAAATAAAGGAATTTTAATGTGTGGCAGCGGACAAGGAATGTGTATTACCGCTAATAAAATACACAAAATTCATGCTGTTTTAGGGTACAGCATTGAGGCAGCTGAAATGAGCCGTCGCCATGGGAACGCCAATATCGTTTGTCTCGCAGCGGATGTAGTGAGCGAAGAACATGCGGCAGCGATTGTGAAGAAATTTTTGGAAACCGAGTTTGATAATGAGGAACGGCTGATCCGCCGGCTCCAAAAAATCGATGCTATAACAAATTAAGTATGGCTGTCACGCCGTCACTCATCCCGACAATTCTGACGAGCACTTTTGACGAATTCAAGCGTCAAGTTGGCTTGTTAGATGGTCTTGTACCCTACATTCAAATCGATGTGATGGACGGTCAATTTGTGCCGAATCAATCATTCCCAGACGTCGAAAAAGTTAACGATCTCGCCACGGATATGCCGTGGGAATTGCACCTCATGGTAAACCACCCCCTTCAAGAAATGCACAAATGGTCACAGATTAAACGGGTGCAGCGCGTCATTTTCCCTATTGAATCTCTGGATAATCCAGCAGCGTGTATTGCATTTGCGCGCGGCAAGTGCTGGCAGGTGGGAATCGTGCTGAACCCAGAGACGCCCCTTGAAGCAGTTGAAAAATATCTTGATCAGATCGATGTTTTGATGTTTATGACAGTGCAGCCGGGCAAACAAGGGAATCCGTTTCTACTGGAGGTGGGAGAAAAAATTAAAGCCTTTACCAGTCGGCCCGAGCGGCCGCTGTGTGCGGTAGACGGAGCGGTGAGTGAACAAACGATTCCCCTATTAAAAAGTTGGGGGGTGGAAATTTTTAATGTGGGGAGTGCGCTGATGAAAGCGAGTGATCTTCGAGCTGCTTATGTAAAACTGCAGGCCGCTGTCTGTTAATTTACCTAAAATACCGAATTCAACCGCTCCCGCCCGATCTGCGATTTACTCCTAATACTAGGACCGCAACCCCCTACCCAAGCAAACCACCCTTAAATATGGAGCCATCCTGCCTCTTTGCTGCACTTAAGGGACTAAACTAAATTTATTGTTAATTTTCTGAATAAAAGTATGTCTGAAAGATATATCACTCCCCAATCACCACTCACGGAGCATATTGGTGAAATTGACATCGCATTGACAGAAGCAGAATTACAAGCTAAACAACAGGAATTATTTCAAAAATACGGTTTTTCCCTATGGCAGCGGGTAACTTTGCCAGAAAGTTATGACAATGACGGATTCGGGAGCACGGCGATAGTAAGAGGTTTGGACATCGCCAATAATAAAGCACCTGACGAACTTGATCATTATGGTCTGGACGTTTTGACTGACAGCAAGAACAATGGTGGAGATGCGCTACGTTTAACTGTTTCATTGCGCGAAATAATTAAGTTAAATCCTAAACTGGAACTTCCTAAACAAAAATAATTTGTATGCTTGATCTTGTCATTATCGGGGGAGCCGCGGTTGGCTGTAGCAGTGCCATTTATGCAGTACGCCGCAAATTAAATTTTCGAATGATTACGGAAAATATTGGTGGCGAAGTTGCCTTATCCGGACAAGTAAATAATTGGCCGGGGATTATTGATATTGAAGGGTATGATTTGGCACAGAAATTTGCCGAACATACGCGCAGTTATGGGGTGAATATCGAAGAGGGCTGGACAGTGACAGCGATTGAGCCGGTCAAAAAGTATCATATTGTAAAGGCGAAAAAGGCCAACGGCGAAATACTGGAAATGGAAACGAAAGCGGTAATTATCGGCACCGGTATTCATCCCCGGCGCCTAGGGGTGCTTGGCGAAGACAAACTCGACAGAAAAGGCATCACCTATTGCACCGTC
This sequence comes from uncultured Gammaproteobacteria bacterium, assembly GCA_964510885.1. GTDB lineage: Bacteria > Patescibacteriota > Patescibacteriia > Magasanikbacterales > GWA2-37-8 > CAZEDL01. The sequence goes on from CAZEDL010000002.1 coordinate 40,343, forward strand.
TGTGACGGGCCGCTTTATAAAAACAAAGTCACTGCCACGATCGGCGCTGGCAATAGCGCGCTTGAATCGGCCCTGATGATGGCCGGCATTTCGAAAGAAGTATATGTGCTTAGTAAATATCCTGAGTCTACGGCAGGCGGCTTTCCGAAAGGCGATGCGATTTTGGTCGACAAATTGAAAATGGCTCCGAATGTGAAATTTTTGTATGAAGTTGCTACCGAGGAGATTGTTGGCGACACCCGGGTACAGGGCTTAAAATATGCTGACAAACAAGGGGTTATCGCGCAGATTCCACTCGATGCGGTGATGGTACATATTGGCATGATTCCAAATTCATCATTCGTAAAAGGGGTGGTGGAGCTTGATAGCCAGGGTCAAATTGTGGCCGATGCCAAATGCCGCACGAATGTGCCGGGAATATTTGCAGCTGGGGATGTGACTAATGTTCCGTATAAGCAGATTGGGATCGCGACTGGGCAAGGGATTGTGGCGGCACTGGCGGCGATTGAATATATTAATTTGTGGACAGAAGCTTAATCTATGCCCTGGCTTTTTAAACTACTTGGCGCGCTTGGGCTATTATTCATCACGGCCGGAGTATTCAAACGGCAGACTAGCCAAGCACTGCTATTCGCAGTCGGTGGCGGGTTACTGCTCATTTACAGCCTATACCTGCGTGATCCGGTGTTTATTCCGCTCCAGTTGGTATTTATTGGATCGAGCTTGTACCAATTTCACCAACTTAAAAAAATTGCTCACCCCCCTATTAATTAGTAACTTTTTTTATCTATGGAATTTTTACTTTCGCATCTGCCTGATTTTTCTACCTGGACTAGCACCCAATTTATTATCTATTTAATTGCCGCGCTTGGAGTAATCATGCATATTTACGGCGTATTCCTCGAAACTGCTCGCAGGCAAGACTTGGTATTTTGGATCGCGGGCGGATGTTTGTTTGTTTATGCAACATATATCGGCGACAAGCTGCTCGCCGTGGCGATGTTCGGATTTGCACTCGCCAGTATGATTAAGCTCATCGAAATTATGCGCGGCACGTACCATCATGCACCAGCGGTGAAAGATCCGAAAGGGAAGATTTATAAAGTGAATCATGAATCTTAAGGCGTGAATCGGATATGGAAAACCGAGGGGATTTTCATGAACAACTTAAAAATCTAATGGATACGTTTGTACATCGAGTATACGATTGTACACAGCAATTTCCACGAGAGGAACTATTTGGCACCACTTCACAATTGCGACGAGCCGCGTTATCGGTGATTCTTAATTATATTGAGGGATACGCTCGAAACAGATCGGTCGCAGTACATAGAAATTTTTTGGATATTTCTTATGGGTCTCTGCGAGAGAGTCGCTATTTAGTTGAATTTTCTCATAAACGCGCTTATCTCTCTACCAAAGATTACCAAGAATTGACAGCGCTCAACGATCGAATCGGAGCCATGTTGTGGGGAATTCTCTCACGAATGAGAGATACTAATCGCTAAACACGCGATTCAAGATTCATGATTTACGAACTTATGTTCAACATCCTCGCCATCGGCGACCCGATTATTGACACCCATGTACAGATCGAAGACACTTCTACAGAATGTCACTTAGCAGAGAGTAATACCCTGCTGTGTCTTAATTACGGCCACAAAATCCCGATCGTTGATAGTTTTCAGAATCTTGGTGGCAATGCGCCTAATGTAGCGATCGGAGCGGCTCGACTTGGCTTATCCGCGGCAGTCCTCTCTACTGTGGGGGATGATGCCTATGGGCGACTAGCGATGCAAGATTTACAAAAACAGGCTGTGGATACAAGCCTGATCTCCATCGATCCGGAGCATAAAACACGCTATTCAATGGTGCTTAATTATAAAGGCGAGCGTACTATTTTGTCTTACTCAGAAGAAAAGAATTACGCCTGGCCAGAAGCGGTGCCACCTGCCGACTGGGTATACTACACTGGATTATCTAAGGGGTTTGAAGTGATCCAGGAAAAATTACTCGCCTATCTCACTCGTCACCCCACGGCCCGGCTAGCTGTAAATCCAGGGTCGTATTTAATGAAATATGCTAAAGAAAGATTATGCGAGGTGTTGCCGCGGACCGACCTATTGATCGTTAACTTGGAAGAAGCCGAAGCAATCTTGAACACCACGCTTGAGGCAGAAAAAGGAGTGGGTGGGATTATTAATAAATTACTTGGGGAAGGGGCGAAAGAAGTGGTGCTCACCGACGGGCCCCGGGGCGCTTGGGCAGGAAATGCCGAAGTTACCTATTTTTTGAAACCGTTTCCGGTGCCAATCAGGTCAAAAACTGGCGCGGGCGATGCCTTTTCTTCGGCCTATATTGCTGCCCGATTCTATGGTGGCGATATGCGGCAGGGCCTACTGTGGGGCAGTGCTAATAGCGCCGGGGTGGTGCAAGCGCACGGGCCACATGAAGGTTTGCTTGATGCACGTGGGATTCAGGCGATTCTAAAACAGTATTCTTTGATTTACCCAACCATACTAGCCTAGATAGGTATGCGAAATTTTTTCAAACGGGGCGAGCGGCCGGATCTTAAAAATTTAGCAGCGGCCATATCACAACGGGCGGAAGCGGATGGTGAACTTGCAAGCCTTACCAATCCAGAGCGGCAAAGCCGCGCTGACGCAGCTGCCTGGGAGCGACTTGAAGCAGAGGTTGAAGAAGACAGCAGACAACCAACTCCCGAACAGATTAAATGTTATAAAAAACTGGCCGAATCTTTGGCCGGCAGTACTTGGCTGCCTATTAGTAGTCAGAGACCTGAAGATTTGCAATTACCTTTTCCGGTGATAGTACGGATACTGACCATGGGAGCGCCTAAAGGCAAAAGCGCGACTACCAGCAGCTTTGGAATTGTAGGCTTGCCTAAAACAGGCTCGGCAGATGAGTGGAGGGACTTTTTTGATTTACCCCTAAAATACCAAAAAAAGATTGCCACCACAGCGGGCTACCCCTCTCTTTTTTGGGATGCGAGAACTGCTGATTTTCCCAGATCAGCTGTGTATTTCTTGGCTAGAGACGGTTCTGAACTGAAGGAAAAATTTGAGCATTCACTGTAATGCTGAAACAATCGCTCGCCCAAACTCCCGCGCGGCCGCTGGTCCTTCGGCAGTTATCAGCATCCCGTCTACTACTACCGGCTCACGCACATAGATCGCGCCGCTGGTGAACAAAATTTCAGGCAGCTCATTATCTCCGTTCCAACCGGTAGCGTGTTTACTCGCCAGCACTCCGGCGTTAGCCAAGATACGTGGCGAAATACAGATAGCGCCCCACGGTTTGCCGCTTCCTGCGGCTTCTTTAATGACTCGGTACGATTCTTCATTATCTAAGTTTTCCAAAGCTCCCGGACCGCCAATAAAAAAGATGCCACCGTAATCATTGATTTGCACGTCGGTCAGAACCATATCAACTGGTTGCGTGCCACCGGTTTTGTCTGTAGCTGTTCCGGATTTATTACTTCCCGTTATTACTTCAAAACCAGCTTGTTCCAAAATCTGTTTCGGTTCGCTGTATTCTACCGGCTGAAAACCGCTGTGGGCGATGATGAGGAGGATTTTTTCAGATAAATGTTCTTTTAAATTGAAACTTCTTACTCTGCTGTACCTGATTTACTCAAAAATCTCGAGAACATGTTCTAAAACATGTACAAGTTTTTACCAGAAGGAAGCTTGCTATTTTATATACACACTCGTCCTCCTAGGAGGGAATACTGTGTAAAAACCTCTTATTATTTCTGCCTGTCTATCATTTCATCTACTGAAACATCGAGATCTCTTCCACTCTTCCAGATGTCTTTCACCTGCTCTAATCGTTTCACTTGTGCCGCAACTGCTTCGACCGACTGACGCACGCTCACCATGTCACTATCTAATCCGCTCAATGTTGTATAAAAAAGATTCTCTCTATCAGAGGCAGATTCTATTGAACGAATCTCTGCAAGCTTCTTTTCTATTCCAGGTCGTAGCTCCTGTAATCGAGTGCTACGTTCTGCCAATTCTTGTTCTGCTTGTGAAATACTTTGACGGTACTCATCTGCTTGAGAGGTGAGATCACTCTGGTATCCTGCCTGCTGATTAATTTCTTGTTCCAATTCCTGATCCCGCTGTTGGTCCTTTGGTTTTTTGCTGAACAATTTTTTCGGCAGCTGGGCACGTTGCTCTTTCAGCTCATCTAAGCTACGCTGAGCAGCTTGCAAATTGAGTTCGCTTCCTGATAAATGACGGCTGTTTACTAATAATTGATCCAAAATTTTATACGCATCTTCAAAGAGAGATGCTGTTTGCTGAAGCTTTTTTAATCGGGTTTGCTGGATTTCAGCCTCGCCTACGGCACTAGCAAGCATTCGCTCCAATTCAGGCAATTTATTTGCCAAGGCTCTTTTGTTATAATCTTCATTTTCCGCTAGTGCCTGGCTGTGAATTGCCCCATGAACATCTACTCGATACTCACTCTTACGCAAGCGCTGTTCGAGACTTGCCCGATCTTCCTTATTTATAATCGACTCGTCCACAATTTTGCGCTCCTGGGGAGAAAAAGTGGCTATAATTCTTTCTTCAGGAATTTCAGTTAAATCAACTCCCTGAGCGCCGTTGTAAATGAGCACACTTTTATTCTGTTCAGGATTTTTTTTATTACTATAGTCAAAACGCAATGCGCAATTTCTAATTTTGTCTATTTGATCTGCCTGCAATTTTACTTCTTTCCAACCTCTTCCTTTTTCTAGAAGGTCCTCCAATTCTTCCTTAAATTTAGTTACATACTCATTATAAATGCGGGCATTATTAAAAATGCCTCTGGGCATACCTCTTAAATGACGGGCCCCTTCTTCAAAAGAATGAACTACTTGGCTGCTATCGCGTGCTTCGAGCGCCCAATGATTGACAAAATTCCTCGCAGATCCTTTAGCATGATCGCGGTAACTTTCTACAACCTCTTGCATTCGTCTTTCATCTTGAACATAGTTCCAAACGGCGTCTATCCTAGACTGGGAAATTTCCCGCTCTCCCATATATGCTTTGGCTGTATCAGACAATTGACGCATATCTCTTTTTGATCGATCTAACACGCGAAGGTCTTCTGTAATTGAATCACGAAGAGCTTGAATTTTTAGCTGCCAAATTTGAGCATTTTCAGCCGTGGCACGTGGAATTTCTTCTGTTTCAATCCGATGTATCTCATGTTTTGCGGCTTGAATTTTACCGGAAATTTCTTCTATTTGGCGGGCCAATTGGCCTGATTCTTGATATCCCGTCTCCAACTTAGCAACAACTGCAGAGGTGCTTTGGCCACCGAGTTCGTGCCCAGTAAGTGGTTCTAAAAAACTTTTCTCACCGGCTGCCGTCCCTGATTGTTTAAATGTTTCGGCCACATGTTTATTACTTATGATTTTAACTATTAAAAAATTTTGCTGGTGCCAATTTTTTATTTTTGCTTAAATTTTTATCCTAAACAGACACGCTCCTATTCCTTTACGGCAACGACTGTTCGTACTGCTCATTCGCCAATTTTTTAACCCACTGCCAGTATTTTACGATAAAATTTGCACCCTTATGGTGATCACCGCCTGGAGCTGTGGAATCTCCAGCTGTCTCTACCGCGGCTGCAAGCGCCGGACAGCCTAGCTTTATTCGCCTAGAGTCTGGCTTTTGCAAGCCATCTACAGCTTGCTGAGTAAAATCAAGCCCCAGTGTTCCGGCTTCTACATCCCCACTTAGCTGAAAAAATTCTGGGTTGAAAGAATCAAAACGATTTTTAAAACCGGGGCGAATATGTGTTAGACGGGTTCGGAGCTGCCTGAGAACACTTCCATGTTCGCGAGCAATTGCTATAAACGGGCCGGCTGATTTATCAAGTGTTTTTTGGAACTCGACAGGAGTTGGCATGCGACCAAATTGTTTTTTAAATAATGTGGGGATAATACGCGCAGTGGCCCACATAAAATCGGAAGCATTATTAACTGCTCCTGCCAAACGAGTGCTTACGACAGCGTCTATCGTGTCTGCTTCAGCAATCACGTTTCGACGATTAACCAATAAAGTTTGTTTGAAACGATTATACCTCTTCAGCGAGTCATCCCATTCGCCTTCGGGGAGCTCGTCTAATTGTTTCTCTTTATTTTCACACTGGCTCGCCAATAAACCGCGAAGAACAAATTCAGAATATTCTTGAGCGGCAAATGACTGATCCTTACCACGCTCTTCGGCTAAAGCATGAAATTTTCCTAACCATATTGCGTGTTCTTCTGGCGACATTGATTCTATACACGCAAACGTGTCTGGACCAAGATCTTCGAGAACTATGGCAGCGCTCTTAAAAAGCTCCGTTTCTACCATCTTCCAAGGACCATGTTCGGGAATCAAATCGCCAAGCGGCCCCAGATCAAGGTTATGTTTTTCACGTCTTAAATTAACCTGCTCCCACCCGTCACTTAACCTGGCCAGCTGCCCGAATATTCTTTCCGGCATAATGGGATTATAACTTCCCTTGACTTTTAGCCATCAGGTTGGCAAGCCGGTACATGGCCCGGGCGCCTACAATACTGTCCCAATCATCTTTTACTCCCGGAGCGACTTCGCAGAGATCAAAGCCGATAATGGTTTTGCCTTGTTTAATAAGCATTTCAACCAAGTAAAATACTTGTTCAAATTCGAGCCCGCCAGGAACCGGTGTACCGGTGTGCGGGCAGAGGGCCGGGTCAAGCGCGTCAATATCAAAGCTGATATACACTTTATCTGACAGCGGCTTAGTTATTTCGGTGCAGAGCTGTTTCCAGGTGGCGCCTTCGTAGGCGCGGCGCTTTAAATTAATATCATCAAAGGCAATTATCTTGCCGTTTGAATCTTTGATCCGGTTGGCTTCTTGCTCGCTGTAATCCCGGATGCCGAGGAGCACAAATTGATCGATGTTTTTGATATTTTTATAAGCATTGTACTGAATCGAAGCATGTGAGAATTCAAACCCTTCAAAGGCTTCACGCATATCGGCATGGGCATCGATATGTAACATAGAAAAGCTGTCATATTTTTCAGACAAGGCTTTCATATACCCTTGCGGCACGCTGTGTTCGCCGCCCATCACGCAGACGCTTTTCCCGGCGGCTAATAATTTTTTACTTTCTTTGTAGACCCAGTCATTTAATTCGCGGCCGGCGGCATTGATTTCATCGTAGTATTTTTTAACTTTTTTATCGGCGGGATTTCCACCGGCATAGAGATGGTCCAAACACTTTTCAGCTTTGGGGCGCAGCAGGTTATTTTTCTTTTGCCAATAACTGGAGATGGGGAGCATGCCGATGCCTAGTTTCCAAGCATCTGGAATGTCCTGATTATATAAATCAATCTGATACGATGCATTGATCATCGTTGCGGGCCCTTTCGCGGTGCCGGTGCGGTAAGATACAGTGACTTCCCAGGGCATGGGAATGACTACTACTTCGGATTCATCGTTAGTAAACGGCAAGCCGAAAATATTACTACCTTCGACTGAAAAAGCACTAGGATCAAATGAAGAAATTTTTTTGTTTTTTTTATCGATATTTTTTTGATCCATAGAGCCTATTAGAGATCAAGCAATACCGCCGCAATCCACGGGAATACTACGGTGGCGTCGCTCTGAATGATTTGATAATAGCTCTTAGTTGATAATTTATCCCAAGTGATTTTTTCTTTACCACCGGCGCCAGAGTAGGAGCCATAGGACATTGGGGATGAGCCAATTTCTATAAACCCAGCCCAGTCGCGTACTTTGCTGTGAAGCTGTAGATCGTGTTTGATAGACGGGACTACGCAAATAGGGAAATCGGCGGCAATACCGCCACCAAGCTGCAAGAAAGCGATTGGACTATTCTTGGACTCGGCCATGTACCAATCGTAGAGCCAGGTGAAGTAATCAAGGCCAGTTTTCATTACGCGCGGGCTGACGGTGGGGCTATTTTTATTTTTATATTTACCATTGTAGGTGTAACTGGCAAAGACGTTGCCCATGGTGGAATCTTCAAAGCCAGGAATCACAATGGGGACATTTTTTTCGTAGGCGGCGTAGGTCCAGCAGTCATTCGGATTAGCAGCTTTATCTGGCTTGATTAGTCCTTCCGCAAATAAGCGACGGAAATATTCGTGCGGGAAATAGCTCTCCCCTGTCTTCTCGGCTTCTTTCCACATTTTTAATAGGTGCGGCTCCATGATGCGTACACTTTCATCTTCGGGCAGGAAGGTGTCTGTAATACGGCGGAGGCCCGCGTCGCGGAGTTCGGCTTCTTGGTCGGGGGTCAATTCGGTATAGCGTGGGATGTACGAATAGTGGGAATGCGCTACATAGCGGTAATACGATTCTTCGTGGTTGGCTCCCGTGGCCGAAATCATATGTACTTTACCTTGGCGGATCAGTTCGGCTAGCATGACCCCCACCTGGAACGAGCTAAGGGCTCCAGAGATAGTAACCACCAGTTTACCGCCTTTTTTGAGGTGGTCTTTGAGCCAGAGTGCTGCCTGCAGTGTAGATCCTGCGTTGCAGTGATTGAGGGTATTCATGGCATAGGCCGATACCGGACTAACGCTCTTTTTTACGGCTTGGCTGATCGTGCCGCCCGACAAAATACGCGTGTTATTTTCCGGGACTATCATTTTTTTGAGTCCGGCGGACAGTTTGGAAAGTTTGGCTTTGGACATAGGATGAAAAATTACCAGCCGAATAATTTAGCAATTTCTTCGGGTGATTCACGTTTGCGGAAGACGTTGACGAGACCGTTTTGTAGTACAACTTTGGCTGGAGATGAAAGTAAGCAATGGTGCATGGCAAAGGCATCTTGGTAGGCGCCGGTGTCGAGCACGGCAATATACATGTCTTCGCCGGGGCCAAGATCTTCAAAGCGCGGCAGGAGCACATGCCCGTCAGCATCGGCATATTTGTCGTCGCTGTCGCAGGTGAGACCAGATAACCAGACGCGATCTTTCTTTTTAGCATCGAGGTGGGTGGCCGGAATAACATGCCATTTCTGGTGAATGGCCCAAGTGTCGAGCAGGTCGTTCATAAAGCTGCCATCCACGATATACCACTTTTTGGCGCCGCCATTGCTAGAGTTGTTAATATCTTTGGTGCCGATTACTTTGAAGACCGTGATTTGAGCTGGTGCAGCAATGTAGCGTCCCCATTCGGTGATGATATTCGGATGGGGCACCCCGGCGCGGTCACTGAGATCTTTGAGAGTAGTGACAATGCGCTTTACGACACTTTCTACTTTGTAGAGCGGCTCGGTTTTTTCATAGGGAATCGGGAGGCCACCACCAATATTAATGGTGTCGAGGCTGGGGTTCAATTTGCGGATCTTGAGGTAGGCACCGAAGGCTTCACGCACGGCCTGCACCAGATCATTTTCTTTCATAATCATGGAACCGATGTGGTAATGCAGGACTTTCAGATTGCGAATTTTGCCGAGGTCGATAATTTCTTGTTCCAAGAGGCCAAACCGGTCGATTTTTTTATCCCAGTGAGAGCTGACTTTGGTCTGAAGATTGATGCGGATACCTACATCACCTTTGAATCCACGCAGCGAATCGAGCTCGTCTACCGCTTCGATAATCGGAATGATGGCCAAATTTTTATCTTGTAATTCCTGAATCAGGCGCAGATATTGGACGGTTTTGGGGCCATTGCAAAGGATGCGGATTTTGGAGTGAAAATTTTCATTTTCCCACATTTTCTTCACCATCCAGAGTTCGTTGGCCGAGGTGACTTCGAGGTGGGCGCCTTCGGCGACAAGCGGCAAGACAAATTCTTTGCTTTGATTCACTTTCATTGGAAAGTGGTAGGTATATTTGCCTTTATACCCAGCTGATTTCATCGTGGAATAAAAAATCTCCAATAAATTGGAGAGGCGCTGCTCGAGCACGGAGGGCATGAAAATTTTGATGGACGCGTCGAATTTGCGCGCTAAATCGTAGACAGTGTATTGGTAATTACCTTCGCGAATCACGAGTTCACCATCGGGATTGACGTCAAAAAAATCAGTATTGAATTCTTTTTTACCTAGTTTCCAAAATTGCTTGAAATTTTTTTTCATGCCGCGCCGGGGGTTAGATAAAAATAATAAAAGTAGAGTTATTGTAGCACAAAATAAGGCTTTTGTCAATGCCTTTTGGCTTTAATTTTAGAAATTTTTGAAGAAAATTTTCGCAAGAGTACCGATCTGATGCCGAAAAAGTATCTGAGTATAACTAAATACTATTTTTTCTGGCCACTTGATCCAGACGCCAATTAATTTGGCAACTAAACCAGGGGGTTGTCCGTTTTGCGCTCGGGTGAGGCTAGGGGGACAGGGCCTATAGATGCTGCTAAAGAGTGGGTGGTGTACCGTTGCTTGCCGCAGCGACAGAGAGCACCTCTCTTGCGGCCTGCTGCTGGCCTTTGTACATCAGATAGACAACAACCAATGACAGCAGGAAGGCAGCAAGGTGGTAGTAGTTGGTGCGCGGTGAGATACCGGGCAGCACCTGGTTGACCAACCATACAAACACCGGCATCATGGCAAAAATGGCACGCATTTCAAACGCGCCGACGCCGCGATTCATAGCTTCAAAATAGAGGTAATCGGGAACGAAGAACAGGAATCCGAAGCCTAGGGCAGTAAAAAGTAGCCAGCCTGATGGTAAATTACCATCCGGATTCCCAGCAGTACGCATTTTGAGCATGATTGCGCCTGTGACGATGAGCATTGGAACATAGAAGCACGCCATCTGAGCAGGTGTTGAAACCCGCCCAGACAGAAAACGAGCAACGAGAACGTTGAAAAGAGCGCTCGCGAGCATTGCGGCGCACGCAAGAATGATTCCAATCATTTTTTCATCTCCTGTGGTTTTGGTTCCGAACAGCGCGCAGCACGCTTACCTAGAAAGAATAAGCATCTGCGTGCTGTTCGGAATACTCAAAGAACTTGTTCTACAATTATTAGAACAAAGAAATATAGCAAACAATGATAGCGATGTCAATGTTTAGGAATACAAAAAACTAGCAGTTAGGCTAGTTTTTTGTAGCGAAATGGCTAATTATAAAAATCCATCTCAAGTGGCTCGTGAATACCGCGTAGCCGCGTTAATTCGGCTTTGCGGCCGTGAAAAAAGTCAATTGATTGGCACACGGCTTCGTGACTCATTTCGGGGGCTAGGAGGCAGAGACCCTCTTCAAAGGCCCGGACCCGGGCGCGGATTTCGTCGACAAGCATTGGATGATCAGTTTCCTTATCAGCCAGCTCGTGCAGGCGTTGTAGGTGGCCTTTTATTTCTTCGAGCACAGTTTCAAATTCCACTACTTTGGCCAGATATTTTTGCTGACTGAGGCCTTTTAACTCTTGTTCGACATAACGGCGCAGATCAAATTGCAGTTCGACCAAGGCTACACAGAGGCGTGTCCGGTCGTCGCTCGTGAAATAGTCAGCCGGGCGGCCAGAATGCAGCTCGCGTAGATTCCCGCCGTAGGCTTTGAAATCATGGTATTTGGCTTGTAATTCAGCTGGGAGCTTGGGCAAAAAGAATTTTTCCCCCACGGCAGCTTCGGCCGCAGCTAAAAATTCTTGATAGGCCTTGTTCCAAGGCCAGACTTCGTACCCCCAGGTTATCATGGCGTCTTCGATGGCGGTCAGAGTCACTGATTCATCCCTTGAAACATGCTCAATCGCCTCATTCATTTCGTGTTTGAGGTTGTCGGGGAAGAGTGGGGGTAGGTTGTTGTAGAGTCGCCGAAAGAGGGCGAGGGTGGATTCCATATAACTATTGCCGCTTAAGATGTTTAGACAACTCGTAGAGTGCTACCCCTCCCGCAATACTGACATTTAAACTATTTTTTTTACCACGCATTGGAATTTCAAGGGCTGCATCACAGAGGTCGAGCAGATTTTTGGTGACGCCGGTTTTTTCGTTGCCAAGGATAAGTGCGAGCGGAAAAGAGAGCTGATACTTATATATACTAACACTCTTTTTAGTTTGCTCCAAGGCAATAATTTGGTATCCGTCGGCTTTTAATTTTTTGATGAGACGGCCGGGTTGCCTGACATATTCCCAAGGAACGAAATGTTCGGCGCCGAGAGAAACTTTGGCGACTTTGGGGTGGGCGGGAGTTGGCGAATAACCGGTAATATACACTTTATCTACACCGGCACCGTCGGCAGTGCGGAGCAGTGCGCCGACGTTGTGGGCACTACGGATGTTGGGGAGAATTAAGATAAATTGCGCGTGATCCATATGTCATCGTCTGTTTTAACTGCCTGCTGGTAGGAGCCCGAATAAAGAATCATGAATTACGAATAAAGGAAGCAAAAATGCATTTCCTTACTTCTTAATTCGTAATTCGTGATTCTTTAGCCACAAAGCCTGTCCTGCAGTGAGCGCTATCGCCAGGGCATCGGCGGCATCGTCGGATTTTACCGGTTGCTTGAGTTTCAAAATGGTGGCGACGATTTTTTGCATTTGCCCTTTGTCAGCACGGCCGTAACCAGTGACGGATTGTTTTACTTCAAGCGGAGTGAACTCATCGATAGCAAGATCATGCTCGATACCGGCTAAGAGCACCACTCCCCGCGCCTGGGCCACCTGAATTGCGGTGGTGATATTTTTGAAAAAGAATAATTCTTCTACAGCCAGGCGAGTCGGGTGATAAGTTTTGACCAGATCGGTGACAGCGGTATGGATATCTTTGAGCCGTTCTACAAAGGAGTCCTTCGGATCGGTTTCAATACAGCCGTAGGCAACAGCCTGCCACTCCCTGGTTTTTGTCTGCTCAATAATGCCATAACCCAGGCGACCAAAACCCGGATCGATACCGAGAATTCTCATATAAAACCCTTTAAACAGTGTGATCACGAGGAGCGTAGCGACGTCGTGACCCCCTTAATTTTAAAAAATCTGAAAACAGGGGGATTGCCATGTCGGTCGCCGCGAGACTCTCCTCGCAATGACACTACGATTGCCTTTTTAAACAGCCTCTAAATCACACTACCATTTCCGCCTGGCGGAAATTTTCAAGCAGCGTTGGTAAAATAATCCGCCACATCATCGTGCTCCTCGAGAGCGCCAAATAAATCAGCTAATTTTTCCTGGTCTGCGTCGCTGAGCGCGACAGTATCTTTGGCAATCCATTCGATGCCGGAGCGGAGTGGCTCGATACCAGCATCCTTCAGGGCATTGAGCACTTTTTGCAGATTTTCGACTTTGGTACGCACGATTATACCCTCGTCTTCGTCGCCAATATCTTCGGCTCCGGCTTCGATAAGTTTCATTTCAAGATCAAGGCGGCCATCTTTTAAATAAACCTTACTCACTTCAATCACCCCCCATTCACCAAACATCCATTGCACGCTGCCGGGACCACCGATGTTGCCCCCGTTTTTAGAGAAGAGGTGCTTAATTTCTGGGGCAGTACGATTTTTGTTGTTGCTGACAACTTTGACCAATATCGCAGTGCCGGCCGGCCCAAATCCTTCATACAATAATTCTTCCATACGCGCTTCATCGGCTAATTCGCCGGTACCACGTTTGACAGCCCGATCGATATTATCTTTTGGCATGCTGGCCGCTTTAGCTTTGTCGATAGCTAGGCGGAGGGAAAAATTAGTGGCCGGGTCGCCACCCTTTTGGGCGGCTATGGTGACGGCTTTCGCAAGTTTGGTAAACACACCGCTTTTTACGGCGTCTTGTTTGCCTTTTCGGCCTTGAATATTGTGCCATTTGGAATGTCCGGACATATTAACGTAGGCTGAAATTATAGTTTAATCGATATTTGCTTTAGGAAAGGTAACTGACCAGCCATCAGGAGTTCTCTGTGCGGCAAGGCCTTGTTCTGCAAGCATTTTGACTTCTTCGTCTGGGTGAATTTTGTATCTTTCCCGCCTTCCCGATCGCCGAGAGCTAGTGCCACTTTTGCTTTGGCCACGAGCCTGTGACCCTGTTGAAGTCGGTGAAGCAATATCGCCAGTCGGACCTTCGTCTATATCGGTTTGCTCTCCGATAAAGTCTACGTTTTCATCTACGGCCGCTTCGTCAGGTGCAGGTTTTGTTTTTTCTAAAGCCATTGAATTGAGCACTCCCGTTGGAGCCATAGCAATCTCTTCGGGTGTAGAACGCATTTCAGTATGAGTCATATGTTAAAAATTATAAATCTATATACCCGTCTTGATTAAACTTTTTGGCATCAAGCGTGCTATTAGTATTTAGCCACTCTATAAAATCGATTCGACGTTTTCCGACCATTAACTGTACCTGAGATTTATTTGATTGCAATGGAAAGGCGTACATAGTTTTAACTTTTCCCGCTTGAATCGTCAAACCAACACTGAGGCCTTCTTGCGTATCCTTAGAAAAATATTGATCAAAAATAAAATTGCCAAGCGAGTAAAAAATAGGACGGTCTTTATATAGCTCCACTTCTTGCACCACATGCGGATGAGCACCGATCACTGCGGTTACTCCCCAATCAATAAGGGTGTGGGCCAATTCTTGCTGCGTCGCATGCGAGTGGCGCTGATATTCATGGCCCCAATGCATGAAGGCGATTACAGTGTCTGTCTCGGCTTTGGCCTTTTCTACCGTACTTTTGAGGGCCGTCATATCAGTGGGGTGATCAGTGGTATTAATGCCGATGAAAGCTACTTTTTCATTTATTCCAGGGATTGATTTTATAAGTAAATACTCGTCGGTTTCTTTCAGTTCGTGGCCAAAATGACTGAGGTCGGCCTCGTCTAGTGTTTTCATGGTGAAATCGACATTGGCAAACCCCATATCAAGAGTGTGATTATTGGCCAGGCTGACGACATCGAAACCATTGTCTTTAAGAGCGGCGGCATACTTGGGGTCAAATCGGAAGGCGATGGTTTTGCTGGTGGGCACGCGGCTCGGCGCAAACGGGCCTTCGAGATTGGCTATCATTAAGTCGGTGCCTGTAAAGAACCGATTCTCGGCACCTTTTAATTTGGCAAAAATGTAATCAAGCCCCTGATTTCCCATGGCTTTAGCCACATTACGATCTAGCATGATATCACCAAAAAACTGAAGTGTTATTAATGGACTTTTTTCTGGCTGACCCGGACTAAAATAGCCAATAATATGACTGGTTGTTTCTGTAATTTCGGAATTTCCGAGGAGTCTTGCACTATTAGTATGGGAAACTTGCCGGAAAGCCTCTATACTGCTTAATTTGTTGTACGTTAGCAAAAATCGTAGGCTAGCCGGACTGTCTATTTCAATATCCGACAAGCGATCTAAATTACCTGTGGCCAAAATATTAGCTGCCAACTCATCATGAAAGTCAGCTGGGGCCAGTGGTAAATAGTGTGAAAAATCAACACTAGCGAGCACGAAGCTGTTTGGCGGAAGCTCTGCTTTCAGCAGTTTTGCAACTGCTTGCAGGGTTGAAGTGGGAGTATTTTCTTTTAAGATAAGCGGGACTAGTTCGGCGTGCGGCCAGGTGTGTTTGATAAACGGCACCACCGCCCCGATTGAATGCTCAGCATCAATTAATTTTTCGTCGGCAATAGCTAGACCAAGTGATTCTAAGGTTTTAACTATCGGTAGATTGACTGGCAATATCCCGTCCGGAGTTTGCCAAGCGCCTTCACTGGTGGCAAGTGCCCATCCTCCACGCTGCGAATGATTTGGACCGATGAGCACGACCACGGGTGGCTCTTGCGTACGAGGGCGTTCGAGTGATTTAAAAAATGCCGCGACTGCCTCTCCGGCCACCAGATGGTGCGGTATAACGGCTGAATACACTTCTTCGGTAATGCGCTCACTTGAGGTTGCAGAATTATAAAACGAATTGAACAGATTTGGATCAGCTGGAATTGTCTGATGAACTGAACTGCCATGTCGGACCACAGATAATTCCTGTACGATGCCGGTGACAGCAGGAAAAGCGTGGCGGTACAGAGCCTTGCCAAGACAAAAAGCACCTGCCATAGCAAGCACAAAACTTACAACAATAATAACAACGACTAGGAGACGGTTCATACAGCGATATGCTAACTTACTTGGATATAAAAAACAAGCGGCACGAGCCGCTTGTTTTTTATCAGTCTTTTTTATCTGATAACCCCTCCCCATTCAACCACGGTGAAGCCTTTTCGTTCAGGTGTCTTGCCAAGTGGCAGTGTCTCAACTGTGATCGGCGCATCAAGCGGTGTGAAGTCCATTAAGATACGGAACACGGTATCCGGACGAGGGGAAATGGTAAGCGGTGCCAACACATTCATTTGACTGGTGCCAAGGAACGTAATGAAATAATACGGCTTAGCTTGCATGCGCGGCAGCCAGAATTCCAGGAAATCAGCGGTTTCTTTGGCATTCAGGCCGAGAATGCCTAATTTTTCGCGCAGCGTAGTCTCAACTTCGGCCTTGGCTACTACGAAGCCGCGCTTAGGGGTTTGATACAAGCCGCCGCGGCCTTCCCAAAAGAGATACGGATAGGTTTTACCACTTGATACTTCGGTTAATGAGCCGTTCGGATCGGCTATAACATGCCAACCGTTGCCGTAGGCTGGATCGGAGTAGGTGAGGCCGCCTTGTGGGGCTACATTAACCTGTACTCGCGTAGTTTTTTCTGGATACAAATATATTACCGGCTTGCCACATTCGGCCGCTGGCAAAAATTTGTTGGCCCGTAATTTGATAAGGCGACCAAATGGATCGACCCAGAATAACAGAGGTTTTGTGGCAATAAAATCGGTATAAGAAATTTTTGATACACTGCCGTCTCCATTTGTAACTGCCCATAATCCAGAATCATATAAATCTTTGAGCATCTGATGATTTGGGTCTTTTAATTCATATAGCCAATCTCCAAATCCGGTTTTGGCTACTCCTGTCAAATCTTTTTCAAACATTAAGCCTTGTTCAGTGCTAATGTCACTGGGGTTTACCACTGAAGCGTAATTAGAGCCTCCGCAGCCGCCGACATCAATATATACATAGGTGCTGGTGCGCACTTTTCCATCGCTCCAATTGACAGACAAGACTCCATCTTTACTAATAAAGTCTGGCTGCAGGGCATAGTTAATGGCGCTTCCGTCGGGGCTGGTTAGATAAAAACCACCGGTCCTATCTGCTTGGCGAATTGGGCCGTATTGCGCATCGGTAAAGACAATTTTGTCTTTGGGATCGACTTCGGCGGGGGCGGCGAATGCCAGGCTTTGCTGGCGGACAACTGCCTGGCGCGTGCTTGGCCCAACTAGGCGTTCTGGAAAATCGAGGAGTGGAATAGTAAGCGTATTATCTACTGCCAAACGACCAGCCAAGACCGGATTCCAGGTTTCATCTTCGCTGCCAGTACTTTGTTGCGGATCATTGTACTGATATTTATAGCCGGAATAGTTGCCAAGCATGATGATTTTATTGTCGTATTCTACGAATCGATACCAGACGTTGTCGCCTGGCCCTTCGGGCGGCACCTGTAACAGAATTACCCGGCCAATTTTGCCACCATAATTAATAGTCCCAACCTGGTAGTATTTGGCTCCTGCGCCATAATCATACTCTGTCTTGACCCCATCCACATTCGAACTGCTTTTCCCAAACCAGCTTGGCAGCACGGAAATCTCGGTACGGGTGCCCCAGATAATGCCTTTATAGAAATCAGCCGGCAAGGTTATGGCGGTAACAATTCTGGTGGCAAACTGGCCAGTACTGGTGGCGGAGTTATTTGGGGTGGCGGTGAGGGGCGGCGTGCCTGGCAGCTCGTTAGTAGGAGCAGTTGGAGAAACCGGATTACTTTTTTTAGCCAAAAAATAGCCGGCGGCGGCACTGCCACCAATCAAAACGACAGCTGCCACGGAGGTACCAATAATTAGCCCTTTTCGATTAGTTTCTAACATAGCATCATAATTTAACTAAAAATATCTTTATATATTTATTTTAGCAGGTCACCGTAAAAATTCAATTGTTATTTGTAGGTGAACATTGAGCTAAAAAAGAGGCGGCTGACCACAGTCACCATCATCCTTTTCGACGGCCAAGAGAAAACTAGCATATACGACTTGCGATAAACAAGAGCCAACGCTGACGTCGCCAAGAAAAGTGCCGGGCCCCACGGCCCGGCACACACAACGGAAGGTTTCTCGACCCCGCCACTGCACATGTTCTCAACCATATTGAGCCTATGTGCAGCGGGATCGAGAAATTAGGTGCATATTATAAAACAATCCCGACTGAGTCGGGATTGTTTTTTTAATCGTAATTATTACCAGGTATATCGCTGGCTTTTTTGCCCAGACACATCAACCACTTCTGCATAGGCGGAAATAAAAGCCCTAGGCTGCACTAACAAAAAATCATAACTGCAGCTTAGCTGCACTTTTCCTCCGGCAGTGCAGGTTTTTACCAATGGCAGCGGTGAAATTTTTTGATTATCACTGAGATAAATATTAACCTCTTCGAAATTGCTATCACCATTTACCACAGCAGTAAACCTCCAAATACGCTGACCCACCTCGTTAGTAATCAACTGATCAGACGTACTAACCTTAAAAGCGTTGCCGGGCAGCAATACCGGGCTAGAAGGCGCTGATTTTGTTTGAGACTTAATAAGGAGCGGCGAGTTCAATTCGCCGGTAGCAACAGAGCGTTGCGATGAGGCGCCAAGCCAGCTTCCACCTCTGCCGTACACACCCACATTATAAGACCGATTTTTGTCCTCGGCACTAATATCTACTGCACAATCAGCCGTCGTTGGCACGCTCGAAAAACTACAATACCTAACCTGTGTCCATGATGGGCCAGACAAATTTTCTGAGCTTGAACCGCTATAGATGGCGATACTGCCTACACCTGCTTGCGCTTTTGTACTGACTTCAATGCGAGCTGTATGCTTGGCAGCACCTGGAGCCGCTTCACGCCACCCACTTAGAACACTGATCGAGCCGCTGACCGGAGCAGTGACCGTGCTTTTTATTGGCACTGTAGAAAATCCAGTTAGAACACCGGCTGGCACTGATTCGGTCTTTTTGGCAGGTGCTCCAACCGAACTTGTTGCTGGTGAAAGAGTGAACTGGTATCGAGGAGCTTTGGGATTGGGCCGAGTTGTAGCATCAGACACTAAATTTTGCGGCGGGTTCGTGCGCGCTGCAGTAGCAGCGCTATATGATAACGGTGAATAATAAGAAATATCCGGACGCTTTATATTAGCAGAACCCTTTGTTACCAATTGCGGGAGCGTCTGAATAACTTTTTTGTAATCTTTAGTATATACTTGCGCATACTGATATAGTTTTTTTCCAGCCTGCCATGGTACCTGCATTTCGCAAGTACTGTTGCTGACAGTTCCTACATAGCAGCTCTTAGCCAATATCCATGGCGCTGATTCGTGATCACGGACATAGACTTCTACCTCAGCTGCCCCGGCAGGGGCAATAACATTTGCCCCGATAATGCCATATTCTTTATGTTCAGTATAGGTAGCTCGCCCCGCCGGAGTATCGTACCACTGACCGTAGCTAACCAACTGAGGCACGGTAACCGAAAAGGAAATTGGCGGCAAAACTAAAGTGGATGCCGCGTCTTCGGGGGCAATGATTCCGTCGCTCCAACGATATTTTTTGAATTTTAGCTCAACCGATTTACTATTTTTATCGATCCCTCTATTCACAGGAATATCAAAATCAGTATCCGCAGGATCAATAAAAAATTCAATTGACTGATAAGCTTTATTACCAACTGGCACAGCCGGGTCAAATATTAATTGAGACGAATTTGTCTGCCCGCTGTCTACATTTACTAAGCGAATTGTTCCTTGGCGAATTGGATACGATGATGAATCTTTGGCGTTCAGCTGGTAAGAAATAACCAATTCATTATCACCTTTGCCGACAGCCAACGCACTTCCGGCTAGAGCCATCTCTAGGCTGTGCAGTTTTGAGACTTCTTTTGCAGGTTTGTCTGAAAAAATCTTGGGCGTGACGTCAAAAAAAACTGAACCAAGCGAGCTGGAGCGACGACTGGAATCAACTTTGCAACCCGCTTCCGGACAGCGCGTAGGAGTGACGAGACTTTGACGGTATACTAATTTCGGCGTAGCTGCATCATTGATGTTGATAGCAACTGCAGGCACTTGGGATTTATCTGAGGTCCTGGCTACTAAATCAGCACTAGTGAGGCCAGAGGCCGAATACTGACCGGTGTCTTTTTTAAGACTTATACGGGTCGCATTTGCGCTGAGCGCCCCGGATTTGAATATACCTTTAACGGTAACTAGGCTCGGTTGATTTTTTTGTAGGAGTAACCCGAGCGTTGGCGATAGCGCTGCAGCATCAGGAGCCGGTGAATTGAAGGGTTTATTTAGATTAAAAATAACTTCACCATTTTCTGCCCGGGCTCCCGGTACAAAAAACTGTCCTGAGTTGTAGCCAGTACCTAGATATTTGGTGCCATCTGGCAACAAAATATTTTCCGTCACCGACCCGCTAGCTACCAAATACCATTTATCCACTTGATTAAAAAATTCAGGATTACTCGTTACCAATGTAAATTTTTCAATATTAATCGGCTGCTCTGGGGCCGTAAATTTAAACTGAGCCAAAATTATGTCATAGTCATATCCAGGCAGGATGACTATATTATCGCTGCTATCATGTGGACGGCTCGTTAAGGCCGTGGGTGGCATTGCCTCGATAGTTACTACAGGGGAAGCAGCGGAAACTGGAGCGCCACGATATACCACCACACTACTTAATACGATAATTGCTAAGAAGAATGTTATAATTTTGCTTTTGTGAATATGCATAGAACTAGATAACGCGAGTCAACGCGTGCCCTGAGCAAGAGTCAGTGGCCAGCGCTATAAAAAACAATCCCGATTTCTATGATAGCGGATCGGGATTGTTTTTATAGTAAATTACAGCTATTGTTTATACCCAGTACCAACCGGGATCAAGCGACCGATAATGACGTTTTCTTTGAGACCGTCGAGGTAATCGATCTTGCCGGTGGTGGCAGTGTTGATGAGTACGCGAGCAGTTTCTTGGAACGAAGCGGCCGAGAGGAAGCTCTGGGTGGAGAGGGCAACCTTACTGACACCGAGGAGGAGTTCGCGCCCGGTGGCTAGTTTGCCACCATTCTTTTTGGTAGCACGGTTGGCAAATTCAAGCTGGGCTTTTTCTACGACTTCGCCAGGGAGAAGTTCGGTATCCCCTGCATCTTCAACGTATACACGGCTGAACATTTGGCGGATGATAAGTTCGACGTGTTTGTCATTAACTTTCTGACCTTGCGACGAATAGATGTTCTGCACTTCTTCGAGGATGTAACGCTGGACTGCTGGGCGGCCTTTGAGTTCGCAGAGTTCCTGCAGGTTAATACTACCATCGGTGAGGCGATCGCCCGCATTTACCATATCGCCATTCTTTACATAGATCTTATACCCCATCGGCACGATGTGTTCGTGAACGCGTGGGCCTTCGTAGCTGAGCGTGACTTGATTCTTGGCGACTTTGACCTGGCCTTTATATTTGGCTTTGATTTCTTCGCCAGAAGCGCCACGGACTACGAGCACGGCATCGGCTTCGACATGGTCGCCGTCTTTAACGGTGATTTCGTCACTTGATTTGCATTTAATCTTCATTTCTTCCATGCCTTCGAAGTGCACGCGGACAATCTTCTGACCACTACGGCCTTCGAAAACTTTTTTGCCGCTCGGAGCGATTACGATCTTGCCATCAGCATCTTCGATTTCGATTTTGCCAGCGACACGAGCCAAGAAGGCCTGGTGCTTCGGCGTGCGGACTTCGAACAATTCTTCTACACGCGGCAAACCTTGGGTAATATCGCCACCGGCGACACCACCAGAGTGGAAGGTACGCAGCGTAAGCTGGGTACCTGGTTCACCGATACTTTGCGCGGCGATGACACCGACGGCGTTACCGAATTCAACGGCTTTGTTCTGAGACAAATCGAAGCCGTAGCACTGGCGGCAGACACCTTTTGGTAAGCGGCACTGGAGGAGACTGCGGACGTGAACAGATTGGACTGCAAGTTCATCGATCTGGCGAGAAGCATGATCGTCGATCGCTTCGCCAGCTTTGACCAATACTTTATTACCAGCTTTCAGATCAGATACAACATAGCGGCCAAAGACGCGGCTCGACAGTTTTTCACCCATTTCTTTGGATTGTTCGACGGTGAAGATTTCACCGTTCTGATCACCACAATCTTCTTCGATGACTACCACATCTTGCGACACATCTACCAAGCGGCGGGTGAGGTACCCGGCGTTCGCAGTACGAAGCGCGGTATCGGACAGACCTTTACGCGTACCGTGACTTGAAATGAAGAATTCAAGTACGTTGAAGCCTTCTTTGAAGTTACCCTTAATCGGGAGTTCGATAATATCACCAGACGGCGACACCACGAGACCTTTCATACCCATCACCTGACCAAGCTGACCATAGGTACCACGGGCACCAGAATCTATCATAGCGTAGACCGGGCCATTTTTATCAAGCACAGCCTGGTTGTTGGCCATGATTTTATCTTTGGTTTCGGTCCAGATTTCAAGAATCGCTGAGTGGCGTTCAGCCTGGGTCAAGAGACCTTCCTGGAATTGAGATTCCATTTCGCGGATTTTTTCATCAGCATCTTTAATCAAGCCTGGTTTTTCAACGATAGTCGGGAAGTCATCCATACCAAGCGAGTAGCCAGATTTGGTGACATAGCGATAGCCAAGGTTCTTGATTTCATCAAGCAGGTTGGCGGTGGTTTGCTGGTCGTAGGTTTCAAGACAGCGGCGGATAATGGCGCCGAGCTTCTTCACATTCACAACATCGTTCACATAGGCCATTTTGGCTGGGATGATTTCGTTGAAGAAAATGCGACCAACTGAGGTTTCAATTAGAACTGGAGTGTCGTCGGCAAATTTTTCGCGATTAGAGAAGCGCACTTTGATGCGTTCGTGCAAGGTGACCATGCGGCTCTTGTAAGCGAGCTTGGCTTCTTTTTCGGAGCCGAAGAATTTGGTTACTGGCGCGGTATCGCGACTGTCGTAGTGGGTGAGATAGAAACAACCAAGTACGATATCTTGTTTTGGGGTAATCACTGGGTCACCGGTGGCTGGTTTCAAGAGATTCTTTTCAGAGGCCATCAAATTTTCGGCTTCGAAGCGAGCGCCAGCGGTGAGCGGGAGGTGAACGGCCATCTGGTCACCGTCAAAGTCAGCGTTAAAGGCGGTACAGGTGAGGGGGTGGAGCTGAATAGCTTTACCTTCAACGAGACGCGGGTGAAAGGCCTGGATACCAAGGCGGTGCAGTGTCGGGGCGCGGTTAAGAAGCACGCGGGTGGTCTGTGTCAATTCTTCAAGGATATCCCAGACTTCGTCGTGCTCAGCTTCGATAAAGCGGCTGGCACTGCGGACATTATGGGCCAATTCACGTTTGATAATTTCGCTGATGATGAATGGCTTGAACAATTCAAGGGCCATGCGTTTTGGCAAACCACATTCATCGATGTTGAGCTGCGGGCCAACCACGATAACCGAACGACCGGAATAGTCGACGCGTTTACCAAGGAGGTTCTGGCGGAAGCGGCCTTGTTTACCTTTAAGAATGTCTGCTAAGGAGCGGAGCTGGCGTTTCTGACCAGTGGAGGCCGTGACGGTTTTGGAATGACGGGCGTTGTTGTCGATAAGAGCATCGACGGCTTCTTGCAACATGCGTTTTTCGTTGCGGCAGATAACTTCTGGGGCATCAAGCTCGGTGAGGCGGCGCAAGCGGTTGTTGCGGTTGATGACGCGGCGATAGAGATCGTTAAGATCTGATGTCGCAAAGCGACCACCGTCGAGGGCGACCATAGGGCGCAGATCCGGCGGGATAACTGGGATCACTTTGAGGATCATCCATTCTGGGCGGATCTTGGTCATCAAGAGACTCTTCAAGAGCTTCTTGCGGCGGATCATACGCTCAAGTTTGGCGCCTTTGGTGGTTTCTTGTTCGGCGTCAATCTTCTTGATGGTTTCTTCGAGGTTGATGCGGGAGAGCAAATTGTGCACGGCTTCGGCACCGATGGCAGCCTCGAACAAGTGACCATAGCGGAGCGATAATTCCTGATATTTATTTTCAGAAATGATGCGCATGACCTGAAGTTCTTTCAGATCTTTGTCAGCTTGCTGGAAGTCGGCTTCGAGCGCTTTTTGCTTGCGTTCGGCATCGTCGCGAATTTCGTCGCCTTTGCTGGCATCGTCACCGGCTTTAGATAGAGCTTCATCGCGTTCGCGGTCGATTTGTTTCTTTTTCTGTTTATACTCTTGGCGGAGAAGATCAGTGGTTTGTTTTTTACCCGCATCATCGACTGAGGTAATAATGAACGAAGCGAAGTAAATAACTTTTTCAAGTGCGAGCGCCGAGAGATCAAGCACAAGACCGATCTTCGACGGCACGGAGCGGAGGAACCAGATATGGGTGGTTGGAGCTACAAGTTCGATATGGCCCATGCGTTCACGGCGAACGAGAGAATTGGTGACTTCTACGCCACATTTATCACAAATAATACCTTTATAACGGATCTTTTTATATTTACCACAGTAACATTCCCAGTCTTTGACTGGCCCGAAAATTTCTTCGGCAAACAAGCCGCCTTTTTCTGGTTTTTGGGTGCGGTAGTTGATAGTTTCTGGTTTGTCGACTTCACCATATGACCAGGCTCGGATCACTTCTGGCGAAGCGAGTTTGAGGCGGATGGCGTCGAAGTCCATTGAGTGGAGAGCATCGCGTGACATATAGAGTGGAGATTAGTTAGGAGTAAGGAAGAGCTTATTCTTGAGCTCCTGGCAGCGACTGTTCCATTCCTGGCTGCTCTTCAAACTTACGCAGTTTCTCTTCTTCAGCGCGGACCTCTTCGACCGGGCGATATTCGCCGGATTCCGCTCGTTTCAATAAGCCGACATCCAAACACAAGCCCTTAAGTTCACGCACCAAGACGTTGAACGATTCAGGGATGTTAACGCGGCTAACTTGTTCACCTTTGATAATAGCTTCGTAGGCTTTGCTGCGACCCGGGACGTCATCTGATTTGATCGTAAGCATTTCCTGGAGGGTGTGTGCAGCTCCATATGCCTGGAGGGCCCAGACTTCCATTTCACCAAAACGCTGGCCACCGAACTGGGCTTTACCACCAAGCGGCTGCTGGGTGATGAGACTGTACGGACCAATCGAGCGCTGATGGATTTTGTCTTCGACCATGTGGTTGAGCTTCAACATGTAGTTGTAACCGATAGTCGTTTTGTGATCGAACGGTTCACCAGTGCGGCCATCGAAGAGCTGTACCTGGCCACTCGTTGGGAAGCCGGCTTTAGCAAGCTCACCTTTAATCTGTTCTTCGGTCAATCCATCAAGCACTGGGGTCGCAATCTTATAGCCGAGGGCGTTAGCAGCCAGACCCATATGGGTTTCGAGGAGCTGCCCCAGGTTCATACGGGATACGACACCAAGCGGGGACAGAATGATATCGACTGGAGTACCATCTTCAAGGAACGGCAGATCTTCGACTGGTACGATGCGGGATACGACACCTTTGTTACCGTGGCGACCGGCCATTTTGTCACCGACTTGGAGCTTGCGGAGGTCCGCAACGGTAACCTGAACGCGCTTGATAACACCTGGTTCAAGTTTGTCACCATTTTCGGCAGAGAAAATTTGTACACCGATAACTTTTCCATGTTCACCATGTTCGAGATACAAAGAAGAGTCGCGGACATCACGAGCTTTTTCACCGAAGATGGCGCGCAGGAGGCGCTCTTCTGGGGAGAGTTCGGTTTCACCTTTTGGAGTAATTTTACCAACTAAGATATCACCGGATTTAATTTCAGCACCGATGCGGATGATACCTTCGCTGTCGAGGTTTTTTAATTTTTCTTCACTGACGTTCGGAATATCAGCAGTGACGAGTTCTGGGCCAAGTTTGGTTTCACAGACATCAACCGTGTAATCCTCAATATGGATGGAGGTGTAGCTGTTGTCTTGGACCAAGCGTTCAGAAATGATAACGGCGTCTTCGTAGTTGAAGCCTTCCCAGCACATATAGGCCACGAGCATGTTCTGGCCGAGGGCGAGTTCACCTTCGCGGATAGATGGACCGTCGGAGAGCGGTTGACCTTTTTTCACTTGCTGGCCAAGAGTAACTACCGGGTGCTGGTCAATACAGGTAGAAGCGTTGGAGCGAATAAATTTGTTGAGGCGGTAGGTGTGTTTGTCACCTTTTTTGGTGGTGAGCACGACATGGCCACCATCAACTTCGGTGATTTCACCATCGGCATCGGCGAGGACCATGTGACCTGAATAGCGGGCAGCTTCGCGTTCGATACCAGTACCAACGAGTGGTGGCTCTGGTTTGATACACGGCACGGACTGGCGCTGCATGTTCGTTCCCATGAGGGCGCGGGTAGCGTCATCGTGTTCGAGGAATGGGATACAGGAGGTAGCCACACTCACTACTTGGTTAGAAGCAATGTCGAGGTAATCGAGATCAACCGATGGGGCGACACCTGGCTTGCCATAGACACGGGCTGGCACGGTTTCTTCGAGGAAATAGCCTTTGTCGTCAACTTTGGTACTAGCGGTCGACGTAACAACTTTTTCTTCTTTGAATGAGTTTAGGTAGACAATTTCATCCGTGACGCGCGGTTTGACCGGAATTTTTTCAAGTTTTGATTTGGCGAGCTTAGCAGCGACATCTTTGGTAATAGCGGTACCATCTTTGACGCCTTCAACTTCACCGCGGAGAATTTCGCCTTCGGTGAATTTTGGATCATTACTTACTTCGCGGAGCACTTTGCGGTAGCCAGTTTCGATAAAGCCAAATTCGTTGACACGTGCATAGCTAGAGAGGTGGTTAACCAAACCAATGTTCGGTCCTTCTGGAGTAGCAATCGGACAGATGCGGCCGTAGTGGGTGGTGTGCACGTCACGAACTTCAAAGCCAGCGCGATCACGGCTAAGACCACCCGGGCCAAGCGCGGACAAGCGGCGTTTGTGTTCGAGTTCGGCCAGCGGATTGGTCTGGTCCATGAATTGACTGAGCTGAGAGCTCATGAAGAATTCGCGGATAGCACTTGTGACTGGGCGTGCATTGATAAGCTTGTTCGGAGTGAGCTGCGCGAGCTCGTAGGTGCTCATGCGATCTTTGATGATGCGTTCCATGCGTGACAAGCCGATGCGGAAACGATTCTGAGCCAGTTCACCAACGGCGCGGATGCGGCGGTTGCCAAGGTGGTCAACATCATCTGGCTCTTCTTGAGTCACGTTGAGACGAACAACTTCTTTCAAGACCGACAGTAATTTTTCTGGGGACAAAACGCGGAAATCTTTTTTCTCGTAATCAGCATCGGTCAAACCCTGATCAAACTTGGTGTTGAATTTATAGACACCCACGCGGCCAAGATCATAGCGATCAAAGTTGAAGAACATGGCGTAAATAAGACTCTTGGCATTGTCGGCAGTAGCGAGGTCACCCGGGCGGATGCGTTTGTAAACTTCGATCAGCCCTTCTTCCATGTTTTTGGCAATATCTTTTTTCAGGGTAGCTTCAACATAGTCAACACGCGGGTGATTGTTCACGCTCGCAAACAGCTCTTTAATTTGTTCATCAGTTTCATAACCAAAAGCGCGCAGGAGCGAGGTGGCGGCGACTTTGCGTTTGCGATCTACTTTGATCCACATCACGTTGCTGCTATCGGTTTCGACTTCGATCCAGGCACCACGATTCGGGATGATTTTGGCGCCATAGTAGCGGCGACCACGGACGTTTTCGGCAGTAAAGAAGGCGCCAGCACTGCGAATGAACTGAGATACGACAACGCGCTCAATACCATTGATGATGAAGGTGCCGCGAGTCGTCATGAGTGGTACATCGCCAAGGTAAATTTCTTGGGATTTGCTCTGTTTGTCGCGTTTGTTGACGAGGCGAGTGACCACGCGCAGCGGAGCTTCGTAGGTGATATTGCGTTCGCGGCAGGTGACTTCGTCGAAGCGAGGTTCGTCGAGGTAATAGTTTTCCATCGACAATTCAAGGTCGCGGCCGGTGAAATCGGTGATCGGCGAGACTTCTTCAAATAATTCTTTGATGCCCTGTTTCAAAAACCAGTCGTACGAATTCTTCTGCAGCTCGATAAGATCTGGCAGGGGCTGGCGCGTCGTGAGTGACGACATGAATTTGCGCTCGGGCTCCTTGACCTTTTGATGTTTGAATAACGGCATAATTTGGCTTAATTAAGAAGCAAATGTGGTTTTTCTCAAGGGAGAAAAAGGCGTTCGCGGCTTAATTTTTTAACAGCAAAAAATAGGCTTTTAACAAAAAACCTATCAATTTATGACCGAAGTAGCCCCAGGGCGATGAACATTATGGATGCACTAATGGATTATCGCACCTTGCAAAAGTTGTCTTTTTGGCTAGAATAAGACATTTATCCGGTCATCTAGCCGAAGCCAATACAAAGTAGTTCGATTTTACTTTAAAATACGGCCTCTGTCAACAGGAACGGGTGTGGGTAATTTTGTCAATATTTTAAGGTTTTTTTGTTTTTAATTAGCCAAAAAAGAGTTTTCCAGATTTTTTTTTAAGCAAGTTATCCACATTTTTACAAAAAAATCCCCACTTGAGGAGGATTCTTAACTCATTCAGACGTCGCCACTATTTTTAATGAGTGTTTAAAGATAGTGGCGGGCGCATCTGAATGTGGTGAACAATGAAGATACCGGTGCTTAGCTGGCAGCCGTCGCTGCAGCCCTAGTAGGCTACAGATTTAACGATCCGGCTGTCGCTCAGGGCTAGAACACACCCTGTCGCCTGATCTCGCAGATCCACAGAAGGCACCGAGATATAGATGGCAGCGAACGGGAAGTAATTCCCTTTTGCATCCATCCAAATTTGGTGCAAACCCCTCCTCGGATCGACCGGCTGAGGGGTGGTCGCGCTTAGCGCATAGCTCTTGCCCTGCTGGACGCCGCCGACGATGCCGGCGATCGATACTGGAGGATTCCCTCCCATAATCCGCAGCTCTTTGATGACTGCCACCGCGTTGGAACCGCTGACTTCGGCGTCGGTTGGGAAATAGAGCGTAAGCCCGGTGACTTCCCAGGCGGGACAGGCCTCGAAAAGCACTGTGTTGGGGAGCGCGCGCACCTCCAGCTTGTTTATGGCCTGGAACGTGTCTGTGCTGAGCGCGGAAAGCTGCATGCGGAACTCAGGGCGAAACAGCGCAGGCATACACTGCGCAGGGAACGAGCAAGCCATGTCGGGTGGCATGGCCATATCCTCCTCTATGCCCATATCGCCAACAGCATTCACACCCCCCTGCTCACAACCAACCAGTAAAGCGAGAAGGACGAAAGAAAAGTGAGCACGCATCGGACACTCCAACTGTCAGCTTGCCAGGCTGATTATTTAAAAAGAACATGGCGTTCTTTTGGCAAACTATATTTTTAGTAAAAACACAGTTTGCCAAAAGACTTAACCTTCGCCGCTTTTTACCACCTAATTTCACAAATGTCAATATGATGAGACTCAAACTTTCTTGTCCACACTTGACTTAGAATTTTAAAGGACTAAAATTAGACGGTTACATTATTCCACCACTGGGCTGCGGCAGGGTTGATGTCTCAACCGGATCGGATTTTTGAAAACACTCTCTCCTCCCACAAAACAACACGCTTGTTTTTGGGCGAAGTTTTTGAGATTTGATTCGTTAGCTAAAACATGCACCTCTGCTCGCAGCTTAGCTGTGGAATAATACTTTAAAAACTAACCGGACTGGTTGGTTTTTTTGTTTTTTTGTAAAAATTTTTTCCTGCATATATATCCAGTTGCCGGATAATCCATCCTGTCATTCTGAGCGGCAGCGAAGAATCCCTTTCGCTCACCACCGTCAAGCTCTGAATTACGAAACTACAAATTTTGTCATTCTGAGTGAAACGAAGAATCCCTGTCGGTCGGTATAGTGGCCAATTGGACAGAGATCCTTCACGTTCGTTCAGAGCCTGCCCTGAGGCGTCGCAGCCGAATGGGATGACAGGTGAATTTCGTAATTCAAAGCGTCAACAGATCCTTCGTTTCACTCAGGATGACAGAGTATTTGGAACAAGGTGAATGGTAACAAAATATGTGCTATACTATAGCTTCATATCAGCCTTTAAATACTTGGCCTTTTTAAGACAGCACCGCTTATGTCACGTCGACGCGCGCATCAGCCTACATTATGGGAGAGAGTAAATTGGAACCCAGATATCAATCGCGGATTATTAGCAATTTTGCTGACGGTTACCGCTGGCATATCATTACTCAGTTTTTTTTCGCTGGCGGGAGTGGCAGGACAATTTATTGACGCCCTATTGATCTTTATTTTTGGCAAGGTGCGATTTGTATTTCCGATTATCTTGCTGGTCATCGCCTATCTTATGACCAGACAGGCTGATTATGATTATCGCCCCACGCACTGGCTTGGGAGCATCTTATTTTTCTTAAGTTTTAACGGCTTGATCCACCTCAGCAATCCAACCTACGAACATATTATTGCTGGTGACGGTGGCGGCGGACTCATCGGGCTCGCATTAGCCTACCCGCTCGCTACCTATATTGGGTATTGGGGCGGGCTGATTATTTTGATCGGACTCTTACTGACAGCGGTGATATTTCTATTCAACACGACGCTGGCGGAACTGATTGATTTACACCGCAAATTATTCTTGGCGCTTGGAGGAGTGGGCAAATATGTATTGTCATTTGTCGGCATCTTCAAACGAAGTCCGGTAGAAGGCACAATTGCCGAGGCAACAGAGCCGCACTTCTCGCGCGCACGCCTCGGTGAACATGAGGATGATGAGGCTGAAATCGACGAAACGGTGGACGAAGACGGAGGGGATGATGAAGATGAAGAAGAGGATGAGGCGGTAAAAAAACCCCTGCCACGAGTGGTCAAGCCGACGCCGGTGGTCATGCCGATTGTCAAACCGGTGCATTACAAAGATTTGCCTCCGTTTGACTTATTGAATACTTCAAAAAGCAAACCAACCTCTGGAGATATCGAAGAGAATGGCACGATCATTGTGGAAACATTTAAAAATTTTGGTATCGATGTGACCATGTCAGAAGTGCGCGTTGGCCCGACGGTAACTCAATACTCACTGAGTCCCGCCAAAGGGGTAAAACTCACCCGCATTACAGCGCTGAATAATGATCTGGCTTTGGCGCTGGCGGCGCACCCGATTCGTATCGAGGCCCCTATCCCAGGCAAATCACTGGTCGGTATTGAAGTACCGAATGAAAAAGTGGCCATGGTGAGCCTGCGCGAATTGTTGGAAAGCCCAGAATTCCAGAGCCGCAAACATTCTATGCACGTAGCACTTGGCAAGGATGTGTCGGGTAAAGTTTGGCTCGGTGATCTGCCGCGCATGCCACACCTTCTGATCGCTGGGGCGACGGGGGCTGGTAAAACAGTAGGTATCAACACCATTATTTTAAGTTTGCTGTATCAAAATACTCCGGCCACATTGCGGTTTATCATGGTGGATCCAAAACGCGTGGAACTCACCCTCTACAATGGCATCCCCCATTTGTT
Organism: uncultured Gammaproteobacteria bacterium; assembly: GCA_964510885.1. Lineage (GTDB taxonomy): Bacteria > Patescibacteriota > Patescibacteriia > Magasanikbacterales > GWA2-37-8 > CAZEDL01. Next base: position 71,948 of record CAZEDL010000002.1, read on the forward strand.
GACACCGGTAATTACTGACGCCTTGAAAACGGTGAACGCGCTCAAGTGGACTATTCAAGAAATGGAACGTCGGTTTGACGTACTGGCAGCTGCTGGCAAACGCGATATTTTATCCTATAACTCTTCCGCGGCTGAACCACTCCCCTATTTAGTATTTGTAATTGACGAGCTTGCAGATCTCATGGCTACGTCGTCGAGTGAGGTGGAAGGCGGCATTATTCGCATTGCGCAAATGGCACGCGCGGTGGGTATTCATTTGATCGTGGCCACGCAGCGCCCGAGTGTGGAAGTGATTACTGGTCTTATGAAAGCTAATATTCCGGGGCGCATTGCCTTCTCGGTGGCTTCGGTAATTGATTCACGAACTATTTTGGACTGCCCGGGCGCTGATCAGCTGGTGGGGCGTGGGGATATGCTGTTTTTGACGGCTGAATTATCGAAGCCGAAACGTATCCAGGGCGCGTATGTGTCAGAAGAAGAGATGAAGCGCGTGATCGATTATCTGAAAGGTGATGAACCGCCGGTGTACGATGATTCGATTGTGTCTAAAGGCGGCCAGAGTGGCGGTACGGCCAATATGTTTGGCGGGGCAAGCGATGATCAGGACCCGTTATTTATGGAAGCGAAACAGCTAGTTTTAGAAACCGGGAAAGCCAGCGCTTCGCTTTTGCAACGACGTATGAAAGTGGGGTATGCCCGCGCCGCTCGCTTGCTTGACGAACTAGAAGAGGCTGGTATAGTAGGTCCGGCCGATGGTGCGAAACCGCGCGAAGTGTTCACCGAACATTTGGCAAATGCGGCTCCGGAAATGCCAGAAGAAGAACAGACCATGGATCTCGGTGGCACCGTGTTTGATTCGCCAGTGGCAACAGAAGAGCCGACAGCCGAAGTTTCTGAGCCTACAGACGCACCAACTGAGACAGATCCGAAACCTGCGTCTAAAAAATCAGATGAGGATGAAGATTTCTTTGTCTCGTTATAGCAGCTATGACTATCTTTTGCTTCAAAACACTCTCTCCCACCAAACGCCTGTCCCAACTGGTGACTGAAGCGCGGATTGAAAAAAATTTAACCGTGGCCGAACTCTCCACCAGTGCCCGGGTGCCGGAGAAATATGTAACCGCATTGGAGCGCGCAGATTTTTCTAGTTTGCCGCCGGCCAAAACCTTCCGCTTAGCCTATATAAAGGCTCTGGCCCAAACCCTCGGACTCCCAATTGATCAAACTGTTACACAGTTTATCACCGAAGGCGGCGTAGAAGAGCTGTCTATGGTGCACCCCCGAACTGAGTTGCCGCGCTTGCCATTCAGCTCGGTCAGTATTTTTATCAGAAATTTGGTAGGAGGTTTGGTGGTTTTACTACTTATTGGCTATCTTGGCTGGCAGGTAAAAAGAATTTTGCAGCCGCCGACGCTGACGGTATATTACCCGCTCGAAGGCGCGATCGTGAATGATTTGAGCACCACCATTGCCGGCCAGACGGAAAACGAATCAAAATTGACTATCAACGGCCAAGATGTCATGCTTAACAACCAAGGGCGGTTTTCCGTGCCGATTGATTTGACGGCTGGGCTGAATACAGTGGTAATTGCAGCAGCCCGCAAGCATGGAAAAACCACCCTGATCACTCGGCATTTGATCGCGCGGCCGAAGAATACTTTGACGTTGAAGAATAATGAGTAAAGAATTAGGAATTAAGGCACACACCGCTGCTTAATTTTTTACTCATTATTCTCAATTCAAAAAAATTCCGCCACAGCCTGCACCTGTAATCGTTTGATGTCACAATAATCAGTTACTATTAATCACACACCGTATGCCTAAAGCGACGATATCGGAGGAGGTCAAAGAAAAATTGAAGGCCGCTGAAACAGCGATTGAACAGATCAAGAGCCGATTTGGCGATGGCGCCATTATGAAATTCGGTGAAGCCAAAGCCATGCAGGTGGAAGCAGTCCCGACCGGATGTTTATCACTCGACATCGCGCTTGGCGTAAAAGGAGTGCCGCGCGGACGCATCATTGAAGTGTACGGCCCGGAAGCATCTGGTAAAACTACACTGGCTCAGCACATTGTGTCGGAAGTGCAAAAAATGGGCGGGATCGCCGCCTTTGTGGATGCTGAACATGCACTCGACCCGGACTATGCTAGAAAAATCGGAGTAAAGGTGGATGAATTATTAATCTCGCAGCCAGACACCGGTGAACAGGCGCTTGAAATCGTAGAAACGCTAGTGCGTTCGAATGCGGTGGATGTGGTGGTGGTGGACTCGGTGGCCGCGCTCGTACCGAAAGCTGAAATCGAAGGCGAAATGGGTGATTCACATATGGGCCTCCAGGCCCGCCTGATGAGCCAGGCGCTGCGTAAACTGACTGGTATTGTCAGTAAATCAAAAACCTTAGTTATCTTTATCAACCAAACTCGGCAGAAAATCGGTATCGTGTTTGGCAACCCAGAAACGACCACCGGTGGAGTAGCTCTCAAATTTTACTCCTCGGTGCGTATTGAGGTTCGCCGCGCGGCTCAAATTAAACAAGGCGACAAAATTATTGGCAACCGCGTAAAAGTTAAAATTGTAAAAAATAAAGTAGCCGCACCATTCCGCACCTGCGAATTCGATATCATGTATAACGAAGGTATTTCGGTAGCGGGTGACGTGCTTGATATCGCCACACTCTACAAAGTTATCGACAAGCGCGGTAATTCATACATCTTCGGCGAAGAAAAATTGGGCGTGGGGCGCGAAAATGCTAAATCTTTCTTGAAAGAACACCAACCGATTTTGAACAAGATCAAAAAACAAGTGTGGGAAGTGGTGGAACGCGGCGAAGCGCCAGATGAAGAGCCGGGTGAAAAAGGGAAGGACACGAGCAATGAAGAGGTGACGCCGCAAGAATAGGAAAAATTAAAAATATTTAAAACAACTCCGTAATAACGGAGTTGTTTTTATGTATCAATCTCCCTATCGAACTAAGAGAAATTGATAGATTTAGGTGCTTGAGAATGGACGAATTGTCCGCAACGGCACCCACGTCGCTTTACCTTTAGTGACCATTGCGATCACTGCTCATCACGCCGCCCTGCTAGGCGACGCGCTTTGCCCGATACTGCTGAAATGCGTCGATGACGCAGCCATTGTACTGGGGGTAGGCCCCGGTGCAACCGATGAGCTCGATCATCTCTCCCCAGTAAGGGCGCCCTTCGGGCGAGGCCACGATCTCGCCAGACCACCACACGGCCAGGAAGGTCTGGACACGCTTGCCCGAGCCGTCTGCCGGGCCGTCGTACAGGAGAATGGCCCGATCATCGGTCAACAGGCCGGTCTCTTCGCGCAGCTCACGGGCTGCTGCCTCGAGCGGGTCCTCATCACTGAGCTCGTGCTTGCCCGCCGGCAGAGCAATACCGCCATCCGCCCGCTCAAACAGGAGGACCTCGTTCGTCGCCTCGTTGTAGACGAGCATGCAGGCGGCGAAGACCGGATCAGTGGGTGCCGCCACCGTGAAGTCAGCGTGGAGCTTACGGTAGGGCGGCAAGGGCCCGTGAGAGGTGGTGCCGAAGCGCAGCTTGTGCTGCGGCAGGAACGCCACCTGGCCGTTCGCGAGCGCGATGGCGTGGAAGAGCTCGTTGGCGGTGTGCCACTCAACGGTGAACAGGTACACGCCTGACAGCCACAGCCCCTGCCGCACGAAGTAGGCGTCGACACTACCCTGCAGCGCCTGATGAACATGGACAACGATCTCGTTCGTGGGGCAGTTCTTGTAGATGAGATCTTCGAGACCGAGGTTCGGCTCGAGCAGGCCATGGGCAGGGTCGGCGAGCAGAAGGGCGGACGGCGGCAGATAGGAAAAGATGCCGCCGTTGTCCAGGTAGACCTGAAACGTGATGGCTTCGCCCTGATACGACGAGACGCTGAAGGCCATGCCGGGTTCGTACTGGCCCTGGTGAGACGGGTCCATGTCGTAGAGGTACTCCGCGCGGACCCAGACGCGCAACGGAGTGATGTCCGCGTGGATGAAGCCGCGAACGGGCGGCTGCCCCGGGAGCACGGGCAAGCTCCTCTCCACGAACACCTGGGTGAAGATGGTGACCTCGTCGAGACTCCAGCAGGGCTGAGCGTCGGGCGGTCCGGGGATCTGATCGCGCTCGCTGCACGGACCGGACTGACCGGTGAGCGCGTCGAGGCGAATCTCGTAGAGGTGCTGCTTGGGCATGATGCCGCTGGCCACGAGCCAGTGCAAGTACTCCACGATCACCTTGATGCCGCCGGCTTCGAACGGGGTGGGAATGAGCGGGTTGGCGTCGTAGTGCAGCACGATGACCAGGTCGCGCTCCGGGCGGAGCAAGTGAACGAGGTCATGCGGGTTACGCAGGCCTTCGATCACGCAGCCGCCAGAGCGGACAGGGTAGCGCGCGCGGATGAAGTCGACGCAGGCCGCGGGGTTGTCGGCAAGCTGCGTCTGGGAGAAGCGGGTGATCGCCTCGACATAGGCCTGGCGACCGTGCTCGGGCCGCGGGCCCTGGTAGCGCTGCCTCACCCACTCTGAGGCGGGGATATGTGTCAGGCCATGCTCTGCGGCGAGAGCCTTGGCCAGCGTCGTCTTGCCGACCTGACTCCCGCCGATTACGAGGATATTGCGTTGCATGTCTGTCTCCTCAGCAGGGGTTGACCGCGCCCTTGAACTTGTTCTTCTTAGTGCTCCACTGGGCGATGATAGCGAACACCATGTGCTTCTCGGGCACGAAGGTCGCCGAGGTCTTGCGCACCACGATGCCGAGACCCTCGCGGCGGCTGCCGTCCGGGTACTCGACCATGATGTACTTGACCGAGAACTCATCGCCTGGGAACGCCGACACTTCCACATAGCGATCGAAGAACCAGCCGGCCTCAGTCACCGGTTTGCAGTCACCAAAGCTGATGGGGGTTCCCCAGGTGACTCGCGTTTCATGGACGGCCTCGAAGCCGTACCCGAACTCGAACGCCACTCTCTCATGTAAGTACTGTCCGTCGCAGTCCATGCTGAGACGCAGGTTCTTGCGCAGGGTTCCCGAGGCATGACGCTCGATGAACTCTCCCCGCGACATGAGCCGCGCCGCAACGCGCCGGGCGAACGACTTGCACTTGCGGACGGCTGGATCCATCGGGCACTTCTGGGTCGCCCGGCTTTGCCCGATGCGGATAGACGGGGTGACTGGCTGAAGTCCTTTTTGCTCTTTCTTTCTATCTTTGTTCTTCATGGCGTCTGTCCTCCTGACAGCTTGATGGTTTGGACCAATGTAAATAGCTGGCTTTCAAAAAAATCGTTCGATATACAAAATAATCGAACAGTTGATTGTAGCAAAATCAGTAAATTTTGTCTAGAATGAATCTCGTGATGAATATACTTGACTACTACTCAAAGAATTACTATGGTATACTAGTTTTTCTAATGATCATTCCTCAAAATCGTATTTGAAATATTTTTAAACTATTTTAGGTAATACCAACGTTAGCTATTTTAATTTTTTCTCTATGGATATGGGAAACAATGGTGCAACCAACTCTGGAGGAATGCTTCAGGGATTATCCCCCAAAGCTTCCTTATTGCTTGGTTTTTTGGCAGCGTTCAGCTTACTGTCGCTCGCGGCCAATATTATTCTCGTCAATCTATTATTAGGCGACGGCTCCAGCTATGGCACTCTGCCAGTGGCCGTGGCTCCGGCGCCGAATCCCACACAGCCAACAGCGCCGAGTGACGACACTCCTCCGCCGGTACAAACGTTTACCGTTACCAAGCAAGACCATGTTAAAGGCCCGGCCAATGCTAAAGTTACCCTGATTGAGTATTCAGATTTCCAGTGCCCCTTCTGTGGCCGTTTCCTTCCGACTGTACAACAGATTATAAAGGAATATGGCAATAAAGTCCGTTTCGTTTATCGCCATTTCCCCCTGAACAGCATTCATCCGATGGCGCAAAAGGCTGCTGAAGCCTCGGAATGTGCCAGCGAACAAGGCAAATTCTGGGAGTTTCATGATTTAGCTTTTGCCAACCAAGCCTCTTTATCCCTTGAAAATCTAAAGGTTTGGGCGACACAACTTGGGCTTAATGCCGGAAAATTCAACACCTGTTTGGATTCTGGAAAATATGCCACCCGGGTTCAGGCTGACCTGACGGAAGGTGAGCAGAAAGGGGTGTCTGGAACTCCGGCCACCTTTGTAAACGGGCAACTTGTCAGCGGCGCGCTGCCGTTTGAAGCGATGAAACAGATTATCGATCAGGAATTGGCCAAATAAATTAATTTCAAAACAATCCCGCTAATCCGGGATTGTTTTTTATTTAGAGAGTATTGAAATTTTTTGCTAACTACGTATAATAGATTAATCAATTCTTACATTACCTCTATGACTAACGAAGAAAAAAAAACTGCCCAGCAAGCTGCCGAGAGAAACGCCAAAACCAAGCGACTGTTACAACGCCTAATGTTATGGATTGGGGTACTTGGCATAATAGGATTGGCTATTTATGGCTTGATGCGTCTTGGTGCCAATACTCGGAGCGGCTCTACGCTGCAACCTGGCCAGAGCATCCCGGCAATTGACGCCAAAGACTCTACGCGCGGCAGCAGTATTGCCAAACTTAGCCTCGTTGAGTACTCAGATTTCCAGTGTCCGGCCTGTGCCAGCTATGAGCCGCTGCTGCAAGAGGTGCAAAAACAATATGCTGGCAGCGTATTATTCGCGTATCGCCACTTCCCTCTGCCACAGCATCAAAATGCGCTGATTGCGGCGACGGCGACCGAAGCAGCCGGCAAACAAGGAAAATTCTGGGAGATGCACGATCTGCTATTTGCACGGCAAGGTGACTGGGCTAACGTGTCAAAATCTCGGATTCAGGAGGTCTTTGTGTCTTACGCTAGCCAGATTGCGTTAAACGCTGAGCAATTTAAAAAAGATTTGGCTGATCCCGCCACCGCGACTAAAGTCACGTCTGATCAGACCATTGGCGCTGCCGCCGGTATCGACAGCACCCCCACCTTTTTCTTGAACGGCAAACTAATCACTCCGAATCCAGCTAATCTTGAAGAGTTCAAAGAGTTGATTGAGGCGGCGTTAAAAAACAATTAGTTATATGGCTGCCAAACGTCTCCACACCTTGATTGTGTACGGTTTTATCCTGGTTAGCTTCCTAGGGTTTCTTGACGCAGGATTTTTGACCGTAGAACATTTCCGCGGCGCGGTGCCGCCGTGTAATATCACCCACGGCTGTGAAGCAGTAACGACCAGTGTGTATTCGCAGATTCTCGGCATACCAGTGGCTCTGCTTGGGGCGTTATATTATCTGACGATGTTTTTGGGCACGATCTTGTATCTTGATACGAAACGAGAACTAATCCTTAAACTGCTAGCGTACTTTACCATTACCGGGCTATTGTTTTCACTGTGGTTTACGTTTGTGCAAGCGGTTCTCCTAAAAGCATTTTGTCAGTATTGCCTCCTGTCGGCAACGACTTCAACATCTTTATTTATTATCGGGATGACCTATCTTAAAAAGAAGCCTTCACCGCTGCCTGCGGCTGAGATACCGGTCGAATAAAATTGTCCAAATGTTAATTAAAAATCCCGATCTGTCAGCTGACTAATCGGGATTTTTGTTACAAGTGGACCTAGAACCGCAGAATTCGGACTAGGCCGAGCCCTATCGAACTCACTTTAATAAGTAATACTTCTATATTGGATTATTAACGAATTGAGAGCGTCTTTACAGTCATACATCTGGAATTCACGCTGATAGCCAGGATCAGTGGAAAGAATTGCTTGTTAGGCCTGTTTTTGTTAAATTTTTATTGCCTTTCACGGTATTACTTGTTAGTATAGAAGCCTATGCAAACTACGTTACTATCTATTCAACGCAACGAATTAACCGAGCATTTGATCTATAAAAAAATAGCTCCGGTGGTAAAAAATTCTCGCGATCGAGCGATTATTGAACGAATGGCCAAACAAGAGTGGAGCCATTATGAATTGTGGAAAGATGTTACCAAACAGACCGTGACGCCTAATTACTGGCGAGTCTGGTTTTATTATGGTGTGACGCGCATTTTAGGTCTTAGTTTTGGGCTTAAATTAATGGAAAAAGGTGAGAAATTAGCTGGTGAGTTGTACGAGGATATACAGGCTGATTATCCGCAGGTGGCGGCGATGCTAAAAGAAGAGCAGGAGCATGAAGCGGCCATTCTGAACATGATTGATCATCAGTCGCTCGCCAATGTGAGCGCCGTGATTCTGGGTCTCAACGACGCGATTGTAGAAATCTCCGGTGCACTGGCCGGCTTGACGTTAGCTTTGTCCGAAACTCGGTTGATTGCCGGGGTGACACTTGTCACTGGGATTGCCGGCTCACTGTCGATGGGGATTTCTTCATACTTATCAGCCAGCGCGGAAAAAGACCGGCAAAAGAAAGCGGTGCTGTTTGGCGCAACCACCGGAATTTCCTACTTTATTACCGTTATTTTATTAGTTATCCCCTACTTTTTGTTATCCCGGGCCTTATATGCCTTGCCGATCAGTTTGTTGACCAGCATTTGTATCATCTGGTTGTTTAACTTTTATACTTCGGTATCAATGCACCAGCCATTTGGCAAACGATTTCGGCTTATGCTGGTACTGAGCCTCGGGGCGGCGGCATTCAACATTGGCATTGGCTTTTTAATTCATCGGTATTTTGGAGTGTAACGAGACAATTGACAATACCCATTTTTGCTTTTTATACTTTAATTATACCCGCATCCAGGGACTGATTTATTTAATGTAATTACTCATATGCCAGAATTTACTACCAGCAACAAACACCCGGTGATTGGTCAGACAATTGCAGACCTTAGCATGGATGTGTACCACGAAAATGCGATCAAAACAGTCAAATTGGCTGATTATTCTGGCAAATGGGTGGTGCTATTTTTCTATCCGGCAGATTTTACCTTTGTGTGTCCGACCGAACTTGAAGACATGGCTGATCATTATGAAGAATTAAAAAAGATGAATGTAGAAGTGATCAGTGTCAGCACTGATACGGCGTTTGTTCATAAAGCCTGGCATGATAATTCGCCGTCGATCAAAAAAATTATGTTCCCCATGGCCGCTGACCCGACCGGCAAGATCTGCCGAGAATTTGGAGTGTATATTGATGGCGAGGGCCTGGCGCTGCGCGGCACGTTTATTATCAATCCGGAAGGAGTATTAAAGGCGTATGAAGTGAATGACAACAGTATTGGCCGCAACGCGGAGGAATTAGTGCGTAAATTACAGGCGGCGCAATATGTAGCTGAGCATGGGGGCGAAGTGTGCCCTGCCAAGTGGAAACCAGGGAACAAGACGTTGAAGCCGGGATTAGATTTAGTGGGGAAAATCTAATTATTCTTAAAATTAAAAAGCTCTATGTCATTAGATGATAATAATGCGTTGGGAATGGAATTTGCAGTTCTAAGAACTAGTCGAGACCGTTTAGAAAAAAACAATACTGAAGCAGATAGGGCTTTACTTAAAAATATTTTTTTTAAGCCTGAGGGAAGCCAATTTTCGATTGATGGAGAATTTAAAAAAGATGTGTCCGCTGCCGGAGGAAATTTTAATGCGGCCTCAAATAAACTTAACCGATTAGTACAGTTGGCCTGGAAGGAAAAAGCGGGGCCAGAGGGAAGATTTGAATTCCGAAGCGATGGTTTTAGAACCGAGGATACGGAAGGATATATAAACGCTCAAAATGATGTGATTGATGATTTGTTGGAATTTGGTGGTAGCGATTTTCAAGTACTTCTTAATTCATATCTAGGCCAAGGGAATCAACAGACAGACAAAAGATTGCGTGCGGGAGACAAATTAAAGGACACTGCTTATGAAATATGTAAAGTAGTCGATGATTTCTTTCAGTCAAGAAATCGTGCATTTAAATAAAAATTCTTGAACTTATATCTTACCCGCCCTTACCGCGCCTATTACTCGAACTAATATTGCCATTATGTACCAAGCACAAAACTACGACCATCTCATCGGAACACCTGGTTTCAGTGAGAAACTACTCACAACACATTTTACGTTGTACCAAGGCTACGTCGCTAACACGACCAAAGTAGCCGACCAATTACGTACCCTACTCGATAGTGATGCAGCCAGCACCCCGGAATATGCTGAGCTTACCCGCCGTTTCGGCTGGGAATTCAATGGCATGCGGCTGCACGAATATTATTTTGACAATATGCTGAACGGCGGAGCGCAGCTCGCCAGCGGTTCACCACTTCACACGGCGCTGACCCACCAGTTTGCCACCTTTGAAAATTGGCAAAAGGATTTTGTAGCTACCGGCGCGATGCGCGGGATTGGCTGGGCGATTTTGTATTATGACCCTCAGGGCGACCGGTATTTCAATTGCTGGGTGAACGAACATGACACTGGGCATTTGGCCGGCTGCGTGCCACTCCTCGTGATGGATGTATTCGAACATGCGTTTATCATCGATTATGGCACGAAGCGCGCTGACTATATTCAAGCATTTTTGAAAGCAGTGGACTGGAACAAAGTAGCGGCGCGGCGCGACATATTACAATTATCACAAACCAAATAACTGCTGGCCCCGCACGTGCGGGGCTTCTTTTAACCGCTTATGTACCAAGAAATCATTAGGCCACTGTTATTCAAATTATATAGCGACCCTGAAGATGCCCACCACCGCGTGGTGTCGCTTCTTAAAAAAGCTGGCCAGATACCGGGCGTGCTTAATCTGGTTCGGAGCCAGTATCAAGTAGCCCACACATGCTTGGACCAAACCGTGTTTGGCCTCAGATTTCCCTCTGTGCTTGGGCTCGCGGCTGGCTTTGACAAGCACGGTGAGGCGCTGCCGGCACTGGCGGCGCTTGGTTTTTCACACCTTGAAATCGGCACTATCACGGCCCATGCTCAGCCTGGTAATCCGCGCCAACGGATGTTTCGCCTGCCGGCTGATCAGGGCCTTATTAATCGGATGGGATTTAATAACGGCGGGGCTGACGCGCTCGCAGATACGTTAAGACATACGCCGAAATTATCAGTGCCGATCGGGATCAGCCTTGGTAAATCAAAAATAACCCCGCTCGAAACTGCGGCTGAAGATTATGTAACTAGTTTCAAAAAATTATATTCTCTCGGGGATTATTTTGCGATCAATGTCAGCTCTCCCAATACTCCGGGCTTACGTGCACTGCAAAATAAAAGCGCGCTCGAAGACATAGTAGGAGCACTGCAGGCGGAAAACAAGCGGTTATCCAAGGGATCATTGAAGCCGCTACTCGTAAAAATCGCTCCGGACCTAGAATTATCGGCAATCGATGAAGTACTCGGTGTTTGCCAGGCGTTCAACCTCAGCGGCATTATTGCCACTAATACCACGATCAGCCGCGATAATTTAAAAACCAACATTAACGAGGCAGGCGGCCTCAGCGGCGCGCCGGTTCGCGAGCGGGCGCTCGGGATTGTGCGCCATATCCATGCCAGTGCGCCTACTCTACCAATTATTGGTGTTGGCGGTATATTCACGGCCGATCATGCCTATCAATTTATTCGAGCCGGAGCATCACTGGTGCAGGCATATACCGGTTTTATTTATCAGGGGCCGGGCTTTGCACATCAGGTACACCAGGGACTCGCTAAACTCTTGGCACGCGACGGATTCAGTTCAATCCGGCAGGCAATTGGAGTCGATAGTACACCATAATTAAAAATCTCCGGTAGCAACCGGAGATTTTTTAGAGGCGTTGTTTTTGCCAGAGCTCAAAGAAGCGGCCATGACTCTTAGACAACTCGGCAAAACTTCCTGATTCGATCAGACGACCATTCTCAAGCAGCAAGATACGATCCATCTCCTGAATAGTTGTGAGCCGATGAGCAATAACTACAGCCGTAACTTGCTGAAAAAATTGGTGCAGTGAATCTTTGATTTTATCTTCTGACTCAAGGTCGAGATGCGACGTGGCTTCATCTAAAAATAAAATATCTGGTTGTTTGTGAATCGCCCTGGCAATACCGACGCGTTGTTTTTCACCGCCCGATAATTTAATGCCTTTTTCGCCGATAATGGTATCGATCCCGGACGGCAATTTGGACAGAAAGTCCGTTACATGGGCCACAGAGAGCGAAGTGGTCAGGCGGGAATCGTCAGCCCCGGCAGCTCCGAGGGTGATATTCTCGCGCAGAGAGAGGTTAAATACTTCGGTATCTTGGAGCACGACTGAAACGTGCTTGGTGTAAGAACTTTTTTTGATATTCCGAATAGAGACACCATCAAATAAGATATCACCGGTAAAACTTTCATATTCTTTCAAGAGGAGCTTGAAGAGTGTGGATTTGCCGGCGCCAGAGAGCCCCACGAGGCCAAGGCGCTCACCGCGGTGAATATCAAAGGTGACATTCTGCAGTACTGCCGTATCGCCATAGGCAAAGGACACATTGCGTAGCGAGATCGTGCGCCAGTCTGACGGGAAGTCCTGCTTGCCGGCATCGTTATCAATGCCGGGCTCGGCGGCAAACGTATCTGATAACCGGGCCAAATGATAGCGTGCAATGGTAATTTCTTGAGAAATACTCGACAACTCCTCCACCGAAGTCCGCAGCGTGGTGAAATAAAAATTAAATAACACTAAAAAACCAACTTCATACTGACCCTTGGTAATACCGATTACAATAACTACCACGGCCAGCACGCGAAAAATAACGGCCCAGTAACTTTGAATGGCAGTTTTGGAGCGAAACCGGCGAATGCGGCGCCGAATCGCGGCATACAAAATCTTGGTTTCCCGGATCAAGCGCTCTTCAAGGCCCGAGAACAAGCCCATGGCCTTCACCGTCCGAATATTATTCAAAATTTCAAATGATAACCCACTGATATCTTCCTCATGCTGACTCACTATGCGCGCGGCGGCCGAAGCCCGGGCCGAGAGTGGAATCACGACGCACAAATAGGTAATTAAAAATAACAGCATGATCAGTGCAATCAAGCGATCCGTGAAGGCTAAAATGATAATCATGCCGCTAAAATTGATGATAATTTCAACGACGTTATCGATCCAGATTTTTAAGAGTCGCTGCGTCCCTTCGCCGCCGCTGTCGATACGTTTCAGTTTGTTGCCGGTATTCTCTTGTTCGTGCCAATCAAGGTCAAGCAGGTTAAGATGCGATAGGCCGCGGAGCAAAATATCGATTTTGGCTCGTTCGGCTACGGTATAGCAGAGATATTTTGCGCTCTGGCGGGCAGTGACGACATAAATATACGACAGCGACCAGCCGGCCAGAATATACCAAAAAGAATCGATCGGTTGGCCCGGCGTGTAGGTGGTAAAATAATCGATCATCCGGGCTAACAGCTGAACCGTGTACAGGTAGAGCGCATCAGCACTGACGCGAGCCAGGGTGGCGATAATAAAACGGCTCCGATACGGGGTAACGGAGCGGTAGAGGTCGGCTAGGAGTGATCGGTATGAATAGGTCTTAAAAACTTTTTTCATAGGAGCTATACCATACCGCCCGGAGGCCTAGCTGGTCAACTGTGCTAGATTATTTTTTGCCACGCGCAACAGCGGCAAGAATAGCGGCGGAGTGAGCGGTAAACAACTGCAGTTTTGGCTCGGCTAATAAGGGTGAAGCATCTGCGAACGGAATAGTGATTTCGATGGCGGGCTGATCCTTAACCGTGGCTGCTGTGATGCGTTCAGGGAGGGTGGTGAAGACTAAATACCCCGGATCAAGCAAGAATCCGCCCATCAGATCGCTCGGACTTAATTTTGGCCCTGGTATCGCATAATTTATCACGGCACGCAGGGGATATTTTTTCTTATTACTAACTAGCCACGGCTTTAAAGAGAGAATGATCCGCTGATTTGTTACCACTACATACACGCTGCGAAACCAAGTTTTGATACGCTCGGTGCCACGGAATAATTCTTCAAGCCGTACTCCTTCTTCTTCATACAGCACTACTTCGCCTGGTATCGGAGATAATTTGCCGTAGGTAGCATGTCTAAGCAAGTAGACAATCCCGGCCACGAGGATTAAAAAAATAACTAGGATCGCTATGTTCATACAATAGAGGTCTTAGACAACGATTTAAGTGATGGTTTAGAGCTAGCGTCGTAGGGGCGTGAAGATTTTTCAGCCAGGATAAAGCCAGCATCAGCCAAACTTTTGGCCAATCGTTCATAGCGGCTTAGCTTGGGGTGGGAGTCGCGTTGCACACTCTCGGCTAAACGCTCAAAATCTCCGACTGAAATCAAGACTGCTTTCGGTTCACCGTGCTCGGTGAGTGTGATCGCCTTGCCGGAAGCTGCCACCGCATCGGTGAGGCTAAATAGCTGGGTGCGGGCAGCAGTGAGCGAGATCGCGGTTGGCACTCGGCGAGAAATTTTTTTCTTCATAGCGTGCTAATTAATAATTCCTTTTAAGAGCCCAAACGGCAATTCGATAGCACTGGCCGGATCGCTGGCCCGCGCAACCAGGACCCGTTTCGTGCCAACGGCGCATAAGGCCCATTCTGCGCCGAGCACTCGGGCTTTGTGGAGTGCACGGACAAATGATTCGTGGTGTTGGCGATTATTAATCGAGGCGCGATTACATTCGAGCACTAATAGCGGCTCTGTTTTGCCAGCATCACGATAGACCACTATCGGAGCTTTTTTACGATTATTGCGCGGCAATGATACATTGATCGCAACCCGAGACAGCGGAATATCGAATACTTCGACGAGGGCCAGCACGCTCGCTGCCCGCATCTGTTCGTAGGGTTCCTGCCCAGAATAGTCGGGCGCTACTTGGGTCTGGTAATTTACGCGTGGTTGTTCGTAGAGCATCCAGCTCTGAATACAGGTCGGCCCTGACCACATAGCACTTGAGACCAGAAACCCAGGAAATATACTGACCGGGATAGCATAAGCAGACATATGTTTTAATTTAAGAAATAATCCCTTTATCTTTTAGGCTAATATAGCCACGCGCTCCTACAATCACATGGTCAAGGAGAGTAATGCCAAGTATCTGGCCTGCTTCGGCCAGCCGTTTGGTTAGTATAATGTCGTTTTCTGAGGGGGTGGGGTCTCCGGAGGGATGATTATGGGCGATGATGATCTCGGCGGCCACCTGGCGCACGGCCGGCTCGAAAATTTCACGCGGGTGGATCAGACTGGCATTCAAAATCCCGATCGCCACCACCTCGCGCTTAATAATTTGATGTACCGTATCAAGATAAAACACCAGGCAATGTTCTTTTTTAAGGGGAATAATGTCTTTTAGCTCTGCAAATACTTCGGCCGGAGACAATAATAGCGCCGCTTGTTTTTGATGCAGGGCGCGGCGGCCGAGCTCGAGTGCAGCTACGATTTCGAGGGCTTTTACTGTGCCAACGCCAAGCGTCTGACTCAAATCAGACACCGAGGCGGTGGCTAACCCCTTGATTCCAAACCGCCGCAATAGATTCCGCCCGACTTCCACAGCGTTCAGCCCGGCAGTGCCGGTGCGCAGCAGAATGGCTAATAATTCCGATGTAGATAATTTATTTGGCCCATAGGCCAACAATTTTTCGCGCGGGCGATCTACCCGCGGCACCTCCTTAATTGTGGGCATGCTGAAATTTTTATGTTATTAAAAGAAGAGTTAGTGGGGCTCGATATGAGTTTTGATATGTACATTATAGTGTACATATCTATTTTTTGTCAAAAGTGCTTATTTATAGAGTTTTGCGAACACCACTCTTGTCATTACCGCGCAGGCGGGAATCCATACACCAACTGTCATCCTGAGCGTTAGCGAAGGATCCCTTAACGCTAACTCCATACCCACTTTTGACTTTAAGGGATTCTTCGTTTCACTCAGAATGACAAATTGGTTATAAGTGCGATGCGTGACTGGATTCCCGCCTGCGCGGGAATGACAGTATAGGATAACTCGCACTTATCACAACTTGCTCCAGAAGTAATCACCTGTTACGATATACCTTCTTATCAACCCCATGCCTACTGCGCTCGAAATTCTTCAACACACGTTTGGGTATAGCGAATTCCGCTCTCCTCAAGCCGATATTATTGCCGCTGTGGCAGCCGGCCACGATACCTTTGTGCTGATGCCGACTGGTGGGGGCAAATCGCTCTGTTACCAAGTGCCAGCACTGATGCTCCCGGGCCTGACGGTCGTTATCTCTCCACTGATTGCTTTGATGAAAGACCAGGTAGATGCCTTGCGCCTCAATGGGATTAAAGCAGCCTATCTTAATTCTTCACTAGATCCAGTCGAGCGCGACCGCATAATGGGCGCACTTAGCCGACGAGAGCTTAGTTTATTATATATTTCACCCGAGCGGCTGTTTGCAAACGAGCAACAATTTTTAGGGTGGTTAAAAAAATTGCCGATTGCCTTATTTGCTATTGACGAAGCCCATTGTATTTCACAATGGGGACATGATTTTCGTCCGGAGTATCGGCTATTATCGCATCTTAAAACTGAATTCCCAACGGTGCCGACGATTGCGCTCACCGCCACTGCGGACCAATTGACCCAGGCCGATATTATTAAAAAACTAGCACTCCGTGAGCCAAAAATTTTTAAATCGAGCTTCAATCGAGCCAACATTCACTATACGATTGAACCCAAAAAAGGAATGTACTCTCGATTAATTGAATATCTGATCGAACATCGTGATGATTCAGGGATTATTTATACTTTGTCACGTAGTTCGGCGGAGAGCCTGGCCGCTGATTTGCGGAGCGAAGGGTTTGCGGCTGCGCCGTATCATGCAGGCCTTGATAGCATCGTGCGCGAACGACACCAGGATCGATTTTTAAAAGATGATATTAAGATTATTGTAGCTACGATTGCGTTTGGCATGGGGATTAATAAGTCAAATGTGCGATTCGTGATTCATGCTGATTTACCCAAAAATATCGAGAGCTATTACCAGGAAACTGGCCGGGCTGGGCGTGACGGACTTAAAAGTGATGCCCTCTTGTTTTATAGCGGCGGCGATGTGTTGAAGCTCCGGCGGTTTGCGCAGGTGGAAAATAACCCGGAACAAACCCGGATCATGCTGCATAAATTGCAGCAAATGGCCGATCTGTGCGAAGCGCACAGCTGCCGACGTAAACGACTGCTCGAATATTTTGGCGAGGCGTTTGCGGCCTCGGCTTGCGATAGCTGTGATGCGTGTTTGACGGATTATGAACATTTTGACGGCACAATCATCGCTCAAAAGGCCTTATCGGCCGCGCTCAGACTGAACGGCTCGCACGGCCTTACATATCTCGTAGAATTTTTGCGCGGGTCTAAGTCTGGCAAAATAAAAGATGAGCACAAAGCCCTTAAAACATATGGTGTCGGAGCGGAATTTTCTAAAGTGCAGTGGTTTTCGTATATTAAAGATCTAATGGCCGCTGGGTTTCTGAGGCAAAACGGGGCTGAGTACCCGGTGATCCAGGTGACACAAAAAAGTGTACCGGTGTTGAAGGGGCTAGAACGAGTAGATTTGGTGCGGACGCGAGTGACGCGCGCGGCCGAGACGGTGGAATTACCACATGAAGCACCTCTTCTCACCACGCTCAAAACGGTGCGAACGAGCCTCGCGGCAGCGGAAAATGTTCCGGCGTATCTTGTCTTTTCGGATGCGACGCTGCTTGAAATGGCTACCTATCTCCCCCAGAGTCTTGATGACATGCATAAGATTTCGGGTTTTGGCGAGGTCAAGCTGGCGCGCTATGGCGCAGCCTTCCTGGAACCAATTACAACTTATTGTGCAGAGCAACAACTACAGACGCGCATGTCTCAAAAAATCCCTAAACGGCGACGGAGCCGAGCTGCATAATCACGTGCTTCTCTAGGTTAGAATTTGCTA
Source organism: uncultured Gammaproteobacteria bacterium (assembly GCA_964510885.1). Taxonomy (GTDB): domain Bacteria; phylum Patescibacteriota; class Patescibacteriia; order Magasanikbacterales; family GWA2-37-8; genus CAZEDL01. The sequence continues at coordinate 89,818 of CAZEDL010000002.1, forward strand.
TACTGACCGTGTAATGGAAACGTAGCGGGCACGTCGTCTATAATTAGACATACTCTCTCTAAAACTTTATGAAGAATAATACTGGTCCTGTTATCACTTCGATTGGCATGGCTTTCCTTACGCTCACTATCGCTACCGGTTTTATGTTGCGCGGACATGTGCTGCATGAATCAGATGAAGCCTACCCAACTGAACCGATTATCCTGCCACTAACCGATGACGCGGCTCTTGCCAACGACCGCACCGGTGCAACCCAGGCACCGCCGGCCAAAAAATCAGTGGACCAGGTAGCCACTCCTACATCACCAACCAAACTGATTTTGGAACCAGTGGCTTTCATTTCGCAAGCTCCACGCGGCCAATGGGATAATCAGGATTTTCAGGATGGCTGCGAAGAAGCGTCGATCCTCATGGCGATGAACTGGGCCACAGGAGCTACCCTTAATATGCGCGATGCTACCACTGATATACAGCGACTGATTGATTGGCAGCATGCTTCCCCTGGCGGCTACCACCATGATATTTCTGTTCATGATACAGCCCAATTAATCCGCGATTACTACCATTATGAGCCAGTCACGATCCGAGAAGAGGTTACGGCCCAAACGCTGATCGATATTTTGGGTGATGGCAGCGTGATCATTGCACCGGTTAATGGACAGCTGCTTGATAATCCCTATTTCACTGCTCCGGGACCGGAATACCACATGCTGGTAGTGATTGGGTATGATCCGGTAAAAAAAGAATTTATCACTAATGACCCAGGCACCCGGCGCGGCAAACAATTTCGCTATAAAGAAGCGCAATTCATGACGGCCCTGCGCGATTATCCGAGCGGACACCATGAACCGATCACTGAACATAATAAACGCATTATTATAGTGAATAAGCGGTAGTCTTTGAAAAATCACTGGCGTAAATCGGTGTTTTTTAATAAATACCCCCGGGTCCGAACCCCGAGATATCGGGTGGTCTGTCTAGGGCAATATACTAAACAAGGTAAATCGTCCATTATAAATCTGTTTTTAACCGGGCGTACCTTGATTGGAGATATAATTTTTGATCATGGCCTCGTTACCGTATTGACCTACGTGTTGACATAGCACCTACTTGTCCAAAGGTTGCTGCCTCATAGTATATTCTTAATTTTGGAATACGCCTTAAGTAGGGCCTTAGTGGTGACACTTTTGATGGTTTTGACCAGATCGCTGACTGATATATTCGGGATACCTTGAACCAAGCAATAGACATGATTATCATTAGATCCAATTTCAAGAAAATTCATTTGATAGCAGGCACCAATTTCTAAACAGGTTTTTGAACCTTTGCTCTACATATTACATTCCCGCCCCGTGGCAGCGAGAAACCACTGCGGTTTCTCGTGTTCTTTCCTCATGAATATTCCAGCGCAGAGCTTTGAGGAATAGAAGATTACCGGTCTTAACTGCCTGGGCTTGATGAAGTAGTACAGCCGATTGTCGTCCTGAGCCTAGTGAAGGCCCCCTTGAAGCCAACTATGCAGAAAGTAGGCGTTGAAGGACTCTTCGCTGCACCCAGAATGACAATCATGCACCAAGCTCTAAAAGCCTAGTAATATTGACAACGAATCTCAAACAGACCACCACACTTGGTGTACTACTTTTAACGAAAGCTCTATGCATTATCGTTTTATTTCTTGTGTCCTGCTATTATTTACGATTATTTTTATTACCGTCGAGCCACGGGCGACTGCTGCCACTGAGCCCTCGCCTCCTTCTCACCCCAGAATTTTATTGACGACTGACACGATGGCCACGCTCAGGAAAAAGATGGCGGCAAAAGACTTGGCTTGGCTGGCCTTACAATCGCAATGCAACTCGGTTGCAGGGAAAGGCGTCGAATATCCGGATGGCGAAGATTATAGCAATACAACGCTTGGCGAAGGCTACCAAGGTGAAAATTATTTTGACCCTCTTCTTAACCTTGGGCTCTGTTACCAATTAGTGAAAACTACTGATCCCGCGGCGGCCAGTCGCTACGCGAAACGCGGTGTTGAACTACTTGCTAAGATATCTATTCCAAAAGGAAAAACTCATTACCAAGACCCACTGCGTGACAGTGGCTATGGGATTCGTTTTTTCGGGGTGGGTATGGCTATTGGCTATGATTGGCTGTATGAAGCACTGACACCGGGCGAGCGGACACAAGTATATACTTCCTTAAATCATTGGATCGCGGACTTTGAGCGCGCTGGTTTTGGCCGTCAGCATCCCCAAGGGAATTATTTTGCGGGTTACTATGCAGCTAAAGCGTTAGCCGCCATTGCGACTGCTGGTGATAATCCTACCGCCTCTACACTCTGGGATTCATGGCTTACTACCCAGCATTATGGTTTTGTAGTGCCATATTATACCAAGTGGCTGAAGGGTGGGGGTTGGCCGGAGGGGTGGAATTATGGGCCGCTGGGGACTATCAATATGCTGTGGCCAACCATTGGCGCCTTGACCGGTAAGAATCTGAACCTGATAACTTCTACAGATAAACCGTTTTCTTTCTTAGAAGATCAGGCAGCTTACTTACTGTATTTTCTCTGGCCAAACCAGCGAACAATGGATGATCGGGGCGCTCTCTATGCCGGCGATAATCCGGCGGGAGCTAATGTAAAAGTATATACATTTTTAGCCGGGACCCTCAGCCAATTTAATCGCTCGGACGCAGCCTGGTTTCAGCGACTGAGCCGCGAAGTGCGGGCTAGTAATAGCGCATCTGCAAACCCAGCGTGGGAAGAATTATTATTTTGGGACTCAGAGAGTCCGGAAGTGGATTACACTACCAAGCCCTTATCGTATGTCGCAACCGGGCTAAATCAGGTAGCGGTGCGCTCGTCATGGAGTTCGGACGCGGTATGGGCCTCGTTTAGCTCGGGACCGTATATTAATTATCCTGGTTCTGGTGAACAATCTTTTGATCAAGGGGGATTAGCGATCGTAAAAGGTGGTACGCCATTTTTAGTCAATCCAGCTGGGGCACTATTACGTAATAAAATTCCAGGCAAAGCCGATAAAAATTTTGGCAATGAATTATATGCCGATGCGTACGATACCCGGCCACGCACTTTGAACAATGTTTTTTACCCAGGTAAAGGCCAGCTAGCCAACTCTCCGAGCCTATCTTCACCACCTGAAGCGCCACGCACGCGCCTGACGGATTTTGAAGAAGCGGGAACATATGTCGCCTGGAAAGGAACTGAGCTGGCCGATATGTACCCTGCTAAGACAGCAACGACATGGGATCGTGAAGTAGTCTACCTGCGGCCAGGTATATTTATTGTTCATGACCAGACAACCATTCCGAACCCAGCAGTTGACCAATATCAAGGCTTTCATCTCACCTATACTCCCGAAGAAATTGCGGCTCCCGATACGAATAGCCATCGTTTCGCCGTGACTCAAAATGGACAACGTCTTGGTACGGTGACTACGCTTTGGCCAGTGAAAAATAAAACCACGCTGCGCAATGTTTTTAATAGTAATAAAGTGTACCGGTTGGAAGTACGGCCAAATGAACCCCAAGGAAGTGTGGATTGGTTAACGGTATTTGATGTCACCACTACCGACGGACAGACCAACACTCTTAAACGACTGATCCCACTCAGGGGTGCAGGTCAGGGGGTACTGGCTACGGTAACTGGCCGGGCAGCGGCCGTATTGTTTGTCACTCATCCAACAGAGTTGGTATCGTATACAGTACCTGCGGAGACGACCGAGCACATTGTGACGCAACTTATTCCTGGTAATCGGTATGATATTTCCACTAAAAAAGTTGGTACGGCTTATGAAATTACGATTGCTCCTGGCACTATGGTAGTGGCCAGCGCCGCGGGCCGACTTCATTTTACAGCTAGTGCTGACGGGGTAACGCTGAATCCTGCCTCATCTCCTATCCATCCCACTACCCTACCTCCTAATAATCCGACTACTCCGAGTACTCCTCGAACCACGAAAACTGTGTATCAATTAAAAAATAATGTGCGTGGCGTTACTTTTTTGACTAGTTCCGAAACAGAAAAAAACCGCCTGTTAGGCAGTCCGCGCATCTGGTCGCTTACTGATGAAACGTTTCAGGTCAGTACTGGCAATTGTGAGACTAACAATGAGCTACCGGTGTACCGATTTTCTCGGGCTGATGGCGGTGATTATATGTACACTAAAAATGTGACTGAAATTGCACTACTAAGCCGGTGGCGTGGCTGGAAAAATAATGGTTCGGTGTTTTGTGCCACCACGACCCGCTCCGATAATAATCTGCCAGTGTATCGTTTTTATGATCTTAGCCGTAACATTCATGAATTTACGGCCGACCCCGCGATCTATTCCGTTCGGCGCGCGACTCCTGGTCGTTATCGTTATGAAGGAGTAGCATTTTATGGATTCCCTCGGTAGTTAATCTTTCCATTTCCACCAGTCTAATAATTCTGGATTATGCGTAGTATGCGAGGCATAATATACAGCACAATGAAAAACGTATAACAGACACCGATCCTGTACAACGCCAGCTAATCGGTTGGAATGTTGATATAATTTTTCCGGATCTTTACCTCTTAAACCTGCTACGGAACGAATGCCAATACTATATAGATCGTTGGCGATACTCTTCCCCACACCGGGAATAATTTTCAGTTCTTTAAGACAGGTATTTTTATCTTTCATACTTAATGAACGGTAAAATACGTGATAGTTTCTTCCAAACGAGCCAGCACGTGACGGTTGAAAGGCGACAACTTCTTTACTAAGAGGAGGCGCTTGCCTCACTATGCACCCCTTCCCATCCGATCAAGGCTCGTTTGCGGCTACTCCCCCATCGATATTGTCCAATTAGGCCCGTACTTTTAATCACGCGGTGACAGGGTATAAGCACTGCCACTGGATTGTCCCCAATCGCGGTTCCAACCGCGCGTTGTGCTGCTGGTCGACTGACCGCGCCGGCTACCCGGGCGTAGGAACACAGCTGCCCTTCCGGAATAGTGAGCAGTGCTTCCCAGACTTTTAGTTGAAACGAGGTTCCTTTCAGGTGAAGTCTTATTTTATCTGTAGGAGCCAATTGAGTAGTTAAAAATTTTTGCACTTGCTGGTGACTATCCGTAATTCCAGCTACTAAATTGGCTTGTGGCCAGAGTACTCGAAGCTGGGCTGCCGCTTGGATTCACTGGCAATAAACTCGAGGGCTTTAGCGACGGTAGTATAGTGATTCATAGTGAATAGTTTAAGCCCCCTACTCTTTACTAATCGCATTCAACTGGAAAACCGAATCTTACTGATTTTTTAATCAGACTGTCTAGCCTACTTAAAAAAAATAAAATTTATAACTCCGACTATTTTTTTCTACTATCTTTAGCCTGTGCTACCAAACTACCAAGAGCTAACTGATCAGTATCGTGGGCTACATATCCTTGATATATTTTATCAAGTAATTCGGCGGCCAACCATCGGTCACCCAGATTACTGTCGGGGGCAGCTGAGGGTAGCGGCCCATCTCCGTGTATTAACCGCATGCTATTGGCATAATGCAACTCTGCTTTTATGGTTGCTATCCGGCCCGAGAGTAAATCTGGCATAGTTACTTCAAGCAGATTTAATGCATTAGTCAAGAATTGAAATAATTCTTGATCGCTATAACCAGTCTTATAATCTCTTTGCTGACGCATTACAGTATATATTTTTTTTAAGACTGCTTCTGATATTTCTCCGGTTGGCTCTCCTATACCCTTGAATTCACCACTTTTCATATTACACTTTGGCAACTAATTATTTTGTTAATTAACTTTTACCACTTTACCATAGATTTTATGACTTGGTCTAGCCAGCAAATTATTAAAACAGATTATAATTTTACAGTTAAAAAGGAGAATCAATATTTTATTTGATACTTATCAATTCGGTTAATGGTGTAGAATACAAAAACAACCTTCGGCAGAAAGTTGTTTTTGGGAGATGCGGACTTATGCTAAGGTTATTGTTAAGATGTAGTCCGCCGCACATCCCTTCTTAGCTATTTGATTCGGCCCTGTAACCTGTAAAGTCTAAAGGCAGAACGAGGGTTAGACCAAGTCAGGCGCCGCCTCTCTAAGAGCAGTTTGCATCTCGGCAACTAGCCTAGCTCTTAAGCGGCTGACCCATGACTTGCTTAGCCCTAACACCATCGCAGCCTGCGTACTATCTTTCCCTTCCATAAATAATAGTGCATAGAGCCGGGGAAGGGGAGGCTCGAGCTTAGCCACCGCCACCTGAATTATCTGGAGTAGTTCTTGCTGCCCTGCGGACACTTCAGGGCTAGCCGTATATGGATCAGGTACATGAGCCGCTTGTTCGAACGGAACTCGAACCGGCTTCTGGTCGGGTCTCAGGCCTTGATTCACCAGGGCCCGCTCGCCTCGGGATAGGGTGTCATACTGGCGGAGGTCATCGAGTATCTCACCCGTAACCCGATAATAGGCATACGTATTAAACTTGTTTCCTCTTTCAGGATCGAATCGTTGACCCGCCTGAATTAAGCCCAGCAAACCATCCTGGATCAGGTCATCCCTCTCAACAGAGAGGGGGAATTGTCTGATATTGGCATTGACGATGACACGCAACATCCTTAACGCTTCTTCCCATTCTCTTTCGTCTACATTACCAGGTGGCGTAAGCCTTCTCAGGTCAATTTTTTTCTTCATGTTCCCCTCACGACTTTCGTTAAAGAGCTCTTCCACTCATGATAAAGCACTTATCCTAACTATCAAAAAATTAACCTTATGTCCAGTCTAATTCATTTTTGTTAAAAATTATTTATTCATATATCTCAAGCCGAGATCTACGGCGACATTTATTTGATGAGTATCGACGCCTCCACCGTGCGGTGGCGACTGGACCCTGGTGGCCATTTCCCGATCGGCGGGACCTGCACCTGGATGCTGAGCGGCGTGAAGCGGTCGGGCGGGAGGGTGCTTGACCCGATCGTGCTGACCTTCACGGTACGTGGATTCACCCCGCAAGAGCTGTGCCTTGAGGTCCCGCTTGGCGTGCTCAAGCTGCCTGACGGGAAGACCCCAGGCCAGTTCCACTGCCTGAACTACACCCTGCCCGTGACGAGATGTATCTGCTCGAGACCCGGGTGGTCGGCACCATCTGCTACGTCATCGCGACGCTGCCCAGCGCGACTGATCCCGAGTTCCGATATGCGGTCAACCAGACCATCTCGAACGAGTGGAGGGGCTGGGGGTACTTCTATCAGATATCCCTCCAAGCGTCAGATGAGGACAAGTGGAGGTCAGAGGCCGGCGTGACCGAGTGCCACTGACGTAGCCATCCCTCCAGCCAGGTCCCTCCCTTTTTACTACTCTCGTCTATCCGATTTAATTTTTCGACAGGCGCCATGAACAAAAAATCGGCCCTCTCATCCCCCTGCTTCTAAATTTTAGAAGCAGGGGTAGGAGCCGATTTTTTGTTTTATAATTTTTACTCACGGTTTATGCCTGCAAATATTTTTTTTTAAAACGAGCAGCTCGGCATAGCCGTTTACCGGAATGGTGCTGCTAATAGATCCTCAAATAATTTATTTTCCGCCCCATTCGCCGACCTATTCTTCACCCACTGGTTTTTCAGTTTCGCTGACTCGTTTTTCTAGCCGAATCCCCAGTGGCCGGGGACAGATCACTGCACAACGATTCTGCAAACAGAGCGATGTATATGGACAGCTGGAGCGGATAAGATAGTTTGTGGGTGTAGTGCAGTCACTATGTTGTACACAGGTGGCAGTAGTAACTTCAGCAACGTCATACTCATCGCGCGAATAGCCGATGGGCACAGCGGGCGGCTCTTCGTTATTCGCTCGGTAGACTGGGGCGTGATCTGTTTGGCTGGGGCTAACAGCTTTTTCCGGCAGCACTTTATATCCTACCCCGACTGATACCATTAGGATAGCGGCAATGAGAAAATATTTTTTATATGTCATAGCAAAAATTAGTTTCTTTTTACCTTGTAACGAGCCCCGTTAGCCCCGCTTAGATAGCCAAAAACCAGAAGAATGGTTTTACTATGGAGGCGAATAACCGAAACACATAGAGTACGAATGGTTTCGAGTTGTTGGATAGGCTGGGAAACTTTGGAACCCCGTTGTCACCAGGTGAATCTGGCGTGACAGAAGATATAGCAACTGTTGCTGGTAAAAACTTCTGGGAAGGATTCGGCTGCGGCGCGACCAGCTGTGCCAAGGCATGGTAAGACACGGAGCCAGAATTTATAAACTTGAGCCCGGTCAAGAATTTTGGTAAAGGACTATTCGTTACCGGCACGCGCAGCGAGGGACTACTGCGGCCTTCGGGAGCAGCAGTATACGATGGTAGCGGAAAATAACCGCCGGCTTCGCCCAGAACAGACGACGTTGATGCTGCCTGACCGACGGTGGGGTCGCCCGGGCAATAAAACTTGCCAGCGGTGGTAGACATGGTACACCCCGAGAGGCTTGATCCGTTGCTAAAATTCTGTCCGCCACCAGACCCTCCGGTTGTTTGACTTAACGGTAAAAAAATTATAGCGGCGGCGGTTCCAGCACTTGTATAGCCGTTTCCAGATACAATCTGAGCCGATGGGTTGCCACCGGCTTCAGCACTGAAACCATTGCCGGACACCACGCCGCCTACTGCATTCACCTGCCCGTCGATAGTATAGCCACCGCCAGTCTGTGCAGCCAAAACAGTAGCCGGAAACATGGCGAGAGTGAAAGCAAAAATAAAGAAAAACTTAGTCACATTATTTTTTTAGAGGCAATACACCGGAATTCAGCTCAAACGGACCCGAATTAACAATGATGTGTCGAGAGGAACTATAGATAACGGCTTTTTTGGCAATCGGAAAGATGATCAATATATCGCCAGTCTTGGCTCCGCGGTAGAATGACTGCTCATGCGTGAGGGTAGCGGCGTCAGAAATAGTAGCAATAATCGGGCGCTCGTTTGGAATGAGCATTAAGCGGCCCACTGCTTCGATCACTCGGGCCCGATCATCAGAACCAAAATTTGTCGCTGTACTTACGCGCGTGAAATGCATGGCACCAAGCAGCAATAACACAACAAGCAAAATTCCGGCGCCGATTGAAATAGGGCTCAGGTGAAATTTTAATCGAGTGATGGCGCTAGCTAAGCGGTGCGACATACATTATCGTTTGGTAGCAGTTGGGGTGACAGCGGGCAGGCGCACCCGGGGTTTAACAGGCGCAGTTACCGGTGCTGGCGCTGGAACTTTTGGTTCGTCACGATTCACTGCCGCTACTGCCATAATTTTTTTAGTGCGCGGCCGATAGAGAATAGCTTGAGTTTCAAAAATTATTATATAATCGCCGGCTGCAGCTTTGGCAAAAAATAGCTGGTCTTTTGGCAGTTTTTCAACTTCAGATACCACGGCAATCTGCGGAACGCCGGCCGGCAATTCTATAATTTTTCCTACATCATGGAGCACCTTGGCAGTTACTTCTTCGGCTAATTTTTCTTGATAGGCCGGATTTTTAAACTGGTACAGCCGATAGCTTGAGTAAACGGCGATTGTGGTAACTGCAGCCCCGCCTATAATTAAAGCGGTCACCAGAATAGTTTGCCACTTTTTTTTAGGCTGAAGTGGAGCCAGGTTTGCTTCCTCCATAAGATACGAGTTAGCTAGAGTCTATGACTAAGGTGTAGACGTGACAACCAGTTCTTCTAACGGCTGAGACGTTAGTTCGAGAGGGGCAGGTTCGTCGGTCTCTTTTTCCGGAGATGACTCCCCTGTTAATGGAGCTGGTTCAATGAGTGGTGGTGTGAGTGGCGTGGCTGGAACAGCAGCAGGATCTACTATTGCCGCCGGTGGAACCAAACGATTCGATTCTGCCTGAAGTAACTGCTCTAATTTGTCACCAGTAATACAGACTTCACCGCCAGCTGATTTTTTGAGGCACAACTGATCAGCATGAATTTTTTTGGCAAACAGCTCCGTGAAGTATCCCCGCACGGCCGAGATCCGAGCCGCTACGAAATCAGTGAGGACTTTGTGGCCAGCGCTCATTTTTTTACTGATAATTACAATTGGGTCGCTCGCTACTTCAGACTGAATAGTGGAGATGAGGCTCGCGATACCAGTGTCGGAAGTCGGCGTAATATCCCCGAGCAGTACTTGCTGGTCTTGAATAGATTGCACAAGGAGCGGGGTGAGGCGACCATAATCAACTGCCCACGGATCAGTTTCAGCATCTACGCCGCCCACCGAAACGACTTGCGGAAAAATATCATACAATTCTTGGGCAATAAAGCCTTGCTGCACTTTACCAGGGGCGGAAATAAAATTAAAATCACGGACTTTTATTTTAAGTAACGTGTCGAGCCCGTGCGCGGTGGCGGTTACATTTTCCTTGCGCCTGGCATCTGAAGTGGTAGGGCACGTAACACCCCCGGCATTGTCGCCTTGACACTGCCCAAGCAGCGTGCCGTCACCATCGATAAAACGAATAAAATGATTGGTCGTATTAGGATTAGCGTTTGGCCCAAGCTGGATACCAATCCCATCGGCATCGACCGTATTATTGGTATTGCGAAAAGTAAAACCGGTAGAGGCAATGCCAGTGGTGAAATTCTGAATACCGGTGCCGGCGTTAAAATTGAGGGCTGTGGCACCAGTCGTGTTACCAATAGTGACGGTATTAGCAACACTGCCGGTACCGATGTTAATGATTTTACTACCAGTGCCACCAGTTCCGAAATTGAGTGTTTGCGCACCGGTGCCGGTGCCAATGCTGATTGCGCCGGTTTGGGCGCCGGTGCCACCGATATTAATGACACCGGTAGTCATGGAGTTGCCGATCAAAATAGAACCGGCGTTTTGAGTATTACCAAGACCAACAGAGTTGGCCGCAGTACCGCCAATGGTAATAGTTTGCACTGCGGCTGATGTACCGATATTTATGGCCCGGGACACGGCATTGGTGCCAATATTGATTGCACCGGTTCCCGCGATTAAACTAAGCGAGGTGGCCCCGGTACCATTACCGATGGTGATAGTTTTTGCACTGAAAGCTGTACCAATATTGAGCGCACCAGTCGTACCACTATCGAGAGACAGGGTGGTGGCATTGCCAGAGCGCAGTGTGAGCGCACCACCACCGGTAATAGTAGCATTGGCGGCGCCGAACCCAATCGTGGTGGCAGCCCCACCAATATTAAGAGTGGTGGCAGCCGTATTAAAAAGCGCAGCCGTGTTGTTAGTAGTGCTCAGCGTGCCGCCATTGAGGCTCAGAGCGCCAGATATCGTAATATTGCTACCATTATTTTGCAGCGCTGCAGAACGCACCCAATCGGTGCCATCGAAATACATCGTATCATTCGCAACTTCTCCACTCAAAGAAATTTTGGCACCACTGATTGCATTATTGATGATATCTGTGCCGGCAATCGTATCGGTTAGATTTAGTTTACTATAGGCGATATCTGCACCATCAGCAATGTCATCATTAACGATACTGTTGTTAACAATTTTACTCGAATCAACGGAATCGGTAGCTAATTTGGCGAGCGTGACATTAGCATTAAGAATTTTACTAGTGGTCACAGCATCATTAGCAAGCTTGGCAGTGGTGACAGCCAGGTCATTTAGTTTTTCTGTTACAACGGCGAGATCGGCTAGCTTGCCCGCAGTCACTCCAAGGTCAGCCAATTTCGCTGTGGTAATGGCTGCGTCCAAAACTTTTACGGTCGTAACTGCATCAGCGGCCAGCTTACCCGCGGTCACCGCTAGATCATTAATTTTGGCAGTCGTGACAGTTAAATCAGCGAGTTTGGCTGTTTCGACTGCGCCATCGGCCAATTTGGCAGCGGTAACGGCAGCCGCTTGTAGCTTGGCGGTTGAAACACTGACATTAGCCAGCTTGCTCGTATCTACCGAGGCATTTACCAGCTTACTCGTGTCTACAGAATCTGTGGCCAGCTTATCAAGCGTTACCGCAAGGTCGGCCAGCTTGCCAGTCGTGACTGCAAGATCATTAATTTTGGCGGTGGTAATAGCATTATTTATCAGCTGATTAGTTGCCACCGTATTAGCTGCTATTTTGAGGGTCGTAACTGCACCATCGGCTAATTTGCTTTCAGTAATGGCTGCATCTTGGAGATTGCTGGTGTCGATTGACTGCGCGGTAAGTGTAGCTAGCCCCCCGGCGGTAACCGTGAGATCACCGGATACTGTTTGTCCGGTGGGAACATTACTCCCATTCCCAATAAAAATTTGCCCAGTTGGGAGAGTGGCCGCTTGTTTATTGTTGAAGGCAGTCCAGTCAGCGGCCGAGAGAAAACCATCGGTCGTGGCTCCGGCTTCGGCCAATCCTAATACTCCGGATGCGCTGTCGTAAGAGAGTGGTGCACCAGATACCGAGAGGGCGCTACGGGCGCGGGCCGTCGAAAAATATTGGTTAACTGCACCTTCGGTAAGATCATCGGTAGTTTTAGTAGCAAGGCGGGCATCAAAACGAGCTGTGGTGTAATACAGATTATTACCTCCTTCCGACAAATCATCGGTTGTTTTGGTAGCAAAATCGGCAGCAAAGAGGCTGCTGGCATAATATTTATTAGATGTACCTTCGGCTAAATCATTGCTGGTTTTAGCGTTAAAACGAGTGTCGAATAAGCTATCAAACAAAGCCATCACCCGGGCATCAGCCCGCGTGTCGGTAAAGTAGCGATTCGTAGCCCCTTCGCTCACCTGATCGGTGGTGTAATCGCCGCTCGTCGCTACCACAGCTCCAGTGCGGGTATTAAATGAAGTCACGCCAGTCGGGGGTCCAGCTTGGAGTCCTTGCCAAGCAGCGCCGTCATACACATAAATAGTGTTGTCGTCGGTATCAAAATATAATTCTCCTGGGGTGGCCGTGGTTGGCGGAGCGGACTGAGCCACGAGGCCGTAGGATGTGTGGGCATAGGCCACCGCATTAATTGCGGTGCGCGGCGACATTTCACCGGTACCAAGGGTAGTAATCTCTAAACTTAAAAAATACTGCCTATCAAATGGTAAGGCAGCAATTGATGTATAGGTTCCGCCGAGATGGGTGCCCGTGCCGATGGCAACTGAAAAATAGCCATTTGAGAGGCTGGTGCCCGGATGAGTTTCATCAAGTAGCAGTGTACCCCCGGCGGCGGCGTCGTAGATACGGGTACGAATAATATGCGAACCAGACTGAGGAGATCCCGCAGAATTAGTCACGTAGCCATCGTAACCAATAGTTTGTGGAGCGGCCAATGCTAAGGCTGGCGCCAAAATGGTTGCTCCTACAAATATACTGAGTAAGAATCGTGAAAAAGCCATGTTTACAAATCAAAGGGTGATAATCTTAAAGAATGGCTAACTTTAGTACAAAATTGGCAATATGTCAAACCTAATACACGTGGTATAGCAAAATTTTGGCTATATGTAAAGGAAAAAGATATTTAGCACCTCCTTCTTTTCTCGTTCGACTTTCTTTATCCATAATAGAAATACTCCCTGATTGGGGAGTATTTCTAGTTAGAGCGGGTGAGGGGAACCCTTTCAGGGAATCGAACTCGCTTCGCTCCCATGGGAACCTTCGGGTTCCCATGCACCTTCCTCAACATGAGAAAACTCTCGTTTTCTCCCTTTCCAGGTTCGGCTCCTTCATCCAAACTACAAATACAAACCTCCCTTTTTGAGGGAGGTTTGTATTTGAGCGGGTGAGGGGAGTCGAACCCCTGTCACCAGTTTGGAAAACTGGGATAATAGCCGTTATATGACACCCGCAGTGAGTGACTAAAATTTACTTTTGTCCGAACGAGGAGGGTCATATACCTTACAGTATATGACACCCACAAGCAAAGACTGCTTTCAATCAATTGTGTTAGACAGTATAATAAACCTGGCTAAAAAGTCAATAACCTTTCTCTATGGATTTCTTTTCTGATTTTTTTTACCTTCACCCTGTCATTATTTCCTACCTGGGGCTTATAAACCTGATTGCCTTCTTTATTTACGGCTTGGATAAAGTATATGCAAGAGCCAATGCCTGGCGTGTGCGAGAACGCACGCTGCTGCTGTTAGCACTCTGCGGCGGGAGTTTGGGGGCGATTTTGGGAATCCAGTTATTTCGACATAAGACTCGAAAAAATATTTTTTTACTTTATTTTAGCGTTATTTTAATAGCGCAGTTAGGATTACTTCTGTATTTTTACAGCGAGGTATTGGCATTTAATGGCCAAATCGCCAGTGGGTTGTAATATATTTTCGCCAAGTTGTATCAATACTTTTGTTTTGGTACAGTAAATTCCCATACCGAACCTCGTGGTGCCAACCGGAGGCAACTTCGGGCACGAGACAAAACTCCGCTGGCTTTCGGTACCAGCAGAGGGAGGGTAATCATGAGCAAGCTAAAGCTGTGCCGCGAGACACTTCGCTGTCTTTCGGCCCCGGAACCTTCGGCAGCCGCTCTCACAACGACTACCGAATTTTTCGATTAAAATAACTCGGGTGCGGTGTGAACAATGTAATGGTGCTACCTTTTTACACCTCACCCCTTCATTTTTTATAAATAAAAGCCTAATTTTATCGAAAGAAACCATGATTGACAACAATAAGCTACCATGATATATTCGTGCCGAAATTGACTGGCTCCCTGGCCAGTCCGTTAACATAATTTTACCCACTATGGCAATGGATTTTGATGACGCCTGGCCGCAGGGCACTGGCACGAGTGACGACAATGACGAAGACGACATGAATGGAATGTCTGAAATGGACGAGGATGAAGATGATACTGATGGAGCGAATGATGATGACAGCGATGACGCTGATGGCGAAGATGACGACATGATGTAATTAGCGGAAAAATAAAAACTCCAGCACTAGTGGCTGGAGTTTTTATTTGTTTTATTGTGAATGTTAGGCGCGGGTGGAGTATTCGCCAGTTTCGGTATTCACCAAAATCTCTTCGCCTTCTTTGATAAAAATCGGCGCCTGGATCTTGAGACCATTATCAAGGCCAATTTCCTTGGTCACATTACCGGCAGCACTATCACCCTTCACAGCCGGTGGGGCTTCCACCACTTTATACTGGATCTTTTTAGGAAGCTGGATGCTGACGGGACGTTCTTCATAGAGACCGATTACCACATCAAGGCCTTCCTTGAGATATTTAGAATCATCGCCTACCAGTTCGCCATTCATTTCGATCTGCTCGTAGTTATTCATGTTCATGAAGGCAAAGTTGTCACCGGTTTTGTATAGATATTGCATGGTCTGGAATTGGACACTGACAATATCAACCGATTCACTGGTTTTATAGGTAATTTCGATTACCTTGCCGTTGCCGAGGTTTTTCATGCGGGTGCGCACGAAGGCAGCGCCCTTGCCCGGGTTAACGTGCTGGAATTCGACCACAACATACAAATCGTTCTGGTGGCGAATCACGACTCCTTTTCTGACGTCAGAGGTTGAGGCCATATATTAACATTAAACTAAAATAAGCTTATATGAGTTAGACTGGCTGGTTCGGGAGCTGGTCTTGTACGGTCTGAAAGACTACCTGCTCTAAATCCCGAGCGCCGGTACACAAGAGTACCATACGATCTACGCCTAAAGCAATACCCCCGGCCGGGCCAGCGATATGCGGCAAAGCAGCTATAAACTCTGGGTCTACGGGCCAGGTGGGTTTACCGAGGCTCTGGCGGCGAGCTTTATCAGCTTCAAGGCGCGCTTTTTGCTCCGCAGCATCAGTTAACTCACCAAAACCGTTGGCGATTTCGAGGCCAGCGACATACAATTCGGCGCGCTCGGCATAGCGCGGGTCGTGGTCGCAGACGCGTGACAACGAACAGAGGCGATGCGGATAGTCATAGACAAATAGCGGGCGCTCGCGACCAAGGTGCGGCTCGATATGATTGAGGAATAGTTTGAAAAAAACATCTTCATACTCATCGACGGCCTCGGGTGCATATCCTTTGGTGCTCGCCAATTGCTTTAAGGCATCAGTTTCAAGATAGTCATCGAGGTTGACACTCAGATATTCTTGCCACAACTGTTTCATGGTTTTGCGCTCAAAACCGACATTAGCCGAGACTACTGTTTTGCCATACACCAGGTTTGCGCACTCGAGGCGAGCAGTGACATATTTAAACAGCGCTTCGGTGTCATCCATAATTTCGCTCAGCGTGCCTGGGGCGCGGTACCACTCAATCATAGTGAACTCAGTGTTGTGCGTGCCATCCCCAAAGGCTTCGCCATTCCTAAAACATTTGGCAATTTGGAATAGGCGAGGGAAGCCAGCGGCTAGGAGTTTTTTCATCGCAAATTCGGGCGAGGTTTGGAGGCGAAAATTGACCATCTTTCCCACCGGATCGCGAAACGCAACGTCTACCGGATCAAGATAGGGCTCTTGGCCGGGTAACGCAAGCGCGATTGGCGTATCAGCCTCAAGAAAATTCTGCGACCAAAAAAATTCACGAATCAGACGGGTAATGGTGAGGCGCTTTTGATAGATGTCTTTGAGACGTGGATTGTCTGCGAGCTCTTTCCAGACGGTCATAGATCTACATGTACAAATCTTATGGCGGTGTCATTCCTGCGCAAACGGGTAACAAACAAATATCCCGACTGAGCGGGATATTTGAGGTGTTAGAAGTCTTATTTGGCAGTGTAGCTCATAAGAGCGCCTTGGCGCGCACGCTTGATGGCGTTCGCGACTTTGCGCTGATGCTTGGCACAGAGGCCAGAGCGGCGGCGCGGAGCGATCTTCATGTATGAAGATACGAAGCGGCGCAGCGTGCCAATGTCTTTATAATCGACCACTAATTTGTTGTTGGTGCAGTAGTGACAGCCTTTCAAATTGGTTTCGATTTTGGATGGCGTAGTCTGATTCATAGTTAACTAATAAATAAAGCGTTGGGTTAAAAGGGAATATCTTCGACTTTGATCTCTTCTTCCATTACTTCTTGCGGAGCATCGGCCTGATAGGTGGGCTCGCCACTCTGCACTGGAGCTGGACCGGAAAAACCACCCTCTGAGCTGCCGGCGCTGCGGCTGCCAAGCATAATCATGTTGTCAGCCACCACTTCGGTGCGGTAGCGCTTGACCCCATCTTGGCCAGTCCAATCGCGAGTCTGGAGGCGGCCTTCGATATAGACCTGACCACCTTTTCTCAGATATTGATTGGCGATTTCACCGAGCTTGCCCCACATCACGATGTTGTGGAATTCGCTCTGTTTTTGCTTCTGCCCCTGTGCATCAGTCCAGGTACGGCCGGTGGCGATACTGAAGCTGGCGACCGATTTGCCGCCGGGAGTGTTGCGCAGTTCCGGGTCGCGGGTCAGGCGGCCGATCAGCATGACTTTGTTGAGATCCATATAATTTGAAGCGTTAAATTGTTAAATGTTTCCGCCAGAGGCGGACCCGCTGTGGGAAAATTGTTTATTATTGGTACGGTACCAACAGTTTAACAATTTAGCAATGTAACAATGGTGTACAGTTACACTCCAGGAATGATGTTGTCGCCGCTCAAAATTTCGTCTAATTTTTTGGTGATCTCTTCCATTGCCATCGGATCAGGCTTAACTTTGGAGAATGGAACTGATGCGGCTGGAGCCGTAGCTTTTTTGGCTGGGGCTGCAGTTTCGGCCGTAGCTTCTGCCACTACTGGCATATCCATGGCCAGTTTGTCGGACATAGCTTTGTCAGCTGCCGGTTCACGATTCATCATCGTAGCCTCGGCACTGTAAGCCATTTTTTGCGTTGGGGTGAGGGCAATATTGAAATTGGTCACCATGGTGCGCAGCACATCGCGTAAAAGCGACAGCTTGGTCTCGAGGGCCTTGAGCGGTTCGGACTCGGCCGTAAAGACTACCGTGTAGAAATAGCCGTAGCGAATCTGTTTGATAGGGTACGCCAGGCGGTTTTTGCCAATCGTAGTAAGTTCTACCTCTTTACCATGATCTTTTACCATCGCCACGATCTCGGTGGCGCGGGTTTCGGCCTGTTTTTCATCAAGGGTTCCCGGTAAAATTAACAATAACTCGTATTTTTTCATACCAGACTATGACGTTAATTAACTAAAGCGTTGTACCTACCATGCCGGAGCTAGCGGCTGATAGGCAGAAAGGCAGTAATAAGTAGCAGAATACTAGCTAATTCTGGCAGAAAAGTCAACTACTCTCTCTGGTGACAGAGATGTGGTATACTGTTTTCGAACTAGAGATACATTCTTTCATAGATCTCCTACTCCCAAAGCTCTGGCTGTAGTTGCAGATGGCACAAGTACCGCTTCTACAACTACATCCCAGTGAGTTGATTTTTTAGACCGGCCACGGTAGAGTGGGGCCAGCGTGACTTGTATAGCCTATGATGCGATATTGGTTTTTATTGGGCCGAGAACCGTTATTATCGGCCGCCGAATTGGTGGCTGTTTTTAAATTACATGATTACGAATTAAACGGGCCATTTTTGATGGCGGAATTACCAGCCGCCTTAACATCCCCGGGGGCAGCTATGGCGCGCCTTGGCGGCACTATTAAACTAGCCTCAGAAATTGGAACTGGTCTTTCCGAAGGAGAGCTACTCGACTGCCTAGTTACAGAGCTAGATGCCGTAGATGGAAAAATTCATTTTGGGATTAGCATATATTCAAAGGAGCAAGGAGCAAAGAGCAAGGAGCAATTGAATGATGTGGTGTATCGGTGGGGAAAAGAGCTTAAAACCCGCTTAAAAGAAACAGGGAGGTCGGTGCGTCATGTGTTTAATCGAGAAGCAATTTTGTCTTCTGTATCCGTGGCAAAAAATGGCCTCACTAATCGCGGGGCTGAATTTTTGGTGCGTGAAAGCGGTGGGAAGTATACCGTCGCTCGGACACTGGCGGTGCAACCGTTCGAGGCCTTTGGGGCACGAGATTTTGGGCGCCCTGGGCGCGATGATGTGAGCGGCATGTTGCCACCTAAGCTGGCGCTGATGATGATTAATCTGGCGGGGATGCCCGAGAGTGCTCATCTACTTGATCCATTTTGCGGATCGGGCACGATTCTTACCGAAGCGCTACTACTTGGATATACAAAATTGACTGGCAGCGACCTGTCGGAGCGCGCTATTGCCGACACGCGGCAGAATATTGCTTGGACGATAGAACAAGCACGCTTAGCACTTACCGCTGACGATGTTCGACTGGAAACAACATCTGTTCTCGAGCTAAGCACGATTATGGTACCGAATTCGATCGAGGCGATTGTAACCGAGCCGTATTTAGGGAAGCCGTTGAAAGGGAATGAGCCGCGTGAATTGCTCGAGGCCCAAATTCAGGAACTGAAAATGTTATATTTAAAAGCCTTTGTTCAGTTTAAAGAAATTTTACAGCCGGGTGGAAAAATTGTTTTCTTACTACCGCGTTTTAAATTCCGAAATGAGTGGTTGCGGATAGATTGCCGGGCAGAAATTGAAGCGCTGGGTTTTTCTGTGGTTACATTACTTGATACCCATGATTACTTACTCTATGCCCGGCCCGATCAACGCGTGGGGCGTGAAGTATGGTGTTTTACCAAAAAGTAACTTGAAATGCGAACGCCCCCGGAAGACAGATGTCTCCCGGGGGCGGTGTTGGCATGTTAGGCATCAGCCTACTAATCAGCGCCGGCGATTTGGCTGAGACGCTCTGCGTGGAGCGCCTCGGCGACTGCGCGGGTGAGCCAGAGCTGCATCCCGGGGAAGTCGCGCGCATTGAACCTTGCGGCCCAACTCGCGCTGCCCATCACGGTGTGCGCCTGCGCACCACTGTACACGGTCACTTGCTCCACCACCTGGTCCTTGCGGACCATACGGAGGATCACCGCGCCGTCCATGTTTTCGTCAAGGACGAACTCGATGTTATCGTTTTCTGGGTCAGGCTCGGGCTTTACCTCGGTCTCTGGGGGCCAGCCCTCCCTGGGGGTTGCGGAACTCATCCAGGTCTCCTCCAACCTGGCGGCCTGCTGGGGTGTCAGATACCCCTTCTGGAAACTTTTCGCAATGTTCAGAATCTCGACGTGGATCATCTTCTACCTCTACGCTTTAGCGCTGTTGTTTCGGAACATCTTTCCACCACCAACAATAGGTGATGGCCAAAACCAACGAAACAACATTTTTACATGCCGTTTAGTCACTGGTTCTGTGCCAAAATTTGGCTAAAACACTAGACTAAACATATAATAATAGCATAAAAAATGGATTTTGTCAAGAGTAATGAAATCACTTTTTAGCGCCCGTTACTAATCGTATGGCCACTCTGCTCGAAATCAAACACCTCTCTAAATCTCATTTTCGCCAGCCCTTATTTACCGATGCCTCGGTAACAATCACAGAACGGCAAAAAATTGGGGTCATTGGCCGCAACGGCGCTGGCAAAACAACCCTATTTCGCATCATTATGGGCGAAGATCAGCCCGATAGTGGTGAAGTGCACATCCATGATCGGGCGCGGCTTGGCTATTTAGAACAACACGACACGCCTGATCGCACTATCAGCGTCATCGCCCATTTAGAAGCCGTATCCGGCAAACCACGCTGGGAATGTGCCAAAATGGGGGCGAAATTCGACCTCAACGCGGAGCAGTTAGAGTTACCCCTTGGCGCGTTATCGGGCGGATACCAGATGCGCGTAAAATTGGCGACCTTGCTCCTCGGTGAGCCAAATATTTTTTTACTTGATGAACCAACCAACTATCTTGATATCCATACACAGCTACTTCTGGAAGAGGCGCTGCGCGCCTACAACGGCGCTTTTCTGATTATTTCGCATGATCGGGAATTTTTGAATCGCACCTGCACCGAGACACTCGAAGTGGAACACGGCCAGTTGAGGCTCTACCCCGGAACGATAACTGCTTATTTTGAACACAAGCGCGCTGAGCTGCACATGAAAGAGCGCTATAATGAAAAAATTGAGAAGCAGCAGGCGCATTTGCAAAAATTTGTTGACCGGTTTCGGTACAAGGCCAGCAAGGCCAGCCAAGCACAATCAAAATTAAAGGCACTCGAAAAATTAAAAACGGTGGAAATTGATGACCCGCTGGCGCGCGTGCGGATTTTTATTCCACCGGTCGAAGTGCGCAAGGGAGTGGCATTTTCGTGTCACCAACTAGCCATCGGATATGGAGAAAAAATTGTGGCGAGTGAGATTCGGTTTGATGTTGATCGCGGAGCAAAGGTGGTGATCGTGGGTGATAATGGGCATGGAAAAACGACATTTTTAAAAACCCTGGTCGGAGAACTGAATCCGCTCGCCGGGACATTTTATTGGGGGCATGGCGCAGATATTGCCTACTATGCGCAACATATTCCAAGCCAGATGCCGCTTAATCTGAGCGCTTGGGAGTATTTAGAGCGGCAGGCTGGCCTCACGCTGCCTAAACAAGTGGTGCTGCATATGGCTGGAAATTTTTTGTTTGACCAGGTGGCGCTTGATAAAAAGATCGATATTTTGAGCGGCGGCGAACGAGCGCGGCTGTGTTTGGCCGGACTATTGTTGGCAGGCAAGAACACCCTGGTGCTCGATGAACCAACGAATCATTTGGATTTTGAAACCGTAGAAGCGCTTGGGCGAGCGCTAGCGGAGTGGCCCGGAACGGTATTTTTTATTAGCCATAACCGTACGTTTGTAGCCGGACTCGCGACGGTAGTAGTGGAAGCACACCACGGCCATATTATTCGACATGCTGATTCGTATGAGTATTACCTACAGAATCTGGCTAGCCGGCTGCCACAAATAACTCCCACTGCAATGGTGGAGGACACTGTTGCAGCAGCTAAAAAATCCCTAGAGAACTCTCGAGAACACGAACGCGCGCTCAAGAAAAAATTACATGGGATTGAGGAAGATATTGCCGAATTAGTGACAGAGCGCAACCGCTTGTTGGGGCGCCAGGCCAGGCGACCGGAAAAATTTTCAAGCGAAGAATATACGGAGCTTGGCAGTATTATGCGCCGGATCGAATTAGCTGAAGCTGAATGGCTAGCCGCGGCAGAAGCTTTGAAAACCATTTAAAACCTCCCAGCTGTGAAGTGTTACCAAATATGTTAGGCGTTAATATGGAAGTAGACAGTATCACCATCTTGCACCACATAGTCTTTGCCTTCGAGGCGAAGTTTGCCACTGTCACGCAATTTTCCCCACCCACCGAGCGCTACAAAATCCGACCAGCCGATCACATCGGCTTTGATAAAGCCTTTAATAAAATCGGTGTGGATGACTCCCGCAGCGTCCGGAGCTTTGGTGTTCTTCTGCACTGTCCAGGCGCGGGTTTCGGGTTCGCCGGAGGTAAAATAGGTAATCAAATTTAAGAGCTGATACCCCGCGGTAATCAGTTTATCTAATCCGCTCTTGGTGACGCCGGCGGCGCTTAAAAATTCTTTGGCTTCAGAGAGCGGTAAATCTGCCACTTCAGCTTCGAGCCTGGCACACAGCGCCACATGCGGCACCCCCGCTTCAATGACTGGATGTTTGGCTAGCGAGGCGTCGTCCACTTCATCCATATTCACCACGTACAGTAGCGGCTTCATGGTGAGGAGTTGAAGTTCTGTTACAAATGGTAATTCATCTGCCGTAAATTCAAGTTGGCGCACTGGGAGAGAATCTTGCAGCTGAGCATTTAACTTCTCTAATACAGCGAGCTGGCTGGCCACTTCTTTGGCACCAGCCCCTTTGGCAGATTTTTTTACTGTATCAAGGCGCTTCGATACGGTTTGGAGGTCTGCCAAGGCTAATTCCGTATTGATAATAGCTGCATCATCTTTTGGATCTACGCGATTATGCACGTGGGTAATATTGTGATCGGTAAAACCGCGCACCACCTGGGCAATGGCATCTACCTCGCGAATGTGCGATAAAAATTTGTTGCCAAGGCCTTCGCCGGTCGAGGCGCCTTTGACCAGGCCAGCAATATCAACAAATTCGATAGTGGTTGGAATAATCTTTTTAGATTGTGACGTAGCAGACAATTGCTGCAACCGTTCGTCGGGAACTTCGACTACGCCTACATTCGGATCAATGGTGCAGAATGGATAATTTTGGACGTTAGCCTGTTTGGTGCGGGTTAGAGCATTGAACAACGTTGATTTGCCGACATTCGGCAGGCCGACGATACCGATGGAAAAAGACATATATTCATGAAAGCATTAAAGCATAAAAACATTAAAACAGTGATTAAGACCAAGAACTCATTCTACAATCAATCAGTGCCATTCCTGACCAGGATCAGGAATCCACAATTCACTCCGAAAAGTAATGGATTCCCGCTGCTGCGCGGGAATGACAAGGTTGAAATGACCTCTAACACTTGTTAGGCATCTCACTGTTTTTATGTTTTAATGTTCTCGTGTTTTAATGTGGATGATTCTATAGCAAACCGACTGTCTTGACAAGATGAGCCTGAATGCTTATAATTTGGTGGTTAATTGCAGTATTTTGGGCCTTTAGCTCATGCTTCAGCCAGAGGCTGATCCGCCTGTGGCGGAGGCTAGAGACGAATTTAATTTACTAGTGCCCACCGTACACTTTAGGGCCTTTAGCTCAGCTGGCTAGAGCGCTTCCATGGCATGGAAGAGGTCATGGGTTCAAATCCCATAAGGTCCACCAACTCAAAAACCATTCTCAAACGTGTAGAGAATGGTTTTTTTATTCAGTGTGCCAGAGATGTTGGCGGCAGAGATATGCGCAGTAGGCTTTGTTGCAGCCACAGAGAACCTTTCACAACCCACTATTTTCGCTTTGCCACCACCAGCCAATCAAAAGCCACATCGGCGGTTCCCTCTGTTACTTCTTTAACTTTAAAACCGTGGATACTTTTGCTTATGATATATAGACCCTGGGGATTAGATGTATTTTGAGTAAGGCTAATTTTTAACGGAGCATTGGGATCTATGATTTCGCTTGTGGCTTTGGTGAAGGCGACTGTGGCACTACCGTTGACCAGGTTGGCAGAACCGGAAAAAATAAACTCACTCAGTGGTGATTGAGTGACAAACGTCTCTTTAGATTCCACAGCTGCGGCGGATTGATGATTAACATAGCCGTGCGCATCAATCGACCACCTGTTGTCTATGTTACTATTGGCCTGGCTATCGCCATTAGGCATTTGCTGATTAACTACCAGACGGCTATTAGAGACCCTCACCGCAAGCGATTCGCCCGCATCGAAGGCTACGGTTCGGGCACTGAATTCTTTGAGAGTTCTTGGCTTATTATATATCGGTTTAGCAGATATAGTTGTTGCCTTTTTTTCAGCTTCGTTTGGTGTTCCATTGCGCATCCATCGTGTCGTAAAATTTTTAACTATGCTATCAAACCTAACGTGTGGGGCTAGATATTTACCAATAATACCAGCTATTAATAAACAAGCACCAAGGCACATTACGAAGCCTTGTATCCCTTGTTTTGATTTTTTCTTATGCATACGTGATAACCGAACTCTATTTTTTATCGCTCTCCTGGTTAGCATCAATCCCTGTAACCGGGGTTGACTCAGTTTTTTTAACTAATCCGACATTATCGCGAATCGTATCAATTTCCTTGCCGCTCAGATTGATTTCAGCACCTTTGTTTGACTGATATTCCTTGTGCTCATAGGTAACATAAAACCGATTATCCCCTGCTAAAAAGTAATACCGGCCTTTGGCATCAGTAATCTGAGTAGATATAAGCTTATTGAATTGAGCGCTAAATAAACGGGCCACAGCTCGGCCAATGGGCTTTTTATTGCTGGCATCATAGACAATTCCCCAACTTTTTGGCCTGGGCGGCATGGCTAAACGACGGAACACAACGGTGATAATAATGTGGCCGGCAAGCAACGCACCGACATACCATTTGGGCGAAATGTAAAAGGAGACAGCTGTAGCCACCAGACCAACCAACGATACGACACCTTGGATGCGACGACCAATTTTTTCGAGAGCCAGCCGCCGCGGCAGCTTAATTTCACCAGCCGGATCGAGTGGAATATTAGCTGTAATGGCTGGATATCTTTCATTTACTTGTAATAATTCACCATGATACACATCGGCCCGGCGCCCATCGGCTGTGAAGTTTTTAAGCAAACTTGAAGGAAAGCTCATTTTATCTTTCACTACTTCAAGACGGTAGCTACCGGGATTGGCGGTAAAATAATAACGACCGTTTTTATCGGTAACGCGAGACTGTATCACTTTACCGGTCGCACGATCTACCAACCGAACAATTGCCAAATCGATCGGTAATTTAGTCAATGCATTATAAACCTGGCCCCACCCCTCGCGCTTACGCTTACCGATCAAGAGCACTGGCTGCAAGAACAGCAGTTTAAGAAGCGGCAACAAATCACCCCAGGGGATAAAAGCGACGGACGAGGCGGTAGCCGCAGTGACTGCGGTTGGCGCCACTACGGTGCTGGCCGCTTGTTCGATTTGCGGGTCATTCGATAAATTTTGTAATAATTTTATAGTTGCCTGTGTTTGATCTGAAAAATTTTTAATGACATTTTTAAGATTTTCCGGCAGCGTCTTATCAAAATCGATTACGTCGCGCAATTTGCGTGGACGAGCTACCAGCTGGATCGATTCGTTAAATACATTATCGTTAGCAGACACGAGCCGGCTTGAAAAATCTAGATACCCCGGAGCTGAAAATTTGGCATAATACTTTCCTTCTGGAAGCACCCAGCCATACCGACCCTCTGACGCTGTGACAATAGTGGTTTTTTGGGCGTATTCACTAAGCGGAATCGGAGCATTATTTTGACCGAATAGATTTACCGAAACTCCGGCTAGTGCATCGCCAGTAGCGGCATCACTAACCCGGCCCCACGGACGACTACTCAAGGCAAGCGGAATTGATTCTAGCTCAGAATTACCATAATCAACAATTATAAAAGCTTGGTAAGTTCCTACCGGCGGAAACACCAGGTCGGTACTATACTGGTGCCGCGCTTCATCAAAACGAAACTGGTAGGTGCCATAATTAGAAACTGCCAAGGTAATTTCGGCTGGTTTTCTTGTCATTGCTTCACGCGAAATGACTATCGAAAAATTATAGCCAGAGAGATTAGCAATCGTAAGACCATTCAACGCAAGCGACACCGTCCGATCAGCCGCTAAAAACCTAAATCGTTCAAGCTCAATTTTGGGTTCACCAAATACAATTGTGCTAGTTACTTCGCTAAGCGGAATCGTGCTTGTACCACTTGGTCGTACAGGATTATCTGGTTCCGGCCCAGGATTCTTCGGCAGGCAGGCGCTCGAAAGTTTACACACATCATCTGCACAATCGGTAGCTGCATTTGAGTCGTCATCGCGACCATTGTCGCAGATCTCTTCTCCCGGAGGAGGCGCAATTTCGACGCTCGAAAACGTGCCAGCACTAACATTGCCTGAGGTGTCAACGGAAAAAGCGGTGTAAAAATATTTGATATTTGGCTCTACATCAGAATCGACGAACTGTTCATCTGTGCCAGTGTACACCAGGCTGCCTTCGTTCATTCCTGCGGCCGGAGCCCCGATTGTTTTGATAATGCGGACTTCTTTAAAATCAGCCGCTGCAACAGCTGTTGGATTTTTCCAACTGACAATAATTGATGTGCCGAGTGCTACCGCTTTCAAGCTAGATACATCTGGAGGCGGAAGTTTTTCTTTGTCTGTCGTGAATGTAGAATCCGACGTGGCCTGGCTAACCCCGCTTTCATCGGTAGCAATAATGCGAAAATGGTAAACGGTATTAGGTGTTAGGTCAGATAAAAATTGCTCATGACTTAACGAACGAACAGCGGTGACAACGCTTGTGCCGTAACTGCTGGTGAGACCGTACTGGATTTCACTGCTGGTAAGTTTGTCGGTATTCCAGACAATCGTGGCTGCTTTGGCGCTTGGGTTTACTGACACGAGAGTAATAATCGGCGGGGACACTGCTGTGTCAGCAGCGGTGGTGAACATGCCGGTTTGAATTGTAGTTTGATTAGCTGTATCTGTGACACTAATTTTAAAATAGTACAAAGTGTTGGTGGCGAGCCCCGAAAGCGCTACCTGATATGATCCTGTGACGGGAGCGCCAGAGCCGTACATGGTGGTGAGGCCGTACTCAAATCTATTCGCCGATAAACCATTATCGTCGCTAGCACTCCACACTACGGTGGCGGTCGTCTCGGTTACTACCTTGTTCACTCCGGTAATGGTAGGCGGTGTGTCAACCGGCGGGGGCGGGGGTGTTACATTTCGACCCGATGACCCGCTACCCCCATCATCGGAATTATTATTACTGTTATTGTTTGAAGACGGAACAGTCATTTGAACATTGATGGTTCCGGAACCGGTAGCGGCCAAAGCATAATTTGAAGTCTCAGCCACCACAAAAAAAATCCCGTTCAAAAGGACAAACGATACTAGCAATGCAATCCATGACTGCTTCATACGAGTGGTAATTCGGGCACCTGTGAATATACTGGGTGCCTCTTGCCAAATACAGGCCTGAGGCTGCTAGGCAGGGATTCGTTACGCTGAAGTGACTAAACGGCGAAGACCGACTCCAAGAAGCGCTATAAGTACTAGCGCTCCTACCCCGACACCGATTGACCAGGGCGGCAGATACCAAATTCGGAATTCGGCCGCGGCGGTCTGACCGCTTTTTCCATAAGTTATGGAGGCCGTCATATCATAGGGACCAGGCCAGCGCATCACAGAGCGAAAATTATTTATCGTATCGGTAGGCAGCAGAGGAGACGCTGCGATAGCCGGCGGTTGTTCGGTCGGCAAAAAACTGGCCCACGCTGAGGGCGCAGCTGCTGTATACTCGAGCCGACGGGTAGAGCCGGCCAGCAACTGATTACCTGGGTTGATTGGAACTGACAGCTTCTCCCTGGTCAAAGGCGCAGAGATACTGAGCGAGCCGGCCAACGCCACCTCGATATTTCCTTTATTTTCGAGTGTTAAAGGGAAATCAAATAACGGCGCAGTAATAATTAACTCACTGTGCTGATCGAAAGTAGCGCGCACGTCTTCGCGGGCCGTACCGGCCACCTGAATCGACACCAGTGTAGCTAGGCGAGCGCTGAGACTATTGGATTCGGGAGTGCCAACGGAAATACCTTCCACCACTAACGCAACATAATGTGAACCGGGCGCGGCAGCCGGCGGAATTTGAAGCGTGTACGACAAAGTGGCACTTTGCGCAGGAGACAGGGTCGAAACTGTTTTATCGGGGATTACCCATGATATAGCAGGATCGGCGGTTTCCCCAAAAACTGGTCGGCCCGCACTGTCTTGGGAGAGACCGCTTACCAAGGCTCTGACTTGTACCGTCTTAGCCTCAGTATTAATAACTTTTACCGTTAATGACTGGGTGGTCCCCGGATCAACGGTTATTACGTAGCGAGTGGGGGTGATAGAAAAAGCGTGGGCACTAAGTCCAGCCGACAGACTGCCGATAATAGTAAGGAGTGTTAAAAACCCGATAGTGATACGTGGATGAATCATAACGCATTAAAAATTGGTCGCGGCGGTGAGTGCGATTGACTGATTATAACTTGCAGCCGAGGCTCCCGGCCCGACTGACGCTTTGAAAGCCAATGTAATCGGTTCGTTTGTCACTGGAACGGTGGCAGAGGCTAAATTTAAACCAGAGACAACAGCCACATCGCCGGTCGTGAGGCTGTATTGGTTACTGACAGATAGGCCATATTCAGCCACACCGGCAGTCACCATACCATCAGCTACTGCGGCCGGACTCGTACCTGACACACCGCCAATTGAAAGCGTGAAACCGGTTGACTGATCAGTAGTCACCGTAGCTATAACCGAGCCGGTTTTTACTGATGCGCTGCTGAGCGTACCTAAACTTACAATGTCACTACTAAGAATGAGACTAATCAAGCCTGCATCATTAGACACAAATCCACCCTGTACTTCGTACGTTGTACTTGACACAATACCGGCTGATAAATTTGATATCGCATCGCTTAGGGAATAACTCGTGCTAGTACTAACCCCACCGCCAACACCAATATAATCAGAGCTGATTTCATAATGCGCCGACGACATGCTGGCTACAGCCACCGCCCCCACCCACAGACTCCCTATAACCATACTTACGACGAGCATCCAATTTCGCATAACATCTATAATTAATAGGATTATTTCAGTTTTTTAATTTTTTCAAGCACCTCTTGATTATTCGGATTCAGTTCACTGACTTTGGTATAGTAGCTGAGCGCTTCGGCGCGCTTGCCGATTGTCTCATTCCACAGGCCAAGGCTATACAGAGTATTTGAATGATTGGAATCAAGCGTTAAAGCGCTCTGCCATAAAGCGGCGGCGGCGCTTCGATCAGAGCCTTGGTTGCGATTAAATAACAACCGGCCGTATTGGAATAACACTTCTTGGTTGTTGCGGCCGAGTGGCGCCATGGTTTCATACACACTAATCGCCTTATCCATATTCCCCTGCTGCTCATAGGCATTAGCAAGCCCATAATACGCAGCCAGGTAATCATTTTTTAAAAAAATTGCTGATTCATAATTTTTTACCGCCTCACTCCAGCGACCAGCCGCTGCATAATTGCTACCAAGGCGCCAAGCGAGCAGCGGATTGGAGGGCTCGAGATGCACCGCTTCTTTAAGAGAACGGATGGCCCAGTCGCGCGCCCCTGGAATAATGATGGCTGCCTGCTCGTACATGGTTGCTAAATTTTCCCATACCGCCACCGAGCGCGGCGCGATTTCGGTAGCACGGTTTGCTTGATTCACAGCCAGCCCCACGAGGCGCCCTACTTGCTCGCTATTGGCACCCTGTGATTGACTAATTTTCAGCGCTTGAAGCAAATACACCTGCGCTATCGCTGCATAATACTTTTCGTTCCGCGATTGTAATTGAATGGCCTGTGTCAAATCGGATTCGGCTTTAACATAATCTGACTGAGTGCGGGCTCTGGCATACAACCGATCGGCTATATAAAAACGACACCAGGCAATTTCTCCAAATATTACAGCCCCAAAAATTACCGCTAGCACGAAAGAAAAAGCTACTTGGCGCTCGGGAGCACCTACTACACGCAGCGATTTTAATTTAATCAGTCGGTCGTTACTCAGCGACAAGCCTACCATTAAAAGCCCAAGCAGTAAAAACCACAACCACCACATTACCTGTCCAAAAAATAACCAGCCCATACTCACCGTCAGTACCAGCCAGCCGCCACCTACCAGTAACACTCCCCACTCTTGCGCAATTTTTTGTTGCCTAAGCGTCGCGGCAACACTCTCTATACTGCGATGTGCCCGCACCCTAGCAGCTGCTGCCAACAATTGAGCTGCCGTTACGATTACAACCACTAGCCATGACAACGCAACTATCACCCCGCCCTCACTTAGCAGTGCCAATACCGTGCTAAATGGGTTATTGAAGCGCAGACTCACCGCCACCGGATCAGTATTTACTGCTAAACTTTTAAAGGCTAAGAAATTAATTCCGAACGTCCCTGGACCTGTACCGATCAATATATTTTTAATACTGCCCGACCACGCCCCCATGGTCACCGACCACGATTCACGCGCATTAAGCGACACTTCAACCGGTAACACTGTTTGAAAAACTCGCGGCGTGTCGAATAAAATAAAAATTATGGTAAATATAAATAGTGCGAGCACCCCTGACAACGCAACCAAATTTGTTTCATGTATAACGCGGACCGCGAGCAAAAGCAGTACAAAAAGGGCTACCGCACACACAATCCAAATAATCTTAAAACTAATTAGCGCCAGGGCCATAATAGCCAGCAGGGCGACGGCCGCATACCCTATCTTTTTGGGCAACGAAACGGTCTTTTGCACCAGCTGACCAAGCGAAAGAAATCCAATCAACACTGTAAACAATCCAAAGGTGCCGTTTACTTCTGCAACGGTATTTGAGAGCGGTACCCCAAATACTACAGAGATGACATCAATATGCAGCACTGTTTTCAGTACAAATACTGCAATTGTGCCACCACCAGCCACTATTAACGCATCAAGTACTAGCTGCCAACGACGCCATGATGTAACTGTATTAGTCAGCAAGATATACCACAAGCACAGCCCCACAGCCGTCAGCCAGTACAGGGAAAAAATTTCGCTGCTACCAATAAAACTAGTTATATGGGTCACCGAGAACAGTGCTGACGCGAGCACGCTGATTACCAAAATTACTATTGGCATATCCAACACCGACATGCGATATTCTACCGTCCGCAGGATCAACGTTTTTAACAGTTTAAATAGCACCGCCATCCCTAAAAGAGCCATTAGTAGATAATACTTAGCTCCAGTTACCGCCTGTACCAGCGCCCCATCCACCCACCACGGCATTGCCATCACTGCACCCACAATCACACCAAACGACAGCCAGTCAATTATTTTTAAAAGCAGCCCGCGCATGCGAGACATATAATAATGAATAGGGTAAAGATGCAAAAAGATATTAGGAGTATACCATAAAAAAAAGAAACAATCATATATTTGGCTGGTGGAAAACAGCAGGCGCCCTGTTCGCGGCGCCAGTTGTTCTAGCCAAACTATACCCCCTCAGCGAATCGTATGCATCTGACTCGCAATTGGAGACCCGGCTGTTGTTTGAACTCAGCCCGCCGGGTAGAGAGGCTGAATTTTTTCCGAGACTTCTGCTTAACCGTTAGGAGTTGAGGTCGAAGCATTCAAACGGAGCAACTGTAAACTTCGCTTCCGCATTATGCTCGTGCTTCTCCCCCATGCCCACAATAACCCAGAGCTTTTCCTGCCAAACTACCACCATCCCTACTTCTAGATTGTCCTGTTCCAGGATCTCCCACACATCATAGGCGGCTTCCAAATACTTAGGCAGGAGGACGGCTTTCCTATCTCCATATCCATCCACTGATCCCAAGTAGAAGACGGGGATACCCGGTTTCTCGGCCGCTCCGATATTTGCTTGAGCGAGTTGACCAATGCTCTTTGCTCGCTTAGCCTCTTCGGCTGCCAGCCCGCGAAGCGTAGAGAGCGGCGTGATGACTTGCTGAGACGCTGGTCCCCAGAAGAAATACTCCGATAATTCCCCAGCGATCCGCTTGCCGATCGAGTTCGAGACATCCAGCGCGGCGAGAGCTGCTCGGAGTTGGGCATCCTGGATCTTGGCGATTGCCGACCAGTTCTTGTTGAAACGGGGTTTTTCTGTACCGCTCAATTTATGCTCCTGCGTGGGTTGATCCGAAATACCAGAAACCTGACGAAGCTTCATTGTGTACTCCTCGGGTGTCTGTCACCCTGGATACAGTAAAGTATTCATATAAAAATTTTCCTTACTTAATCCAAGGTGACAATTTTTAAAGAGCTAGCTCAAAATTGTTTTTCGGTTTTCAATCTTGAACAGGCCATTATATCTAAAAAAACGCAAAATGTCAATAATATTTATACTATTTTAGATACTTTTTCTATTTTTTGTTGATTTTAAAATAGAAATATGATATATAATATTTTGACACATATAAGGCACCGACAAACATTTATCAAATATTGCACAAATATTTGTCTAATATTTTCAATATTGGCTTAAGATTTTCTCACCGCAAAAGACATGTCTGAACTTCATGATCAACTAAAACTAATCGGCTTGAACCATTCCGAAATAACGGTCTATTTATACTTGCTCGAAAACGGAGTCTCGACTCCCCCAATTGTTTCACGTGGAACAAAAATTGCCCGAACCAATTGTTATAATATTTTACAATCGCTCAAGGACAAAGATTTAATTGAAGAGCATGTTGTCAAAAACAAAAAGACATACCTCGCGAGTGATCCAGAATCGTTACTGAGGTCATGGGAGAAAAAAAGAGATACCATCAGCCAGATTATCCCTGATTTACGCGGGCTATATACCACTCAAAAAAATAAACCAAAGATTCGTTTTTATGAAGGTGCTGATCAGATAAAAGAAATTTATCACGAATCTCTGAACGCGCAAGAAATAATCGCCTTAGGTTCAACCAGTAAAATCGAGCAATTACTACCTGGATTCTTTGACAACTACTTTAATCAAGTTAAGGAGCGTGGAATTATTTTTTATGACCTGCTCACGAGCGATTCCAAAAAAATTGCCGAGGATGACAAAAACCTATTACGAGGATTGTATAATTTTAAAATTTTACCCGCTGAATTTAAAGATTCACCAACTGACATACTAATTTGGGATAACTCAATCGGTTTATTGACTTTAGAAGAACCAGTATTTGCCACCGTATTAACAAACCGACATCTAGCAAATACGTTCAAAATGATTTTTATGCTAATTAGAAATCGTATTTGAATGTTTCACGTGGAACATAGGCAGAACATGGGGATAAAATGGAGTTTGTTATAAAATTTCGCTAAATTTAGCATCTCAGGCTTATTTTCTCTAATTTTAGAGCAATTTTGCGTTTATATAAAAAATTGTATACAATATTGTATACAATTTATTAACTATTTGGCTTAGTTATTAACAAAGTTATCCACATTTTATCCTATAAAAGTACACACTACTCAATACTTTTATTAACACTCTTCGATTACAAAATAGATCTAAAAGGATACAGGTACCGACTCAACTCACTTTTTAAGTCACGTAAGTGCGGGCACAGCCGGGCGTCAGCTACTGGTATATAAGGAGGCCCCCATGACGTTGTCTGTGCAAATCACCCTCAGTGTGCCTGAACGCCCGTTAATGATCGGGAAAGAAGGGCGGCTGGCCTTCGATTTCCTCGACAATTGCCTGCGGGCAACCACACCTCTTGCCGTGCTCGACAGCGGAGATATCGGGGCCTTCCGGACCCTGGCCGATAAGTGCGATGCCGCGATCACCGTGATCGAGACGGCAGAGCAGGGTACCTTCGCCCTGACTGTTGAAGTCGCGGTAAGCCCAGTAGGGCAGATGCGGCTGAGCGAGCCAAGCCGGGAAAGCGATGAATATGGCCCACAGATGTGGTGAGTCGTTCATTTTGTCTGGTTTGACACTGGTTGCCTCGCCCTTGGCGACACAATCGGTTGGCCGGGCTGACTCAGGAGCAGTGAGAACGAGTGAGGAGCTCGTTCCACTGCTCCCACTCGTAGTTAGTCTTTTTAATTAAGAAGATTGACTAAGCGTGCCCCGAACCGAACTCGATCATTTTCTTTATTGAGCACGCGTGGCTTCGTAAGCACCCAAAAATTCATCAAATGCCCGCATGAGCGTACGCAGTGATTCGGGAATGGGCAGCAGCGTCTGGTCAATTTTTTTAATAGGAATAATTTTGGAACTGGTGCTGGTGATGAAGGCGCCGTCATATGACGCCACCGCGCCTAACGTGATCTCGGCAGGAAGCAGTGTGAACCCAAGCGTAACGGCCACCTGGAGCACATGCCGGCGAGTCACGCCATCAAGAATTTTTTCAGTCGGCGCTTCATATATGGTTTGGCCTTTTAGGGCAAAAAAATTGGTGCGCGTACCTTCGGTAATGATGCCGCTTATATCAATAAGCAGAGCATCATAGGCAGACTGTTCGCGGGCCGAGCGATAGGCCAAATAGCTCCCCAGCATATTGAGCGTCTTGGCCTTAGGCAACAAGCGTTCATAGGGCACGGTGATAAGCTCGGCACCACTCCGATATAATTTTTTATCAGGAAAGAGTGGGGCGAGAGGAATAATAAACAACAGTGCATCCGCTGCTAATTTACCACCTATCAAGAGAATTTTTAAATTGCAGGCTGGTTCAGTAATGGTAGCCATCAGATCTGCCAGATACTGAGAAACGAGGGCGGCGGTGAGCGAATGTTCGATCCCGACAATGGTGGCCGAAGTGAACAAACGTTCAATATGTTCATCTTTAAAAAAAATTACGCCATGTTTGGTACGCAAAGTTTCGTAGACGCCGAAGCCATACTGGTATTCAATATTAGCGACGGGAATCTGAGCATCGGCGAGCGGAACCAATTGGCCGTTTTTGGAACAATAGGAAAATAGCATAGTGAAGGAAGGGTAACAGAGAAGCGGGGAATGGGCAATAAAATTATTTATTGACGCCATTTTCTAAAAAATGACACTCTGGAAAAAAACTGCTAGACTTAAAATAGTGGCACTCACAACTTGTGCGTAAATTTAGATACTTTTATTAAGACATTTTATTGATATGAGAGGCAGACGTGCGTACGACAGCGAAGCGTTGCTTATACCCGAACAACAAGAAACACGCTTCGAGCAAGCGCGCCAAAAGCTGGCCGATTTTTTAGCGACCCCGTACCAAACGTACATTGAAAACTCACAGGCACAAGGAAAATTTTCTGATTTTTCTATTAACGAAGCGCGCTTTGACGATTGGACCGAAGAGGCTGATCTATACCATCAAGTGGGAGAAACATTACAAGGCATTCGGAATGAATTGAGGCAACACTTACAAGAAATAGTAGCCGAAGCTAGACAGGCAAGGAAGTTACCAGAGGCTATCGATCACATTAAAAATTTATTGCTTGAAGACCATTTGGACGAACAGAGCATGCCAGCTATTTTTAAAGTCGGGAAACCGTTTCCAGGAACAGACATCGTTGCAGTCTATGAAGAGTACCTACATACCGAAACTGATAACGAGCAAACATTTCGCTCTTATTATTATGAAGATATTGTTGAGACACTGGGGACATGCGGATCAGAAGCTCAACCGACCATTGTTGAGTGCTTAGCAGACATAGATACTATCCGATTTTTAAACAAACAAATCTACAAGCTGGGAAAAAATATTAGTCCCGAAGAATTTAATGCCAAATATGAGGCCTGGGTAAGCGAAAATAATGTGTACGAATCTGATGAGGGCGGACATTGGGGAGAAGGGATAATGCTCGATGATTTGAATCGGGGTGGCTTGACCAGCTATTTTTTAATGGAAGATAAACATTATAAGGATACGGCTTTCGGAAAAGCAGTCTTGTCCGGACTTGTCGCCCTAAGCGCTAGTAACGCTGGAGTTCACGATAAAGTTCGGGCCTATGCGCTTAATAAAATCCTAACCACTCCCGAGGCTTCTGCAGATTTGTACCCGCCTATTAACAACCTGCTGAACCAAGCCCCTGCGGCGGCTGGCAAGGAGCTGATGGAAAAAATTCAAACGACCGAAGACCGGCTGACAAAAGTACTAGCCACCCGGCTTTTATATCGCTTAGAGCTAGGAAAGATCGGCATGTCAGAGCGCGGAGTAAATTATTTGGGAAAAACATTTGACCTCGGGGAATATAATCGCCCGGAATACTCCGCTCATCGCGCTACAGGCGATGGCCAGGTGGCAGTATTTGACAACCAACAGCACGCGATTGGTTTTTTTCAATTGCGCGACTTAGATTCTCCCGAGATTGTTTTGCAAGCACGGCTACTTGATTTTACCCATGCGACCCTGTTTCATACGAACCCCAATGAAACCGAGGCTGAGCGGACAGAGCGCGAGCAGATTCTACAAGAATTCAAAGCCAATTATTTTAAAACCTATCTCACTGATTTCGGACAAGAAACTGGTGTCATGTTCAACAATCTGAGCTTCCGGGAGCAAGGTTGGTTTTTGTGGTATATGCAACACGCTCCAAGCGAGGATCGAGCACGGGCTATAACGTTTATAAAAACGTACCACGAACCGGGCTTTAGATTGTTTGTCGCTCTTGAAACAGATAAAGCGGCTGGCAGCAAACTTCTTGATCTAGCTGATCGCCTGACTCCCCAAGAAATGACTGGGCTAATTGAAGACTACCAGCGGGTCGCTGGTCGAGTCGAATTAATAGCGGCCGAAGTGAGCGCAGACTTCGAACCAGAAGACCTACACAATGAAGTGCTGATTCAGGGGCTCCTGGTGCGCGCCAAAGATCTACTCGCTACCACTCACCGCCGTATCACTGACGGAGAAACACCTGCTGTCGTGCTGCATGATATTCATACAGAATTCCGAGCTGAATCCAGTCGCCAGAGCGCTCTGTCTGGCTTATTCCGTAACACCGCCGAGCTGGTCGGTGCACATGAGGCGGGCAGTATCGACCTGGCACGCTATGCTCGCGAACAAGATATTCTGGCCAGTGAAATGAAAAAACAAGATGGCCTGGGACTGTTTCTTCGTGCGCTTGGATCACGCGGCGTACTTAGACCTATACCGGAAATTCATTGGCGCGTGGATCGAAATTCAGAAGAATACAAACGCCGTTTGGGCGTAGATGTCATGGGGCTACTCAAAGCTCTTGGAGAGCCGGGCAAAAAAAAGTTACTCCTAGAGTTTGGCCCGGGGAGCGGTAAAAGTCGAGCAGAGCGAGCACAGGCTGGGCTTGGAAATCAGTATACAGATATTATCATGGCCGATAGCATATACTATCCGGTGAACACATTGATTGAAAAATTATTTGATTGGGAAAAATTGGAAGCAGCGAGCGGTGGCACATTATCTGCAGAAGAGCGGTCCGTTCTCTCTGACGCGATCTATAAAATACTCATGATAGCAGATGGTCAAACCGCCGAGGATAAATTTGAATACAGCGCCGAACGGTTGCAACAATTAACGCGAGACCCCAACGCTCTCAAAGAATTACTCCCACAGGCCGCAGCCCGACTGAAAAATATTTCTCTAGTACCCGATACGATCAGCTCTCGCGATAGCGCCGGGCACGTGATTTACCCATATAAAATTAATCTCACTGTCGCCGGTGGGCGCTCCGCAGCATTTGAAGCGGCCAAACAAACGCTGGCCCATACTCCGGCTAGGTTTCTACGCCAAGATATTGCCGAACGCGATCTCTATCATGAAATTCCAGCTTTTCCAGCCGGAGTAGTAGTCAGTGACTTTTCTAATATCAACCAATTACGAGATAGCAGCATTGATGTGGCCATGGGCGTGCGTTCGACCGTCTACAAACGCGATACAGAATACGAGTCTTTTATGGCGACCATGGCTGACAAGCTAAGCTCGAGCGGTATCTATATCGACGACAATGTTCGTGACAATGATGGGTGGCGCTCGCGTATGGCCGAATTGGCTCGAGTAGCCAAAACACTGCGTGAACGGCGAGGACCAGTAGGCTCAGAAGTACGCCTGCAATTGGCGCTCGGCCCGGGACTGCCTAGTGAAGATGCGGACAAAGGCGTCGTCCCACTCGCGATAGTGATGAGCAGGGGCGAAGCATCGGCAGGAATCGTTAGTCAATTTGTAGAACCCGGATATCGACTGATTAGTTTTGACAACTACCTGGCCGAACTGCGCCAGGCGGGCAGCGAGCGTCTACGCCAACTCGATCCAACCGGTCAATTATTAAAGACAGTAGAGGAACCTGAGCCATCTGAAGCAACCACTGCGGCACCCTGAGGGGCGCGTTTGGCAGCATGATCCCAGAAAAATTTGAATAGCAGCTTAAAGTTGCTGGCAATCTGGGGATGATGCAGGCGCACGGCCATAGCTTGCTCAGCTTCAAGCGTGGTTAACAACACTTCGTCACCTGCAATTTTAACATCCATACTGAACGGAAATTCAGCAACCGGAATGGTTCGGGTTTCGCGCAGCTCTTTGGCATCAGTTATATTAATGGCGTTCGTACTCGGGGCGACCACACGGTTAAATATTTTTTTGTGTACGCGTTTTTTAATAAACTTGGGAAAGTATTCCGGAATAAACGCAGCCATCTCTCCTTTGTCTTCGATACTGTCGATGGGCTGATTCAGAGCCAATAATTCTTCATAGGCACGAATAACACCTTCTTTGCCTTCATAAAAACTAATACCTGGTTTACTGTGGGCGACATTGTAGGCTGAAATTAGCTCGGGAAGCATTACCCCGAGTGTTTTTTTAGTTTGTTCAATCGCTTGTGATTGCTGCTCTAAGACTGTCTGCAAACGCGTGGGGTGGACAACTCGGTAGAGCTTACGTTTACTTGATTCTTCAATTTCGACCACGCCTACATCATTTAAATTTGCCACAATATTGTATAAATCCCCCCGTTTGAGGGCGGAGTGTTTGGCAAGTTCGGCCATCGTTTGCGGCCCTTGGCGGAGGAGCGTTTCAAACACCATCACTTCCTTATCCGATAGACCGATTGCAGACAAAATTGGTTCGTACATAGAAATTTTGGCTAATTATAGCTACTTTTTTATATTTCTTTGTAATTTGCTTTTATTTTTGGACATATTTTTAGGCTTATCTAAGATAATTATAGCACTTTTACTTAAGAATGTCAAGATTATTTGATATTTTTTTAGTATTTATAATTTACCAATATTTGTATTAAATTGGCTAAAATAAAAGAAATAGCGGCACATATACGTCATGAATTATTGACATTTTCTGATTTTTATAGTATACTGGCTAGTTGCGAAAGTGACGAACGAACCGGATGGCAGAGCACCTTACAATTAAAAAACGTTCACTTCGGCCTCTGGAGAGAGGGAATGAAGTGAGTACAATGACTAAATCCGAATGTCGAATAACGAATAATTGAATTTTCGATACGGGACATTAGTCATCAGACAACATTGCCAGCCTCTCTCCACAACAGAGAGGTTTTTATTTTCAGCAGCGAGAATGATGGACAGGACAACAGCTTCGCTTGTCAGCAGCTTGTCCACGAGTAACCAGTCTTCTCGCTGGTGGAAATAATCCCGACTGGGTCGGGACAAGTTTCTAAAACTATTTCTACCACCGTTCTTTCAAACTTTTGTCTTTTCGCTGCTATGTAAGGAGATAATCCTAGCGGTGAAAAGAAAAACTTTTCAGCTCCGACGCGAGTCGGAGAATGAGATGGATGGGAATGGAATTGAGGCGCGTAAGCGTTTCTTCCTCCCGCGCGATCTCCTCCCTGAACCCTTGTGGTTCATGGGTAGTACCGAGTGCGTCCCTTCTTAACAAGTCCAGCGTGATGAGTTGAGGCGGGGATAGTCGGTGCTAACAAAGGCCGACGTGCTCTTTTAAAACCAAGATCTGGAATGTTGACTCACTCAACGCCCCCGAAAGATGGGTAACAGATCGTCCCGGCTGAGTCGGGATTACAGTGAGATGGGCTAACCACCCGAAAGGACCACGATGTCTCAAAAAATTTCCCCCCGCATTTTCGTAACCCTCGTCGCCACCCTCCGCAACGCCGAAAAAGCGCTGCAAGAGACGCGGTGGGATTCGGAAAATCCGGAGCCGCACGCGCAGGCTCAGGAGGAAAGAAGGAGGGCGCTTGACGCACTCAGGGAGGCGATCGCTAGCGCCCCGTGGGGCCAGAACGGCTCGATTTTTATCACAAATCGAGCCGCAAGCATCACGAGTTTCGATCGGACCCGTACCCTGCACATACAGGGACGGGAGGTTGCAACCCTCAACAGTGGCTGGGTCAGGTTGATCGATCCATCGGTCGCGGAAAGCGATTTCCTGGCCGAAAAGACTGCTAGGCGCAAATGGGCCGCCGTCTACACGGCGGCCAGGGAACGGCTCGTCAGGGAGCTCGTTGCCTTCAATCAGACCGAGCTTGCCGACTTCGGCGAGTGGCGATACTCGCCCGGACAGAAAGGAGGTTACTTTTTCGACGAAAAGTCTCGCTGCTGCGTTGCAGCGACCAGCGCAATGGCGAAAGCCGAGACCATGAGGTCGTACGTAAACGAGGAGTATGAGGAGGAAGAAGCGGAAGCGCTCGCCCGAGCGGCCCGGCGTCGCCATTGCTAATCGCTCACAACGCGCCATCCGCCCGGGCGCATTATAAATTGGGCATGCACTCGAACGGCGAGCACACTTGCACAGTGTCGCTCGCCGGTCTAATTCTGTTCACATGATTATTGTGAACGGTGAAGATTACAAAAAAAGAAAGCGAT
Source organism: uncultured Gammaproteobacteria bacterium (assembly GCA_964510885.1). Classification (GTDB taxonomy): domain Bacteria; phylum Patescibacteriota; class Patescibacteriia; order Magasanikbacterales; family GWA2-37-8; genus CAZEDL01. Next base: position 130,635 of record CAZEDL010000002.1, read on the forward strand.
CTTGTAAATATTTTGGGGTCCAGCGCTTTCGTACTTTGCTGTTGAATTGTCGACAGAAAAGTACGATTGAATCGCTGAAATAATTTTTCAGAGATTCTGAGAGGAAAGAATGTTCCTTACAATTTAAAAAACAATCGTCGATTGGTTTGTGACAGCCGGATAGCAGAGTGTTTTCAAAATTTTAAAGACACTCTGCTGTCTGTCTTTTTCTCACAGACACACGACAGTCACACCTCTCACCAGTGACTGCCGGAACGACCAAAAAATTGGGTTCTTCGGACTTTGATCAAGTCCGGATGGTGAATGAACCCGACTCTGTGAAAGGAGGATGATCATGGCAAAGGGACAAAGAAGTTTCCGTGATGCGTTTCTGAAGGCCGGCCTCGTGCAGGCAAACCTCCCGTCGGCAAAGTCCGCCGAGTCGTCGTCGCCCGCAGAGGACTCCGGGGAGCCGACCCGCACCGCCAACGTCGAGGACTTCCCCCTGGGAATTCTCGAGTGGGCCGCGGCTGGCAAGACCCTCCTTGGCGAGAAGCGCCTGGTCCAGGCCCTCGACCGAGCGATCGGCGAGGGCACCAACCGGGAGCGCGACGCGTTCGATCGCCTGATCGAGAGCGCGCTCGACAAGCTCCCCGTCGGGAAGGCGCAGGAGCTGCGGACACACCTGTCGCCGCTCGGCGGCCACAAGGGCGTGCCCACGTTCTGCGGCGAGGCCCGTCAGGTCCTCGAGGCGATCCAGAGCGGCGCGCTCGACCTGTGGATCACGCAGCAGCGTGACGAGGCCACGGCGGCCGATGCTCTCAAGTGGCCGGCCATCGACGAGGGCGAGGATTTTGACGCCTACCGCGTCCGCCTCGACGCGTGGGCCGCTGACAAGCCGGTCAATCTGCTTAAGCGGATCAAGTACGACGCGTACGACATCGTGCGCGCCGAGCGCGAGAAACGCGAGCGGGCCAAGGAACGGCAGGCCGCCCAGATCAAGGCGCAGCTCGCTGTCGAGCTGAAGCGTGGGCTGGCGGAGGCGGCCGACTTTGGCGAGGCCTTCACAAGGTTCGTCAACTGGGCCAAGGCCGCGAGCCAAACGGCGACGGCCCACCCCGGCCTTTCACTGGGGACTGATGAGATCGCACAGGGGGAGGTCGCAAAGTCGGCCTACCCCTGGTCATTCTACGTGAGATGGAATGACCTCCCATGGGAGGAGCGTTTCAGCATCTACTTCCCCACGCCCAACAGCCCGCCGGGGGAGCAGGATGCAAAAAACATGAACGACGTCTGCATTTTTAACCTTCTTCTCTGCAGACGCATCGAGGCGATCCTGCCCGAAGTGCGGCGGCGATGGCCCCTCAAGACCAACCAAGTCCACATCCTCAACCGCGGAGAGCAGGGAGGCTATGTGATCTCTCCTTCGGGAGAGGTCACGAGGTATTTTTCGGACGACGCCCTGCCGAAAAAGTCCGGCGTCTACACCACCGAGCCCAATGAGGCTGGCTGGTGGAACGGCGCGTGGTGCGGGTCGGAGGTGTTCTGGGCACTCGACCGCCTCAGCCGCGCCGAGAAGGGGAGAGTGTTGATCAACGTGACCGGATACTACGGCCGGCACCCCAACAAGAACTACCCCCGCCTCAACTGGTACCTGAAGGCCGGCGGCGGGCACGACTCGTTCGACCTGCCGATCTGGCGGCCGGGCGAGCTGGACGGCGAGCTGGTCCAGCGCTTCGAGGACATCGCCACGTTGGCAACCCACAAAGTGGCAGTCCCCGAGGCCGCCTACTGGATGGACGTCAAGCTAGGCACCACGCAGGCGGGCAGGCCACGGCTCGAGCCGGATCGCCGGACCGACCGCAGCAAGAAGGCCTGCCTGCACTGGACGAGTGCCCAGGCCATGAGCCAGGGCCGCCACGGATGGTCGGGCTCCACCTCCGGCGCGCAGGCGACGGGTGAGGCAGTCATCGCCTCGCTCCGGACCTCGTCGCGCGGCGGGGGCCTTTCGGCCGCCGGGTTACTCCTGTGGCTTGAGGAGGGGGTGATGGTGCCGGTCGGCTCCGGCGAGGGTCTCGCCTTTGACGGCAAAGAGGTCAAGCGAGTCGCTGGCGGCGGCACCAGCGCTCACGACGATCCGTCCCGCGATGAATAGCACAAAACGTCTGGACCCGCGGAGTGTCCAGACCTCAACCCACCAATCTCCGCACCTACCAACTCTTTCAAACTAAAAGCACTCGAAGGCCAATGGAAAGGCAGCACACCTTGCCTTGGCTCTTCACTTATCTTGATAAAAATTATCACGAGAAGTGAAGATGTAACACGTAAGAAATTGTAAAATTTCTCTCTCCTTCCCCCTTCATATCGTCCCCAAAATATTGGCGATCGCTCTCCCAATCAACAATTTTTTGGGCGACACTATGTGTGGGGAAGGCGAGCTTGTCAAATAAATAATACCGCCTTTTAAGGCGGTATTATTTATTTGTGGACCTAGGCAGAATCGGACTGCCGCTTCAGCAATGCGAATGCTGCGTCATACCACTAGACCATAGGCCCGGTTGAAAATTTTCAAGTATTAATTTTCAATTTTTAAAGAATGTTTAATTTTCAATGTCTAAATTTACAATCACCATTGAAAATTGGAAATTATAAATTGAAAATTTTACTCAATGGTGCCCCCGAAAGGAATTGAACCTCTATTTCACCCTTAGGACGGGTTTGTTCTATCCGTTGAACTACGGGGGCAAGTATACCGCAGTGTAGCTGAAAAAATCAAGGGGAGCAAGTGACTACAGCGAAGATTATAGTTGGGTGAAAAGCGTAAAAAAATAAAAAATCAGACTACAGATGGTCTGACTTGTTATGCTATAACCTATTCACGATTGATAACTTCTACCCACCACCCATCATTGTAATGCTGAGTATTGGATAGCGGCGCTCGACACAGGGGTCGAGCGCACCGTCACGGGGCACCAGATTGCGTGGCGCTGGTCCGTGAGGTTTTTTTCGCTGCGATTGGTTAGGGAAAATCGATCACAAACTTGTCGCCGTCTCGAACGTTGATGAAGTTCGGGTCGACGGGACAGGGGCCAGGTGTGCAGAAGGCTCGAACGATCTCTCCCCGAGAGAGCTTGGGCTCGCCCACAAGGGTGTCTTCGTGACCCCATTCACCTCTCACAGTGCAAGCTTCTTCCAAAAACTCAGGCACGCTCAGAGCAGCCTCGAGAGCGTACACCTCATCTTGGGAGATCTCGGGAACCACTTTATCGAGAAGACAGTTGGGGTCAGTCTTCATGGTGGCAGCCCCATCTCGATCAAGATCGTCTGGATCGAACTCCACGGTGGGAGGCTCGACCGGCGCTATGATGATCTCACCTGTGTCGACCTGGTCGGGCATGACGAAGGTAGGGGTGAACAAATACTCAATGATCTTTCCCGGCAGGTAGGCCAGGAAGAGGAGCCCGGCCAAAACGTCGAGCACGTTGAGGTTGCGAAGGCTCTGCAAGATATTCCTGAGTGTTCTGGTATTCATGGTCTTTGACTCCGCTACTGATAGGGTTGGAGAAAGGTCTAAAACTTACACAGAGCAATACTCGAGTTTTCAAGTACTTTTTTGTGTAAGAACCAGCCTTTTTTATCTACAGCGAAAAAATTTTTAAAGAACTATTTACTTACTGGTGTTCACCATTTTTGATGCGCACTAGATAGCGCCGGACAAGTGTCCTCCGGCTCGGGACTGACGCGAAAGCGCGTCGAGATTTTTCGCTGCTATCCAGATCGAGGCTAGGCCGCCTTGGCCTCCTCGACCTTGATGGGGAGATCGGTCATTTCCTTCGCTTCGGGGAAGAGAGGGATGGAGACCTTCGGCGGCTTCTGCCGCTGCTGCTCCCGCCATGGCCTGATCCAGCGGATACCGACGAAGACAAACAGCAGGGACAGAAGCACCGTAACAACCGGGGCAATGAACGTCATGGGCAACTCCTCCAGGTGATTACACGAATCAATGCTCATATTTTGCTTTGTTGAGCACTTACTCGTGTAATTACCCTTAATGCAGCGAAAAACTTGTTAAAAGAGCGATTGAATGGCTATTTGGCTAATATAAGCTAAATTGCCAATTCAACAACTTAGTATAGCATGTTTTTCTATTTTTGTCAATGTTACTTTACTAACTTATTTGCTGTCAAGTATTCTATACATTTTACTATAATTTTACTTTAAATAAGCCTCTTAGAAATATTTCTCTCTTTTTTGTAATAATACATTAACAAAAAATACCTCCGGGATACGGGGGTATTTTTTAAAATTACCAGTATTATTTCTGCATCGGTACGGCGCTTTCCCAGGCTAGTTCGAAGATAGCGCGGATAATGTTGGCAAACACAGAGCTTTCGATCACCATGCCCATGCGATTTGGCTTTTTTACTACCGCGAGCAATACTTTTTTGTCATAGACATGGATCTCACCGCCGAGCTCTGCCAAACCTTTTAATTTTTCTGGTTTTATCAGGCGGCACAGTGTGTCTGGCATATGTTCCATATACTGCCGGATAAATTCGCGATCCGGTGGCGAATCTAGGAAGAGCATGCGCTCTTTCACTTTTTTGCGCTGGCGCTTGCGCTGCATATCTTTGGCCCAATCCCAGAATTCGGAATCACGCCACACGGACACATCAGAGATAGTGAGGATTTCAGTTTTAGCTTCAAATAAATCTTCGTGGGCGCTGACTACCCCTTCGATACCATGTTGGTAATTGATGATTGGTTTTTCGGCATCATGGAATAGCGACACCAGTTGCGGCAACACATGTTCGGCCTGGCGTTCGCGCGCTTCCCAGGATTCTTTTTTGTTGCGCACGAATTGCAAAAGGCTCTGCGGATGATTGAGCGCGTATTTCATTTTTTTACCTTCGCCACCCGCGCGCCCTACCACACCGTACCATTCTAATTTTTCAAGGACATGGTACCCAAGGGTGCGGGTAATCCGCGCTTTTTTGGTGATTTCGGTGACAGTCGACGGCCCAAGCTCGAGGAGTGCATTATAGACTTTGGCTTCAGTTTCATCTAAACCAAGTTGTGAAAATATTTCCTCCATACAATTATGAAGTTAGCCGGATTATGAATAAATGAAAATCCTATTAGAACGAAGCTTCTGTGGAGCGACCACTGAGCCCGACTGCAAATTCGCGGTAGGCCTGCATGGTCGTGTCTTTAATTTTACCAGATACTACCTTTTTAGCACAAAATTCCATGATCTGTAAAGCCTGTTTGATTTCGGCAGCGGTGATAATAAGCGGCGGATGGAGCCGCAAAACTTCTTTATGCAAGCCAAAATACCCCACAAACAAACCGTACTGCAAACACAAGAAACCAAACAATGCGGCATCAATGGAAGCACTTGGTTTCATTTCGAGGCCGAGGTGCAAGCCGAAGCCGCGCACCTCTTTAAACAGCGGATACTTTTTAATCAACTTAGTAATACCGGCCCGCAAAAGAAGGGACATTTCGTTCACGTGGCGTAAAAAATCTGGCTGCGAAATAGTGCGCAGTACATACGAACCGATTTCGCAGGCGACAGGGTTCGCAGTAAACGTATTGAGGTGTGCCAGGCGTGGCAACGCTTCGAGCACATCGGCCCGACCGATGGCGACAGCCAGAGGATAGTAGCCAGAGGTAATGCCTTTGGCAGCTGTTATTATATCTGGCAAGATATTAAAATATTCTACTTCCCAATATTTTCCACTGCGGCCGTTGCCGCTTTGTACTTCATCGACAATCACAATCGCTCCGTGTGCGCGGGCTAATTCGGTGAGCGCCTCGAGCGCTCCAGGGAGCGGTACCACATTCCCGCCATCACCCTGGACGCATTCAAGGATGATCGCGGCGACATCGTGGTGCTTTAACAAATCAGTGGTGGCTGCCAGCGTTTTTTTGTAGCGGGCAGGAGTGCTTGGAAAATCCAAATAAATCACTTCACCATCCTTTGCTTTAGGATCGACGACACGGCCGAAATATGTGACTTCTTCAGCCAGACCCGAACTGCCATGCCAGGTGTTTTTAAAAGAAATAATTTTGTTGCGCCCCGTAAAGCGCCGTGCGCACAGAAGCGCCGCATGATTGACCTGGGAGCCGGATAGGCCAAATAGTACTTTGCGAGCGAGGGGTCGCGAATCGGGAAATGCAGCGATCAACTCTTCGGCAAACCGTACTGCCGGTGAACTTGGACAATACGGGTAACAGGAGTGATGCATTTGCACCGCTTGGGTGCGATAGATCTCAATGATTTCTTGGTTGGCATAGCCAAGCGTAACGGCAGACGCGCCTGACAAAAAATCGATGTAAGAATTGCCATCGACATCGTAAATTTTGGCGCCGCTTCCGCCGAGGAGGCACACTCCGTACAAGCCCGCGTTATGACCGCTCGAGATCGAGCGGCTGTTGCGCTCTATAATCAGCCGTGACTTTTTCCCCGGAATACCAATGCCAGCCATATCGCTGGGGTAATAAACAAAAAGGTTATAAGCACACACTAGCAAATTTACTGCAATAAGTAAACAAAATTGCAGTTTTAAACCGGCTGTTCGATTGCCTTTTTAGGAGCGGCATATTAAAATCACATTACCCTTCTTCTATGAACTCACTAGAATTAATTGGTATCACTACACTAATCAGCATCCTGGCTGCTTTGATCGTGCTGGTATTTAAAAAATCAGGAACACGCGGACACGACTCAGGGCCGGATCAGCAATCATTCCTATTGTTGCAAAACCAAATTCAGGATCTTAGCCGACAATTCGATCAAAAAATGAACGACACCACCAAGACAGTCTGGCAAAGCCAGCAGCATTTGCACAAAACCTTGCAAACGCAATTTGGCCAAAGCACTAAAATTATTTCTGAGGTCACAGAGCGCCTCGTGAAACTAGATGAAACCAACAAACAGGTAGTGGGATTCGCCGACCAGTTGCAACATTTGCAGAATGTCTTGCAAAACCCCAAGCAGCGCGGCATTCTCGGCGAGTACTATCTTGAAAATGTACTCAAAAACGTCTTACCACCGGGCAGTTACCAGATGCAATACGGATTTTCCGACGGCACCATTGTCGATGCGGCGGTATTTGTAAAAGATAAAATTATTCCGGTTGATTCCAAATTCAGCCTCGAAAATTATAACCGCGTGGTAGCAACGAGCGATCCCGATGAGCGGGCTGCCTATGAAACTGATTTTAAAAACGATCTAAAGAAACGAATCGATGAAACCAGCAAATATATTAAACCGGGCGAACGTACTATGGATTTTGCCTTCATGTTCATTCCGGCGGAAGGGATTTATTACGATCTGTTGGTCAATAAAGTAGGGGCGCTGAAAGTAAACACACAAGCGTTGATAGAATATGCATTTAAAGAAAAACATGTCATTATCGTGTCGCCCACCTCATTTTTGGCCTATTTACAAACGGTGCTCCAGGGCCTGCGCGCCCTGACGATTGAGGAATCTGCTCAAGAGATCCGCGGACGGGTAGAAGAACTGGGGCGACACCTTGCCGCTTATGATCAATATTTCAAACGGCTCGGCGCGAACTTGCAAACGACAGTGAATGCTTATAATAGCGCCGCTAAAGAGCTAAATAAGATTGATAAAGACGTGATGCGCGTGACTGACGGCGACAAACAGATCGAGCTGAGCCTGGTTGAAAAGCCACAGCTTGAAGAATAGCCCTTCGCCTACCAGACCTCCGGGTTTGACAAAGCGGCACTTTTAGGGTAGTATGCGCCGTACGCTCTCAACTGTTATATCTCTAATTAATTGGTTTTATACTTCGCTAATTACCTATGCCTAATAAAGCAAATGCTAAAAAGGCCCTGCGTCAGAACAAAACTCATGCTGCCCGCAACTTGGTACGCAAAAATGCCTTTAAAGACGCCATCAAGAGCACCCTGAAGGCCGACAAAAAAAGCGCCCTTGAATTGGCCCGCACGGCGCAACAAGCGCTCGACAAAGCAGCCCGCACCGGGGTGATCAAGAAGAATACGGCTGCCCGCAAGTTGTCTCGCTTGATGAAAAAAGTGAACGCACTCGCGAAATAAGCCTTCATTTGTTATACTGACCCCGAACCTATTCGGGGTTTTTATATGATCGAACCTTCTAGCAAGGAGCTTAAAAAACAAGTCATCGGCCAGATTGTAATCGGGCTCGTGCGCGACTGGCTGACCAAGGAAGTTAATCGGTACCTTGGCTTTTTGGCGTATGAAGTCGGTAGCGAAGGCACGGCTACTTCGCTGCGCGATGACGGCCCAATCAGACCGTTTCAGGATTATTTAACGAGCATCGATAATTCACAATTACTCGCCCTGCTCCATGCCGAGGGGCCGCATGGAGAGCTTGAAGGTATAGACGTATTAGTTGAATTAACGGGTTCGGATGAAATCAAACGCACTATTCGGGGCGGAACGGTGCCGGTCCTTGAAGAAATGTCGCGGCTATTCCCCGAGACCATGCCGAGTGTGCTGGCTGAAGCGGCCACACTCGCTCATGGTGCAGAAGCAGCCATAAAAAATACCTTTGACGAAGTGGTGCGGACCTGCCCTACAGAAGGGGCCGAGGTGGCTGGAGATAGAATTCGAAATTTTATGACTAATTTTCCCGAAGTGGTGGCTCGGGAACATTTTTCCAAATGGTACAAAGAACCAATCAAAGAAGCACAGGTGGAACAAATACGGGAACTTTATGGCCGCGGTCGCTCTGCCCAATTCATGACGTACCACTAATAAACACATCGATAAGCACGGCCTGGTTCGCCAGGCCGTTTTTTATTTTAACGTCCATGTCTAATAATTTTTCCTGAAGTGCAGCCAGGGCAGCGAGAGGGGTGCGCTTCACGAGCGGCAGACTTTTTTTAACCACAAACGGATGCAGCTTAAGCTCGGCTGCAGCAGCCTCGCTTACAAACTGCGGCGACTGATCAAAATAATCTCGAATCTGCAGTAAAATTCGCACCTGGCGTGCAACCATGCTGAATATGTAACCGTCTTCAACTTCGGCCTCCCGCGCTGACTGGAGCACGCGCCGGGCAGCTGCATGATTACCCGAAAGAATTGCATCTACCACTGTGAAAACAGTATCTTCGTGTTTGACTTCCAAAAAAAGAGCGGCAGCAGCCGGTGTGATTGGGGAGGCAGCGTCGCCAGTATAGGCGATTAACTGATCAAGTGTGGTTTCAAGCAACCAGGCATCATCGCCTCCGTGGCGAACCAGATATTCGAGCGCACCCGGAGCCAGTGTTCGGCCACGCGCTTTGAGATAGGCGGTAATAAAACCAGGCAGCTGGCCGGGGGTGAGCGGTGCAAACTCTTCGGCGTAGGGCTGCTTGGAGAGCAGTTCGTGGAGACTTTTGACCGCTTTGCTCTTACCTGGTGTTTGTCCTTGCCAGACTATGACCACATTGCTTTCCGGCCAACTTTTGGCGGCTACGCGCTGTCCGAATTCCGTTAAAAAATCGACGGACGAATGATTAAGCAGATTTTCAACCACAATCAAGCGGCGGGTGGCCAAAAACGGCGTTGCCAATAGCTCGCCGCTAATTTTTCCAGCCGATTCTTTGACTGCATCTATGAATACAACGTTATACCCTTGCGGATCACGGGCAACTTTAAATTTAGCCACCTGTTCTTTGAGATAGCGGCGGCTGCGCAGGGTGTCGGCTCCGTAGAGATAAATCACCATAGAAATGAATGAGATAGGAAAATAATCATACCGCGGTTTTCTGTTGGACGCAATGAAGAAAGATTGCTCCAGGCTTGTCATTCCCGCGCAACAGCGGGAATGAGAAGAACCTAGACAAATAGCCTTTTTAATAACCCTGTGTTATACTGCGGCCGCAACTATCTTTTTTATGAATAAAAATAAACTGTTAACTACTGACATTGTTATCCTCGGGGCCGGCATCGGCGGGTATGAAACATTTCGCACCCTCGCCACACTTCTCAAAAAATACCGCCTGAACAAAACTATCACCATTATTGATCGTAATAATTATTTTACGTTCACCCCCATGCTGCACGAGGTGGCCGCCGGATCAATTGAGCCGTCTCATTGCACGCTATCGCTACGCGAAGTGGTGCAAGATACGCCGCACCGCTTTTTGAAAGCCACCATTGAACAGATTGATCCGGAGAAAAAAATGATCACCACCGACCAGGGGCTGGTGCGGTATGACTATGCCGTGGCAGCACTTGGAAGTTCTGTCAATTATTTTAATACGCCAGGAGCTGCAGAGCACTGCTTCCAGGTACGCACCCTTACCGGCGCGATGCGGCTACGCCGCGCACTGATCCAACGCCTTGAAGCTGGTCATTTGACCACTGCCATCACTGTGGTTGGCGGCGGGTATACTGGTATTGAAACAGCCTCACAACTCTTGCACCTGGCGACCGATGATCTAAAAAAGCTGTACCCGCACCAAGACATTTCGATTACGGTGGTAGAGGCTGGACCAATGATTCTGAATACGATGCCGCGCGCAGCGCAAGACAAAATTGAACGACGCCTTACCGGGCAGGGGCTCACTTTTCTACGCAACACGAAAGTTCTGGCCGTGTCCCCAGACACGCTCACTCTGGCTGACCAAGATCCGCTAGCAAGCGACCTGACAGTCTGGTGTGCCGGTGTGAAGAATACGGCCGCTGATTTTTTCCCCGAGACATATGTAGTCAAGGGTCGATTGCCAGTAGGCACTTCGCTGCAGCACACTGCTGTACCATCGCTGTATGCGGTTGGTGATATGGCTGCCTTTCGCAATGAAGGGAGCGATACATTGGTGCCACAACTCGGCGAAACTGCGCACCGCCAGGGCCGATATGCCGCCAAGCACCTGGTGGCTACTCTGCGCCGGCTGCCACTACGACCTTTCCGATTTCATTCGGCTGGAATGCTGGTTCCGATTGGCGAATGGTATGGCGTGGCCTCGATCGGGCGCTTCTATTTCTTTGGCCGAATAGCCTGGCTGATCCGCCGCACGGTCTATGTTCGCTTCATGCCGGGGCTGGCACGCAAACTTACGATTATTGCGGACTGGACCTTGCATAGTTTCGGCTTCCGCTATATAATCGACCTCGAATAATACTTTTAACTCTTAATCAGAGGACTATGATGTGCAAACATATGCTCCGCTGCAATCCAAAAATGGATGCTTGGGGGCTGTTGGCCTTACGCGTGGCCGTTGGTGTAATTTTTATTTATTCGGGCTATGGCAAGTTGTTTGGCCATCCGGCTATGACGGTCGGCATGTTTGACCAACTTGGCTTCCCGATGCCAATGTTTTGGGCTTATTTTGTTGGGTTGGCAGAGCTCGTCGGTGGCCTCATGGTGCTGCTCGGGGTATACGCCCGCATTGCGGCAATTTGGCTCGCTATTACCATGGTCGTAGCTATCGTAGCGGTTCATGCTAAAGGCCCATTCCAGGGCTGGTTTGTACCACTTTCCTTGCTCGGCAGCCTCTTGGCCCTAATGGGGGTTGGAGCCGGGGATTTCCGCTTGGTGAAGGCTGAATGCTGCTGCCCAAAATGTCGCATGGCTGCTAAAGAAGGCGGAGCCTGCATGCCCGGTGAAATGAAAGGCGGTTGCTGTGGCGGAGCCTGTGGCCCAACAGATATGAAAAAAAGCTGCGCTTGTGATAGCGGAAAAATGAGCGCTGATTGCTGTCAGAAAGATGGCGGAATGAAAAAATAAGGTGAGTTTGCTTACCGGTTGCCCCCAGCAACCGGTTTTTATTTTAAAACGCAAGCACCCCCGGGGAACCGGGGGTGGGGTGAGCACGTGAAACTAGCCAAACGGGGGCGATACGATTTACACGCCCGTGGCCCAGCTGGCCACATCGATCGTTCTGACCTCTTCGATCATGGGCCCATGCATGTGACATACTAGGAGGCTGTGGGCAGACCACCCCCAAAGGGCTTTGGCAGGGTTGGCCGCGCGACCCATGGTCAGCGCGGCCTCGCCAAAGTATTCACTAGCGAACAAGAGCGCCGCTGTCTGTTCGCCCTGCATCTGGGCAGCGACAAGCGAGAGCCCGTTGGAGATCTGGGCTGCAGCCTGTTCAAAATAGACTGGCGCAATCTTCTGCGCATCGGACACCATACCGCCCGCCTCCATGATGTCCCGCTGATGGCTTCGCCACCGCTCCTGGCCGCCGACCCCGGAGTAGCCCACCTTCCAGGCCATGTCTGGACTGAAGTTGTCAATCTTTTCAGCCGGCGGTAAGCGGAGGATCTCCGCAGCAAGAACAGCCGCTTCCTGCTGCGCCCTGACCCCTCCGTGGACAACTCGGCCCAACGTGAGGCCGTTGATATCACAGTAGCTCCAGGCGGCTTCGACCTGCCAAGCCGCCGTGTAGGCGCCTTTGGGCTTGAGCCCTCCGGCTCGGATCCCGTCGCCACTCATCGGGTACTTATCACAACCAATGGAAATGAGCACGTACTTCATGCTGCCTCCTGCTCAATTGAGCGGTGTTAAGCCTGCCTTCATCGTATTTTTTTAACCAAGAAACGCTCAACACCGCTATTTATTTTCAACGTGCGTTTAGCGTGAAAAAATTAGTACTACCAATTCTTTACTCCACTAAACAGGCCACCTTACTCCAATAATAGCATTTTTGTCAAGCGTCTTCTGATGTAACGTACCCGTTTGACGTGACCACTTCTTTTTGAGAAGATAAAAAAACTCACACACTATGACCACAACTTTCCCTATTTATGCTGGCGGAAAATTTATTTCCAACGCTCAACCGCTGGAAGTAGTTTTTCCGTATACTAACGAAGTTTTTGCCACTACCTACTTGGCTTCTGCCGATAACTTAGAAGCAGCGATCACAGCTGCGCGCACAGCACAATTGCCATTACAGCAACTGCCGATATATATACGTGCGTCAGCACTAGCACAGATCGCGCATGGCATCGGGGAACGTAAAGCTGAATTTGCCCACATTTTGGCTATGGAAACTGGCAAGCCGCTGTTTTATGCGCGCGCTGAAGTAGACAGAGCGATTCAAACCTTTACCGATGGAGCCGAAGAAGCCAAACGGATCTATGGCGAATGGATGGCGCTTGATCGTCATCCTGCTGGTATTAACCACCAGGCGCTTGTGCGGCGATTTCCCGTGGGATTAGTGGCCGCAATTGCGCCGTTTAACTTTCCGTTAAATTTAGTGGCTCATAAATTAGCACCAGCGATTGCAGCCGGGTGCCCGATTATTCTTAAACCGGCCAGCAAGACACCGCTGTCGGCTTTATTATTAGCTGAATTGATTAATGCCACCGAACTCCCGAAAGGCGCCGTGTCTATCTTACCAATGGACAGAGAGACTGGTGACGCCCTGGTCACTGACCCACGCTTCAAACTTCTCACCTTCACGGGTTCGCCGAGTATCGGCTGGGACATGAAAGCCCGCGCTGGGAAAAAAAAAGTGGTGCTGGAGCTTGGTGGCAATGCTGGCTTGATTATTTCTGAAAGCGCGAATCTTGAAAAAGTGCTAAGCAAAGTGGTGGGGGCAGCATTTGGGCAAAGCGGCCAGAGCTGCGTTCACACACAGCGTATTTTGGTTCACTCATCGCTATTTTCTAACTTTTGCGAACGGTTTGTCGCGGAGACAAAAAAACTTACGTATGGCAACCCCCTTGAGACCGGGGTTATGTTCTCGAGTTTGATCGACGAAAGCAATGCCAAACGGATTGCCGCCTGGGTGGATGAAGCGGTGACAGCTGGAGCCACACTACTAACTGGTGGCGCGCGAATTGGAACAACTGGCTATGAACCAACTATTTTGACCAAGACAAAACCGAATATGAAAGTGTGTGCCAACGAAGCGTTTGCTCCCATTGTAACCGTGGGATCGTTTACTAGTTTTGATGATGCGCTCGCAACTATTAATAACAGTTCGTTTGGATTACAATGCGGCATCTTTACCAATGATTTATCAGAAACAATGCGCGCATTTGAACAGCTTGAAGTAGGTGGCGTTATCATTAACAACGTGTCGAATTTCCGTGCTGATCATATGCCATATGGCGGGGTTAAAGATTCCGGCCTCGGTCGCGAGGGGGTGCGGTATGCGATTGAGGATATGACAGAGCTTAAAACACTAGTAATTAATCAGGATTTTTAATCTCTCGAACTTTTTACACTTACTTGTGTAGTATACGAAAATAAAAAATATATTGAGAAAATATTAAGAAGATATTTGTGTTTCAAAAAATTTCTTTTTAATATCTCCTTAATTTCCATTCAATATAAAAATCAACGTTATGACCGTGTCTGACCTTATTATTAAAGTACTCGAAGAGCAGGGGGTAGAATATTGTTTTGCACTCCCAGGCGAAGAAAATTTGCATTTTTTGGAATCACTCCGAAAATCAAAGATAAAATTAATTGTGACGCGGCACGAACAAGCGGCCGCGTTTATGGCCGCCACCTACGGCCGCCTCACCGGCCGACCAGGCCTCTGCCTGTCGACGCTCGGGCCTGGTGCTATGAACCTCGTGAATGGTGTTGCATACGCACAACTTGGTGGCATGCCACTGATTGCGATTACTGGGCAAAAAGCAGCTGTAGATAATTGGCAGGCGCAGTTCCAAATGGTGGATACGGTTGGTGTGATGCGGCCAATTACCAAATGGGCCACTAGCCTTACCACTCCTTCACAAACTTTACGCACGGTGTACCACGCTCTGTCTGTTGCAACGGCTGACCGCCCCGGAGCAGTCCACCTTGAAATCCCCGAAGATGTGGCCGGATTTGATTACGACGGACCACTCCCGCCGTTTATCCCCGAACCAGCTCTGCCGCCACGGGCCAATGATGCGGCAATCGCTCGAGCAGCTAACCTGATTAAACAGGCTAAAAAACCAATTGTGATTGTTTCGAGCGGTGGTAACCGAGACAGAATTACACCAGCGCTCGAACAGTTTGTCGCTGACACGAATCTATATGTCATAACCACCCAGCTCGGCAAAGGATCATTGCCAGATGATAATCCACACTCACTCTTTACGCTCGGGCTACACAAACAAGACTACGTGCATCGCGCTATCAATGATAGTGACCTGTTAATCACGGTTGGCTTCCACACCAACGAACATGCGCCAGCAGTATGGAATAAAAAACGCGACAGAAACATTTTGCATATCGATACTACCATTGCCGAGCCGGATGAATACTATATTCCGACCGCCCAAGTGGTTGGCGATATTTCCACCTCTCTCACAGCGCTCAGCGCGCAGCTACGATCTTCACCGGCTACATACGATTTATCCGGGTTGCGCGCCGAACTGCTTGAAAAATATAAAGTAAATACTGACAGCACGAATTACCCCTTATTCCCACAACGTATTGTCGCTGATATTCGCACGGTGATGGGGCGCGAAGATGTCGTCACGCTTGATAATGGTATCTATAAATTATGGTTTGCACGCCACTATCAAACATTTGCGAACAACACGCTCCTGCTCGACAACACCCTCGCCACCATGGGCGCTGGCCTGCCAAGCGCTATGGCCATAAAATTGTTATACCCAGATAAAAAAGTGCTGGCGGTGTGTGGCGACGGCGGCTTTATGATGAATTCGCAAGAAATGATTACCTGTGTCAAAGAAAAAATTCCGGTGGTAGTGTTGATTTTAAATGACAATGCGTACGGCTTTATTGAATGGAAGCAACGCAATATGAACTTGCCGGAGTTTGCTATGAAACTTGAGAACCCGGATTTTATAAAATATGCCGAGAGCTATGGGGCGCTAGGGCTGCGCGTGGAATCGGCTGATGATTTAATTCCAAAACTTCAAGCGGCATTCGCGAGTGGGAAGCCGGCAATTGTAGAATGTCCGATTGATTATAGTGAAAATTTTCGGGTGTTTAGCGAGGAATTAGGTCGGCTGGCACGATAAAGCCACCCTCTGATCTGTATCATTAAATAATCCCGATCAACTGGTCGGGATTATTTTTATGTTTAGTTATTACACAAGACCTATAATAGATGCGCCATCTCTCCCCAGCTATCTCCGACTTTTGCCTCCACCTTCACCGGCACACGCAATTTCACCACCTGCTCCATTGCCTCCTTGAGCAGCTCAGCTACGCTGGTTTCACTGTCCCTCTTCACTTCAAGCACCAATTCATCGTGTACTTGTAAAAGCAGCCTCGCAGAATCTTTAAATTTTGACGCACATAATTTTTTATAGACATCAATCATGGCCAGCTTCATGAGGTCCGCCGCCGTGCCCTGAATCGGGTGATTGACGGCCATGCGCTCGCCAGCCGCGCGCACCTGAAAATTAGTGGAGGATAGTTCGGGAATATAGCGGCGGCGACCGAATAAGGTTTCGCAATAGCCTTCTTTTTTCGTAAATTCGAGCGTGCGGTCAATGTATTCGCGCACACCTTTAAACTGCTCAAAATATTTCTCAATAAATTCTTTGGCCTGCCAATACGGGATGCCGGCGCGCCAGCTGAGGCCGTGGGTGCCCATGCCATAGAGCACGCCGAAGTTTACTTCTTTGGCGGCATAGCGCATTTCTTTGGTCACCTTATCAAGCGGAACATTGTTGATAGCGGCCGCAGTTGCCTGATGGATATCCTGATCTTCGGCAAAGATCTCAAGCATTCGCTTATCTTCGGCGAGCGAAGCGACGATGCGTAGTTCGATCTGGGAATAATCAACACTAAGTAGTACATTGCCCGGCTCAGCTACAAAGGCTTTGCGGATTTCGCGGCCGAGTTCGGTGCGCACCGGAATATTTTGTAAATTAGGATCAGTGCTTGAGAGACGGCCGGTAGCGGCAATGGTTTGGTTGAAGTTAGTGTGAATACGGTGCGTGGTTTTGTTTACCAAGGTTGGCAACACATCACTATACGTATTCTGAAGCTTGGTCAGTTCGCGGTACTGCTCGATTTCGGGAATGATGGGGTGAAGGTCGCGTAGTTTTTCAAGCTGCTCAGCACCGGTCGAGAGTCCGGTTTTGCCTTTTTTAATACCGTCGACCGGAATTTGCATTTTTTCAAACAGCACTTCGCGCAATTGAATCGGGGAGGCGATATTAAACGTTTCGCCAGCCAAGGAAAAAATCTGGTTACTAATCTTATCAACGCGCTCGCGAATACTTTTTGATAATTCAGCTAATTTTTTGGTATCAACGGCGATGCCATTTAATTCCATATCGGCGAGTACCGCGAGGAGCGGCATTTCGATTTTGGCCATGAGGCCATAATCATCAATCGCCACCAGGTCTTTGGCCAGCTGCTCTGCGGCCTCAAGAGCCAGCGATAATTCATTGACAATAGGGCCGGGATCAACGCCAAATAGGCTGGTTTGACTGGTGGAAACGGCCATTTCTTTGCCCAGCACTTTGAGCGCGATGCTCGGCATATCGTGAGCCCGGCTGCCTGGCTGCAATAAATACGAGGCGACCATCACATCAAACAGCTGGTTCGTCAGCGGCATTTTTTGGCGCTGACAAATTTTAACCAGCTCTTTCAAATTATGCCCGACCAGTTCAATTTTTGAATCAGAAAAAATAGCACTCATTCCGCTCACCCACTCGGCCGGAATATACCAGGCGCCAGTCTCGGCTACACAGACGAGGCCAAGCACACGGCCCGTGACATTATCATTATTCTCAAGCAGGCCGGCGGCGGCGTACCGTTTGGCTTTTTTAATGTGGGCAAGAGTAGTGGCTAGATCACTCTCTGAACCTAAGGTTTTAAATTGGGTAGTAGCCGTTTTTTTGCGAGCCGGGGCTTTGGCTGGTGCCGCAGCTTTGGCTTCTGTAGATAATTCCGGCAGTCGCTTTAAGAGCGACAGGAATTCAAATTTTTGAAACACGGCCATGAGCGCCGCTTTGTCGAACGGTTTGAGGCGGCAAGCGTCGAGGTCAAATGACAGCTCTGGAACATGGCGATCGATGGTGGCCAGGCGCTTACTGAGGATCCCAGACTCTTTGCCGGCAAGTAATTTTTTATAGACCGCTGGCTTGAAGCCGGCAGCGCCTTTTTTGTCTAGAGCTTTAAAAATATCTTCGAGCGATCCGTACTCTTTGATTAAATTCGTGGCCGTTACTTCACCGATACCGGGAACGCCCGGAATGTTATCTGAGGTATCACCAGCCAGCCCTTTATAATCAATTAAGTACTTGGATTCAAAACCATAGCGCTCTATTGCTTTTTCTTCGTCATACACCACGATATCCGACATCCCTTTGCGGAGCGTGTAAATTTTTACATGGGGCGCGATAAGTTGGATGGTATCCATATCACCGGTCACCACTACAGTTTCAATATCTTTATTCTGTTCGGTAATCGTGCCAATTACGTCGTCTGCTTCGTACCCAGCTTTGGTAAAGATAGGCAATCCAAAAGCAGTCACTAATTCATGTACCAGGGGAATTTGATCGTACAGCGCCTGGTCGGCTTTTACGCGCGTCGCTTTATATTCTTTAAATTCTTGATGTCGAAAAGTACCACCAGCCACATCAAACGTGACGGCGATATGAGTAGGCTTAAGTTCGCGCCACACTTTGATAAGCATGGTGGCAAAGCCATAGACGGCATTGACGAGCACACCGTCTTTGGTCGAGAGTGGCGGCACGGCATGATAGGCGCGGTGAATAATGGCGTTGCCGTCGATGATAACTAGTCGGTTTGGAGAAGTTTCGGACATGGGAAAGAAAAAAGTGAACTTTTGACATCTAATTTCTAAGGCCTAATTTCTAATATCTAATAAAATTTCGAAATCAAAATTTCCAAGAGAATGTATAATTTTAAATTTGACATTATATTAGATATTAGAAATTAGGTGTATTAGGTTTTTGCACCTTTTACCATACTACCTTTCTTCCATCTTGAAAGAAAGTCCTTGCTGTGATAGTTTATGAAAACTCAACTGAACCGGTCGCGTAGCCAAGCAGTAAGGCAGTGGTCTGCAAAACCGCTATGCGCGGGTGCAATTCCCGCCGCGACCTCATGTCGAAAGAGCAAGGAAAAAGTGGGCTGGGAACAAAACAGCTGTTCCTGGTCGCACACTCCTTGTTCTTTTTTTACCGTACATATCCGAGCGGATTGACGCGGACGCCATTCACAATTACTTCAAAATGCAGGTGAATACCAGTATGGCCCCGGACATTGCCAGTGTTACCCATGAGTGCGATGGTTTGACCAGTCTCCACATGATCGCCTGGCGATACTAGCAGGCGTGAGTGGTGGGCATACAGCGTACGAATGCCGTCGCCGTGATTGATAATCACATAGCAGCCATAACCACCATTCCATCCGCATTGAGCTTTTTCCACAGTGCCGGCTTTAGCAGCATAGCTAGGAGTGGCAAATGGCCCGGCAATATCAAGCGCATTATGCCGCCAACCAAAGTACTGCGTGATGATGCGGACACCAGAGGGCCAGACAAATCCACGACCGGTCGGTGATTGGCGCGACGCTGCCGGGGTAGCCACGGTGCGGGCAGATTGAGAATTCCGGGCGATAGCTGCAACCGCCCGTTCTTCCGGTCTAATACCATCCGGCACCATAATAGTTTCGCCAATAATCAGATCAGTGCCGTCGTCTTTAAGTTTGTTGAAACTAATAATTACATCGGGCTTAACCTCATAGCGAGACGCGATCTTAAGCAAGGTGTCGCCTCGCTTGATAGTATGGCGCACGCCGGTAACTGGCGGAATGCTTAGAATTTGACCTGGTTTTAGCAAGCTGCGCAGGGTCAGATCATTCTCCCATAACACAGTCGCCACACTAATTCCGAATTGATAGGCAATACTGCTCAGCGAATCACCGGCTTCGACCACATAATTTTCAGTCTTGGTGCGCTTGCTGCCGGCTAGGGTGGCTCCGGGTGCAATCACCGGATTAGAGAGCGCCATACCTCCGGCCATGGAGCCATAAAACTCTTGATCAAAAAAGACCGTGCTGTTTTGCGCTAAATCATCAGCGTTTAGGGCCTGGCCGCGCCAACTGGGAACCGGCTGAAAGATAACTTCCGGAGCCGCCGTTTCGATCGCAATATCATCTAGACTAGCTTCATCTGATTCAGATGACGTAAGCGCATAAGCCAATGATTTTTGTCCTGGCTGCAGCAAATCTTTTACCTGGTAAAGCTTAGTTTCGGGTAGTGCAATCACTGCGAGTAGGGCAAACAACCCGGTTTGTAGGGCAGTACGCGACATGCCTACCTCGCTCAAACGTCCGAATCCGAGCTGTTTCAGGACTACTTTTCCCTTATATTGGAGGTATAGCACCGGGCGCCACACCAAGGTTTTTATAACTAAAAACAAGCCGGCTTGGAGCGCGCCGCCGACCCACCAAAATAATCGCTTAACATAAACGAGAGACCGTAAAAACCGCAGTAAAAAACGATACTTCATAGCCTTGACTAGAGACCTAGTTTAGCATAGAATAGGCCGGAAATCAATCGAACCAGCCGACTCCCGGCAAGTTCGTTTGCCGGGTGTTCCACCCACAAAAAATTAATTTAATAGCAATTTAATTATTAATTTATAGTCTTCTACGTATGATGTTAATCGTACTTGGAGCGATCGTTCCGGCCGTTATCAGCATTATCTATGCGCTCGGCCTTAGTTATTGGGTACTTAAACAGCCGACCGGCGACGACCGGATGCAGGCTATTGCCCGCGCTATTCAGGATGGTGCGCGTGCCTATTTAAAACGACAGTATAAAACCATTGGCCTTGTGGCCCTGGTGATTTTTGTCCTGATCGGGTGGGGTATTGATTGGGTGACCGCTTTCGGTTTTGCCGTAGGCGCCGCCTTATCATGTGTCGCTGGTTTTATCGGTATGAATATTTCGGTCAAAGCCAACGTGCGCACGGCTGAAGCCGCTAAAAAAGGTTTGACCCCGGCGCTTAATCTCGCTGTTCGCGGTGGTTCGATTACCGGTCTTATGGTGGCTGGTCTTGGCCTCCTTGGAGTATCTGGTTTTTATGTCTTAACCCGTGATTTGAACGCCCTTCTCGGCCTCGGATTTGGTGGCAGCTTGGTATCGGTCTTCGCTCGTATTGGCGGCGGCATCTTTACCAAGGCCGCTGATGTGGGTGCTGACCTCGTTGGTAAAATTGAAAAAGGTATTCCAGAAGATGATCCGCGCAACCCGGCTGTTATTGCTGATAATGTGGGCGATAATGTGGGCGACTGCGCTGGTATGGCCGCTGACCTGTTTGAAACGTATGCCATTACTTCGATTGCTGCGCTGGTTATTGGCCAACTACTGTTCCCAGGGAACATTAATGTGCTCGCATACCCATTAGTTTTGGGCGGTGCCTCACTTATCCTATCGATTCTGGCTACGTTCGCCATTCGCCTTGGCTCATCACAGAACATCATGAACGCCCTGTACAAAGGGCTCGCCGTCGCCGGCCTCTTGTCGCTGATTGCTTTCTATCCGATTTCTAACTGGCTCCTTAAAGACTTGGCTGGCCTGTCGGCTCTCAAAGTCTTTGCCACTACGGTTATCGGCCTAGCGCTCACCGTTATCATGGTATTGATTACTGATTATTACACATCGACTAAGTATCACCCGGTTAAGCATATTGCCAAAGCCAGCACCACTGGCCACGGCACCAATATTATTGCAGGCTTAGCCGTGTCGATGAAATCCACTGCCTGGCCGGTACTGGTTATCATGGCGGCCATGCTTGGTTCTTACACCTTGGCTGGCTTGTACGGCGTGGCGATGGCAGCTGTTGGCATGTTATCGCTCACTGGTATCGTGGTGGCCATTGATGCCTACGGCCCAATCACTGACAACGCTGGCGGTATCGCTGAAATGGCCGAACTGCCAGAGGGTGTCCGCACTATCACTGATTCACTTGATGCTGTTGGCAACACCACGAAAGCGGTTACCAAAGGCTACGCTATCGCTAGCGCCGGCCTTGCTTCACTGGTCTTGTTCGCTGATTTCACCCACAAACTCCCGTCTTCGGTGGCGTTTGTTATCAACGATCCAAAAGTGCTGGTTGGCTTATTCATCGGCGGCTTATTGCCATATATTTTTGGCGCTCAGCTGATGGAATCGGTTGGTACCGTGGCTGGCCAAGTGGTTGAAGAAGTTCGCCGTCAATTCAAAGAGATTGCTGGTATTATGGAAGGCACCGCCAAACCTGATTACAGCAAAGCCGCTGACATCGTCACCAAAGGCGCCATTCGCCAGATGATTGTTCCGGCTCTTATTCCAGTTGCCGCCCCAATTTTAGTTGGCCTTCTACTCGGCGTTGAAGCGCTTGGCGGCTTATTGGTCGGCACCATCATCACCGGCATCTTCCTGGCTATCTCGATGACAACCGGTGGCGCTGCCTGGGACAACACCAAGAAATTCATTGAAAAAGGTAACTACGGCGGCAAAGGCTCCTTTGCTCATCAGGCTGCAGTGACCGGCGACACAGTTGGTGACCCATACAAAGATACCGCTGGCCCGGCAATCAATCCGATGATTAAGGTGGCCAACATTGTAGCCTTGCTCATTGTTGGGCTGCTCATCAAATAAACTACACTAATTCTTCAAGAAAAGCGGCTTAAACAGCCGCTTTTCTATTTGACAAAGAGCTTATTTTGCCCTATACTCAGCTCTACTTTAGATATTCAACGACCCATATTTTATGATGCAACACAGTGTAAAACAGCTCGGAAAATCGAGTGTTGAGATTACTATCACCGTGCCGCCAGCTGATTATCAAAAAAACCTCGAAGCTGCCGCAGGCCGCTTGTCGGAACGTGCCGCTATGAAAGGCTTTCGCCCGGGCAAAGCGCCATACGACATTGTGAAACAGCAGCTCGGTGAAGTGAAAATCTTGCAAGAGGCCATGCAATCTATCGTAGAACAGAATTTTTTTGCAGCCGTAACGGCCGAAAAGATTGAAACCCTCGGTGGTCCAGAAATCTCACTGCAAAAATTTGCCCCAAATAATGATTTAGTATTTAGCGCCAAGGTTGCCTTGTTGCCAGCGGTGAAAGTAGCCGACCTCAAATCTATCAAAGTTGAGAAAAAGCCAGTGACAGTTGAGAAAAAACAGATCGATGACACCCTCGACAATCTGCGCAAAATGCAGCCGAAAGAAATCCTAAAAACCGGCGCCGCAACTCCAACTGACAAAGTAGTGGTGGGACTTGAAATGTTCCTTGATAAGGTGCCAGTTGATGGGGGCCAGGCCAAAAATCATCAGGTGTACCTCAGCGAGCCACACTATATCCCGGGTTTTGCTGAAAAATTAATCGGCCTTAAAAAGGATGATACCAAGGAGTTCAATCTCAAATTCCCCAAAGAACATTACCAAAAACATTTGGCCGGTAAAGACATCGACTTTAAAGTCAAGGTAAACGATGTCTATGAAGTCACCTACCCAAAGCTTAATGACGACTTTGCTAAATCACTTGGCCAGAAGAGCTTGGCTGATCTGACCACCATCCTCTCGACCAATCTAACCACCGAAGCCGAGCGCAAAGAAGATCAACGTGTTGAGGCCGACCTACTTGAGCAACTGATTGAAAAAAGTACCTTTGCCGAGTTGCCAGAAGTGTTGATTGATTCGGAAAAACAAAAAATGTTCTATGAACTTAAGCATAGCCTGGACGAACAAGGCGTCACGATTGAACAGTATCTGAAAGATCTGAAAAAGACCGAGGCAGAAATCTTTGCTGACTTTTCGGATCAGGCCCTGAAACGCGGTAAAGCAGCCTTGCTGTCACGCACAATTGCCAAAGATAACAATCTTAGCGTCACCCAGGCTGAAATGAACGAAGAAGTTAAACTTATTAAAGCCACCTACCCAAACAATGACACCGTAGACCAAAATCTGCAGCGACCCGAGGTGCTTGATACGATTCGCACTACACTTCTTAACAAAAAAGTTCTAGGATGGTTAAAAGAACAAATTCTTGGCACAAAGCCAGAAACCAAAAAATAATCTATTCCTACTAAAGACATGGTGAGGTTCACATGGTACACTACCTTTTGAACAAGCCATGTCTTTTTTAATCTGAGTTATATGTTATTTGGAGCTCATGTATCTATTGCAGGCGGATTGCCGAACGCCCCTGGAAATGCCGCTAAACTTGGCTGTGAAGTGTTTCAAATGTTCAGCCGTTCACCGAGGGGTGGCTACGTAGCGCCGCTAACCAAAGAAATAGCCACTCAATTTAAAGAGGAATGCAAAAAACACAACCAAAAGGAATGGTATATTCATACCCCTTATTTTATTAACTTTGCCTCAACCAACAACCGCATTAAACACGGTTCAGTTGCGGTGGTACGCGAAGAATTGGAACGGGGTTCACTACTTGGCGCTCGGTTTGTCATGACCCACCTTGGCAGCTATGCCGCTCTTGGCAAAGACGAAGGCTTTCCCCAACTAGTTGATGGGTTAGTAGAAATGCTTAAAGGCTACAAGGGCAGCACACAATTTTTGATTGAAATTTCGGCGGGAGCAGGAGCAGTGATCGGGAGCACCTTTGAAGAAGTAGGTGATATTATCAATCATCCTAAATTAAAAAAATACCCCATTGGAGTGTGTTATGACACCCAACACGGCTTTGGCAGCGGATATGATATTCGTACCCCAGCAGCGGTAAAAGATACGCTGGAAAAATTTGACAACGCGATTGGTATTGATCGCCTGGGAATGTTTCATTGCAACGATTCAAAAGTAGAGCTAGGTGACCACAAGGACCGTCACGAACATATTGGTCAGGGAAAAATTGGCCTCGCCGGGTTCGAAAGCCTCCTCAAGAGTAAACATCTTAAAGATAAAAACTTTATCCTCGAAACCGAACATGATTTGGTGGTGGAAGACCTGAACATTCTCAAAAAAATCCGCGGCTAGCCCGGGAGGTCAATACCACCCCGGCTAAACGGATGACACCGCAGAATGCGCCAGATAAGTTTCGGAAGTCCGATAACTAAGCCTCGGTTTTTGATTATCTGGTACCCATACTCACTACACGTGGGATAAAACCGGCAGACCCCGGGCGCAAGCCAGACGCGTAGCAACCCATGATCTGGTGATATGGTTTTTTGATATAGCCTGATTAACCACAAAAAGGGTTGGCGGGGAGCCAACCAGAGCAGTCTACATATTTTGTGTAACTCACCATTCATAGTCACCACTAACCAAATAAACCCGCTCGCTTAAAAACAGTTTCCAAACTGTTTTTTAAGTCTTCAAATGAAGTGGTCAGGGCGCTTTTGTCTACTACCACCAAACCATACCATCCAAGGGCCACACACTCATCTTTTAGCCACAGCCGAATAATTTCGGTCAATTGCCGGCGCAGGCGATTGCGTTTCACCGCTTGTTTTGCAATTTTTGTACCGACACTGACTGCAAATCGTAGCTGCACCCCAAACTCTGCCGGGTCCGCTCGTTTCGGGAATAATTCAGGCACTGATTTAAGGCGGAGTACTTTGAGACGGAGCCCGGTGCCGGTAACCCAGCGACCATGGGTCATAATTAGGTTAAAATCCCGGACTTTCTTCAGGCGATTATCTTTGTGGAGCATATACTTCTTAACTACCCCTCATACTACCTTCTTTGTAAACAAAAAACCACCCCTAGTTGGGGTGGTTTCGAACTCATTTATTTCTTGCGCAAGGCTTTGCCTTTCTTTTCATCCGAAACAGTCAGTTTTTTGCGGCCTTTGGCGCGGCGGCGAGAGAGCACGGTGCGGCCATTTTTGGTAGCCATACGAGCCCGGAAGCCATGGGTTTTCGCACGTTTACGTTTTTTTGGTTGATATGTTCGTTTGGTCGACATACAAGCAGATTTCAATTAAAAAAATCACTGCCGCTAGACTACTCTATTCACGGTAAAAAGTCAATTCTCCACCTTGTCCACAGGTTATCCACATTTGCCTTTTTTTCTCATTATTAAGCCTATTTTCTTTAGTCTTGGTTGTGTTAAAATGCCACCACTTTAGGTTTTTTCTTCTTTCACCACCCATTTGTCCCTATGAACAACCACGAACTTTGGCAGGCGGTTCTGGCTGAGCTTGAACTCAGTATTTCAAAACCAAACTTCAACACCTGGTTTAAAAACACCGGCATCATTTCGCTGCAGGATGGAGCAGTATTGGTCTGTGTGCCAAACGCCTTTACCAAGGGGTGGCTTGAAAAAAAATACCACCAACTACTCATCAAATCCTTAGAGCGGATCACTGAAAAACCAATTAAACGATTAGATTACCGGATTGAAAATATCAAAAATGTCTCTGAAACCACACCACCACCTGCCGAACAGCCTTTATTCTCCCAACCCCAGCCGTCTTTTTCAACTACTTCTGAAGCAAACCACCCTCCCTCACCAGAACGCTCTAGTGGCGGATTTACCCTTAACCCAAAATACAGCTTCGACACCTTTGTCGTCGGCAGCGGCAGCGAACTTGCCTATGCTGCCGCCCAAGCGGTGGTGGCCCGGCCAGGGGTGGCCTACAACCCGTTATTTATCTATGGCGGTGTTGGGCTTGGTAAAACTCACCTGATCCAGGCAGTAGGAAACGAACTGGTAAAGAAAAATCCAGCTACCACAGTCATGTATGTAAGTGCGGAGAAATTCTCTAACGATTTTATCTCTTCCATCAAAGAAGGGGTGGCTAAAGATTTTCAAAACCGGTATCGCCACATCGACTTATTACTCATCGACGACATCCAGTTCATTGCTGGTAAAGATCGTACCCAGGAATCCTTTTTTCACACCTTTAACGAGCTGCACCAACAGAACAAGCAAGTCATTATCACCTCTGATCGCCCCCCCAAGGCTATCCCAGCTCTCGAAGATCGTCTTAAATCGCGGTTTGAGTGGGGGATGATTGCCGATGTGTCACCACCAGACTTCGAAACCCGGGTGGCTATCCTCGAAAAGAAATGTGTCGACAAGCTGTTTTCTTTACAACCGAAGATTGTTCAGCTGGTGGCAACCATGGTACAAAGTAATATTCGTGAACTCGAAGGTGCTCTTAACAAGATTATCGTCTTTCATCAGCTTAAAAACGCCGAACCAACCCTCGATTCAGTCAAAGCCTTACTATCGAGTGTGTCCGAAGGGGCCGGGAGGCGCTCACTTACCCCAGCTCAGTTAATTGAGATTGTAGGGCAAGTATATAATTTATCTACCGAAGACATTCTTGGTAAAAGTCGTGAGAAAAAAATCTCTCTACCTCGCCAAATTATCATGTACCTGATGCGCTCCGAACTCAAGATGTCCTACCCCTCTATCGGGGACGAGCTTGGTGGGCGCGACCACACCACCGCTATGCACGCCTATGAAAAGATCTCCGGCGAATTAAACTCCGATCTTAAATTAAAACAAACACTCGAATCCCTGCGGCAGCGGTTATATGTAAATAATGTGTAAGGTTGGTGGGGACAACTCTGGGGACAACAACGTTACTTGATATGTTAATAAATCACCATTATCCACTTCGCCGTCGCACTGTGTAAAATAGTGGTGGATTACCGATAAGTTATCCCATGTTTATCCCTGCCGACTAATGTTAAAAAAAATCTTACGTTAGCCCTTTTTTTCACTTACCCCCGCTATCCACCGCTTTATTACTATAATTATATTTATATATATACTTTATTAAGTAACCGATATGAAATTCACCTGTACGAAAGATAATATCCTACCGGCACTTTCTCTAGCCACTATGGTAGCTAGTAAAAATGTAACCCTTCCAATCCTCAACAACGTGTTAATTACCGCCGATAGCCAAAAAGTGGAGATCGCCTCTACCAATCTTGATATAGCCATCACCTCAGTGGTGCGGGGGAAGGTAGAGGCGCCAGGGACGTTTACTGTGCCAGCCCGAACTATTTTTGATTTTATCAACCTCTTAAGTGAAGAAAAGGTGGACATAGAGTTGGTTGGAACCGAGCTCCAGGTGTCGGCAGGTAAATCGGTGACCAAGATTAAAGGATCGCCAGCCGATGATTTTCCGGTTATTCCGCGCAGCAGCGAGGGGAGGGGTTTTACGGTCGGGTCGCTCGAATTGAAAGCGGCCCTTGGTCAGGTGTCGTCGGCGGTGGCTAAAAATGATATCCGCCCCGAGCTCGCCGGTATTTTTTGGTCTCTAAAAGAGAAGCAGCTCACCTTGGCCGCTACCGACAGTTATCGCTTGGCGGAGCGTAGTGTGGGTTTGGTTGCCCCGATTGAACAATCACTCAGCTTTATCCTACCGGGCCGCACCGTGGGGCATTTAGAACATATTTTGAGCTTGGCACCAGAGCAGGGAGGCGACAGTGGAATGCGGTTTTTGGTAACTGAGAATCAGTTGACAGCGCGATTTAATACCGCTGAGCTTACCTCGCGCCTGGTGGGTGGAAATTATCCCGACTATCAACAGATTATCCCCAAAGAATTTCAAACTACGGCTGAATTTGCAGTGGCGGATTTGGTGCGGGCTGTAAAAGCAGGCGGTCTGTTTACAACCACGGGCATTAACGCAGTAAAAATTGAAGTACTTCCTGGTGAAGGAGTAAAGATTTCTTCATCTTCTACTCAAACTGGTGAGTATTCAGCTGAAATTGCTGCAGAGATTACAGGTAGTGCGAACACTACATTGCTTAGCCATCGTTATTTACTCGATGGTTTGCAGCAATTGGGGGCAGAGCGGGCGCAGTTGAATATTGTGAATGGCGATAGTCCGTGTGTGCTCGCGCCGGTCGGGGGTGGGGGGTATTTGTATATTATAATGCCGATTCGGCAATAGGGTGTTTAAAAAACAGTGCTAAACAGCACTGTTTTTTTTGTTTGCGCGCAATTTTGGAGGGCCTTTATTAATTCGTAGTGAAAGTGAGTTGATCTTCGGTGGTGCGGCCGCTGGTATCTGTGGTAATAGCTTCGAGAAGGTGTGTCCCCGGGCCGGGGTTGCGTCTGAGGTTTAAAACCAACTGTTTATTTACTAGTTTATCAGCATGATCGAAGGTGTAGATTAGTTTTCTGGTGCCCTTTTCAGCGGTCAGGTAAATTTTTGAATCTTTTATCTCATCCCAGCGATACGGGGTTAAAAGAAAAGGGTGGGGGAAGTCGGTGCTGTCTACTGCTAGCGGGCCAGTGTCTACCCATAAAACCAGCGGTGATTCAAAGGGGGCGGTGAGTGTGAAGTCGGTCTCAGTGGATCCGGTGTTGCCGAGGTCGTCGGCAGCAGTAGTGCGTAAGCGGTGGAGGCCCGGGGGAAGAAGTTTTGCGAAGTAAGAGAGTGAGAATGGTGGGGCCGAGCTGGAACCGATTATTTCTCCGTCGATGTAGTATGACACTTTGAACACTCCGCGCGGGGCGCCGGCAGACACAGTTAATTCTAGTTGTCGACTATCTAGGCTCTGACCACTGGTTGGTGAGGTGATGGAAATGGTGGGCGAAAGTTCGGAGGTGTCAGCTGAATCCATCTGGGTTGGTGGTTCGGAGAACGACACAGCTTTTCCCGCTTCAGTTTGGCGTAGGGCCCAATTTTGCAAAGCGTTTTCCCAGTTTTGGAATTGTGGATCGTCGCCGGGGAAACTGGGGAACGGGCCGCTAGGATCATCTTTATCTACGTAATATAAAATATCGTGCGGCGGCAGAAAAGTTCGCTCTTCAACTAGTTCAGACGGGGTGGAGCTGGCGGCGATATTTCCAGTCACGGTGTTGATTGGTAGTTTAATTCCACCCGAAGCGCCGCGAAGAACAGCTTTGGTGCTGTTGTTTGGGGGAGGGGAGGGGAACCGTTCTGGTGGGGTGTTTTTAAGCGAAGCTTTCATGAATTCGTTCCAGATAGCTCCTGCCAGTCGGTTGCTGGCGCCCCGCATAGGGGTGTTATGGTTTGGGGTGTTGCCAACCCAGACGCCGGCAGCAAGCGAAGGAACATAGCCAAGTGTCCAGACATCGTAGGCGTTATTGGTGGTACCGGTTTTGGCAGCAGCAGGGCGGTCTGGCAGTGTTAAATTATTAGCACTCCCAAATACAAATTCACGCGATCGGTTGTCGCTTAGTACGTTGGTAATGGTAGCGGTGACGGCGGGGGAAAGGGCCTGTTTACCAACTGATTCTTTCCATTCTAGTAAGGTCTCGCCGTGGGGGTTGGTTACTTTGAGGATGCTGACTGGTTCGTGGTATGTGCCGTTGTTGGCCAGGGTAGCGTAGGCATTGGTATGTTCGAGCAGGTTAACTCCGCCGCCGCCAAGCACTAGGCTTAGCCCATAATCACCAGTGAAGGTGGTGTAGCCGAACCGTTTGGCGAATTCGATAGCTGGTTTATAACCCACCAAGTACAAGGTTTTAACCGCCGGAATATTCAAAGAACCTTGTAGGGCTTGGCGCATTGTGACGAGGCCGTATTCCTGGCCGTTATAATTTTTAGGGATATACGGCTTGCCAGTGTCACTGAGTTCAAAGTTGGTGAGTACATCATAGAGTACGGTTTCGGGGGTGTAGCCTTTTTCAAAGGCTGCCGCATAGACGAAAGGCTTAAATGAGGAACCAGGTTGTAAAATTTTGCTTTGCACCGCAATGTTGTATTGACCATCGATCGTTTCGTCAAAAAAGTCGCGCGAACCTACTAAGGCCAGGATTTGGCCAGTCTTTGGATCGATGGCCACGAGCGAAGCGTTGTTGGCATTGGCTTCTTTGGCAAATTTTTCACCGTTTTTCTTAACGATTTCTTCGGCGGCAACTTGTTTATCATAATCAAGGGTGGTGATCACTTTTAATCCTGATGTATCTACGGTTTGTTCACCAAATTGATCGGCCAAGAGTTGTTTTACATAGAGAACGAAATGAGGGGCGTTTTTAATACCCACATTTCGATATAAGCGGAGGGCGGAATTTTGCGCCGCGGTTTTTTCTTCAGTGGTGATGTAGCCTTGCTCAGCCATAAGAGCGAGCACTAAATCACGGCGTTCACGCAGGGCATCAAGATTGTTCAGAAAGGCACCTGGTTTTTTGGGAAGCGCAGCCAGGGTAGCGGCTTCGGGAAGAGTTAGGTTTTTGGCGCTTTTGTGAAAGTAGCTTTGGGCGGCAGATTCGATGCCGTAATTGGTGGAGCCGTAGCCGATTTCATTGAAGTAGAGTTTTAGAATATCATCTTTGCTGTATTTTTTTTCGATCTGCATGGCGATCAAGGCTTCTTTGATCTTGCGAAACAGGCCGGCGAAGCCGCGGCGTTCGTCGCCGACGATCGTGTTTTTAATGAGCTGTTGTGTGATCGTCGAAGCTCCACCGCCACCGGATTTGCGGCCGATGAGGTTGTTTACGCCGGCGCGAATAATACTGATAAAGCGAACACCTTTGTGTTGATAGAAGTATTTGTCTTCGACGGCGATGGTGGCTTTGATAGCCAGTGGGGAAATGTCGCTGAGCGGTACGATGGTGCGTTTTTCGTCTTGGTAAATTTCGTAGAGGAGGTGGGTGCCGGTGCGGTCGTAAATTTTGGTGCTTTCAGCTACCTGCCGATCGGTGAGACGGTTCGGGTCAGGGAGGTTTTTGCTGATCCAGGCAAATGTACCAACAGCTATAATGCAACCAATAGTAAACAGGACGCCGGCAATTTTGAATAACAGGGCTCGCATTTGTTTATTTCGCTCAGTGTTTCGTGGTTCGCGCGGCGATGGGTTCGCTTCGCCACCATAGGTGCGGAATTGCCTGGTTTTGAGATATTTAATTGGCATAATTTATAGAGGTATTTTCTCTCACTTAAGCAGTTTTTTACTATCACGTCAATCTGGTTTCTCGTGAAGCAGGGGTGGTCACACTGTGTGTGCTATAGATAAAAAAAATAACCGAAGCGTTAAAAAATGGTGGTGATAATTTCGGTAGTATACCGGAACCCTTAGGTATTGACAAAAAGCCGATTTTATGATAAGATCATCAGTCACTAAGTGACGGAGATACCTTGTAGTAAGGTATTTTTTGTTTAACCTACTTATGAACAAATTTTCTCTATCATTAGCAAAAAAATTGCTTATTTTAAGCCAAATTGCCTTAACCATGAGCTTTTTGAGCCCAGTAGCGGCTCAGGCTGCGGTTTTGGCGGTAGATGAGACTGTTGGTGAGACTAGCACGCTTAAAACCACCGAACCCGTGATCGACGGCGAACCGCTCCGCGAGGATGCGACCGTTCAGATTGAGCCGGTGGCCGACAAGACTATTAATGCGGTGTTTACGGCCTATACCAGCACCCCGGATCAGACCGATGGTGACCCGTTCACCGCCGCGTCTGGTAAGAAGGTGTATATGGGTATGATTGCCAACAATTGTTTGCCGTTTGGTACTAAGCTTAAGCTTACTTTTGCTGATAAAAAAATTCAGGAAAAGTACGGTAATTATGAATTTCAAGTTCATGACCGTATGAATTCGCGGTATGGTTGTAACCGGTTTGATATCTGGCTTAATGTGCCGCGCAAGGAAGCTCAGCAGTTTGGGGTGCGACGTGTGACTGTAGAGGTTTTCTATAAAAAGAAATCTCCGGTGGTTGCCACCAAAGCGTCTGTTGTTAAGGAATTGGCAAAGGCTCAGTAATATCTATTATTTAAAACTCCCCCGTTTATGATGGGGGAGTTTTTTGTTTGTATGTATGTGATTGAGTGGGTGATGTTGCTTTTTTCGGCGCCGACGGTATGTCACTTTTTTGGTGGCAAAAAAGTAACCAAAAAACCACCGAACCGGTGCTCCGTTTCCGCCACTCACCTCGGTCGCTCTTCACTCAAGCGCTGAACTCGGCCTCTCTGGGGCCTCAAACAACAGCGCTCGCCCTACAGGACGTTCAGATCGTCCGGGTCGAGTGGTATCAGCTGCGCAATGGTTCGGGGTGAGTGATTGGTGTGTTTGTGGTAATTGGTATGGTAATTTATTTGTCATTCCCGCGAAAGCGGGAATCCAGTCACGCATTGTACATCTACTCAACTGTCATTCTGATCCGCCGCAGGCGGAGAAGAATCTCTGTCCGGCTTACGCGGGTAATTCAGTCACTGTCGTTACTGTGGATTTGTCTGTCGTGACCGAAACTGCAGCGCTTCGGCCAGGTGAGGCACGGTGATGTTGTCGCTGCCGGCGAGGTCGGCGATGGTGCGGGCTAGTTTGAGGAGGCGGTGGAAGCCGCGGGCGGAGAGGTGGAGGTGTTCGGCAGAGGTGCGCAACAGGTTATTGCCTTCGGCGTCGAGCCTACAGAATTCTTTGATATCCGCGGGGTTCATCTCGCTATTAGTGTGGGTTACGCGGCCGGCGAAGCGCTGGAGTTGGCGTTCCCGGGCAGCAAGGACGCGGCCCCGGACTGTGGCGGATGATTCGCTTGGCTGATCGCCGGTTAATTTTTCAAACGGAACCCGGGGCACTTCGAGGTGGAGGTCGATGCGGTCGAGGAGTGGCCCACTGAGCTTTTTTTGATAGCGCGCAATGTGTTGGGGTGAGCAGGAGCAGGCTTTTTCGGGGTCGGAGGCAAAGCCGCAGGGGCAGGGGTTAAGGCTCGCGATCAAGATGAATCGGGCTGGGAATTGTACGCTGCCGTGGGCGCGGGAAATAGTGATCGTGCCGTCTTCGAGTGGTTGGCGGAGTTGTTCGATGATGAGCCGTGGAAATTCGGGAAGTTCATCGAGGAATAGTACACCGCGATGCGCGAGTGATATTTCGCCGGGCCGCGGCACCCGGCCGCCACCGACGAGTGATACGCCGGAAGCGCTATGGTGCGCAGTGCGAAACGGCCTGGCCTGGATGATACCGCTTGGTAGTAGGCCGGCTACAGAATAAATTTTACTGACTTCAAGTGTTTCGTCTTCGTTAAGCGGGGGTAGAATTGATGGCAGGGTGCGCGCGAGCAAGGTTTTGCCAGATCCGGGCGGGCCGCTGAGTAAAATATTATGGGCACCGCTGGCTGCGATTTCGAGGGCGCGCTTGGCAAATTCCTGGCCTTTGATATGGGATAGGTCGAGATTTGATTGTGGCAGCTCGGCCGGTGGTAGGTGTGATTTTAGAAATGGTTGAATTGGCTCTGTACCGGAAATGTGGGCGATGAGCTGTTTAAGACTCTCGACTGGGTAGATAGTTATGCCGTCGACGAGAGCGGCTTCTGGTGCATCTGCTGTTGGAACAAATAATTTGCTGAGCCCAGCTTTGCGAGCATAGAGAGCGAGCGGTAGGACGCCGGCGACATGGCGCACGCTGCCGTCGAGAGCGAGTTCGCCAACGATCAGAGAACCACTGATATCGGCTGGGATATCGTTGCTGGCCAAAATTATTCCGGCCGCCATGGGCAGGTCATAGCCAGCGCCCTCCTTCGGTAGGTCGGCCGGGGCCAGGTTGATAAGAATGCGGAAATTGAAGGGGTATGAGAAGCCGGAATTTTTTAAGGCAGAGTGGATGCGATCTTTGGCTTCTTTTATGGAGACGTCGGGTAAGCCGACGATGGTGAAATTAGTCTGGCCTTTATGAATATCCACTTCGATCGCTACCGGCGCACAATCGAGGCCGACGGCTGTGGCCCCCTCCAATTTAAAAAACATATAATTTGATTAGGCGGAAAGATTTATACGCCGACCCACCGTTAAAAAGGTTTACGTGGCGAGTCTCGTTTCGAGAAGTTGGCGTAGTATAACACACCGCCAAGAAGAATAAGGAGATCGGCAATGTTGAAAATGCTGGTAAAGATCATGATGTAGTCGACAGTGTGATGGTAGACGATCCGATCGAACAGGTTCGAGAGCGCGCCGCCGCATAATAAAGCGATAGCCCATAAATATAAACTAGAGACAGGATGACTTACCGAAATATGGGCCAGGCGCCAATGTTTTAAAAATAATGAGAACAAGAGACTGATAATGGGAACACTTAGGCTGATAATGAGCCAATTAGGCAATGGAAGGCTGAAGGCGATACCTGGATTCAGAAATGGTCGCCACCCGAGCCAGTGATTAATCAGGTTGGGTTCGTTCCATGCGTGAAGTGAAAGGTATTTGCAAGTTTGATCAAGCCCAACAAAAAACCCGCTGCCGGCGATATAGATAAGCGGGGAGCGGGTAGAAAGTGACATAAATCCTCCTTGGAAGCGAATTAAATTTCTTGGGTAATGGCTTTTTTGCACTCGACACAGGAGCTAGAAGTGGGGCGAGCAGACAGGCGGCGCTGATCGATTGGCTTGCCGCAGTACTTGCACAGGCCGTAGGTGCCTTTTTTGAGGCGCTCTAGGGCTGCTTTTACATCACGCAAGCTTTTTTCAAGCGTCTGTTCGAGCGATAAGTTGGTGGCATATTCAGCCACTTCGGCCGCATTTTCATCTTCTTTGTCACCATAGTCAGGAAATGAGCCGTCATAATCGTCGCTTAAGTTAGGATTTGGTTTGGCTAATTTGGCCAGCTCTTTCTCTAGATTGGCTTGTTCGGTAACCAAGATGTCGTTAACTTGCTTCAGAAAAGCGGCGTTAGGTGCGGCAGCGGCAGCTGGTTTCGGGATCATATACAGTAAGTAGACTTCTAAAAGTAGCTGTCAGTATAGTTGGGAAGGGTTAAAAAGTCAATCGTCCTGAGAATTGTGATTGACGCACTTTGCCTAATGTTGGCTTAAAAATTATTTTTTGAATTAAAAAAAGGGACGTCTACTCCCATAATTTATAAATTTAAGGATGACAGTCCCTTTAAGGGACTGCTCCGGACCGAATCGATTACCCCCGAAAGAGAGTAAAGGATTAGTAAGTTCGGGCAGTTAAACACCAAACCGCTATAGAGGTAGTACCCCGGGGCATTCTGTGGCCGAAGCCGAGGAATGCAAGATGGTGGGGTTACCATGGAAGAAGTCTGGACTTGCCGCTGGCTGTATTTTTACTAGCCGTTATTTTTGTATTGGTGTCTTTTTGATGTAGACAACGGTAAGCCGCTTCGATCTTCTTTTTTAAAGAAGCAGTGACTGGTGTGTGTTTCAATGAACTGAAATTAGTATACCATGGTTTTTTCGTTTTGTCAAGTTTTGTATATATTATTCTATACAAATTTTAAAAAGTGCTGAGTGTAGATAAAATTTATATATTTTTTAATTTGGAAAAAATTTGTATAGATTAGTTTATACACTTCTAGAGTGAGTTGCGCACAGACTTATCCACAGATTGTTTACAACTGTGTAGACAAAAATAGAAAAAATGCATTTTAGTGGTGTTTTTGCACTTCGATCTCTATCGAGATGAAAATTTAAGTACACGCCACTTTCGATAAAGGGTGGTGTTGCTCCAAGAGCTTGCTTTTCGGTAGAAAAACAAGATCAGAGCCGTGTTAAATTGCTGTTGAGGGTGTTGTACGCACCTTCTTTCCCACTTATCCCCACACCCAATCTTGCCATTCCCCTCCACTCTGTCATGATA
>CAZEDL010000003.1:0-105423 GCA_964510885.1 uncultured Gammaproteobacteria bacterium
TAGAGCGCGTCACTGATAATGACGAGGTCTGAGGTTCGATTCCTCAATCGCCCACATATCAAAACTTTTTTACTGTAGCCTACCGTTTGGTAGGCTTTTTTGATTATTTTTGGCTGGCTGGTCAATACTTGGTGTTTGGTATCAGCCGTCATGTGGTGTGTGCCATGCTGAAGCGGCCACAGATGAACTGGGCTCATGTTCGCACCACGGTGCGAGTATTCCAAGCCTGGCGCATGTCTGGTGTTTTAAATTATTTGAGCTAAAAAATTTTAATCAATTTTTCCAAATCTACGCTTTAATTTTGGTATTAATCTAGATTCAATCTGGCGAACCCTCTCTTTGCTAATGCCGTGTTTTTCTGCCACGTCTTCTAGTCTGGACTTCACCTTACCTTCATCTACATAAAGTCTGTCGGCAAGAATCGATTTTTCTACAGCAGAAAATTTTGAACTTGCTTGTATTTCGGCAATAATTTCTCTTACCCGTTCGGCAGTTTCTTTCCGCCCAACCGCTTCTTCTATCTGCTGGCCAGGATCAGCATATATATTGTTTATAGTGTGATCGCTTTCTCCAGAAAGAGGAGCGTCCATAGAGGCTTCTCCACTCATCCTGCTCATAAGGTTGGCCACTTGATCAGTCGTAACGCCTCCGATAAGAGCCGCAATATTTTCGGCAGTCGGTATTTGATCCGATTCAAGGAGTTGCTTTTGAGTTCGAGCCAGTTTAAAAAAAAGTTCTTTTTCTGTTGAGTTTTTTCCAATGGTAATTAAACTTTTTTCTCGCATGGCAACATTAAGCATATACGCTCGTATCCAGTAAAATGCATATGTTGTTAGGGATGTATTTCTGGAATTGAGGGGATTAAATTTTTCCACTGCGCGCAGTAATCCTAGATTTCCCTCTGCAATTAAGTCTTCGATCCCAACGTTTGAATTAGCGTTGTTAGATTTTAAGTTACGTGCCATGCTTATAACCAAGCGTAGTTGGCTGTGTACCAGGATCTCTTTTTTTCTGGGGTCGCGGTCGGCGGCATAGGATATGGCAATGTCTTGAATTTCAGGCTTTGAAAGTTGTGGTGTTTTACTAATTTCAGAAAGGTAGTGGTCAAATGCAGTTGGCGGTTTCGTATCTATACCTATTTCTCCAAAAAAAAACGGACGTTTTTCCATATTAAACTATATAATTTAGCTTAGAATACTTAAAAGTATCATATCTCTAAAAATAGTACAAAGAAATTACATATACCGCCCTTATTCATAAGGGCGGTATATGCTGCTAAGCTAATTAAAATTTGTTAGCATCTATCATGAGTATTTTTACTTGCCATGATTTGCTGTGAGAAGAAATAATCGTACGTTTTTTTTTTGGACTCGGACAAGTGATTTGCTAGGCGTGCAGTTATGAGTTTAAAAAGATAAGCGTGACTGAAGCAGTAAGCTAAAAAATACTTTTATCTGCTCGTTTCGATCATTTTTAATACTACGGAGCGAGTTGTTGATCCGAAGAAACCATTGGCGGGGGTAATTTTATTTTTTTTCTGGAATTGAGCCAGTGCTTTCTGAGTACCGACTCCGAAAGCGCTTATCTCTTGGCCGGGTGAGCCAGGACCAGACGTAGCCACTAGGAATCCATTGGCATTGAGTATTTTTTGCAGCGTTAGAATATCTGGGTCACTCATGCCAAGCTTCAGATTTTTCTTAAACAAAGAAGGCTTGGTTGGGGCTGTTGGTGGTACGGGTGCAGCTGGTTCTTTTGCGCATTTTAATTGATTTATTTTGGCAATGGTGAGTGGTCCTGCTGTGCCCGTGCCTTTTTGCAGTCCTGCTGGTAGGAGAATGTCTTGTGTATAGGTTTCTTGAAATGCGCGCACTGCATTTTTGGTAAGTGAGCCGTATGTGCCGCTAGCTTTTACCCCAAGAAACGATTGTATTTTTTTAATGACAGCTGTGTTTTGTGCGGCATTCTTGGCTTCGGCGGCAGAAATGTACGGTGTGCATTTTGGAGGTTGCGGTACTACAGGTGAAGGCGTGGTTGGAGTGATCGTTTTTACAGGCTGCAGTGCGTTAGTTGTTTGCTTGTTTTCGGTATTCTCTTTGCTTCTACCGTCACCTCCTTCGCTTCCACTGCTAAAATTATTTCCGGCTGAAGTGGTTTCGGTATCAGCCATAACTACAAAGGTTGTTAAGTGGTCAACTTGCACGCTGATACTTTCTCCATCGTTGGCAACAGTTCCGCCGTCGCCAGCCAGGCGATAGCTATCGCCGTTTGTGTCAAAATAATTGATGCGGATGTTTTTGCGACTACTACCAGTTGGAATGGGTAGTGTTATGGTAATATTTTTATCAAAAGTTACTGAGCCTCCTCCGGTGTCAACGTCAATCGCGCTCACATAGTTGGTGGCGCTCGGCGGAGCTTTTGGCAAATCACCCTGGGCTTTTGCAACAGGAATTGCAATGCTTCCGGTAAACAGTGAGCCGTCAGCTTGGCGTGCGGTGACTGCCCGCGGCAGTATAACGTGCGCGTTGCTGGTGTTAGATAGTGTGGTGGTGGTTAAAATCCGTCCGCTGCTTGGCAGATCAATGCTAGTGGTGGTGAATGTGAGGGGTGTATTGCTGAGCGCGGTTGGTAAATTGGTTGTGTTGGATCGCCAATTAGTCCGCACTTTAAAATCTGATGCTGAACACGAACTGGTGTCATCGCAATTAAAATTGATTCTGCCGGTAACAGTCGAGCTGGCGTAGCCGTGGAAATACCCGTTTTGGTCGATGGTGACGCCAGAAAAATCTATCCAACCAAGACCTTCGCCCCAAGCATACCCAGACAAGTTGCCTTCGCCGTCGTTGGTTACGCCGCTGGTTGTTGGCGAAAGATTAATCCAGCCGCTATTCGGACTCCAGGCGTAGCCGGTTATTGCACTATCCGTGATAGTTATGTCTCCGCCTGTTGGCAAAAAGTTAATCCACCCGGCGCGTTCGCTCCAGGCATATTTGTTAAACGTATCAATTGTTCCGGTTGTTGTTGCAGCGCGGGCGAGTCCAGGCAAAAAAAGAAGTGCACCGCTGAGTAAAGCAAGGTACCAATTTTTTGACACAAGCTTATTCAATTACTGAATAATTCCACCGGTACACACTCGCATTACTCAGTGCTGTTGAGCCTGCGGTGATGGTGAAGTTCGTTGTTGCGCCTGTAGGGTACACCATGGAATTGCCGCTTAACGCAGCTGCTGTGCTATTGGCTGGTGTAAGCGAAATATATGGCGCGGAACTATACGCGCTTACGAATGTAAGAGTGACAATGGTTGCTGCGGCTGTTGGGAGAGTGCCAGCCGTGACAGTGATTTGTCCGGCCGAGTCGGTTCCAACAACCGAAACGCTTCCTAGAGTTCCGGCGCCAAGACCGGCTGAGACAGAAGGGGTGTTTCCAATGCCCTTAAAGTGGGTAGCTCCGGCAGTACCCGAAACTTCGAGGCGTGTGCCGGGGCTGGCTGTGCCGAGGCCCAGTCGTTTGTTGGTATTGTCCCAAAAAAAAGTGCTGTTGCTCTGGCTGTATTTATTGTTTGAATCGGCAAAGACCACCGAACCGCTCGTAAAGGCGGTGGACGTGCCGCTACCGCCATTCGCAACGGGTAACACACCGGTCACGTTGCTCGCCAGGTCGACCAGTGCTGTGGTGATAGCTCCAGCGGTAGCTTTCAAAAAGCCGCTTAATGAACCCAAAGTAAACGATCCCGCAGTTAGATTGGTAGAGGAAACGTACGGGGCACTGAATCCGGTACTCGAAATATAAGTGGTCGTAAGTCGACTGGCCGTGCTGTTAAATGTCAATCCAGCACTGCCGCCCAAACTCCCCGAATTATTAAATTGTACTTGCGTGTCTGAACCACCGATGCTAACAGTACTCAACCCAAGTGACGAGGTGGCAGTCAGTGTATACCCACCAGCGGCAGTGCCAACCAAGATTTGTCCGTAACTCGGGGCACTCGTTAA
This sequence comes from uncultured Gammaproteobacteria bacterium, assembly GCA_964510885.1. Classification (GTDB taxonomy): domain Bacteria; phylum Patescibacteriota; class Patescibacteriia; order Magasanikbacterales; family GWA2-37-8; genus CAZEDL01. The sequence goes on from CAZEDL010000003.1 coordinate 3,987, forward strand.
TCCAGTGCCACCATACAACACCCCAATAGACGTAGTGGCAGAAATTGCCCCCGCATTAGCCTGCAGTGGTCCGTTGAGAGAGCCAATAGTCAACCCGCCGTTAAATAAATTGCTGCCTGTAAATGTATTAACGCTGTAGGTTTTGGGAATGGTGGTTGAGGCGTGAACAAATGATTGTACTCGGCTGTCGAGATAGTAGAGATTGCTTCCTTCGCTGACATTGGTGGTTGATAGTCCAAGCGACGAAGTGGCAATGCCCGAAACTGTTGTGCCGTTGGCAGCGTAATACGCTAGTTGGTTCGCAGTACCTGTGTTAACCGTACCAGAACCACCAGAGCTTAAGCCAAGCGATGATGTGGCAGTGAGTGCATATCCTCCGCCACTAGTACCTACCAAAATTTGACCGTAGGTTGGAGCGCTTGTGAGTCCGGTGCCGCCATAGGTCACGCCAATCGACGTGCTGGCCGAAACAACTCCGTTATTGGCTTGCAAAGGGCCGTTGAGTGATCCAAAAGTAAGTGCTCCGCTAAAAATATTGTTGCCTGTAAAAGTGTTGCCGGTATAGGTTTTGGGAATAGTGCTGGAGCTATGGATAAAAGATTGTGCCCGAGAATCAAGATAATATAAATTAGAACCTTCGCTGACGTGTGTTGTTAAAAGACCAAGCGACGAAGTGGCAATTCCTGAAAGTGTTGTTCCGTTGGCTCCGTAATAGGCTAATTGATTGAGAGTTCCACTGTTTACTGTTCCAGAACCACCCGAACTTAACCCAAGCGATGATGTTGCAGTGAGTGTATACCCACCGCTGCTATTACCCATGAGGAGTTGCCCATAACTTGGTGCGCTCGAAAGAGCGGTACCACCATTGGCAATTGGTAGTATGCCAGTTATATCGCTAGCGACATCAATTAGTGCATTGCCAATAACTCCGGTGGTGGCTTTGAGAAAACCAGTTAAAGAACCAAGAACCAGTGACCCGGCAGTTACGTTGGTTGAAGATACGTATGGGCTGCTGAGCGCGGTGCTTGAAACATATGTAGCTGTTACTTTTTGAGTAGTGTTGTTGTACACGAGGCCTGTACTGCCGCCAAAATTTCCGCCGTTATTAAATTGAATTTGTGTATCGGACCCGCCAACACTAGCTGCACTTGATAAGCCGAGTGAAGACGTAGCAGTGAGTGCGTATCCGCCACCACTAGTGCCCACCAAAATTTGACCGTAGGTTGGGGCGCTCGAAACACCCGTGCCGCCGTTACTTATAGCTAGAATACCCGTGATATCGCTGGCTAAATCAATTAGTGCTGTGCTGATGACCCCAGCGGTTGCTTTTAGAAAACCAGTGATTGAACCTAAGCTGAGTGAGCCCGCTATTACATTGGTCGATGAAACATAGAGGCTGGTGAGTCCGGTGCTTGAAACATACTTTGCAGTCAGCCGCTCAGCCGAACTGTTGTAAACAAGGCCAGAATTCCCGCTCAAGCTTCCACTAGCATTAAATTGAACTTGGGTGTCTGATCCGCCAATAGAAAGGCCACTTCCGCCTCCGCTAATCCCGAGAGAAGACGTAGCTGTTAAGGCATACCCGCCGCTTCCATTACCCACGAGAATTTGCCCGTACCCGGGCGCTGTCGAAAGAGCAGTGCCGCCGTTTGTGATTGGTAAAATACCGGTCACATCACTAGCGAGGTCAATAAGCGCAGTTGCGATTGCCCCTGCGGTGGCTTTCAAAAAGCCGGTAAACGATCCGAGGGTTAACGAACCAGCAAAAAGATTTGTTGACGAAATATAACTTGCAGAGACAGCACTTGACGAGGCGTAGAATGCAGTGAGCCTCTGCGCTACGCTATTGTAGGTTAAGCCGGTGTCTGCGCCCAGGCTGCCAGCGTTATTAAATTGCAATTCACCTGATGAGCCTGCTGGACTTAGATTTCCGCTTGAAATACCGAGCGATGATGTGGTGATGAGCGTATAGCCGCCGCTTCCATTGCCCATTAATATTTTTCCGTATGAAGGTGTGCTCGAGAGGCCGGTACCGCCTTGGCCAATACTCAGCGGGGTAGTGAGGTTGTTGAGTGAAGTAATGTCTGAATTTGCACCAGAGAGAGCTGGAACAACGACGGTGCAGTTTGTGCTCCCTGGGGAACAACTCGGCGATAATGTTTCATTGGGTGCATAGGGTGCGGCAGGTGGTGCGCCTAGAACATAATCACCTGCCGTTATTAGGTAGGCACTACCTATAGTTATTAAGATAAGTGATCTAAAATATGTATTTTTAAATTTCATAAAAAAATCCCTCTCAGAGAGAGGGTTTGGTTAATAAGTGTACTATCCCCCCTCATAGTTTAATTAGTATACCATAATTAGAATAGATTAAAAGTGTCGCAATTTAAAGTTTGGTGGATTGGTGTCGCCCGTGCTGGAGCGATAAAAAAAGAACGTATTTTTATCATTATTCAGCAAATTTTTAAGACCAAAAAATTGACGGGTGATATTTTTTTTGGTATGTTTTTAGTATTGAGAAAAGTAGACAGTGTTCAGGGTTGTGTTCAATTCCGTTTTGTACATAAAAATTGCAGTTTAATTATATTGTATACGTATCAAACAGAAATTCACCGGATTTCTGTTTTTTAATCACTGCCGTATTATGCCGCAGGCTCGAATCGAAAAATTAGTTCAGGGTGGCCAGGGGCTGGCTCGAGTGGGTGAGAAAGTGGTTTTTATTTGGGGAGCACTGCCAGGCGAAGAGGTGGAATACCGTGTCCTAAAAAATAAACCGCGCTATAGCGAAGGGGTGGCTACAAAAATTTTGGCAGCTTCACCGGCCCGAGTGTCGCCGCGGGATGGGCATTATTTATCGTGCTCGCCGTGGCAGACGCTGGCTATAGCGGAAGAGGAACGTTGGAAAGTACTGATTGCGGAGGAAACATATAAGAAAATTGGCGGCTTTGCTTTTGATAATGTATCAATCGTATCGTCGCCGGAAGAATATGGATATCGCCGCAAAATGGAATTTGGTTTTGCCACTAACACCGCAGGGCAGCTTAGTTTGGCGGTGCGCGAACGTGATTCGGAGCGGCTGGTGGCGATTGAACAATGCGCCTTGGCGCGGCCAGAAATTATGGCGGCTGCACTGTCTATTCTCGAGAGTTTAAGAATAGCGAACAGTGCGCCAGCTAGCCTTAGCGGTTTGATATTTCGGATGTCGGAGGCGGGCCAAGTGATTGCTCGTTTGATTGTTAAAAATAGTGCTGTCAGAGTGCCAGAGTTCAAATTGGAAGCCGGTTTAATTGGTTTAGAAGTGGTGGTTGAGTATCGTGAGCGGACGCCTCTTGCAACGTATGGCCAGATGCAGTGTGATGTTCAACTCGGCGGTATCACTCTGACGAGCGGTATCGACAGTTTTTTTCAGATCAATGTGCCGCTGTTTGTGTTGGCTGTTAGGGATATTATGGCGCACGTTAGGCCTGGGAGTGTGGTATATGATTATTATGGCGGCGTAGGGGCGATTGGGCTGGCGGCTACAAAGGTAGCTAGCAGGGTGACGATAGTGGAAGTTAATCAGGCCGCTGCGGCATATGCCGCACAGAATATTGAGCAGAATAAGGTGAAGAATGCAGAGGTAAAGTGTTGCTCGGCAGCGGCCGCACAGTCATTGATTGAGCGGGGGAGTACGGTGATTGTTGATCCGCCGCGCACTGGTTTGGAACCGGAAATGTTGGAGCGATTGGTTGAGGTCAGGCCGGAGCGTATTATCTATCTATCCTGCGATATCGCGACGCAGGCGCGTGATTTGAAACGGCTGGTTTCGGGGTATACGGTGGCCTCGGCCCGCCTGTATAATTTTTTCCCTCACACCCCGCATACGGAGGCGTTGGTGGTGCTCAATCGGTCCTAGCTTGATATTTGCTTAAATACTTAGGATGACGTATACTTTCCGTTGCCACGTATACCCATACGGGGGTGCTCGTGCTTTGAGGAGTTATTAATTTTTTACCTTCTCTAAATTATGTCAGAAAATCGCCAAAGATTATCAATGGCGCTTGGGGCCGTCGGGCTATTTTTTCTTGAATTAATCAAAATCGTGGCGTTGGCGGGCGTGACTATCTTTTTGGTTCGCTATTTTTTGTTCAAGCCGTTTTATGTCAAAGGCGCCTCTATGGAGCCAAATTTTTATGAAAAGGAATATTTGATTATCGATGAATTGTCATACCGGTTCCATGATCCGGTGCGCGGCGAAGTGATTGTGTTTCGTCCGCCGGAAGATGCCGAAGAGTTTTTTTTGAAACGGATTATTGGGTTGCCGGGCGAACATGTAAAAGTGGCCGAAGGCCGGGTGATTATTTATAATGGTAACCACCCTGAGGGTGTGGTGCTTGATGAGGCCTATTTGCCTGATGATTTAATTACGGGTGGTGATGTGAATAAGATTCTTGGTTCCAATGAATATTTCGTGATGGGGGATAATCGGCCGAACAGTTTTGATTCCCGCCGGTTTGGGGCCATTCACCGCAGCAGTATTGTGGGGAGGGCCTGGGTACGCGGTTGGCCGTTTGATCGGTTGCACCTGTTTAAAGCGCCGAATTTTAATTTTTAGTTCGAACGGAATTTTTTTGAAGAACTACTTATGTCTATGAAGCCTAAAAAAACAAAAGCTCCTGTTAAATCTACTGACAAGAAGACTGCCGGCCTGAAGAGTGGTGCGGTAGTAGCTAAAAAAGATACGGCTACTGAAGCTGGTCCGGAAAAAGGGAAGAAGACCTATTCGGTATTGCGCGGCATGCATGATATTTTGCCGAAAGAAGAAAAATATTGGTTGGCTTTTCAAAAAGTGGGCACCAAGCTCGCTGAATATTTTCAGTTTGGCCGGATTGATACGCCGCTTCTTGAAGAAGCTTCGCTGTTTGTGCGTTCAGTTGGAAAGGGGACTGACATTGTAGAAAAAGAAATGTATTTGTTTGAAGATCGGGATGGCAGCCGAGTGGCGCTGCGCCCCGAAGGCACCGCCTCGGTGGCACGGGCGTATATTGGTAATGGTCTTTGGAACGCAGCTCAGCCGGTTAAACTATGGTACCAGGGTCCGATGTTTCGCCACGATCGTCCGCAGCAGGGTCGGTATCGCCAGTTCAACCAGTTAAGTTTTGAAACGATTGGGGTGAAAGATCCGGTGTTTGATGCCGAGCTGATTTTGGTGGCCTATAATTTTTTTAAAGATTTGGGATTGCCAGTCGAAATTAAGATTAATAGCCTCGGGACGGTGGAAGAGCGCGTACGCTATAAAGCAGAATTGGTTAACTACTACCGCGCTAAACGGAGCTATTTGTGTGAAGATTGCCGCCAACGCCTGACGAAGAATCCGCTCCGCCTGCTTGATTGCAAAGAGCCACAGTGCCAGGGCGTGAAAGAAGAAGCACCGCAAATGGTGGATTGGCTTGGTGAAGAATCCAAAGCCCACTTTATGAAGGTGCTTGAATATCTTGATGAACTGAGTATTCCGTATCACCTGACGCACACGCTCGTGCGCGGACTTGATTATTATACCCACACCGTGTTTGAGTTTTATGGCCCGTCGGGTGAAGATGGGGCGCAGAGCGCGCTCGGGGGTGGTGGCCGCTACGATCTTCTAGTCGAAGAGCTGGGTGGAAAACCGGCTCCGGCCGCTGGTTTGTCGATTGGTCTTGAGCGGGTGGTGTCGGCGCTCCGGCAGATTCCGTCTGATCAACGTGCTCCAATTTTGGCCGAAAAGAAAGTGGATGTGTGGTTTGCGCAGCTGGGCGAAGAGGCCAAGCGCCGGGCGCTTCATATTATCAACGAGCTTCGCGATAGTGGTCTTTTGGTTGGCTTCAATTTTTCGAAGAATTCTCTGAAGACTCAGCTTGAACTAGCTAATAGTTGCCAGGTGCCACATGTGCTTATTTTAGGCCAAAAAGAGGTGCAGGATAAGACGATTATTATTCGGGATATGGAATCAGGGGTTCAGGAAATTGTGGATCAGAAGAAGATTGAAGGGGCGATCAAGAAGAAGCTTGGTAAAATTTGACGCTCTCCCCAAATTTCTGTATACTAGTGTCGCCCAATACTTTGCGTATTGGTCTTTAAACAGACATATAAAATAAGGGTCACAGTCTTATTTTAGTGTTAATCCTTAAGAAAGGTAGGTGAACTCTGTGGCTGAAATTAAACGCCGAAAAGTTGAATCATTTGAAGCGTTCATGCGCCGCGTGAAAAAACGCTGGCAACAGTCCGGTAAGATTTTGCAGGTCAAAAAAATTCGTTTTTACGACCCGGGCAAAAGCAAAAACATGAATCGCAAAAGTGCTCTCCACCGTTTAACGGTTGCGAACAAGATGGAATATCTCAAAAAAATTGGTCGCTTGCCGGAAGAGATGAATAAATCATACAACCGCAAGTAATCTTCTTTACTAATCTTTAGTACCATTGCTCATGCTTCAATGGATTGCTACAGTCATTAGTTATTTTAAAAAAACTGCCGTTCTCATGGGAGTCATGTTAGCGGCAGTTTTTTCGTTTTCAGGTTTTTTATTAGCTCCAGCCCCGGCTTTTGCTCAAACTACCTCGACCCCGGCTGCGGCCCCGTCGTCTGCTGCTCCGACCATTAATGGCGGTTTGGCAGTGGTAGAACAGCCGCTTGGTTTGGTCAAGACAGATATTCGGTTGATAATCAGCCGAATTATCCGGGTGGCACTCGGGCTAATCGGCATTGTGATGGTGGTGCTGATGCTCTATGCCGGTGTACTGTGGATGACTGCGAGCGGTAATGAAGACCAGATTGCCACTGCCAAAAATATCATGAAGAATGCGGCTGTAGGGCTCGGCATTGTTTTGGTGGCTTATTCGATTGTATTATTTGTCATGCGGCTCCTTGGTATTGGGAGCAGTGATGGCGGCGCCACCACCGGGGATTTAATTTCACAAAATGCGCAAAGTTTTATTGGTAGCGGAGCTCTCGGCGGCATTGTTAAGGATCATTATCCAGCCCGAGATCAGGCTGATGTGGCCCGTAATACCAAAATTATTATTACATTCCGTAAACCAATAAAAGTATCTAGTTTTGTAACTAACAGTAATCAGAGTAAAGATGCTAATGGCCAGGAAATTTTTGGTGATTGCATCAATATCGGGCCGCAGATGAATTGGAAGTCGGATTGCGATACCCTGAAACTTGACGATAAGCATATTTTGATTCAACGCGCTGATACCAAACAGGCGATCAGTGGGGCATCGGTCTTGGCTAATTACCAAAATGGGAAAGTAACCACGATTGTTATCCGCCCGCACGATTACCTCGGCGACTCCAGTGTTAAAGTTCGATATATCGTCCACCTCGGCGAAGAGATCAGGCTCGATGATCCAACGAATAATGATCCAGTTATTTTTGATGCCCGGCTGCTTGGCAAAGCGTATTACGAGTGGCAGTTCACTTGCAGCACCGAGCTTGACACCGATCCGCCAGCGGTGCACAGCACCTTTCCGGCTGCCGGCGCGACTGAAGTCAAAAATACGGTGATTCAGATCGATTTTACGGAAGCGATGGATCCGACCGGTATCCAGGGTGATTTTGTTGCCAATGGGAATACCTATTCGTTACAAGGTAATAATGTGTACCTCAAGGCCGATCGGAGCACTGTCCCGCTTGGTAGTTTCCGCCTCACCAACGGCTACCGCACTCTTGAATTTACTTCCACCAAAGAATGCGGTACGAATGCCTGTGGCGGCAAACTGTATTGTTTGCCAGTGTGTGATAAAGGCGGGGAGGTGTGTGACCGTGACCAGTATTCGCTGTTGCTCCGGGCCGCGCAGACTTTTACCGCTACGGCCTTTGAAGCGATTCCGTTTTCGGGGGTAATGGATGTATCCGGTAATGCGCTCGATGGTAATAAAGACCGCGCGGTGCAGACGGCTCCGGTGGCCGGTGACATTTTTACTGATCAGAATAAGCCGGATAATTTTTCGTGGAATTTTGTGATTACGAATCAGGTTGATTTGACGCCACCGTACCTTACGCGGATCACGCCAGGGATTGATGCTGAATTTGTCACTCCCGACAATGCCTGGAGCATGGTATTCAGCAAGCGGATGCGCATCGAGCCGATGTATGATATTGGCCTCGAGCAGTATCCGAATAATTTTCCACCGCTCTGCCGCGTGCCGCGGGTGGAGTTTAATGATGATGGCTCAACTGCTACCAATATGAACCATTGTCCATTTGCCAAAAATATTAATCAATTTTATGCGCCGCTTCTGAACTCGAATATTGAAGATGTACATTACAATTGTTTTTATCCAGGCAAAGGACCGGGTGGAGCAGAAGAAGTCCGTAAGCGCCTGAAGACGTCATCGGTCTGCGCTCCAGATGATAAGAATTGTTGCCCGACATCCGGTATAGTAAATGGCAAGTCATATTGCTGTAATGGGGTGGTGGTGCCAAGTGTTACCACTGAAGCTCAGTGTATTACCTATCTTAAAAAAATAAATCAACCGTAGTGTGAATACGCATCGTTATCTCAAGGCACTATTTGCCACGTTAGGTTCGATAGTTATAGTTGTCGCGGTATGGTCTTACCTGCCGGTCTTGTCAGCCTCGGCAGCTACTGCGGCTCCTGATCTTGGGCTTAACGGCGTGAACCAGGTGTCGGGTCTGCCGAATGCCGATGTGCGAGTAGTGGCAGCTCGGATTATTCGCACTTTCCTTGGCCTGCTTGGCATCGTGGCCTTAGTGTTAGTGTTGTATGGTGGCTACACGTGGTTGACGGCTGGCGGAAATGAAGAAAAAATTGGTAGAGCTAAAAATATTTTGGTGAATGCGGGGATTGGCCTACTGATTATTTTGTCTTCCTATGCGATTACGAGTTTTGTCATTAGTAAATTAGTAGCGGCTACGACTGGGGGTGCTCTCCCCGCGCACTGTACCAATGGTGCTCAAGATGAGGGTGAGACTGGTGCTGATTGCGGCGGTGATTGCAATGCTTGTGCCGGAGGGGGTGGGGGAGGCGGAGTTGGATTTTCAAGCGGCGGACTCCTGACTGTGGCAGCGCTGCCAGGTGCTGGCGATGTGTGTGTACGGAATACGCATTTAGCGGTCGTGTTTAGCCAGGCGGTAAATGTAAATACTCTCCAAAATAATGCTGTAGTGACGCTCAAAGACAATCCGGCTCCTGTTCCGGGTGTTTGGCAGGCTGGTGATAAACCAACGACTGCTATTTTCGTACCTCAGGGTAGCTGTGCTCCAGATAGCGGCTCAGATTGTTTGCAGCCGAAGACTGCTTATCGCCTAACCTTTTCGAATCCTAGTGCTGTCAAGAGTGCTGATGGAGGCTTAACGCTCAATTGCTCCTTGAAAAGTTGTGGGCCAGTGGATTTTGTAACTGGCGAAGGAGTAGATCGTCAGCCGCCGACCATTGCTTTTGTTTCACCCTTGCCGGAGAGTAGTGTTCAAGGTGGGTCTACCGTGCCGGTGAAGGTTAATTTTAGCGATGATAATGGGGTTCAAAATGTCAGTGTTTTTCAAGGCAATAACCTGATTGATACCAGAACAGTTGCGGGTTGTCAGAAAACAGGTTCGCTTGATTTGAATTGGAATACGGGCACTATTTCAGTCGGTAAATATGAACTCGAGGCCGGTGCTATTGATGGCAGTGGTGGGAGTGATACTGCTACACTGCCGCTGTATGTCCGCCCGGGACATTGTTTCAATGCTACGCTTGAGGCTGATCTTGGTGAAAAAGTATCTGGGCCGCCGGCGTGCGGTGGAGAGTGTGGCGTTTGCGGGGGTGATAGTTGTAACAAAAACACCGATTGTGCCAGCGGTTTTTGCCAGCTTAGTGCTGATGGCACAGGGATCTGTGTCGATCGGTTGCGGATCGATGCTATCTCGCCGTTCTCAGGAGCGCCCGGAACATTTGTCACGATTAATGGTAACTTTTTTGGCGCACAACCTGGCCGTGTCTATTTTGCGTCCGTTGCCAGCCCTGATTTTAAAAAAGCCAGCGATTGGGTGGAGGCTAAAACAGTTAGTTGCGGTGCTGGTTTTAATCCATGGGCTGCCGACCAAATACTCGTTGAGGTTCCGGCTGGTGCGAAGAACGGCCCTATTTTAGTTACTAAAGGTGCTGTTAGCGCTGGTAATTTTCCAGTTGGCCTCCAAACCGTGTATGACTTTTCAAATGATGATTGGGGCCCTAAGATTCGTGATTTTGGCATTACGTCTGAAGTTCGCCCTGGCCTCTGCGGTATTACTCCGCAACATGGGTTTCCTGGAACCAAAGTTCAGGTGATTGGTAAAAATCTAGGGTTTCTTGATAGTGCTGCTGACCAAGTTTGGTTTGGCAACACAAAGGCGGTGACCCTTGCCACCGATTGGCTTGATACGTTTATTAAAACAACCGTACCGGCGCTCGATGGCGGGGCGGTAACTGTGAAGATCACGGCGAATAGTTTTGATAGTAATACGGTTAAATTTATCGTTGATTCAGGCGAAAGTGAAGATTCCCCGACGATCACCGCGATTACACCTGGCACAGGAGCCCGCGGTGAATATATTACTATTAGCGGAACTAATTTTGGTTCTACGATTGGAACTGTGTGGTTTAAAGCCACTCCGACCAGCGAGGCAATCACTGGTGATTTTACTTTTCCGAAAGCTTGCCAGGCCGGGGTATGGCGTGATGATCAGATTGTAGTTAAATTTCCTCTGAATAAAGGTGATCTTAATGCCAGTTACTTTATTCAGATAAATACGGCAGGTAATAAAGTGAGCACACTCAATCCGGCCTTTAAGTTTTCTTTAAAATCTGGCACACCAGCACCGGGCGTCTGTGGTGTGAGTCCGGTATCTGGCCCGGTTCCATTCCCACCTGGCCAAGGCGTGAAGATTGTGGGTGAATATTTTGGCACGCAACCAGAAGCCTATTTCTGGACAGCAGCCGCCAAAGGTGACGATCTAATGGGGCGCGCAATTGCCGATCAGAGCCAATATACGGAAGTTAGTGACAAAACAATGACGGTCAGGCCGCCGGCCGCTACTATAACTGGTCCGGTGGTGGTGAGTCGGGCAGAAGATAAAAAGATTAGTAATCCCGCTGCTTTTAGTGTCCTTGACTGCACAAAGAATAATAATACCTGTCCGTTGCCGGGCTACAGCTGTTGCGCGGTGGGTGTTGAAAGTGGAGTGTGCAGGCCGAATGGGGAGCTCTGCCAGGGTGCTACTAGGTCTACAGGCTATGCTTGGCGTTTTAATACCCAGTCGGTGGGAGGGACGGCTATTGATGCTTTGGCGGTTCCCCATGTTGTGGAACGCTGTGATGTTGCCACCGATCAGGGAAAAAATTTGCCATCTCCTTCCCCAAGTGCCAGTTGGGATCTTGGGCCGACCGGAGATCATCATAACGTCTGTCGCACAGCACTGTCAGTAGTAGAATTTTCTTTGCCTCTTGATCAGAAAACTGTTAACAACAGCACTCTTCTTGTTAGAAAATGCAGCGCTGTCGACGGACTTGATTGTGCTAATCCAGTGGCCGTAGATATCACTTCAGAAAGCTACTTGCTGCGCACTGCGAGTAGGCAGGAAGGCGCCAGTTTGCACCACTATCTACAAATCTTGCCGCAAGCGCGCAGCTGGGAAGATAATGCTTGGTATCAAATTGTTTTAACCAAGCAGATCAAGTCATTGCCGGAGCAGGGTGCCAGTAGTTCCTTGCCGCTGGCAGCCGATAAGCCATGCAGTGCCGCTAATAGCGCTTATTGTTATACTTTTAAAACCGGCAGTGCCAACTGTAAGTTGAAAGCCGTGGTAGTCACCCCGTATACGTATTGGACAAAAGTTCTGGAATCTCCGATTAAATATCATGGTCCGAACGGGAGCACTACTGATGTCTACTATTATGGAAACGGCCTCAGTGATCAGCATTGTGTGATGATGGACGTAAGTGGTTTTGACTGGTCGTGGACCACCGGTAACCAGGCATACAGTGAGATATATGGTAAGACCAGGTCAATCTCCGCCCAGGCTACTGCCAAAGCTAATACGGTAGCAATTGGGCTTAAAGATCCAGAAAATGCCGTCAATATAGTGGCCGAGGTAACGACCAGCAGCCTTAGTTACAAAGGCGTAAGCCCGCTAACGATCGATTTGAGCGATCCGGAAGTCGTTGATTATTGGCCGAATTGTCAGGAAGCCTGTCTTAATTCTGAAGTGGGGGTTCGTTTTAACGGCACTATGTCGCTACGAAATCTGCCTGGGGCGGCTGTGGGCGGCAGTGTCCAATTGCTTAAATGTAAAGATGAAAATTGCCGGGCTACTGAAACGGTGTTATCACTGTCAGATGTTAAGCTTGATGAAGTTAGTAACTATACGGTCCTTAAGTTGGCCAATTCTGGGATTAATTCAACACCGCTTGAGCCCAATTCGTTATACCAAGTCATTTTATCAAGTTCGAGCACAGATCCAACTGCTCCTAATCAGCTGTGGTCAGCTTCTCGCCTTGGTGATCCGACTTCGGTGAGTAAGCCGTATAGGAAGGAATTTTCGTGGCGGTTCCGAACCAAGAATCAGGCCTGTAAGATTGCGGATGTCGAGGTCAGACCAGATATTTTTTATAGTCAGTCAATTAATCAAAAAACTATTTTCGGCGCCCAGCCATTTTCGTCACCTGATTCATGCAGTGCCAAGGGTCAAGCGCTTAATCCATGGTCATCAAGCTGGAACTGGAGTTCGAGCGATCAGAGTGTGGCGACAGTGACCTCATTTAGTACGGTAGGATCTAATAAAGCCTGTACGGCGGCTTGTATCCGTCGCGGCAGTGATATTCCTGCTAGCCAGCTGGTAGCAGCTCCGATTTGTGGTAATGGAGTAGTTGAAGCCGGAGAGGATTGTGACGGCCCAAATAAAAATACCGGCTGTAGCTTGAACTGTCTGTTTACTGGGAGCACTGCTGCTACCTGTGGCAATGGCACGGTTGAACCGGCTCTTGGCGAAGCTTGTGATCCAAAAGATGCAGCCTCAGCTCCTGGCTGTACACAGGATTGTCGTCGCAGCGGTTCACAACTAGCCGTTAGTGGTACTAGTGTGAATGCCTCTATCTGTGGTAATGGCTTGATTGGTGATGGAGAGGATTGTGATTTAGGAATTGCTGCATTGGTATCTAACCGTCAATCTCGTCTTAATTGTTCTACTACCTGTCAGCACCAGGGCAGTACTCTGTCCAGTAAATGGTGTGCCGATTCCACGAATCGCGTCAGCTACGGCGGATTTACACAAGCGCAGTTTATAGCAGCCTGCGCCAAGGCGCGCAGTCAGTGTGGTGATGGCGTTACTGATCCTAATGAAGATCCGGGATGTGATGATCCAAATACTGGTTGGGACAAGGCTGAGTGCACTGAATATTGTCGCAAGAAATCAGCTTCAGCTTGCGTTTCAGGCTCAGAAGGCTGTGATGATAAGGGTCGTTATCTTGGTTCTTCCCTCTATTATAGTACTCCTAGTTATTGCGGAGATGGGGTAGTTGGAATTGGCGAAGAAGCATTTTGTGAAACTGGCCTGGAGGGGGATCACCAGGGCTTATTTGATCCATGGTCTCTTGCCAGCGGCGTTGGTTACGGGATCCCAACCGGGAATCCGCCGTCGCAAGCCAGTGAGATAAAAGCGGCTACCGCGCAAGGAACGGTAGCGGGCACCGTCTCGGGCAGTGGGCAATTTGTGATTGCCTGCGGTTATCAAAAGGATCAGGATTGCCAAGGTGTATTTGGTTCTGACTATGGGGTTGGTCAAAATAGCTGCTGCTATGCCCGGCCAAAATTGACTAGTACCTACCCGAAAAATAACGAAGCTACTGTGTGTCCAAATACGTATCTCGAGGCGGTGTTTGATCGTCAGATCAATGGTACTACCTTGACCAATGAAACAGTGCTTATCGCGCGCGGCAGTGCTGCTTGTACCGCCGAACAGGCCGATGTTACGCAGTTAGTTGTGGCCGGTTCAGGGTCTGCTAACGGATCAATTGCTTGGTATCAGCGCGTTTGGCAGACTGTGATTGAGGTGTTTGCGCGAGTGTTTTCAGCTGGCCAGGCCCAGGCACTCGGCAGTCCGGCTAAATGGTGCGTGGGGAGTGACAAAGCGACGGCCCGAGTAGCTCCTGGCACGGTGCCGGGTTCGTCACGTGTGTTAGTTAGTCTCACGACGCCGCTGGCTTTTAATACTGATTATGCTGTTATTCTGAAAGAAGGGGTAAAAGATGTTAATGGGGTGAGTATTGGTAAGGCGCAGGCCAAGAATTTGCAATGGAAGTTTTCTACTGCTGATAAAATTTGTGAACTTAGCTCGGTGTCGGTGACCCCTAACCAATCATATTTCTCCGTAGCCGGAGCCACTTCTACTCTCGAAGCCACCTCGTTTACTACGAATGGGGCTAAAGTTCAGCCGATTCCGACTTTCTATGATTGGGACTATAGCTGGGGTCCAACAGATGGACCGTATGTTAGTTTACTCGCCAGCACAAGTAGTCTACAGACTTTGACAGCTAAAAATCGTAATGGAGAGCTTGATGTTAGGGCAACTGCTCGAATCACTGCCAATAAGTATACTAGTGTGGTTGGGAATGTGGCCACCGGAAAATCTCATGTGATTATTTTCTTGTGTGAAAATCCATGGCCCCCGAAGGCGTTATATTACGGTGGTAAAGGGCCATATACTATTTTCCCTTACGAAGACAAAATCGCTAATAATGATGGGTATAATTTAGTGGCTGGTACCTTTGATACAACCGCTATCCCGGCTTCGCCAATTGTGCGCGACGGGTACTTTAATTTTAGTACCTACTACTGCGCTGATCAGGGCGCGGCTGGCACTGCTGATGACTTGCCGTATTTGCACCCTACCGTGCAGGTGGCTGAAACCGTTGTCTCAGCCTCGACTAGCTTGAAGCGGTTTTTGTTTACCAATAGTGAAAACCCTGATGCAATCGGTATGCAAGTGTTTTCAAATCCTGGACATTTGAGTGTGCAGGAATGGTATGCGCGCGATAAAAATGCTGGTGGCCAAGGGTTTATTGGCCAGACCCAGCCACTTATTATTAATGGGTATAATGCTATTACCGACGGTGGGAATAATATTTATGTAGATGCGTTGAATTATTCCGATGTTACCAAAAATATTTATAGCAATATTTACCTGTTCAGCATTAATGCGGATGCTGAGGAGTCGACTAGAAAGGTCTTTGAACAATTTATTAAAAATACGGTCTTTAATACAAATGTCAGTAACTATCGTTATTGTGGCCTAGATCCACAAAACCCTGGCTTTGAAATTCCGTGCACCAGCGATCTTGATTGCCCTCGATCGGAAGTGTGTTCGGCGGCCGCTGACAAGCTTAAACGTAATTATATCCGCCTGCGTGACCTTGGCACTTTCCAGAATGCCCTTGAAGCTTATGCCCTTAGCCACAGCAAGTCCTACCCGACTCTTCAAGAAGGTACCTACTTAAGTGGGCAAACTTTGAGCGTCTGGCCATCGTGGTCGGTGGTTGGCAATGCGATTGGGATTTCGGCTCCAACTGATCCTATCAATCAGTTAGGAGTAAGTGGCACGTGTTCTAAGTCCACGGGCAGATTCTGTACAATTGATGAGGAATGTCCAGCTACTGAAACATGTGTGATCCATGATCCCGAGACAGCCTGGAGTACCGCTGATCGTCGTTTTAGTTTTGCCTGCAGTTCGAGCTCCTTGTCGTATCGTTATTCTTATTCACCTGCGACCGGGTATATAGTGCGTGGCAATCTCGAGCCGACTGGTCTTGCGATTACTAACCAAGATACATTTATTAAAGATTTTGTTACCACTACTAAGTTTGTTCTTAATTCACCGACAGGCATTTGCAATCAGGATCAGGAAGTAGCCACCCTTAATCAGGGTCGGTGTGGTGACGGCACTGTGAATACGGTACGTGGTGAGCAGTGCGATCCACCAGGTGGGGCTCGTTATGGAGCATGCGGAGCTGAAAAATCCGGTAAAATTAAAGTCGATGTTTGTACAAATAATTGTCAATGGACCGCCTCGACTACGGTAGATATGGGCTTTGTCTCCTGTCAGTATTTGAGCGTATGTGGTAATGGTTTGGTAGAGGTTGGAGAAAAATGTGATGATGGGCGATTGAATGGGAAATATAATCATTGTAGCAAGGATTGCCAGGGTTTTGGCACTGTGGCAGGTTTTTGTGGAGATGGTAAATTTGATGCTGTGAATGAAATTTGTGAAGTCAAAGAAGGTATGGTTGGTAAAACTGGTGTGTGTGTTGGTGGTCCGTTGACGGGGAATGGTTGCAGCACTGACGCGGATTGCAATTCTAAATCTAGTGGTGTTGTTGCGGTCGGCGCTTATTGTAAGCTTGGGTTTGATAGTAGGCTGATCGGCCGTTATAATTTAGCGCGCAGTCTGTCATGTGCTCCGAATTGTGTTGATGTTGGTCCGCATTGTGGCGACGGGGTGGTGCAGAGTGAATTTGGTGAGCAATGTGATGGGGAAGCGGCTTGTGAAATCGGTGGTCGCAAGGGGACACGTCTCTGTTCTAAAGAATGCAAAATTGTCGATCCCGAAGTTACCGCCTGGTATCCATTCGAAGAGGGTGTAGTGAGTACAACCCTCGCTAATAAAGAAACAACCTTTATTGACGGATCAGGCAAAAATAATGCCGTATGTGATTTGGTTGCCGGCTATTGCCCTGGCTTGGTATCCGGCAAGATCGGCCGGGCTGTAAAATTCGATAATTCCCGCAATGCGCTGCGAGTGAAGCGCTCAGCATCGCTTGATTTAAATAGCGTTCGGCATAGCGGTGGACAAAGCACTATTACGATTGCCACATATTTTAATGGTAATACGCTGGCCACTACCCAGTGGGTAAGCTTGTTTACCAAATTGCGTAATACTAAGGATGATTTGATTGAAAAAGCCTATAGTTTTGGGGCCTTTGTTGAGCGCGATAAAATTACAAAGCTCGCGTTCACTGCTTATGATGGATCTCTTGGTACTCGTACTGTAGCGCTTGCGACCCCGATTCCAGTTGGCCAGTGGCGCCATCTGGCCGTGACCGCTGGATACATTGATTTTAGTTATAATGCAGCTTTCTATGTTGATGGGGTACGAGTTGGCTATGATTCTCCAGCCGGAGTATCACCAAATATAAGTTATGATAATAATTATGCCAATTACAACTCTGGTCAGTTTGGAGGGCGAGCAGGTTCATTTACCACTGATGTATATCCTGTCACGATTGGTCAGAGTGGTAGTCTTGATGAGCTGCGCATCTATAATCGATACCTCGAGCCGGATGAAGTTAAATTGCTAGTGGATAATTCTTACACCTGTTCCAAACTCGGCTCTCAGATTTTGGCTTCAGCTAAACAGGGTTGTGGAGATGGAAAAGTTGATGAGGGTGAGGCCTGTGATCGGGGTGTTGATAATGGAGTAGTGTGCGTGACTGGATATGGTAAAACTTGTTCTTATTGCTCTTTCGACTGTAAGAATACGGTGGAAGTACAGCCACGGGAATATTGTGGTGATGGCGTAGTGCAAATTCCGCCAGTTGGCAACGAAAAATGTGAAAAAGATGTGACAAGTGGCCTTATTTACGCAGGGCAGCAATCAATTTTCACCAGCCCTACTTTTGATGCTGAGCGTAATGGCTATAGATTATTAAGTTGCGGCGAATTGCCTCAAAATGACTATACGTTCCAAAAAGAGCTGAGCTTGGCGTGTAGTAATAAATGTACCCAACCACAAACCAATTGTTTGAAGTGTGGTTATGATCAGGTGAGTGGTGTAACAGTGCAAGGTTCAGTGGTAAATGTTCTTGATCCTACAAATAGCAATCCGCTTATGGGGGCTTCAGGCAAAGACGGTAAGCTCGACCTCACGATTATTCCAACAGACCAAATTCCGAAAACTGATGGTAAAAAGTGCGGCACTATTACTTTGGTGAGCGGAACGACCACCAAGACCGCTGGATATCGCCAGACTACGATTGTTGATGCAACAGCTGGTCTTAATCCTGCCAACTATAGTATTGGTTCGATGACTGGGAATGCCTACAAGACCACCTATGTTGGCGCGTGGTTTAATCCATCTCTTGATCCGCTCACTGGTTCTGGGGCGGTTTGGATTTCTACGGCTGTTAGCAATAATGAAGCTAATCAATCGCTAGATCAGTGGCGTTTGTTCTCAGACACTTTTACGATTCCAGACGGTATGAAAGTGTCTAAGGCTTTGCTTACATACAGTGTCGATAATACGCTGGATGCTTATTTGAACGGTGCTACAGTACCATTTGCTACTACTAAATATACTTATGGAGCGCCGGCTGATGTAACTGCAAATAATTATAACAAAGTAGTCACTACCACATTTACTCCTGCTCCTGGTAAGAATACAATTAACTTTGTCGTTAGAAATTGGGGGGTGGCTGGCTCAAATGCTAACCCAACTGGGTTTGTCTACAAAGTTACGGTTGATTACTGCCCGCAAGTTATTCCTGACAACCGGATTATTGGCCATGCTTATTGGGCTGGAACTTCAAATAAGTCATATTACCTCAAGGCTCCGATGGAAAGTGGGTATGCTCCGGATAGTTCGCCGGCCAAGATTAATAGTAATTCCATTTGTTCAGTAGGTGATCCGAGTTATAAATTGTATGTTAATGATGATGTTAGCCACATGTTCCCGTTCCCGGTATTCGCGAAGCCGGGTCTCGCGCAGTACGACCTCGCTTTGTCACCGGTGATCGATATTGCCAAACGTCCTGATGATATTCGGGTGGTGGTCAGTTGGGCTGGTCCGAGTGATTTGTTATCTGGCGGATTTTTGGTTCCGGTATCGGGTGAAGGGAAGTACGATGGTAATAGCCTAAAAGCCTACGGTATTGCAAGTGGTAATAGCTATTACAGTAAAGCCAGCTACAAAGGAATGTGGTATCATAACCTTGCTCAAACCAGCAACCAGCTGTCAACCGAAGCGTTTACGGTCTTTACAGCTCCACCGGCCAAAGGCGGAGCAATGATTGCCGACCAGTATGTCTTCTTTGTGCGAGTTAATGGTAGCGATGCCCTTACCAATGGCGGTATTAAGCGCGCTAGTAAAGACAGTCGCCTTAAAGTAGATGTCTACCTTCCAGAAAACGACTCTGATCCTCGTCATTTCGGTGTGCCCTCGTTTACTTTCTACGGTACAAATGGCATACCCACGGCTAATCCGAATACTACCTACTGGCAAGTGTTTTCGTTGAAACAGTCAGTTGCAGGAGATGTTGCCACCAGTCGCGTGGTGCCGATCAATAAATTTATTACGGAACAGAATTTCAAATAGTATTGTATATGGAATATAGAAAGACCATGGCAGCCGGCGTTGGTTTAGTACTTTTGGTACTAGTTGTGATTATCGGTTTGATTGTGTTTAGACGCTCTGATTCGGGTGCGTTGACGCCTGTGAATCCGACTGGTTTCCCTGAAGGCGAAAGTCCGACTACAAATGTAGTTCCCGCAACCCCGGTGGCATCTGATCTTGGATCTTTATCGACTGATATCGCTGAGGCCCAGCGAGACGATCAGGATTTAGATGGATTGACCGATAGCGAAGAAAAAACCTATCGCACGGATCAAAATTCTTCCGATAGCGATAACGATGGATTGTTCGATCGTGATGAGGTGGCGGTGTATAAGACTGATCCATTAAAAACGGATTCTGATGCGGATGGTCGGAGCGATGGCTTTGAGGTTAAGCATGATACCAATCCAACTGGACCTGGTCCCTTGGTTATTCCGACTCCTTCTCAACCTGTCACAGCACCCAGCACCACGCGATAATACTCATTTATTACTTCGTATGTTTGACGATATTTCCACGAATCAAGCCCCACCCCCAGGTAATCTGCCGTTAGAGCCAGAGGATATGTTTTCTGGAGTTGATGATACTGTTGCCTCAACTTCGCCTCAGGCTGCTCCAGTTTCTGAATCTCAGGCGTCACCTGTAACACCAACAAACGCCCTCGATGCAGGTATGTTAAGAAAAAAAACTGCCGAATCGGTAATGGCTCCGTCATTATCACAGCCGGTGGCTCTGCCCGTTTCATATGCAGTTAAAGGGCCGGTAATTGGGAAAGTGTTGATTGTATTTTTTGCAGGTGTGGCAGTGGTTGGGGTATCGTTGGCTGGCTGGTGGGGGTATAATCGTTTGTTTGCTAAATCGACAGCAGTGCAGACTCCCACACCGAGTACTCCGGTCGCTCAACCGCCAGCCCCGGTGGTCACGCCACCAGCGCCGGTAGTCACGGTGACCGATCCAGGAGGGGTGCCGGGAGCTACTAATACGGTGTCTACCAAGATTCAAAATGACCAAATTTTATTTGGGGAAATTATTGATACTGATAAAGATGGTATTGATGATCAACGTGAAAAAGAAGTCGGTACTGATGTAGCTGTCCCTGACACAGATACTGACGGGCTCACAGACGGCCAGGAAGTGTTGATGTATAAAACCGACCCTCTTAATACTGATACGGATGGAGATGGGTATCCAGACGGCCAAGAGGTGCGCAATAATTATAATCCGCGTGGCCCTGGAAAATTGCCGGCTAGCACGCCCTGATCGCCGCTCTTGGTTTTATCTCATTTATGTTTGGTACCAAATCTTCGGGGCACGAACCACGTCGCCAGCCTACGGCTCGGGTTGAAACGATACCGGTCGAATTTTATGCTGGCGCAAACCCGCTCGTTACTTTTAAAAATGTAACTAAAGAAATTTCGGTTACTCCTGCCTCTCCAGCCAAGCTATCTCCGGGTGAGAGAAAGCACCTTGATAAAACATTGGCGGTTGGTTTTGATCAGCCACTGCACCCGGCCCGTTTACTAGGCAATCGCCGGTTTTTAATCATCGGTGGAGTAGTCCTAGGAGGTGTGGCCTTACTTATCAGTATTGCAGTTGTCTGGTATCAGTTGCCTGGTCGGCAAAAAGTTCCAATTGTTGCTCCACCAGCTCCGGTCGAGAGTGCTCCTGCTGCCGTGCCTACAGAGGCAATACCGCTTGCTCCTTCGAGCACTGAACCAGTTCCTATCCCTGTCTCACCAATCACCGAAGCTCCACTTGTGTTTGCTTCACCTCTTCTGGGTGATAGTTTGGACACTGATAACGACACCTTAACGGATGTTGAAGAAGAGTTGTTTAAGACTGATCCAGGTGTTCCAGATTCTGATGCTGATACGTATACTGATGGTCATGAATTATTTAATTTATATAATCCAGCGGGGAAAACCCCGTTGAAATTAATTGACTCGGGCTTGGCTAAGGAGTTTTTTAATCCGGTATTTGGGTATACTATTTATTACCCCACAAATTGGGCTGTCGGCGCGGTCGATCAGAATTACCGGACGGTTTTATTCAGCACGATCACTGGGGAATATGTAGAAGTCAGAGTGATCGATAAAGATCCAGCGACTGATTTTGCGGCTTGGTTTTCCAAGTGGGCGCCGGGCGAGCGCTACGGAGACTTGGCCCCGTTTGTGAGTGTTTTTAAGGAATCAGGTTTCCGACGTCAAGATTATTTGGCTGTGTACTTCCCCCATGAAACCAAAGTGGTAGTGCTTACTTTTCACACCACTGATTCAAACGTAATTAATTATCGATCAGTTATTAAATTGTTGGCTCGCAGCTTCCGAGCTGCTGGGACTGTCCCCACAGTTCCAGCGCGGGTAGATGAAACAGCCGGTGTCGTTCCTGTTCAGTCCAGCTCTACAGTGCCTATTCCCGAGCCCTCCACCGCTACAACAGCGCAGCCAGTACTTGAGTCAGGCAGCATTATTTCAACTACTACGCCTTAGGTATGATTGCTGCTGATGTAACGATTGCAGCGCGCTGCCTCTTGTCGCCGCGCGTATTCGTGGAAGTGAGTCGTCTCGCCGCCCGTTATGAGCGAAAAATTCGTGGTACTGTGGAAATAATTATTGTTGGCGACCGGCGAATGCGTACCCTCAATCGCCTCCACCGCGGTCTTGATCGTCCGACCGATGTGTTATCATTTGCCTGGTCCGAAGATCGGAGCGGCCCCCCGAGCCCTCTGCTCGGGCAACTGTATCTCGATTATATTTATATAATCCGTCAGGCCAAACGATTCAAAGTGAGTCATCGCGAAGAAGCGGTGCGTATGGCTGCTCACGGCTTGCTGCACCTGGCCGGCCATGATCATAAACAGTCCGTCGAAGCCAAGAAAATGTTTGATTTACAAGAAAAAATTGTGTCAGCAGCTCGTCAGCAAGGCTTGATTTAATGCCAAACGAATATATGGTAACTAGACGCGTAAAAAATAGTTTCTATCATGCTGGCAAGGGGTTTTGGCAGGTAGCTAAAACCGAGCTTAATTTTCGGGTTGAATTAATCCTTGGACTACTCGTTATTATTGGGTTAATTTATTTTCGACTCCCGTTGTGGCAAAGTGTCATTATCATTCTTTTGATTACGGTAGTGCTGGTGATGGAACTACTTAATACGGCATTTGAATATATGGCTGATCTGCTAAAACCTCGGCTACATCATTATGTGGCCATTATTAAAGATGTGCTGGCTGCAGCGGTTTTAGTGACGGCGCTTGGATCTGCAGTGATTGGAATCCTCATTTTTTGGCCTTATTTTGTGACTTTGTTTAGATAGTGTATAATTAATAGCTAGGCCGGCTGCAGACTGCACCGAACGACTGCTCAGGAGGTGGGAAGGCTTCTATATAGAACTTTATATGCGAAAAGCTCAAGATCGTTTAATAGTAGGGTTAGATATTGGCTCGGCCATGATTCGTTTGGCAGTTGGACAGATAATGTATACCGGAGAAGATGATATTGGGGTCCCGGAGCTACAAATTTTAGGGGCGGCGGAACAGCCTTCGGAAGGAGTGCATAAAGGTGTAGTAAATAGCATTGAAGATGTGGTCTCGAGCGTGTCGGCTGCTCTTGAGAAAGCTGAGCGGTTGGTGGGGGCGCCAATCGATACGGTCTGGCTTGGGATTTCTGGTCTGCATGTTATTTCTCAAAATAGTAAAGGTGTAGTAGCGGTGTCGAAAGCTGACAGCGAGATTACTGAAGAAGATGTTAATCGGGCCATCGAAGCCTCGCGTACCATCGCTACTCCGCTTAATTATGAAGTGCTCCACGTGTTGCCAAAAATGTTTAGTATCGATGGTCAGACCGGCATTAAAGATCCGGTAGGTATGACCGGTATTAGACTTGAAGTGGACACACAAATTATTCTTGGTTCTTCTACTCAGATAAAAAATTTGACCAAGGCAGTGTATAGAACTGGGCTTGAAATTGAAGATTTGGTACTTAGTATTTTGGCTGCGGCCGAAGCGGTGGCTACTCCGCGCCAGAAAGAATTAGGAGTGGCGGTGGTGACCATTGGCGGTGCCACTACCAGTATTGCCGTATTTGAAGAAGGGGACATTATTCATACGGCTGTTATTCCGCTTGGTTCTGAACATATCACTAATGATCTCGCGATTGGCCTTAGAACCTCGATTGATATTGCGGAGGCGGTAAAAGTTACCTATGGCGATTGTTCCCTAGAAACAGCTTCCAAACGTGATGAGATTGACCTCTATGAACTTGGTAGTCCGGAGCATGAATTGATCAAAAAGCAGTATGTGATTGAAATTATCCAGGCCCGGGTAGAAGAGATTTTTAAAAAAGTTAACCAAGAGTTGGCGCGGGTGCAACGCAGCGGCTTGTTGCCGGCCGGAGTTATTTTTACTGGCGGCGGCGCTAAGCTAGCTGGTTTGGTTGAGCTCGCTAAAAAGACGCTCCGGTTGCCAGCTACGATTGGCTATCCACTCAGCGTTTCGAGTATTACCGAAAAAGTCAATGATGTTGGGTTTGCTACGGCGGTTGGGCTCGTGAAGTGGGGGAGTATGATTAGAGATGATGGTAGTGGCGGTTATCATCAAGCGGTCGCCCAAAAATTCAAAAAAGTTACCCACGTATCGGGGCAATTGAAGAAATGGATGAAGACGTTGATACCGTAGAATTGAGTTATTTAATTAACCTTACTCCTTTATTTGGGGATCCCGCGCGTGAGCTCGGGATGAGTGCTGTAGCGCTCACTTATACACACGAATAGAGCGAGCATTTTCTTGACACTGCTTGGGTAAATCGCTACTATAATAAGCGATAATTCCGCTTATTTTATTTACAGTATTGGATACAAAAAGTATTCAAAAATACCTACGTTATGCCACAAGTTAAACCAGATATTGAGACGATTGCAAAAATAAAAGTGGTGGGAGTAGGGGGGTCTGGAGGATCAGTTATTAACCGCATGATGAACACTGGCAAGACCCGTGGCATTGATTTTGTGGCCATGAATACTGATATCCAGGCGTTACATCATAACTCGGCGCCGAACAAATTACATATTGGCAAAAGTGTGACGCGCGGTCTTGGCGCTGGGATGGACCCAGAAGTCGGGAAAAAAGCAGCCGAAGAATCCCAGAATGAAATTAGAGATTTATTGAAAGATAGCGACATGGTGTTTGTCACCTGCGGCCTTGGTGGTGGTACCGGTTCCGGGGCGAGCCCGGTGGTGGCCGAGGTGGCCAAAGAATTAGGCGCCCTGACTGTGGCTGTGGTGACGAAACCATTTATGTTCGAAGGGCCGCAGCGCAACGAGATTGCGAGCCGGGCCTGGGAACAGTTAGCAAAAAATGTCGATGCGATTATTACTATTCCGAATGATCGGATTCTTCAGGTGATTGATAAAAAAACTACACTCCTCGATTCGTTCCGAATTGTCGACGAAATTTTGCAGCACGGCGTGCAGGGCATTTCTGAGTTAATTACTATTCCTGGTCTTATCAATGTCGACTTTGCCGATGTGAAGACGATTATGCGTGATACCGGTTCGGCGCTCATGGGTATTGGCACTGGCAGCGGCGAGAATCGCGCTGTTGAGGCGGCGAAGCAGGCAATCTCAAGTCCACTTTTAGAATTATCTATCGATGGGGCTCACGGAATTTTGTTCACTATTATGGGCGGCCCTGATATGACGATGAACGAAGTGAGTGATGCTGCTAAAATTATTACCAATTCGGCAGCCGATGATGCCAAAATTATTTTTGGGGCTATTATTGATGAAAGTATGACTGGCTCAATGCGCATCACGGTGATAGCTACCGGTTTTGATGATCGCCGACCCAGTATGTTGAAAGAAGATGATTCGGTGTCTGCTCCCACGGCTTTTACTTCGGGTAAATATATGCCGAGCTCCTTCTTGCGCAAAGCTCAGAAAGACCAAGAGGAAGAAGAAAAGCGCTTTAAACAATTCACCCAAAAATCGTCTCCGACCCCGAGCCCAACCTTTTCTAATCCGATACCATCATATAATAATCCGCAGATGCCCAAGGCCGATACGGGTAAAGGTGGGGACGAGCTTGAAATTCCAGCATTCATCCGTAAGAAAATGGGCGTTTGAAGTGAAATGATGAAATCCGAATTTTAAATGACGAACGTGGCTGTTTTTAAAGTGATCATTTTTTAGCATTCGTCATTCGGTTTTAGACATTGTCACTATATGCATTGTCCTGTTTGTAACAATAAAGAAACTAGTGTGATTGACACCCGCCCGTTTGAAGACGGGCTGGCAGTGCGTCGCCGTCGAGAATGTGATAAATGTCACTATCGTTTTTCGACGGTCGAAGAAACGGAGCTTCTCGATATTATTGTGGTCAAAGAAGATGGTACGCGCGAGAGTTATATGCGCGATAAGATGGAGCATGGGATTACGCGGTCGCTGACCAAACGCCCATTCACCAAAGATAATTTTCAGCGCCTAGTTCATTCAATCGAGCGCGATATTCAAAAACGCAAAGGCCGAGAGAGTCGGGAGATTGCGAGCAAAGAGATTGGGGAATTAGTGATGAAGTATTTGCGCACCTTTGATATGGTGGCGTATATCCGGTTTGCCAGCGTGTACCGCGACTTTCGTGATGTAAAAACGTTTGAAAAAGAGTTGAAAAAATTGGCCAAAAAAAATTAGGTGGTTTTTATTTTCCGAATTTGACTCTGTATGTACAAAAATCATCAAACAGCGAATACTGAAGGGATTCCACCGTCAGAAGCGCCAATAGAGACCAAGGCCGCATCTAGGACTGCTAAAGAAGTAAGTCTTACGACTCTTAAAGATCTGTTAGAAAAAAATTTGAAATGGTCACAGATTATTTATGAACAAAATCGGCGCCTGAATAGCAAGTTGTTTTGGACGGCCCTCGCCAGCTGGTTTAAAGTATTGGTGTTTATCGGCGCTCTCGGCTGGACGGTCTTTGTTCTGAAGCCGCTGGCTAATAGTGCGATCAATGCCTATCAACACTTTTTAGGCGGGGGTAGTTCTTCTGGTGGTCAATATAGCAGTTCTTCGCTGCAAAGTATTTTGCCGCTCTTGCCGATCAATGAAGCACAGAAAGAACAATTGAAGGCTTTGCTCAAATAAGTATCTAAATTAAGCGTCTGCGCAGTTTTATCTATGTTGAGGCAAACTAAAATTGGAGCCACCCTGGGCCCGGCTTCAGGAAAAAAAGATATTATAACATCGCTGGTAACGGCCGGTGTTAATTTTTTTCGGCTTAATTTTTCGCATGGTTCTTATGAAGATCATGCTCGTTTAATTTCGTTGGTGCGCGAGGTTGAAGCTGAAACCGGAGAGCCGCTGGCATTGATGCAAGATTTACAAGGTCCTAAGATGAGGCTTGGTACTCTCCCCCCAGAGGGTGTAGACCTGGTTGCAGACGGCCAAGTGGTGTTTGATACCATGGCGACTGAGTTGAAAAATGGTGTTATTCCTATTACGTATCCTGATTTGTCTCGTTTTCTTAAATCGGGGGAACGGATTTTGATTGATGATGGGCGCTTAGAGGTGGCGATTACTAAAGTAGATGGATCTTTAATTGAAGCTCGGGTAGTAGCTGGCGGTGTCGCGACGAGCCATAAAGGCCTTAATCTGCCAGATAGCACGCTGGTGTCGATCCCAGCGCTTAGTGACAAAGACAAAGCGGATGTGTGTTTTGCGCTTGAGCAGGGGATTGAGATTATTTCGCTGTCTTTCGCGAAGCGTCCGGAAGATATTCAAGAGCTTAGAGCGTTAATTCAACGCTACCAAACTGAACTTAACCTGTCCCCGGAACGGCCGGTGCAGATTGTGGGTAAGATTGAGCGGCCGGAGGCAGTGGCCAATGTACAAGCTATTATTGGGTTGGTAGATATGGTGATGGTGGCGCGTGGGGATTTGGGCCTTGAGATGCCAGAGGCTCAACTGCCGGTAATTCAAAAACAAATTATCGCTGCGGCGAATGCGGCCGGGAAGCCGGTGATCGTGGCTACCCAGATGCTTGATTCAATGCAGCACAATCGGCGCCCAACCCGAGCGGAAATTACTGATGTCAGTAATGCAGTGATTGATCAGGCTGACGCACTGCTATTGACGAACGAAACGGCAGTCGGGGAATTTCCGGTGCTAGTGGTAAAAACTATGCAAGATATAATTCTCGCTACCGAAGCCACGCCGCTCGATGATCGGCCGCTCCCGCCAGAATTACCTGTTGGCTCGCCAATACATCAGGCAACCGCACAGATTACTCGCCTGTTATCTGAAGAAGTAAATGCTCGAGCGGTGCTTAGCTTGTCGTATTCAGGGCAGACGGCTCGGCTGATTAGTCAGGTTCGTCCGCGGCTTCCGATTGTGATTGGGGTTACCTCAGAGCGGGTGAGGCGGCAATTAAATCTATCGTGGGGAGTTAAGCCTTTTTTACTTGGAGAGTGTTCAGATTTATCCCAATTTATTACCTTGGCTTCAGATTTTATAAAACAGAAATCCTGGGTTCATCCGGGTGAAGTAGTAGTGATTGCAGCTAGCGACCCGCTTGGTCAAGAAGGGGTCGTTAATTTGGTGGAAGTGGTGACTATTTCATAATTATCAAGGTGTATAAAAAAGCAGCGATTGGGCTGCTTTTTTAGTATCGGTTATTTTTTTAAGCTGGCAAAGGGAATTGCTGACACAGCTCTGTTACTTCATCGTGGATTTTTTTCAAGTCTGATTCAGACTGATAGTTCGAGATGGCGCGATCAATCCAGGCGGCAACTTGTTTCATTTCAGCTTCCTTCATGCCACGGGTGGTGAGCGCTGGCGTGCCGAGGCGAATGCCAGAGGGATCGAACGGAGAGCGTGGATCAAAGGGGACGGTATTTTTATTTACGGTGATTCCGGCCTTGCCAAGCGCGGCTTCGCCATCTTTGCCACTAACCCCTTTGCTGTTAAGGTTTATTAGTAAGAGGTGCGTTTCGGTGCCACCGGTAACAAGTTCAAAACCTTTGCTAAGAAGCTCGTCAGCGAGAACGGCCGCATTTTTTATAATCTGTCTTGCATATTCTTTAAAAGCTGGTTCGGAAGCTTCTTTTAGGGCCACAGCGATGGCAGCAGTTTGATGGTTGTGTGGGCCGCCCTGTAGACCTGGGATAAGAGCCCGATCGATAAGTGTCGGAATATTTTCATGGGTGCGGTCGGCTTTTTTGAGTGGAGTCGATGGGTTGCCATTGCAGAGGATGATGGCGCCGCGCGGGCCGCGGAGGGTTTTGTGGGTGGTCGTGGTCACAACATCAGCAATGCCGACCGGATTTGGGTAGACGCCGCCAGCGATGAGGCCAGCTACATGGCTCATGTCGGCCACAAACCAGGCGCCGATACTGTCGGCAATTTCTTTGTATTTGGCCCATTCATAGGTGCGCGGATAGGCACTGCCACCGCCAATGATTAATTTTGGTTTATGTTCTTTGGCCAGGCGCCACATTTCGTCGATATCAATATAGCCATCGGCTCGGCAATGGTACGAAATGCTTTTGTAGAACGTGCTTGAAAAATTTAGCTTGAGGCCATGGGTCATGTGCCCACCGTGGAATAGGTCAAGGCCCATGAGCATGTCACCTGGGTCAAGTAGTGCATAGTAGGTGATTAGATTGGCGGGGCAGCCTGAATGTGGCTGGACATTAGCATGGGTGGCGCCAAACAGAGCTTTGGCCCGGTCGCGAGCTAGATTTTCGACGGCATCGACATTCTCACAGCCGCCATAATAGCGCATGCCAGGGTAGCCTTCGGAGTATTTATCGGTCAGACGCGAACCAAGAGCTTGAAGCACTGCGCCCGAGGTGTGGTTTTCGGAAGGGATCATTTCGAGGCCTTCGGATTGGCGATTGATTTCTGTCTCGATGAGATTATAAATATCTGGGTCGTAGGTTTTAATATCTTTCATAGTAAAAATAACAAAGCAGATGTTAACAGTGAGAGATCCTTGCTCCGCCACGCGGATCAGGATAGCAGCTGCGACTGTTACTTAAATTCGAGTGATTCATAGATCATAGCCGGTGTGGATAGTTGTAGGTTTATACTAGTTTATGGTAGCATTGCGGCGTATTTTAGACAACCTATGAATCGTGATTACTCGTTACTTGATGCTAATCTTGGCCGGGCACGGGAGGGTCTCCGAGTGCTTGATGAGACGGCCCGTTTTTTATGGTCTGACCGTGAATTATTTAAGCAGATTAAAGACGTGCGGCATCAGCTAGTAGAGATTGAACAGGTGATTGGTGCGGCACATTTATTGTCTGGTCGCCATGGTGAAGATGTGGGTGGTCCGGATAATGAAATAGTGTTTACTATGTCAGCACCATCGCTCTGGAGTATTATTCAGGCGAATAGTAATCGGGTGACGGAAGCGATGCGAGTGTTAGAACAGGTGGGGCCGATTTATTTTCCAACCGTGGTAGAAAAAATAATTAGGTTGCGTTATGAAGTTTATGGTTTGCAAAAAATACTTAGTGAAAAAACACCGCACTATTGGCTCCGCTATTATTTTGAACAGGGTATTGTGTATCCAATTTCAGACAGCGTAACCGAGCTTGAGTGGCTGGTGCTTCATGGGGCGCGGGTTACTCAGCTGAGAGATAAACAATCGGATGGAGTTGCTCTGTTTGAAAAGGCTAAACAGTTGGTGGCGTTTATTGCAGATTTCGAGCGCAGGAAAAAAGAAAAAGTATTGCTATTTATAAATGATAATATAGCAGTGGCGGAATTGTTGCCCGTGGCAGGGGTTCATATTGGTCAGGCCGATAATGAAATTTCTACAGTCCGTCGACGCGTTGGAATGCTCAAATTAATTGGTCGATCAAATCAGTCGCTTGAGCAGATGCAAAAATCAGCAGTCGATGGTGCCGATTATGTTAGTATCGGGCCAGTGTTCGATACGCCGCTCAAGCCAGAGCGGGCTCCGGTGGGCCTTGAGATGGTGCGGGCTGCGGCGGCCACGGTGCAGGCTCCGTGGGTAGTAATTGGTGGTATTGATCAAGCACGGGCTGACGAAGTCAGGCAAGCTGGTGCCAAGAATATGGCGGTTATTCGAGCAGCACGCGATTTTTTTCCGGCTCATTTTTGATTAGTCTAATACGTTAGTACTCGTATGTCGTGGATTTTTATCGCCATCTGCGGTCACTTTTTTTGGAGTCTCAGCAATGTTGGTGATAAGTATTTGCTGAATAACCGATTTACTAACCCCTACGTTTATTTGGGGTATTTTGTTTTATTTGGAACGCTTAGTATCGTAGCGGTTCCGTTCATAGATTTTTTTTGGCCAGCTCCATGGCTACTAATGCAGCTGATCTTGGCTGGAGTCATCTATTTTTTGGCTAATTTATTGTATTACCGGGCTATTCAAATTGAAGAAGTGAGCCGCATTAATATTTGGTGGTCCATGGTGCCGCTGTTTAGTTTGGGCTTAAGTTTTTTAATTACCGCTGATCGTTTGTCAGCTCTGCAATTGGTAGCCGTTCTGCTGTTGATAGCGGCTTCGATTGTCGGCAGCTTGCATGGAACGAGCCGAGTGTTTACTTTTTCAAAAGCATTACCGACGATGATGGTGTGCTGTTTTTTATTGGCCGTATTTGGCATTATCTTTCACGAGGTGACGGCAGTGGTTCCGGTGGCTAGCGCTTTTATTATCGTAAATGTGGTAATGAGCCTGTGCTTAGTTATTTGGTTTATAACTAGTCATTCGTTTCGCCAGGCATTTATCAGCGACAGCGCCCGTTTGCCCTGGAAAGTAATCGGCTTGGTATTTTTAATTGATGCGCTTGATCGCGCCGGAATATTTTTTAATTACTGGGCTCTGTCGCTTAATCAGTCATCTCTCGTCTTTGCTATGGAAGCCACGCAAGCGTTATTTGTATTTATTATTGTAGCGTTGGTCGGGATTAAAAACCCTCGATTATTATCAGAACAATTCAATCGGCAGAACATTATTTTCAAAATTAGTGCCCTCGTATTAATGGTTATCGGTATTATTATTCTGGCGGTGGGTTAGCTTAATTTCAGTTGGAATTAAAACTGGCGCCGATGGCGTCGGTTTTTTAAATTAATTTTTTTACCATGTAGGTCTTATCTAGCTCATATTCCCATTTGCGATAGTAGCCCCGCACTCCAACACCCGAGATAACGGCGAGTTCAGGTACTTTATTTTTTCGACAGATATCTTCGGCAGCGGCCACTAATTTCTGGCCGAGACCTTTGTGTTGACTGTGTTCTTCACTCCGTTCACCCAAGTGCAGAAGCTGTCCATACGTGTGTAGTTCGCGAATATAGGCTGGGAAGCGAACTTGTTCTTTCGCCAATTCTTCGGCATCCGGGCCGACAATGCGCAGGCGGCAGAACGCGAATACAATCTGGCGATCTTTATCTTCAAAACTTAAAAAATATTCTGTACCGCCGCGCGTGGCATATTCATCGATGAATAATATGGGCGTTAAATCGGGGATGGTGCCGAGATCAACATGGCCAACTTCGCGGCACCGCAAACAGCGGCAGCGTTGTCCGATTTTTTTCAGCCGGTTTTGTACTACTTGGCGCAGGTTAGTTACTTTATTACCTTCTTCAATATATTGGCCCGGGATATCGCGGATCAGGCGCGAAATGCGCGCGTAATAGGGAATGGTGGGTTTGAATTTGACTAAGATGTCGATTAGATCTTCGACTTCGTAGGCTTTATATTTTCCGGCAACAAACCAATCATAGAGCTCAGAATTTTTTACTACCGTGCAGGGATAGATTTTAATCATGTCGGGGCGGTATCCTGGGTCAGAAAAAATCGTTTGCATCATTTCTAAATCTGCTGCGGGGGTTGCCCCTGGCAGCTGAGGCATCAAGTGCGCATCAACTTTGAAACCGTAATTGCGCAATTGTTCCATGGCGCGTTTGGCTTCGGCGCTGCCATGGCCGCGCTTGGTGAGTTTTAAAATATCGTCGTCGGTGTGTTGGATGCCCAGCTCAATACGGGTGCATCCCATTTCGCGCATGTGCCAAATGGTGTGATAGTTGATGCAGTCGGGCCGCGTTTCGAGGGTGAGACCGATAATCCGGTGGGCGGCTGTTTCGTTAATTGTCTGTTGTTCAAACAGAGCGGCCCGAAGTTGGTCGAGAGGTGAGTTTTCAGTCAGGGTAATTTTGGGGCCGCTGAGATCGTTGCACGCTTCAAACGATTTGAGAATAAACCAATACTGGTATTGTAAAGTATACGAATTCCAGGTGCCGCCCTTGATGATAAATTCAATTTTGTCAGTCGGGTGGCCATTGTTTTCGAGTGCCTCAATGCGGCGGGCCATTTGTTCGTAGGGGTCGAATTGCAAGAGGAGCGCGCGCATGGCAGCCGGCTCTTCGGAGAGGTAGCTTTTTGGCATGCGCTCATCAAGGGGGCAATAGACACATTGGCCAGGGCACGGGTAAGGCTTGATGAGTGAGGTGATAACTGCTACGCCCGATAGGCTGCGGACGGCGCGGCGCATTAGGATTTTTTCAAGTGCTGGGTTTTTTTCAACCTTGTTTTCCGCAACTAACCTGTGATATGCTGACAATAATTCAGTTTTATTAGGGAGGCTGGCGCTAGTATTTTTGCCTAATAATTCGCGTTTAAGCGCATTAAAATCAGCTTCTGAGCGGGGAAGATTCTGAGCCAGGCTAAGGATAATTTGGTCGGCGAGAGACATATTTTTCACATTTTTCACATAACACGTAGCAGATTCAATTGTTACGTGTTACGTGTTACGTGCTATGGATTTGATTGCTAAAACTCGTGATGATTATAATCGGATTGCACCCTATTTTTCGGGTACCCGGTATGCATTATGGCCAGAATTAAAGCAGTGTAAACAATATCTTACAAATGGTCAACGTATCCTTGATTGGGGCTGTGGTAATGGGCGGCTAACGTCGTTGTTCGAATCCCACCGTGAGATTGAATATTATGGCGTAGATCAGAGCGAAGAATTGCTCAAAATAGCAGCTCGGGAACATCCATATCAGGCCTCGTTTGGTACCGTGTCATTTATTTCAACGGCTGATGCGGCCAGCAATTTTGCGCCAGACTTTTTTGACCTAATTTTTTTAATCGCCTCGTTCCATCATTTACCTGATGAAGCGAGCCGGTTGTCGGTCTTAAAAAAAATGTATACGGAACTTAAAACAGGCGGTCGGATTATTATGACGGTGTGGAATTTGGATAGTGATTGGGCAGATAATAAAAAGAAACAAGATTGGAAACAGATGGGTGAGCGGGATTTTTTGATTCCGTGGAAGAATCCGAACGGCGAAGTACTGTGTGATCGATATTACCATTCGTTTGAAAAACAAGAGCTCCGGGCGCTGATTGAACAAGCTGGATTTGTGATTACAACTATGGAGTATGGCGACGGTGAATGGACTGATAGTAAAGAAGGCCGGAATTTAATGTGTGTGGCTCAAAAGATATGAGAATTTTGCAAGCTAATAAATTTTTTTATCGCCGCGGTGGAGCAGAGGTGGTATTTTTTGATACGATTAATGGCCTCAGGAAGCGAGGCCATGACGTAGCCGAATTTTCCATGGAGTCGGCGCAAAATGTGCCGAGTGATTATGCACGGTATTTTGCCGAGCCCGTAGCGGAACTCTTGGCCGATAAGGATTGGGGGAGCGCGCTCAAGATTTTTAAGCGCTTATTTTATTCCAAGGACGTAGAACAGAAATTGAAGGCGTTGATTTTGGCCACGGAGCCAGAAGTGGCGCATCTGCATAATATTTATCATCATTTGTCAGCGAGTACCTTTTTGACCCTGCGCAAGCAGAAGGTGCCGATGGTAATGACTGTGCACGATGTGTTTCCGCTCTGCCCCAACCATAGTTTTTTATATCAGGGTCAACTGCGCGAAGATTTATTTAAGAAAAAATTATACAATTGCACGCGCTATCGTTGTATTGATGGTCGCTTCGGCCCAAGTCTAGCCGGGACACTCGAAGCTTATTACTATCGGTATCGCGGCGTGTGGGAGGCGATTAGTTTGTTTATCTGCCCTAGTCAATTTATGGCCGATAAACTGGTGGAGTATGGGTTCCCGGGTGCGAAAATGCGAGTGCTGCCCAATCCATTCCCGCTGGTAACAAATCCTCCAGTACTTGGCAGCTCAGTGGTATACCTCGGCCGCACGTATTATGAAAAAGGGGTTCGCGTATTTATGGAAGCAGTGCGTGAGCTACGGGATTTTCCAGTGATCGTAGCTGGCAGTGGGCCGGAAGATAAATGGATTGAGCATTATATTCGCCAATATGGGCTAAATCAGGTGGAGCGACAACAGTGGGTGGAGGGCGAAGCTTGGCAGCAGGTGATGGCGCGGGCGCGGGTGGTGGTGTTGCCATCGATCGTATATGAAAATTGTTCGCTGACGGTTCTTGAGGCGCTGAGTTACGGGCGGATTGTGGTAGGGGTGAAACTCGGGGGCACGCCGGAACTTATTATCAATGGGAAAACCGGTTGGTTGGCTGAAGCGGCTAATCCATCTGATTTGGCACGGGTGATTAAGCAGGCGATGAGTATGGCTCCGGCGGAGGCGGAACGAATGACGCAGGCGGGGCGGGAGCTGGTGAAGGCTAATCATGATTTAGATATTTATTTGGAGAAGTTAGAGGGGATTTATC
The DNA here is from genome assembly GCA_964510885.1 of uncultured Gammaproteobacteria bacterium. GTDB lineage: Bacteria > Patescibacteriota > Patescibacteriia > Magasanikbacterales > GWA2-37-8 > CAZEDL01. The sequence continues at coordinate 39,049 of CAZEDL010000003.1, forward strand.
GCGAAGTAATTATATAGTTTAAATAAAAAACTATCCGCCCAGGGCGGATAGTTTTGGAAGTAGTTAGGCTTTGCTGGTGTGAAGTTCGGGGACGGGGCTGGTGGGTTTAGCAACCAATTTAGTGTACTCCGCTATGATGTTCTCGCTAATGGTGTCCCAGTGGTATTCTTTGGTGACAAGCTGCTGATTAGCCTCTCCAGAGGTTTTGAGCAGATCTTGATTAGAGATCAGGCGGACAATTTTTTCAGCTAGTGAGGCCGCGTCGGCGCTGCGGAACAGGAATTGTTTGTCGCGCACGATTTCTTGGTGTTCAGGAATATCAGAGACCAGCACTGGGCGGGCGTAGGACATGGCCTGAAGCACGGTCAGTGGCAACCCTTCGTTTTCAGAGGGGTGCACCAAACAAGCGGTGTTGGCATACAGCTGGTGCAATTCAATACCAGACAACCAGCCGGTCAACACGATGTCTTTATGATCAGCGGCGGTCCCTTTGAGCTCGGCCACATAATCGTCGGTAAAGGCGCTGTCGCCTACGATCACGAGTTTGTAATCGGCGGCGATGTCTGGGAAATTTTGCTTGAAGCGGCGCCACGCATCGATGAGGTAGTGGGCGCCTTTGTGTTTAACTAGGCGCGATACCATGAGCAGGTATTTATTCGGTTTGATACCCCATTGATTAAGGGTGTCGGTTCCCATTTTTTCCGGCATCCCGACCCCATTTGGAATATAGGCTGTGTCGGCGCGGTATTCGTTGAAACAATAATTCTGAATCGTTTTGGAGACCGAAATAGTTTGGTGCGGAAATAGACAAGCCGCCCGTTCACCGATCTTCAATAAGAAGCGGGCGAGAGCCCCCCATTTCTGGTGGTAGCGGTCGATACAGTGGAACGTCACGACGACTTTAACTTTGGGCGCGAATAAACGCGGAATAAAACTTAACAAGGCCGGCCCAACGCCATGATAATGAATAATATCTGGCTGCTGGAACAAAGCATGAATGGTAGCAGTAAGCGTGTGCACGATAGCATCAAGATGTTTGCTGTGCAGTGTTGGAGCGCGAAGCAGCTTAACCCCTTGGTAGGTAGCAAGTGGTAACGGTGTATACCAGTTACGCACGTATGCCGAAACATCGTGGCCTTCGGCCGCCAAGCGGATACTAAGCTCTTCTACATGGCGTTCAATACCGCCGTAGATGGTAGGGATCCCTTTTTGTCCGATCATGACTATTCGCATAATTTTGGCTGGATCTACATAATAAACATCAAACAATAGCACATTTTAAGGATTTTGTCAAGAGGCGGTGCCCATGGTAAAATAGGCTTGTTTGGCTTAAATCAGCTTAAATTTGGCTATGTATATTGCGTTTGCGCTGCTTGGATATGGGGTGCTCGCGGGTGTTTCAGTGCTTGATAAGTACATTGTATCCGAAACGGGGACTAAACTGGCGTTGCCGCCGGCGGTATTCGTGTTTTATTCCACGGTGTTTATCCTGCCCGTTTTTTTACTCAGATTGGTTGGCGCCAGCGGGCTCTCAAGTGCCTGGGATTATGGGCGGCCTCATATTTCTCCTCGGGATGTGGAGTTTATACCGCAGTGTCACGGAGGGTTCTGTGAGCCAGATGGGTCCGCTCGTTGGGGCGATTGTGCCGGTGTGTATTATGTTATTTGGGAGGGTGGCGCTGAATGTCCAGTTCGATCTAGAACAGCTCGCCGCAGTAGCCCTTTTAATTTTAGGATCAGTGATCATTGCGGCAGAAAAAAGATCACGCACGATTTCTTTTCAACGTAGCGGTTGGTATGCGCTGCTGGCTGGTGTGTGTTTTGCAATCGCGCATCTGACGAGCAAATATTTTTATGTCCGATATGATTTTTTGACCGGACTGGTGTGGACCAAAGGGCCGATGGCTCTCGGAGGATTTTTGTTGATTTGTTTGCCATCGGTGAGGGCTTTCCTGTTTGCGCCGAAGTCGAAACAGATTTCAGTGCCGGAAGCGCGCCACAGCCGGTTTGCTGCCTTAGCGTTTGTTGATCAGAGTTTCGGGGCGATTGGAACACTTTGCCTGGAATACGCCATGAATCTTGGTAACATTGCCGTGGTGAATGCTTTGAATGGAGTGCAGTATGTGGTGTTGATCGGGTTGGTCGCTGTATTTTCGCGGTTGAACCCGAAGATAATTAAGGAAGAATATACCCGGTTTAAAATTGCGCAGGAAATCGTAGCGGTGGTATTAATCGGTGCTGGATTATGGCTGCTCATGTTTTAATATCTTAATTATGCGGCGATTACTGATCTTTGGTGGTTTATTGTTTATTGCTTATTCGCTGTACCGATTTTGGCCGCGGACAGATGCGCTTGTGTCGAGTCGCCAGATATATGGCGTTAGTTTTAGTAGCGACCATGCGCGGTATCTTGGGCTTGATCCCTCGGCGGTGTATCGGACAATTCTTAATGAATGGGGTTTTAAGTATGTGCGCCTCAGTGCCCAGTGGAATCTGATTGAGCCGGAGCGGGGAATGTATGTGTGGCAGGAGTTAGATAATTTTTTTGCCGAAGCCGCTGCTCATGGCGCAAAAATTATTTTGGTGGTGGGAGAAAAAACGCCACGCTGGCCAGAGTGTCATCTGCCGGTCTGGGCAAGAGATTTATCAGATAGTGATCGCAGAAGTGCTCGCGTAGAAATGATGACAACAGTGGTCGATCATTTTAAAGATCATCCGGCGCTCGAGATGTGGCAGGTGGAAAATGAACCGTTATTTACGTTTGGCGAATGTACTGGTTTGACCTCTGAACAATTAGCCGAGGAAATAAAATTAGTCAAAGACCGTGATCCTCATCATCCGACCTTGGTCACTGATAGCGGCGAATTAAGCCTGTGGCGGCAGACGGCGCGGGCGGCCGATTGGTTTGGCGCCACGCTGTACCGGGTCGTATGGAATGAGAAGTGGGGATATACGAACTATGATTGGTGGCTGCCGGCGGCAACATACCGCTGGAAGCTGTGGCTCAACAATCGCGCGCCGAGTACAGCCATGATCAGCGAATTGCAGGCCGAACCATGGGCGCCAAATAAAGACATATTTATAACGCCGCTTGAAGAGCAAGAAAAATCGATGACCGTGACGCGGCTTGAGAAAACTATTCGCGTGGCAGAGGAAACTGGCTTTGCCCGGGCGTATCTGTGGGGAGCGGAGTGGTGGTATTGGATGCACCAGAAGCACGGCCGAGATGAGTTTTTCGAGTTTGTTAAAACTCTCAAAAAAGGATAAAGGATCCAGTGTTGACTTTTATTGCTAGGTCAGTTAGTATTTATTTCTAAATAAGTAAAGTGTTTGGTTTAGGGTACTTAGCTCAGTTTCAGCCAAAAGCTGATTCGCCTGTGGCTAAAAGTTAGAGCTATAAACAAAAATAGTAAAAAATTTTATTTAAAAATGCACGCCTAGCTCAGTTGGTTAGAGCACCTCGTTTACACCGAGGGGGTCAGGGGTTCGAATCCCTTGGCGTGCACACTAAAAGATTCCTAAGCGGAATCTTTTTATATTACTCGCCATCTGGAAATTCTTCCCACTTGCCGGTAACATCGCTCAAGAATTTAATAATTGGATACCGCTGTCCGGCTTTCTCTGCTGTGGTTTCGTAAAAATAATCGGTCATGGTATCTGGCACCAGTTGTTTACCGGTGTGATGCGATAATTCAAGGTGGGGGAGTTGGCCGCGGAATTCTGCAAATTTTTTTAGCCCCCGCATAACTTCTTGGGCGCGGCGCACCGAGGTGCGGAAATGTCCGGTGCGCGGAACGCTCATGGCGACTGACAGATAATGCAGTCGAACATTCTCGGTGCGGAGGCGGTGGAATAATGTGCGTAAGATAGTCGCATCATCGTTGATACCTTTTAGCAGCACAGTTTGGTTGTAGACGTGTAGTCCGGCTTGCTGCAGTGTGTGAATAGCGGTTATAGCATCCGGCCCTAGTTCATTCGGATGATTAAAGTGTGAGCCAATCTGAATTTCCACCCCGCGCGCTTTAGTTTGCCAACTGTGGGTTTGAATGGTGGCCAGCGCAGTGGCTAATTCGGGGGTGAGTCTAAAAGGGTTATGCAGGAAGCTGCGAGTATTAATACGGATAGTAGTGATCTGCGGAATGGCAGCGAGCGCACTGATACGGGCGACGAGAATTTCATCGGGCATGATAAGCGGGTCGCCACCGCTCACTAAAATTTGCCGAATGAGTGGAGCGGCAGAAATTTTTTCCACAGCCGCTTTGAATTCTTGGGGGCCGGCATTAGTTGGTACATCATGGCGCAGGGTGCGCTCTTTTTCAAAACAAAATCGGCAGAAAGAGTGGCAGGTATTTGATAGGCGCAAGACACAGATGTCCGGATATTTTTGTTGCAGCAGACGATTGGTGCCGTCGAGAAAATCAGCCGACTTTTCCCAGACTTCATTAAATAAAAAATTGTCTGAAGCGCTTTCTTGTAGTGATGGTAGGTGCTGCAGAGCGATTGGATCATTTGGGTTAGTCCAGTCGATGAGGGAGATAAGATAGGGGGTAAGGCGCATCTGATCGGCTCTGTTTCCATAACGGGTGGTACTGACGGCATCGATCGCTTGGGCTTGATCGCTCGGTAGCGGCACGAGGCGCGCCAGTTCAGTGCCCGAAGTGATGCAGTGAGTAAGCTGCCAGCGCCAAGATACCCAGTGGCTACTAGTCACGCCTCGGGCTTGGTAATAGGGTGGAATAATTACTTCATTAGGCATATAAGTGATTCTTGGCACCATAGCAGAAGTATCATAAAAACACTAGTTTAATCTAGCGATTAGGTATGTTTTATAGTATACTTGGTTTTATGATTACTGTATGAATGTAGCTAAAAAAAAATTCCCACCTTTAGGTGCACCACTTCGATCCACAGGCAGCTTGTCCGAGGCGGTGTTTTTGATTACTGGTCTCACGATTGGGGCGGGTGTGCTTGGTTTGCCATATGTGATCGCGCAGGTGGGTATTAGGATAGGGGTAGGGTATATTTTAGGGCTTGGCTTAATCATGCTCCTGCTCAATAGATTAATCGGTGAGGTGGCGCTGGCGGTGGGCGGTAATTATCAGCTCGGCGGATTAGCTGGAAAATATTTGAGTCGCGGCGCAGCCGAATTTTTTAATCTTACGATTGTAGTGCGCGACAGCGGCGTGCTCCTTGCTTATTTAATCGGCGAAGGTGCAGCGCTGCAGGCTCTGTTTGGCGGCAAGGCTGAATGGTGGAGCATAGTGTTTTGGATGATAATGAGCCTGGTAGTGGCGGCGGGATTGGAGCGGCTTAAAACCGTGGAAAAATATATTAGTATTGGAGTGATTAGTTTGCTTGTTGGGATTTCATTATTTGTATTTGGTCAATTCGAGCCAGCGTATGTAGCGTTTACTGAGGTGCGCAATTGGCTGTTGCCGTATGGCGTGATTTTATTTGCTTTGCATGCGTCGCCGGCAATTATCGAAGCGCACTCACTGATGCCAGATAATCCGAGGCGTTTCCGCCTCGCGATTGTGATTGGGACGCTCGTGCCAATAGCTGTTTATATATTGTTTAGTGTGGCGGTCGTGGGGGCGCTTGGCCCCAAGACTACGGAGATCGCCACGGTGGGCCTTAGCCAGGCATTTGGGCCGATTTTATCGATAGTCATAAATGTGCTGGCGGTGCTGGCGATGAGCACCGGATTTATGGGGCTTGCCACCGCGTTTAAAGAAACGCTGGTGTGGGATGAAAAAGTGCCGAATCTGTGGGCGCTATTGGTGGTGCTTGGTATCCCGTTGTTATTATTTTTATTCGGGTGGCGGGGATTTGTAACTATTCTTGGATTAGTCGGCGGATTATTTGTTAGTCTGGAAGCACTAATACTCGTGACAGTATATGCACGAATTAATTGTCAGGCATCGGGGGACAGGAGCTATCGTTGGCTTGGGCTTGTGCTGCCGGTGGCAGTGGCGTTTATTTGTTTTGGTGCTGTAACGGTATATCAAATAGGACAACGGTTTTTTTAAATTGAAATAAAAAAGAGAGCCTTGCGGCTCTTTTTTATTTAGCTCAGTCCGGCACATCAGGAGTGCTCCTCCCTTGATACATGGTGGTGGGCCAAGGGGGAAGGATGTGCGGGGTGGCGGGGTAGAGCGGAGGGTCGGGCGCAGGTTAGTTCGCGTCCTGGCAGTCCTTGATCTCGGAGGCGCAGCGGCTTTTGTCCTTGATCTGTTCGAGGCAGGCGGGGCAGTCGATGCTGCGATCCGGGTGGTTCGAGTTGCAGGCTACGTCGATGTCGAACCTCGGGCCGCAGGTGTCGTGCGTACAGGCGATCACGTTCTGGTAGGCGGCGAGGGCCTGGGGGTGCTGGCCGTCGTTGACCTTGGCGGTGCAGGCGAGTACGCAGTCCGTCTGCCCGGTGTCGCAGTGCGACTGGCACTGGATGGCCGCCCAGCAGGTCGAATCGGCCGGCTTCAGGTCGGGCCCCGGCTTCAGGTCGGGCGTCGGCTCCATGGTGCCCGCTGTGCCTGGCGGGGGCGTGCTGCTGCACGCGGTGAGTAGGAGCCAGCAAGCTCCGGCGACAATCGGACTCGTTCGGGTGTGCATGGGGATCCTCCACTATCATATGCCCATTGGGGCGGCCATATCATACGCTAAAAATCATATAATATCAAGGGGAGGCTTGAATTATCGTAGGTTTTACCGTATACTCGTTTCTAACGAGAGGGGTATTATTTATTGCCATGAAATGGTGTTGGTTGCCTGCTGATTCATCGCTGTCGGTCGATGGTGCGATTATTGCCAGGCAACTTCCGGGCTTTTAGCCCCTGCTATTTCTGGCATAACAAATTTTTTATGGCTCAGAATTTTATTTTTACGTCGGAATCAGTGACCGAAGGTCATCCTGATAAAATTTGCGATCAGATTTCGGATGCCGTGCTTGATGCACTGTTAACTCAAGACAAGCATTCACATGTGGCGGTAGAATGTTTTACCACTACTGGCCTCGTGATCGTGGGTGGCGAAGTCACCACGCGTGGGTATGTGGATGTGCAAAAGATTACGCGCGAGGTGATTGAATCGATCGGATACACTGATCCGGCCTACGGCATTGATGCGGAGCATGCCGGGATTTTGGTGTCGATTCATGAGCAGTCTCCAGATATTGCCCAGGGTGTTGATAAAAAAACGGTGGAACAGCAGGGGGCCGGGGATCAGGGTTTGATGTTTGGGTATGCTTGCAATGAAACGCCGGATTTAATGCCTCTCCCGATCGATCTGTCGCATCGCTTGGCGCGCCGGCTTACCGAGGTGCGCAAGAAAGGTGTTATTCCGTATCTTCGGCCGGACGGAAAAACGCAGGTGGCAATCGAGTATGCTGATAATAAACCGGTACGACTTAAAAATGTGGTAGTGTCGGCGCAGCATCATCCGGAAATAAAAACGACGCAAATTCGCGCTGATATTATTAAGCACGTGATCGAGCCGGTATGTAAAGAATACCTCGATGCAAAAACTGAATTTTTTGTGAATATGACCGGTCGCTTTGTGGTGGGTGGTCCGCAGGGTGATACTGGCTTAACTGGCCGCAAAATTATTGTTGATACGTATGGCGGTATGGGCCGACATGGGGGCGGCTGTTTCTCGGGAAAAGATCCATCGAAGGTGGACAGGAGCGGTGCCTATATGGCTCGCTATGTGGCCAAAAATATTGTGGCCGCGGGGCTCGCGGAGCGCTGCGAGGTGCAGGTGTCGTATGTGATTGGGAAAGCAGAGCCGACGAGTGTAGCGGTGAATACGTTTGGTACGGGCCGGGTGTCGGATGAAGAGTTGGTGCGCATCGTGACCAAGTTATTTGATTTCCGTCCGGGTAAGATTATCGAGCATTTGAAATTACTCCGCCCGATTTATCGCGCCACCTCGGCCTATGGCCATTTTGGACGCCATGAATTTCCGTGGGAAAAGACGGATATGGTGAAAAAACTTAAGGCGGCGGCTAAATAATAACTTCAAAATAAATTACTAAAACCTCCGGATTACGGAGGTTTTAGCTCGGTGCTTTCGATCGTCGTTTTAGGTGAGGTGATAAATTCAAGAGTTAGATACTTGGCAGTTAAATAAAAAATCCTGCTCACTATAGAGCAGGATTTTTTTAATTTTATTTAGTTCTTACTTTTGACCCGTTTCTAGCTCCCCGATCATCGGCTCTCAGAATATTATTTATTTGTCCCGTTTTTAGGTCGAATAGCTTGCCGACTTTTTTATCCTTGGCAACAAATGAAACGTTGTTGAGTAGAGTGAGCGATCTACCTACCATTACCTCGGTCGGCACCACTGATACTTCAAAATACCAGCCCGTTTTGCTCTGCGCGGGGATGTCGAGGATGCTCCAGGTGAGTGTGCGCGTTTCAGCACTCCATTTGAGCGGGGCCCCGAGAGTCACGCTTTGTTTGCCGGTCGGTGTGACGCCTTCTGGGAGGGTGATAGTAAGCGCAGTATCTTCGATTGGATTAACGGTATTTATAGCCTCAACAAATATCCAGTACTTGGTCACACTGCCGACTTCCGGAGGTAGCGGTCCACGACCCACCTGATCACCATCGGCAGTGAAGTAACGCGGTGTGGCTGAAAGGGTAAGGTCTGTGGCAAGCGGAAGGCTGATGCCGTCACCTGTTTCGGAGTATACTTGTCCGTTGACACTATCGCTTTCAGTTTCGATTGTAGGAGTGAGCCGGAATTCAGAGATGGTTTTATCGGTAAGATTGAAACTCGAATTTAGAATCAGATTGAGTGTAAAGTCTTCGGAGCGTTGATTGGTGTCGGCTAAAGCGGTGCGGCTGCTGCTATCAATCACGAGGTCGGTGCCGTCTACTTTAATATTATTTTCTTTGGCCGTAGCTTTCAGGTCGGCGAGGCCCTCTGGCATAGATAGACGCAGTGTAAGGTTTTTAACCGGGAAGGCGCTGCTATTTCTCCAGTTAATTTGGAGTGGAAGTGTTTGGCCTGGTTCGAGGTAGGTCTCGCTGCCAATAGCGCGCACCCCGATAGCAAGCGATGGTTTGATGGTGGTTATCTTTTGCTGAAGGGTGCTCTGGGTCACTGGTTGATTATTTGGTACCACTTGCGTGATAAAAGTGATCGTCTTGGCGCTGTCATTTCCAGTTTGCGACACGGTCCCGCTAATGACACGAATTTCATCATCTGTGAGCGTAATATTTTTTAGTGTTGTGCTGGCAGTGTAGGTCACGGCTACACCACTTTCTAGTACAGTGATGCCGGTAATAGAGCGTGAACTGTTATTTTTAAGCGTGAGCGTGAAAGGGGTAGGCACATTGGGAAATGTTGAAGAAGCTAACGCAAGCGAAGCGGTGAGGATGCTTTCTGGTAAGGTGGCCAGGTATACGCTGGCTTTTTGGTCGCGGTCGCTTGTGTTTTCAGTCTGATACGACAAGAGGGCGGTGATGCGTTCTTCTTTGCCTGGTTCGGTCCAGAGCTGTCCGGTGACGCCGACCTGGCCAGTGGCTCCAGGCGCGAGGTCATCAAGTGTAAAAATAGAAGTGGTAGAAAATACTGAGGTGGGGGTGGCGTTCCGGTCTATGATAAATCCTGGAGGCAGGTGCAGGGCGAGTGTGGGGTGTAATAGACGGTGCTTGCTGCGGTTGGTGTAGTTGATGGTGATGCGGGCCATGTCGCCACTCTTGAGGCGGGCATCGCCGAGTGAAATGTCGAGATCGATTAAATTGGTGATGCCAGGTTTCCAGAAAAAAAAGACGGCGCTGAGGGCGAATAATCCGATGGCAAAGGTGAGTAAAATGAGGTCAAAAATAAATAATTTTTTGGGGTTGGTATACACACCATGATAATGGCGATGGTAGTGACGATGAAGAAAACTAGACATATAACGTATTAAAAACAGATGGGTTAATTATGGATTTATTGCTGGTCTTTGTCAAACAAAAACCTCCTCTTTTTAGGAGAGGAGGTAATAGTTGGTTATTCTTTTGTCGCTTCAGAATTTTTGTCTGCGGCCGGAGTTAAAGATTTCGGGTTCGGGGAGTAGAGGGGGTTTTTGATTTTCCATTTATCGACAAATTGACCGATGCCTTTTTTTACTAATTTATTTTTGATGGTGGTGTGGCGTTGTGACCATTTGACCAGGCTCTCAAAGTTTAGTTTATAGCGGCCGCTGACAATGACGTAGGTCACTTCTTGAGCTTTAATAGCGCGGCGAATAGTTTGGGTATTTACCCCGAATAAGCGGGCGGCTTCGGAGATTGAAACACGAATAATTTCTTTGGCTGGAAGGGAGGCCTCCATATTCAAGCGGGGCTATTTGTCTATATATTTCTAAACAAAATCGACTATAGTATAGCAGAAAATGGGCGGATTGTCAAACGTTGTAGCGGCAACAGCGCAGCAAGAAAGTGCTGTTTTTGTATACAATAGTCTATACAAAAATAGAAATTTTAGCTTACTGTGTCGGAATGTTCTTTGTTTAAAAATATTTTTTGTATACAATAATCTATACAAAATTGCATTTTTATCGATCTGGATCAGGGCCTTCTCGTTAAAAAGCGAAGGGATTCTTCCTAAGCCTTGAATTACGAAGCTCACCTGTCATCCCATTCGGCTGCGACGCCTCAGGGCAGGCTCTGAACGAACGTGAAGGCTCTCTGTCCAATTGGCCACTATACCGACCGACAGAGATTCTTCGTTTCACTCAGAATGACAAAATTGGTAGTTTCGTAATTCAGAGCTAAACCGGCCTTAATTATATTGACTTTTTTACCTTTTTTTGGTAGTGTGGCGCGTATGTTCTACTGGCTTGTACTGCTTTAAAAATAGCTTAGTAACAGCCTTTAGCAAGATAGTATATGGTATACTGGGAGCACTGCAGCGCTGCCGTACCTGCTAAGGATAGGTAAGGGTGTAACGCACAGCCTTTTTTTTCGTCTTCTACAATGAACAAGCTCACTGAAAAATTAATTCTCTTTCGCATTGGAACCAAGCGGGACCCAGAAGCATATGCTGAATTATACGATGCATATGTCAAACAGATCTACCGCTTTGTATTTTTCAAAGTGAATAATCGGGAGCAGGCTGAAGACATTACGGCCGACGTTTTTTTGAAAGCGTGGAATTATCTCCAAGAGAATGCCGATATAAAAAGTTTCAGTGGACTGCTATACCGGATGGCACGCAATGCAATCATCGACCTGTACCGAGCGCGCACCGGCCAAGCTGAGCTCATCGGTGAAAACGATGATATCAGTGATAATGGAGAGTGGTATCGCGAAACGCATTTAAAAATTGCGAATCAAACAATTTTATCTGCCCTCCAAAAATTAAAACAAGAATATCAAGAAGTAATCACACTCAGATTTGTCGAAGAGCTCGACATTCCGGAAATCGCCGCAATCATGAATAAAAAAAATGTGGCGGTCCGGGTGACACTGCACCGCGCTCTCAAAAAGCTGCAAGATGTGCTCGGAGAATCACCGTATGATGAAAAGTAATCTTATCTCACAATTACAACAGCTTCGTCATGGCGAAGTAAGCCCGCGTCCGGAATGGGTAGCGAAGAATCGTGCCGTGCTCCTCAGCCAGATCAAGAACACCTTACCGCATGAAGCTGAGGTTAGTGTGCCATTATCCGAACAAGTCTGGTCGGCTATGGCTTTATTTTTGCCGCGCCAACTGGTGTATAGCGTGGTGCGTCCGGTGGTGGTGGTCCTTATGGTATCGCTCTTAGGTACAGGAGGATTTGTGGCAACTAGCTCAGCTTCGAATGAAGCGCTCCCCGGCGACCGGTTATATCCCGTCAAGATTGCTCTAGAAAAAACCAAAGTAGCCCTGGTTGAAACAGTGGGCAATGAAAATGTCCGCACTCAGGCTCACATTGAGTACGCCAGTAATCGCGTGACCGAAATCAAACGTATCACGGCGGGCAGCGCTGATCCCAATAAAAATTTTCATATTGCCGAAGCAGTATCTAATTTAAAAGAAGGGGTAGAGCGGGTTAACAACAGCTTGAATCAGAATTTGTCGGGCGAAGTTATTAAAGATGTAAAAGCTAATACGGATGAAGTTAAGTCGGCTCTGAAGCAGGTGAGTAGCAATCTCGAGACGGTCAGCACGACCAGTGTCGATACGGCGGATCTGAATAAAGAATTAGTAGCTACTACTAACTTGGCCAAAGATACGGCGGTAAAAGCTATCGAAGTATTTGTCCAAAAAGTAGATGATAAATCAGTGTCTGCTGAAGCAGCCAAAGATGTACTCGCTGACGCACTCACCACTATTACGAGTGATGTCGACAGCTCTAAGCAAAATATTGCGTTGGTAAAAAATATTGCCCAAGCAGCCGAAGCCGGAGTGAAAGATTTACAAACTGAAATTAAAAAGCAAAATTTAACCACTGTCATTCAGACTGATCAAATTTCCCAAGAGTTATCAAAAGAATTGTCAAATGTGGCAACTCAAGCGACAGCAGCCGCCACTTCGATTGAACTGAAATCGGCTGAAGTCGGCAAAAAGATTAGTGAAGTGCAAGCACTTGTCCAGACTGACCAGCTCCAGGCGGCAGTGGATAAATTAAAAGAAGTAAATAATGATACGAAAAATATTTCTGCGACAGCTGATTCGGCCATTAAGAAAGCTAATGATTTATTGCCAGTAACACCTGTTATAAAAGAGGCGGTGGGAAATACAGCTAGCACCACGGACGTTCATGTGGTGTTGACAACCACTACTTCAGTATTGCCGAAGATGCCGGATGTGCCGGTGATTACGGTGGTGGTGTCTGGAACCGTTTCGGCTACAAAAGTTTTGGTCGTGCCAAGTTCTACTCCGCCCACCACAACACTACTAAAAAATTAATGCTGTTGTCTTTTGCTGACACTAGTATCACACTAGGTGATGCTAGTTCAGGGAGAGAGAATAGTTCGTTTGAGTCCTGGCCAGTGCTATAGGTCGAAAGCTCGTATGAGCTTGCCTGGTCGTTGTGTGCTTCTACTACTGTGCCACAAGTGCAGATAGGGGAGCCGACCTTAATTCGTTTGACGTGCAGGTTACTGCATGCGCAGGCGATTAAGGATTTATATTAATTTTATTATGAATAAATTAGGAACGAAAATCCTGAATTCCGTTGTAACGTTGGCCGTTACGGTGGTCTTCTCCGGTTTGAATCTCCTCGCGCCAGTAGCTGCTAACGCCGCTGTCTGTCCGACGCTCAACCCTGGAGACATGATCAAAGTAACCGGCAAACCGGCTATTTATGTAGTCAACAACAATCTTCAGGTACAATATTTCCCAAGTGGATATGTATTCAAGAGCTGGCGCCCGACCTACGGTGGTTACACCTCCGTATCGATGGCTTGCTTTGATTCTTTGAATCTTCCAACCAACCCTCCATACGGCGTTAACTTTGCCCCAGGGTCCTATGTCATCAAGCGTCCGTCTTCGGATCAGCTTTATGTCGTTGAACCAGGCAACGTTAAAGCGAAGATCACCACTGAAGCTGCTAAAGCTCTCTATGGTAACTTCTTCCAGCCGCAAGTAATCAATGATGAATTCTGGCCAAACTACCCAGTACTTGGTAACGATGTTACCGAAGCCAAACCATTCCCTGGTTTCCTCTTCAGCAACAAAGGCACCACTTGGTACATGGATGTAGATGGCAAAGCTCGTCAGGTTACTGCCACTGGCTTAACTGCTAATGGCTTCCAGACTGCTTTTGTCCACCCAGTGGCTGATGCAGTTGTAGCTGGTCTTCAGACCGGTGCTACGATTGATGCTGAAGTTAAATCGATCACCGACAAAACCCAGAGTGGTGGTGTCGCTGCTCCTTCTAACCCAAGCAACCCAAGCAACCCAAGCACTCCAGGCGGATCTTTGAGCGTTTCGCTCTCTTCCGACAACCCATTTGCTGCGACTGTTGTTTCCGATTCTGGCACCAATGGTGCACAGGCTATGGTTCCAGTGTTGAAACTTAACTTCTCTGCTGACAACAGCGGTGATGTCAAAGTTACCACATTGAGTTTGAAGCGCGCTGGCGTATCGGCTGATACTGATATTGCCAACATGTACCTTTATGATGATGCTGGTGTACGCTTAGCTGGTAACCCGAGTGTTGCTAACAATATTATTAGCTTCACCAACAGCTCTGGCCTCTTCACTGTCACCAAAGGCACCACGAAATCCGTTAAAGTCCTCTTGGACCTCAAGAACGCGGTTTCTGCAGGCAAGACCTTCCAGTTCGTTGTAGCTGACGCTGCAAGCGTTACTTCTAACGCCACTGGTTCGGTTGGCGGCACCTTCCCATTAACGGGTAATGTGTTCACCACCGCTTCAGTTACTGATCTTGGTAAATTAACTGTTTCTAGCGTGTCCCCGTCTTCCAACACTACTGTTGATCCGGGCACCACTGGTTACGAAATTTGGAGACTCCAGGCTGTAAGCAGCAACCAGGATATTGAAGTCCGCAAGCTTGTTTTCACCATCGTTGGTTCTATCAACGTTGGCGATATTCAGAACATCTCCCTCTGGGATGGTTCCAAGCAGCTTGGCGCCACTGTGGTTGACATGGCTGCAGACAAGACGGTCACTTTTGATCTCGCTGCTGCTCCATACGTAATTACCAAAGGACAGACTAAAACCCTCAGCCTTAAAGCTGATATCAAAGGCGGCACTAACCGCAGCTTCCGCGCTTCTCTTCAGAATGGCAGCGATGTAGTTAGCTATGACAAAAACTACAATGTCTACCTGAAGACGAATGGTACGGACAGCTTCTCAATCGTTCAGCCAAATACCGCTGGTACCGCTGTTAACATTTCCGTTAACACCGGCACCTTGACGCAGACTTTGGCCGCGGATTCTCCGACCGGAAATATCGCTTTGAACGCTACGGGTGTAACGCTTGCACGCTTTGCGTGGCAGGCTAATGGTGAAGATATAAAAGTCAGCTCGCTGAACGTTTCATCCACCATTTCTTCAAGCCGCACTCTTACCAATGTACGCTTGATGGTTAACGATAACCAAGTTGGTACGACTATCAGCACTTTGACCGGTAACGGCGTTTCCAACTCTGGTTGGGGCACCTTTGGCAACAGCTTCATCATTAAAGCTGGCACCACGGCTAAAGTAGAAGTTAGAGCTGATCTGACTGGTTCTGCCGCCCTCAATGACACTGTCGTTGTTGGTCTCCCAGCTGGTTCAAGCAATGCTCAGGGTGTTGTATCTCTCAGCTCACTTAGCACTTCTGAAAAGAATGCTAACACGTTGACCGTTAAATCCGGTACGGTATCGGTATCTCTTGACACCTCTTTTGGTAACAAGACTGCCAGCAATCCGAACGGTACGATCAATGCTTCAGGAGCTAAAGTTGGTTCCTTCATTATCACCTCTGGTGCTGGTGAATTCGTTAAAGTCAGCGGAATTACGTTGACCGAAACTGCTTCCAACAACGGTTCGACCTGTGTTGGTAGCTATATGCAGAACTTGACGCTTAAGGATGCTGCAGGCAAGACTCTTGGTACTGCCTATGCAAATCCGTCGGCTACTTGTTCTAGTGCTAATTCCTTCAACTTTACGTTCCCTGAGGTAACGATCGAAAAAGGTGCTCAGTATGTCGTTGGCGTCTACGCTGACCTCAAAGCTGCTTTCAGCACGGCTGCTACCTCTCTTATTAAAGTTGATGCCGTAACTGCTACGGGTGGTGACACTAATGGCACTGCCAGCGTATCTGGTCAGGCTTTGGCCCTCCAGTACAACTACATTTCGACTGCCGGTAACTTCACTGTTGCCACCGATTCCAACACTCCGGTTTCCCGCAACTTGCTTATGGGTGCCGTAGATCAGGAACTTGGTCGCTTCAACATTACTGCCAGCACGACTGAAGCTATCAACATCACGGAACTTGTGCTCAGCAACCGCGTCAGCTCTGCTGCCACCGGTACGCTCCGCAACGTCCGTTTGTACGACAACGACAATGGCGCTCTCATCGGCTCTGCTGTCCCGTCGTTCACCAACACGAACTCCAACGGCACCTTGGTGCACGCGGTGTTCAGCGGCCTGAAATTCCAGGTACCGAAAGGAAACTCCAAAGTCGTTATCGTTAAGGCTGACCTTACGACCTACGATGATTTGGGTTCCCCAGCTACCACTGGTCAGACTGCCAATCTTGCTATCTTGAAGAACTACACTGGTAGCACCCTGTCTATCACTGCTACTGGCGCTTCTTCCGGTGTATCTATCACCCCGACGGTGATCAACTCTGGTACGAATATCCCGGATATCACTGGTAACTTCGTGGCTTACACGAACACCAGCACGTTATACCGCGCTAAACTTACCACTGCTTGGAGCACGGATACTCCGTCCGGTGCTGCTGGCGGATCAGCTTCCCAGATCGTAGGCAAATTCGTTATCACGAACCTTGCTAACGCTGGTAACTACTCCGCTACTGTCCAGTCGATCAACTTCGACTTGTCGACCACGATCTCCAACACTGCTGACCGCGCTTTGACTGTCTATAAAGACTCCATTGCTACGGGCAACATCGTTGCGACGACCTCTTGGCTCGCTGCTGGTAACCAGAACTTCTCTGACACTGCGATTACTGATGCCGGTTTCACCGATGTCAGCATCTCGTCTGGTCAGGCTAAGACTTTCTGGGTCACCTTGGACACCAGCAATGCCGCTTCTACGAAGAATCTTTCCATCCGCATTGGTTCGAGCGACGTATCTTGGACCGACGGTGTAAACAGTGGCCTCACTGTTATGGATCAGGATCTTCCGCTTCAATTCAGGACCTTCACCTACTAATCGTTTAGTAGTCTGAACTTGAGTTAGCGAAAGCGACTAACACCCCCCTCCGGGAAACCGGAGGGGGGTTGTTTTTTAGGGGCCGTCTGGTACCATATCGCTATATTTTCGTGGTTATTTTTTTATGCTGATTCGTTATAGCTCAAAAATTTTAAACATTTTGCTTCTGGCTAGTCTGTGTTTGCCGCTTCTATTCACACCGGCTACCATGTTTCCGTGGCATTTTGGCAAAACGATGGTGTTTCAAATAATGGTAGAAGCGGCGACCCTATGCTACACAATTAGCCTGCTTGGTGGGTTACGGTCAGTCCGGCGATTATCGTTACTTGATTGGTCGTTAGTTATTTTTTTGTTGTTTAGCGTAGTTACGGCTTTGATCGGTGGATCGTTTGGGTTTAGCTGGTGGGGGAATCAGAGCCGCGCCAATGGAATTTTTGTATTTATTCATTTTGCGGCCTGGTATGCGCTCCTTAGCCACGAGTGGCGAACCAAAGAAGACTGGGTGCTCGGCTGTATGATCGCTGTCGGGGTCGGACTAGTGGTAAGCTTTACTGGATTTTTTCCAGCCGTGCTTCCGGGTGCCTGGATAGGTGTCGGTGGCGGGCGTGCCAGTGGGATCGTGGGCAATCCAGCTTTTTTGGCGTCCTATCTGGTCCCAGTCATAGCAATTTCTTTTTTAGGGTGTCTAATAAGTGTTAAACAGTGGCAGCGCTATGTGTTTTTAGCTGCTGTGCCTGTCTTCGTAACAGCGATTATATATACGGCCACACGCGGGGCCTGGCTGGGTCTGCTGGCTGGGAGTGCTACGGCGCTTGTAGTAGCGAGCCTACATCTGCCGAGATGCCGAACTAAACAGGTAACGCTTGGCTTGCTCACAGCTGGTGTATTGGCTGCTGGGACCCTGTGGGTGTTGGTTGCTACGAATTCGACACTTCTCGCTGTAGTGCCACGTCTCAAGAGCCTGAGTGCTATTTCGTTCACGAGTGGTACGGCAGCAACTCGCCTCATGGCGTGGCATATTGCTTGGGAGGGGATACGGCTCAAGCCGGTTACTGGGTACGGTTGGGGAAATTACGGGATCGTGTTTAATCAGTTTTATAATCCGCATTTTTTACGTTCTGGGTTGAGCGAGACGGTGTGGGACAAGCCGCACAATTGGGTATTGGAGTTGGCTGTGAACGGTGGAGTCATTTTGGTGCTCAGTTATCTGGCGATCGTTGCGATCGCAGCTTATTATGTGGTGCGGGGCCGAATGGTGTTCCTTGGCGAACAGCCAGTTATGACAGCACTCGTCAGAGCGGTACTAGTCGGGGGCTTAGTAGCCTGTTTGGTGCAAGGATTGTTTTTGTTTGAAACTAGTTTTTCGCTGTGGGGATGGTTTTTCCTCTTGGCATTTATTAACGCCTTGATCCTTATGCCGACCACCGATTCTGGGCGTACATTTAGATTGCAACCAGAAATATGTGCGGGAATTAGTATCGTGTCGGCCGTAGCGGTTGTGTGTCTCGTTTATTATGGTTCGATTATTCCACTGCGCGCTTCGCATCAGCTTCTGTTAGCTGACAATGAACGCGATATTCAGGCTTGGGCAACGTTTGGCAAACAGGCACTTTTGGCACCAAAACCGTGGCGCGAGGAAGTTGCCGTATTACTAGCTCGCAGACTCACACGTTTTAACAATCAGCCTAACTTTCAACTGACTGACCGGGCTAAAATTACAGCAGAGGCGGTGATTACTGAGCTTGATGCAGCTTCTATTCGTGCGCCTCGTGTACTCGATTTTCCACTTTGGGCCGGCCAGGTGTACCAGGTGCTTGGGCAACAAACAACCACTACGGATTATTATGTTCGAGCCGAGTCTGAGTTTGCCCGGGCGAGAGCAATTTCTCCGCGTAAACAAGAGGTATTATTTTTGCTGACAAAATTATATTTATCGGAGCAGAAATTTGAGCAGGCAATCGCCATGCAAACAGAAGCGATTGCCCTTGATCCTGAGATTGGTCTTAGTCATTGGTTACTCGGAATCGCATATGCTGCCGCTCAAAAGCCAGCTGAGGCAGTAGCGGCGATTGAGGCGGCAGAGCAGAAAGAGTTTGCCTTGACTCGAGCCCAAGAATTGTATGTAATTGAGTTGTATGCCGGACTTAAGCGGTATGACCAGGTGATAGTCCGCTTTAAGCGGATTCATGAAGCAGAACCGACGAATTTGGAATGGGCAGTAAAATTAGCTACGGCCTATGCTCTTGGTGGGCAAAAGGCAGAGGCACTGGCCTTGGCTAGGCAGATTGCCACTGACAAACCAGATATGGCCGATGAAGTGGCGGCTTTTATCAAGCAATATCGGCTTGATATTCCTTAAATTTATTTTTCACTAGTATGTCTCGTAAAAAAATTATTACCCTACTTGCAGTGGTTGCGGGGCTAGCTTTCGCCATTGCGATCGTGATGCGTCTCGTGACTCAAGGTGTGATTGGCGATCCTAACCGTGCTTTATTTAACCGTATAAAAGATAAACCGCAATTAGTGGAGCTCTATCGAATGGCTGAAGACGAAGACGAAAAAATGCGCGCCGAACCAGAAAATCCGTCACGGTATCTGAATGCAGGTTTGGCCTGGAAAGGGCTGGGAGATGGATCTCGCGAGCGGGTATTTTTGGAAAAGTCGTTGGCTATTTATGAAGACGGTATGGAGCGTTTTGGTCAGAAGAATATTTTATTTTATCTGAATGCGGGCAAGGTAGCTGAGTCGCTTGGTGATTATGCTAAGGCGGAACAGTATTATCGAACAGCGATCACAATTTCTCCGCTAGATGAAAGCAGCTATCTCTACATTGCTGACATGTATATCTATAAGATGAAGAAAACTAACGAGGAGATTTTGGCAGTGTTCAATGATGCTGAGCAGAAGGTTAGTGATAAGCTGGCAGTGATTTGGGCGCGTGGCACGTATCTACGGCGGATTAATGATTATGAGAAGGCGCTCAAAGATTATGAGGCTTTGGTAGAGAATTTTCCCCAAGAGGCGGGTTACAAGCAGATCGTAGCAGAGCTGAAGGCTAAAATTTCGGCCGGTAAAAAATAGTATGAGGTACTTATCCACAGATTATATTTTTCTCCTGGCGATTTAGAGTATACAATGCTTGGTTAGAGGAGGAAAAAAATCTCGACTGTTTAGGTTGCTTTGGCAAACAGTAAGTCGAGATTTTTTTGTAGGTTAAAGATGCCTTAGGAGTTCGAAAGATCAAAAACAGTGGTTACGCTATATTTTCTACTGTCGCTGGTTGAATTTTGTCGACTTTTTTAAAACAAGTGGGGAATTGGAGCGTTAGCTTACTTTTGAATAAGCTTGTGCTCAGTGACAGATTCTGGCTGGTGCAAAAATTGATTTTTGCTTTGATTTTACTAGTATAGATTGACGGTAGTGCCCTTTTGCTTTACACTGAAAGAGTTGTAATTTATAGTGTTTGTCTTTGTCTACTTATGAAAAAAATTATTGAATGGTTTGTCAAGCTGACCATTTATGCCACCTTTGTTATGCCGCTCGTGCTGTTGCCGAGCTCATTTATTTTTCCGTTTATTGTTCCGAAGATTTTATTTTTCCGTTCGCTGATACTGCTCCTTGTCGCCGGGTATATCGCTCTTCTGGTTTTGAATTTTCAGGAATATCGGCCACGCCTAACTTGGGTGACTGTGGGAGTTGGGTTGTTCTTGGCAAGTTTTTTACTGTCGACATTTATCGGCGTCGATTCGTACCATAGTTTTTGGGACAATCATGAGCGCATGCTGGGGTTATTTACCCTTTTTCATTATGTGATTTACTATCTGATTGCAACGGCGGTTTTCAAACGCTACGCTGATTGGCGGATTGCATTGCAGGTGTTTTTGGCGCTCGGATCAGTGGTGATGTTTATCGGGGTGATTCAGCATTTTAATCCTGATTTTTTACTTAATCAGGGGAGTGTGCGCGTCTCAAGTACGCTCGGCAACGCTATTTATGTTGGTGGGTACGGCTTGTTTTTGGCCTTTGTCGGTCTGCTGCTGTTCATGAAAGAAAAAGTTCCTCAGCTCCGGTTGCTCCAGGGGGTATTTATTTTATTGGCATTAGTCGGGATGATACTCAGTGGAACGCGCGGTTCACTGCTCGGTTTTTTTGCGGGTATTGGCGGTGTGTTGCTCGGTTACGGGTTATTAGCAAAGGATCATCCTCGCCTCAGGCAAGCAACACTTGGTGCTGTTGCTCTTTTGGTGGCGGTGCTTGGTATATTGTATATTAATCGCCAGACTACATTTGTCCGTAGTATTCCGACATTAGGAGGGCTCTTAAATATTTCGCTTAGCGGGGGTACGGCCAGTACACGGTTAATCGCTTGGAAAATTGCTATTGAAAGCTGGAAGGAGAGGCCGGTATTTGGCTGGGGGCCCAATAATTTTTTCTATGCCTTTAACAAATACTATAACCCGGCCTCACTCGAGCATGGCTATGGTGAAACTTGGTTCGATAATGCGCATAATATTATTTTGAACACCCTGACAGTACAGGGACTGTTCGGAGTGATTAGTTATCTTGCTATGTTTGGCCTGGGGTGGTTCACGCTCCTTAGCAGATCGCGTAAACCAGGAGCAGATCTGCATGTAGTTATAATCGGGTCTGGGTTTTTACTTGCGCACTTGGTGCAAAATATTACGGTGTTTGAAAATCCGACTTCATATCTTTATTTTTTCTTTTGGCTCGCGATGGTGAATCGCCTTGGCAGTCCGCAGTTTGAAGCGAGTTCTAAGATCGAACACCACGCCCCCGACCGCCCGCTTAATGCTGGTGTTCTCGGAGTGATCGGAGTCACAGCGGTACTTTTTATTTATATCTTCAATATTCAACCGGCCCGTGCCAATCAAAAAACGTTACTGGCTTTACAAAAGTTGAATCAGGATCCAGTAGGGGAGGGGCTCGCCACGATGCAATCTGCGCTGCAGTTTAATTCGCCTCATATTGATGATATTAGAAGCGATGTGTCTCGCACAGCAGCTGAAGTGTTGAGCCGATATTATCAAAAATTGACCAAAGAACAAAGCAATCAGTTGATTGACATAGCGGTTGCAGCTCTGCAGAAAAATATTTCTCTCCATACTGCCGATATTCGCACATATTTACTGCTTGGCCAACTGCTCCAGACCAAGGCGATAGTGAATAATGATGGTCAATATGTAATGCAAGCTGAGCAGTACCTTGAAACCGCACTCGGGTATAGCCCGAAACGGCAGCAAATATTATTTACGCTAGCTAATTTAAAGGTGCAGATTAATAAAGTGGATCAGGCGGCTGCACTTCTTGAACAGGCTATAAAAGACAACCCGAAGATTTCTGAAAGTTATTGGCGTTTGGCCTATTTGTATAAGCTTGCTAACCGTCAGGATTTAGCGAAGGCGGTATTTGCGAAAGCCCATGCGGACGGTGTGATATTTGACGATCAGGGGAAGCAAGTAGAAGCTATGATTGCTGCCGAGCCGAGCGCAGCGACTGATAAAAAGTAAGAGTGGAAGAGAGGCTTGAAGGTAGCTGGAAATCAGTAGTAATTTTTGTCTTGAGAGCGGCTCCGAAATGGGCCGCTTTAGTTTGATCAGACAGCGCTTCTTTGATTGCCGCAGCCAATCTCGCTGGATCGCGCGCGGGCACTAGCCAGCCGGTTTCGCCAGGCATAACAATTTCCGGGATGCCGCCAACTGCAGTTGCAACTACGGGAAGACCAGCCCGACCGGCTTCGAGAAGTGTGTAGGGTAAGCCTTCTTTTCGTGACGGGATAATAAGCATCTGACAAGCTGGTAGTAGGCGGGCCGCTTCGGGGATTGGTCCGCACCAACTGATAATCGAATCTAGCCCGCTTGCGGTGGCTAGGCGGTGTAAATTGTTTTTATCTGGCCCAGAACCAATCAGCGCGACCGTAGTATCTGCCAGATCTGCTTTTATAGTAGCGAGGGCTGTAATTAAAATATCCAATCCTTTGGTTTTGTAAAAATTAGCAATCACACCGATTATTTTTTTGGCATTTTTTCCGGTGGAAGATAAGTAGGGGTTAAGCTCATTTCGTGCGGCTAGTGATGAGAGTGCCGGTGTTTGCATATCAATACCGAGCGGGATAAGCCGAAGTTTTGACACAGGGATAGTAAGCTTTGTTTTTGCCACAGCTTGATCTGCTTCTGACAGGGTGATAATGCCGTCTTTATACCTGGCAGTGTGTTTTTCAAGAGAGCGGTAAATTAAAGGCAGTGGCCAATAGAGTGGTTCGTTGAACACCCAGCCGTGAGCGGTGTAGATGACTGAGAAGGTGTTTGGTTTTAGGTGTTTGGTTTTAGGTGGCGAGTTGTGATTGATGGTGGCGAGTGAGCCGATGATGCCGGCTTTGCTGCTGTTGAGGTGAACAATGTTGGGAGATACTTCGTTTATTAATGTGTTCAATTCTGCGATAGCGGCGAAGTCGCGTGGTGATATAGCGCGTACTAGGTGAGTTAGTTGCACTACTTTTACCGATCCATGTTGTTTCAGTCGTTCTTGCAGGTCGGCTGACCCGCCTGGTTCGCCAACAGCGACCGTCACGTCATGTTCGCTGGCATAGGCGGTCGCCAAATCATAGACGTAGCGCTGTGCCCCGCCCCAGGTGCCTTGGGTAATAATATAGAGAATTTTAAGTCGAGGATTCATGTTGACTTTTTAGGCTAACAATAGCATACTATAAGCATAAAATAATGTCTAAAATGTGTTCGAATCTATAATTTATAATATAGAATTTAGCCATTAAATAAGAAATTATTTTCTATTTTCCAAATTCTAGATTCTAAATTTTTCACTCGTATGCGTATTTTAGTCACTGGTGGCGCAGGTTTTATCGGTTCTCATTTGGTAGAGCGCCTGCTTGAGGCTGGGCATGCGGTGGTAGTAGTAGATAATTTATTTACTGGCTCGCTTGATAATTTAGCGGCGGCTGCAGCTAATCCAAAATTCACTTTTGTTGAACACGATATTGTGGAACCGTTATTTTTGGAAGGAAAGATTGACCAAGTATATAACTTGGCTTGTCCGGCTTCGACACCTCACTATCAATCAAATCCGGTGCACACGATCAAGACTAATACGCTTGGCCTTATTAACATGCTTGGGCTGGCCCGCCACCATGGCGCCCGATTTTTGCAAACTTCCACTTCTGAGATTTATGGTGATCCGGAAGTCCATCCTCAAGTCGAAGAATACTGGGGACATGTAAATCCGATCGGCCCCCGGGCCTGTTATGATGAAGGTAAGCGCTGTGCTGAAGCGCTGTGCTTTGATTATCACCGGATGCACGATATGGAAATAAAGATCGTGCGTATTTTTAACACCTATGGCCCCCGCATGTCATTTACTGATGGTCGGGTAATTTCGAATTTTGTGGTGCAGGCGTTGCAAAATCAACCGATTACTATTTATGGTAATGGCGAGCAAACGCGCAGTTTTTGTTTTGTTGATGATTTAGTATTGGGACTTATCAAAATGATGGGTAGCGATGGTGCATTTATGGGGCCAGTGAACCTCGGCAATCCAGGCGAACGCACGATGCGTGAGATGGCGGAAAAAATTGTGGCGTTAACTAATTCACAGAGTGAGATCGTCTACCGTGATCTGCCCGTTGACGACCCGCGGCGGCGCTGCCCGGATATTGCCAAAGCTAAAACTAAGCTCGATTGGCAGCCGACGATTGATTTAGAACCAGGTCTTGTTCGTACGATTGCCAACTTTCGCGAGCGCCTGAAGTCCGGTAGCTAGTCTGGCTATGAAAAAAAGAGTGCTTATTTTTTCTACGGCATATCATCCGTTTATTGGTGGGGCTGAAGTGGCGGTGAAAGAAATTACGGATCGGTTGGGTGATATGTTTGAGTTTGAAATGGTGACGGCACGCATGCGCAGATCTGTGCCAACCAAAGAAAAGATCGGCAACATATTAGTACATCGGTTAGGTTTGGGGGTTCCGTTTATTGATAAATTATGGCTGGCTTTTTGCGGAGCTTCTCGTGCAAAAAAGCTAAATGATTTTGATATCGTATGGGGAATAATGGCCAGCTATGGTGGGCTCGCAGCTTCTAATTATAAAAAGAAACACCCGTTGGTTAAATTTTTACTTACTCTCCAAGAAGGAGACAGTAAGGAGCATATTTATAAAAGATCCCGATGGCTCGGAGGTGCATTCATTGACATTTTTAAAAGAGCGGATCGGATTCAGGCGATTAGCGCATATTTGGCGGAGTGGGCACAGGAAATGGGGGTAACTTGTCCGGTTGTGGTGGTTCCAAATGGAATTACTATTCAGCAATTTGACCATCATGGTAGAAAAGCTGACATAAAAAGAGTAATTACTGCCTCTCGTTTAGTAGAAAAGAATGGCCTTGAATATTTAATTAAAGCAATGAAGATTGTTAAAGATAGTTCTTCGAAGCCGGTTGTTTTAAAGATTCTTGGAGATGGTGAATTGAAGCAAGATTTAGAAAAATTAGCGTCTGATTTAGGCTTAACAGATAAGTTTGTCATTAGAAATGTTCAGTTTCAGGGTTTTGTCCCAAATAAATTGGTGTATGATTATTTAAACCAAGCTGATGTTTTTGTCAGGCCTTCTTTGTCCGAGGGGCTTGGTAATTCGTTTCTTGAGGCCATGGCGGCCGGTGTTCCGGTGGTAGCCACTCCAGTCGGGGGCATACCTGATTTTTTAAAAGATGGACAGACTGGTTGGTTTTGCAAGGTAAAAGATCCTGGCAGTGTCGCTGAAAAAATACTGTATATATTGGATGAGAAAAATAAAGAACCTGTTTCTCAGGTGGTTAAAAATGCTAAAGAGCTGGTTGAAACACGCTATCGTTGGGAAACTATCGCAGGAGACATGAGAAATATCTTGAATCTTTTATGCGTTTTTTAATTGCAGCTGATATATTCCCTCCAGAATCAGGCGGGCCGGCTACGTATTCGGTGACGCTCGCTAATGAATTAGTTAAGCTTGGCGACAGTGTTACGATTGTGTCTCTTAATCCAGAATCTGATAGAAAAATTTTAGATATAAGCGTTGAATTATTCCGAGTTGCTTTTAAAAATAAATTACTTCGCTACGCTCACTATTTTTGGCTGCTTTTTAAACATGCTAAGCAAGTTGATGTTGTATATGCGATGGGGCCAGTGAATGCCGGGTGGCCGGCTTCGGTTGTGGCTCGTCTGAGGCATAAAAAATTTGTCGTAAAAGTGGTGGGCGACTATGCCTGGGAACAGGGGCAAGTTTTGCAGCTGGTGTCTGATGACATTGATAGTTTTCAGAACAAAGATTATGGCGGAAAAGTCGGTCGTCTCAAAAGGATAGAGCGCCAAACTGTCCTCAGGGCTGATAGGGTTATAACTCCTTCAGAGTATTTGAGACGAATGGTCACTGGATGGGGCGTCCCTGAAGATAAAGTTATGGTAGTATACAATTCGGTTGCTGTCTCGACAGTTGCACCGGCTGCTAAGCCAACGGGCGAGCAGTGGCTTGTCAGTGTTGCTAGGCTCACGCCATGGAAAGGTTTCCCAGCGTTAATTGAAGCACTGGCAATTTTTTTGCCGCACCGCCCACAGTTAAAGTTGAAAATAATCGGAACTGGACCGGAGCTCCAAAAATTGCAGTCGTTAGTGCAGACGAAAGGTTTGGCTGCGTCGGTAGGTTTTTTAGGTAATATGCCGCGCAAAGAAGCGCTGTCGTATGTTAAGGCAGCGGACATTTTTATACTTAATAGCGGTTACGAAGGTCTGTCTCATGTAATTTTAGAGGCGCAGGCGCTTGGCATCACCGTTTTGGCAAGCAAAAAGGGTGGGAATGTTGAATTGCTTGATGCTGCGCATTTGTTTGAATTTAATAATAGTAAAGAAATTGCTAATAAGGTAGATAGCGTGCTCAATGGGTCGTTAGGTAATTCGACGCTGCCAGAATTTAAGAATACGTCGATGGCAGACATGGTTATGAAAACTAAACAAATACTTCAATCGGTATGCGCCAACTAATGATTAGCCTTGATCGTAAAATAATCGAAGAGTCCAGGGTTGCTCAAAGAATGAAAGAGTATGGAAATAAGGATAAGATATTTATTTTAATACCTGGGCCTACGAAAAAAATGAACACTAGCATTAGTGAGAATGTTAAGGTTGAAATGATTTCTGGTTCAAAGTTCGTTCAATTTTTTTCTTTGATATGGAAGGGGCTTCAGTATGTTTCTAGTAATGATGTAACTTTTATTACTACACAAGATCCCTTTTTTACTGGTTTAGTGGGCTTGCTAATTCGTTTTTTTTCGAGTGTCCTTTTAAAAGACATTACTCTTGAAGTCCAGCTTCATGGCGATTTTTATAGTAATTCTTATTATAAGAAAAGTATTAGGTATTTTTTAGGAAAATTTGTAATTAAAAGAGCTGATAAAATAAGAGTTGCGAGCAAGAGAGCTAGGGTCAGTCTCGAAAATCGAACTGACCTTAAGATAGGGAAAGGAAAAGTGCGCATCAAACCAGTTTTTATTGATGAACGTTCGTTCGTTGATTATGGAGGAGAAAAAAATTACTTGAGGAAACGTTACCATACTATAAATACTGGAAAAATTTTCCTTTGGGTTGGAAGGATGGAACCTGTAAAAAATCTTGAATTTCTTTTAAATATTTTTGTAAAGGCTGTAAAACAGTGGGGCCATTCAGACTGGTTGCTTGTTTTAGTCGGAGAAGGAAGTCAGAGGAAAGAATTGGAAGATATTGTTGATAAATCGGGTTTATTAAATACAAATATCCAGTTTGAGTCTTGGACTGAAGAACCTGTTAAATATTATAAGAGCGCAGATTGTCTTGTTTTTCCGAGCCTTAGTGAGGGTTATGGTCAGGTTCCAATGGAAGCATACTATTCTGGTTGTCCTGTTATTATGTCAGATGTAGGTGTGGCAAATTACGAACTCAAACCTAGCGACCGAGTTAAAATTTTACCTTTTGACGAACGCGCCTGGATTGAGGCGATGAGTAAGATATAGTTATATGTTGACAGCCTGGGATCAATTTTTTCAAGATAAAATGAAACAGATTTTCACACCTGGGAAAACGGTGATTGATATTGGCGGCGGACTCCGGGTTGATGCGAAGCGCAACAACCGGGAATCCGAAGCCCCGGCGTGGCTGGCGGAGTATATTAAACAAGTGGATTATAAAATTTTAGATAAAGTGCCGGATTATCATCCAGATATTGTGGGGGATATTCACGCGCTGCCGTTTGCTGATAGTAGTGTCGACGCGATTGTGTGTATTGCCGTGCTAGAGCATGTGGAGGAGCCGGCAAAAGCGGTGGCCGAAGTATATCGGGTATTGAAGCCGGGCGGCCAGGCATTTTTTTATGCGCCATTTCTGTTCTATTATCATCCGCTCAAGGGGTATTACAAAGATTTTTTCCGCTTCACGAGTGATGGCTGGCGATATCTGACCCGCCATTTTAAGATAGTAGAGCTTCAGAATGTGCGCGGAGCGCTCGCCACGGTGCTTAATTTATTTCCATGGTTGTCGAAGCGAACACGGTTTGTAGATGTAATTGATCGTTTGTTCCATAAAGATGCGAGCGAACAAACCAGTGGATATAATGTGTTTTGCGTAAAATAATTTGGTATGAGGCTATTGATATTTACACAGTCAGTTAACAAGCACGATACGAATCTTGGCTTTTTTCATGAATGGCTGGTTAGACTTGCGGCGCACGTAGAAGAATTGACGGTGGTTGCGTTGTCGGTGGGGGAGTATGATGTGCCAGCCAACGTGCGCGTGTTGTCGCTGGGTAAAGAACAGTATCGGTCTCGGCTGCAGTATCTGTGGCGTCTCTGGAAATATTTGTTACGTTTTCATCAGCACTATGATCGAGTGCTGGTGCATATGAATCCGGAATATGTAGTGTTGTTTGGGTGGTGGTGGTGCTTGTCTCGGAAAAAAATATTTTTGTGGTATGTCCATCGGTCGGTGGATTGGAAGCTTGTAATCGCTGAATTATTCGTACATGCTATTTTCACGGCTTCGCCGGAAAGCTGCCGTATCGAGAGTAAAAAAATTCAGATCGCGGGGCACGGTGTCGACAGTGATTTTTTTTCTCCGGGTACAAATCCCGGGTCTCAACAGAGTGTGATTAACCTTCTTAGTATTGGCCGAATTACCCCGCGTAAGGATATTCTGTTTTCGCTAATGGCCTTGAAACAGCTGCATAGTTTGTTTCCGGGCAGATTCAAGCTTGATATTGTGGGCGATCCGGTGGTGCGGTCGGATTTTGAGTATTACCGGGAATTAAAAGAGTTTGTTACCACTAACGAGCTTCAGGCTGTCGTACATTTTCTTGGTGGTTGCCGCTACGAAGAGTTGCCTGGCATCTACCGGGCGCATCAGGCACTCATCCATACCAGCCGCACCGGTAGCATTGATAAGGTGGTGCTTGAAGCCTTGGCGTCTGGCCTTACGGTCTTTAGCTCGAGTGATGCCTATGCGAACTGGCCAGATTTTGTAATTAAATTTCCGCCCGGGGATGCTGTGGCATTGGGGCGAGCGGTACAGGCCCATCTTCTTGAGGCGGCAGTACCGATCGGGGGGCGCGAGTATGTGGTTAAAAATTTTAATTTGAGCGATTTAATTTCACGGATTGTCGCTATGATGAAATAGTTGGTATGTTTTCACGATTACTCGGCTTCGTTAAAATTCGACCCGTTGCCGTTATCGTAGTGGCCGCTCTCTTACTACGCGTTCTCATTTTTTTAAGTGTCGCCAATCAGTATCAGTTTGATAGCGAGCGGGTTGCGGGGCATCTAGCAGCGGATGGGTACTATCAGATCGCCGAAAATTTGCGGCAGCACGGTATCTTTTCGCTTAATTCAAGTGAGCCGCTGCTTCCGGACTCGTTCCGCACGCCGGGGTATCCGCTATTATTGTGGCTTAGCTTGGTGGTGAGTGGTACGGTAGTGCCACTGGTGATTGTGCAGATTATGGCCGCCGGTGCCATACTTGGGCTCACAGCCCGGCTGGCAGAGCGAATCGGTGTGTCGGGGTGGGTTAGAATATGTATCTTGCTTGTTCTCGCTATTGATCCGCTCGGGCTTAGTTTGTCGATAAAATTATTAACTGAAATATTTTTTACACTATTCTTTTTACTTGGGGTTGAGCAAGTCTTAGTATTTATGGAAGATTTGCACAGGACAGGTGTCG
The DNA here is from genome assembly GCA_964510885.1 of uncultured Gammaproteobacteria bacterium. Classification (GTDB taxonomy): domain Bacteria; phylum Patescibacteriota; class Patescibacteriia; order Magasanikbacterales; family GWA2-37-8; genus CAZEDL01. Next base: position 69,112 of record CAZEDL010000003.1, read on the forward strand.
ATCGCCCTTGGTATAAGGGTGCAGCGTTTCGGGCTGGAGCGTGGTTCGGGATAGCCACTCTGTTTCGGCCTACCACCATGTACTTTGCGATTGCTTTTTCAGTGTTGTGGATTTTATATCGTCTGATTCGAAGGGTTCCGTTCCGGCTGAGGAGCGTTGCGTTATTTTTTGTGGTGTCTACTGTGCCGCTTGTGCCCTGGATGGTTCGGAATTACCTGGCCTTTGGAGTGTTTAGTTATTCATCGGCCAAAGAGCATGTGGCGTATGCGACACTCGCTCCGTCGATCTTGATGAGAGTAGAACACCGGCCATATATTGAGGTACAGCGAGATTGGTTTACCAGCCATGGTTTTTCTGAGTTACCGGCTCCGACGGTGGCTACGGCCCCCTGGTTTAAAGAAAAGGTTACGGCTGTTATAAAGCAGCATCGGCGTGAGTTTGCAGAAGTAGCCGGCATTAGTGTACTAACTTTTTTTACCCATGACGGAGCGTTGGATTTATTAACGCTGCTTCATCCGAATCAGAAATTGGCCGGTATGTCCTCAGTGTTAGCTATGATGCATATGCCGATTACCGAACAGGTACGTTCGGTTGCAAAGTTTCTATCTTCGCCGGCGGCTGCGGTGGTGGTTGCCCGGATGATCTGGAGTATGTTTGCCCTCGGCTTTGTGACCACGATAGGGTATCTGGTTATTAGACGTCGATTGACGATTGGAGTAGCTTTTTTTGTTTTAGCTATCGGGTATTTTAGCGCCACCACCTTGACAAATGGGGTGGCAGTGAACGCCCGGTTTCGGTTCCCGGTGGATAGCCTGTTACTGATAGTGGTTGGCGCCGGAGTAGCTGCTTTTGGAGGCCGCAGGGCGACTTGAAAGGCAGGGATTTTTTTGGTAGAATATAAAGAAATTTAGCCTTATTTCCTATGCTCACGTTGTCGATTGTTATCCCGGTTTTTAATGAAAAAAATACGATTTTAAAACTGCTTGAAGCGGTGGAAGCTGTAGGGTTGCCTATGCTGCAAAAACAAGTTGTGATTGTTGATGATTGTTCCACGGATGGCACGCGCGATATTTTACACACATTGAAGGGAGATTCTTACAAAATTTTGTTCCAGGAAAAAAATCAGGGCAAAGGGGCGGCACTCCGGCGCGGTTTTGCCGAAGCAACCGGAGATTTTATTATTATCCAGGATGCAGACCTTGAGTATGATCCGGCTGAATATCCATTACTCCTCGAACCCTTATTATCAGGCAAAGCTGATGCGGTGTTCGGGTCACGTTTTATCGGCGACCGGGCGCATCGGATTTTATTTTTTTGGCACTCGGTAGGCAACAAGTTTTTGACCTTGTTGTCGAATATGCTGACCAACCTGAATTTAACCGATATGGAGGTATGTTATAAAGCATTCACTCGCGGGGCCATGAAAAAGATTCTGCCAACTCTCACCTCTAATCGGTTTAATATTGAGCCCGAGCTTGCTGCCCGGGTGGCCCAGGCGCACCTGCGTTTGTATGAAGTGGGGATTTCGTATCATGGACGCACCTATGCCGAAGGCAAAAAGATTGGTTGGAAAGATGGCGTCAGTGCTATTTGGTCAATTTTTAAATTTAACTTGTTCTCGTAATTTTAGGGGGTATGCCAGAGCAGTCCTTGCAAACTCGCATTCAAGCTTGGTGGAATGATAATCCGTTTATTTATAGTTTTGAAAAAACAGAGCCAGATCTGACTCCTCATTTTTTCGCCGAGATCAACCGCAAATTTATCAAATGGACGCCCTGGACACAAACTGACGACCGACCTCTCTCGGGAGTGATTGATTTTACAGCTTTGAAAGGTAAACGCGTGCTTGATATTGCAATCGGTACTGGCTGGAGCACCGAGCGATTCGTGCGCGCTGGAGCAGTGGCAACCGGCCTTGATTTAACGCCCAAGGCCATTGAGATTTCTAAGGTCCGCTTTAAACAAGCTGGGTTGCCTGAGCCAGAATTGATAGTTGGTGATGCCCAGCATTTGCCCTTTGCCGAGGGAACTTTTGATTTTGTACTGGCGTGGGGCTGCCTCATGCATATGCCAGATACGCAGCAAGCGATTAATGAAATTCATCGCGTGCTGAAACCGGGTGGTAAAGCGGCTGCCATGATGTACAACAAACATTCGCTTCACTGGTGGTATTACATTTTTTTAAGCAAAGGAATTTTACGCGGCAAGCTGTTGTCAATGAGTCGACAGGAATTGAGCAATCGCTATACAGATGGCGTATACCAGGGCGGTAATCAGTTAACTAAGTTTTTCAGTTCGAATGAAGTAGGTGAGTTGTTTAAAAAATTCACTTCTTGCCAAGTGTCGGTGCATGATACCACCACCCCGATTGATCATTTTCCGCACCGCCGGTTGCCGCTCGGGAGTTTGTTGCCGCGGCGTTGGCGCGAATATCTCGCGACTAAATTTGGCCAAAGTTTATGGATACAGGTAACTAAATAACTAGCCGGTACGAATTATGAGCGCTCTTCAGCTCGCTAAACAATTCTGCCATAGACACGCCGCACCGATTATCGTGGCGGTGTCTTTTTTTCTGGTTTTTGGGTATGCACTATGGCATCAGATTGAGCCAGCGGTGGATGCCTATGCCTATGACCAAATTGCCCAGAATATTGTAGCCGGGCACGGTTTTAAAGAATTGCCCGAGGTTGATTTTGATCATGATATGGCGATTACCCGCGCTGGCCCGGGGTATGAATATTTTTTGGCAGGTATCTTTCGCGTGTTTGGACATCACTATGCAGTAGTTTGGTTTATCCAAGCGCTCTTACATGCGCTTACCGCCTATATTATTATTCTCATGGGGAGGCGATTGTGGCCAGAGCGCTCAAAAATTGCTTTGTTAGCTGGGATTATATTTGGTTGGCATCCTGACCTGATTGAAATTGGGTCGATGCTGATGACCGAAACCCTGTATTTGTTCTTGGTGACGGTGCCGGTGTATCTGTTTATCCGGCTATACCAGGAACCGATGCAGTCGTTGAAATGGTCCGTATATATGGGAGTGAGCCTGGTCTTGGCGATTTTGAGTCGGCCAACGGTGGTACTCTTTGTACCGATTATGGGGCTGTGGTATTGGTGTAATAGGCAGTTCAAGGCTGCGGCTCTGCTCCTTATCATTTTGACTGCCGGATTAACGCCGTGGACACTACGCAACTGGTATCGGTTTCATGAGTTTATCCCGACTACCCTGATTGGTTCGTATAATATTTGGCTCGGCAATACGCTCGAGAGTGTGGGCGGTCAATTTTCGGCTGAAAAAAATCCACTGAATGATTTTGCAGCCGCCCATGGATATGTCGCGATGAAGTATGAAGCCAGTCGACAATTTAAGCAGTTTATTGTTACTCATCCGGTTAGTTTTATTCACTTATCATTTGTCAGAGTGGTGAGGTATTTCAGTTTAATTAGGCCAATGGGTTTTTGGTTTTATCAGCATGGATTACCGCAGCTTATTTTTGTTGTCTGTTCAGCGACGGCAATTGCACTGCTCTGGGTCAGTGGTTTTTCAGGGCTGATTGGGTGGTGGGGTAAACGCGACACGTTGCTGCGTTACCTCATAGCTTTGGCTATTACTGCACCACTGCCGTTATTGTTAACCGTTGTACAATCGCGGTATCGATTTCAAATTTATCCCTTTTTGGCGCTTAGCGGCGCCTGGTGGCTGGCTTCTTGGCGACAGGATTTGAGGTTGCGATATATTGGGTATGGGGTAGTAGCGAGTTTGCTAGTTATAAGTCTGATCGATGCTCGGGTATTTTTACCCGTTATTATAGAGCGGCTACATCAGATTGGATTGTTTATTTAAAGGTATGTGCGGAATTAACGGTTTTACTTTTAGTGATGAACAGCTGGTTGCTCGCATGAATGCAGTGACGCAGCATCGGGGCCCCGATCAAACTCGATCGGTAGTATTGCCGCGCATTTCTTTTGGTCATAACCGTTTGGCGATTATTGATTTGAGCCCGCGTGGCAGCCAGCCGATGTGGGATGCTGCTAAAGAACTGGTGATCGTATTCAACGGAGAAATCTATAATTATAAAGAATTAAAAAAGGAACTGCAGACTGATTTTCAATTTCAGTCTGATAGTGACACCGAAGTGATTCTGTATGCGTATAAAAAATATGGGGCCGAGTGTTTGCATAAGTTGAATGGTATTTTTGCCTTTGCGATTTGGAACGAGCGTACGGCCGAATTATTTGTGGCTCGCGACCGCATGGGCGTTAATCCGTTTTATTATTATGAAGATAATCGAGGGTTAATTTTTTCTTCGGAAATAAAAGCGATTTTTGAACATGGGGTGCCACGCAGTGTGGATAGACAGGCATTCAACCTTTATTTTCAGCTTCTCTATGTGCCGGAACCCTTGACCATGTTTGCCGGTATTAAGAAATTACCGGCTGCAAGTTATGGTGTGTGGAGGGCTGGCCAGCAGCTTGAGGTTAAGCGCTATTGGTCGGTAACCAATTTTTCTAATTTTGAAAATAAATCAGAGACTGTTCAGTCTATTAAATCTACCTTTACTGCTGCAGTTAACGATCAGTTGGTGTCAGACAGGCCAGTCGGTGTTTTTTTAAGTGGTGGTATGGATTCAACCGCGGTGCTCGGAGCGGCGGCTGGAGCAGTGTCTGGCCCGATAAAAACATTTTCTGTTGGTTTTACAGACAGTCTTAATCCAGAGAAGTTTAATGCTGATGCAATGCTGGCGCAAAAAACCGCTGCCTATTATGGTGCCAATCATACTGAACTTATGATTGGGCCGACCGATATCAAAAATAATTTAGAAAAAATTGCCTGGCATCTGGATGAGCCAAATAGTAATCCAACTGCTGGAGCGATGTATTTATTGGCGCAAGAGGCAAAAAAACAGGTGGCGGTAGTACTCGGAGGAGATGGTGGGGATGAATTATTTGGTGGTTATCCGCGTTATTTTTATAGCCGATTAATAACTCTGTTCCAGCGCTCACCACGGGCTTTGCAGGCAGTGTTAGTGGGTGCCGGCGGGTTGATAGGGGGTAGTCGAGTTAGAAAGGCGCTTCTCACCGGGCCCGGTGCTGAGCGAATTACCTTGTTTCTAGGGCAAAAGAAATCAGAATGGGGGCAATTTTTGGCGGCTGGAATTCAGGAGCCTGGAGCGAGCGAGCGCTATATTGCGGAGCGATTTTTTACTGATGCAACCTTTACCGGACAAGCTGATTTTGCCGTTGATTTTGAAAAATATTTTATGCAGGTTGATCGCCAGAGCTGGCTGGTGGATGAATCGCTCCAGCGTACTAATAAAATGTGCTTGGGTTTTGGGCTCGAACCGCGGGTGCCGGTGCTTGATTATCAGTTGGTAGAATTGTCGGCCCGGATTCCATCACGTTGGAAGTTTGGAATAATTGGTAATAGCGGCCGTCAATTTCAAGGTAAACAGATTTGGAAACAGGCGATTGAAGGCTACTTGCCAGCTCATGTCAGAGACCAGCAGAAACGCGGCTGGTTTACCCCGATGTCCAAATGGATGCGCGGCGGGCTCAAAGATACGGTGGAGACTATGTTGTCACCGAGTGAGCTGTCATCAGAATTTTTTGACCCAGCGGGTGTGCAGACGTTGCTTACAGAACATATGGAGAGTAAGGCGTATCATTTGCCGAGCCTGTGGGCGCTCGTGATGTGGCAGTTATGGTATCGAACATTTATTAAAAAATAGGATATATGGGAGAAGGTGTATTATCGGTGGTAATCCCGGTCTATAATGAGGCCAAGACTATTCAACTGGTGGTTGATAAGGTTCGCGCTGCAGCAACACCCGGGATGACCAAAGAAATTATTATTGTTGATGATGGTTCGACGGACGGCACACGCGAGGTGATCGCTGCTTTCACTGATTGCAAAATTATTTTGCAGGATACCAATCAAGGCAAAGGGGCGGCTCTGCGCCGCGGTTTTGCAGCGGCTACGGGGGGGTGGGTGATTGTGCAGGATGCTGATCTTGAATATGACCCCGCTGACTATGCGGCGTTGCTCACTGTGGCCAGAGAAAAAGGTGTTAGTGTTGTCTACGGATCGCGACTGCGCGGCCGATCATGGCGGGAGATTAAAACGTCAGGATTTGGATTTTTACTCGGTGGCCTTTTTTTGACTGCGTTGACTGATATATTGTATGCAGCACGATTGACCGATGAACCAACCTGTTACAAATTATTCCGGCGTGAAGTGCTCTCCACGATACCGTTATCGTGCCAGCGGTTTGAATTTTGCCCAGAAGTAACGGCCAAAATTTTAAAACGGCATATTAAGATTGCTGAAGCCCCGATTCATTATTATCCCCGCACGGTGGCACAGGGTAAAAAGATACGATTGCGTGATGGATGGGATGCGATTTGGACGTTGATTAAATACCGTTTTGTTGATTAATGCGCGCCTATGGAGATTATTTATCCAGCCGTGATTAGATTCCCAACCGAGAAAGCACACGGCATTCAGATTGCGAAAACTGTCGAAGCGCTCGCAGCGCTTGGGCATTCTGTGACGTTGATAATCCCTGATCGTCAAAACGAAATAGTGGCTGATCCAGTTGTTTTTTACGGTTTAAAACAGGCTATTTTGGTAAAAAAGGTGTGGTGTGTTGATTTGTTTAAGTTGGGTTTGAAACACTCGATAGGATACGCAGTGCTCACCCTCACATTTGTATGGTCGCTGTTATTAACCTTATCGCTTAAACATAATTCGTCACGAATTTATTATACTCGTGATTGGTTTGTGGCACTGGTTTTATCTTTTTTTACCGCTCAGGTACATTATGAAATCCATACTATTCCAAGTCGGGTTAGGTGGTGGCATCGGGCTGCATGGCGCCGGAGTCGGGGTATTGTGGCTATTAGCGAAGGTCTGAAGCAGGTGTTGGTAGCTGAAGGGGTGGCGCACGATAAAATTTTAATAGCTCATGATGGTGTTGATCTGTCTGAGTTTGTGAGTACATTGAATCAGCGAGAGTGCCGGCATCAGCTTAATCTGCCGGTTAATAAAAAAATTGTTGTGTATCTCGGCCAGCTCTATGCCTGGAAAGGCGCGCCGATTTTGGCTGAAGCCAGTAAGCAGCTGGTTGATTTAAAAGATGTTTTAGTTTGTATCGTCGGAGGATCGGCTTTAGAAGTTGCTGATTTTAAATCCCGTTGGCCACATGATACGCTCTGTCTGCCTGGGAGGCAGTCGCGCGATCTGGCTCCACTGTGGCTTGGGGCGGCTGATGTTTTGGTGGTGCCTAATAGTGCTAAAGATAAGATGGCTAGCATATTTACTTCGCCGCTCAAATTATTTGAATATTTAGCAGTTGGTAAGCCTATTATCGCAAGCGATGTACCGGCGCTAAGAGCGGTCTTAAAAGAAGGGGTTGCCACATGGGTTAATCCCGATGATGCAATAGAGCTTGCGGCTGGAATTAAGAAAGTGCTTGGAGGGTACACAGAGGCTGCTAGAAGAGCGCAGTTAGGACAGGAGTTGGTTAAGGAGTATAGTTGGGAAAAACGTGCTCAGAAGATTAGTCTTTTTTTACAACGATCGATAGTGTGTTAGTATCGAAATTCCTTAATATTTAGTTGGGAAAAAACAGCTGAATTTTATATAAAATCAGCCAAAATTGCCTTGACACCCCAATCAAATTATTAGATAATATTCGGGTATTTAGATATTTGCATGTAATTTTCCGCTATGATAAGGCCAAAAATTGGACAAAAAGGTGTGGGCTGGGTGGGTCGCCAAGTTATGAACTATTTTGTTGATACGCTTGGGTATCAGGTTGGAGTTGATTATTTTCCTTACGATATCGATAAAGGCAAAGAGTTTAATTATGATGTAAATCAGGCTGATTGGGTTGTTATCACAGTCCCGTCACCTCGTCGGGCTGATGGGAGTTGTGATGTATCGATTGTGGAAGATAGTATTAAAGATATTGCTGATGGCAAAGTGGTAATAATTAAATCCACCGTCATCCCTGGCACTTCGGAAAGGCTGCAGCAGCAGTATCCAGGAAAATTAATTTTGTTTAACCCGGAATTTTTGACCGAGTCGCAGGCGAAGCATGATTTTTTTTATCCAGATCGTCAAATTGTGGGTTACACTGACAAAAGTCGTGCCATGTCAAGTTTGGTATTATCATTACTTCCTGATGCTTTTTTCACTGCGCCTGGCATGAGCGATTGTTATAAATGGACCAATGTTACAGCTACAGAAGCTGAGCTTGGTAAATATGCTTGTAATATTTTTGGCAGTATTAAAGTTACATTTGGCAACATCTTTGCTGATGTCTGTGAGGCGATGACCGAACAATATGCAGCTGCAAAAACAGGCAGTGCAGTAGATTATGAAAAAGTCCGCCTGATTATGGCTCATGATAAGCGGATTAAAGATTCTTGGCTCGATATTTATCGGGGTAGTTACCGGGGATTTGGTGGGTACTGCTTCCCCAAAGATTTAGAAGCGTTTATTCGTTTCTTAGAATTGATTATTCCAGCGGTTGAAGATCAGGCGTTGGCGGAGTGTCTGCGAAAAGGGGTCGCCCTGTTTCGGGCGGTGTGGGACTATAACACTGCAGTATTGAAAAGGCAGGGATTGACGGTTGAGCAAGTTGCTCTCCATATCGACCAAACTGTGGGTATTAAAAAATAATTTTAAGCATGATATGCGCACTCTTATTACCGGTGGAGCTGGATTTATCGGTAGTCATTTGGCAGATAAGCTGATAGCGGCAGGTGATAGCGTAACGGTTTTTGATGATTTCTCCACGGGTAATCGCGCTAATATTAAGGCATTGTTAAAAAGCAATCGGTTTAAATTAGTAAAAGGGACGGTGCTTGATAAAAAAGCCCTGGCACCGCTAGTCAAAAAGTCTGACCGAATTTTTCATCTAGCGGCAGCGGTCGGGGTCAAGCTCGTGGTGGCTAAACCGCTTCAATCTTTGATTACTAATTTAGATGGTACGCGGGTTGTACTGGATTTGGCGGCCAAACAAGGGTGTCTGACACTGATTGCTTCAACCTCTGAAGTGTACGGAAAAAATCCTAAACTGCCTTTTTCTGAGAATGATGATCGGGTGTATGGATCGGTATACCACGAACGCTGGGGCTATGCGCTGGCTAAAACAATCGATGAATTAATGGGGGTATTATATTGGAGAGAAAAAAAATTGCCGACAGTGATGGTGCGATTTTTTAATACCACTGGGCCGCGTCAATCAAGCGCCTATGGTATGGTGGTGCCAACGTTTGTGCGCCAGGCCCTCGCTAACCAGCCATTGACTATTCATGCCGATGGTTTGCAGGTTAGATCGTTTAGTTATGTTGATGATATTGTGCGCGGCATCACTACTTTGATTGCTGCGCCCAAGGCGTACGGTGAAGTGATTAATCTTGGGTCTAATGAACCGGTAACTATTCGAGAGCTGGCCGAACGTATTATTGCCAAAACAGACAGTCGGTCGAAGATTGTGTATGTGCCGTATCACAAAGCGTTTAATAAAACATTTGAAGATACCCCCAAACGTATCCCTGATATTGCTAAAGCCAAACGATTAATTGGCTATCAACCTCAATTTTCTCTCGATATGATTCTCGATGAGGCGATTCGTTTTCAACGTCAATATGTAGCCAAATAAAGACATTTTATGCAGCCTTTTGTCTCGATCGTAATTCCTTGTTACAACGAAACCAAGCGCTTAGTAACTTTTTTTGATCCATGGATTAAGCGAGTAGACGCGACTGGTCTTGATTATGAGTGTCTACTTGTAGATGATGGTAGCCGCGATAGTACGTATATAGCTCTTCAAGAACGGGCAGCTATTAATCCGCGCCTTAAGCCTTTGACTCATCTGCCTAATCGCGGACGTGGTTATAGTGTACGTCAGGGAATGATGGCTGCTAACGGCCGATATATTTTTGAAACGGATGTTGATGGCTCATACGATGTGCCTGAGATGGTGCGGTTTATTAATTTTCTAGAGAGCCATCCGGAGTATGATATGGTGATTGCTTCGCGTGAGCAAAATGATGCCAAAGCATTGATTAATCAGCCGCCGCTTAGGATTGTGGCGGGTAAAATTTTTCATGCGCTATTCTTTTTATTTTTTGGAGGGGAATTCACTGATGTAATGGCTGGGTGCAAAATATACCGCCGGGATGCTGCCAAGGTTATTTTTTCGCATCAGTATGATAACGAATTTTTAGGAGCTGCAGAGACAGTATACGCTGCGAATAAACTTGGTTTTAAGATAAAAGAATTACCGGTCACCTGGACCGATGATCCAGAAGGGTCAAAAGTTAACGCATGGCGCGCCGCCCGCCGTACGCTGATTGGCATGATCCAGATGAAATGGCGGGGTCTACGGGGGATGTATCGACGAGTTTAATAGTGCCCTATGGTCAAGGCTGGATTTAAGCGATTATACACAGTACTTCGGGCCGCGCTGCGCCTACATTGGCACGCGCTTTTTTTATCGCTTATCTGCGCCTGCATTATTGGGATTCCAAGTGTGGGGTTCCGGTTTGAACCAGCATTTCAGGGGGTAGATTTGCTTGGAACTGATGCTGAAGAAAATTATGTCGCCCAGATTCGTTCCGTCTATAACGGCGATTTTTCGTTTGGCAATGTTTTTTTGTACGAGGGCAAGGATGAGCCATATCTAAAACAGCCTTTACCAGCAATACTGACAGCAGTGCTTGGAAAATCATTGGGTCTATCAGTGGCCGATGCGTCGGTGGCGGCAAAATTTTTCTTTCCGGTGGTGGTTTTTTGGTTGGTGTATGGCTTGTATTTTACAATTTCTAAGCGTCGTTTACTGTCGCTGCTTGGGGCTGTGTTTGTGCTTATGTCACCGGCAACTTCGGCCTTATTGGATCCGCACACGTGGTTACCGCTTCTTCAAACGGGAGTTTTCCCCGTCAACGATGCTCAGTTTTTACTGTATGCTCGGACGATTAACCCGCAAGTAAGTAGTGTAATATTTTTCGCCTATTTATTGGCTTTGTGGCGATTGCTAAGAGCTTATGGTAAGAGTGATAACCGGGCCGCAATCGGTATTGCAACAGCGACGTTATTAGGAGCTTCTTTTTATACCTACATTTATTCGTTTACTCTACTGCTCGCTATAACTGGGTGCCTAGGTTTATATTTTTTAGTTTGTAAAGAGTGGGGTCGCTTTAAGTTGGTGGGCGCGATAACTGGTGGGGGAGTGACGATTGGAATTCCGTATATTATAAATATGGTAGAAGCGCTGCGCTCGCCTTATTATCCTGAATTGGCGGTTCGGGCAGGTCAACTGGCCAGCCACGCTCCAGTGATTAGTTCGGTATGGTGTGGAATTATTTTGCTTCTAATTATTTTTTATCGACGCCTAGATTCATTTGGATTATTTGCCCTAAGTTTTTTGGGGGGTATATTCTTGGTGTCTAATCAGCAAATAATAACCGGTCGGACAATTCCGATCCCGTCACATTTCCATTGGTATTATATGGCGCCTGTGGCCGGATTTTTATTAGGTTATATTTTTATTTCGATTGTACAAAAGTACTTAACAGAACGTGTTATCGGATTGCTGCAATTATTAGCTATCATTATTTTTATCGGAGTTGGTATCCAATTTCAACGGTGGTCTTACACAGAGCATAAAGGTGAGGCACTAGTTGTACAGAGGTATAGTCCGGCGCTGACGTGGCTCGCAGATCATACTAACGAAGATGATGTTATCTTCTCAGAAGACGATTTTGCTTTATTGGCATTGGTATATACGCCTGCTAACAATTATTACAATCGATATATTGGTGAGAATTTGGTGTCATCGGAGCGCCTTAGACGGGCAGATTATACCTATATGTATTTGAATGGGGTACAGGCCAAAGATGCGGAAGCGTATTTTGCTGATCCGGTGAACCGTGATCTTTTCGGCCGACATCAGTTTGGTAATTATTACCGGGCGATAAAAGGGTGCTATGATTGTTACCCGGATGAATATAACCAGCAGTTTATCCGGGAGTATAAAGAGTTCGCTAGCCAGCCGTTTATTGATAATTTGAAAAAATACCGGATTACCTATGCGGTGCAAGATAAGAAGAGTGAGCATCAGTGGAATCTCGGACGTTACTTTTCGGAAATTGTGTTTGAGGATGATCAGGTAATTATTTATCGTGTGCCATAGCAATTTTAAATATCATATGAAATCTATCAAATATATTTTATCTGGTCTGCTGCTAGGCTGGAAAAAATTTTCGCATGTGCTTGGCTGGGTTAATTCCCGGATTATTTTTAGTATTATTTATTTGGTGTTATTTGGAGTGTATAATGCAGTCATGAGGCTAATAGCTGTGGTTGGGCGCCAGAAAAAATCAGAGACTTTTTGGGTTGACAAAAAGTATACCGAGCCGACCGTGTCTATGCAGCGGCAATTCTAATGTTTTATGGATACTAAACCAATTCGCATTCTTGGTCTATCGTTTTTCTATCATGACGCTGCTGCGGCAGTGATTGTGGATGGAAAAGTGATAGCGGCTGCCCAGGAAGAGCGGTTTACCCGCATTAAACAGGATGATGGGTTCCCAAAATTGTCCATTGAAAAATGTCTAAAATTAGCCGGCCTCACGCTGAAAGATATTGATTATATCGTATTTTATGAAAAGCCGATTTTGAAGTTTGAGCGGTTGATCATGACGTATCTGCATACCTGGCCGAAGGGGCTCCGCTCTTTCATCAAAGCAATGCAGAGTTTTTTTAAGGATAAATTTTGGGTAGAGAAAGAGATTCGGGAGCAATTGAATTATGAAGGCGAAGTATTATTTGCTGAGCATCATTATTCACATGCGGCCAGTGCCTATTATGCCTCTGATTTTGACGATGCGCTCGTGATCACTATGGATGGGGTGGGGGAATGGGATACCACGACGATTGGGCGGGGTCAGGGTAACCGGCTAAAATTAACTAAATCGATTAGGTTTCCGCATTCACTCGGCATGTTATATTCCGCGCTGACATATTATTTAGGATTTAAGGTGAATAGTGCAGAGTATAAAGTGATGGGTCTTGCGCCATATGGTAATCCAGCTACCTATCGCGAACAACTTAGAAAACTAGTACATCTAAGAGATGATGGCAGCTTTGAATTGACGCGTAAGTATTTTGCTTACGAGTATGGGCTGACCATGACTAATAGAAAATTTGATGAATTATTTGGTGGGCCGCCACGCGCACCAGAAAGCCCGTTGACGCAGCGTGAGAAAGATATTGCAGCTAGCTTGCAGGAATTAACTGAGGACATGGTGCTTAAGATTGTAGCCGAGGCGCGCCGGCTGTATCCGGAGTGTAAAAAGGTATGTTTGGCTGGAGGGGTCGCCCTCAATTGTGTGGCTAATGGCAAGATTCTACGGAGTGGCCTGGTTGATGATATCTATATCCAGCCTGCCGCAGGGGACGCTGGTGGTGCTGTCGGGGCGGCATTATATGCTTACTATGACATGCTTGATAAGCCCAAGCAGGTCGGCGTTATGCCCACGGCTTTTCTTGGTACAACTTATACCGATTTTGAAATTGAAACTTTTTTAGAAAGTGAGGCCCCGGGATTAATCGGAAATGGTAAAAAAATAATTTTTACCAAAGTCCCAGAGGCTGAGCTGATTACTCGTGTGGCCCCGCTCATTGCCGGAAATAATGTGGTCGGTTGGTTTCAGGGGAGAATGGAATTTGGGCCACGGTCGCTTGGTAGTCGCTCTATTATTGCTGATGCTCGTAATAAAGAGAATTGGCAGAAAGTTAATTTGAAAATTAAATTCCGTGAGAGTTTTCGACCGTTTGCCCCCACGATACTTGAAGAAGAAGCCGCGAATTATTTTGAGCTTGATCGCCCGAGTCCGTATATGCTGCTCGTAGCGCCAGTTAAGAATGGCTCTGTCCCGGCAGTTACCCATGTCGATGCGTCGGCCCGGGTCCAGACGATTAGCGCTTCGCAGCATCCGCGCTATTACGGCCTGATAAAAGAATTTTTCCGTCTCACTGGCTGTCCGGTTATCATTAATACTTCGTTTAATGTCCGTGGCGAACCGATCGTAGAGAGCCCGCGCGATGCATTCAATTGCTTTATTAATACCTATATGGATTATCTAGTTCTTGGAAACTATATTATTTCTAAGCAGGATAATCCCGGGTTGGTTGACGAGGCGCGCCTCAAGGCGTATCTCGGTAGCTTTTCATTAGATTAAATTTCTATGGCTTCAAGTAAAATGCGCGCTCTACAGCAATTGTGGCTGTTTATGAAAGAGCATAAAAAATGGTGGCTTTTGCCGCTTGTCATTGTGGTGGTGTTATTTGGTTTGCTACTTATTTTTGCCCAAGGATCGGTGTGGGCCCCCTTCATTTATACGCTTTTTTAAGCTGCCTTCCTGCCCTCGTTTCTTATGAAAGAGCTGTGCAGAACATATCTTAAGAATCCGGTCTGTTGGCTGTTGCTGGCCGGTTTTTTGGTACGTGTTTTTGGGATCAGCTTTGGCTTGCCGCACCATTTGATTGGCGATGAAGAAGCAGAAATTTTTGGCGCGCTTAAGATGTTGGAGCTTAAAACGTTGCTGCCGGTATTTTACAGCGCTGAGTTCCAGGGGCTACTCTATTATCCGCCGTTCCTGTGTTACATCTACCTGATCCTATTTTTGCCGGTTCTGGCACTGCAGTATTTAGGAGTCGGCTTTCCTTCATTAGTATTGTTCAAACACCAGTTATTGTTTGATTCGACATGGTTATGGTATACGGCGCGATTTTCCGGCCTGTTGTTTGGGCTTGCCAATGTATATTTGGTCTACCGGCTGGCACGGTTTTTGTTTAAGGATCAGGGCGCAGCCATCGCGGCAGCTGGTTTTTTTAATTTTAGTTTTTTGGTTGTCACGTTGTCGCATACTTCCAGGCACTGGATGGCTGGATTATTTTTTAGTTTGCTTGGGATAGTGTTGGCGATTGAATCTGCAGAGCGCCATAGTCGGCGACAACTGATTATAGCCGGTTTGTTATTTGGTGTATCTTTTGGCATCAGTTATCTGGTGTTTTACTTTCCGGTGATTCTTATATTACTCTGGCAACAATCCGATAAAAATTATCGGCTATTGCTTCGTCAGCTAGTTTATTTTTTGGTTCCCTTTGCAGTGGTATCGGTACTGGCACTCGCCCTCTATCCACAACCATTTGTGCAGCAAATTTTTCTCCACCGCGTGGGCGACTCGGAGGGGGTGAAAACCGTGGGGCGATTCGCAGTGTTCTATCTGCGAGCACTTTGGAATTATGAAGCTCCATTATTTGTATTTGGCTTAATCGGCACAGCTTTATTATGGTATAAACGCCGGAGTGCGGCCCTTTTTTTAACCGTCATATATATCTTTTTGGCTGCAATCATATATATATATTTTTGGAACATTCCTCGGTATCTAATTCCATTAGTGCCGTTTATCGCTTGTGCTGCTGGCTATGGATTCTCTCAGGTATACGCTTTTATAAAAGGCTACTCACGGTATGCAGCGTATGCACTGCTGTTTGTCTTGGTGTTGTATACTGCAGTTTTATTTGGTCGTTATAACGGTTTGCTTCTCAAGGGGGATACGCGCTTGGCGGCCATACACTGGCTTGAATCTACCGTATTAGAAGGTGATTCGGTGTTAATCTATTCGGAACGAGTCCGGCCAGTGCCTACCCCAACGGCGGCCCGTGAACAAGAGGTCATCAGCCCTGAATCACTGCGTTCTCGCGAGCGTAGTGTGCTCTTGTCGCCGCCACCGGTTATAGACGAACCACAGCTCCGGGCCTATAATTTATTTTATGTCACTAATCCAAAACAGAAAGACTTGCTGATAGAGGTTGCCAGACGCAATGCAACTCAAGTCTATGTGGTGGTTGATTCTTGGGCAATTCCTGATCAAAACATACGAGCATTACTGGCAACATCTGAGTTGATTACCGTTATTTATGGTAGTGATGCAGTCGCTGGGTCATTAATTCCTGAGGGCGGTGGCGGTTCTTTTATTGCTGGAGAATCGCATACGTTGCCGAACCCTTTGCTTAAAGCGTTGTGGCAGATACCTCAATTTGGTCCGGATGTTATGATTTATAAGCTTAAGTAGTGGCTGAAAATTTTTTATGGTTAATTTTATTAAACGGGAATGGGTAGCTTTTTTCATCATGTTGTTTGTGGTTGTAATGTGTTTTTGGCAGCTTACGACCAATCCGCCGGTTTGGTATGATGAAGGTATTTATCACCAGGTAGTGCGTAATTTGGCGACTGATCATCGCTATGGATTATACCTGGGGGCCGGGGAATACACGGACATGGGTTTTGTTTCAGTTGGCTATCCGGTATTTTTCCCGGCGGCTATTAGTGCTGTACTATTTGGTAACGGAGTCGTCGTGCTTCGCATGGTGGCAGTGGCTTTTTTAATAGGGTTTGTCTTATTATTTTATCTGCTGACACGGCGGTTGTATGGATCATATGTGGCAACCTGGTCACTGGCACTGCTGGCTACATTTTCTCCCTTATATGGCAATGGCAAAACATTTATCGGTGAAGTGCCGGGGTTGATGTATTTGATGGCAGGCTGTTTATTTTTACTGCCTTCGCCACGAAGTACTCGGCCGCATGTGCGGGTTGTTGGTGCTGGTTTATTTTTAGGATTAGCAGCCAGCTCAAAACCATTATATTTATTATTACTTCCCGCGCTAGCGGCAGCAGTACTTTTTCACTATCGGTCGTATCTTAGTAACCGATTTGGTCAGATTCGGCTTTTATTGCTTGGCTTTGGTGGAATAGTAGCGCTTTTTATTTGGTTTGCGACACAGTTTGGTTTACCCTCCGACCGCGGAGCATTATTACAGCACTATCGTAACCCAAATGCTGTCGCGGCCACGGGGAGCGTGATTGTGGCAAATGCCAAACGATTTGTGACTGAAGCTACCCCGGCCCACTTTGCTGGTTTATTGGGCTTAGCGTTGGTTTTATTAATTATTAAATACAAAAAACGGCAGCCAATCACTGAGGTTGAGGTAGTGCTGATATTTTTTTCTTTGTTAACAGTCGCGTTTTATGTGCGTACTGCCGGTTGGTACCGATATTTGTTTCCAGCTCAGGCGGTGTTGTTTTTATTTTTTCCGTCGACTCTCCAAGCACTCATCACTCGGTTTAAGGCTATCGAACCCTTTGCTAGATATATGGTGGCTGCAGTGTGCACTCTCTTATTGTTAGTTCAAATCTATCCGTTTTATCAGGAGCGTTTAAAGGCTAGAACTGATGATGTGGTTTTTTTTGAATCCTTGTTTACATCGATCGGGAGCGGTGAGCGGGTTTTATTCTATAATACCCCAACGCTGGCAGCTCGCTTCAATCGGCCGGAATTTTTTCAACATATTGCCTTTAGCCCCGCTATTGCGTATGGGCAAAAAAATCTCGCCGGGATTGCCCGCGGCGAGTATGAGTTTGTTTTTGCTCTGATTAATGACCTGCCAAAGATAGTGATTCCTACGTGTTATGACCAAGCTGGCGAACAAGCTGGAGTCCGCGTTTTTCGGTTAAATAAGCAGAAGATTTGTAAGTAGCTATCGTTTTGAGGGTTTTGTTTTTACAGCTATCGGCAGGTAGCTGTTGTTTTTTAGATGCTCGGTGATTGCGCGCGATAGGTAGCTTGACATGGCTGGATTATAATGGACAGAGTCTACGTAGAGCGGCTCTTTTTTATCCGCTTGAAGATCTGCCAGCCAGAGAAAGTTGTTGCCAAGAGAGATTTGGTTATTTTTAATTAATGCAGCCAAGGCCGGGTAGGTGTATCTCGAAAATTGGTGCGTGTCGTTATCGGTGTCGGCTTCTTTTCCAAAGAGGTGGTAGCTTAAATTATATTTATATAGGGGAACCGGTTGCCAGACAAACAGGGTTTTTATGCCAAGATTTCCAGCCGCCGCTTCGGTAATTTTTTTGTTAGTAAGATACCGATTAAGAATCGATGTGACGATCTCTGGGTCACCGAAATTTTTGGCGGCTTGGTCGGTAGAGGTGACTGTACGATTCGTGGAAAATCTTTTATTTAGGCGTTGTTGAAAAGAGATGAACGCCCGGCCGAGCGGAATTTTGGGTAGAATCAGGCCGGCGAGATTGCCTTTCTCTTCGGCTTCGGCAATTGAAGTTTTATTGGCTTCACCATCAGCGTGGTATTCGTTTAATCCGTCTACAAAAATTGCCAGATTAGGCTTGTGTCCGCTTAATACCATTTTTTCAAACAGAATACGTTCTTGGGCTGAGAACCAGGCGCCTTGGCCAAAATTATAGACCGCAGTGGTGGTGGCTCCGGCGGCACGTAGATCTGCCTGTAGATAGGAACTCACGGTTTCATGGTTAGCAATACCGTAGCCAAACATGGTGGAGCCGCCGAATACAAAAACATTGTAGTGCTTTGGGTTTGGCGGCCAGGGAGCTTGACCCGCGATGTGGCGGAAACCGGCGGGATCTACAGTCACATAGGTGCCGTTGAAGGGGCGTTCGCGCGAACCGGTGAACGTATCAAATTGCATCGGGCGCGACCAGAGTTCATTAAGTTCGACGGTGATGTCGGCATCACTCTTGTCCGGGTAGGCTGGTCTAAGGCGGTCGAGACCGTATTTGTTAATGACTGGGTTAGGCTTAAAGTGTGCATCTCTGATTTTGAAGATAATATACAGGCCGCTATTTATAAGCAGCAAAAAAATAATGGTATTTAGCGTTACAATGGCGACGGTCGTATATTTTTCGAGCGCTGAGCGCAGCCAGGTGGTCATAGTTTAACGCTTGGTTATTTTCCAGGTAATCAACCGCCAGAGATGTTTTAAAAAATTTACGCTCTCACGCAGCCCCATTTTGCTTTTGCCGAGGTAGCGATTGCGAAATATATAAGCCACTTCAGCGATTTTCGTAACGCCGCTTTTTACCACAATTTCCAAAAGGATTTTATAGCCGAGCGGTGAGAAGTTTTTTCCGTTAAGAAGGGTTTTCTTTAGGAAGAAATAACCGGACATCGGATCGGTGATCGCTACGCCAAGTGGCCGGGTGAGGAGGGTGGCGAAACGCGACGAAAGTTTACGATACCAGGGCCAGTTTTCAACGAGGCCACCAGGAAGATTGCGGCTGCCGATCGCAAGATCCGCTGTTTCTAATTTTTTTAGTAGTAGGGGAATCAGATCTGGCGGATGCGAGAGGTCGGCATCCATCACTCCAACTATATCGTATTTGGCTTTGGCAAAGCCGGTTAAGACGGCGGTAGCTAGCCCGCGGGTGGTCCGCTCAATGATTATAATAGGATAGGCGAGTTGCAAACTGTGCAGATGTGCAACGGTTCCATCGGTGGAGCCGTCGTCAACAATGATTAATTCGGCCTCGTTAACAAGCGGGCTTTTGGCCAGAGTGGCTGCTACATCAGTGAGCAATTTTTCGATACTATCCCGCTCATTTAGTGTCGGGATAACGAGCGAAACATTCATAGTGTTAGCGAGGTTGCCAGCGATCAATCACAAATCGTTTGCCGCGCCAAATTTCGAGCAAAAATGTTCGTAGCACACGCCAGCCGGTTGGAAGCGTGTAGGCGGTACTATGGCCGCCAATCCGATCGCCCTCAGTTGTCGGAAATTCAACTACTTTGAAACCGAGTTTCAGGGCGCGAATCGACATTTGGAATTCAATGGCAAATCCTGGTTCGTCGGTATTTAATTCTAATAATTTATCTTTACGGATTGATCGGTAGCCGTTGATGGTGTCGGTGATGGTGCCACCCCAAAATAATTTAACGAGACCGGTAAAACCTTTGTTGGCCCAGGCACGCGGGCGATACCATGAAACATCTTCTTCATTACGGGCGCCCGGTAGGAAGCGAGAAGCAATAGCCATGTCGGCTCCGTTAATAATAGCGTCGCGTAATTTTAACAGGTCATCTGGGTTTTCATTGCCGTCGGGAGCAAAGAACACCATTATATCGCTTGTGGCATTGGCGGCTGCTAAGCGGATGGCATTGCCGCGACCGGGCGTAACCTGTGGAATTACTTTAATATTATGATCATGAAAAAATTTGAGCGTGCCGTCGGTAGAGTTGAGGTCAATCGCCAACACCTCATCAAAAGCTGATAAAGGGATGCGAGGAAATAAACTGGTCACGCCGTTAATTTCATTGCGAGTAGTGATGATGAGGGTAGAGGTCATAGCTTAAGAATAATGAAGCGAATCACGATTTACTTTATACCATTCAATAGTTGCTCGGAGCCCAACCTCAAGACTGGTGACGGCTTTGAATCCTAGAATTTTTTCGGCTTTACTCGTATCAACTGACCGACGGGCTTGGCCATTTGGTTGCGATGTATCATAGGCAACCGTGCCCGTGTGGCCAGTTAAGGATCGGATGAAGTCGACTAATTCTTTGATACTAGTTTCGGTACCGGAACCAAGATTAATCGGCTCGGATGATTCTAGTTGCTCGGCGGCTAATATTACCCCTTCGGCAAAGTCATCAACATAGAAAAAATCACGGGTCGGTGTCCCATCGCCCCAGACAATTAATGGGTCATCGCCACGGAGGCATTTTTGGATGAGCGAGGGAATGACATGCGAATATTCGGGGTGAAAACTGTCGCCTGGGCCATAGGCATTATTGGGAATGACTACTACTGCATTAGTCCCGTATTGTTCACGATAGGCGCTGGCTTGGACGGTCATCAATCGTTTGCCAACTCCATAGGCGAGATTGGTTTCTTGTGGTAGTCCTGACCATAAATTTTCTTCGGTCAGTGGGTAGGTGGTATTTTTTGGGTACGCACAGGCGCTCGACACCATGACGATTTTTTTGACGTTGGCATTTTTAGCAGTTTCCATGATTTGTAGGTCCATCAAAATATTTTGATAGTACTGCATCGCGGGGAATGAGCTGCTGTACCCGACCCCACCAAGCCGGGCGGCCAGATGAATAACAACGTCAATCTTATGTTCTGAAAAGAGCCGGGCGCAATTTGATTGGTGGCTCAGATCGTCACGTTTAGAATCAGGAATAATAATCTGATTTGGTGTCAAACCACGTTTTTCGATAAGATTTTTGACAACTGAGTGCCCGATAAAACCAGATCCGCCGGTAACGAGAACGGTGAGATTACGAAGGTCAAGCATAGAAAAGTTACACAGTGGTCGGTTTATAATAGCGATATATCTTTGAAAGTGAATCAAAGGCTACGATAAACAGTAAAAAGTTAATCGGAATGCGCAGCCGAGCGCCACCAATTGGCGAGGCTAAGATAGTATATCCTAGTAGGACAGCCACGATAATAAGTGATTCTTTGGGCCATCGTTTGAGTAAGCGGTACTGTATTATTGGGTTGATAAAGGCGAATACTGCGAGGAGTCCCCATAATAGATCCGGAACTAACAGCAGTAGTAAGTTCGGATTATGTGTAAATTGTCGGACTGTCTGGATTGGATGGGACACTTCTAGGCGATAAAAATACTTGCCATCCACGAGGTCAAAATGGATACCTGGCACATTTAAACCGTTGGCAATATTAGACAAACCAGAATCAAGAAACAGGTAGGGCAGGCGCACAGTGTGGTATGCTAAGTATTCGCCAAAATGCGACTTAATGTAGCCAATTCCGATAGATTTTAGCAGTGCTATAGGGCGCGCGTCAAATGTATTATTAACCTGATTTAGGTCTAATTCAGGCAGTCTGTCAGTTGCGCCCCGCTCGGCCCGCCAGGTATCAAAATAGACACCATGATAGGCATAGAGGTCAAAACTACCAAGCGAGCTAAATTCGTTGGTCTTAATGATAAATTTACTATAGTAGGCCCAGGGGCTAATGACGATAAAAAAAGCGGTGAGCGCCAATAGTCCTTGTTTCCAGTACTGTTTTAGGCCCATAAGTAGGATCGTAATTGGGATTATTACTCCAATATATAGGGCAACTGGTTTGGTAAGGGCTGACAAGCCAAGTAGGGTAGCCCCAGCTATTAAAAATTTGGGCCGCGATTCGCGGGCAGCCACGGCGAGACAAAGGATGCTGATTGTAAACAGTGTAGTAAAGAGCGGTTCAGTCATGACTTGACTGCTGATGAGCGCAGTCATCGGTTCGATACCAATAGCAGCGGTTGCCAAGAGGGCGATAGGGTTCGGGAATAGCCGCCGTGATAAGAGGTAATAGCCGATGAGTCCGAGCGCAAAAATGAGATTTTGGATAATTACGGGTGTATACAGGTTGGTTTTTGCCGCTACGAACGGGACCAGGAATAAGGGGTAGAGCGGGGTTCGAAAATTATCAGGGTGAGGGGTGGGTGAAAATTCCATCGAGAATACGCCGTGGTTAATCACATTGTGAGCTACTTGCAGGTAGGTGATGCTGTCAGAAATATATAGCAAGGAACGTTCGTTTTTAAACGAAAATAGCGCCAGAGAGCGCATGCCAAGAGTGGCGATAATAATTAAAACAAGTAAGCGAAAGCTCGATTTCACACAATCAGTTTGGTGATATTAGTATACCTGACGAGCTAGCTTTTCGGCAACCGCTAGATCAGTTGGTTGCATCTTGCTGCGGCCTTGTGGTACCGTACTCACGCTATGCGAATTATTTTTATCGCCTATAAATTGAATTTTGGAGGAGGGGGTGGTTCTACTATCGAAATGGATTCTAAGGCTAGGGCATTATTGTCTGCGGGTCATTCGGTGTCTGTCGTGACGCTCGCGTCGCAGTATAACTTCTTGGCTGGGGAACGGCCATATCAAGTCTATGAAGAACATCTTGTCGCGACTGATTTTTTTTCTTTACAGCGCGGGGCGGTAAGGGTGCTGCGTGCTTATGAGGCAAAGGCCGATATATTCCATTTAGAAGGCCATTTTGGCTATGGTGGAGGATGGTATCGAATGACTGGTGGTAGAGCAAAAACGGTCGTCCATTTTAATCGTGAACTTTCTTCGTTTCCTGAGTATACGCGAGCCGCATATCGCCCGCGGCTACCAAGCCCGAAGCATTTGGTGAGGTTTTATGCTGAGCGAATATTCGGAGTGCCGCTAATAAATAAAAACAACAGGCTTACATTTACTTCGCCACTGTTGGCTGATGCGTTTGCTCGGTTTGGTTTAAGGCGGTCACTTATGACGGTGGCGCCTGATTTTCCAAGCTCTTCAGAGGTGGTCCCGGGAGAGGAAGATCAGCAGCGAATTTTGTCGCTGCGACGCGAAAGCAGGTCTCCACTGACACTTTTGTCCGGAGGTCGAATGGTAAAGGAAAAAGGGTTTGATGTTATTTTAGCAGCGGTAGCACGGTTGCCGGCTACATGCCCATATTTTTTACATCTCACTGGTGACGGGCCCGAACGGGAAGCCTTGCAAGATCAGGCAGTGCGACTTGGTATTTCCGAACGAGTAAAATTTTTGGGTTGGTTGACAAAGGAACAGTTGCGCGAGGAATATCAGCGTGCTGATTTATTCATAGTTCCGCGGTGGCGGCCTGAGTTGACGTCGATGCTAGTTCTCGAAGCGGCAGCTTATGGGTTGCCACAAATAGTGACAGCCAATTCAGCTATCGCCTGGCAAGCTGGTGATCAAGTGTTAGTATTTGACGATGAGGATTCTGAGGCTCTAGCAAGGCAAATTTTACGTTACGCATTGGACAGCGAGAGTCGTGTCGGCGCTGTTCGGTCGGGGTTTAAACGATTGTCTGAATTAAGCGCTGCCGAAAGTCTGAAAGTGCTTAATGAAGTTTTTTTAAAGGCGTAACGCAGCTCTGAGCTAGGCGAATTTTTTTTCTTTAACTTTATATTTTCGTCCAGATTTTCTTGGCCGCCGATTGTTTTATTGCTTCAATAATTTTTTGTGTACGTAGGCCTTCACGAATAGTGGGTAACGATGAGTTTGGTGTTTGAAGGTTTTTGATAAAAGAAGACGCTAGTTTTGAAAACGGCTCAAGCCGCCCATCGACTTTGGATTTGTTCAGATTTTTTTGAGCTGCTTGGGTAATATTTTTTGGCTCGCCATCACCGATAGTTTGCCAGAGCTCAAAGCCTTTTATAAAATCAAACAGGTTTTTATTCTCAAGTTTGAGCGTTCCGTGCTCGCCATAAATTATACAGCGATGACCGTCGCCTCCGTATACTACATTTGTCAGGTTTATAGTGCCCGGTGTTTTATCCTTTAAAACACACAAAATTTGGGCGGTGTCTTCAGCTGTTGGCAGTGGTTGGTCGGTGGGGTAGGTTTTTTTAGTGCGTGAGAGCGAGGCCGACACTTTTCCTATCGGGCCCAGCAGCCATTCAACGTAGTCAAAAATATGCGGCCCGTAGTTTAATACTATGCCGCCCCCGAATTTTTTATAATTCGACCAAGCGAGAGGGGTATTTGGTTTGGCTCGGCCACCTCCGCAATAAGTGATTTGGAAGCTGCGAATGGCCCCAATTACACCGCTGTCAAGAATTTTTTTAGCATGCTCGAATACGGGTACGAAACGCATTTCAAAGTCGATTGCATGAGGTAACTTTTTGGCGGTGATTAGGCGAGCGAGCTCAACTGCTGTTTTCAGATCGGTAGCGAGCGGTTTTTCGAACAGTATTGGTTTGTTAACACGGGCTGCAAGTTTAATAAGCCGCGCTTGCGTGGACGGGGGAACAGCGAGCGAGACTATATCTATATCAGGGTCATTAATCAGGTCTTCGGCGCGTTCAAAAGTGCGGGGAATGTGATATTTTTGGGCACAAGTTAAGGTTTTGTTGAAGTTTTTTCCAGCAATTCCGTGAACGATTGCGAGGTTGGTTGCAGTGTATCCCGGGTGTTGTATTTTTGCTCCGAAGCCTGTGCCAATAATACCGATACGTTTCATAATTAAGGAGCTATAATTTTTACGTCGGGAAGTGGGCAAATGAATTTCCCACGGAAACCTTTTGCGCGTAGTTTCGTCATTAGTTCCTGGCCAATATGCCAGGATAGTAGTAGGCCATATTCCGGCTGTTCTGAAAGCAGTATCTCTTCATCAACAATTGGGATGTGGGTGCCGGGCGTGTAGAGTCCGATTTTCGGCGAGCCATTTTTTTCGAGGGCGTAGTCTATTAATTGATTATCTAGGTGGGCGAATTGAAGCAAGGTGTTGGAGCGACCTGGTGCGCCGATTCCAAATACACGGGCACCTTCTTGGCGGCACGCAACGATAGTTGCTATCAGGTCTTGTTTGGCCTTGATAAGTTTGCTTGAAAAATTTTCGAATATGCGGCCGTCATATATCCCCATGGCTTCTTCGGCCGCCATAATTTTTTTGGCTCTCTCACTCATTACGTACTTGCCTTTTTTAGCATACACGCGGATAGAACCGCCAGCTGCTTCGATTCGTTCGGCATCGATGAGCGATAGGCCGACGTTGTTAAGTAATTTTTGTAATGGTTTAAGTGAATAGTAACGCAAGTGTTCATGATAAATAGTATCCAGTGCGTTTTTTTCTAGCATGTCGACCAGGTATTGTGATTCAGAAATAAAGAGGCCGCTGTCTTTTAGAAGGTTGGCAATTGCCTGCGCAAAGGGGAAAACGTTATTAACGTGTGCAAACATATTTGTTGCCGTAACGACATCGGCTTGGCCATTATTGGCGATAATTTTTTCAACAGAGTTCTGGGTAAAGAATTCTTGTACGGTAGGGATACCATGATCATTGGCGACTTTGGCCACGTTGGTAGGTTCGATGCCCAATACTTTGGCACCGATGTCTTTAAAGCCAGCGAGCAGGGTCCCATCGTTTGATCCAATATCGACTACGAGTGACTCGCTCGATAGCGGATGCATTTTTTGCACCTCATCTCGTAAATTGCGGAAGTTGTTAACGAGCATGGTGGTCATGCCTGTAAAATATGGGTATTCCGGATAAAAAATAGTCTTTGGGTCAACAATAAAATTTAGTTGAATAAGACCGCAAGCCGAACAGCGGCAGAGAGTGAGTGGGTACAGAGTTTCAGGTTGGTGCAAGGAGGTGCTGTTTAGGTGGGCATGCACCGGGGCTTGATGTCCAAGTGAAATTATTTCAATAAGCGGCGATTGTCCGCAAAATTGACAGTTGTTGATCGGTCCGTGTTCGATAATCATAACAAAGTAGTTATTTGGTATTGCCGGGATTTTTTAAATCATGCTCGACCATGATTTTTACCAATTCTTTGAAGGTGGTAGTTGGTTTCCAGCCGAGGAGGCGCTTGGCCTTGCTAGCATCGCCGCACAGGTATTCAACTTCATTAGGGCGCAGATAGCGGTCGTTGACTTTGAGAATTTTTTTCCAGTCGAGACCAGCGAGGGCAGCGGCTTCCATCAAAAATTCTTTGACCGAGTGGGTTTCGCCGGTCGCAATCACAAAATCATCGGGTGTTTTTTGCTGCAACATGAGCCACATCGCTTCGACATATTCAGGTGCATAGCCCCAGTCGCGACGAGCTTCAATATTGCCAAGTTTAATGAATTTTTCTTTGCCCATCACGATGTCGCGAATGCCAAGTGTTATTTTGCGGGTAACAAAATTCTCCCCGCGGCGTTCAGATTCATGGTTGAACAGGATGCCGTTGGCAATAAACATGCCGTAACTTTCGCGGTAAATGCGAGCGATTTCAAAGCCGTATAATTTGGCAACGCCATATGGGCTTTTGGGTTTGAAGGGGGTGGATTCGTTTTGCGGCGCTTCGCGTTTGTCGCCCGAATATAATTCAGAAGTAGAGGCTTGATAAATTTTACTTTTTAATTTGAGGGCCCGGACGGCTTCGAGTAGGTTTAGTACGCCAACTCCGCTGGTTTGGGCGGTGTAGAGCGGAGTTTCGAAAGATACCTGCACGTGAGATTGAGCTGCCAGATTATAAATTTCGTCTGGCTTCACGCGGGAGAGGATATTGGTGAGAGAAACAGAATCAGTCATATCACCGTAATGCAGGAGGAGATTTTTATTATGACGAAAATCAGGCAGATTGTCTTCGATGCGGCGATAGTTGAATAAGTTGGAATTGCGGCGCACTAGGCCATGCACTTGGTAGCCTTTGGCGAGGAGTAGTTCCATGAGGTAGGAACCATCTTGGCCGGTAATGCCGGTAATAAAGGCAGAGCGTTGTTTCATAACGTGCGTTAAGAATTAGAAACGCCGAGATATTTGGCGAGATCATCGGCCAGTGGGATAACACCGACGCGACGTTTATCGTTATTATGTTCTTTTTCCCAGAGACTTAGAATATCAACTTCGGTACTGGTGGCAAGGACGGCGGCTAAAAAGGTTTCCATGGCGCGGTCGTCGTACTTAAAGTGTTCAACTTGTTCTTTTACAATATACGGTAAGTCATCTACAGCGCGGCAGTTTTTTACAAATGGCAAGGTGTTATAGAACGTGCGCCCAAAGGTCACCACTGGTTTTTTGAGGAAGGATGCTTCCCAGCCGACAGTACCGTTGATGGTAGAAACGAGTTTGGCTTTGGGGATAATATCAAAACTGCGTAAGGCCGGATTAATAATTTTTACGTTCGGAGTTTTCTTTAATTTTTTATAATACGAGCGCGGGCGATAACGCACCATGTTCGGGTGTTCTTTGACATAGAGTGTGTAGCCGACCGGTAGGGCGAGAGCGAGCTGGCGAATGGCATAGGTTTGGTCGGCGAAGCCGGGGGCTTGGGCGAGTAGCACTACTTCTGGTTCGTAATGTAGCGCATAGAAGGCAAATGGAACGGTGGGATCAAAGGCGTCGTACAGATCGTTGGCGCCGATGAGATTGCGGACTTTTCGTTTTACACCATCTTTTATATAGTCAATCGGGCTAATGTAATCAAAATCAAATCGATCACGATTTTTAAAGTGCCGGTAGGTGGCTGTCGCGATCCAATTAGCAATTTTACTAACGCCAGACGGACGGAGGAAATCGAGTTGCTTGCTTCGGCTCACCGGCAATTTTTTTGGATCCATGTATTCCCAGTATGGCTGGGGTTTGCTGCGGAATTCAGACAGAAAGTCGCGAGCGGCGGTGAGATATTCCGGAGCAATAGAGTTTTTGCCTTCGGTGTAGGTTTCATTAAATAAGCGGTTGGCCTCACTAAAGGTGTCGTATTCGCTGGTGAAGGTGTGGCGGTTTTTGACAGTGGTTGGCTGCAGCATGACGACTTTAATGCCCATTTTTTTGGCAATCGTATAGAGCAGGAAATTGCTGGTGGATCCGACGACTGATTGAAATACGAAATCGGGGCGTTCGGTTTCAAGTAAATTAATAATAGCTTTGGCTTTGACTTGTAAAATGCGCAGCATGTCTTCGTAGGAGTAGAGCGGTTGGTCGTATGGGTATTCGCGCACCAGCTGGGTCGACATCATAACTCTGTCGACCAAGATGAAGGGCCAGAGATGGGGGATGCCGTAGTCAGTTTCAAGTTGGCGTAAAAAATCTAAATCGAGCGCGGCGGTTTTATATTCTTCATGAATATCCTGGTCGAGTACTAATTTGGTGTAGGTGACATCGGATTGGGTTTGTAGCCATTCATAACTCGACCGCAGAGAAACATAACCGCAGAATTCGGTGATGCCGTGTTTTTCTTTAAGCCGGAGCGCTAGATAATGGCCAATGTAGGCAAAATTGCGCTGCAAGAGGAAGCATCCTTTCATAGTCTTACAATAACGGATAATTTAATTCGCCGCGTTTTTGTAGAACTGACATGCGGAACATGTTTTTGTTGTCGACATGATCAAGCGGGTGTTCTTCGTATTCGGTGGCAAAAATGGTGGAATATAAATTGCTGGCGGTGAACATGTCTTCGTAGGATTGTTTGTAGCTGAAGACATTTTGGTCGGGCAAATGACGGTAGTTCGTTTTGTATACAAATTTGGAGCCAAAATCATAGATAAATAGGTAGCCCAAATCTGTAAGCACCCGGTCGATTTCGGCCACGGTCTGGAGTAATCGGTTGCGGTCGAGCCACATAAACACGGCAGCAATAATTACGACGTCAAAACTTTTATCCGCAAATGGCAATTGATGTGAAAAGCCAGTTTGCACGTGACAACTAGGAAAGTTTTGGTTGGCTTCAGCCACTGCGGCCGCGGCTGGTTCAATTCCATGGCACTGCACTTTGGGGAATAGTTTGGTTAAACGACCGAGACGCCAGCCGTTACTACAACCAATTTCAAGAATATTCTGGGGAGCGATTTTAGCGCTATTGCGTTCGATATAGTTCATGATTTCGTCGTTATATTCGGGGCTATTGATCAAGGCGCGGTTGCGGTCGAGCCATTTATTGCCTTCGGTAACAAAAGTCGTGTCTTGCATAGGTAACGTAGAGTTTATGCGTTATGATATGTCACTTTACTTTTCTCACCCGCGTCAGAGGCGCGAGGATGACATTGGTTGGCCAAACCCGTTCAGGGGAAAGTCATAACGTGTAAGTCGGGTAAAGGTTGATTCTTAGAGGAGAATCTGGTAGTATTTATGGGTAAACAAATCATGATTTAGGCCTTAGTACAGCCTAGAGTGCCTGCTTATTATAATTATCTGTCGCCTTCATGTCAATGAAAACTGGAGCTCCACCAACCGGAATCCATGGTGTTATTTCACTGTTAATTCGCGCTTTTAAACCTTATAAAAAGCGCATTTTGTTGTTGGTCAGCCTCAGTGTGGTCGGGAGTTTTCTCGAGGGGATTGGTATTAACGCGATTATTCCGCTATTTTCTTTTTTGAATAAAGATACGGTGGATGGTTCGGATATGATTTCACAGTTTATCGTCCAGTTTTTTGCTTTTTTCCATCTTAATTTTAGTTTCCGGTATGTGTTTGCTTTTATTATTATTGTCTTTATTTTAAAGGCTTTGGTGCTGCTGCTGATCGGCTGGTTGGCCGCTACACTGGCCGCTGATTATGAAAAGAATATTAGGGCCGAAGCGTTTAATTTAACACTCAGGGCGCGTTGGCCGTATTTGGTGTTTGAGAAGGCGGGTTATCTGGATCAGGTGCTAACAACCGATGTTATGTATACCTCGACACTACTCCTGACGCTTAGTTCAACTATTATTCTTGTTACTAATTTTTTTATCTACAGCATTCTGATAGTCAATATTTCACCGATCATTGCGGTCCTTACGTTTGCGGTCGGTGGGGTGGTGTTTTTTCTATTTAAGCCGTTTTTCCGCAAAAATAAACAAGCTTCGCAAAAGGTGGGCGTGATGTATAAAGATGTAGCGCATTTTTCGATTGAGCAGATGATGGGCATGAAGACAATTAAAAGCGCCAGTGCCGAGCAGCCGATTAGCGCCAAGATTATAAAATATTTCACCGAAATTCGGCGTTTCAATGTACGCGTAACAGTCCTTCGGTATTTGACTAATGCACTGATGCAACCAGTGGGGGTTGTGTTCATTATGGGCCTATTTGCTTATTTTTATACCTTTTCACGGTTTAATTTTGCTGCCTTTGCCGTTTTGGTATTTGGTATTAATAAAGTATTTGCCAATTTGCAATTGGCCCAGGGCCAGGCCCATTCGATTATTTCGATGATTCCTTATTTACATAATGTACTTAGTTATCGCGACCGAATGCGGGGGGAGCAAGAAGCTGATCCAGGAACACGATCTTTTGCTTTGGCTAAAGAAATTATGTTTGATCGGATATCATTTGCCTACGGTTCTCGAGACCAATCTATCCATTTTAAAGATGGGCAGGCGCCGACAGTGTTTGATAATTTATCGCTCACTATTGCCCGTGGCGAGACGGTGGGTATTGTCGGCCCGTCTGGGGCTGGTAAGACTACGATTGTTGATTTACTACTTCGCTTATTTACTCCGGATACTGGCCGTATCACACTCGACGGGGTTCCAGCGGATGAATTTTCACTCGCTGATTGGCGACGTCATATTGGGTATGTTTCACAGGATATTTTCTTGACAAACGGCACTGTGGCCGATAATATTAGATTCTATGATTCATCGCTGACTACAGCTGATATTGAGCGTGCTGTAGAGGCAGCACATCTGACTGATTTTGTATCATCGCAGCCGCTCGGGCTTGATACTCCGGTGGGCGACAGAGGGGTGTTATTGTCAGGTGGTCAGCGCCAGCGGGTCGCTTTGGCGCGGGTGCTTGCCAGACAGCCGGATGTGCTCATTTTGGATGAAGCGACGAGTGCGCTTGATAATGAATCAGAGGCCCAGATAAGGGCCGCTATCCGTGATTTGCGCGGCAGAGTTACGATCATTATGATTGCACATCGCTTATCAACTATTATGGATGCAGACCGGCTCATTGTATTAGAGAAAGGAACGATTGTTGAAACTGGGGCTCCGAAAGATTTGTTGGCTGACACTCAATCTTATTTCCATAAAATGGCGCACGTTACTAGAGATACCGAAATTTTTTAATCAGCAACCGCTGGTATTTTATTATCTATGATTAATCTTGATTGGTTGGAAGGTAAGTCTGTCTTGGTCACCGGGGGAACCGGTTCGTTTGGGCAAAAGTTTATCCGGCATTTGTTGAAGCATAGTAAAGTCCAGCGTTTGATCGTGTTCAGTCGCGATGAATTGAAACAGTCAATCATGCAACGCGATATTCCAGATCCGGAACGACGCCTTCGATTTTTTCTTGGTGACGTCCGTGAATTACCACGCCTCGAACGCGCATTTCGCGGAGTGGATTATGTTGTCCATGCAGCGGCTTTAAAGCAGGTGCCACTCTTAGAGTATAATCCGTTTGAAGCGGTTAAAACCAATATTCTCGGCACGCAAAATGTAATTAGTGCGGCCATTGACCAGAAAGTGAAACGGGTAATTTTGGTGTCGACTGATAAAGCGGCTAATCCTGCTAATTTGTATGGAGCGACCAAACTGTGCGCCGAACGCCTGACGATTGCTGCTAACGCTTATGCGGGCACGCAAACATTATTCGGCGCGGTGCGTTATGGCAATGTGGTCGGCAGCCGCGGCAGCATTGTCCAGTTGATTGATGAGCAGCGCAAAGCCGGCCAGGTTACGCTGACCCACCCGGATATGACGCGATTTTGGATTACCTTAAATCAAGGAGTTGAACTGGTGTTATTTGCGCTTAGCACTATGCATGGCGGGGAAATTTTCATTCCAAAAATTCCGAGCATGAAAGTTACGAGTCTCATCAAGGCCCTGGCCGGAGATGCGGCGGTAAAAATTATTGGTATCCGCCCTGGAGAAAAAATGCATGAACTCTTGATTACAGCGGAAGAAGCGCGCCGGGCTCGTGAATTTGATGATCATTATGTTATTTTGCCCGAGCATAATTTCCATGAAGCTCCGGAGCATGCTAATGCCAAGGCGGTGGAAGAAGGTTTTTCTTTGGCCAGTCACACCAATACACTGTGGCTGACTCCAGAAGAATTGACGGAACTCGTTGCGACGTTACATGATTAATTCTACAAAGAAAATTTTGCTTACAGGCGCGAGTGGCCTCCTTGGGGCCAATATTTCTGCGCTGTTGCCAAGTAGTTGGCAGCTGGTAGGCGTGACCCTCAATCATCCGCTGGTGTCTGCTGCACCGCGGATGGTTTTTGTTTCTGTTGACCTTAGCGATCCGGAAGCGGTAGCAACCCTTGATGCCTACGGCCCTTACGATGCTATTGTTCACACCGCCGCACTGACCAATGTCGACCTCTGCGAGCAGGACCGCGCCTTGGCTGATCGATTGATCGTTCGCGTGTCACAGACAGTTGCGGATTATGCCGAAGCACGTAGCCTGCCGGTGGTGGCTATTTCTACGGATCATTTATTTTCTGGGCTGACTGGTAATTACACTGAGCAGGCAGAGCCGGCTCCAATCAATTATTACGCGCATACCAAATATCAGGCTGAAAATATATTTCATAAAATTACCGTTCCGGTAACAATTATTCGAACTAATTTTTTTGGCTGGAATGCGCAGCCAAAGATTGATTTAGCAGGGTGGATCGTGCAGTCGTTGATGCGGCAAGAGAAGATTAATTTATTTACGGACGTATATTTTTCGCCGATCCTCGTGACGGAGTTGGTAAAAAATATTTTCAATATCATCGATCGGCGCTTAACTGGGCTTATAAATGTAGCGGGCGCCAACGGCTGCTCTAAATATGAATTTGGCATGATGCTGGCCCGGCAATTCGGACTCGATAGTGGCTGTATTACCCCTATTAGCGTTGACCAGTCGCATCTAACCGTACCACGGCCGAAGAATATGACGCTTGATACTAGTTATGGGCGCGAAGAGCTGCAGCTGTATATGCCGACCGTGGCCGAGAGTGTGGCTGAATATTATGACATCTCACTGACTGAGTATCCGGATCGGCTTAAAAAATTAGTGGCTCTCAAGTAGATGTTGCTTATAGGTTCGTTGGTAGTCAGCTTGATTATTTAGTGGCTGCTGCTGGCACGGCATTCCTCTTGCCAGACGATGTTGTCTCGGCTACCATGTCTGCATGCGTGCTTGGCATGATATTTGTTTATAATAGCGAATGGTATGTATATTCTTGGTATTCATAACTGTTACGATAGTGGGGCTGCTTTGTTTAAAGATGGCGTGTGTGTGGCAGCGATAAATGAGGAGCGGCTAACTCGTATTAAGCTTGATAGTAGCTTTCCAGAGCAGTCAATTAAGTGGCTACTAGCCTATGCCGGAATAACGACGGATGATGTAGCGGTGGTTAGTTATGCCTGGCATCATCGTTTTCCCTATGAAAAACATTTGGTTAATTACGTCAAACGAGCAGTCGAGATTGCAGAGCAAGGGCCGGCCGCAAAAGAAATCATGTTGAAACGAATTGAAGTCGAGGTAGAACGTTCGGTACCGCGACGTCAAGAATTTGAGCAGCACATGGCTGCCCTTGGTTTGACGCATAAGGTAGAGTGGTTTGATCATCATGACGGGCATGCAGCTTGCGCCTACTATCCGTCGCCTTTTGACGAAGCGCTGGTGTTTACTTTGGATGCGTCAGGTAATTTTCGCAGCGGCAGTGTGTCGATTGGACGAGGGAATGAGCTTGTCGAAATTAGCAGTAATTATACCTGGGATAGCCTGGGATTTTTTTATGGTCAAATTACCGAGTTATTAGGTTTTAAGCCCCACCAACATGAAGGCAAAGTGACGGGCCTCGCTGCCTATGGCGATCCGAATAAATGCTTGTCAATAATGGAGCAGATGATTACCGTGAAGGAGGGCAAGATCGAAGGATTGCTGGGGAATTACTATAAGCCGTTTTTTTACCAACAGTACGAATTATTGAAAAATGCTCTGGCGGGATACACTCGCGAGGATGTGGCGGCTGCTGCCCAGCAGCATCTTGAAAATATAGTGACGGCTTATATTGGCCACTATGTGAAACAGTATGGCATCGGAAATATCGCCGCCGCCGGTGGTTTGTTTGCAAATGTAAAATTAAATCAACGGATCCGAGCGATTCCAGGGGTAACTGATTTGTTTGTCTTTCCGCACATGGGAGACGGTGGTTTATCGATTGGCGCAGCTCTTCTAAGTGCCCGCAAGCACGGTTTACCTCGTTATCGCATACAGAGCTGTTATCTCGGAAACGAAACTACGGCTACAGAAATTGCCGACGCAGAAAAGAAATTTGCAGAGACGTTGGTATTTGAAAAGTTTACTGAACCTCAGAGTTTGGTGGCGAAAGTTGTTGATTTGCTAGAAAATAATCGAGTAGTTGGATTGTTGCAAGGCAGAATGGAGTACGGGCCGCGTGCGCTTGGGAATCGCAGCATTATTTATCATGCCAAGGATAAAACCGTTAATGATTGGCTAAATAAGCGGATGCGACGCACGGAATTTATGCCGTTTGCGCCTGTGACCACAATGGAGCTTGCGCCGCGCTGTTTTGTGGGGTGGCAGCCACATCATATTACCACTCGGTTCATGACGGAGTGTTATGATTGCACACCAGAAATGAAAGAGAATGCTCCGGCGGTAGTACATATTGACGGTACGGCGCGGCCGCAGATTATTGCCCGTGCTGATAATCCGTTTTATTACGATATTATAACGGCCTGGAATCAGGCGATTGGTGGTTTGTGCTTGATCAACACCAGTTTTAATGAGCATGAGCATCCGATTGTTTGTACAATCGATGATGCGCTCAGCAGCATGCTGGCGGATAATGTGGATGTGGTGGTTGTAAATGGGGAGTACTTGGTGTCAGTTAAAAAGTAGTTTTAATTTACCTAGTCTAGACAACAACGGGCCAGTCTTTTGCAATTCAAATTATGAAACCTGTTAAAAATATTCCGATTATTTTAATCGGCTTTGGTTCAATCGGCCGCCGGCATTATGCCAATCTTGAGACGCTTGGCTACCGTAATATCGCGGTGTATGACCCGTTGCTTAAATCGTGGCCGGCCGGCGTTAAGCGAGTGGCCAAACTCGATGCCCGTACGCTGGCTGCCTTTAAGACTGCCTTTATCTGCAATCCAACGAGTGAACATGTGGAGACGGCTATCCTGTGTGCGCGAGCCGGACTTGATTTATTTATTGAAAAACCGCTCGGCCATACGCGCCAGGGTATGGTTAAACTGGCAGAACTGTGCGAGCGGCAGCAACTGGTAACTATGGTTGGGTGCAATGTCCGATTTGATCCGGCGCTGCAGGCTATAAAAAAATTACTTGATAAGAAATTTTTGGGTCGGGTGCTGGCGCTGCACATCGAGTATGGCCGCTATCTGCCGTATCAACGGCCGAAGCAAGATTACCGCACTGTATATGCGGGCAAACGTGCACAAGGTGGGGGAGTGATGCTCGACGACATTCATGATTTTGATATTGTTTTTTGGCTGAACGGCTTTTCCCCCGTGATGAAGAGCCAGTTTATGACCGATCGGATTAGTGATCTCGATATTGATGTTGAAGATATTTGCCTGGCGCAATTTGCGTTTAGAAATCGGGCGCTCGCTACCGTGCGCTGCGATTATTTGCAGCAGTATAAGCATCGCTCGTTAATTGTAATTGGTGAAAAAGGAAATTTGACCTGGAATTTTCGGGACGGTGAAGTCTGGTATGAATACTACCTGAAGGGCGTGGAAAAACGGGTGAAGAAATTTAGTCCGAAACGAGTTGACCCGAATGATATGTATGTGGCCGAGCTCGATTATTTTTTGCGCTGTATTGCCAGCCGTGAACCGACGTTTAACGAAGTGCCGCGCGCCGCTGAAACGCTTAATTCTTTGCTCTAAGTTAGATTACCCGTTTGGTAATTTCTTTCGCTTTCTTCGGCCATGAGGCCTCAGGGGCGGCCGTTTGACGGCCGAACCCCGCTCAAGAAAATA
>CAZEDL010000004.1:0-94398 GCA_964510885.1 uncultured Gammaproteobacteria bacterium
GTAGGCACACGGTTTCAGATACTATTTCATCGCCCTCACCGGGCTGCTTTTCACCGTTCCCTCGTGGTACTAGTCCACTATCGATCACAAAAAATATTTAGTCTTAGACCATAGTCGGCCCAGATTCAGACGGAATTTCACGAGTTCCGCCCTACTTAAGAGAATCAGCTATGACTGCTATATGATTTTTAGATACGGGACTATTACCCGCTATGGTGGTCCGTTCCAGAACCTTCTCCTAATCATATAACATCGTCACCGTGTATACAGAAAACACGCACTGACTTCTTGCAACACCGCCTAACCAACGGTCTGTCCTTTAAGCTACCAATCATAGTTAATCGTGAGACCAACAACTTTTGATAGCAACAGTTAAGCGGTTTAGACTGTTCCCTTTTCGCTCGCCACTACTAAGGGAATCTCTTCGATTTCTTTTCCTCTGGCTACTGAGATGTTTCACTTCACCAGGTCTTCTTCATACGCCTATGGATTCAGCGTCATGATTTCTCGATCAAGTCGAGACGGGTTTCCCCATTCGGAAATCCCCGGGTCAAAGCTTGTTTGGGAGCTCGCCGAGGCTTATCGCACCCTACAACGTCCTTCTTCGTTTTTTTGTGTCAAGGCATCCACCGTGCGCCCTTGTTGAAATTGCGCACTACAAAAACACTAAAGGTGTTTTGTAGTTATTTGTGTAGTTACCTACATGTGCCCCGTACTTTTTCGGTACAGGGTACCCTATTGTTTGTTTGCTTTTGCTGTTGAATTGTCAACGTACACGCTGGCTTCTGTTTCAGTCATTCAACCTCACGATCAGTTTCGAATTTCGAACTCGATCGCTAGGCAAAATGGGATTAAAAAAGACCGCGTTAAGCGGCCCTCAACTAGAGGTTTGGTTACCGCTTGGACTTACTCTGATAAGATAGAAAAGTGTGCAACATTTCTACTTGACTAATTTATCCAGAGGTCCAAGTGGCTGCCAGTTAGCAAACTCATGCTTGTGGACGTGGTCTCTAAAATTAGAGAATTTTAAGGTAACGACGATGTTACTCTGTTTAAAATTATCTGTCAAGAAAAGGGTGTGGATAAAAAATGTATTAAAAAGCCCTATCTGGCAGATAAGGCTTTTACGTTTAAAAAACTGTGCTTACGGCATCATTTTTGTACCGCACATTTTGCAACAATTTTTGTGTGTGACCAAAAGATAGAGCGCCGACAGCCCTACGAGCACGTAAATTACGCGCGATACTGGCGCTGCCATCCCGCCAAATAACATACCGACATCCCATTTAAATAATCCGACGAGTAACCAATTCAAACCCCCAATGATGAGGAGTAAAGTTGTTACCATGTGTAGTCCCTTATTTCCTTGCATACGTTGTCACCTCCCTTCGTTGTTACTTAGTTATTTATTCTTTACAGTGGCCCAATCTTGTAAAAATTTTTTTATACCGGCTTCAGTGAGCTGATGTTTAAACACCTGTTCAAGGATCTTAAATGGCACCGTGGCAATGTGTGCCCCAAGCAGTGCCGCATCCGTCACCATGCGGGGATCCCTTACCGAAGCCACCAAAATTTGCGATTCAAAACCATAATTTTCAATAATCTGAACCGATTCTGCAATCATTTGCATGCCGTCTTCCCCGGCATCAACCAGCCGCCCTACAAACGGACTGATTAGCGTCGCTCCAGCTTTGGCTGCAAGCAGCACCTGGTTAGCCGAAAATACCAGAGTGACATTGGTCTTAATTTTTAATTTTTTAAATGCCACTACCGCTTTAATCCCTTCAGCTGTGCAGGGCACTTTGACATGAATATTCTTATGCCATTTAGCAAACTCTTTACCTTCTTTAATCATCCCGGCTGCATCTTCACTCACTGTTTCGGCACTGATCGGACCATCTACCATTTTGGTAATTTCTAAAATCGTCTTTTTAAAATCACGACCTTCTTTGGCGATCAAAGTCGGATTAGTAGTGACACCGTCAAGAATTCCCCAGCTCGCCGCTGTTTTTATTTCTTCAAGATTAGCAGTATCAATAAATAATTTCATAACATACGAAGAATTATGAATTAAGAACAAAGAATTACGGCCAGAGCTGCTTACACCACTTAATTCGTAATTCGTGCTTCGTAATTCGATATTCTAATAAATTCAAACGCATTAGATAGCTAATAATTACATCCTACTCTGACTCTTCACTCTCACCATCATCTCCCGCCTGCTCCAGGCGATAGTCCTTCCACATGTGCTTCACCACCTCTTTCCATTGTTCCGTATTTTGATCAGGATCAATCTGGCCAAGATCCACATGATCC
The DNA here is from genome assembly GCA_964510885.1 of uncultured Gammaproteobacteria bacterium. Classification (GTDB taxonomy): domain Bacteria; phylum Patescibacteriota; class Patescibacteriia; order Magasanikbacterales; family GWA2-37-8; genus CAZEDL01. The sequence continues at coordinate 2,317 of CAZEDL010000004.1, forward strand.
TCGATCACTTCTTCTACTAATTCATGCCAGGTGGCTTCATCGCTCACTCCTTCATCTTGAGCGCGCTCCCGCACTTCGGCAATAACATCCTCCAAGGTATACGAATTCAATTCCATAAATAAGAATTATAAGTAAGAAATAATGAATTAAGGAAAAACCACTTACTTCGAGTCCGCTCTTTCTTAATTCTTCAGGGTTGACTTAAAACAACCACACAACTCCCTCCATTGTCCTGTATTTTATCAACCAATGGATGTGCTTGCAACCGTCCGCGCACAGCTTCGCCGAGACGCCCAGTGCCACCACCATAAATAATACACACCACGACTTCTTTGGCTTGGTATTCTCTAAATAAAAAAAACTCCAGTTGATCTAGAGCCTCGACAGTGTAATACCCGTGCAAATCAAGCGTTGGTAAATCATCACGTAACTCCGCTGCAAATAAATTAGGATCGTGATTCATAACATTAGTAGTGCAGAGCAAAGGAGTTCGCCGCGCGCGAACCCCTTTGCGCTATTCAGATTGGGCATGGCCACAAATCGTCCCGATCGAAAGGGCGAGATCCGAAGACGATAAACTTCGTGCCGGGTCGCAGATCGAACCGGTGCGTATGAAACGGGGGAATCTTGATCACGGACCCTTCCGTTAGCACATACTGACAGATAACACCAATTACTTCCCCCGCCCCATTGACCTTGGCCACCGACACCGTCCCGCCACCCTCAAAAAAATAGAAAACTTCGACTAAATTTTTGTGATAATGCTGCCCTAACGGGCTTGACCCGTCTTTTACCACAAAAAACTGGATAGATCCATCCGAAAAAAGCGCTTCCTCGATTCGTCTCCGATAGTCATCAGAGACCACGGCGACACTAGAGACCTGCACTTGATTTTCCAAGATGTTCTCCTTTTTTTCTTCAACAAAAAACTGAACACTATCTCTATAATAGAGATAAACCTCCATTACACAGACAGAGATCAGGCAATTTTCAAGGATAACCAAAGAGGCGCATCTACCATGCTAGTGGGCAAGGAGGGACTCGAACCCTCAAGCCTTGCGGCATTAGTTCCTAAGACTAACGCGTATACCAGTTCCGCCACTTGCCCAAAAGTAGGCATATCTAATCATATGAAACTAAAAAAAGCAATAAAACAGACCTGCCAAAATAGCGATCTTAATATATTCCCCTAAAAATGGAAATTCCTGCTCGGGAGAGCAGGAACAGAGGGGGGTGGGCCGTGCCAGAAGGTGCTGGATCAAGCAGCGCGATGGTAGGCGTCGACAAGCTGGGCGACGGCGCTGACGACCGCTCGGATCTTGTCGGCCACGTCAGGAAAGGACTTGACCACAGTGAGGCGAGGATGGTCCTTCCAGGCCAGCTCGCTAGCGCGAGCCAGCTCGACTGCACGCTCATACGGCTCAAACCGAACGCCGTTATTAGCGCGCTGGCCGGCCTCATAGAGTGTCCGGTCTTCAAGGTGAGGTGGGGTCAGTAGGAAGACGGCCCGGTAGCGAGCGAGCTCAGCCATGAGATCGACATGATAGCGCGCTACGAATTCTTTCAGGCCACCCGGGAGATAGGCCGCTGCACCCACGATGCCACGATCACAGAGGACGAACGGAACGCCGCGCTCCCGAGCCATGTCCAGAAACACCGCTTCGAGTGGCCGCTGCACTCCGACCACCGCATCCTGGAAGTTAACCTGCCACTCCGGCGTCCACTCGAGATCGCGACCAGGGAGCGGAAAGCCGCCATTTAAGAGCATGGTCGCTACCTCTGGCATCTCCAGGAACATGTTCGGGAACTGCTGTAGGACGAGATGACTGATCGTAGTTTTGCCTGAGCGTGGGCCACCTTCAATCACCACCAGCTTGGGTTCTACAATCTTTTGACTCATGAAAAACCTCCAAAAAAACGTTTGGTTGAAAGATCGCAGTAATGGACCCTCGGCCCACTACTACCAGTTTCAAGGCAAAAAAATCCCTCTCACCAGTGGTAAAAGGGATTAAATAGTTATCGTCCGCCGCGGAAACCGCCACCGCCGCCACGACCACCAAATCCGCCCCGCTGTGGGCGTGGACCGCGCTCAAAGGCTGGTTGTTCCTGGTAGCCTTCCGGTTTCGGCAAGAGCTGTTTCATGCTGAGGTTAATGCGGCCAAGGTTATCAATTTCTTTAACCACAACTTTGACTTTATCACCGAGCTTCAAAACATCGCTTGGTTTATTGGTGCGTGTCCAGGCAATTTCACTCACATGCACGAGGCCATCCTGGCCAGGCAACACCTGGATAAAGGCGCCAAAATCTTCAAGGCGCACCACAGTACCTTCATACGTTTCGCCCGGGGTAACTTCGTGAGTTAATTCCTCTACCCATTTTACTGCCTTCTCAAGGCCAACCGCATCACTCGAAGTGATACAGACGCGGCCATCATCTTCAATATCAATCGATACACCGGTTTCGGCAATAATTTTATTGATCATCTTACCACCAGGACCAATCACATCACGGATCTTGTCTGGATTAATCATAACTGTCACGATGCGTGGGGCATATGGCGACAAATCGGGTCGCGGAGATGGCAAAATTTTAGCCATTTCGGACAACAAGGTTAAGCGAGCTGTCTTGGCTTGACTAAAGGTCTGATCCACAATCTCCCAGCTAAGACCGCTGGTTTTGGTATCCATTTGGAGCGCGGTAATACCATCAGCCGTACCGGCAATTTTGAAATCCATACCACCCGGGCCGTCTTCGATATCCTGTAAATCGGTTAATACTTTCCATTTGCCATTTGCATCACTCGCAAGACCCATCGCAATTCCAGCCACCGGCTTCTTGATTGGCACACCAGCGTCCATAAGGGCGAGCGTTGAACCGCACGTCGATGCCATGGAACTTGAGCCATTGCTGCCAAGCACTTCGGATACCACGCGAATCGCATACGGAAATTCTGTTTCTGGTGGCAACATCGGTACGAGGGCTCGTTCTGCCAAAGCGCCGTGCCCGATCGCGCGATTGCCTGGGCCGCGCAGCGGGCCAGTTTCGCCATAAGTTGCCGGCGTGTCATTGTAATGATGCATATAACGCTTGGTTCCCTCTTCTTCCATCGTATCAAGCGTTTGCACATCACCCGGCGCACCAAGAGTCGCGACCGACAGCACCTGCGTGTCGCCGCGCATAAACATACCAGAGCCATGGGTGCGTGGTAACAGCGCTACTTCAATATTCAAATCACGAATATCAGTGAGCGAGCGGCCATCCAGGCGCTGCTCTTTTTTCAAAATCTGTTCGGTAATATATTTTTCGACATAAATTTTGACGCGGCCAAGCACAATCTTTTTGATTTTTTCATCGAGCCCTTCTTTGGCCGACAGCATTTCATCAACAGCTTTGCTAAAGCGCTCTACCATCGCGACGCGCTCCATTTTACCTTTCTTTACCCCTTCAAAAATCCAGTCATCGACATGGCTCGCTACCAGTTGAATCGCTTCTTGCTCGGTAGCGCGCAGGGTCAATTCTTTTTCATCAGGGTTAGCCGACAAATCAAGTTTCGGCTGACCGACTTCACGCTGTAATTTGGTAATAAATTCAATGAGCGGAGCGAGTTCGGCGGCGCCATATTTAAGAGCTGCGAGCACATCCTGATCAGGCGCATCTTTACACCCGGCTTCCACCATAATCACTTTGTCTGGCGTACCAGCGACCACAATATCAACATCACTCGTTTCACGTTCGGCAAATGACGGGTTGATTTTGAAGGCACCATTCACCCGGCCAACGCGAGCGCCAGCAATCGGGCCATTCCACGGAATATTCGACAGACTTAATACCGTAGCCGCAGCAATCAATGCCGGAACCTGCGAATCATTTTCGCCATCCACCGACAGAGCCGTCAGAATAACCTGAATATCATTGCGCATCTGATCGTTGAACAGCGGGCGAATCGCGCGATCCACCAGGCGGCCTGACAAAATCGCATCTTCACTCGGGCGGCCTTCGCGCTTGATAAAGCGGCTGCCTTTAATTTTTCCAGCGGCGTATAATTTTTCTTCGAAGTTCACCATCAGCGGGAAAAAATCGATGCCGTCGCGCGTATTTTTACTCATCACGACGCTGGCCAAAATCACCGTATCGCCATAACGCACGGTGCATGATGCATTAGCCTGCAAGCTAAAATGGCCGGTTTCCACCGTCAGGGTGCGGCCGCCCCAGTTGAGCGACCATTGTTTGATATTCATATGTGTTCCTTTCTTGAAGTTGCTATGCGAGCTAAAGACCTACTAGCAGGTCTGTGTGTCTGCATACCAACCTCATTATAAATAAATTGTTACATTGTCATATTGTTAAATTGCTATCGGTGAAAATCTCACAAAAAACAATTTAGCACTTTAACAATTTAGCAATTTTATACCTTCGGTGGAGCCGCCTTCTTCCGAGCCGGAGGCCGTGGGCTATACGTCGGAATCAAAAACTTGCCTTTCTCAAGACTCAAATCCATAAAATCATCAGCCGCTTCTTTCAATTTACCAGACGTAGTGTTGCCAAAGGCCACCACTTCTACCTGTTTGCCCTGGTTGCGCAGATATTCAATCAGCGGCATATAATCACCGTCGCCACTGACCAGCACAATCGCATCAAGGCTCGGGCTAAGGCGAATCGCATCTACCGCAATGCCAACATCCCAATCAGCTTTTTTCTCACCGCCATAAAAAATCTGGAGCGGCTTGTCTTTGGTTTCAATGCCAAGATTATAGAGCGCATCGAAAAACGGCTGCTCTTCTTTGCTTTCAGTTGATACCACATAGGCAATCGCCCGGATCAATTTCCGGCCTTCAGTCGCCGCTTTTACGATCGCCCCGAAGTTAACTTTCGCGCCATACAAATTCTTGGCGCTATAATACATATTCTGCACATCAATAAACACCCCAACGCGTTGGTCAGGGTGTTTAAGGGGATGATTTTTTTTGTTAGGCGACGCGTTCATTGCCAGCATCTTTTAAATCCATGGCCTCGTCATCGAGCATCTCATCTTCGGTTTCAGCGCCAGTAGCGCCTGGTTTCGGGATTGTGCGGCCACCTTTAATTTTAAGTTTTTTAAGAATCTGTTCGCAGCTTTCTGGATTTTCTTTGCGGAGATAACGGATCAAGCTGCGGCGCGTACTCACTTTGCGGAGCAAACCACGGCGAGAAGAATGATCTTTCGGGTGAAGTTTAAGGTGCTCAATCAGCTCATCAATTTCAGCACTGAGAATGGCAATCTGGACTTCGCTTGAGCCAGTATCGCCCTCATGAGTCTGAAATTTTTTAATAATACTCGCTTTTTTCTTGACGTCTAACATACGATATATGCGGTTATATCACCGAGCGCTTCCCGAGCATATTTCAGGAAGGTTCAGTTCTGGCTAAATCATAGGGCCGAGCCTGTGGTGGCCAGAATGAGTAAAGTAGGATCATCGTAGCCGAATAGGCCAAAAAAGTCAAGCTTACAGATGAAGGGGTTACCTAGCCCCGCCAGACTAAATTCGCACACCAGTCGCCTTAATAGCCGCTAAAAAAGGCTCCAGCTCCGTCTCAAGAGCCTCTAATTCAGCATACTGTTCACGCATCGCTTGACTATCCCGGCGGGTGTAGGCTTGCCCAAAAGCCAATTGAATTGTTTTAAACCTGACTTCGCTAGTCGCCCAAATATCAACTGGCAGCTGCGCTCTTCGAGACAAAATCGTCAATTTATCAAAAGGAAATTTGTTCTGAAAAGTACGATTTTTCCCAGACGAAAATTCATCACCATACATCATGGTCATAAGGCTGGCGATGCGAGGATCTTTTTCCTCTGGCTGAGAGTCTTTTTTAGCTAAACCTCGCGACGTATCGCGGCCTGCGTCTTGGGGCTGACCGACAAGCTGTTCCAAGTGGGCTTCAGCATCAAGTAACAGTTCCACTGAACCCGTATATGCTTCAACTTGATGATTAAAACTGTCAAAATTGCTAAATAACGCAGGGATCCCGTCTCCCTGGCGATAATTTTTATCAAACTGTTCATAGGTTTTTCTCAGTCCACCAGCACTCTTAAGCCGATTTCGCCACTCATCACGCTGCTCCCGATCCGGGTGTTTACTGAAATAAGCCTCGGCTTTTTTATCTAAAGAAACCAAGCCTTCTTTAACTGAACCGTACAAATATTGCATCAATTCATACGCTTCTGTCAGAGCTTTATCATATGCCGGATAAAAGGCATTCTCGTCGTGGGCAACAGTTCGGACCACACGAGCCAAGTTACGCAAAGCCTCTAAACGAGATTGGTGGCTTTTCCCACCTTTCGTTTCCCAGCGCGCCTTACTATCGACAATCGTACTCGCCAACCGCTCAGTAGTTTTGACAATATGTTCGGAAGCGCACAAATACGCAGAGCCGCGGGCTTCGGCCCGAGCCTCTTGATCAAGTTTCTCAAGTTCAGTCACAAGGCCCTGCGGTATGCCAACCTCTTTAGCCGTCTTCGGGCGCGCTTTGTCTCCGGGTGCCGGATGCACCAACAAAAAGTCATCTATTGAAACTGTTGGCGGCAATTCTGTGAACACTTTTACCCAATATCGAGCAAAGTAAACTTCGCCAATAATTGGAGGGGCTACCGTTCGATCTAGCAGCGACCCATCTTCGCCAATTTCATCATCAGCTTTTATAGGGAATAAATCATTGGGAAAATCAGCGTGGTCGCGGGCTTGTTGCAAAACTGAACGAGCACCCTCAAGTTCAAGTTTTATGAGCGGCACCTCTCTTCTGTTCGGATCTGGAGCGGTCGAAGATAGCGCCACATCCGGAGTGGCTGGAGCTGGCGACGATTTTGGAGCAGCTGACGGTGCGGCGGCAACACTCGGCGACAAAACTGCCGCTACCGGTGGTGGTGAAACTGGTACTAGAGACGGGGTAGGTACATCCACTGGTTGCGGCGTTACCGGGCTGGCAGAACCTGCTGCCGACTGAGGAGTCTGAGCTGGTGCCGATGTACCGGGCAAAGGCGGCGGCTCTTCCGGTGGATCCTTCAAAAGATACCCAGCCCCAACAAAATAGGCCTCAAGGTCGGCTTGAGTAGCAATAAGTCTAGATCCATATACCGGCTTATTCCCTGTTCCCTTAAGTAACTCTGCATCCAAGACTCCGCCTAACTTTCGCACAAGAATGAGGATGTCTTTGGGATATATTATTTTCACTTGCTGGCCATCTTTGCTGCCAGGAGCACTCTCAACAATAGGGGGTGTTACCGGCGCCACCCCGTTGCGCAGCAAAGAAAAGAACACTTCACTGCGCACCCCATTTTTCCTCAAAGTTATGACTAGATTATTTTTTGGGTCTTTGGGCATTTTATCGTCAAATCCCAAATGTATGTCGCCTTCGATCTTTATCGAAGGCGGCGCACTTACCACTTCAGGTGTTACAATCGCAGGACTTACCCCAGATACTGGAGCGGCAACAACGGCAGTTTGCTTATTGTCCCAATCGTTCGGCAACGGCTGATCATGGAGCGGGTATTTTTCTAAACTGAAACATTCTTTAAATAAGGGCCCTAGCAATACAAACAGCTGACGATGTTTTTTATGTAAATTTCTAATCGCTTTATCTTTTTTTCCAAGATCAGTAGTAACGCCTACGGCTATCCGAAGGCTAGGAAGCTCAGCAAGTTTCGCCTCCAAATCCTTCTTCAGTTGAGGAGATATATGGGGCTCAAGTTTTGCAATATCACCTGCAATCTCCTGGTCCTCAACCCTAAACGTAACACCGCTTTCTACTTCAAATAGAAACAAATCAACAATTGGTCGGGGTTGCGGGCCACCTTCACGATTTTTGGCCATATAATTATCCTCCAGACAGCTTAGTTAATACAAACCGTGTTATAGCATATGATACTGTCACGATTACAACCCCGATAATCGCTGTTTGCATCGTGTCTTTGGCGTTACTGATTGCATCTTCATTACCTTGCGAAGTCAACCATCGGAAACCGGCATACAGCATAAGGCCAAAAAAAGCAAAAGACAACACGACAAATACCGTCGGAACCACTCGAGTTATTATGCCAGAAAAGGTATTTTGATCCCCGGTCTCGAACCCCACCGCCTTGCTGGTTTCGGTTAAGCCATAATCTCCGGCCAGAACAGGCGCCGCCATCAAGAGCACGCTAAAAACGCTTAAAAAAAATAAAAATTTTTTAAGAAAAAAATGGCGCATATTTCTCTTATTTAAGACCTTTTTTGAAAAACTACAACCATAGTAGCACACCTTGCTTTTTCTGTAAAAAATCGATAGGATACGATCATTTCCTAAACGTCCTTGTAGTTCAATGGATAGAACGAGAGCCTTCTAAGCTCTAAATCTAGGTTCGATTCCTAGCAAGGACACACCGAACATCAAAAATCCTAATGACTGATATCAAAACTTGCCAAAAGCTTTTTTTCACTGTAGTATCTTAAAACTAGGTTGTCTAATTTGAAATTAGATATTAGAATTTTTGGTACTCCTCGCGAAGCGAAGAGATATGGTGGCCATGGTATAATGGTTATTACGCGAGATTGTGGCTCTCGCAATACGGGTTCAATTCCCGTTGGCCACCCACATTGAACCGGGGAAGGTCTGGAAACCGGGAGGTTTCCACCTCTGCCGGGGAGAGCGCACGAGAGGGCGGAAGCCCTTTCGTGGGAGCGAAGCGACGGAAATTCCCGTTGGCCACCCACATTGAACCGGGGAAAGTTTGGGAAGAGATTCCTGGCAACTCCCAATAACAGTAAAATCTCTTCACATAGAAGAGATTTTAAATTTAAGGACTAAACAGGTCTATGGCGGCAGCAAAGCAAAAAGTACTTATTCTCTCCTGCACTGGCGGCCTTGGCCATATTAAAGCTGGAACAGCGCTCTATGAGAGGGCTGTTCAATGTTACCCGAATATCGATGCCCGTCATATTAATGTTCTTGAATACCTGTCGCCTCTTCTGCGACGCCTAATTGGCGGATCCTACGATTTTTGGCTTCGGCTTACCCCGTCGCTATACCATTATCTGTACACCCTCGATGATAGCGGGCGAGGCACCATCTCGACGATCGCCCATTCATTGGTCGGGGCCATACTAAAAAAACCATTACAAAATTTGATTACCGACTGTCTCAATTTTAAACCTGATCGAATTATCACGACACATTATCTGATACCTTTTTTATTAAAGAATCGGATAACCGCGCCCATAGACGTCGTGATAACTGACTATCGAGCGCATCAAGTCTGGCTACATTCAAATGTGCGCCGTTATTTTGTAGGTAGCGCCGAGACTGCCGCTGGCATAAAAAATCAAAACCAACCAATTATAGTTAGTGGCATCCCTATCAGCCCAGATTTTATTAAAAAAAATACAGAACCAAATAGCGCTGAGCTCAGCCGTTCAGATTCACCAACCATCCTGCTATTGGCCGGAGGCAGCGGGCTTATCGACACCACGCCATATGCTAGAAATATTTTAGAAAATATTAAAAACGCTCGTGTCATCGCAGTCGCAGGGAAAAACTACGAGGCATTATTCAAAAAATTAACCGCCCTGTCAGCCCTGTACCCTAATCTAAGTGTCCATACCTACCTTGATCCGATTGCCAACTGGATGAAACAAGCCGATATCATTGTAACCAAACCAGGTGGATTAACGGTGACTGAAGCCGTATTCCTAAAAAAACCGCTCGTGTTAATCGGGCCTGCTCCTGGGCAAGAAGCAGCTAACGTTCGATTCGTTCTGAGCCATGGTTACGGCCAAAAGGCAGCCGCCGCGAAAGACCTATCAAGAGTAATTACCACTGAATTAAAAAAGCTGCCAGGGCAATCACGCGCAGAGCAGCTATTTCCTAACGACATAATTTTAAACGCAAACTAAAAAACGTCTCGCTACGGCGGGACGTTTTTTAGAAACATTATACCACTTTAATTAAGGCAGAACCTTAAACTGAAAACCAGGCAACAACGAACTCGGGCCCGTGGGTTTTGTCACATAGTTGCTGTACACAAGCCCATTGAAAACAAATACCGTTATACCATAAGACATCAGTACAATGGCGAGGCCGATAATAGAATTACGGATGATCATTTTGGCCTTGATGATCGGTTCTTCTTCGCCAGCCGACGTGACCCATAAATATCCAGCATACACTATTAAAGCCAAAAATACCGTCCCCAGCATCCCAAGCGCCGCCACAATTATTTTGGCAGCCACGAGTCGCGGATCAGAATTGCCAAGACCGCTCGGAGCGCCAGCTGCGCCAAGCTGAGCATTAATATCGGAGCTAAGGCTGGTTTGAGAATGAACCACAGTTAGTGGGGCGCCAGCCAAAAGAATCGCTATACCCATCACTACCGCAAAAAGGTGTCTTTTCATAAAAAAATAATTATGGCGCTGGCACGTCAAATATCTTTCAAACACACATCAGAAGGATTCGCGCAGGATCCCGGAACCAACGGCTTCTCTTTCGATGGTTCTGTGCCAGCCGCATAACATCTCCCTCCATTATTCTCGCAGCTCACTACCGGGGCATTGTTGCTAGCCGATCCTCCCACCTGATTAGCTCCGGTAGCAGACGTAATGCGATCAACCACAAAAATAGTAATGGCGTACGCTGCCATGGTGATAGCCAGCCCTATCAGAGCGGATCGAATAATATTCTTACCAGCATCAATTTCTCCTTCATCACCGCGAGAATTCATCCAACGGATACCTCCATACACGGTGAGAGCCAAAAATAAGGTACCTGACAAAGATAGTAAGGCTCGGATAATTTTACCAATCGTGGTCGACAAAGCCGTTTCACCGTTCGTGGTATCGTACCCAGCTCCAGCGCCAATCTTTTGTGCAAGCCCTCCTGCTTCAAACCCAATATTTGGGGCTGCTGAGGCAAAATTTATCGAACCGGTCAACAGGCAAAGTATAGCAACGAAAGAATAAATAAATTTTTTCATATAATTTTAGTTATCTAACCGGCCCAGCACAGCATACAGTCGCCCCATCTGAGCGATCGGTACAGGAGCCGAGCGATATGGTTGAATCTGAGCAATTTTGCGAACAGACCCCGCTATAATTTTGACATTGGGCTTCAGTTGTAATTGAAGCCTTCTCTGCCTCACCAGATCCTCCTGCGCTAAGTCGGCTGCCCACAAATGCCGTAATGGCATACGCCGACATTACGATCACGAGCCCAATTATCGCTGCCTTGATAATCTCTTTACCTTTCTCAATCTCACCCTCGTCACCGCGCGCGAGCATCCAGCGAATGCCACCATAAATAGTAAGCAGTAAAAAAATCGTACCGACCAACGATAATGCGGCAGTTACGATCGTCGCCACGGCAGGCGTCAATTCGCGCTGGAGCCCTGCCCGGCTACTCGGGCCAACCGCGCTATCAAGCTGATTTAAACCATTCTTGAACTGAGCCTGGGCAGACACTGGCACCAAAAGCATGATTGACAGCATTGCCCAAAAATATTTCTTCATAGCCCTTTATTATTTGTCGTAATTAAATACTAATCGTTTCAGGACCTGTAGGTTGAGTCACGGTATCGGTAGTAGTTGCCCCTAACCTATCAAACACAAACCGCGAAATCGCGTACGACGCCATCACTATCACAAGCCCAATCAAGGCAGCCTCCATGATATCTTTGGCTTTAGTGACAGCATCTGAATTGCCGCGAGCGAGCATCCAAGTGATCCCGGCATAAAAAATCAGAATAAAAAAGATTATTGCAAGCAGGCTTAAGAGTGCGGCCACTACTTTACCAATCAGCTGTGGCACATTGCCGGCCCCAGCTAACGTTTTTGGCACTAAACCACCCGTGGCTTTTTGAGTATCGCCGAGGCCATATTTATCGCCATTGTCTGCCTGCACCATCGCCACCGAGACAAAGAGGGTAGCAAATAAAAATACCCCTGCCAAAAATATGCGTTGCATAAGTCTTAATCACTAAAAAACTAGTAGGCAACTAATTATTGAAAGAGAGAAATAGTTAAAATAATTATTTTTCTCTACCAACAAAAGTACCGCGAAGGGGAGAGTTGAAACTCTCCCCCACGATACGTATACACTAGACAGGTTGAGTCGTAGCGCTTACCAAGCTGCTTACCACAAAGTTGGCAATAGCGTATGCTGACAAAATAATCGCCAAACCAATGATACCGCTGAAAATCATTTTCTTAGCTTCACCAACTTTATCATCATTTCCACCCGCGGTCATCCAGGTAAAACCACCAATCAAAATGATTACAACTGCGACGATACCAAGGAGACCCATGAGCACCTTGATAATGCGAGCAATAGTGATACGGATGTCAGTACTGGTGAGGCCGGTGTTGGCTCCGTATTGGATACCCAAGTCACTTTCGTTAATTGGCTTTACTGGGCCGCTGATGCCTGGCACCTGGTCGCCACCCTGGGCGAACGTCGCCACTGGCACCGCCATACTGCCGATCATCATAGCTCCCATCGCGAAGCTGACTAAGAACTGTTTGAATCGTGTCATATCTTCACCTCCTTCCCAGTAGAAACAAATTGTTTCATATGTGATGTTACAAAATAAACTGATCTGACCCCAGTATAACATACTGGCGCGAAACTTGTCACGAACCTTTGCTGAGAAAAACCAAATACTGATCGAGCAAGAAATAACTAGCCAAAACTAGACCTAAGCCAATGGCTGCCCAGAGCATAGTCATAGCACCGCTGTGGACACGGTCGGGATTACCAAACGACAATAACCACGAAGCCCCCCCTTTAATAAATACGATAAGGGCCACCGACCCAACAATTCCGAGCGCACCCTTTATGACGATGCCGAGGATAGTAGTCACTTCAACCGGTCTCGCCCCATTTGCGCCTGGCGCCAATGGATTTTCTAAACATTGACGGTCTTTAGGGCAATCCTTATTTGCACCTGGTGTCTCGTCGCTAGTTTGAGCAAACACCGGGGCGGCCAACAAACCAACAGCAAGTGTTGCTAACAGCACCAAGAGCATCCATCGTCTAGAAAACTGCTGTGCCAGAGAAATCATATTAAACAACTGATAAAGATAAAAATTATGACGCGCCGGTCAGCAATTGAAACACAAATCCAACTAGTACATAGCTCGCTAAAATAGCCACCACCCCAAGACTCGTCCATACCACCATTCTCTGGGCCTGCTCCACGCGCTCAGAATTTCCAGCCGCAGTCATCCAGAGCACACCGGCAACAATATATAATACCAGCGTAACACCTCCGAGAATGGCCAGCGGCACCGAAATCAACCACCCAATCAAAGCCGCCCCTAGTTTCGAAGAATTACTATACGAATTAAACCGGCTCATCTGATTAAGCTCGGCCACTTGGTCCTGAATATCTTTCAGTGAACCGGGAGCATCTTCATCCTCACCCTCTGCCGCAGTTTTTTCCGGCGCCGGGAGCTTGCTAAAATCCATCAATGCGTCACAATCACTAATTATTTTGCCGCCTTCTTCACGGTCTTTCACGTCATACGCCTTGAGCCCTTCGCCGCAAATGCGCAGAGCTGGATCTTTTTGATTACCATTAAAGCCTTTAACAAATTCCGAATTATAGCGGCGGCGCCAATCTACATGGCGTTCGCAATCAGAGGGTACACCATTAGGTTTATCCGATGGTTTACAGCAGCAAAACGGCGGATTATTAGCTACAGCCGGCTTCATCGTGTACTTACTTTTCATCTCTTCAAGCAAATCATCTTCTTGTTTTTGCACGACCCCTTCATATTTTTCTTTGGCAATTTTTTTGGATTCGACCGTACAGGTTTTCCCATCATAATTCAGAACCATTTTACCCCCCAAATAAAATAACCGATTTGGATATTCATCAAAACGATAAAAACCTGCCCACGAGAACAGCGGGATATCGAACTTTTTTTTATAAACGTCAATTTTATACGTTTTGTTAACTTTAAAAAAACCCGGATTAATGCCGACCATTACTGTACAAACACCAAGACACTCCAGCGACTCAGGATCATTGCAGGCATCACCCATGCCAACCAACTCAGGGGCATACAATTCTTCAAACTGCGCCGCTGAAGCCGCGACAGGAAGCAGCTGAATAGTAGCCGCAATAAGCATCAAAGCAATAGCGTGCCAGTTAAAAAATCTTCGCATAACACTAAATAAAAGCCATTTATTTAAGGATAAACTCAGGATCAACACCAACAGCCGAGGCCAAAAACTTAATCAAAATATAACCACCAAACGCAATCAATAGCCCAATCACCACCGCTACCAAAATATCTTTGGCCTGGGAAATTTTTTCTTCATTGCCTTGGGATAAAATCAATATAAAACCACCATACACAAACATCACGAGCGATACTCCACCAATAATAGAAAATAAATACTGCGTAATTTTAATAGCCAGCGTAATAAAAATATTAACACTGCGACACTGGTCAGTTAACTCATTTTGTAAAGCACAATCCGGAATTAATCGGCTGCGGATAATTGTCGATGGCTGACTAGCGCCCCCCTCAGCACCCTCGGTAGTGCCAAGCAACTCTTTAAGACGAGTGGTTTTTTCCTGCTCCCAACCTTTCAGCGCTGCCTGACAAATATCATCGGTCTGTGCATAGTTACAATCAAAAAATCGCTTACTAGTGGCGGTGTTGGAATTTTTTTCCTTCGTACAGTCGCTCTGAGCGGCCACCGTCGAACACTGAGCAATAAACTGAGCCTGGTCTTTCACCGTTTCAGCCGTCAATTTAGTCAAATTTTCAAAACAAAAACAGCTGCCAGCTGCTACTGCCGCTGGAGCTGGGAAAAACAAACCACCGCAGCCAGCAGCAAATAATAATCCGAATATAAAGAGGCGAATCTGTGAAGCCATAGTCTTCATAAGGTTTGCTGAATTTTAGCGGCCGCCCGATTTAAAATATCTTGACGCCACTCAAGTAGTCGATTGGGATCAGGTGGCGCTTGCAGCCATTCATGAATCATATCACGAATAGCCCGGCTAGCGGAATCATAATTTTGCCCGCGGTACCAATTATCAGCGATCAAAAGCTGACCGACAAATGGCGCCAAATCTGGATCTTCAGATTGTTTTTTAATATTAGACCTGAGTGCCGTCGGGCGCTTTGTTTCAGTGAGATAGGTTTCAGTCGCGCTCGAATGAGTCAAATAATTAATGAATGCCCACGCCGCCGACTGTTTTGTCGATTTAAGCGTCACCGCATCTACATAATAGTTGGCCACATTCACCGGGCGGGCCGGATCGAGCTGTAACAAGGGCAAAACCCCTACATTTAATTGTGGGGCGCGCGCCCTGATGACCGGCAAATGATAGCTGTACCCAAAGAAAAAAGCCGCCGACCCGCTCGTAAACGCATCAAGAGCAGGGCCCATTGACTCATTCCACGTATAGGTGTCACGGGTCGGATTGGCAAAATCAGTATAAAAATTCATTACCGTCATAGCCGGAGTTTCTTCACCATTCCGGTTGGCAGTAAGATTAAAAATTGGCTGATTGCCAGTTTTCGATATAAAGCTAACACCGCTCTGTTCGAACAACAAGTAAATCAAATCGTCGCTTGCGGTAATGTTATTTCCGGTGCCAAAAGCCGCTCCGGCCTGGGTGATTTTGTTGGCGTCTTTGTCGTACTTAGAGATTTTTTTTACCGCCGCCTGGAATTCTTCCCATGTTTTTGGTGGCTCCGCCACTCCCGCCCGATCCAGCAAATCCTTATTATAATACAAAGCCATGGTATCAAGAGATAGTGGCAGGCCGTACACTTTTCCATCCATCACCACATCTTTCTTAACTGTCTGCACATATTCCCGGTCAACCTGGAGGGCATTAGGCAGCGGCCGGGCTACAGTCGTAATCGTAGTTTTAGATCCAATCGTTCCTTCGGTAGTCACCATCGTCGTATCCGGAACGCTCTCTGGCATCGGGGCCAGCTTCGTTTTAAGTGCACGCATGCTGCGGTTAGACACCGACACAATATCCGGCCCACGATCTTCGGCCAACGCCTCTAAGAGGCGTGGATAAAACTCATCCGCGCGCAATTGGCGCAAATTGACGGTTATATACGGGCGGTTAGACCGGTAAGTAGCGATCATCTTCTGCAAGGCATCGACATCATCAAATACGGTCCAATACTCAAGCGTTATCGGTTTGGTGGCCGCTTGTTCAGTCCCAGACAGGCCTTTACAGCCAAAACCTGTCAACAATAAACAAAAAAATATCGAGCCAAATAAAATACGCGCGCGACTAAGCTGCTTTTTCGATACCATAGGTTTAAATGTCTAAACCCAAATAACGAATGCCGAACAAAATTCCTAAATCTAAATTATCAAAAGGTCATTCGGAATTCGGATTTCGTCATTCAAATTATACCACACTCTTCAAATACTTCCTAAACTCGTCCTTCAAAGCCGGATCTTTAAGCGCAAAGTCAACATTGGCACGCAGCCAGCCAATTTTAGAACCTGTGTCATAATAAATCGCGTCGTTAACTTCGCACGTATACACCGGGCGACGCTTCATCAGCGATTTTATCGCATCTACCAGCCAAATTTCTCCTCCTTTGCCAGGTTTTAGCTTCTCTAAATCACCAAAAATATCCGGGGTCAGGACATAACAACCATGGGTTGCCAAATTTGACGGAGCTTCACTTGGTTCGGGCTTCTCGACCAACGAAAAAATTTGGAAAATATTCTTTTCAATCTGTTTCACATCAGCAATCCCATATTTCGACACCTCACTTTTCGGTACCCGGATCCCCGAAATCACGGGATCGCCATATTTTTCAAAGACTTCCAAGCATTGTTTGGTGCGTGGCGGATTCGAATAAATAAATTCATCGCCCCAAATCACCACAAACGGCTCATCCCCCACCACGTCTTTGGCCGATAACACGGGCGTGCCATTTCCATACGGCCCCTTCTGGCGGATATAAATAAAATTGGCCATCTCGGCAATCTCTTGAATCTGCTTACGTTGGCTGTCTTTTCCCTGTTTTTTCAGCCAATTCTCCATTTCGTAATTATAGTCAAAATGATCCTCCACGGCCCTTTTACTGGCACCAGTGACCAAAATAATATCGGTGATACCTGATGCCACCAATTCCTCCACCACATACTGTATAATGGGCTTGTCAACAATCGGCAACATTTCTTTCGGTTGGGCTTTGGTGGCAGGTAAAAACCGCGTCCCAAACCCGGCCACCGGAATAACCGCTTTTCTAATTTTCATACATATTTTCTTTAAAAACAGGTAGCTGGAGTATACCAAATAGGCTTAAAAAGTCTACGATTAATGACGAAATCAGAATTACGAATGCTAAATCTATTATTCATGCCGAAACTTTCAGAAAAACAATTCGTCATTCGAAATTCGGATTTCGTCATTTTCACCGCACCTCCTCCCAACTGAGTATCGTGTAATCCCCGCCAACCGGGAATCCCGGCGGGGGGGCACAGGTCAGATTAGCATCATACGTAAGGGTAGTATTTTTATACCCGGAATCGATAAATCCATTAAAGTATACCATAATAGAGCCAAGACAGACAGAAACAAACTCGACTTTTCAAACAACCTAGTAAATGCTAAAGTGGGGCCAATCATAGCTTATGAACGATACATATAAACGACCTAACTGGCTGGCCAGTCAGGAATCACACCCAGGTATATTTCATGCCACTCGAAATTTAGAAGAGTGCCAACACAAATTATCTGATCACGAGATTGTGTTGCCACAGATATTCAGCGAACGACTCACCATCATGGAAACCCGCGAGAAACGTCACAGTGAATATGCCTACGAGAGCTTTGACTCCGCCACTCTTATTATTGAAGAACTAAGGACTAATCCTGAATTCTTTTCCTCCGCGTTCCCACAACTGACCGAAGCTGAAAAAAATGCTTTTTTAATAGCCAGCTTAGCCAGCGATGTTGGCAAAACCGGATCTATCGATACATCACCCGAAGACAAAGAAAGGATTACTGAAATTTATAATCTTGATAGCGTACCGCGAGAATATTTGGCCCTGCCCGCAGCCACCGCTATCGATCGCATAAAAGCCACGGCCGCTGCCGAAAGCGCCAACGGCAAAACTCCCAAAAATAATTTAAGTGGGCAAGCAGCTGACTACCTGCCTATTTTCTGCCGACCAGCCAAACCAGGCTACGCCCCGCTTGACGCGGATACTATCACCCTCCGACAAGTATTTGATCGTCATATTTACTGGACCCATGATTTATTTTCAATCGCCTATGGCGACTCTCATCCGGCCACGGTCAGCGCCTCGGCCCATCATTTTTTAGAAGGCGAAAATCCGACCAGCCTTGATTTATTACAGCACAATCCAGCCGATGGTGTGGCCATGATCGCCAAGCTCACTATCCTGCTTGATAAAACCAATGCCCACATGCGCCGTGGTAAAAAAATCCTAAAACGAGCCTTTGAAGATGCGCTTAAAGAAATAAACACAAAAATTAGCACTATCACCACCGCCAAAGCTGAGGCTGACCCAGCCCATACCGCGGCCTATCGTGACCAGGGAGCCCGTCTATACAGCGACTTTAACGCTTTGGCCGAAAAAATATACCCACTCGAAGAAGCTCGGCTACGTGAAGCACCGCGACCGACTCCCGAGGTTGCCGACTAATTCCTTTTATGATACGATCAGGACCACTTTTGCCCAGGTGGTGAAATTGGTAGACACTCAGGACTTAAAATCCTGCGGCTTCGGCCATGCGGGTTCGATTCCCGCCCTGGGCACATGAAATCCCCTTCTTTTATATTCATTCTCACTTCACTACTCCTCTTTTCCGGTTGCACACAGGCTACTACCCCAACGACACCTGCACCTCCGCCTTCAACAGCACCGGCCTCCCCTGACACTGACATCACCAATACCGACCGCCTCAAAGCCGCCGTGTTTGCCTTTGCCAACAAAAAAACAGCCGGCGATTGGAGCAAAGAATACACAATCACCGCTATACACGAAACAAATCAAGCGGCCCTAGGCACCTGGAAAAAAAATCAACATTATAACTGGATCGCCTACAAAAAAACCAATGGCGATTGGCAGGTGCTGCTGGCCTTACCACGCTTTATGTGTTCTGAAACCAAACTAATCCCTTCAGAATTTAAAAATTTCTTCAAAGATCCGCTCGCTTTGAGCGGTTGTGAGTAAGCGCTTTCTTCAGGGCAAAAATAACCGACTGAATAATACGAAAAATTACTGTCGCGCATCAACCGGCGTAGCAGTAAACAAAAAAGCTTCGGCAGCCGCTGGCTTTGCCTCTAAAAAATCTTTTAAAAATCGCAAATTAACAGCCAAAGGCAATGACAATTGATCAGATGCTAAGAGTTGATCCACAACCTCAATGAGACGCGTCATAGTTGGCACGTAATACGACGTCAAGCCAGAAGTAAAACCACCTTTTACTTCTTGAGTATTAGCTTCAAAATCAATCACTCGGCCGCGCAGCTTTGTTAGGCCGGAAAATTCCGGCTTGCCACCACGCGCCAGCCAGCGGAAAAACCCGAGAATTTTAGTTTCTCCAATTTTGTCTTTATCCAGCATTCCTTTCCCACTGCTTTCTTCGGCCAATTCTCGCTCCATAGTGCGGGTAATCGTAGCAAACAAATTACCGTCTTTATCCCAATCGATCATTGCAGCTGAGCCACTGCCGGTCGGAATCAAATAATCGGTGCTTTGTTGGTCATGCCCATTTTGTTTCCACAACAAGAGATAATGATCTTCGGTAATCCCGAGGGTCGAAGCCCCGATATGGTTATTGAGAAGCGAAGTTGTAAGATCGGCGAAGCGGTGCACCCCCCGACTATCAGTAGCGATTGGTAACAAGTACGTAGCATCTGCCAATCGTTTGCCACTACTTTGGTCTTCCAGATACCGCCCGGCAATTTCATTGGTCAAAAAGCTATCGTAATACCCGCCAGCATGGCACACCGCCGTATGAGCCGCAATATCAAGGTCTTCCGACAGGCAGCATTTTAATTCATTGGTAAAATACTTGCGCGTCCGCCGCGACTGGTTGAATTGAAAACTTAAAAATTTGATAAAAAAATCATCATTTTCCTCTAAGTGATGGCGAATTTTGTGCGGCACTGCATCCGACAAGGTAGCCCGCCACTCTGGCCCCGTATCGATTAATATCGAATTGAGTAACTTAGAAAATAAAATATATTCGTGGCGCACCATCGGTTCAATCACAAATCCGCGCCCGACTTCTTTGTCGGAGGGTTTCACCTCGGCCCAGGCAATCGGCACTGCTTTCATTTCTGCCGGTTCAAAATCAAAAAAATGCTTCACCTCGTGACCAAAATTAGTTATTTCACGCAGTACTTTGACCACGATCAGCCCAATCAAGAGCACAATCCACCATTCCTCCGAAAAATGGTGGACCAAATTCGGCCCCTCTACAAAAGTAAGGCTAATAGAAAAAATCAAAATACCCAAATTCAATAATAGCCCCCACAACTCATGCCGTTTAATCCGGCTAAGGTAAGAAATATAATCGCGGTACATGACCACTGACATACTAAGCACAGTTAAATAATCAACATATCATTGATCAGTACCAGCCTCCAGCCCCAGTCGCTTCACCCAATCTTCGGTCAGTGCAGCAGCGGCTTCTTCCACTTGCTTCGGCGTCCAATCAGCGTGCTCCGCTTCAATATCGCGCCGGTGTTCGGCAGTTAACACAGCTTTCAAGTCGCCAAGCTGGCTTTTCAAATCAAACATTTTTTTCTTCAGTAGATCGAGCGTCTTTTGGTCTTGCTCGACCGAGGGAATAACGCTATCTGCTTGGGGGGAGAGCTGCAATTGCGCCCGGATAGCGGCTACTGCTTTCACCACTTGCTGCATACTCCCCATCACCCGCTGAGCCTGCTGCTGCGTAGTCCGGACTTCTTTGGTTACCTGTTCGGCTCGCTCCCTGGCGCCAAGTTTTTTTTCAAGCTCTTCAGCCTGCTTTTCTTTGCTCGCTTCGACACCAATCTCCCTGCCCTCTGACCGGTTCACACGCTGCTGATTTTCTGATTCGAAAGACATATTGGTTTAACGTTGTCACCCCGAGCCCTAAACGGATTCTTTTGAAATAAGACTTTACAAAAAACGAAAGATCTTTATCCTGGTAATCGCTAACAATGTAACAATTTAGCAATATAACAGTTAACTTTTGAAACAAAAATTCCTCTTTTGACGTCGGAATGACAATTTAGAGAAACATTGCCAACAAAAATAATCTCCGTTACAATACTAACATTATGACCTACAAAAATCAAAGCGAATCGCCCGATCGGTTGGTTGAACCAGAGAGTGTTGCAGCCGAAACCAGCCTAGAAAATTCTCTGCGCCCCGGCCGCTTAACCGACTTTGTCGGCCAAGAGCATATCAAACAAAACCTGAATATCGCCATCCAGGCCGCCCAAAAACGAAGTGAGCCGCTCGAACATATCCTGTTGTATGGCAACCCTGGCCTTGGCAAAACCACCTTGTCGCATATTATCGGCAAAGAAATGAACGCCACCGTGCGGGTCACATCCGGGCCTACCCTCGAAAAAGTCGGCGACTTGGCTGCTATTTTATCCAATTTACAAGCCGGGGATATCTTGTTTATTGATGAAATCCACCGACTGAACAAAACTATTGAAGAAGTGCTCTATCCGGCGCTCGAAGATTTTTCATTAGACATTATTCTTGGCAAAGGCCCAGCCGCGCGCACCATACGCATGCCGCTGAACCCCTTCACCCTGATTGGCGCCACCACCAAGCTCAGCCTGTTGTCGGCTCCGCTCCGCGACCGGTTCGGCCACACCTTTCATCTCAATTTTTACGAAGAAGCCGATATTAAAACCATCGTGGAGCGCAACGCCGGCATTTTGAAGGTGCGCATCGACACACCATCTTCCGCCCTCATCGCCAGCCGCTCCCGCCGCACCCCGCGCATTGCCAACCGCCTGCTCAAACGGTTGCGGGATATGGCTGAAATTGATAATAACGGCCACATTTCCGAAGCTGTAAGCAAAAAAGCCCTCAACCTCCTCGCTATCGACCAATTTGGGCTTGATGATCTCGACCGTCGCCTGCTCAGCACACTGATCGAAAAATTCAATGGTGGGCCAACCGGCTTATCCACCCTCGCCGCCGCCGTGGCCGAAGAAATGGACACAATCGAGACTGTTTACGAACCTTTTTTGCTGCAAATGGGTTTTATCGAGCGCACTCCACGCGGCCGCCTGGCCACGCTCCGGGCTTATGAGCACCTGGGGTTTGATCGACGAATCGAACCAACTTTGTTATAATCAGCATACTATCTATTAGATAATCATTGTTATGTTTACGGTCGAACTGGCAGTTTTCTTCTATATCTACTTGGCTTTTATAACGGTGTTTGGCGTACTAGTTCTCACGAACCTGCTCCATCTTGTTCATACTGGCACCATCACCCTACTCAGCTCCATAGTCACGGGCATAGTGGTAGTTTTCAGCTTTTTTATTATCTCCAGCACCTGGGGTTACGCTCAAACTATTGACTGGCACACGCCGATCACCCTTTGGGACAATGCCTGGATCGGCAGCTTATTTTAACGGCTCGGCCCGTGTATGAAATTATCCGAGTTTATCCACCAAAAATCATACGAACGCGTAGAACTATTGGTTCGCCATGACTGGGTCACCTTTATTCCTTACGCCTTCATCACCCTAATTTTAGCGGTCATTCCATTAGTCCTAAAAGTTCTACTAGACAACATTTTCCCTGGATTTTTGAATAATCCGGTGATCCTGACGTTGGCGATATTGTTTGGCAGCATCTATTATCTGTCGATCAGCTTATTTTTCTATACCTATTTTGTCACGTTCTATCTTGACCTGCTTATTATCACCAACGATCGTTTGCTCGAAGTGACTCAAACCAATCTCTTCTACCGATCGGTCTCAGAAATGGATATTTACCACGTACAGGATGTCACCTCTGAAACCAAAGGATTTTTCGGATCAATCTTCCGCTACGGCAACATTCTGATCCAAGATTCAAGTGCGCTCACCAAATTCGATCTGCGCCAAGTGCCCGAACCCGATAAATTACGGGAAAAAATTCTGGAACTAGCCGAAATCGACCGCCGCTTCCATATGAAAAGACACGATATTGCTCCTACGTGATTTAAACTAAACAAACCAACACATAAAAAATCCGGCCGCTAAGCCGGATTTTTAAACTCTATAAAACAAAACCTAATAAATCCTCTCGATCTTCGTCCCTATATAATAATGCGCCAAAATCTCGCGATAGGCCCACCCATCATTCCCTGCGCGTAGCATCGCATCTCGAGCGCTCATCCCAACTCCGTGACCAAGGCGAGTCAGCCCTTTATCATGTATCGCTTCCACCGGCTGTAACCAGGGCTTGTCAGTGCCACCCCAAGCTGCACTCCACGAGCGAGTAGTGCCATTTGATCGGCTAAAATACGGAGTCACCACCGGCGCGCCATTATACGTAACTAGCTGCCCGGCCGTAGCGGTCGTAGCCGCTACAATTTTTGGCTGGTTAATTTCACCGTTGTATCCTAAATACAATTGATCGGCAGTGGTAGCCACCATATCAAATACGGGGCGGGGCTTGCCAGGGGCAGATAATTTCTGCCAAGCATACGATCGCGCCGCCACTTGCAGCGCCTTAGCATATTCGGTCGGCACCCCATCAGACGCTTCGGTTACACCCGCCACATATCGCTCTAGCGGCAGCTCATTAATACCCCACACTTCACTCGTTTTTGGATTATAGGCAACAATGAACGTGTCACGATAGACATTAAAATTGCTTTTACGGCCAGACAGTGTGCGGGTGTATTCGGGCAATTCCCAATAGCTGCCGGGGTCAAGCGGCGA
The DNA here is from genome assembly GCA_964510885.1 of uncultured Gammaproteobacteria bacterium. GTDB lineage: Bacteria > Patescibacteriota > Patescibacteriia > Magasanikbacterales > GWA2-37-8 > CAZEDL01. Next base: position 26,246 of record CAZEDL010000004.1, read on the forward strand.
GAAATAAAGTGGAAAAGTGGTTTTTAAAACCTGGTCAGGCCAGCGAGCTTCATACTGACCATCTTTATAATAAACACTCACACGGGTGCCAGCGGGTAAAACAGCGAGCGTGGACGTGCCGGAAATCATCTGGTAATCAAAGGGTGACGTCCATACGATCGGCTCTGCGCTTGAAAACAAATTAATCCTGACCCGCGGTTCTGCTACTAGTGGCCGCTCTGGCGGAAGTGCATCATCCCAAAACCCGACAATTTCGGTAGTAGTGGCTGCAGTCTCGGTTGTTGGCAGGGCGCTTACAGCCGGAGTAGAGGTGATTGGTGTCGAGCTGGCTAATACCGCTTGAACCGTACTCGTAACCACCGGCACAGCTGGCGCACTCACCGCCGCTGCATTTTTTACAACTTTAATAACAATATAAAAATGTGAATCATTAATCCAGGTGGTATTTTCCGCTGCCAAATAAAAATCTTCGCGATATATTCCTGGTGTCTGTGGTGCCGTTATTGTAAACGTCAGCTTGGCAGTCTCCCCAGAAGCCGCCTTGGCTACAATCCGCGCCGGACGACTGGAAGATAGCCAGGTTTTTCCCCGCAACGAACTGACATGGTAATTAGGATCGACTGTATAAGCTGATACCTCTCTTGGGCCAGAGGCAGACCACAGCTCCCTACCCTTATTTTTAAAGGTAAAAGTCACTGTTTTGGAACCACCAGGTAAGAATGTCGTTCCATCCGGCAGCGACTGGCCCAAAAGCTCCGCGCTATAGCGAGTATTTTTTATCACCGGCGCGGTTATTTTGGCCGACGCGGGAGTAACTTGAGAAAAAATTACTAAACTTAAAAGCACCCCCGTTAAAATCGCGCTACCGCGCGCTAATCGATTGAAAAAATGCATAGCACAAATCAGTATACCATGCGTTGCAGCAGGGTACAACGAATGATATACTAAATAAAATTCCTAATTCACCTAATATCTAATATTAGCAGCATTTCCAAGGCCTCATTTCCAATTTAGTATTGGACACCATATTAGACATTAGAAATTAAAATTTAGAAATTTAAAAATATGGGGTTCTTCTCAGTTCTATTTGGCGGCACCGAATACTCCACCACTCCCCACCCGCTCAGTACCGACGCCATGCAGCACCTCTTCTGGAAAATCGACCACCCTAATCTTTCAGTTCATCTAAAACAATTGGTGGAGGCCGAAGTTCTCAAAGGCCGCAGCGATGCCGGCCAAATTTCCCTGGCCCACATCCGCACCATCCTAATCGGGCTTGAACACCGTCATTTACTGACCGAATTTAATCGGCGGGATTTTTTTACCATTTTCAAAAACTATTTCGAGACTCATTTTAAATCCTAACATGTCCGTTAACCAGATCATTGCCAAGAACACCCTGTCCCAGGTCGGGGGTAAAATAATCAGCACGCTGCTCGGGCTCGTGGCCGTAGCCATCATGACGCGCAGCCTGGGGGTAGAACAATTCGGTTGGTATGTTACCGCCGTAGGCTTCTTGCAATTTGTAGGGATTTTAAGTGATTTTGGCTTCATCATTACCACCACCAGCCTGTTGTCCGAACCGGCCTTTGATAAAGACAAGCTATTTAACACCCTTTTCAGTTGGCGATTTGTGAGTGCTCTGATATTCCAAGGGTTTGCTCCACTGATCTTTCTCGCCCTGCCCTATCCGGCACCGGTAAAAATTGGCGTCACTATTACCAGCATCTCTTTCTTTGCTCTGGCTATCGGCCAAGTATTTATCGGCTATTACCAAGCTAAGCTGCAAAATTATCAACAAGCAATTAGTGAAATTGTGGGTCGGGCCGCTCTCGCCCTCGGCGTAGCGCTCGCGGCCATAAGCCAAGCCGGATTTGTAGCCATGATGGTCGCCGTCACCCTGGCATCGGTAATTTCCACCACCTATTTGATAATTAAACACGGCCGGGTCACCTGGAGTTTTGACCGAGCCATCTCACGGGCCATTTTTATCCGCATGTGGCCAACCGCACTCTCAGTAATCTGTAACGCCTTCTACCTGCAGGGCGACCGAGTCCTGCTACCATTGTTTGTGAGCCAAACCACCGTCGGGCTCTACGGCGCCGCCTACCGCGTGCTTGACATTATCATCCAGGTGGCCGCTCTAGTGATGGGGGTCATGATGCCGCTAGCCACCTTTGCCTGGTCACGGGGCCAGCTAGCTGATTTCAAAAAATATTTTCACCTCAGTCTAACCCTAGTTGCCACAATTCTATTTCCAGCCGTGGCCGGAATCTTTATTTTGGACGAACCAATCATGTCATTTGTGGCCGGAGCCGAATTTGCTAGTGCCGGATATATGCTCCGCTACCTGAGTCTCGCTATTTTCGGGATCTGTTTTGGGTTAGCATTTGGCTATTTGGCCCTGGCGATCAACCGTCAGCGCCAGGCACTACTCATCTACTTCTCCGATGCCCTTATCAGCACTCTGGCCTATATTATCTGTATTCGCTGGTGGGGGGTGAAAGGGGCGATTGGCGTCACAATTTTTTCTGAGCTGTACGCCGGAATCGGCCTCGCAATTATAGTTATTTCCTATACAAAACTGCGGCCGAATTTATTGACACTCGGTAAAATTGCGCTGGCCAGCCTGATCATGGCTGGCTGCACCGCACCCTTTGCCAGGGCCCCCTTGCCCATTTCACTTAGCATCGGCCTCCTTAGTTACTCCGCCCTGGTAGTTATATTTCGAGTTATTTCCCCCGCCGCCCTACGAGAACTATTAGTTGCCAAAAAGACCTAATCTGGTAGAATATTGCTACATAAAACATCAAACGTAAAATACGGTAATCACAGATAATCTATCAATCACATGTTTCATGTTTTAAGTTTAAAGCTTCATAGATATGGACTTTAGCAAACTCAAAAATTATCTGTTTCTCGGGCTCTTGATTGCCGTTACCGGGTTGTTCTTCTCCATTCTGAAGCCTTTTGTCTACCCCCTCTTCTGGGCAGCTGTCATCGCCACTTTGTTTTATCCCTTATTCAAAAAAATCAACGACTCCTTTAAACGCCCGAATTTAAGTGCCGCTGCTTCTTTGGCCATTATCACGGTGAGCATACTCTTACCTATCAGCATTATCGGGACCTTGCTAATCAAAGAATCGGTCGGTATTTACAGCGCCATCAACGATAATCGCGGCGAGATTAGTGAGTCGCTGCAAAAATTTTTCTCGGCCTTACAGCACAACCAATTCACCGCCGGGCTACAGATCGACCAAGAGCTGATAAGCGAAAAAATAAGCGAGGTCAGCCGGAACGTGGTTACTTTTATCTTTAATATCGTCACGAACTTTACACAAAATTCCCTCACCTTTATCGGGTTATTTATCATGATGCTCTATGCCTTATTTTTCTTCTTGCGCGATGGTGAGAGAATGCTAAAAAAAGTGATGTACCTGTGCCCGCTTGGCGATCGCTACGAACAATTACTCTATAAAAAATTCACTTCGACTGCCCTGGCTACCCTAAAAGGTGTGCTTATTATCGGCAGTATCCAAGGGCTACTTGGCGGCATTGCCTTGGCTGTTGCCGGTGTGCAGGGCGCCCTTATTTGGGGAATCTTAATGGCCTTTTTCTCTATCACCCCCGGTATTGGCTGCGCCATCATTTGGGTGCCAGCCAGTATTATCTTGTTTTTAACGGGCGATATTACAGGAGGGTTGATTGTAGCCGGCGTCGGTCTTTTGCTCATCAGCACTATCGACAACCTGCTGCGCCCGGTGCTGGTCGGTAAAAATATTCAAATGCATCCGTTATATATTCTATTTTCAACATTGGGCGGCATTGCACTATTTGGCATTTCCGGCTTTGTAATCGGTCCTGTTATTACCGCTCTATTTTTGTCCTTCTGGGAAATTTACGAACAATATTATCACAGCGAATTAACTCAAAATTAATCTATGCAAGCGAGCGCTCTCGGATTATTCCCCCTCTTCGACGCCAGCAGCTACCGGGTAGGAATTGTAGTCTCTAGTTTCAACCATGATCTAACCAGCGGGCTACTCGATCAGGCACTGAGTGAACTAGAGCGCTACCAAGTAAAAAAAACCAATATTACTACGATCACCGTAGCTGGCTGTATTGAAATCCCCGTCGTGATCGAGGCCATGGCGCACAAAAAATCATTTGATTGTCTGATTGTACTCGGTGTGGTAATCCGCGGCGACACCCCTCATTTTGAATACGTTTGTAAAATTGTCTCCGAAGGAGTGCGGCATACCATGCAAGCTCACACCCTTCCAGTCGGGTTTGGCATTCTGACCTTGAATAAAAAAAGTCAGGCTGCCGAACGCCTGATAGCCGGAGCTTCTGCAGCTGCAGCGGCGTTACAAGCCGCCAAGGCAATCAAACAGATTATTGAATAGCCAAAAATAATTAGGCCAACCATCTCCTTTCCCTGACCACCGTAATCTACTGTCTGGTTCCCAATTAACCATACTGATACTATGTCTACCGTATGTCTTTAACAAATTATTGGTCCGGTTTACTAGGCATAGTAATTATAATTGTCAGCTACCTTCTGTTTCGTTACTGGCAAAAAATTAAACAAGCGCCAATCATGTTAGATAATCTTCCCGGGATTAAGCGCATCACTACCAGTTTTTTAAATAACTACAGCACGGACTTTACCATACTGGCCCGACAAGGAAGAATTGACCCGATCATCGGACGAGTCGAAGAAGTACGTAAGCTCACCCAAGTACTGGCTCGACGCACAAAAAATAACGCTCTCTTAATCGGCGCTCCTGGTGTCGGTAAAACTGCCATTGTGGAAGGTCTAGCCCAGAGAATTATAAAAAAAGACGTTCCAGAAACCTTACTTAATAAACGGGTTCTAGCCCTTGATGTGGCGACTATTATGTCTGGCACCAAATACCGTGGAGAATTTGAACAACGCGCTAAAAAAATTATCCAGGAAATCAGCGCTTCTCAACGCTCAATCATACTCTTTATCGACGAAATACATTCCGTAGTTCAATCGCAAGGCAGTGAAGGCTCGATCAATCTTTCCGACATCTTAAAACCAGCTTTAGCGCGGGGAGATCTTCAGATGATTGGGGCGACAACTACTGAAGAGTATACTAAATACATAAAAACTGATCCCAGTTTTGATCGTCGTTTCCAACCCATTGAAGTTGTGGAAGCAAGTGAAAATGAAACCTTAGACATTCTTCAGGGGGTGAAAGAAAAATATCAGGAATACCATAAAGTTACCTTTACCGATGCCGCTTTGAAGACTGCTGTTCAGCTAGGAAAGCAGCTTATTACTGACCGCAAATTACCAGACAAGGCTATTGACGCCCTTGATGAAGCGGCCGCCATGGTGAAAGTAAGCAATATTTCTACCGCTGTCAGCACTGTCCTCTATTAAACCGCGGCTACTGCCACCCCGAAGTAGCGGAATTGTTGAAAAAAATTCAAGATTTGGACCGTCAAATCCTGACCGCAAACGATCACGAACTAACTATTTTGACGCAAAAAAGAGAAGTGCATGAAACAGAACTCAGCCATAGCGGAGTAGTCACGGTTGACTCAAGTGATGTAGAAAAAGTTATTAAAGAATGGACTAATTAATTATTTCTGGAACCACTTCCAGAATTTTATTTTTAACAGCAAGTGTATACCTCTTAACACGAGCACACAAACCACGTCAAAAACAGGAACTAAATTAGCCGTAGCCGCGGCGGTACTCTTGATCGGAGGCGGAGCCTTCGTCATCGTCCCCCGGTTACGAATGCGCCCACCAACCTTAAATCAACCCCTCACTAACCAAGGCAGCAATCAAATAATACCCCCGAGCACTACTCCTAAATTACCATCTGATAACCCAACAAGCTGTACCGATAGCGACGGTGGTGGAAGCATTGCCGCTCAAATCCAAAAATTTGGTGAAGTGTCAGTCATGTTCCGCACTGGCAAAACGACCATATCCGACACGTGCAGCTCTACCCCGGTCAGTATCTTTGAGGCATCATGTGACAGTAGCGATATCAATGGTTATAAAGTTCAAGAAGTAAGATGTGGATCATTGGTAGGTCCTGGATCAACCTGCCGACGTGGGGCCTGTGTAAGATAAAACAGTTTCAAAAAACTACCCACTATTATGGGTAGTTTTTTATTTCTGGTTGCGGGAATAGGACTCGAACCTATAACCTCCGGGTTATGAGCCCGGCGAGCTGCCAGTTGCTCCATCCCGCTATATATTTATTCTGAGCGGCAGACCGGATTCGAACCGGCGACCTCTTCCTTGGCAAGGAAGCGTTCTACCAACTGAACTACTACCGCGTGTTAATTTTTGGCAACAAATTTAAGGCTGGTCACAGTATAGCCGATCTGGTTTCCCTTGTCAATCTAGTGCAATTTCGCCTGTTCATTTCTAGCGGACTATTCCTTTTGGGGCCGAAAAACGACACCACAGCTCAACCAAAAATATCCCGCTGGCAGCGGGATATTTTTATTAAGAAGTACTATTTGTTGAGAGCGGCGCGAGTTTTAGCACCGACATTAATTTCCACTATTTTCTTTGCCTTCTGATATGCTTTCACTGCTGCTACGGTAGTTGGCCCGTAGACCCCATTTGGCTTAACTGTTTTTGAGAAGTAGCCAAGTCCATGCAGCCTTCTTTGTAATTCGAGAATATCTCTAGCAAGCACAGTGCCCCGAGAGCTGGGACTCAAATTACGATTGAATTTATAAAGAACAGGCGGTTTAACAACTGGAGTAGTCGGAACAGTCGGAGTTGTCGGAGTTGTCACCGGGATTGGATTAACTACCGGAGCTGGACTTGGTGTTGGGCTAGGAGTTGGGGAAGGGGGCAAAAGTGGACCGCCTCCGCCTCCATCATTTCGTGAAGGTGCTGAGCCGCCTGCTCCGCCTGGATCAGGCAAGCTACAGGTTGCGGTCGGAGTGACACGGATAGTATGAGAACTGTCTGTCTGTGAAGCAGGGTTGGTACAAGTAATGAGAACGGACGAATTGTTAGCGCCACAGGTAGTAGTGACCTGCGAGCAGGTGCTGTCAAAAGAAGTTCTAAAACCGCTTTTGTCAGTTGATTGAAGTAAAATACGAGAATTATCCGTCACCGTAAAATCGATCGAATCTTCGTTAACTCGAAACGACTCTACTTTACTGCTCGAATCTATCGTATAGTACTTCTCTAAACTCGGCACATAGATCGATACTGTAGCATCACCCATAGTCACAGTATCAAAGGCCGCCTGTGCGCCGCTAACCGGTAACAATAGTAATGCCCCAAGCACAATCACATATTGTAGTTTACTTTTCATAGGGTATGTGATGGACATCCTTTTTATCAAGCTAATTGAACAAAAGGACTGTCTAAATTAAAGGGGCTATTTTAATATTTCCAAACACTTACTCTCCAAGTACCATCGATAGATCCAGGGTTGTCATTATCTCCACAAACTCGGATTGTTACAGTATTATTATCAGTCACAGCGGCAGACCATGAAGCATTGGCCAAATCAGCGTCTGCCTCAGCGGTACCAGGCGAAGCCACTGCTAAATCACCAACCTCTGCGCCAATTACGGTAACATCATTTGCAGCGTCACAATTATTGGCCCCAGCGTCAAAAGCAAGGGAACCAGTTAACACGCTAAAATGCTTCAGAACAGTAGTACCCGCGCCACCGATTTTAAGACCAGCATTAAATGTAGCAACACCTCCTACTACCATAGTGCTGCTCACCGATGCCGTACCATCAAGCGCCAAGCGCTGAGCATTGATCGAACCATTGGCATAACTCACATCAAAGCTAGTAAGAGTTTGGCCTACAGCCAAATAGTTGCTGGTAGTGGCGTAGGTAGAAGAAGCATAGTAAACTTTGTCGCTTCCGGCAAAAACCGTACCTGACGCATAAACATCCTTGAAAGCCTGGGTATACGAACCGATATCTGCAACATTATGCGCATCTGCCAGCACATTGCCGCGGAAAGTAACTGTACCGCCGACAATAAGCGTGCTACTCACGGCGACTCCGGCATCAACAGATAACCCACCGGTTACATTTAAACTGCCATTGTCATAGCTGGCATTAAAACTTTGCGGCACGCCACCAACACTGATATATTTACTACTTGTTACAATCGTAGAAGTGACCGAAGTCAGAGTGCCGGCGCCGCTTAAATTAAGCGCTGTTCCAAACATGGTGCCAGATGAATAAACATTGTTAAACGCTTTGGTATAAGAACCAAGATTTGGAACCCCGTGGGCATCAGCAAGAAGATTCCCGCGGAAGGTTGCCGCTCCGCCTACAATGAGTGTGCTGCTTACCGAAGCAGCCCCATCCACGGATAATGGGCCGCTAGTATTCAGGCTGCCATTAGCATAACTAACATTGTGACTTACTGGCGAGGCACCGACGCTTAAATAACCAGTATTAGTGGCGCTTGAAAACGACACACCCCCCGTCACCGATAAAGTCCCACCAATGCTGACATTGTGGCCGACGGTGGTAGCTGCCATTGCGGCAGGGGTACCAGCCAAGCACGCTACAACTGTAGTCAGTGACAGCAAGAGCCCGTAAGCTTTCTTTCCTCTTAGCATATACATTGAGTTAATAAACATCTTTTTTATCTCTGATTATTCTTGAGACAAAAGGTCTAAATAAAATTATTTTAAATTTCCACCGCCAGCAGGCGAAAAATGCATCACATCGAGCACTAAATCAACAATCGGATCATACAAAATTGCCTGCGTCGGATAAATAACTACGCGATCACCTTTTTTGGCAAACTGGTAAAAAATGGGATTTTCTTTTCGCAAAGCGTCGACATCAACGATTGTAGTCACAGTTACCCGCCCGGTCGGTAAATAAATATGCTTACCAAGTTTTTTTATCAAATCGTTAATGGAAGCATCTTTCCCAGCCACTTCTACCAGCTGCTGATTTAATTTATTTGTGCCAGTAGTTAGCAATTGTTCCTTGGCAATTGGAACAGGGGTCTGCCGCACGTCATGTTTATTTTTAAAATCAAAGGCAAAAAATGCCCCAATTAATATGATTAAAAATGATAAAGCAAGTAACCAGAGAAAAAAAGTTTTGCTCGCTTGTGTTTTATCTGATACCGATTTTTTTTTAAACATGTTTGCTGCTATAAAAAAAGAGCTGGTAATGTATTTTAAAATACAGGCTATTTACTTATTGTAAATCTAATTATACAGTTTTTTTCTTTTTCTTTAAAGAAAATGTCAATAGAATGCAGTGTGGACAACTGAAAAAGCGTAGTACCCGTTGCCAAAACCAGACAAATAAAATATTCTATAGTCACTAAATCGTATGTCACAGCTCAAGCACCTCATTGTCATTCCACTTCTTGTCATCGGGATTTCCTATCTTACCATTAAACCTCTCCCGGTCCACGCGGAAACCGCTACCAGCACCCTGGAAGCTGGTTTTGCCAGCGGCTTTCGCTATTCTAAAAGCCCGCTTGTCACAAGCAATACCATCATCCGTATTTACGTCACCTTACAAAACCAATCTACCGCCGATATTCTTGGCACGGTACGCATTTTTGACAATGACCAGCCAATTGGCGACATACCATTCTCGATTGTAGCCAATCGCCTCATAGAAGTCTGGATCGATTGGACAGCCACCCCTGGTCCGCATTCTATTCGCGCCACTATTATTGACGCTAGAATCTCAAAAGCCGGTGAGTCGCCCGTAGCTATCGCCCTTAGCATCCCAAACTCAAGTATCGACCTACAAACAGTGCCACTACCTGCACCGCCAACACCCACCTCCACCCCGACTGAATCGTCAAGCCGCCCAACATCTGACCAGCCCGACCCGCCAGATACCGTCGGCGCTGCATCCACGACTTCGACCGACACTAAAAATGATCCTGCTGTCACAATTACCACTTTACTCGCAGCCGCTTTTGAAAAATTGCTGGCACTTGGTAAATCTAATACTACTTCTTCCACTAATTCTCAAACAGCGACCGTTTCGAGCAGCGATCAAAGCCAGCCGGATTCCATCGGGCAGCAGTTCAACGCCATTTTAAAGAGTCTAACCTCCGATCTAACCACCAAAAATAACAGTTTAAAAGCTGCTATTACGAGCGGCCAAGGCACCGAGCCGATCTTAACCGAACCTATCAACGCTCTCGAAGACAAAACTTTTATCAAAATCCCTGATAACAAAAAGCCAACTAAACAGCTGGTATATAGTTGGCTCATTTCCATTGCCATTACCATCCTGAATACGTGGTGGCTGATGGTAGTTATCTTTCTTATTATTCTGCGCGCTTTATACAAACTCTGGAAAGCGGTGCGCGAACAAGATGACGATTAGGTAAATCACTAATAAGCGATCACACTGATAGCCAGTGCTGGATTAAGGTGGTCATGAAAAAAGTAGGTACCGGCTTGTTTGAACGTCACTTTATAACCTTCATCAGCGCCAAAGGCTCCTGATTCTACTCCAGTGCCAGGGTCGGTATGACCATGATTTCGATCATAATCATCGCCTTGGCCTTCGGCGATATTATGAGTTTTGCCATCTTTACTATTAAACTGGACTACGCCACCAACCGGAATCAAAACCGTGTTTGGCTCGGCCCGATCAGGCAGCAAATCAACCGTTTGAAATAGCGGACGGGTCGGAACCGTAGCGGATGGCTGCAACTTAGCATCTGCCGCACTCGGGCGCTGGTAGGCATGTCTTGCCCCCACAAACCCTACCCCCATGGCCAACAAAAGGAGCGCCAGATATACTCCTCTTTTTTTTATTAGATCAGTATAGTCAGTCACAAACAATAGCAGCTTATTCGACAACTTCTACCGTTCCTTTCATATACGGATGCGGTTCACAGTGGTATGGGAAAACTCCCACAGTGTCAAAGGTATAGCTATACGTTTCGTTCTGTCCGAAAAAGGCGCTGGCTGGGCCGGTGCCACTATCTACCGTCACCGTGTGTTTGGCCACATCTTTGTTGGTCCAGGTCACAGTCGTGCCTTTCTTCACCGTAAGGGTAGCTGGGCCATAGGCATACTTTTCAATCGTCACCGCATTCGCTGCCTGAGGAGCGGTGGCAGTCGGCGCGCCATCCTCTGGCTGCGTAGTCGCCGTCGGAGCAGTTGCGCCACAGCCGCTCATCACGAGCATCAAACCAAACATTGCAACCACACTTAAGCTTTTAGCATTCATCATATAAAAAAATAACTATAAATTAACAAGATGATAATACCACACCCATAAAAAAATTAACAACTAAAAACCTCCCCATTTACGAGGAGGTTTAGCGCTCATTCAGAGCTTAGAATTTGTCCGGGTTCTGTTTTACGATCGCTCCAGCAATTGCATCAGCGATCTTGCCGATCTGAGCTTCGGCTTTGACCTGGTTGTCATACGAACCGGCATAGTCCTTTGCGCCATAGGTATCAACGGCCGCTTTCAGGAGTCCGACGTGTTCGTTAACCAGCGTCTTCACCGCTTCGCGCGGCAAATTTGGGTTGGCCTGCGAGAAGAAATCCGAGATCGCATCGACATATCCGCCGAGGTTAGCTACGGCTTTGTCCATGCCAGCTTTATCGCCAGCCTTGGCGGCTACCGTGTAATCAACGAAAAAGCCGATGTGGCTGCGCCAGATAGCCAAAAATTTAGTGCCGGCTTCTTTGCCGTATACGCTGCCGACCGCTTCAGATAATTGAACCGAATTAGCATCAAGAGCTTTGGCTGCCGCTTCAAAATCAGCCCGGCCATCAAATCCAGCGCGCACCGCCGTGGCTGCCAAGCTAACATGCTGGCGTTCCAAGGCGTTCAAAAGAACGCGCAGATCAGCTGCTGCCGTATCCGTCACCGGAGCCGGTTTGGCCATCATAGTATCCCCCATTTTTTCCATTCCCATTTTATCCATTGCCATGTCATGGCCCATATCTTTTTTCCCGGCCGTCAGAGTGGCCGCGCCATAACCGACCACTAGGCCGATTACTACCATTACTACTCCGACCATTACGGCCGAACCGCTTTTGTTAGACATCATGTTTGCATCTTGCATAGGTGCGAAAAAATTAAACAAGTTAATTAACAATCTTCGACCTTTCTTAAGGTGCTTTTAGTATAGCAAAGCAAGAAAAAAAATGCCACCCTCTAAGCCCTCTTCATTTGAGCCAAAAAATAGCGATGCCACACAATGGTGGTAAGCTCCGGATGAAAGGCCAGAGCCAGATAATACTGTCCTTTCGACCGCTGTTCCGCCGCTACAATTTCAGCATTATGTGAAGCGAGGGCCGCAACCCCAGATTCGATCCGTACAAACCGTGGTGCGCGAATAAACACCGCCTGGCACTCCCCAAGCATAGTGGCGAGCGACGTTTCAAACGAGGCAGCCTGGCGACCATAGGCATTGCGATCCACCGTGATATCCATTAATTCGAACGTCCGCTGATCAGCCGTTCTATGCAGCACCTTTTTAGCGAGCAAAATAGCCCCCGCGCAGGTCCCCATGATAGCCGGAATTTTTTTCATGGCAGCGAACATATCTTCACGTTCTAATAATTTGTGCAGCACCGTACTTTCCCCGCCCGGCACAATAAGGCCGTCGAGCTCTGCTAAATCTTGCTTATTTCTGACCTCGATAATCTCTATCCGTAATCCTAAATCAACTGCCGCTGCCATCAGTGCCTGCACGTGCTCAACCACTCCGCCTTGCAGACTCAAAACACCTATCTTTAAAAATGTCGCACTGTTTTTATGTTTTAATGTTTTCATGCTTTAAAGTTACACTCCCCTTTCCGCCATTTTCACTGCCAAAGTTCTAATCTCCTGCCCCGGCATCGCCTGTCCTAACCCCTCACTCGCCAGCGCAATTTTTTTAGCATCCCTAAAATGCGCCACTGCATCCACCACTGCCTTGGCCCGCACCGCCGGATCACTGCTCTTAAAAATTCCCGACCCCACAAATACTCCATCCACACCCAGCTGCATACACAGTGCTGCATCAGCCGGCGTAGCAATCCCGCCTGCTGCAAAATTCACCACTGGCAGCCTGCCAAGTTTGGCGGTAGTCAGCACCAGTTCATACGGCACTCGCATGGCAATCGCCATTTTTTTGAGCGTCGCCATTTTTTTCTTATGCAATAACTCTTGAATTTCAATCACACCCTGATTCATCGCCCGAATATGGCGAATCGCTTCCACGATATTCCCACTCCCGGCTTCGCCCTTGGTGCGAATCATCGCTGCCCCTTCGTGTATCCGGCGGAGCGCCTCACCAAGATTACGCGCCCCACACACAAACGGTGCCGTAAACGGTGTTTTATTAATATGAAACTCTTCATCAGCCGGCGTCAGCACCTCACTTTCATCAATAAAATCAAGCTCGAGCGCTTCAAGCACCTGCGCTTCTACAAAATGTCCGATGCGACATTTTGCCATCACCGGAATCGTCACCGTGCGCTGAATCTGTTTAATCATCGCGGGATCGCTCATCCGCGCCACACCGCCTTCAGCCCGGATATCAGCCGGAATTTTTTCAAGCGCCATCACCGCCACCGCCCCAGCAGCTTCGGCGATCTTGGCTTGCTCGCTGGTCGTGACATCCATAATCACGCCACCCTTCAGCATTTGAGCCAAACCGGATTTAACCGTAAAAGTTCCTGTCTGTTTCATAGAGTAAGATCGAAATAAAATATCTTGCCGCTCGGGCGAAAAAGCCTAGATATATAACACCAAAAAAATCGCTTTGTCTATTGATTAAAATCGTAAAACTATCTTGACAAAATTATAATTCTACGTTATTATTGCCTGTTTTCACTATACCTAAAACGAGACCCTAAACGCGAGAACGGTGTATTGACAACACCAAAGGAGACCCTATGGCTCAGTACCTACGACTTACGATGCTGCTCTTTGTATTTATCAACGGCTGTGCCAGCGCACGACCAGATCGGCTGCGGATCTGTCGCCTGGTAGACCCCAACTGCGGACTGACCACGCTTGAAGTGGTCACAGTCAAGGTCAACGGCTGCGCGAAGGCCACCGAGATTCACGAAGTTGGGCCCGCACGCATCGTGCCCGGTGGCAGCCGCCGGATCACCGGCTCATGCCACGTCATCGGCGACACGCAATAGCTCGCCCCTCCCACCCAAAGGATGGAGGAGGGCGCTCGCTGTCCCGTTCTCCTCCATCCCTATTCACTATTTCACTGTTGGAATAATGAATAGAGAGGAGAACGGCTAAAAACCAGGCACTATCTGCCTGTTTTTTAATTAAAAACTAAGAATCCTTTAAGATATTGACCAACCTCAACATTTTTGTTAGAGTAGCGGACGACTTTTTAAAAAGTACGCCGCGGTAGCTCAGTGGTAGAGCGCAGCCCTGAAGAGGCTGGCGTCGTCAGTTCGATTCTGACCCGCGGCACGCGCCCCCGAATCGAACGGGGAAGGCTTGGGAATCGGGAGGTTCCCACCTCTGCCGGGAAGAGCACACAAGAGGGCGGAAGCCCTTTGGTGAGAGGTTCTGATTCGCATCGGAACCAATTTTGCTTCTGACCCGCGGCACAAGACGAGTGAGTTGATTGTAATTAGGGAGTGCAATTAGTAGTTTGGATAAAATAAAAGAGCGGATTCACATTCCTCTGTCCAAATTATTAACTACTAAATACAAACTACTCAATTACGGGGTATACTATGGTATATCCCTCAACGCTCGGAAAACCCAAATAAATTTGGTTTTTCCTCACTAATTCGGGGTATGGCTCAATTGGCTAGAGCGCCTGGTTTGGGACCAGGAGGTTGTGGGTTCAAGTCCCACTACCCCGACAAATAAAATATCCGGCAACAAGCCGGTTATTTTAATTGACCCCGGCCAAGTATCCAGGTATCGTAGAAAATACCTATGGAAAAACCTTCTTACCAACCAAGCCCAGTCCGTCGGACGGCCGAACGAGCCGGCCAAATTTTGGCCGCTGCTGCCGCCTTGTCTGGAGGGACAGAAAACTTGGCCCGAGCCGACGAAAAAGCTGCCGCACCAGCACCAGCTGAAGCGGCGCAAACTGAAAAGCCTAAAGCCAATGATACCGAGGACACACCCGAGCCCGCCCCCAATAAACTGATCCGTGCTGCCCGTATTGTCGGTGAAGGTATATTAGAATTTAAAAATGCCATCGGTTCAGATGGAAAAATAGTTAAAAAAACTATCGACGATGACTATGCCGAAGATGGTGGCAAATATGTGATTCATATTCAACCATACGTCTTCACTAATCCAGCCTTTAAAGATAGATTCCTCAAAGAGGGCGGGCAAGCATCGACCACCGAAGTCGCGGTGTATGTAACCAAAAAAATATTCAACTTGGTCGAAGAAGGTCGATGGGTAAAATTCCAAATGGAAAAATTTGGCCCCAAAGACCCAACCCCGGAGGTACAACGATTTTGGCTCACCCCCGCAGGCCACGAGCCACCACCGGCCATCGACATTACAAGCAGTAAACAAGGCCCAAAAGACAGTCGTGCCCAAAAAAAATGAACCTTCCGAAATTCCGGAACACCTAAAATTATTCACAAATAAAAAATCCCCCGGCGCATGGTCGGGGGATTTTTTCTCTTCTAAGAGAACTCTCCTAAAATGTTAAACCTCCTACCAATCCAGCGTTCCACCCACTTTATATTCCGTCACGCGCGTTTCAAAGAAATTCTTTTCTTTACTCAAATCAATCGCTTCACTCATCCACGGGAATGGATTCGGCGTGTTGTACTGAGCCGGCAATCCAATACGAGCCAAGCGGCGATCAGCAATGTGCTCAATGTACTGCTTGAACCCTTCCGCATTCATCCCAAAGATCCCTTTCGGGAACACTTCCTGGGCAAACGTATACTCAAGCACCACTGCCTTCTTCACCAGGTCAATAATATGCTGCTGGAACTCAGCCGTCCATAATTCTGGCTGCTCTTCTTTAATAGTGTTGATCATGTTGATACCGAAATTCAGATGCTGCGATTCGTCACGCATGATGTACTGAATCTGTTCGGCGCTCCCAATCATTTTATTCAAACGCTGGAATCCAAACATCACCGCAAACGAACTGTAAAAGAAAATTCCTTCCATAATCAGCGAAAACACACACATGTTCTCAAGGAACTTCTGATCATTGGCAAAGGTGCCAGTCTTAAAAGTCGGGCTGAAGATACCATCATTGAAACCGAGGATAAATTCATCTTTGTTATAGATAGCATCTACCTCTCGATACATGTTGAAGATCTCACTTTCATCCATGCCCAGGCTCTCCACAATATACTGATAGGCATGCGTATGAATAGCTTCTTCATATCCCTGGCGCAACAGATACATGCGACATTCCGGACTCGTCACATGTTTGTAGAACGCGAGCACCACATTATTAGCCGCCATCGAGTCAGCCGTGCTGAAAAACCCGAGCACCGTTTTCAGCGCTTTACGTTCATCTTCACTCAAAAAGGTTGGTGATTTCCATTGCTCGATATCTTTCTGCATGCTGATTTCAGTCGGTAGCCAATGATTGGCATTACCAGCATTATACGCATCCCAGGCAAAGATATGTTTCATTGGATAGAGCTGAATCACATCCGCATCCTCCCCATTGATCACGCGCCGCTTGTTGATATCAACGCGCTGACTGGTTTTTTGAATAGGCATAGAAGTTTTTTACCGTCACTTGTCATTCCCGCGTAGGCGGGAATCCAGACAATTACCAAATTAAATCACGAACTACTAACTCTGGCACGATTCACACGTCGGATCATTGATAGCACAGGCTTTCATCGTAGCAGCTGAAATCGGAGCAATTGGAAACGCTGCTGGCGGCTTCACTGGTTGCGGAGCCGGTGCTGCTTGTTCCGTAGCCGCTGGCGCGGAGCCCCCCGGAGCGCGTAGATGGGTCGAGCCAAATTTAGCCGTATCAACGGTAGATTTTTCTACCTGAGAAGCACCAAGAGTGCGCAGGTAATACGTGGTCTTAAGCCCCAATTCCCAAGCATACATATACACCTCACTGAGTTCACGCCCACTTGTGCCATGGAAATAAATATTGAGCGACTGACTCTGGTCAATCCATTTGCCGCGATAGGCTGCCGATTTAATCAGCCAACGTGGATTAATTTCGAATACTTCTTTATGTTTAGCACGGATATGAGCTGGAATTTCCTGGATATTCGCAATACTACCATCGTGGTATTTAATCTTGCCAAGCATTTCGTAATCCCAGAGATTCAATTTTTTCAGATCATCGACAAGGTATGGATTGATGACAATAAAATCTCCGGCCTGATTAGATTTTACATACAAATTCTTATAGATCGGCTCAATTGTTGGCAAACAGCCGACGATATTTGCCGTCGTGGCGGTCGGCGCCACAGCCAAACAGTTCGAATTGCGCATGCCATGTTCTTTGATTGCAGCGCGCACCACATTCCAATCCATTCGTGCCGTGCGGGCCACATCGATTTTTTCACCCCGTTCCTGTTCGAGCAAATCAAGCGTATCGAGCGGCAAAATTCCGCGATCCCATTTTGATCCGCGATAGGTTTGGTACGCCCCGCGTTCTTTAGCCAGTTCGGTCGAAGCGAGAATCGCATAGTAAGCAACCGCTTCCATACTATAGTCAGCGAATTCCACACACCCTTCGGAATCAAAATCAATTCCCATCATATACAGCGCATCCTGAAATCCACGGATACCAAGACCCACCGGGCGATGACGGAAGTTACTGCGGCGCGTATCTTCGGTCGGATAAAAGTTAATATCAATGACATTATCAAGCATGCGCATCGCGATCGGCACCACTTCTTGTACCAATGCAACATCGTATTTACCGTCCTTAACGAACTTGGCAAAGTTAAGTGAACCGAGGTTACACACCGCCGTTTCATCTTCGGAGTTATTAAGCGTAATTTCGGTGCAAAGGTTAGAATTGTGCACCACGCCGACATGATCCTGCGGCGAACGCACATTGCTCGGATCTTTGAACGTGATCCACGGATGACCAGTTTCAAACAGCATCGCCAGCATCTTCTTCCAGAGGTCACGAGCTTTAATTTTTTTGAACAACGTAATCTTGCCTTCGGCAGCCAGCTGCTCGTATTTTACATATTTCTCATCGAATTTCTTGCCATAGATATGATGCAGATCTGGCGTTTCATCCGGACTAAACAATGTCCAGTCTTCATCCGCACGCACGCGCTTCATGAACAAATCTGGAATCCAGTTAGCCGTATCCATATCATGCGTGCGGCGGCGTTCATCACCCGTATTTTTGCGCAGTTCGAGGAACGCTTCGACATCATAATGCCAGCATTCGAGGTACACACACGCGGCGCCCCGGCGGCGGCCACTGCGGTTGATAGCCACCGTGACATCATTTGCAATTTTGAGGAATGGCACTACCCCCTGGCTCTCTACACCAGTACCTTTAATATAGGCGCCAGTGCCACGAATATTCGTCCAATCAGTGCCAATACCACCAGACCATTTAGATAGCTGAGCATTGTCGCTATAGGTTTTAAAGATATTATCGAGCGAATCGGTAACGGTGTTCAAATAGCACGAAGCCAGCTGCGGTTTGTGCGTGCCAGCGTGGAACAACGTCGGCGTCGACGGCGTGTACAACAATTTCGACATGATGTCATAAAACGCAATCGTGTGTTCGAGCCGATTTTCTTTTTCAGAAATCGCCGAACCCATCGCAATGCGCATCCAGAACATTTGTGGTGTTTCAAGCACGCGCTTGGCATCATGATCACTCAAGAAATAGCGGTCATAAATAGTTTGAAGACCAATATAGGTGAACAAATCATCGCGCTCAATTACCAAGGCTTTGGCCAATGTATCGAGGTCAAACGTGAGCATCTTCGGATCAAGCCGTTCAATTTCTACCCCGCGGCGAATATTAGCGATAAAGGCGGCACGATACTGCGCTTCGATATTTTTGTAATCAATCACGTCACGACCAATTACTTCTTGGTAGTTGAGAGAAAGGAGTAAACGAGCGGCAACTTTTCCATAGGCTGGATCCTGCTCAAGCATCGCGCGAGCGGTCATGATCAAACTGCGAGAAATGTCGGTCGTCTTAATCCCTTCGTATAATTCCGAGCGCGATTGCTGCAAAATCGCTTCGGCATTTACCGCTGATTCGAGGCCAACCACTGCATAGCTAAGCGATTTGCGTAGTTTATCCATGGAAAACGGTTCCATTTTGCCCGAACGCTTCGTGATCATGAGTGCATTCTTTTCAATTTTGGCAATCGTGGCACGCTTTTTCTCTTCACGCTCTTTGGCATGTTCGTAGCGGTAGAGAATGTAGGATTTGGCAATATCAAACAAACCTTCTTGCATCAGCGAGCGCTCTACAAAATCCTGCACCGCTTCCACCGCCGGGGTGGTGTTCTGAAACGATTGCTCGAGCTGATCGACCACCATGGTGGTAATAGCTGCAACTTTGGCATCATCCGCCTGGCCGCGCACTTCGATGCACGCTTTGCGGATAGCCGCTGCAATTTTATCCGGATCAAAATCAACCACCGATGAATCACGTTTTTTAATTTTTAGTATCGTCGACGACATACGATAACACGTTAGTGAAAAAAATCCCCTCGCTACTTAGATGCTGTTTACAGCAGCGGCACACAGCGGTATCGCGTGAAGTCGAGCACTCTTATGACCAGACAAACAGGTAGATCTAAGACTGCTCCACTAGGGCGGCACGTAGGCGGCGTAGTAAAAAACAGAAAAGTCCCGGGTGGGACTTAGAAGTATAGCACAGCGTAAATACTAGATATAGGGATGTTATCCACAGTTATACCACAATATGTTGTTTTTATAGTAAATTTCGGTGTCAGCGCACGCTGACGGAAAAATCCGCCAATAAATCCGGGCTATTTGCCCTCTCTGCGCTCCGAGGCAGCATAAAAATCAAGGGCTTTTTGAAACTCGGCCGGTGAAAAATCGGGCCATAGCGTCTCTGTAAAATACAACCGGGCCTCCGCTACATCCCACATCATGAACCCGGTCGAAAAATGCGGCTCGCCACCGGTGCGGATAACCAGGTCTACTGGGGGGAGATCGCGCGTTGCTAAATATTGTTTGATGGCCTGCTCCGTAATGGCCGCACGTTCCGCATCTGGCAAAGCTGCAATATGCTTAATCGCCGCTGTCATTTCTGCCGTACCACTATATGCAAGGAGCAAAGTCAAATTAAATTTCTGATGACTCGCAGTCTTGTCGATAACGGTTTGAATAGCCTTCTGACAGGAGGGCGGAAAATACGTTTTCCACTCCCCGATCACCCGCACTCGCACCTCATTATCAAACAAGACTTTAGCCGAAGCCATTTTTTTAAAATACTGCTCAAATAAAGTAAATAAAAATTTCACTTCAAGCGCGCTACGCTTAGTTACATTACCAACTGAACAACCCCACACCGTCAGACACGGAATCTTGAGATCAAGCGCGGTTTGCAAAATTGTCTCTACTGCCTTCGCTCCTTCCTGATGCCCAAAAAAGGCTGGTTTACCAAGCTGCTTGGCCCAACGGCGATTCCCGTCTGGAATAATGGCAATATGGGCAGGAAGCATGTTTTCAGTCACCATAAACAGTCTCTAAACCTAAAAATAAAGCCCCCTAAAAATAACATAAAAGACTAGAGAGAGCAATCGTTAAGGAAATTTGAGCTTGGTGAAAAACTGTCATTCTGAGTGAAACGAAGAATCCCTTAACGCTAACTTCAGTAGCAATGTTGACTATAAGGGATCCTTCGCTCCGCTAAGGATGATAGGTTACCGTGATTTTTCACCAAGCTCAGGCAATTTACAGATCGCTATTTTTATATTACGTTATAGTTAGTCAAAAATTTATAAAGACTAACCTTTTTTATGAATGATTTTAAAACCAGAGATCAACTGGCAGTCGCCGCTAGTGGAGCTGGCCAAGAACACGACCCTGAAGAGATGAGCCCGCTTGAAAAACAGCTCTACGGCAAAACTCTAGCTGAAATTCAAAACGCCCTAGGGCCAGCCGGAAGTATTGGTAAAAATGAAATTTTTGTCGAAACGTATGGGGCAAACGGCAAATTTGAAGCCGCCATCCTGGCGATTGCCGAAGCGGTGGCTGCCAAAAAACAAGGGCTAGTTCCCGGACCAAAATTTGTGAGCCAATTTTCTGAGCTCGACCTCGAATTTCGTGAAGTGATTGGCGAGGCCCTGGTTCAGGAACTCGACAATGATCAAATTCTCGAGGGGAAAAACCTAGCCGAACTAACCGACGCCCTCCTGAAGCTTAACGCTCTGCAAAAAGCCCTGCCTGCTTCCAGAAAGATGCTAAACCAAGGCACGCCGATTGACTTCAAATTCCTACTCGAAAATTACGTAAGAAATATTCCTGGTCTAAAAGCTGAAATCTCTAATCAAGACCACCTAAACAACATGGCCTACTCGCATCTCCCCCAAATCTTTGGTCTCCGATCTGCCGCCGAAAATCTCGCAGCAGACACTGCCATATCTCTTGATAAAGCAGCCTAAGAAAAGGCAACAAAAAAACAAGCTTAATAAGAAGCTTGTTTTTTTGTATACGAGTTATCTGTGTGGACCAATGGGG
This sequence comes from uncultured Gammaproteobacteria bacterium, assembly GCA_964510885.1. GTDB lineage: Bacteria > Patescibacteriota > Patescibacteriia > Magasanikbacterales > GWA2-37-8 > CAZEDL01. Next base: position 47,878 of record CAZEDL010000004.1, read on the forward strand.
ACTCTCAGTCGCTACGCTCCCACAAAAGGGCTTCCGCCCTCTCGTGCGCTCTCCTCAAAAAAGGTGGAAACCTCTCGATTTCCAAACCTTCCCCGTTCGAGTCCATATACTAGTGGACCAATGGGGACTCGAACCCCAAACCTTCGCCTTGCAAAGGCGTTGCTCTACCAATTGAGCTATTGGCCCGTCAATTTATACGGACACATCGTACCAGGTCGTACCATAAAAGTCAATCTAGTGGTATAATTAAGCCAGACTTCATGGCGGCACAAAACTTTTCATATATGGACCCCATCTTTCTTAACACCGAGCTGTGCTACCTCGGCCAAATTTTCCTTGCTCTCGTACTCGGCAGTTTTCTTGGCTGGCAACGCGACCGCTCCGGTAAACCAGCCGGCATTCGCACCTACGCGCTAGTAGCAGCCGGCTCTGCCTTTTTCACCTTATTGTCCCTGTATGCCTTTGGCACTGACAGCCCGAGCCGAGTCGCCGCACAAATTCTCGTCGGTATTGGTTTTATTGGTGCCGGCACCATTTTGCATAAAGCCGATCATATCGAAGGACTCACCACGGCCGCCGGCCTCTGGATCGCCGCCGCCATCGGCATGGGTGTAGCGGCTGGTTGGTACCTGCTCTCTACCACTACCACCCTCCTCGTTTTTATCTACCTACTCATCGATGAAAAAAAATGGTTCGTGAAAACCACTAATACTTCCCTACCAATCAAATCTAACCGTTCAAAAAAAACTAATGAAAAAACGGGTTAACGACCCGTTTTTTATTTTTACAATACCCGCAGTATTTCACCCGCTGAATTGCACTTTTCATGAAAATGACAACAGCCACTCAACAGCCTGACGCCATTTTCTTCCAGTGCATCGGCCGCTTCATTATTTTTTAAAATACACTATCAAATTACTGCTTCAACCAATACGCCAAGAGTGCCAGAAACCCCGTATACAAAAAATGTATATGCCAGCGCTTTAATAGATTCAAAAAATACAATGCCACTACCAACGGTAACGCCACGACCACCAAGGGATTATGCCAAAACCGCCGCCCAGTCGCCCGCCACAGCGCTTCAGCATCACCCGTAGAAGGAATCGCATGCAATCCAATCGCAATCGCGAGCCACCCATACACCGCCGTATGATAATCCACATACGGCATTTTTATGCCAGCGAACAGCACCATGGCCACGATAGTATTCACAATCAACGGGCCGAACGACACCAAGATGTGCTGATAAAAATACTGCGGATCGTCATGCCGCACATACCCAGCCACCTGGCCGAATTGAAATAATTTTATTTTGTGGATCTTGACCCCAGAAAGCCAACAAAACAAAGCATGGCCAAGCTCGTGCATGGCCACTCCCGGTGCCGTGATAAGGGCGTATAAATAGGCAAAAAACATACAAAAAACTTTTTCAACACCTCAGTAATTTAAAATATTGTCATTCCCGCGCAGCAGCGGGAATCCACAATCAAAATGTTCAATTTATAATTTGTAATTATTGAACAGTACAGTGCTGGATTCCCGATCTTGGTCAGGAATGACACAAGTTGGTTTTGACATGAGTTCACTGTAACAATAAAATTGCCTATATTATTAAGTGCTAGACTGTTTTTGATACAAAAAGATGAGTGCGCTCAAAATCCACCACTCCATCGCCAGATCATTTTTAAAATAGGGCACATCAAGCATACCGTGGACAATAAACGCAACTAAGAGAGCCGATAAACCCGCCCCCAGCACCACTTCCTTCCGCTTATATATTCCATACGCCACGCGGAGCAAATATCCATACATCACTACAAATGCCACCATCCCAAACAAGCCAATCTCTGTCCAAAAATTCAACACCACATTATGCGGATAAATAATCCGCTCCATTTGTTTGGGATTATAAAACGGCTTTTGAATCTTACGAAAAAACTGGCGAATCCCCGTGCCGAGGATAAAATGGCTCGGCGACTCGGTGAGATAATTGATCGAATACGTCCACAGTCGCACCCGATTACCGCCCGACTGATAATGAATTGGCAGTGCATTTGGGAAAAAAGCGACCATTCCTGCCAGCATCACTGCCAAGGCAGTTACAGCCAACACTATTTTTTTATAACCGACCAGAAATAAAAATACCATTCCGCCCACCGCCAAAGCCAAAAACCCGCCCTGCGAACGAGTAAACACCGTGGCCACCAGCGCCAGTCCAAGTGCTACCCAAAATAATACTCGCACCTGTCGGCTTAACGGCTCAACGGTACTGACTCCTTGCGTTATCTTAAAAAACTTCCGCTGAATCGAGGGAAACAGCGCGGCTGCAAGCAGCATAACAATCGGCCCCAAGTACAACGTCACCGCATTTGGCGACGTAAAAAAAGCTGTTACCCGGCGCGTCTCCGGGTTAGTCCATTGTTCCGTAGCAATTCCGAGACCCGTAAACTGCTGCACGATCGCATATATACTAATACTTAATGTTGATAGCACGAGCGCCGTCCGAAGATCACTCCACGCTAATTTATTTTTTAAACTGATCAAGATAAAAAACAAAACAATTGGCTCCAAAAAATAGGCCCGCCATTGCCCAAGTGACGCAATCGCCATATCGCTCACCCAAATACTGCTGGCCGATGAAATCAAAAATAGCAAGATAGCGGTTACAAACACCCGATGTTGCTTACAAAATTTCCACAATTCTGGCACTACTTCTCGCGCCTGAAAAATAAGCCAGCCGCAGGCAATGCCGCCAAATCCGGCTTCTAGCATTGTCGAAGGCAACGGGCCGAGCTTAAAGCGGATTAAATAGGTTGGCAGGCTAATAATAAACAAGCCAATCGCATAAGGCACATGGCGTTTCATGAGCCAAACGAGGAGTAAGAAATAGATTACCAGAAAAGCTAAAACCATATAGATAAAGTTGCTTAACTATAACAAAAGACTAGAAATTGGTCTATAAAAATCACAATAAAACAGGTAATTAATATCAGAGCTAGGCGAAAAATCACCCCCACCTGTCATCCTGAGCGGAGCGAGGGATCCCTTACAGCCAATCTCCCTGGTGAAGTTAGCATTAAGGTATTTTCCTTAAGGTGGCCCTTTAGGGTTCGTTTCACTTAGAATGACAGTTTTTCACCAAGGTCTTAATATATCACTTGGATTGACGAAAAGGTCGTAAATTCAGTATTATGCAAGCAAGTTAAAAGGAGACAAACCATGCCTAAGCGTCATTTTCTCCTGGCTTCACCTACCATGTTGGAGACCGCTCTGGAAACCCAGCAGTCACTGATTGCCATGGGCGACGAGCGTTTCGAAGTCGCAGAAATCGAATGTGCAACATTCACCGATCGTGAAAGATGGGTCCGGGTCCCAAAAGGTCTACAACTATCGACTGCCGTACCCATACTTGAGAGCTGTACTGACCCCAATGCAGACCTGTGGCAACAGCTCTTCACGATAGATGCACTAGAAGGTGCCGGGGTCAGCCACACCATCCTGTGCACACCTAAACTAGTTTACGACCGAGCTGACCGAGTCGCGAACCCAGGGGAAGCTCTCAGCATGGCAGTGGTAGCCGGATGCTTCAAGCAGTTCCGAACCCTACGATCCATCGTATGCGTAGAGCCGCACGCCCTACAGATCGCCGGTTTCTACCGCCCCATCACACTTGTGCCTGTGAAGAGCTCCGATATCATGGCTCGGTACTTCACGGAGTTATTAGGGGGCGACCTAAACCAGGTTGCAGTCGTGTCCCCTGACGCAGGCGCGCTCAAGCGGGCCAGAAAATTCAGGAACCGCCTGAAGCTGCGCACTGCTGTAGGGAGTTTGGACAAAGATCGTATCGATGCCACCACTGTGGTGATCCTCGGCTACTCCGGCGACCCAAAAGACATCATGGGCAAAATCGTCATCCTCTATGACGACATGATCGCGAGTGGGAGCACTGCCATCGAAGCAGCCCAATACCTGATGGAGCTTGGAGCTCGTCAGGTCTACATCGTGGCTACCCACGGCATCTTCACTCCAAGTCAACGCAAAGACGAGGAGAGACTCTACACCGCCGAAGAACGATTTGAAGCAGCAGGCTTCCCTGTGGTCTTCACCAGGACTGTCCCCAAAAAGGAAGGCTGGTATGCAGCGAACCGATGGGCAACAGCACTCCCCATCGGCCAACTTCTAGCCAAAAACATTCACAATATGACCACTCCTGGCGGAAGCAACCGCGAAAACTTCGCAGCCCACTAGCCCCAGCTCATTCCCCCGGTCGAGCCTCCGTCCCCTCCCACCCCTCGACCAAAACCAAAAACACTCCGAATGATTCGGAGTGTTTTTGTATTCTAACAAAATTATTTTAACCGACCGTGTCTAACCATATACGCCAAGCGCACCACCGCATACGCGATAAAATTATTCTCTATTTCTCCTTCAAGAGCCATTTTTTCTGCCTGCTTTATCGGTACAAACCGCCTCTCCAAAATTTCTTCCCCGACATCAAGTGGCAACGGGCTCAGCGACAAATCCGTCGCCAAAAAAAGATACACCGGCCAAATCATTTTATCCGAATCCACCGCCTGTTTCCATTGCACCCATTTTTTGGCAGCATAGCCCCCTTCTTCGCGGAGCTCACGTTGCGCCGCCTTGCGTGGCAGCTCCTTTTTTTCTACCTGACCAGCGGGTAAAAACCACTCTATCTTTCCATTCCCAGCGCGACGCTCTCGAATCAATAACAACTCTTGCTTAGTGTTCAGCGCCAAAATGAGCACGCTCGCCGGCCGACTGCAATATTCAAACGTGTCCTTTTTTCCATTCGGCAACACCACCGGCCGCTGATAAATTGTAAAAATTTTTCCCTGGTACTTTTTCTGTAGTGACCCAAATTTAATTTTTTTAACCATAAAAATCAAATTGTCATTCCCGCGTAGGCGGGAATCTACAATTCAAAACGAGAAGTAAAGCGACTGGATTCCCGCCTACGCGGGAATGACACCAATTTTTATTATTTCCTATTCCTTGTTCCTTGCTCTTTGTTCCTTTATCAATACCGATAATGCCCGGGCTTGAACGGCCCATTCGCCGGTACACCCAGATACTCGGCCTGTTTTTTGGTCAACGCGGTCAACTTCGCCCCTAATTTATCCAAGTGCAACCGCGCCACTTCTTCATCCAGCTCTTTCGGGAGTACATACACTTTCCCCTGTTCATATTCCCCTTTATTATCCCACAGAGCAAGCTGCGCCAAGACCTGATTGGTAAACGACGTGCTCATCACAAAACTCGGGTGCCCATGCGCATTTCCGAGATTCACGAGCCGACCTCGTGATAATAAAATCAGCGCTTTACCATTGTCCCAAATAAATTTATCTACCTGAGGCTTAATATTTTCTTCCGTAATATTTTTTTGGCTGGTGAGCCAAGCCACATCGATTTCACTATCAAAATGACCAATATTGCACACAATCGCGCCATCTTTCATAGCAGTCATATGTTCGCCCGTAATCACATCACAGCAGCCAGTTGCCGTGACAAAAATATCCCCGACAGCGGCCGCCTCATCCATAGTGACCACTTCATACCCTTCCATGGCAGCCTGAAGCGCATTGATCGGATCGATCTCAGTGACCAGCACCCGCGCCCCAAACCCGTGCATACTCTGCGCACAGCCCTTGCCCACGTCGCCAAATCCGGCCACCACCACCACTTTCCCCGCAATCATAATATCCGTGGCGCGCTTGATACCGTCGGCCAAACTTTCGCGACAGCCGTATTTATTATCAAATTTCGATTTGGTTACTGAATCATTCACATTGATAGCCGCCGTGCCGAGAGTCTTCTTTTCCATCATCTGGTACAACCGGTGCACGCCAGTGGTCGTTTCTTCCGACACCCCTTTAATATCCTTCAGCATCTCTGGATGCTTCTCATGCACGAGCACAGTCAAATCACCACCGTCATCAAGTAGCATATTCGGCCCTTTGCCGCCGGCAAACTTCAAACTCTCCTCGACACACCGCCAATACTCGGCTTCACTTTCACCTTTCCAGGCAAACACCGGGATGCCGGCTGCCGCAATCGCTGCTGCCGCATGATCCTGGGTCGAAAAAATATTACAGCTACTCCAGCGCACTTCGGCACCAAGCTCCACTAATGTTTCGATGAGCACGGCCGTCTGAATTGTCATATGCAAACAACCGGCAATTCGCGCCCCCTTCAAAGGCTTCTTTTTCCCGTGCTGCTGGCGCAGAGCCATAAGCCCAGGCATTTCCTTCTCGGCTAAAATAATCTCTTTGCGCCCCCAGTCGGCCAGCTTAATATCTGCTACTTTATAATCCATACATTTTAATTTTCAATTTATAATTTACAATTTTCACTACCTTACCCGATGCGCACTATGATGCACCCGATGCGGAGCTACAGCGCGACGCGGCTTTTTGCCAGATTTCGCAGCTCCCTTTGCCGAATCACCCGAGCGGGTAAATTCTTCTTTAAAAATCCGCACGATAAAAAAACTGCCAAGCACGGACATGACCCCCACCGCCACAAACAAAAACCGGAATGAAAATTGTTCGGCAATATACCCCCCGAGCCCAGCCGCAGCAGCCGTTGCCAAACTAATAATCGTATCGTAGACCCCCCATTCATAACCCTGCCGGTCGCGGTTCATGAACCGGGTAAAAATGATGCGCCAACTCGGGAACGACAATGCCCCACCGAGCCCGTACAAAAATTGAATCAAATACAATTGCCACAAGGTGGTAGACAGAGCATACCCAAATGGCACAATCGAAATCAAGAGTGACCCGATAAACAAAGTTTTTAATTCCCGCCGGTGCCCCTTGTCTTCATCATCCCATTTCCCCACCAGCACCTGAAACGCCGCTTTGGTAAACAACTGAATGGTGAGCGCCATACCGACCGAAGTCAGCGTGGTACCAGCAATCCCCTGCACCACAAACACGGCAAAAATGGGCTGCAAGAGACCAAAGCTGCCCAAAATAAAAATATCCGAAATGATGAGGGTGCGTAAAACACTATGCATTCTCATAGCTAATAATTACCAAGTGAGTTCATGACCATATGCCCGCTTAAACCGGGCTTTAAATTCATCGATTGTAAAGGTGTGTTTCTGCGTGCCATACGTTTCAATCGCATAGCTGGCCGCCACGCTGCCAACTTCGGCGCACTCTTTCCAGCCGAGTCCCTTTTGCTGCGCTGCCCAAAAACCAGCGCGATACGCATCCCCAGCTCCGGTCGGATCATCGCACGATTGCGGCGCGCACGCCGCCACCTGGATTGGTTCCTGCCCGCGCACAGTCACAATCGATCCCTGCTCGCCAAGCGTAGTAATCAAAACTTCCGTCTGCTCGAGCATTTCTCGCCCACTCCAACCCGTGCGCTCTTCGAGCAGTTTCATTTCATAATCATTCCCAATCACCGCATATGATTGCGACACCATTTGCTTCAATTCCACTTCGTTAAAGGCAATAATTTGCTGACCCGGATCAAACACTGTTTTTATTCCGAGCTCCTTGGCTTCTTTTAAATGCTTAGTCATCACATCGCGGTGGGTAGGGCTCACAAACGCGAGTGTCGGCCGGGGTGTAACGGTGGAAAGCGCAACATCAGCCGCACTCTGTAGCGGCCCCGGAAAAAAGGCCGTGATCTGATTGTCATCGCGATCGGTAGTGATGTATCCAGCAGCCGAAAACACATTAGGGTCTGTGACTATATGTTCGGTATGAATGCCCATCTGCTCAAAATGATCGCGATATTCAGCCGCATCTTTGCCAAGTGCCGACACAATGATCGGCTCAGCCCCTAGGAGTTTCAGGGTATAGGCAATATTGCCAGCGGTGCCACCCCGGCTCTGTTCCAACCGATCCACCATAAAACTCACATTCAGGATATGGATTTGTTCGGGCAGAATATGATTTTTGAAACTGTCCGGAAAGCCCATGATGTAATCGTAGGCGAGCGAGCCAGAGACCAGAATAGACATATCATGAATGATTAAAAAATTGTCGATTTCGCCCTCAGCATATCAAAAAGAGTAAACATTGTCTAACAAAAATCTTCCAGTTTAAGTCTCCGAAAATGGCTAAACGGAATTGGTTCGGTGTCATTCCCGCGCAGGCGGGAATCCAGAAAAGCAAGGCCGGGGTTAAAAGTGACCGTGGATTCCCGCCTGCGCGGGAATGACAATTAAAAAATCTCTCCAATTAAGGAGAGACGACAATCAGTTGGGGAACCCGCGGGCGACGATGGTCGCCCGGGGTGGGGGTCAGGTGGGTGGGCTTAAGCGAAGACGGGAGAGAGGAACCTGGCCTCGATCTCAGCAATCTGCGCCTCGAGGAGGAGGCGGACACGCGGATCGTAGGTGTGGCGCTTCAGGTTGCGGCCAGCGGTCAGCAGACCAATGTCGGCCTTGCGACGCTGCTTCGAGGAGCGAGCACACAAGGCATCCTTCTTAGCCCGCTCGAACCGAAGAGTGAGGATCTCGAGGTGGTTGGCACGAGCGACCACCTCACTGATCCGTCGGCGACGGCGCTGGTCCCGACGACCTCCGACCCGAAAGTCAGACGAGGTGCAACGACTGTTTCCTGAACTTCCATTATGACGTGGCAAAAGCGCCTCCTTATAAAAACCGGCTATAGCCGGCGACACAAATTGCATAAAAAAACTCTATATCATTTGTATCACCGACTATTTTCACCTGATTATAAAGCAAAAAACCTCTTTGATAAGGGATTTTTTAGCATTTATAACAATAGAGTGTGACACATTTAAAGAATTTTGTCAACCCATAAAAACGCACAGCCAAGCCTAAATAATTCTTGACAACCAAGTACAGTTAGATACCATATGAGAAATAAAAATTTACATTATGCTTCCTTATACCTTCACCGCTCCAGTGGTCGCCGGCCACGGCAATGGCGACAAACTAAACGCCCCCACCGCCAATTTTGATCTTTCGTTTGCCACCTCGCTCCAGCGCGGGCTCTACACCTGCACCGCCGCCATGAATGATCAAACTTTCAACGGCCTACTATACTATGGCCACAACTCACTTACCGGCACAGACTGTTTCGAAGTACACTTACTGAATTTTTCAGGAAACTTATACGAAAAAAAAATAACGGTCACCGTTGACCGTTATATTCGGCAAGAAAAAAAATTTACTGACGAGGCCAGTCTCAAAGCTCAAATCGCTACCGATCTTAGCACTGCTGCAGATTATTTTTCCAAAAAATAATTAAAACCGGCCGCCGACTCCACCCACCACGATCGCTCCGCCCGTCACTCCGTTATGGTCACTTTCGGCTCCAGGCACGTTAGCCCCTTTCCCCACCACACCTTTTACATCGGCACCAAGCACCAATTTATCGCCAACCAAGTGGGCTTCGGCACGCACACCGAGAAAAGCTTCTCCCCCCGGAGCTGTCATGCCTGGCCGTAAATCAAGCACTCCTCCAGCTTTTGGCCCCACATAAATCGGAGCTTTCCCAGTTTTAAATAAAATCGAGGCTTCTGCCCCCACTTCACCGCCGCCAACACCATTTTTATCAAATTTAACTCCACCAAGCACTGCTCCCCCAACGAGCGCTTCGCCCGGCTTGCCTGGTCGAACATGGGTTTCGGCCCCGACCGCTGCCACGAGCGCACCACTTCCGTGGGTGCTCCCCTCCAAATTAAGATCGACGGTTACAGTTGGCCGATGTTTCTCTTTGTGATGACCGGCCTCAGACTTCTTGGCAACTGTCTCCGTACGAGCAGCCGGATGCGTTTCGGCTTGGGCCTTGCTTACCTCACCTCCGCTAAGAGCAGCGGCGAGGGCGGCAGCCGCAGCAAATTCTGGTCCTCGTCTCATATAGTTAAAAATAAAGGATAAAAGCATCCTACTATTCCACAAAACACCGCATTTGTCAATCTATTTTTTAAAAAATACCTGTAATTAGGGCCTTTATTCTAAAAAATAAACCACCAAAGTGCCAGCGCCGCCACTATCCGATAGATTCCAAACACTTGAAACGAATGACTGCGCACATACCTCAAAAGCCACTTCACCACCCCGAGAGCTACTACAAATGACACTATAAATCCCACTGCCAAGACCAATCGCCCCTCAGGAACCAACAGCTCTTTATAATTTTTAATCACATCAAGGCCGCTTGCCGCCGCCATCGTCGGAATTGCGAGTAAAAAAGAAAATTCCACCGCTGACTCCCGACTAAATCCAAGTGCCATCGACCCCACAATCGTGGCCCCCGAACGCGACACCCCCGGAATCATTGCTACTGCCTGGCTAAGGCCAATAATCACTGCCTGCCGATAACTCATCTCGCCAAGCGACTTGGGGGCAACCTCCTGCTTCCGTACCAGCCGCTCAAAAACGATTAATACCACGCCCCCGATAGCCAAAGCGCCAATCACCACCGCCACATTTCCGAGTAAGTACTGTTTAATTATTTTATAAAACAAGAGACCCAGTGCCCCCGTTGGTAAAAATGCGACCGCCACTTTTTTTAACAACGGCCAATCAACCAAGAGGCGTCGCGCATACAACACCACGATCGCCAAAATCGCACCCAGCTGGATCACCACCTCAAAGCTCTTCATGAATTCCGAATTCGGCAGCTTGAGTAGCGCTCCGGCAGCAATCAAATGTCCAGTCGAGGAGATCGGCAAAAATTCCGTCACTCCTTCTATTATCCCCAAAACTACTGCCTGAAAAATAGATGGCATATTTAAAAATTTTATAAACTTCTTAGTCCCGATGGACTTAGTCAAAACTTACGCGCTTGGGACAATTGTCATCCTGAACGTAGTGAAGGATCCCTTAACGCTAACTTATTACTACTGTTAACTATAAGGGATTCCCCCAAAGGGACGGCTCCGGGGTTCGTTTCACTCAGAATAACAGTTGAACGGGTAAGTCGTGTTAGTAAAAACTACTTATTCAAAATCTTCTCCTCTTTCCGTGCGATCAAAATCGCCGCCACCGCCACTATCAATCCCAAAAACAAGACTTGCAGCGTCCCCGTCAAATGCCGCGCCCGCTCCCACGCCTGCCCAAAAAAATAACCAAACAAAATATAGGTCGGCGCAAACAGCAGCGCACTCGTTATATTATACAAAAAAAATTCCCGGCTGCGCATCTTGGTAAGCCCGGCCACAAACGGAATCACCGGCCGGAGCGGCCCGATAAACCGGGCCAGCACCACACTCTTGTTACCATTCCGTTCAAAAAATCGCACCCCTTTATCGAGATATTCTAGCTTAAACCAACGGCTACCCGGCGTAAACCACACTGTCCCCTGGCGGCCCAAATAAAAGCTAATCGCATCCCCAATCACGCTCCCGATAATAACCGGGATCATCAAATCCACCACTCCCACCCGGCCCTGAGCTGCAAAAATTCCGACCACAATAATAATGGTAGTACCCGGTACAAACAAGCCAATAAATGCCAACGACTCCAAGATTGAAACAAAAAACAACAGGCCGTAAATCCACGGGCCGGCCTGTTGAAAAGTAGTCAGTAAAAAATGAATCGGACGCATAGGCTACGGTGTCGGCACAATTACCGCTACCGCTCACTTCTATTAAAACGTTCCTGCAACCAGCGAAACAACCCCTGGTATTGTTCATCATGTGGTACTAGGCTCTCATCTCGGTCACCAACTAATCGAGCCAATTCTTCATGATGCACAAACCGCACCGCCGCCACTTCGTCGGCCTGAAGCACACATGCTTCAATCGGTGTATCTATTTCTGCCGCATACACGTGGGCCAATTCCCGGGCCGGATGCAGACGATCAGGAAACGGAAAAATCTCTTTGGTAGTAAATAAAAAGGTAAACGCGTCTTCTGGCACATCAAGGCCAATCTCTTCGAGAGTCTCCTGCCGGGCGGTAGCCAGAGGCGTCGCCCCAGCCACCACATGCCCCGCACTCGAGCTATTCCACTTCAGCGGATTACCATCTTTATGCACCGAACGCTGCTGAATTAGCACCTCACCGTGCCGGTTAAACAACCATACATCCACAGTCAGATGCCAATCACCATCGCGATGCACCTCATGACGCGGTTTTACCTCTCCCGTTGGGTTCCCCGCTTCATCACACACTTCTAGATATTCCATACCATTATACTCGACGTTCCGGAGCGTAAATAAAAATAACGCTAGACATTTTTTAACGTTATCACACCCGCACCTAGAATACTAGTCAAGCGCTTGTCAGAGATACCTAAATAAGCTATATTTCCGCTTGTAATTCTTAGCCTTTTTCTATGCAAAATAGCGATCTCGTCACCAGACTACAATCCCTCATTGCCGACAAACACCTGCTCCAGCACCCCTTCTATCAGCACTGGGAAAAAGGCACTCTCCCCAAAGAAGTACTGGCCAAATATGCCGAACAATATTACCACTTAGAACGCAACTTCCCCCGCTTCCTCAGCCAGATCCACACCAACTGCGATGACCCAGCCCTCCGCCAGACCATTACCGACAATCTATACGACGAAGAGCATGGCCAGAATAACCACCGCGAGCTCTGGCTGCGCTTTGCCGAGGCCGTGGGTGCATCCCGGGCAGAAGTAGAAAATTCTGTTCCGCTGCCAGAAACGGAGGCCACCCTCCACACTTTCACCACGCTTAGCCAAACGTCATCTTTGGCCGGCATCTCTGGCCTCGCTGCCTACGAACACCAGATTCCAGCTGTCGCCACCAAAAAAATCGAGGGCTTAGAAAAAAATTACGGTATTACCGATGATCGCGGGCTAGCCTTCTTTCGAGTACATGGCATAGTTGATGTCGATCATGCCAATGCCTGGTGGGACGCGATCGCTAAAGACGCCACCACTCCGGAACAAGCCGCGGAAGCAGAGCAGAGCGTGATCACTGGACGCGATGCCCTGTGGAATTTTTTAACCGGTGTCTGCCGCGCCTATTTCCCACAAGCTTTGGCTTGTTAAGAGCTTGAAGAGCTATACAGCTGTCATTCTCGCGCATCCGCCTCCGCCATTTGGCGGATGGCGGAGGGAATCCAGCAATCACCATAGACGTCGAAACTAAAAAACATGGACTTCTCTCCAAAAAAAACCCAAATCATGGGGGTGCTCAACGTCACCCCCGATTCTTTTTTTGATGGCGGACAGTGGCACGGTGATCTCGATCGAACCCTCGCCCATGCTGAAGAATTGATTGCCGCTGGCGCCGATTACCTAGATATCGGCGGCGAAAGCTCACGCCCCGGCGCCACTCCAGTCCCGGAAGACGAAGAATTACAGCGCGTAATTCCGCTTATTGAGAAGCTCAGGGCCATATCGCACGTTCCTATTTCTATCGACACCTATAAACCAAGGGTGGCCAAAGCCGCATTGGCGGCAGGAGCTAGCATCATCAACGACATCACTGGCCTCACCGATCCAGCCATGCGCAAAGTAGCTGCTGAATATAACGCCCCGGTGATTATCATGCACATGCTCGGTCGCCCGCAAACCATGCAACAAAACCCTACCTATACCGATGTCGTGGCCGACATCTCGCACTTCTTTACTACCCAAATTAAACTGGCTACAGTCGCCGGCATTACCAACATTATCCTCGATCCCGGGCTCGGCTTTGGCAAAACCCTTGAGCACAACCTAACGATTATAAAACGCCTGCACGAATTCACCGCTCTTGGCTATCCTGTTCTCATTGGCCCCTCACGTAAATCATTCATTGGCACAGTAACTGGCAACCTCCCACCGGCAGAGCGTCTTGAAGGCACCATCGCCGCTGCGGTTATGAGCGCATTAAACGGCGCTAATATTATTAGGGTCCATGATGTAAAAGAATGCAAACGAGCACTGCAGGTTGCGGATGCGGTAAAAAATTATTAATACCTGCCATCCTGAACGAAGGCTCACGCGGCAGTGAAGGACCCCCTGGTATTAACCTTACTCTTGCTACGAGGGGGGTCCCTCGTATCTCGGGATGACAAAAAACCTATGGACAAAATAATTCTCTCTGACTGTCACTTTCTCGCCTGCATTGGCGTCACCACCGCAGAACGGGGAGCCCCCCAACCAATCAGCATCGATCTCGAACTGAATTTCGACACCCGCCTCGCTGGCCAGTCTGATTCATTATCTGATACTATCAACTATAGTGCTATTCATAGCACACTGCAGGCATATATCACCTCTCATTCATTTCAACTGATCGAGGCGCTGGCCGAACATCTAGCGACAGAGGTGATTGCCAGCTTCCCTATCAAACAACTAACACTGCGCCTCAAAAAACCCGGCGCACTGAATAAAAAAGGCGGCGCCTACGCGGCCGTCGAAATCACTCGTCCTTAATAGTTACCTTACGTATGAAAAAAACCCTCCTCGCACTCAGCGCACTTTTGATTTTAACCGGGCAAGGCTGCACTCTGTCCGGCATCGATTCTGCCAGCAGCACACCCGTTGGATCTGTCGCACCAGCCAGTGAACCAGATCAACATGTCGACCTATCGCGGCTCGATGGTAGCAACGGCCTGTTCCGTTTTTTTGCCACACTGCCAGCAGGATGGCATGCCGAATATTCAAGTGACGCAAAAGCTCTGTTGATTTACGATCATATAAATCCGCAGGCAAAGTACACTCAAGATGAAGCGATTATTTTTATTAACACCTTCACAGCCAAATCATTTCTTACTCTAACCACTGTCGACATTACCAAACGCTCCCCCACCACCATTGCTGGGCGTAGCGCCATGATCTACGAAATTACCAAAAAATCTACGGCGCCTGCATTCGCCAATCAGCCAGCCTGGCGAAATGAAAAACATGAAGTTACCGATATTCGCTTTACCAAAAACAATCCCAGTATTTTTTACGTCATTGCCCGCAATCCGAAATTATCCGTCGACACCTTTGGCACTATTCTAAACTCATTGCAATTTCATAATGACCCAGCTACCTTTGTGCCCCCACTGCCAGATGCCAAAGCCCGCCTCACCAAAAAACCGTTCGGCATCCTGATCAATAAACAAACCTCTCCTGTCGTGCCCGAACGATTCTCCGGCTACCACACCGCTGTTGATTTTGAAATCCTTGATAAACACGAATTTGTGACTCGTATACCAGTCGCTGCAGTGTGCGGCGGGCCAGTAAAAAAGAAAGAAGCGAAAGCCGGATACGGTGGCGTATTGATACAAGAATGCATGATCAATGATCAACCTATCACAGTAATCTACGGCCATTTATCCTGGTCAAAAACCAAAGTGAAAGCCGGCGACTACCTCTCGCCCGGCGAAGAATTCACAACCCTTGGCGAATCACCCAAAGAAACCGACAGCGAACGCAAGCATCTACACCTCGGCTTCCATAAAGGCACGGCGATTGAATACCGGGGATATGTAGCGACGAAGTCTGCTCTGTCTGCTTGGCTTGATCCGTGCGCGTATAACGTCTGCGGACAATAAACAGCGTCATGCCAAAACTGCTCAAACACCGCCTATGACCGCACCGTCAACTCACACCGCCTACCTCGGCCTTGGCTCCAATCTCGGAGATCGGGCTAGCTATATTAATCAAGCAAAACAGGCGTTAACCGGCCTCGGGCAGCTCGTAGCTGAATCATCGCTCTACGAAACTGCTCCGCAAGGCTGGGTTAACCAACCTGCTTTTCTCAACTGCGCAGTAGCTCTCGCCACTGACCTATCTCCGCGCGACCTGCTCGCTGCTGCTCTCACTATCGAAAACCAGCTGGGCCGCGTGCGCACCATGCTGCTCGGGCCACGCATCATCGATATTGATATTTTATTATATGACGACCTGGTCGTGTCTGAAAAAAACCTGACCATCCCCCACCCTAGCCTGCATAAGCGGGCCTTTGCGCTGATCCCGCTATTAGAAATTGACCCTGACATATCTCACCCGGTGCTGCAGCGGAAAATGTCCGAACTACTCAGGTCTCTGCCCGACCAATCTGTTACCAAACTGACCTCGCACTAATATGACCAAACCCTCCACCTCTTGGGGCCCCGTCGCCGACTGGTATGACAGTCTGCTCTCCGCGCCCGGCACCTACCAGCAAGATGTAATCCTGCCGAATTTGCTACGCCTGCTCGACCCAAAAAAATCAGACACCCTGCTCGACATCGGCTGTGGACAAGGCTTCTTTGCCAAACACTTCAGCGCTCGCGGAGCCGCTGTCACCGGGCTTGATATCTCACCCGAACTAATTGCCATTGCCGAAAAAGCAGCTCCGGATGCCGGCTTTTTTGTTGGTTCGGCCGAAAACCTGTCGACCATTAAAGACAAATCCATTACTAGCGCCTATAGTATCCTGGCCATTCAGAATATCAAAAACACCGGCGCCGTATTCGCCGAATGCGCTCGCGTTCTGAAAGCCAATGGCCGCTTAGCACTGGTGCTCAATCATCCCGCGTTCCGGATTCCCAAACAGAGTGCCTGGGGCTGGGATGACACGACTAAAACCCAATATCGACGGGTGGACAGCTACTTATCCGAAATCAGTGTACCAATTGACATGCATCCCGGTAAAAAAGATTCAGTCGCTACCATCTCATTCCATCGCCCCCTGCAATATTATTTCAAATTACTTGCCAATAATGGCTTTGTAATTACTCGCCTTGAAGAATGGATATCGCACAAAAAGAACGGCCCAGGGCCCCGCGCAGCGGCTGAAAATAAAGCCCGCCACGAATTCCCGCTATTTTTATACCTTGAAGCTAAAAAATCTACATAATAATGCAGCATGCCAGACGCTTCACTCCAAAACATATTCGATTCGCTCTCCCACCTCGAACACTCACAAATCTTTTGCGGCGCTACCAACCACACCGCTACCTGTAGCGACGAGCGGATTGTCATTGGTTCAATCCATATCCCTGGAGCCGGGATATTAACTCGCGACCCGGTGGCCACGGCGCGCCTGCTAAAAAATATCGGCATCACCGAATTAACCTCTCACGAAAACTGCGGCGCCGCGGCGGCTGCCCACACCGCTATCACCTTTGAATTAAAAACCAGCCCAGACCTCCAACCACCAGCATGGTTTGTGGCGAGCAGTAGCGAAGAAACGGCGCGACAATTTGTAGCCAAAACGGTCGAATCCTTAAAAACCATAGGTGTGCCAGCAGTAGAGCACCATCTGACCTTCGACAACGGCGGCATGGTTGGCGACTGCACTGTTCACCATGCTACCGTCATTTACTACGACATCGCTGGCCGCGGCTTTAACCAATACGCGGCCCCTGGCAAACTGCCACTCGGATTTGTAATCACCGCCATACCAAACGAAGAAACAACCAACCTCGGGAATATCGAGGCCGTCGTTGGCATTGCCTTCGGCAAAAACGGGAAGCCCAAATTCTACCAGCACACTCCGCTCAAAATCGCCCTCCTCACCACCGAACAAAACACACCAGACATCCTCCCCAAAATTAACCACGCCCTAGCTGCCAAATTCCCCAAACAAATCAAACAAATTACCGTAGAAACAGTTCAAATCCACTTCTAATTTCCAATCTCTAACACATAATCGCTTCACTCAACATCACACCCCGAACCATTGCGCAGCGATTGCCACTCGACACGGTAAGGAGAAGCGGTCCAGAGGACGGGCCCTGCTGTTTGAGGAGCTCCGCCGGAGGCGGAGTGACGAGTTCAGGGCCCGAGCTTCGACGCGCCGATGTGAGTGGCAGAAGCGGAGCACCGGTTCGGTGGTTTTTTGGTCACTTTTTTGCCACCAAAAAAGTGACACACTCAACCGCTCACAAAAAACACAAACAAAAAACGTACACCATAGTGTACGTTTTTAAAATTTTCTAAATACTACTGCTTCTCTTCCACCACAACACTTTTAATCTTCATCGGCTGCACCGGCCGCGAGCCCTCCCCACCCGGCTGCGTTGGTGCCTCAACTATTTTATCCACTGCTTCCATACCACTAAGTACGTGCCCAAAAATCACATAATTCGGCGGCAACGGATAATCCGCATGCATAATAAAGAATTGGCTGCCATTGGTATTCGGGCCGGCATTCGCCATCGCCACCGTACCGCGCGTATACTGGCCGGTAAACGGTTCATCATCGAAACGATACCCCGGGCCGCCACCTCCGGTGCCGGTCGGATCCCCACCCTGAATCATAAAGCCCGGAATAGTACGGTGGAAAATCGTGCCGTCATAAAATTTCTGCTTCGCTAAATTCACAAAATTCGCACTGGTCTTTGGGGTTTGCTGTGACAAGGCAATCACAATATCTCCAGCTTCAGTCTGAAGCGTTACCATAGTTTCCATGTCTGGGGTAGCCATACGTTTATCTGAATTAGAATTAATCGGGGTGTTTGGTTCATTTGCCACAGTATCTTCGGGCTCCGCCGCGGTTGTGGCCGACCCAACAGAATCATATGGCATAGTATCGACAGATGTATATGCGTCCACCGGCACACCACTCTGAGCACCATCCCCACACCCAGGGAGGAGTACTATACTGAGTAAGACTAAAAAATTCAAGCCTAGTCCTAATGTTTTACTTTGTTTCATACACTAAATTATTTATCATGACTTACGCGCCATGACTTTTCCCTGAACGGGTTCGGCCAATAAATGGCCGCCCTGAGGCCTCGCGGGCGAGGAGAGTGAAGGGAAATGTCATGGCGCGTAAACCCTATTTATAAGCAAGACACGCTATAATTCCGGCCAGAATAATCAACGCCGCCCCAAAGAAAAATCCGCCCTTACGGAATTTTTTCTCAGCCGAAATTTTAATAAACCAGAATAATTGCCCGCCGAGCGCCAAGGCGACGATCGCGATCAAGAGCCAGCCTTCCGGATTTTTGAGCGCACTCGGATTGACCAGTGAAAAATGAAAGATTGAACTAAGATACGCCACATACACCACGCGATGTAATCGTTTCCACCAAGTGGGAGTCAGCTTATCAACCGCCCAATCGGTAGAACTAAACGCCATCACCATAAACAGCGGCAGAGCGATCACTCCAAATATCACCGGATTTTGTAGTGGGTTAAATGAATAGAACACCGCGCTGGTTTGCCACTGGAATAAATACTTCAGCACCGTAAATACATGCAGCGAAATCAGAATAAAACCAGACACGCCCATATAGCGGCGTAGTCGCCAATAGTCAGCGGTCCGCGGCCACCACCGAAATATGGCGCTCATTAACAAAGCCAAGCTAAATAACATTTCACCGGCAAAGGCAAAACTAAGCACCAGCGAGGTGCCAAGATCACCCCGGTTAAGGTGGTAGTAATTATACAAAAAGTGAAGCAGCCAAAACACTCCGGCTCCGAGTGCAAACAAAGCGATATGTTTCAGCCGTGACGGCTTCGGGCCGGTGCTGGCCGATGTTACTGGGGCACTGCCATCCACCAGCACTTCGATCCGATCACCTACCACGCGCACTGGATACGTATTCTGGCTGCGCGTAGCCGGAAGCCCTACCACCTTGCCCGTAGTAACATCAAACTTGGCCCCATGGAGCGGACACTGTACGGTGCGACCTTCAAGCGAACCGTCTGCCAGCGACCCGCCAGCATGCGAACACACATTGTGAATAGCGTGAAACGTATCACCGACTTTAAACACGGCTACCTTATGCCCACCGATCATCCGGCACATTGCCGTGCGTTTGCCAAATTCGGTCACCGTACCGAATTGCACATACTCAGCTTTTCCAGCCGTACCAGCCGTCTTTTTTTCCGGAACCGAGATTACAGCCCCAGTGCGCTTCAGTGCCACCACCGGGGTAGCCGAATGAGCTTGCCCGGTCACGAGGCCAGCTAATACAGCGCCAGCCAGAGTGCCGAAAATCAACCCATTACCCCCAAATCCGGTGGCCACCGCCACTTTTCCACCATAATGCGGATGTAAAAATACATAGGGCAATCCATCAACGGTTTCAAACAAACTCCCGCTCCAGCGATGCGTAATTGCATACTTCTTAGTCAACCGTTCGCGCAAAAATGTTTCCAAAATCGCAAACGGCACTTGAGTGTTAGTTTTGTCAAAGGCAATATCTGCGCCGCCCACCATAATCGTCTTGGGGCCGATCAAACGATAATAAAAATAGGGATTACGCGTATCCCAACATAAATCGGACCCAAATTTCAAATCATCAGCCTCAGCAGCGAGCACATACGATACGCGTGGATGTATCAACGTTTCAAGTTCCGGAAATAACTGACCGGGATTGCCCATCGTCACCACTATCTTATCGGCCGTAATCGTCGCCTGCAGAGTGCGCACCAGCACTTTCTCGCCGACTTCCACGGCTGTCACTTCGGTCTCTTCATACACCTGCACCCCCTTCATCTCTGGCAAGGCCAAAATACTAAATAACAGCTGACGAATATTTATCGAGCCTTCATTAGCGAATCGAACTGCTGCCGCAAATGGACGCTCCTGAGGCACCGCTCCGACTAATGAAGCATCCGCACCCGCCCCTTCCATCATTTTCCATTCTGCAGCCAAGAGCTCATCGCCAGCCTCGTAGGCCCCATAAAAAGAAGCGCATTCTTTGAACTCAGCTCCAAGTTGTTTGTCTTTTATTAATGCAAATAGATTCTGTTGCACCTCCCGAGTAGCGGCAAATACCGAGCGGGTAAATTCCGCTCCGTATTTTTCAGTGAGCGCAGCAACCGATGTGTCCGGCACGCGAGTCAAAAATCCGGTCGTGGCACTGCTATCACCCGTAGCTACATGATTCTTTTCGATCAACACCACCTTTTTACCAGCTTTCACCAAATTCCAAGCGGCCATTACTCCGGCAATTCCGGCCCCAATCACTGCTACTTCAGTCACAACAGCCCCAGTCAATGGTTTATACCTTTGTCTATCTTCGAATCGTTCAAGCCATACCGAATAGGGCTTAGCCTGGCTATCCGCCATACAATAATGTTTAAAAAATTAGTGCTCGTAGTATAACCTGTTCCCCATGCACAAGCAACGACTTTTCAAAAACTCAGCTATTGATGGATATTTTTTTCAGCTCGCGCCGTCTTATTTTATAATCAGGAATCGTTTCGGCCACCCGCGCCCAAAACCGATCAGAATGATTAAATTCTGCCAAGTGGCAGAGCTCATGTACCACCACGAGATCAACCAGCGTTTCCGGTAGCTGCACCAGCTTATAATTAAAATTCAAATTACCAACGCGCGAACAGCTGCCCCAACGAGTGCTTTGACTGCGAATACTCACCCGGCCATAGGAAAATCGATAATGCCGATTGAAATCTCCTAATTTACACATAATCAGCCGGCGAGCCGCCTCTTTATGCTGCAAAAAATCAGTCCGCTCTTGCCGGCGTGATATGCGACGAACGGGCACTACCGACTTCAGTTGCTCCACACTCTTAACAAGCCAGTCTTTTTTAGCCTCAATAAACTTCTCAATCAGCCGGCGAGGCGTTAATTTCGGTGCCGAGACCCGCACCCTGCCACCCGGATAAACAGCAATCCGGAGCTGGCGACTACGCCAACTCCGGGAAAGAGTATACGGGATACCTCCGCCCTCAAAAAAATACTGCTCTCTCATGTGCTACCTTAACGCCACATCCCTAAAATTAATCCGTACGCAACAAACAACACCAATTGATACCCGGCGCCCAGCCAGAACAGCGTCCACTTGGCTTTGGCAGTAAAATTATTCCACATCGCATTGCCAGCCACAATCGGCATCACGAAAGCAGCCCAAATCCACAAGGCATTTTCTACCCCCGAAGCATCCTTCCACCCCGCAATATAATGAGCCAAGACATAGGCGGTGAATAATGACAAGACAAACTGGATCCCATACAGCGGGCCGGCACTTTTTTGCATCTCTTTACGTTTTTCCATATCCATCGGGCCGATGCCAGCGGCGTTCATCCAAATTTTACCAAATAACGGACCATACCAGACAAAGCCAATCACCATAGACGCCACACCGCATACTAATACGGCCAAATAATTTATTTCCATACTGCTTAAATTAAAAATAAAATAACTATTTTTGCGTGGATAAAAGAGCGGCTCGCTCTCGAATTTCTTCGGTAAATTTCTTAAATTCTGCTTGCTTGGATTTTGGCAAACGCCGCCAATCACAATCAATTATTGCCCCTTCGAGCGCATACAAATAAGCAGCATGAAATTTTCCACAAAAACCTCCGCTGCGTAAAATTCGCAGATACGCTTCTTTGGCGCCGTATTTTTTTAACTTTTCGGGCGTATCAACTCCGGCTATTATCAACTTTTGTGCCACAACCGGACCAATATTGCGCAGGCTCTTAGCTAGCTGAAGCGGTGACATACACTACTAACGAAACGGTGCCGTATCAGGCTGTTTACTCAGCGCCTCTAACAAGCTTGGCAAATTTGCATAAATTGAACTTGTGTAGCGAGCCAAAAAATTCTGACAGGCGCGGCCGAGGGGCGACGAAGAAAACAAAGGGTCTTTTTTTTGAACTACCCTAATATTATCAATAATTTTTTTCAACCGCATGTGAATCTTGTCACGCACCAATTCGGTCTCAGAAATTTCAGATAAAAAAAATTCGCCAGGTAGGTGCGACCTCGCCATATTTACCTCTCTCCCATGAACGACCTTTTCTAAATCACGTAGTGGTAGCGCCTGAAATTCTTCAGGTAGACGGCTTACCAAAGTTACTATCTCGGTCTTTTCAGCTAATATTAATCTGAGTAGATCTTCCGGCGATTCAACCTTTTCAACTCCCAAATACTTGTTTAAAAAATCCGCACCACGCTCTTTCCAAGACATACAATTAGCTAGATTTAAAACTGACTCTATTTAATTTCAAAAAAGATCTGGCGTGGCACCACCATGAACAATACGGTGCCCGGCTGCGACAGCTAGAGCAGCAAATAAAATGGTCGTGACACTGAGAATAAGCACAATTAATAAATTCTTCGCTGGGCTGTTTGCATTTCAAACACCGCCCTACCACCTCCGCCGGCCGATCCGAATTAAACCCCATCGTCACCCGCCCATCGAATACATACAGTTTACCAAGAAAATCTTCATTCGGATACTTTTCCATATACGACACAATCCCATTGTGCAGTTGATATACATCTTTAAACCCTTGGCTTAAGAGCCACCCCGAGGCTTTCTCGCAGCGCACCCCACCGGTGCACACCGTCACTACTGTTTTATTTTTCAAATGCGCGAGCTTCGGCAACATCTTGGGTAAATCTCGAAAATGCCCAAGGGGTGGCAAAATAGAATTTCGAAAAAATCCAACCGCCTGCTCATAATCATTTCGCATGTCGACAATATAAAATTCTTTGTCACTGTGAACCCAGGCATGCAACTCTTCAGGCGCTAGATACTTCCCGGTCAACTGCGCCGGATTGACATCCTGATCACCAAGGTGGGCGCTAACAATTTCACTTCGTGCTTTCACCGATAATTTAGGGAAGGCCGTCCCAGTTCCCGGGCTACGCTTGAAATTCATATCGGTAAACCGGGGATCCGCTCGCATGATATCAATATATTTTTGCGTGTTTTCGGACAACCCTTCTACCGTTCCATTCAACCCTTCTTCAGCCATAATAATCCGGCCTGTCAAGCCGAGCCGCTCACATAATAAGCGCTGCTCACGGCAAAACTGTGCTGGGTTAGAGATATGAGTATATTTATAATATAATAAAATTTCATGCATACGCTTTTCAACTCAACAACCTGTCATTCCCACAAAAACAGGAATCTAATATCTTCTAAAATTAACGTGGCACGCACACCAGCGATGTAATCCCCGGCGGCATGCTACAGATTCCATTTAACTGACCCTGCGGAGTAGTTAGCGTGCACGTCGCACCACTATTTTTTCCACTGCAGGCAGTGTAGGCCTCTGCCGGTGGCTGGCGAGTGCCGCTCGGCTGCCCACCCGTCGGATTATTTCCCTGAGCGCCTTGCGGGGGCCCATTCCCAACCATCATTAAACTCACTGGCTTCGCCCGGAAACAGCCAGCCGAATACGGGAAATCTTGAGTCATCACATAGTGATAGGTCGTTTTCTTTTTGCCGTCCACCACTACTTCGCTCACAATTCCATGACATTCATCAAGATCGTCAGTCGTTAAATATTTACCTTTTGCTACCTGCGGCCCCGTAATCGGGAATCCATCAAGCGCATACCCGAGCACCGTCGACACACTAATATCTTTGAAGCACGAACTCATACTGTGATAATGATACTGCCCCGATCCTTGCGGATGCCCGTCACAGTCATCTTGCAGCTCATGCGCCGGCGCATCGCGCAGCCCGGCATCAAATGCATTGAATAGTGGCACGCCCGTGAGCATGATGCCCACCTCTCCACCCATACAATATGGTGTTTTAGAATAGACTGGATCAGTCGGCAGACTTTTGCTCAGCGTTTGGGCCGAAATCGTATTTGGATTTGGATCGTAAGTGTGCGCATCATCGCTCGCCGCTACCGGGAACACGCCCGTCGTATGATTAATCGGCAATCCGTTACCAGTCAGCGTACGCGTAGTTTTGGCCACTGCATTTTTAAACGTCGCTTTGGCCCATTTCACTGCGCCGTCCACCGATACCTTTTTTAAAAAATTCCACCTAGTTCCTTGAATCCACGGCCCATTCACCATCGAGCCGGGGTTATCTTTATGAACATTACACAAATATACATATCCCTTCTTGGCTCCGGTTGTAAGATACTTATCATCGCCAAGGGGCACGAGCCCACTGGCATAGGTATTGTCCGCTAGGGCTAGCAATTCCTTGCTAGATAAGGCTTTTGACTGAGCCGACACGGCTCCGGCGCTACTAGCCGCTTCCACCGGCCCTGCACTCGTAGCCGAAAAAAACTGCCCAGCTGCGAGGCCTACCCCCACCACTGCTCCGGCCGCCATTACGATTAATCGCGAATAGGTTTTCATAAAAAACATGAATACGTACACTCAAAAATACTAGCACTAAATACTAAAAAACAAAATAGGACACAATGATCACGACTTGATCTATCCATAAAAAACATAACAACCGACCACCTAGGCCATGGCACCGAGGTATCAGTTGATTCGAGCTTGAAACAAATAAAGCCGGCCAGTTTTTAAACTTTCCGTTTTTCCGACCAGGGAACCCCGAGGAAAACAGCCAAAATACATTGTTTTACGTAATTGCTTGGTTTTGCTAAAAGCACACACCATTTACTATCTGATTAACAATAATAATATATTGACAAACAATAAATAATAACGTAAGATGCCCTTTCACTCTCTCAAGCACCTTCTAAGAAACAAACCTCACCCACCCGAACAAACCCCTATGGCAATTATAATCAATATCGACGTAATGCTCGCCAAGCGCAAAATGAGCGTCACCGAACTAGCCGAAAAAGTCGGCATAACCCTGGCCAATATGTCGATCTTAAAAAACGGCAAAGCCAAAGCAGTCAGGCTTGCAACGCTTGAAGCCATTTGCCTGGCGTTAGACTGCCAGCCAGGAGATATTTTAGAATATAAAAAGTAACCGAAATCTATGAAAAAAACCTCAACTATATTTCTGCAAGCGGTCGTCGTGCTCATCGGTATTCTGGCACTAGGGATCATGATTCGCCTCCCGCTCACCGAAGGGCGGGCAGCAAATCTAGGCTTGTTCAGTATTTATTCTGACCCGTTCATTCTGTATGGGTATACTGCTTCTATTGCTTTCTTTGTTGCCCTATACCAGGCATTCAAACTACTTGGCTATATCGGGGGCAATAAAGTATTTTCATTAAATGCTGTGGGGGCTTTAAGAAAAATAAAATATTGCGCGATTATATTGAGCATTTTGATTATCATGGCAGCACTCTACATCAGGGCATTTCATGCGACCGATGACGATCCGGCCGGTTTTGTTGCCCTTTGTATTTTTGCTACGTTTATCTCTATCGTAATCGCCGCAGCAGCCGCAGTGTTTGAAAAAACCTTGCAGAGCGCGGTAGAGATGAAATCCGAAAACGATCTAACTGTTTAAGAAGCTATTTATTAAAAAATTATTTCACGGTGAGAAATAATTTTTTAATTTTTAAGTTAAATTGTTACTCGAATCAGTTCTAGAAAGCTGGCTGAATATTTGCAAAGACGTAATCAACCATTGCTTTTAAGTGGGTGTAGTTACGTTCTTCAAAAACTGAACAGTTAGAAAAATCTCCGTTTTTGCCCCATTCTGGCTGCGAAACACCAATTTCAAGTTGTAGATCTTGGCTACTATTTGCTAACGGGATAAAATAACGGTAACCAAAACCGCAACTTTTTGTGTCCGGCTCAGGGTGAGCTTTCGCATCAGAGGACAAAATTTCGCCGACATAACCATTTTTGGTAGACGCAGCACCTTCTGACACAAGGCCTCGCTCAAGTAACACAGACTTAAGCTTCTCAGCTTCTTTTCTGGCCATTTTCGCAACCTGCATAGAAATTTGAAAACCCTCAAAATTTTGCACTCCAAAATTAACAGCGGTAAATTCTTGGTCTCTTATCATTTTGATATCGCTGAAAATCAGCGGATAAGTTATCGACTCTTGACCCGTCAAATAATTGTCGAGAGTTCCAAACGAGAATGGTTTGGGAGTGGTCTGAGTTGAGGTCGAATCATTTTTGACCACAATTTGCGCCTGCTTCTTTTCTAAAAAAAGATATGTACCTCCAACCGCTATGAAAGCGGTCAAAATAATTGATAAAATTATTCTACGCGTTTGGCTCATAATCGTTGGTTATTTAATTAGCGGAGAAGGAGGGATTCGAACCCTCGATACCCTTGCGGGTATGCCGGTTTTCGAGACCGGTGCCTTCAACCAACTCAGCCACCTCTCCGATCGCGCCTGGAGGCGCTATTTTAGACCGAAACAATACCAAAAACCTGCCATAAAATCAAGGCTCCATTCCACACTTAGTTTGCATTTGCCTTCATCCCCAAATACCGCGCCCGATCAGTCGCTCCGAAATGTTCAATCGCATACCGGAGCATCGTCCGCGGCATTCGAGCCGCATAACGGCGCAAAAATTTCTCTTCTTCGGCCCGGCTCGCCCGCTTACCCACCTCGCGCAGCATCCAGCCCACCGCCTTATGGATTAAATCATGGGTGTCGCTCAATAATTTTTCTGCCATCCGAAAGGTATCAGTCACTTCACCCTGTTTAATAAAAGCAAACGTAGCAATAATAGCTATCCGCCGCTCCCACAAACTTTTTGAACACACTAATTTGTCGAGCACCGCTCGCTCCCGATGTTCAAGCCACGCCCCCACAATATATTCCGCCGAACAATCCACCAAATCCCAATTATTTATATACGTGGTATTCTTCAAATACACCCTATAAATCTTGGCCTGAGCTACTTCATCGCCGCACCTAAATTTCTTGATCAAAATTAAGAGCGCGATTAAGCGTTCTTCATGCCACTTTGAGTGAAGCAGCGTTTCAGTTTCAGTGAGCGTAATTTCCTCCCAAAATCGTTTCACCACTCCACGCGATTCAGGCACAGTCAGACCAAGAAATTTGTCCCCTGCACCATACTGCCCCGGCCCGGTCTTAAAAAAACGCAAGGACTTCACAGCCTTTTGCGGACTACCGAGGGTGTGGGCAACTTTTTTAAGCTCTGCTAAACCAGACATAGTTGGCTTATCAAATGTTAGCACGTAACGCAATATAGTTATTTTGCGCTAGCCATCGCCACAACACTGCGGCCGAGCGACCTTCTTGCACCTCACCGGCCGACAATTTAGCAAATAGTTCAGAAGCCGTTACTTTTTCTAGCCCGACGATATCGCCCTGTTCAGATTCTTCCAATTCCTGCTCGCCAATATCACTGCCAGACAAAAGAAAATAATACAAATCCCACTCTACCGACGCTCCCGCCTTGGCTACTCCGAGCAATGTCAGGGTTCCGCCGCGCGCACCCGCCTCTTCTTTAGCTTCTTTTATCGCCGCAGCTTCAGCGGCCGGAGCCATATCTTTATTCTGTCGGCGCCATTCATTGAATTCCTCTAGCCGATCAAACACTTTGCCACCGGGCAGCCGATAATCCACCCCAGTCGCTTCACGACGTACTTCTTTACTAAGGAGAAGAGCGTTCTGACCGTCTTTTTCACATTCAATCAACAAACGTACTCCAGGCGAACGCGCTGCTGCTTCAAATTGCACTCCGGGTTTACCTTCCCAGGTAATGATCTCAAACATCTTGCCGTGGTACACAACAGTGAAGGTAGGACTAACATTCAAATCACTCATAATTATTCCGCCTGATGCTTCACCACCTCAATATTATTACCATCAAAATCAAATATAAACGCCCCATAATAATCGGGATGATACATTGGGCGCACCCCCGGAGCCCCATTATCCGTGCCTCCGGCAGAGAGTGCCGCCGCATGAAATTTAACTATCATATCTCGCGTTTCCGCTAAAATGGCAACGTGAACCCCCGTCGTTGCCGACTTTTCTGAAATCCAAAAATCTGGCTTGCCATTGCGACCAAACCCCGCTGCCTTGTGCTCTGGCACATCCATAACTAACGTATACCCAAGTGGGGCTAGCGCCGCGCTGTAAAAAACCTTGCTTTTTTCATAATTACTAACGTTTACCGAGGCATGATCAATCATAAAAATGATCTTAAATAAGTAACTAAGGTATCTTAAAGAACAAGGCGCTTTTTGGCAAGACAAAACCATAGATGAAATATTTATTTTTTAGCGCTGTACTACTAGTAGCGGATCCCACGGGTGGTGCGTCCTCCTCTGCGCACTACCCGAGTGGCTTCGTACTCGTCCTAATTGGCCATTAGACGTTAGTTGATTAAATAACTAACCCTTCTCTATGAACAAAAAACTCTTAGCCGTTACCGCGCTGCCGGTTTTAGGTATCAGCCTCTTAGGCATGGGCGCCGCTTCGGCTCACGGCCTTGGGTTTGGTGGCATGGGCATGACGGGGCAAACCCTGTCTGCCGATGAAATCGCTACGCGCCAAAACACCATGTTTCAAAATCAAGCCACTATGCTCGGCGTGAGCGTCGACGACGTGAAAACTGCCTGGGCCAGCGGCAAAAGCTTACAAGATCTGATGAAAGAAAAAGGCATCAACGAAGCTGATGTTCAGAAACGCATGCAAGATGCTCGCACCGCCGAACTCACCACTCAGCTCAAAGCCCTCGTTGACAAAGGCGTCATCACGCAAGCTCAGGCCGATCAGCGCCTCAGCTTCATCAAAACTCAAGACACCAACAATCCCAAAAGCAAAAAGAACGGCCGCATGTTCCGTCGCGGCTTCGGAATGGGAATGTAAAAAAATAAAGACAAATCAAAAAATCACCGACTGCAACTCGGTGATTTTTTAAAATAAATGCTCATCAATCAACCGCGCGCCCACAGCCGGAACATTCTCGATGACCTTTTTCACAAACCCACACCCTTCAAGCAATCTCTTAACTTCCAAAACGTCAAAGCTCTGACACAAAACATGCACATCCTGCCCCGTATTCAAAGAAAAATAAACACCCAAACCATCATTTCTCCACCCCCTAATCAACTTCATGAGTCGCACCGTCTCCGGCGTCCAATATATAAGCGCCGGCGACGATGTAAGCATCACCGCATGCATCTCAAGGGCTTCAGCCTCTGCCAATTCACCAAGCGCCTTAAAATCTTTGCTTTTGATAGCTTGGCGCACGGCCACGAGCTTGGCCGGCAACCCCGCCTGCCGAATGCCAAAAAATGGACTCGTACCAGACACCGCCATCCCCTCACTCGTCGGCACGTCTTTTTTTTCACTACTCACGAGCGCCACCAGATCCACAATTTCCCACTGTTCTGCCGGAAACAGCGCAGACGCAAACGAACACTCGCTCGTTTCCCCCGCGTACCATTCCACAAACCCATCCGGAATACTCCGGCAGGCAGACCCAGAACCCTGCCGGGCCAAAATGGATAATTCTTTCTCTGAAAGAGTGAGTCCTGCTGCTGCCACTCCTGCCAGCGTCAAAGCTGCAAAGCCAGATGCCGACGATGACAGGCCAGTACTAGCCGGAAAAGAATTAACCGAAACCACCTGAGCATACCAACTAATGCCGGCTAACTGTCGAATCCGATCAAGCTGCCGGCTTACCCGATTACTTTCAAGATCCTGCCGCTCACCACCAATCACCACATCATCACTCTTCAAATCAGCTCTAAATTCCACCGTCGTGGTAGTAGTGAGCCCGCTTAAATTCATCGAGATACTCCCATTTTCCGGGATTCGGAGCTCTTTATTTTTAAGCCCCCAATATTTAACAAAGGCTAAATTCGATGGAGCTTTAGCGGTCGCTTTCTGCATATAACATTACACTTCTAACCTAACTCCAGCCGCATGAGTCTTCACCGGAATCACCTGCCCACCAACGGCTTCGATGGCAGTTTTCACAGCCGCTTCAGTGTCTGATTGCACGAGCGCAATCATACAATCTCCCCCTCCCGCACCAGATAATTTAGCGCCCAGCGCCCCAGCCGTGCGAGCCGCAGAAATCATAGCGTCGAGTTTAGGAGTACTTACACCAAGGGCTGTCAGCTGTTCCTGGTCTTTATTCATACATTCCCCAAGCAAAACCACGTCACTGCCCTCTAACGCTTTCGCCCCGGTAACTACTAAATTTCCAATCGTCTCAAAAATAGAATCAATGCCGCCCTGATCGGCCTCATGGCGCTGCCTTACCTGCGAAACTAACGTCATCGTATCCGCCTTTTCCCCCGAATACCCCACTACCAAATGCACCCCGCGGGCAAACGGATGAATTTCTCCCCCGCTGTGGCGAAAAAATAACGTGCCACCATACACTGCCGCCGCAATATCAAATCCCGATCCGCCACCCTGCACTGCGCGGGACACCGCAAATGCCAAACGAAAAATATCTTCGGGTGTATAGGCAATCTCAAATAATTCAAACAGTGCCCCTACCGTCGCTACCGTCACCGCCGAAGATGAACCAAACCCAACCTGAGACGTAAACTCACTCTTAGCACTGAGCCGCACTCCCTGATGAGCGTATTGATTGCCGGGCCCGGAAAAAAATTGTTGTACCGCAGCTTCTACAAACCGGGTATTAGACACCTGTGGCGCATCGATTTCAAGCTGACTACTGGTTATTTTTTCTGCGCTCACAAATAAGCGTTGATCAACCGCTGTGACAATACATGGCCAGCCATAAATAACGGCATGTTCACCAAGTAACATTAATTTCCCCGGGGCACTTACGGTAATCATACGTGTTCTATTCTCACTCCTTCAGCACCGAGCCTAATCGGCTCCACCGTATAGGCACCGGGCGTAAGAGAGCGCACTAACTTATTCCTATCAGAGTGAAACACCAGCACATACCCCGTTGCACCTCTCCTACCACCCCCACCCAATATCTTGGCCGCTCCGCCGGCGTGTTCGACAGTGCTAATCAGTGATAAAGCCTGCCCGCTTACCACGCCCAATCCTTCTAGACTCCACTCACCCAAAGATACTGATTTTTTAAGTGCCGCTGTATCGTTATTTTCAAAAGCAGTTCGTACCGAACGCGTGGCTCGCTCATTGGCGGCTAATAGTTTCTTAAATTCAGCCGGCTTATGTCGCCAGGCATGCTTCACATAAGCCACCATCTCACCAGTTGTTTCACGCGGCTTACCAGTATTGACCAAATACCACGTAGCACACTTTTTAGATATTTTTAACGGCAACGATACTATTTTTTTAGTGGTTGCATTCTTTTGAAACCAGATGATTCCACCATACGTTGCCGTCGCCGTATCAGCGCCTGATGGAGTACCGTGAACTTTTTTTTCAATCTCATGAGCTATTTCAGCAATATTTTTTTTATTAAATGGATAGTTAAAAAATTGTGTAAGTGCTCCAACTAACGCCGCTGCCACGGCCGCAGAAGATCCCAAATGATAACCCGGATCAAGCTCAGTAACAATTCGAATCCGAAGTGGTGGCAACGTTTTTATCTTAGCCGACCGTTGCCACTGTCGCACCGCATGACGAATATATCCGGCTCCAGTTGGTGTTTCAATACTAAGTCCGCGCCGTGATGTTGAAATAGTTACAAACACGCGCCGATCAATCGCCGCAAGGAGCGCCGGCCGACCGTAGACCGCTGCATGTTCACCCATCAAAAAAATTTTTCCTGGTGCCGACACAGTGACCATACCGCTATCGTGCCTTCAACCGCGCCTTAATAACATAGGGGATTACCCCATCATGCTTCTCTTCCACAAACCGCCGCACCACCAAAGTAACTGGCGCCCCAATTGCCAACTCCGCTTCTTTGGCATCTACCACTTGGCACATCACTCGTTTTTGTTCACCATCCAGCTGTACCAGCGCCACCGCATACGGCTCTGCAATCGACACCGTTCCGGGTGGAATTCTAATCATCGACCACGTCACAATCGTCCCTGATGTTCCCATCAAAGCTCCCAGCTGTTTTTGTTCACGCCACAATTTTACCGGACTTACCATAAAATCACACTAATCTATTTAAACGCACCTGATACGTTTTATCCCTGAGCGGGTTCGGCCGACAAACGGCCGCCCTGAGGCTTCGCGCCTGCCCGCCTCTGGCGGGGCCGAAGAAAGCAAAGACACATATCGTACCAAGTAAATACTATATTTTTTCTAAAATATGCACGACGGCAGTTGCCCCCGTACCCCCCACATTCTGTGCCAAACCAAATCGCGCCCCCGTTACTTGCCGGGCACCGGCGCGGCCTTTTAATTGATCAAATAATTCCACCACCTGTTTAATCCCAGTGGCCCCTACCGGATGACCACAGCCTTTGAGCCCACCAGACGTATTTACGACGAATTTTTTCTGACTGCCAAGCGTCACGTCACCGCGGGCAATAGCCGGGGCCGCCGCGCCTTTCTCAAAAAATCCTAAATCTTCGAGCGCCAACACTTCCGCAATCGAAAAACAATCATGCACTTCGGCGATAGTTATATCCGCCGGAGTAACTCCTGCCATTGCATACGCCTTGGCAGCAGCCGTGCGAGCGGCTTTAAGGCCAGTCAACTCCTGGCGCTCGGCGAGACCCAAGGTATCGGTGGCAATCGTGCTTGCCCGAATCACTACGTCTCCATCCACGGCCTCATCGGCTGTTAATATTAGCGCCGAAGCCCCATCAGAAATCGGCGAGCAATCGAGTAATGTCAGTGGATCTGCCACTTTAGAACTATTCAAAATCTGCTCGGCCGTTAATACATTTTTAAACTGTGCCTTCGGATTCAGACTGGCGTGATAATGATTTTTGACAGTAACCGCAGCCAGCTGCTCGCGCGTCGTGCCAAACGTAGCCATATGAATCCTGGCCAACATGGCATAGAGCCCCGGAAAAGTAGCCCCGGCCTGGCGCTCTGTATCGCTCCCCGCGCCCATCAAGGCAGCTGCTACCGCCTCTGGTTTATAATCAGTCATCTTTTCAACTCCGAGCACGACCACTGTTTTGTATTGCCCCGAAATAATACTGTGTACCGCCGCCGACAAAGCCAATCCACCCGAAGCACAGGCTCCCTCCACTTTCATCGCCGCACCACTAATCTGAGAGGCTTCAGCCAAGCACACCCCCAAATGTTCCTGCCCACCAAGAATCCCCGACAACATATTCCCCACATACAGCGCCTCAACCTGGGAAATCTCAATCCCAGCATCAGCCACCGCCGCAGTCACAGCTTCACGAGCCAAGGCCTCAATCGGCTGGCTCCACAATTCCCCAAATTTAGTTGTCGACCCTCCCAAAATTTTCACTTTCATACTTTAAAAACTCTGCCCCCTAGCCGTTGACGCACTAATATATTTTCGCAGCGAGGACCAAGCGAGCAAAGCGAGCGTACCCACAGCAAGAAAATATATTTGTAAGGAAACGGCGTAAAACTACACCTTATGAGTAAACTGCAAATACCGCAAATAATCAATATATTCCGCCTGAGCAAGCTGATCCTGTACAGTCAATTGGTGTTCTCGTTTTTCAGCCTGCACCGCCAGAATCTCATCCGTCACCCACCACAAAAACCCATCACTCCCCGCCCCCGATCCATACGACACCATAAAAATCAAATCACCCGGCTTCGCCACATCAAGCACTGCACAGAGGCCAACCAGCGATGATGCCGAATACGGATTCCCCATCGTGCCGACCACGAGCCCCGCCGCCATCTGCTCCGTACTAAACCCCAGGCGCTTACCCGCTTCTTTCGGAAACTTTCCATTCGGCATATGAAACACAGCATGAGCGATCTGGCCAATCTCAATTCCATACTTCTCTTTAATCACCGATAACAATCTAGTACTGGCTCCAATCACATGCGCAAAATACCCCGGCTCAGCCGTAAATCGCCCCGCATGTGCTGGATAGGCCACCCCCTCCCGCCGCCAAAAATCTGGCGTGTCCGATGAATAAGATAAATATGTAACCAATTCAGCAGCCACGTTTTCTTTACCCAGCACAATCGCTGCAGCCGCCGACCCCGCCGCATATTCCAGCGCATCATGTGGCTTGCTCTGAGCCGTATCGGTGCCAATCGCGAGCCCGGCCTGAATTTGACCCGATGAAATTAATCCAGCAGCCGCCTGCACTCCGGCAGTCCCAGCCTTACAAGCAAATTCTAAATCCGCTGCCAAATAATCATTTCCCACCCCAAGCAATTCTGCCACCGTGGTTGCGGTCGGATTCACCGCATATGGATGACTTTCCGACCCCACAAACACCGCACCGATCGGCGGAAATAGTTTGTTACCAAATCCCGCAGCTTGCGCCGCTTCCACAGCCAATGTCACCGCATCTTCATCAGGCGCCGGCACTGATTTTTCAAATACACCAAGCGACCGCGTCACTTCGGCCGGGTCTTTCCCCCAGGCACGCGCAATGTCGGCCACCGTTATCCGGTACCGCGGAATATATGCTCCATATGAAATAATTCCAACCATACAGCAATTATTCATTATGATATTCCCCTGAGCGGGTTCGGCCGTCAAACGGCCGCCCTGAGGCTTCGCAGCCGAAAAAAGCGAAGGGAAATATCATAATGAATAAAGTATTTTTTATTTCTTTTTTCCGCGCGCCAATCGTTCATGCGCACGCGACAAGCTGCCTTCCACCAGCGACGCGAGGAGCGAAACTTCCCCCGCCAGCGCTGCCGCTCCAAATATAGCTGCCAGCCGGGTCGATTGTTCACCTGTGCCGTTACTTTTAATTCCTAACAGTTCAAGCGCTGCCCGCTGCGCCGGCAGCTGCGTGCCCCCGCCTACGGCGCCAAGCATCACATCAGGCAAATAAATACTAATATACAAATCCTTTTTAGTCCGCCCCGCAAGCGCGCACGTCGTCACCGCCAAACTCGCTTCGCCAACCTGCGCCACATCTTGACCAGTCGCCACAAACAGTGCTGCCGCTACATTCGCCACCTGCGCATTCGCCCCCATGGTGCCGCTCATAATACTCCCGAGGAGCGATTTCGCCTGCCACACTTCCACCATCTGCGCTGCCGACACTTTTAGCACCTGCTTGAGCACTCGCGCCGGCACTTCCGCTTCCACCGACACACACATCCCCCGGCCCGACAAAAAATTCAGCCACGACGGCTTTTTATCAACATCATAATTCCCGGCCACTGCCACGAGGCGCGCCCCGGTCGCCTGTTCAATATATCGCGCCGCCGCCTCGGTAGCAATCGTCACCATATTCATGCCCATCGCCTCTTCAGTGTCATAGGCAAACCGCACATAGTGATAATGGCCCACCGCCTGAGCCTGTATAGAGACAAGTGCAAGATGTCGAGAAGTCTTGGCCGCCAACTTCTTTAATTCTTTAAAATTTGTATCCAAAAACCGCTTAAATTCCCTTTGTTTAGCCAAATTTTCAACAAAAAACACTGGCCCACGCGTCGCCCCCACCCGGGTCACACTCGCCTGCACCTCGCCGAGCGCCTTACACCCCCGGCTAACCGAAGCTACCAGCGCCCCTTCGGTCGTAGCCAGCGGAACAAATACATTTTTTAGCTTAACAGAGCTATTTTTTCCTGATTGTAACAACGCCACGCTGATCGGTCCTGCCAGCCCAACCGGCACCGCTATCGCCCCGATCATATTCTCACAGTTTCGCACTGCCGCCTGGTCTAGCCCAGCCGGAGCTGCCAAACCACCCAAGTCCACTTTTTTCAGTTGTTCGAGCGCCTGGCGCCGAGCATCAGCCGATGCAAAATGTCTAATATTCATAGCTATTACAGGCTTTTGCCGCCTAAATAGGCAAAAAGCAGGTTATCTCAGTGTAAGGTTTTTTTACCCTTCTGTCGAGAGTAGGCATACGCAAAAAGAGAGGCTCCGGCCTCTCTAAATATCCTCGGCTTATAAAAAGCTCAGCTATAGTGCGCCTCAATACTCACATAGCCACCCGCCCCAATAATCACATGATCAATCAATGGTATGCCAATAATCTTAGACACCTCCACCAATTGCCGTGTCACTTCGCTATCAGCCGGACTCGGCGTCACCACCCCCGACGGATGATTATGCGCCAAAATCACCGCGGCCGCACCATATTCAATCGCCGGCTTGAACACTTCGCGCGGATGAATCAAATTCGCATTCACCGTCCCGATAGAAATCACTTCTTCATGAATTAAACGAAAATGTGTATTCAAATACAAACCATGCAAATGTTCTTTCGGCAATTCCGACAAATACTTCAAATACCCATACACATCTTTCGCCGTACGCAGCACCCGCGCGCGACTGCCACTTTTTTGAAAAAATCGCCGCCCGAGCTCGCTACACGCCACCAGCTGCACCGCATTAAGAAGCGGAATCCGAAGATCCTGAGCCACCTTATGCACCGCAACATGTTCCGGGAGCGCCCGCTCACCATATTCCGCAATCACCCGCTTCGCCACCTCGCTACTCGTGCCGGCTTTATCCCGCGGATTAAAAATAACCGTGAGCAGCTCTGCGCTCGAGAGCTGGCCCGGGCCAGACTGCAACAATTTTTCTCGAAGCTCCGGCGGCACCGTATCATTCAAACGGAGCACATACTCAGCCGCCTGCCCCGCCGGGCGCTCATCTAAAACAATGCCTGTATCATTTAACGTATACATACCTCCTCACAATTAAACGAGTCGAAAAATCACCCTAACATAGGGGCAGCGGGATCGAAAGCATGAAAGTGTTGATAAATAAAAATACAAAAAAACAGGCCACTTGGCCTGTGAAATAGGGCTAAATCCGAGACCGTGCCTTCTATTTCGAGCTAGCCGCCTGTTCCATATCTTCAAGCAGCGCTAGCAACTTAGTAGTCGTATTCCAATTACGAATAGTCATAGATTTATATGCTGGCGTACCCACAATTTTACTCAACCGGCTTTGAACCCGTTTAGCACCAAGACGCTGCGAATAAATCACGTCTTTGCCCGGAGTAACAACATCAACTCCTTCTTTTGGGCTGAAAACACGCGTCGCCTGAGCCACTGTAATATCAATCAAAAAAATTACATCACTGCAATACTTCTGTGGTAGATCACCAAAACCCTTCGGCTTATTATCGATCACCGCTTTAAGCTGGGCACGACTTAACACCAACACTTTTATCAACTCGCTATCGAGCTTGAAATTCTGGGGCAGTGCTTTTTCAATCCGCACCTTTATTGCCTCCGGTGTTTTATCTGATCTCAAAATAACGTTGCCACTAGCAATATACGTTAAAACATCACAAAACCCAAGCGCTTCCAGGCATTTTTTCAATGTCGACATCGGCATTTTGTTTTTGCCGCCAACGTTGATGCCGCGGATGAGGATTAGGTAGATTTTTGGCTTTTTCATTTTAAATATAGTTATTTTTTATTAACCAAAGCAAGCATTCTTTTAAAATATTTTTCAGTATTCTTATCTACAAAATACACATAAACACCCTTGTGCGCCCGCGACATTAAAACTCGATATACATTTTTTAAATGTCTAACTAATTCGGGATTCTTTGCTTTTGCCTGCGAATCATATGAGTTTTGCGGAACAGCCTTCCATGATTGGGTTGCCGGATCATAAACCAAATCATTTCCAAAAATTACCGCGATATAATCAAACTCCATACCTTGAGAAGTGTAAACTGTTCCCACTTGTTCCATTCCTGAATTATCCGTAGCCCATTTCCAAAATCGAGTTGCGTCATTGGGTTCCCAAGACATTTCAAACGATCCTATTTTTACATCATTCACCAAAGAACCATCGGCATTGGGCCTACTCCAGGGCCAACAATATCCAGCGACTATTCTGGCAGAATTTATTTTTTCAATATTATGTTTTCTTATCTGTTTCATCATGGCAGTCGGGTTATCAAAAATCCGAAACTGCATTTTAGAATCAAAATCGAGTGTTTCCATCTTCTGAATCCCTAATACATGATCAAGCCATTTCAAATAAACATCCGAGCCAGAACAGCGAAACTGCGTTTGCAATTCAAATTCAACCACATCTTTTTCACTTATATTATATCGAGTTGCAGCCTCTTTGATCAGGGCTACCGTTCCAACTTCTTTAGGGCGCACAACTTGATGCTCATCAATAAAAAAGATATTTAACCTGGCTGTTTTAAGCAACTCATCGATCTGAAACATGTCCGATCGATCTGCTTTAGACGTATATCGATCAACACTTGATTCCCTTATACGATGAGCCTCATCACAAACCAACACATCGAATGAACTCTTTTTTTCAGCAGGAAAGCTATTAAAAAACTTGAACAAATTTCTAGATCGAACACCCACGATTTTTCTAATAGTATTGGTAAAAGCAGAGGATCCAGTTGCATGCATCACGGTTTTACCCTGACGAAGCAGCTCGCCCATCACCTCGAGAGCGATTACTGACTTACCGGTGCCTGGCCCACCTTTTACGATTACCACTGATTTTTTCTTAGTCTTGGCTAGCCGCTTAGCTCGATACATTACGCCATTGTAAGCTGCAATTTGCTCATCAATGAGATTAAAAATCTGTTGTTTATTTATCATGTCAGACGTATGCTCAAGAAGCTTCTTAGAAGGAGCAATTGGGCTATACAAGAATCTATCATACAGCGCCTGCCCGCCACCAGTTCCCAATTTCTCTTTTAAGTATTCGCCCATTATCCGAGCGTCTTCTTTGGCAAAAATAGGGAACTGCTCTAAAAGCGATTTATATTTATCAGAAAATAACGCCTTAGCTTCACCATTCTTCGAATAGTTAAAAACATACGAAGCAGCACTCAATTGGGGCGACTTCTTCTCGTCAAAAATTTTTACAAAATCTCTTAGATGAAAATAATAACCTTGAACTTGTAACGAGGGGTGGGCCTGTTCTTTTTTAAATTGGCCGTAATCGACCAACACATTTCCTTCCGCTGCCACCTCTTTAACCCTATCATTTGACCACTGTTTTAACTCCAAAATAACGACATTCTCTTTTTGCTCTCTACTAGTTCCAAACAATAAAATATCTATACGCTGGGAAGAATAGGGTAATTCATATTCAATAACCACCTGGACATCTTTAAGCCCCGCATAATCAAAGGCATGTTTTAAAACGGGAAACGACTGCTGCCAAGACCGATATTCCCGGTCTCCAGGAGATCTTTTGTAATGTGCCCGATATTTCTCTGCAGCCTTATCAGCCAGACAATTCTGCATTACATCCTCATTAAATTTTTCGACCGGAGCCTGATAAATAATCATAACTATAATTTTGTATACTTGGTGTACCTCCCTTTGGCTTTCTCAACCGGATATTTAGCTTCATTTACTAACATTTTTTTTTCTAAAGCCTTAAGAATATCAATCTTCAAATCATGGCTCATTAATAACACCCAATACAGGACATCAGCCAACTCCTCACCAATTTCATGTTTATTGGTTTTGATATACGCTTCGACCTCTTTTTTACTTTTCCATTGAAAATGCTCGAGCACTTCGGAGGCTTCTAAAACTAGAGATAAAGCTACATCTTTTGAATTGTGGAACTGAGACCAATCTCTGGCATCGCGGAAAGCTATTATTTTTTTAGTTAAATCTTGAATCTTTTTCATACAAACAATATTGGCTTTTTCACCAACTTAACCCTACCACTACCGGTGAAATAATACAAAAAACCGACTTTTAATATCGGTTAGATTTCAACAGCAATAATTCGCGGAGAGGGTGGGATTCGAACCCACGGTCCACTTTCATGGACGACAGTTTTCAAGACTGTTGCCTTAAACCGCTCGGCCACCTCTCCAGGTTCCAAAAGCAAGGCCTACCATAACATACCGAGCGTGCCAAAGCAAGCTAAACATTATCCCTTCCGAAACACCTGAACTATCACCTTGGCAACCCTTTTAAAGAAGTTAAAAAATATCACACCGCGATACCGCACCAAAGCGCCCAAAGCTAATATCGTCACCCCGCCAATAGTAATCGGCACATACGGATTAGGCACCGCTGCCACCGCCGTACTCGTCGCGCTCGCCGCCTCTGCCACCGGCAGAACTTCAATATCCTCCATCGCCCGCGGCAACACCTGCAGCCCTTTGGCCGCCTTTTCCAAAATCCCAGTGACACCCACCTCCTGCCCCACCTTCAAATCCTTATAAGCAATCGCCGCCCCCTTTTTAAAATACACCAGCACCTCGCCTTCACCATCATCCACATACATATACGTAGATTTGATCTCGGTAATTTCCCCAGACACCTCCACCAGGCTCCCGGTGGGCTCCTTGCCTAGCGTCAGGCTCGTCACCCGCGTCGGCACGAGCGGCCGCTCGGTATCGAGAATATCCATATCCTCAAATTTCGCCACCGTCACCCGCGGAATTCCGCCCACCAAATGCCAATTACCCTTGGCCGACACCTCATCACCGAGCGCCAGCGGCGGAAACTTCTTTTTACTCTGAAACACCTGCACCCCGCCGGTATCATTGGTGATATAAAAGTACTGACTACCCATCACTCCCGGCAACGCACTCACAATCCCAGTCACGGTGCTAATCTTGCTGGTTTTGGCAGCCGCTTTTTTAACAGTTTTTTTCTTAGCTACCGGCTTTTTAACGGCCACTGCAGCGATCTCCGCTTTCCACTCATCGGCACTCAGTATGCTGCCGGGCGTTGGCTCTACAAAGGCCCACTCCCCGCCTGGCGAGCGGCTATAGCTCACCCCTTCTTTACCTTTCGGATAGGCCACCTCATCCACCACATCTTCATCTGCAGTGGCGAGCTGCAACTCTCCACCCTGATTATTGAGTGAGAGCCCAGTCACGAGGCGCTTAAACACCAAAAACGCCCCCGAATTAATCGTCGTCTGCTCCGGAATCACAAACACATCATCGCCTTTGCGAAGTACCCACCCACCAATTGGGGTTGCCGTGGCGCTGGCATTATATAATTCAATAAATTCGCTGGTATCGGCACCGAGCGGATTCGGGAATAGCTCGCTGATCATTACGCCACCGGCCTGAGTCTGCACCATGCCTACGTGCACCGACAGCCTCTTTTCCCCCACCGTTCCAGCGGTACTGGTGGCCGATAATAACACCGAATAATTCCCCGGCTGCCTAAACACATGCGACACCCGCGCCCCATCCACTGCCACCCCATCACCAAAGTTCCAACTATAGAAAAACGCCCCACCCCGCGGATCAGTAGACTCACCAGCTTCAAATGCCACCGACTCACCGATCAACGCGCGCTTAGGCGCGGCGATCGACCATATAATCTTTACCCTATCAACCACTTTAACTTGATTTTGCCTACCCGGGCTCGGCGCAACACTCCACACCCATTCCCCATCGGCAGTGCGATTAAAGCTTTCACCTTCCGGCGCTTTATCATAAGCCACCACACTCACGGTCTGACCGCGGTCATTTAACAGAACGACTGTATCGGCGCT
The DNA here is from genome assembly GCA_964510885.1 of uncultured Gammaproteobacteria bacterium. Classification (GTDB taxonomy): domain Bacteria; phylum Patescibacteriota; class Patescibacteriia; order Magasanikbacterales; family GWA2-37-8; genus CAZEDL01. The sequence continues at coordinate 89,807 of CAZEDL010000004.1, forward strand.
ATTTTTAAGTACTAATTTACTAAGTGGGCGCAGATAGGCAGCCACCTCGCCCGGCCCGAGCGTGGTCGAAGCAATTACAAAACTACTACTGCCAATTTTTATCTTCCACCCAGCCAGTGAAATCGTGGCAGTAGCCGAGATATTCTTAAGCTCAATAAACTCAGCTTCCGTATCTACCCCGCCCGGGTTTGGAAATACTTCGTTAAAAACAACTGGCGAATAACCCGTCACCGTACTTTGCGCTGTTGTCGTGGTGGTTTTTACGGCCTGGGCCGTACTTTTATTACCGCTGCTCGCACTCGAGCCAGCGCCACTACCGCTTGCACCCGAAGTCACCGGCACTGGTGGCGCCACGATGATATTGGCACTCCCCGGCGTCGGCACCGTTGTCACCGCCCAACTAGCCCCATCAGATAAGCCTGCCCCGTCGACGCGTCGCGCCACCGCCTGCCCTTTTTTCGGCGCCGGAATCGCTGCCGTACCATACACCACGCTGTCCACCACTCGATTATCCGCCGTTTTCAAAATCACACTGTCGCCGCTGTTATTAAGCCGCGCACTAGACAAGTACACTACGAGCCATTCACCCACCCCAATCGTACTAGTCGGCGTCGCGATCGTACACGCGCCTTCACGCCCATCGCAGAGCACGCTCCCAGTCAAATTCACTGTTTCCGGCCCCAGATTATACAATTCCACCCATTCCGCGCCGCTCTCCGGATCAGACATCACTTCATTTATCCGAATCGTATCAAGCGCCTGCACCTCGCTACTACCACCCGTTTCTCCAGGCACCCCCGAAGTCTCGGCAGTAGACGTAGCTGCGCCAGAGCCATTCGAAGCCGCAGCAGTTGGCAACGTTGTCGTACTCGTAGCCGCCGACCCACCGGCAAACACGCTATTCACCGCCCCGAGCGTATGACCGCTCACATGTTCTTGCCAATTAGCTGCCGTATAATCCGCCAACCCTGGATTCTTGCGCTCTAGCGAAAAATGCGTGGCCGGCAAAAACGTAAATACCTCTACAAAATTACCCACCCCATCCTTCAGCCCAATTTCTTCGCCAGCCGTAGACAAGCTGCTCCACGTGGAATCAAAAATCGAGCCGAGGAACCACGGATTATCCCGCCGAAACTGGTCACCATTCTGCGCGATCGCCCCATATTCGCCTGGCGCCAATACAAAATCACTCGTGCTAGTCACACTGAGACGGTGATTAGTATTATTTTCCCAAAATGTCCAATTAGTGAGATCCACCGCCTCGCTGCCACGATTCCATACCTCTACCCATTCATGAGTACTAGTCGGATATGCCCCGATTTCATTAATCACCACATCCGAATTCGCCGACCTGGCAACATTAAATACAAAAACACTGCCCGCCAAAGCGACAGTGAGCAGCAATAGAACCCCCCTCTTCATAAAAATAAAATTCATGGAAAAAACCCCCTACTCCGTCAGAACAAAACTACCGTAACAAAAATAATTCTACTCTTCAATCTGTGGATGAAATATTTTTTCCCTGTCATGTTTGGCCACTGAACCATTACACTTTTCTTTTGAACACAGCAAACATCTGCTTCACACCAAACTCTTCCACTTTTTTGAGGCAAAATAGGGGGTTCATTACGTAATATTTCCCCCGAGCCAACACACTTGATGCCAACCCCGTTATCCATCGCAATTATTCCGCTTCCGGTGATATAAATACCTGTTTGACTAGTGGCTCAGAGGCCGGAGTATTTACCACTTCAGCTGACCTCTTCCCCACAAACTGCTGCCAGTTGGTGGTATTTATGGCATAGGCATAATTACGGGCATCGGTTTCATTGAGTGTCTGTCCGTCATTCGTCCGGTTCGTCAGCATGCTGGTAATGCTGTCTTTCTGGGTTTGAGTGAGGCCGGAGCGGAAGGGTATGTTCCAGGTACAAGAATTGGAGAATGATTAAAATAATACCACTAGCCCTGTTAGACAACTCTAATGTTTTCAATTTCACTCATATCGTCTAGGTATTCTGCCAGTATGTGTCCATAATACTCACGAATGTTGCCTAACCACATAGTGCATTCTTCTGGCGACATATCTCTTTTGGCCCACTCCTTAACAAAGGTTTGGAGTTTGGCAGGTGGCCAGGATAAAACCGTGTTGAGTTGGATATACAAGCGTTCGATGTAGCCTAAATACTCTATGTCAAAAATATGTTGAAGATAGACCTCAGCAGGGCCGATCGCCACTTGATCCTGTAAAGCCGTTCTCTCGGCAACATTTATTAGAAAATGTTTCAAAGTAAACATTCTATCATAGTTGGAAGCAAAGTGTTCTGTTTCTTCAAAGCGCTTGGCTTTAAATTCGGCTAATTTAGTTCCTGCCCAGGAGCGGAGGCGTTGGAAGAAATCTTTTGCTTTGTTTGGATCTCTAAGAGGTGCGTAGTTTGATGCTAACGTCAACATATTCAACAAACCGGGCTCATACGCAGCGATTCGTTGTAATACCTCATCAATTTGATGCACCAATACATACCACTCACTATAATCAAAATACCGAGAGCAATTATTCCAAGCATCAAGTTCAGTTAGAGCAACATCGGCCAGACTCGCATCATGCTCTTTCATGACCTCTAAATAAAAATTAAGGCCCTCGCAATAAATGAAGCTTAAAAAAGAACTCAGTGTGGCCAATTCATTATACAATGTAGTTATGTGTCGTTCTTCGTGTATTTTTTTATACGACATATATATATTATGGTTTGACAAAAGCAGTAACGACTTTAACAACGGTATTAATTCCTTCTGTGACTTTCTCTAAAACTACTCTACCATTAGACGAAACAAACTTTTCGCCATTGCTTAAAATACCATATCCAATTTCTTTAGTGGAAGAAAAATCTATGTTGAGTTTTCCTTTAGACGTTGAAAAAATCAACTATTTCCGCCCGATTATTCTCTATCGCCTCTGTGATAAAATCCTTAGCTGTTTTCTCGTCAATGAACGAACTGACAGCATCGAGGCCTTCGTCCGCTAGTCTTTTCGTCAACCACTCCATCGTCTTGCCCACATGCTTCTCCAGTGTATGCCCCAGGCCAATTTTATTAACGAAGTTGGTGATGACCGGACTCCCTTTAAGCGCTGTGCTGCCGAACGCCTTAAAGAGTGCTTCTTCCGCCCCAAGTGGCACGGTAATGGCAGCCATGAAGCTATTAAAAAGACGGCTTCCTGCTGGCTGTTTGTCGTCTAGGGCAACAGCTACACTGCGATCAAAATCAGCAACAAGGCCCAGGAAAAACCCTCCTACTTTGCCAAAAATATCTTTTTGAGCATAATTATGCTCTTTAATAGTATCAAGCGCTTCGGCTGCGGCATAGGCTGCATCAGATATTTTTTGAATAATGATGCCCGGATATTCAGATACGCTTGGCTTGACAGACTGTTCAGCTGGTTTTTCTGGTGGAGGATTTATTGTCTTAGCTTCAAAAACAGCTTTGGTGAGACTGCCAACCGCCCCAATAATCTCATTACCCGACAACTCGCGCGACCTCTTCCCCACAAACTGCCCCCAATTAGCGGTATTAACCGCATACGCATAATTCCTCGCATCGGTTTCATTGAGTGTCTGTCCGTCATTCGTCCGGTTCGTCAGCATGCTGGTAATGCTGTCTTTCTGGGTTTGAGTGAGGCCGGAGCGGAAGGGTATGTTCCAGGTATATGTTTGTGGTGGTGCTGGTAATTCAGGCTTCACCGCCGCTATCGTCACCGTTGGCTGAGGTGGCGGGGCCACATAGGCGAGCGGTTTAATCATGAATGGATTGCTCTGGTAGATGTCTTGGGGGGTTCTGCCGAGGTCTCGCTGTTCTTTGAAGTAGAGCTGGAATTCAGTCGGGGTGGGGTTTTCGTACACCTGGTTTGGCCGGTATTCGATCTCCCACCAATAGTATCCGCCCTTGGTCCAGGGCGTTTTGTTTCTAAAGGCGTGGGGGGTGTCGAAGACGAGGTCAGAGATCTTGTTTTTGGGGGTATCCCATGAAATGGCGAGCCAGCCGAGTTGGTTGTAAAACTCACCCATGCTGGATTGGTCGACGATGTAGATGGTGCCGTCTTGTGGGTTGTACATTTGGGCGGCTTTGAATTTCCAGCCGAGGGGGTGGCCGGTGCCGGGGATGCCTTGAGCGTACTTTTCGGGGGTGTCGGGGAGGGTGCCGGTGGTAATGACTTCGTATTGCATCTGCCAGAGTTGTAGGAGCGACATGGCGGCGCCGGTGGTGGTGCTCCACATGGAGGCCTGTTTGGCAGCCGCTCCGGGGAGTCGGCTCCAGACATCGGTGCCAAAAATTCGTTCTACTTCAGCCGTATCCGTTATGTCGTGCCAGACACCGGTAAAGTAGGCGTAACGACGGGGGGTGAAGTACCTGCCGTTTATGACGTCGCGCTTGTTGCCATAGAGATCGTAGGGCTCGGCGCACGGCATGCCTCCGGTGGCATAGAGTCCCTCGGGAAGCGGTAGTGTGGCTGGTGTCACTATGGCCGTGTTGTGTGTTCTGTTCTGTGACTGCAGCGGTTACAAAGGCCTCTTCCTCGGCCGTGATGGCCGCGGCTG
>CAZEDL010000005.1:0-85060 GCA_964510885.1 uncultured Gammaproteobacteria bacterium
GACAGCGAAAATGTCATACACCTTTTTCTGTTAATAGTAAATCATTTAAAAAAGTTCTCTGTTGCATCGCCTGATACCCCGCAATCATTTCATTTACCGTGAGCGGGCTGGCCTGATACAAACGTTTAGTATCGGCAAAGCTTAAATCCGTAATCATTCCGACCGAACTAAGCCCCTGGCCCATCTGCAAAATCATGGCCATAAAGTAACTCTGGCAACGGTCGCAGGTAATATGAACTAAACTAGCGCTGTCATTTTTAGCGCATAGTTCAGCGTTACTGGCCTTATAAATACCTGAGCAAATCGGGCATTTATTGATGAATTGTAAGGCCTCACGCCACGAATCTGGTTGTCGTTGCGGTATCTGCATAAGGCAGAATCATACTAGTTTATAAACGGCCGATTGTCAAGGCCTATACCCCCAATTTTTTGAGGTCGGCAAGCACCTCGGCCACATGGTCGGCTGGCTTCACGGTTTCGTACCAAACGGCTAATTTACCCTCAGCATCAACCAAAAACGACTGCCGCTTGGTGCCGAGAAACTCGCGACCCATGAATTTCTTCGGCCCCCACACCCCATACAGCTCAACCACGCGTTTTTCGGCATCACTAAGGAGGGTAAACGGGAGCTCAAACTTGGTGGCGAATTTAGCATGGCTTTTCACGCTATCAGTGCTAATGCCAAGAACCACCGTATTATGCTTTTTCAAGGCTGAAAAGTTATCTCGGAGCGAACACGCTTCAGTCGTACATCCGGGCGTATCGTCTTTTGGATAAAAATAAATCAGGACATGTTGCCCTCGGTAATCACTGAGGTGATGTTCCGTGCCATTCTGATCAAGCAAAGAAAAATCAGGTGCTAATTGTCCAATAGATAGGGGCATACATCCAAACTATTAAGGCAGTATAACAACAAACCCTCATTCTGACAATTACTATATTATTTTGCATTTACAGCTACAAAAACTGCTACAATCGCCGCTGTTTCTGCTTTCAAAATTGCCGTCCCGAGACTCGAAACAACTAATCGAGCCGCTGCCGCCCTCGCTACCTCGGCGTCAGTCCACCCGCCTTCCGGCCCGACAAATAAAGACACAGGCCCATGCATACCAGACTCACCTAAAAGCTTGATCTTACCAGCTGGATGAAAGAAAAAAGCTGATTCTGTATGCAGGACAGAAGATACGGCTGCCTCGAAGGTATCTGGCTTGGACAATTCTGGTATCCAGGCTCGCTCACTCTGCTCCGTCGCCTCTTTAATGATGGATACGAGTCGTGTTCGATTAAAACCCTGTTTAACAGTACGTTCGGTCAGTATCGGCACAATCCTCGTCACGCCAAGCTCAGTAGCTTTTTGCACCACAAGTTCAAAATTATCTCGTTTTAACATGGCACAATACAACACCACATCCCGGGGGCGAGACACTGTTTTTCGCTCCCGTACTATCACAGACACGCGGGCGGCCTCAATCGTTACAATTTCAGATCTGACGAGCACGCCATTACCGGTGCCAAGCCAAATCGACTCTCCCGGTTGAATTTTAAGCACGACTTTAAGTTGGCGCACGAGCGCCGGGTCCGTCAGCGTAAACGAATCGCAGTCACAATCTGTATCAATAATAAAATGATGAATCTTCTTCATATAGTCTTAATTAGTTATCGCGGCAACTGTTTAATCTTGCGTTTACTGCGATTAAACGTGATAGCAAATCGATGTGCCTCATCGCGCACCCGAATCAGGAGCGGTAAAAACTTAGCGGCAAACAGCGTTGTCTCGGGGCGCTTATCGCCGAGAATAATATCATTGCGCTTGCGCTCCGGACCTTTTGCAATACCAATTAATGATGCCGTTACTCCCCGGGCCGCCAGCACCACTCGCGCCCGATTCACCTGCGGCCTGCCCCCATCGATCAAAAACACCTTTGGCAACGGCCACTCCGGGTGATTCAGCCGCCGTTCTAATACCTCTGCCAAGCAATCCACGTCACTCTGCCCCGCCACGCCTTTGATCGTGAATTTACGATACTGGCTTTTTACTGGCCCGGCCTCATCAAACACCACCATACTCCCCACCTTATCAGTTGACCCAAGATTCGAAATGTCATACCCCTCAATCCTAAGCGGGCCGCCGCCAAGCGTTTTATCAAGCGGAAAAGCATCGTGAACAAAACTATCGTTAATAAGTGCAATATCATGAATGCGTTGGAGCGCAAATAACTGGTCGCGCGCTCGACTGGCCTCTTCATACTGCTCAGCTTTAGCTGCCAACTTCATCCTTTTTTCAAAGCCGCTCACCACTCGTTTTTTTTCACCTTTCAAAAATAACGTCAGCGGCTTAATCACCTGTTCGCGATACTCGGTCGCGCTAATCTCGCCGGTGCAAACACCCAGGCACTGTCCCATTTCGCGATATAAACAAGGTCGGCCACGCAATGGTTCACAATCCGAAATATGGAATAATCGGCGGAGTAACTTGAGCGCCGCTTTTGTATTCAACCCCGGATACGGCCCAAACACATCACGATAGCGCTCCTTAATTTCAGTCGGGCTTAACAGGGCCATATCATGCTGACGCACCGCCCGAAGGCGCGGGAACAACTCTTTCGTCAGTACTAAATAATTCCAGCTTTTGTCGTCTTTCCCCAGCACGTTATAACGCGGCTGGTGGCGCTTGATGTAGATGGATTCCAGAATGATCGCCTCCAGTGCCGAATCGGTGACGTGGTGCTCAATGCGGGCTACTTCATGGATCATTTCCTCAATCGGACGCGAGCTGCGCTGGCCGCGGAAATAACTAGTTACACGATTTTTAAGCGATGTCGCCTTGCCGACATAGATAAGATCACTCAAAGAATTATAAAACAAATAAATACCGGGCGAATCAGGCAGCTGACTTTTTTTACTTTTAAATTTTTCCCAAAAACTATTCATACTATTTTTGTCAAATTGTATTGACAAATTTATACAAATATGCTATACAGTCTTATTACTCTTTGAAATTAATTCTCTGGCGCAAAGAACTTGTCATTAACAGGCTCTTTGTGTCAGAGAATTGGCACCTCTGGCTGGCGCTTGTTAGCGCGTGAATTGATTTTGGCCAAAAGGAGTCCTCATGTCCGTTTTATCCCTCCCCGTTTCCCGTCCCGTGTCCGTGCTGGTGATCTTCGCTACCCTGGCCCTGGCTGGCCTCCTGTGCGCCGGCTGCAGCACAGGCAATGGTAGCGAAAAAGAAACAGCCTCCAAGGGGACAGCGAAGCAGATCTGTGGGCAGCCGGCATGGTGCCCCACCGAGGAGTCGGTGTGTTACTATGACCTCTACGCCATAAGCGGCACCTACAGGTGCAACGACGTAGGGTCGCCGAACCAACTCACGATTGAGGTGGTATACGAAGACACTGCTGGGTCTTTTTATTTGTATCTTCATGACGATGACGGGGGCAGCCCTCAGCCCCTGCAGGCAACCGGGGCTGGCCTCCCCTGCCCTGATGGGAAGTTCCATATAAGGTTCTCGGCAGAAGACCGCTTGTTTGACTGCGTCAAGCAGTAAAGCCGATGCGGGCCTGGCCCCCACCGCCAAAGATCACCCTGTGATCGCCCTAACCTCATAAACTAATTTGTGGCATTAGGAAGCAGGGTGATTTTTATTTTTTCTTGGGTTAAACTTTCAAAATAGCACTATTTTTGCTATTTTAGGATTCGTTTCAAATACTGCCCAGTAAAACTGCCAGCTTTCTTGGCCACTTCTTCCGGCGTGCCAGTCGCTACCACAGTGCCGCCCCGGTCGCCACCTTCCGGCCCCAGATCAATAATCCAATCCGCACATTTGATCACATCCAAATTATGCTCAATCACGAGCACGGTATTCCCCTGCCCTACCAACCGATCCAACACACCAACTAATTTTCGGACATCGTCATAATGCAAACCCGTCGTCGGCTCATCGAGCAGGTACAACGTCTTGGTCGTGCCATGTTTACTTAATTCTTTACTCAGTTTGATACGCTGCGCCTCGCCGCCCGAGAGTGTAGTGGCCGATTGGCCGAGAGTCAAATAATCCAGCCCCACCTCGTTCAGCATTTTTAATTTATCAGCTACAAAAGGAATATCGCGGAAAAACTCTTCAGCATCCTCGACCGTCATATTAAGCACATCCGCAATATTTTTTTCTTTATAGAATACCTGCAATACCTCATCCGAAAATCGCTTGCCGCGACAGACGTCACATACAATTTCAACACTCGGCAAAAAGTGCATCTCGATTTCAAGCGTCCCGCGACCTTCACAATGTTCACAGCGGCCGCCCGGCACATTAAAGCTAAATTTACTATTCTTGAAGCCACGAATTTTAGCTTCGGGGGTAGTCGCAAATAATTCGCGGATATAATCAAAGGCTTTGGTATACGTCGCTGGATTACTGCGCGGAGTGCGCCCGATTGGGCTTTGATCAATGACAATTAACCGATCAATGTACTCCGACCCGGTGATTTCTTTATGCGCTCCCACCGGCTTATTCATGCGGAAAAACCGATTCATCAGTTCGGCTTCCAGCACGTCGCTCATCAGGGTGGACTTGCCCGACCCAGACACTCCGGTCAAACATACAAATCGCCGCAACGGGATTTCGACACTAACATTTTTCAAGTTATGTTCAGTCACCCCTTTAATTTTTATTTTGGGCGTATCCTGATCCACTTTACGCCGTTTTTCCGGCACCGGAATCGAGAGTTCACGGCGTAAATATTTGCCGGTTAACGATTTCTTTGGATCGCCAATTACCTTACAATCAAAGGTGTCATTCCCGCGCAGGCGGGAATCCAGGGGACCAGCGATGTTGGATCCCCGCTTTCGCGGGGATGACAGAGACACGTGAGTGGCACCGCTCTCTAAGAGAGTCTTGAGCGGGCCCGAATACACCACCTCACCCCCATGTTTCCCAGCCGCCGGGCCAATATCCACAATCCAATCACTGACCATAATCGTATCCTCATCATGCTCAACCACAATAATTGTATTACCAACATCACACAGGCCGCGCAATGTTTTTACCAGCTGATCATTATCACGCTGATGCAAGCCGATCGTAGGCTCATCAAGCACATACAACGCCCCCACCAGGCGCGTACCCACCTGTGAAGCCAATCGAATACGCTGCGCTTCACCGCCCGAAAGCGTGCCAGCGGTGCGACTCAACGTAAGATAATAAAGACCGACATTGAACATGAATTGCAGTCGGTTGCTAATTTCTTTAAATACAGCAGCCGCAATTTCGCGATACTGCTCGCTAACCGCTAATTCCACTTCCGCAAAAAATTCCCGAGCTTCGCCAATCGTCAAATTAGTCACTTCCCAAATATTTTTGCTGCCGATGCGGACACTGAGTGCATTTTTATTAAGACGCTTGCCCTCACATACTGCACAAATTTCTGTACTGAATAATTCGCGCGTGCCAAGACCAGTGCACGCTTCGCAATATCCATACGGGCTATTAAAACTAAATAACCGCGGCTCAATCTCTGGAAAACTAAAGCCATCATTCGGGCACGAATATTCAGTGCTATAGATATGCTCCTCACCATCAGGATACTGAACAGTACACAAACCATTCGATAAATCCACCGCCGAACGCACTGCTTCGTTCAGTCGTTGCATTTCGCTACCTTGCTTGTCCACCACAGCTTTAGCCGAGGAGGATTCTTTTTTTGGATTTCGAAATTCGAATTTCGGATTTAAAATTGGAATCTTGTCCACCACCACTTCAATCGTATGCTTAAAATTTTTGCTAAGAGTAATGCGCTCACGCAAACTTTTTATGTTGCCATCCACGCGCACTTCCAAAAATCCAGAATTGTACATGTCGTAGAGCATCTGGTAATACTCCCCTTTTCGACCACGCACGACTGGAGAAAAAATCACCAAGTCATTAACAGCTTTCGACTTCGGATTTGTCACCGCAGTGACGATCCGCTCAATCATCTGGTCTACCGTCATCTTTTCAATCTTGGTGCCACACACCGGGCAATGCGGTTCACCGATGCGCGCAAATAGAACGCGCAAATAATCATAAATTTCCGTAATCGTGGCCACGGTCGAACGCGGATTCGCGCTGTGTGCCTTTTGATCAATCGAAATCGCCGGCGACAACCCTTCGATCTCATCAACATCGGGCTTTTGCATACCGCCGAGGAATTGCCGAGCATAGGCGGACAAACTTTCAATATACCGGCGCTGGCCTTCGGCAAAAATAGTGTCGAACGCCAAACTGGACTTACCTGATCCAGACAAACCCGTAAACACAATCATTTTATTGCGCGGCAATTCGAGCGAAATATTCTTCAGATTGTGCTCGCGTGCGCCCTTGACAATAATTTTTTCTTGCATAACAAAAGCCAAAAAGACCCTGCGTGGGGCTACTTCGGAGTTTACAGCGAATTAAGGTACGATCGAGATAATAAGTATAGAAATAACACGGACACCTGTCAACAAAAAAATACGTAAAATAATATTGACAAAATAGAAAAAACCTGCTTTAATCTAGCGTTCGGAGTTATACAAAGGCTCCGAAAGAATGCCTTGACAACCCCCACCCACACAGGCAGTCGATGAGTAAAAGTAAACACGGGCTCTACAGCTACGGAAGATCATGCAGAACACGAACATATTTTGATCCACGTGTTAAATTTGAAGAGGGTGCTCCCTATTGGGAGGCACTCTGTGGATCAGATGCGTACAACGCCATGCAGCTAAAATCACGTTACCCCGATGCCACTCAGCTGATAAATCAGCTGGCAACCGAAGAGTTGACCGTATGCTGCCTCGGCACCGGTCTCGGGAAACAAGAACAGATCGTACTGTCTGGCCTAAACTGCGGCCTGGTCTATCTGCACGAACTCGGCTACTACCACGCCGAGAAGGTGACCGACGAATTGACCGCCAAGCTCAACCTTCGGATGCTGCCTATGAGCGGTGAATTCGAAACCTTCCCGATCCCCGAGTCTGATGTGACGATGATCCTCGGCAACCACCTCGGCAACCTCAAGCCGCGGGCAGCGACCAAGCTGGTGCGGTGGATCCGGCGCACGCAGCGGCGGGGAGCCTTTTTACTCATTGAATGGACAGCCCCATTCACGGGCGATTGGAGGTACAACGCCCAGGCCTGGCCGAACACCGGAGAGGTGCGAACCGCCACCACCATAGAAAGAGAGTGGTACGAGTTTATTGGGACGCGAGGGCTCGGCGGCCCGGTCTCAATCTCGCTGCACCCGATCCTTCATTCGAAGGATCCAGAGGATGGGTACGAACTCTACTTCATAGCCCATAGGCACGGCCTGCAACCCATGATCGTCGGTCAGTTCCTCCGGTACACTGTACCGGCCATGACCGAAATCTGTCGACGCGGCCGCTACCGCCCTGTCAGAGGCGGCCTGTGGCAGAATGGACCGTCCACCATCATGCTGCTCCGGGCTGTCTAGGCACCCCGGGAAGCGCGCACATCACCTCTGTAGGAGAGGGGTGTTGCCACGCTTCCCTCTCCTACTCTGGCGCCAACTGATTGGCACTTGTGAGGAGAATATATTGGCAAAAATAATAGATGCATAGGCCGTAGATGAATATTCTCAAATTAGCTATACTAACTACACAAACAAATTAGAGAATTATAAAACTATATATGCGCAAAGAGGTATTCCCACACGCACCCGTTCAGGGTCGTTCGGATCAGCTAGAAATCCTTCACAAAAATCCTACTGATCATGAGCAGCCATGCACCGAAAATGAGGACGGGCGCCTTTACCTCCCCGATGAAGATACCTCTATTACAGTAGAACACCGAACCGATGAAAAAATTATATACGAGGACGAATTAGTTGATTACCCAGATGAATTGGAACCACTTAAAAAAAGAACCATAGACCAATCTGTGAACGAGATAGCGTTGACAGCTGATGATTTGAGGGAAATATCAACGGCAGATGCCACTAAAACAGCTGGCCAAACAATCGCTGTACCCGAAAACAAAATTTTTTCGCCCGAAGAAAATCAAGCAGGAGCCTTAGAATTTTTGCAGGAGCGCCTGGCAGAAATCACTCACCAAATGGAAATATTGAGCGAGCACAAATTCACAACGCCGGCTTATGAAGAGTTGGCAATACAACAAGCAAGATTAGAAAAATTTATTAAAGAAGTCAAAGCCAAAAAAATCTTGGGGGATGAACGAGGGCACATCAGCACAACCGAACAAAGTTCGGAACAAATTAAATCATTACAAGAAAAAATCGCCTTTGAACAAAAAAATATCGACGAATTTACCAGACAAGTCGCGTATCGACTTGCCTACTTAAATGGCCCAAAAGATTTGGGACTTAGCCAAACCATGCTAGACAACTATGGCATACCGGCTAATAGCTCCGGCTTAACTGGCCGATTAGAAGATCTGCGCAATGATCTGACGACCGTATTTGGCCTCAGTGAAAAAACCATTCAACGAGCTGGTGAACAATCAATCTTGAATCTGCCACAACTATTACTCAAAGGAAAACGCGTTCGCAAAGCCCTCACTGAATTTGGCGTTCTAACCAAAGAGATATATATCTGGAAACAAAAACTGGCCGAAGAAAGCCAGCGGCTCACTAACAGTTATGTGGAGCAAAAAAAATATCAAGATGAATTAGCCAAATTCGAAAAAACGCAGCGCTAATACAAACCATATAATCAAGCATGGATCATATGGTAAATATTTTGATATTGTAAAAATAATCAGACACAAAATTTATAGCTACATTTAGCCAAAATGTAGCTTTTTTAATTCACTCAACCATGCTTGACACTTAGCTTGATTTATGCTACGTTTAACTGTTTAATTCAATTTAGTTTGAATTAAACAAATAGTACTTTGATAACGTTAGCAGAGAGCAAAAGTTTCACCTGTCATAATAATTTAGGCAGGCGAAACACAACTCTCTGGTAGCACCAAAACGAAATGGCGGAGGTAAAGCCATGAAGAACACAGATAATCCAAAGGCAAAAAAAGGATGGTTCCGCCGCGCGACCGACACGGAAGAGGATGTGCGCACCAAAATGGCAGGGGGTCTGGAGCGAATGCTCAAATCTGCTCCAACTATCCTGCTCACGGCACTGATCTTCCTCACCAGGGTCCCACCGCTCTCCTGGGGCATCGCCCTCTTCCGGGCCCTGGGCCGAGCCGGCGTCTGGATCTGGGAACGCTTCCCGCGCGCTCGTCCCGTCGTCGCCATGGTCAGCGGGGCTGCCAGCCTCAAGAGCTGGTGGCAGAAGCAGGTCTGGCCCTGGATACGGGTCACTACGAAGAAAGGATGGGATTGGCTACTCAGCACCCGCGCCGCGTTCTACATCGGCGTCGCCATCCTCTTCGCCTGGCTGCTCGTCACCGCCGGCCTCCCGGCCGGCTGGAACTGGTTGAAGCAGCGCCCGCCGCTCAAGCAGACCATCTGGCTCTTCAGCCTGCTCGGCAAGGCCATCTGGCTGCTCACCACCTACATCTGCTGTGGCCTGTACATCTTGGCCCACTACCTCGAACGCGCCTACTGCCGAGTGAACCAAGGCCGGCCACAGCTCACTGACGCCAGCCTGCGCCAGCGCCTCTACCAGCGGTCGCAGGCCACCCGGCAGAAGATCACTAATCACTGGTGGCTCACCCCACTCGCACCGATCTTCTCGAGCATCATGCTCGGCATCGAGATCGTCCTGATCCTCATGACCATCGTCGCGGAGTTCATCTGGCTTGGCATCGAGATCCCGGTCAAGCTGGCGATCACCTTCTGCAGACTGCCGCAGACGTTCGAGCACACACTCACGAACGTGATCACCGCCGTGCGCCAGCACCCTATCGGATTCTGGTTCATCTTCGGCGGTGAGCTGAGCGAGCGGGCCTCGTACTACGGGGTCACCGGCGTCATGGTGAGCTATCTCATCGACGTGCTCATGTTCAAGGAAGGCAACGCCGGCGCGCTCTACCATGGCTTCAAGGCCATGACCTACCTGCTCCCGCTGCTCGGCGGCTACCTGGGCGACCGGATCATCGGAAAATTCTGGACGATCGTCATCTTCTCGGTACCCTACATCATCGGGCACTTCGTCCTAGGGCACGCCCAGAACAACATGGGTCTCACCATCGCCCTCATCCTCCTGACCATCGGTTCCGGGGCGATCAAGCCGAACGCCTCCACCCTGATGGGCGAACTCTACGACGAGAAGCTGGCGCACCTGAACCACGACGAGCGCGAGAAACTCAAGGGCCAGGCCTTCGACTGGTACTACGGCGCGATCAACATCGGCAGCCTGCTGACCATGTCGACGGTCCCACTGATCCGGACCTACTTCGCCAAGCACTACGGCGTCGCCTACGGCTTCGAGATGGCCTTCATAAGCCCCTCGCTCATGATGGTGCTGGCCATGATCCTGTTCACACTCGGCAAGAAACACTACCCCGCCGCGCAGACCAAGTTCGGCGGCCAGCGGAGCACCGAGACCCGCACCGCCGCACAGATCACCGAGGATCGTCAGGCCCTGCTCAGCTTCGGCTGGCTGTTCGGCCTGATGTCGGGCTTCTGGATGGTCTACGACCAGAACGCGGGCACCTGGATCCTGTTCGCCCGCAAGCACTGCGAGCTCTATGGCCTGGATCCAGAGATGGGCCAGAACCTGAACCCGATCGTGATCATCGGCCTCACCCCGTTCGTCGCCTCGATCTGGTCGAAGCTCAACGTCCGCTCCGCCCTGACAAAGATCATGATCGGCTACGCCATCACCGCGCTCTGCATGCTCACGATGGCGGTGGCCGGTCACCTGGCCACCATCCACGGCAAGGCGTCGTTCGGCTGGGTCGGCATCGGCACGGTCATCATCACTGCCGCCGAGCTGTGCATCAGCACAGTCGGCCTGAAGATGTCCTACGACCTCGCCCCGGCCCACCTGAAGAGCCGGCTCACGGCGATGTTCCTGGCGACCAGCTTCCTCGGGAACATCCTTGCCGGCTTCCTCGCCAAACTGTATCCGCTCATGAACCCGCGTGACTACTTCGGCCTCATGGCGATCATGATGCTGGTCGTGATGTGGAAGCAGCGGTCCGTCGCCAAGGTCTTCACCGCTCGAGAAGAAGCCAAACTTCTCGAGCAAGCAGCCTACGCGACAGGTATCAAAATGAACGATACCGCGCCCGTGTAGAGCACCTACACGCGTCCTACCCGCCAACCCGTGCGGCCCGCCCCTGAGCAAGGCCGGCCGCACATTCCCCCATTTTACATCTGACTACCAGGTGCTAAATGGAGAAAAAACATCCCGAACCGGTCGGGATGTTTTTTATTCCCCACAAATATTGACTTTTTTCCTATTTTTTGATATGGTCGCTAGATGCTGTTGCCCTGTGCATCAGCATTTTTTAAACAAAAAAATTATATAGTTCATTTACAAATCAACGCTCACCAAAAACTAAGAGATCGAACAACAACTTTCAATCTTTGAAATATGTTTTCGATCTCTTAGCTCAATTTGAATCGGTAATGACAAAAGACATGTCCAAAAAACCGGTTCAAAAGACAACGAAACGAAACCAAGAAACAGGAGAAAAATTTGCAGCACAAAAAAACAAAAAGAGAAACAACCAGGAAAGGACGTGAGGCATGAAGTTTTTACCACCGATCAACAGCAAGCGGTACCACACGATGCTCATCATCGCGACGGTACTCCTGTGGGGGCCACTCGGCGCTGTCGCTGCGGCCTTCATGAGCTTCAAGCTGGGCTTCTTCGTGGGGGGTTCGCTCCTCGCAGGGTTGCTCGGCAGCATCGTCGTGATCCCCTACAAATCTGCGGGGCGCCACGGTGCCAACTTCCAACAAACCATGGCCGCCAGTATCGCTGGCATGGGTGGCCTGGTCGTTCTCCCCCAGACGCTGGTGTGGATGGGAGTCGCGCCCCCGTCCAACTGGCTGCTCGGCCTATTCATGGGCTGCTGCGCGATGATGGGCTGCGGGATGGGCATGCTCTGGACACCCATCCTGGTCGATCGGATGAACCTGATGTTCCCCACTGGCGTCACGGTGGCGTACTACATCAGGGCGTTCTCCAACTTCAAGCTGCTCGCCAAGGCAGGCCGTACTATGATTGCCGGCTTCATCCCCGGCGTCATCGGCGGCCTCGCCGCGCTCAAAGTCGCAGCCATCGAGGCGATCAACCTCTCTACCAGCACCATCGGCGCGGGCATGATTACCGGCCCACGCATCGCCATCCCCGGACTCGTCATGGGCCTGGTCGGAGTCGCCCTGACTCCGTACCTACGCTCCATCGGCTGGATCAGCCCCGAGCAGGAGTGGCGGCACGCCGCCTTCATGATCGCGCTCGGTATGCTACTCGCGGCCGGCGTGGTCGACCTGTTTCTCATGGGCCGTGACGCCGCCAACGCCTACGTCGCCGCCAAGCAGGGCGGAGCAATGGCTCCCTCCACCCCCGAGGAGCGGCGCCTGCGTCGCTTCCTGCTGATCTGGGTGGCGTGCTGGGGGATGGTCGTCATCCTCATTTCCACCCTCCTCCTGCACCTCCCCCTCCTCTACGTCGTGGTCGCGATGGCCATGGCGTTCATCTTCGTCTTCGTGAACGGTGTCTCGACCGGTCTCACCGACTGGAACTCGATCTCGATGGTCTTCGTGATCGTCGTCGTGGCACTCAAGGGCCTCGGCCTGAGTGACCCGGTCACCGGTCTGTTCTGCGCCGCCATCCCGTTCATCGCGGTCAGTGTCGGCGTCGACATGCAGCAGGATCGGAGTACGGGCAAACGCCTCGGCACCGACCGCCTGCCGCAGTTCGTCTACCAAGTGGCCGGCCACCTGGTCGCCCCTGTCATCTGCCTCGGCCTCGCCTGGTTCTTCATGAGCAGCTATCCTGAGCTGCAGATCGACCAGACGAGCCAGGGCAAAGTGGCGGGCTGGCAAGCCAGCATGACCCTCAAGCTCAAGGGGGCACTCGACGCCCTGACACAGAAGAACGGCACGAGCCACGCCACCACCGCCCTCTGGATCGGGCTCGGCATCGGCTTCACCACCGAGATCCTCCGCCGCCTGCTCAAGAGCTGGCGGCGCTACCAGCTCTACTGCCTCGGGGACGAGAAGATGGGAATCAAGCCGACCAAAGCCGGCCTGGCGATCGACTTCATCATCGACGCTGTACTGCTACCGAGCCCCTACGCCTCCTCCTTCGGCGGCTTCGTCACCTTCATGTCCACCGTCTGGTTCGCAATCGGTGGCGTGGGCCGGACGATCGTCAACTGGATCGTCAAACCCATCGAGGTGCCCGAAAAAGCCGGCGAGACGGTGCAGGCCGAAGATCGTCAGATCACCCACGCCTCGCTCCTCGGCGGCGGCCTGGTGCTCGGCGAGGCCATTGCCGCCCTGTCGATCGGCTTTACCGGCATCATGATCCTCCTACGGAACAAAAAGTAGGAGCAGGCCATGGCCCACTCTCTACCCCACCTCCCGCGGCCCGCACCCTGAGCAAGTGCCGGCCGCCCAATCCCCTAAGCCTACTATCACTAGCAGTCTTAGTCGGAACAAAAAATAGTCATTATTTTTTGTAAAAAAATTCTACACGACTACCTAGCACCACCACTCATGCTATGCTATACTACGGTAAAATTGCACCTATGGAGTACTCCTTATCCGATAAATTGAATGATGATTTAGAACCAGCTATCGAGTACGTTCTACCCCCCGAAATCGAGGGCGCGCTTAGCGCACTCAGCACTGAGTTAGGCATAATTAAAAAAAGAATTGTAGAGTTGCCAAAAGAATCACAAATTCATCGTGATTATTTTATAGCACTACTGGCCGGCGCCGAAAAAACAGCCAACGTAGTATCGCTCGACCCCTCGCTGGGTGAACAAATTACCTTTGCAAGGCAATCACTTGATAGCGTGGCAGAAGCTATTACCACATATCAAAATGAAATCGAATGGTATCGCAAAAAAAATATTTCTATAACGGACAACGAACAGGTAGAGACGAATGTCCGATCCGAAGTAGTAAACCAGCTCCACATCCAATTTAATCTGAGCGCTAAATTGCTGGCCCGCCTTAATAAAAATGAAGCAGAAAACCCCTCACTCCACCTAATTCATAATATGTTGGCAGCCAAACTTAATCATTTGGCCGAAAACCTGGATACGCTGCACGCCATCACTTTTTCTGAAGCTTTCACCAAAAAAATAAAAGTTATCGAGATTCATCTCACCGACATCACGCACACTATTTTAAGCCAACTTGACGCTGAGCAAATTCTGGAAGCCGATCGCCAAAAACCTTGGCCGGAGACAGTGACACCCGTATCAAGATATAATCAAAATCTTATCTAAAAAGCAGCTAACGCTGCTTTTTTCTTGCCTTTTTAACCGCCGGCTGGCTAGAACTTTTGGCCCGCGCTGTCAGCTCTCGAATCTCATCACGCAAAATCGCCGCCACTTCAAATTCCAATCCTTTCGCCGCCTCTTTCATCTGACGTTCCTTATCTTTAATAATCACATCAAGTGGTCGATCATCGCCAAGCGTATCGAGGCGTGCAACCTCCGACGCTCGCCGCCGTTGCTCCTTGTTCCGTGTTCCTTGTTCCTTTTCACTAATACCAAGTTCCGCCAAAATATTACGAATCGCTTTTTGAATCGTTTTCGGAGTAATCCCATGCGCTTCATTATATGCCAGTTGAATAGTGCGGCGACGATTAGTTTCACTAAGTGCGCGTTCGATTGAATTAGTCACCTGATCTGCATACAGCACCACTTGCCCGTTGACATTCCGGGCCGCGCGGCCGATTGTCTGGATCAAACTAGTTTCGCTGCGTAAAAAGCCCTCTTTGTCCGCATCAAGAATAGCCACCAGTGATACTTCTGGAATATCTAAGCCCTCTCGCAGCAAGTTGACGCCAATAATCACATCCACTTTTCCACTACGCAAATCAGTAATTACTTTGATGCGCTCCAGCGTATCAACATCACTGTGTAAATAATGCACTTTGAGCTGTTGTTCTTTCAAATAATCGGTCAGATCCTCGGCCATGCGTTTGGTGAGCGTAGTCACAAGTACCCGCTCGCCACTCGCCACTCGCTCTCGAATCCGAATCAGTAAATCTTCAACTTGTGACAAATTACTGGTCAATTGCTTGCCCAAGAGATCTCTTTGAGACTTGCTCGTTACCATCTGTTCCTTGCCCGGCGTAATCGGACAAATCACCACTTCAGGATCAACGAGGCCGGTCGGGCGCACCACCTGTTCCACCACTTTTTGGCTCTCGGCAATTTCATAATCACTCGGGGTAGCCGACACATACACCACCTGTTCAATGCGCTTCTCAAATTCATCATATTTAAGCGGGCGATTATCACGCGCACTCGGCAGTCGAAAGCCGTGCTCCACCAGCACATCCTTGCGCGCCCGGTCGCCATTATACATCGCCCGAATTTGCGGCACCGTAACATGCGACTCATCAATAATAGTGAGAAATGAACCCGAAGCGCGAAGGCTAGAACTATTTTCATCATCACTTGTTTGGCTTGTTCCTTCTTTGCTATATTTAAAATAATCGAGCAGCGTAAACGGCGGCTCCCCCTCGCTGCGACCTTCAAAATGACGCGAATAATTTTCAATCCCGTTGCAATAGCCGATCTCTTTGATCATCTCAAGGTCATAGCGCACCCGGCGTTTAAGACGTTCATGCTCCAGCACTTTTCCCTGGCGTTCAAACACTGCCAGCTGATCGTTCAGCTCGGCGTTGATGCGAGTAAACGCCGCAGCGCGGGCCGCTTCCCCCACCACATAATGCTTGGCTGGAAACAGCCACATATCTTCTGTCGCCCGCTCCACCTGCCTGGTCACCGGGTCGACCCGTTCAATCACATCAATATGACTACCAATCTCTAACCGATACACCATCTCTTCATTCACCGGCATCACTTCAAACACCTGGCCACGCAAGCGGAACGTGCCACGCTTGAGGTCGGCCGTGGTCCGTTCGAATTGCATAGCGATGAGCTGTTCGGCCAGTGCCCGCCGATCAAGCTCTTGCCCGCGGCGCAAATGGAGCACCACCTGTTCATACTCTGCCGGTGAACCAAGACCATAAATAGCCGATACCGAGGCCACAATAATTACATCACGACGCGATATCAGGGCCTGCGTGCAGGCATGGCGCAATCGATCAATCTCTTCATTAATCTGGGCTTCTTTTTCAATATAAGTATCCGTATGCGGCAAATACGCTTCCGGCTGATAATAATCATAATAACTGACAAAATATTCCACCGCATTATCCGGAAAAAATTCGCGAAATTCATTACACAGCTGCGCCGCCAACGTTTTATTATGCGCAATCACCAGCGTCGGCTTTTGTACCTGCTGAATCACATTGGCCATGGTGAACGTTTTCCCTGATCCGGTCACGCCTAATAACGTCTGCTTACGCAAACCCTGATTAAGCCCCGCAGCCAGTTGCTCAATCGCCTTAGGCTGATCTCCAGCGGGCTGGTAGTTTGATTTTATTTTAAATTCCATAGCACATCAATAAAATTTTCAATTCTCAATGTACAATTTTCAATCAATGATTAATGACTTAATGTTCAATTTTTAAACATTGAAACATTGTGACATTGAAAATTTTGTGAAAATTGAGAATTGGAAATTGAAAATTTCACTACTACCCTCTCCCCACCATACTCTCCACCATTCCAATCAGCAAGAGATTGATAATTAACGACGACCCCCCATAACTAACAAACGGCAACGTCACTCCAGTCACCGGCAAAATTCCTATTTCTGCTCCCACATTAATAAACAGCTGACTAAAAAGCAACACCATCACTCCGCCCACGGTCGCGAGAATAAAATCATCTTTAGTACGATACATGATCAAATATAATCGATACAAAATAATGCCATACAACAGAAGCAGTACCATCGATCCGGCAAACCCAAGCTCTTCGGCCACCACTGAAAAGACAAAGTCAGTCTGCGCTTCTGGCAAAAATCGGAGCTGGCTTTGTGAACCAAATCCAAGCCCTCGCCCAAACCACTGACCGCTACCAACGGCAATAATCGCCTGGGTCACATTATACCCGGAACCGAGTGGATCGCGGGCAGGATCAATAAAATTATGTAATCGTTCTTTCTGATACGGCTTTAACAAAAAAGCCCAGGCAATGACCGAAAAAATAGCGAACGCGACACCAAGATACACAAAATACTGGCGCCGAGCCCCCACCAAGAACATCAGCCCTAGCCAAATCAGGCCGAGCAGCACCGCTGACCCTAAATCAGGCTGCAGCATGGTAAACCCCATCAATAGCAAAGTTACGATGCCCGTACCTATAAAAAACAACGGCCGCTCAAACCGCCGGCCAAAATGCACAATAATATATGCGAGCATCAAGATTAAGGCCACCTTGGCAAATTCTACCGGCTGAAAGGAAAATCCACCCACCACAAACCAGCCCCGGGTACCGCGAATAGTCTGACCCAAAAATAACACTCCCACGAGTAGCATGCCAGCTCCGAGATAAGCCAATTTGGCCGCCGACCGAAATAAGCTGTAATGCGTCACGCTGGCAACGACAAATACCACGAGGCCAATACCCATGGCCAATAATTGCTTCCGAAAATACAATAAGCCACCCCCGCGCGACAAATCGACACTATAAATCGCCTCAAGTCCGAGGATAATAAGGAGAAGTACTGCGCTAGCTAGTATCCAATCAAATTTTAACCGCCGTACGGCGCTAAAATTAAACATACTCTAATAACAACAAAATAGCTCACGCTCTTGTTCATAACATCCCGAACGATGATTGACAAGAGCGCGAGCTGGAGGGTCGAAAATTAATTATCAAGCTCCTCAACCCTGTAGCAGAGCGCGGAGGCTAGTTTATTTTTCGGGTTCCAAATATACCTCTTGATCGTAGACATTAATCAGCGGAAACACGCGCACATCTGTAACATACAAATTCGGCGTAAAACTGCGCACATCCACCTGCCGATTCGACTGTGAGATAAAGCGATTGAGGGTAAACGGAATCACGCCAATCAAACTCTCTTGGTTATACAATCCAGCGTAAAACTCCGCATTGGCATAGCTATATGGCGAATTATTGCTCAAAGCAAAAGACACCGTAGCGCTATCTGCACCATCGCCAGCTGCGGCAAATACAAATCCAGACATACCAAAGTTAAGTCTCTCCGCCTGCAGCCCGGCCGGATTAGCAATATCATGATTAGAAATGCGTTGCCACCTGATTTGTTTAATCTCCAAATTAACAGCACTTGGGTAAGCCACACTTTCAAAGCCAAGCAGAGCTACTGGCCGACGTTCTCCTGGTAATAGAACAGTGCGCAGAGCCGGGGCAGCCTCGCCGTTAACCGTAAATGCATACTCGATATCCGCTGAAAATCGTTCATTAGGATTTGTTATCTCGGCTACCAAATCATACTTATTAGCCCCGCCCACGAACACAGCCGGATTAACCACTTGAAGTGGCTGTGCAGAAAAACGCGGCTGGAGGGAAGTGTAATCTGGGAATGTGCGCAAATCGCGATTAAACGCCCCCTGGTCAGACAGTACAATCGATACTTCGCGCCATCCATACCAGCCGGCAATAGCAAAAAAAATTACCGCCAAACTAATGAGACCACCAACCAGGATTCGGTACAAGAGCAGCCGATGCGTAACAAACCACATCCCATACTTCAAGGTCTGGCTGTCGAATTCCCGGCTGGGATCTTGGTATTGCTCAAACCGCACGCGGGATTTAGGGCTGCGGCCGTCTATACTAGAAGCAGTGCTCGGAACTGAAGAATCAGTTGTATCACCTGAAAAGGGGGGCATACAAAAATGCAATGAACTAATTTCAAAATCAATTAGTGTCATTCCTGACCAGGATCAGGAATCCATCACTTTAATTTGCAATTTACAATTTTTAATTTTCAATTATTGAAAATTTCAATCAATGTATATAGTATAACTAAAAATGACTATCATTGACAAATCGCCATAACTATGCTATATTTTGGCCGTTCAGCGCGGATAATCGCTCCCTCCGGGAGAGGAAAGTCCGAACACCCTACCCATTTTATGGGATGAAATAGATAGTGGGTAACACCCACCTCCTGTTCCGCAAGGAACTAGGACGGGAAAGTGGCACAGAGACAATACTATCCCGACTATGTCGGGAGAAAGGTGAAAAGTGCAGGGAAGCTCTAACACTTAAGATTAGATCTACTCTGCTCACTGGCCGGCGACGGCCTGGCGTGCTAAACCCTATCTGGTGCAAGAGCAGCCTCGGGAAACCCTTGGAAAAGTTCGCTCGCTTGACGGGCCGGGAAACTGGCCTGCTAGATAAATGATTATCACCTTGTCAGCCCATGGCAGACGAGGTACAAAATTCGGCTTATAGCGCTGAACACTAAAAACCCCTCACCAGATGAGGGTTTTTTAGTTGCCGATTGATTGACGGCACGCTCTATTTGCCCTAAAATAGGAGCACTCTGCCTGCGCCTCGCGCTAAACACTTCTTCTAACATGAGTATGAAGCGGTTCGAGCTTTTTTTCACCTTTCTTCAACTACCGATTGATTTTTTGCTACTGATTCTGGCCGGATGTACCGCCTATGCTTTGCGTTTCTCCGAAAAAATCATGGCTATCCGGCCGGTATTTTTCCATTTCAATCTCCCCTGGCAACGCTTCTTAGAAATACTGCTTTTCGTAGCCCTCGGCTGGATTGTAGTCTTCATTTTTTCAGGATTATACAGCACCAATCCCAACCGCAAATTCTCGAGCGAACTGACCCGCATCATCATGGCCTGCTCCACCAGCTTCGCTGGAATTACTATTTATGTCTTCTTTACCTTGCAACGGTTTGACTCGCGGTTTCTGGTGGTAGCCGGCTGGATCGCGGCCATTATCTATATCAGCCTCGGCCGGTTATTACTGCGCGGACTTAAATCCCTGCTCTATCGCCTTGGCATCGGCCTCAGACGCACCGTTATTATTGGCGATGAATCAATCGCCAGCATTATTGTAAACACGCTCAAGGCCGAACCACGCCGTGGCTATGTAATTGTTGGCCAGTTCGGTAGTTTTACCGACACTACCAAAAAATCTATCCGCACCCTTGCTGCCGACGAAATTATTTTAACTACTGCCGAACGTAATGAAGCAGAAACGCTCGCCGCCATTGATTTTGCAAATCAACACCACCTTAGTTTCAAATATTCAGCCGACCTGTTTGCCACCATTACCACCAACATGAGCGTGTCGACGATCGCCGGAATTCCGATTATTGAACTCGGCCAAACCCGCCTCTCGGGCTGGGGACGCATTATCAAGCGCGGCATTGATATTACCGGCGCTTTGCTGCTAATTATTCTAAGCTCCCCTATTTACCTCCTAATCTCGCTGGCGATTTTAATTGAAACCGGGCGACCCATTCTGTATCGCAACCGCCGGGTCGGCCAAAACAGCCGCGAATTTTATACCCTTAAATTCCGCTCGATGTATCAAAAAGATTGCACCGGCGAAGAATACGGCCCGTCTGGAATTGCCGCTCTGCAGCAAGAAAAACAGCTAATTAAAAAACACAGCGTCAAAGCCGGTCCGGTTTATAAAATCAAAGATGATCCACGCGTCACACCGCTCGGCCGCTGGCTGCGCCGCTGGAGCCTCGATGAATTGCCACAATTTCTAAATGTCTTTAGCGGCGATATGAGCCTCGTTGGGCCGCGCCCACACCAACCGCGCGAAGTGGCTAAATACCAAACCCATCACCGAGTGGTGCTGGCCATCAAACCTGGCATCTCAGGCCTCGCCCAAATTTCCGGACGCAGCAATTTAAGTTTTGAAGAAGAAGTAAAACTCGATACCTTTTATATCGAACGCTGGAACCTCTATCTCGATATTATTATCTTGCTCAAAACCCCCTTTATTGTGTTATTTAGAAAAGGTGGGGCGTGGTAACTATGAAATGCTACATTGCCACACTGTTACATTGTTAGTGGTCCTAAAATTTGATGAAAAACAATGTAATAATTTAACAATGTCACACTGAACACTGGTTTATGCGCATCGCCCTGATCCACGATTACCTAGCCCAAGACGGAGGGGCCGAACGGGTTCTCGAAGCCATGCACGAGCTCTGGCCCGAGGCCCCGATTTTTGTATTATTTCATGACCAAAAAAAGCTGACCCGCTTTAATCAGCAGCTGATTCGCAAATCCTGGCTCTCCAAAATGCCCTTCATCACCTCTCGTTTTCAATGGTACCTGCCCTGGATGCCGCTCGCTACCGAACAATACAATCTGCGCGAATTTGATGTCGTGTTGTCATCAACAAGTGCTTTTGCCAAAGGCGTTATCACCTATCCAAACACGCTGCACATCTCCTACTGCCACACTCCGGCCCGCTATCTATGGAGTGATACACACGAGTATGTAGCTGATCTGAACTATAACTGGTTTATTAAATCCCTGCTGCCGCGCACCATGTACCGCATGCGGCTCTGGGATAAAATGAGCGCCGACCGGGTGGATCATTTCATCGCCAACTCGAAAACCGTAGAACGCCGCATCAACAAATACTATCGTCGTGAAAGCCAAATTATTTATCCGCCGGTATCTACCGAACAATTCGCGATCAGCCGGGATATTGGTAATTATTTTGTAGCCGGCGGGCGGCTCGTGCCCTACAAACGAATTGATCTCGTGATTCAGGCGTTTAATCGCCTCAAATTCCCGCTCAAAATTTTTGGTACCGGGCCGGAGCTAGCCCGCCTGCAGCGCCTAGCCAAACCACATATTCAATTTCTCGGCCGCATCAGCGACAGCGCCAAAGCCGACCTCCTTAGTCATGCCGCTGCATTTATTCATCCGCAGCTAGAAGATTTCGGCATTACGCCCGTTGAATCCATGGCAGCCGGGCGCCCAGTAATCGCTTATGCCGCAGGCGGCGCTACCGAAACCGTCACCGCTGGTGATACTGGTATTTTTTTCCATCGGCAAAACTGGGAATCGCTGCTTGATGCCGTCCTACACTTTCAACCAAATAATTGGGACAGTGCTCACATCCGTGATCAGGCCATGCGTTTCAGCACTCCTCAGTTCAAAACGGCTATTAAAAAATATGTTGAAGACCGCTACGAAGAATTCAAACGCGGCTTGAATCAAAGCGCCCTTTTAAGGTAACACCAGACAAAATCGCTCCGTGCAATCCTCACTGAAAAATCCGTGTCATCCGTGTTATGAATATCGCCATTGACATCCGCTGCTTACAAACCCCCTATCCCACCGGAGTCAGCGTCTACACGCGAGAACTACTCGATGCACTCTTCAAACTCGATACCACTAACGCCTACTACCTATTCAGCAACTCTTGCTCCGCTCCTCCTGTTTGCGATTGGCAGGGGAAAAATATTCACTACCTGCACAGCACCTGGCCGAATAAATTATTCAACACCGCTATAGCCACAGGGCTCCTACCGGCTCTCGACCACTGGCTCATAAAAAAATTCTCCCTGCCGATAAAAAAATTCGACATTGTTTTTTCTCCCAATCTTAATTTTACGCGCCTGTCAGCGGATACAAAAAGTATCCTCACCGTCCACGACCTATCCTTCACGTTGTTTCCAAATTTTTTTTCACTGAAACAACAGCTGTGGCATGCCGCTATCAACCCCGAACGCTGCGTCAAACGCGCTGACCATATAATCGCCGTATCTGAACATACTAAACGCGATGTAATGAGTGTGTATGCGATACCAGAAAAAAAAATTACCGTAATCTACCCTGGGCTACCGACCCTCTTTTGCACCCGGGCTACGCCGGAACAGGTGGCCACAGTCCGGCTAAAATACCATCTGCCTCAAACATTTATTTTATCAGTCGGAGCCATTGAGCCGCGCAAAAATAGCGCCTCCATGATTGAAGCCTTCGAACAAACCGTTTCTAGTAGCGTCCACAATAAAAATTCTATCGCAGCACACTTGGTGCTTGTCGGGCCGCCTGGGTATACCTTTTCGCACATTAAAAATCGCATTGCTGCAAGCCAGGTGCGGGACCGGATTCATCACATCGGTTATATCCCCGAAGCTGATAAACCGGCTCTCTACCGTGCTGCCACCGCCTTTGTGTACCCTAGTTTCTATGAAGGGTTCGGTTTTCCGGTGCTTGAAGCACTGTCCCAAGGCACGCCCGTTATCACCAGCAACCGCTCTTCGCTCCCCGAAGTTGCTGCCACCGCCGCAATACTCATAAACCCTCACAAACCTGAAGAAATTAGCCGAGGACTAAAGAGTGTCCTGGCAGATCAAAACAGCACTGCCGACCTAAGAGAGGCCGGCAGTAAACAAGTTAAAAATTTTAATTTTGCAAATTCTGCCGTTACACTTCTCCAGCTCTTTACCGTTTAAGAGCCAAGCTGAAAAAACACCTTCCCAACGAAGGTAGCCGCCACCGCCAGCGTGATCAGCACCGCCGAGATGCGAATAAACCAACTGGTAAATCCGCGTGACACATACGCTTCACCCATCACATTTTTTGACTCCGAAAACCGAATCAGGAAATAAAAAATTATTGGCAGCATCGCCCCATTCAAATAATCAGCATAGAGCGTCAGCTTGAACAAATTAATCTGTGGGAAGAGCACTGCCACAACTGCTAGTAAAATCTGGCACCCGAAGAAAATATAAAAATTCCGACCCTTGGCAAAATCGGCATCAAGAGTGCGTTCAAATCCAAACAGTTCTGTAAATATATAGGTAGTAGCAAGCGGCACGATCGTCAGGCCAAGCAGGGAGGCCCCAAATAACCCTACTGCAAATAACGCTGATGAAAACGCTCCAGCCAACGGTTTAATTGCCAAGGCAGCAGTATAACCATCCAGAACTTCAATCTTGTTAGCAAACAAAGTGTATGTAACTGCGATGGCAATCAGCCAAGAAAATAAATTGGTAATAATCGCTCCGGTGGCGATCTCCACTTTTTCTTGCGGTAATTCTTTTGGCGTTAAGCCCTTATCCACGATATAGCTACTAACAAAAAACTGGCCCCAGGCGGTGATTGTGGTGCCGAGCACGGCAATAAGCGAGAACCAATAATTAATGTCCCAGACATTTATTTTCCGCGGAAAAACAAAACTCTCACGCACTGCTTCCGCCCAATCAGGATGCACCAACCACGCCGAAATGAAATACGTGAAATAAAATAGAATCATCCCCAAAAATATCTTTTGGAGCGTCTTAAAGCTAAGCTTAATAACGGCCAGCACGAGCAACAAGCAAATCGCCACGAGTGCCAGCTGCCAGGGAAGATTAAACAATTGCAGCGCCGCTTTCAGCCCACTAATATTCTGCAGCACCACGCCCTGATTCACAATTAGATACAAACCAAAAATCAAGACCGAAATCTTGATCCCATAACGCTCGCGGATCAAACCGCCGAGGCCCTTGCCGCTCACGATTGAAATCCGGGCCCCCACTTCTTGGCTGACCGCCAGCAAAATCGTAGTCGGAATAATAAAATATTGCGACGCCATCCCGTACATGGCGGCCGCCACCGTATAAGTGGCCACACCCCCGGCATCATTATCCGCAACCGCCGTAATCAGCCCCGGCCCGACTACTACAAAAAATAGCAGAAGCCGTTTTTTTAAGTTAGTAAGCAAGGAGGACATAGCTGTCAAAAGTCTAAGCTTCCGGCGCCAAATGGCGCATCACATCATCGGCCGATACTACCCCCATCAGTTTACCCTCATCATTTAACACCGCGGCCACAAATAAATCATACTTGGTCACTACATTTATGATATGATCGATTTCATCGTCAATTTTGAGCGTCGCACTCCCTGGTGGCCGTTTAATCATAGTTTTAATCGGAGTCGTCGGATCAGCAATAAGTAACCGGCGTAGAGAAATCGAACCCTTAAAAAACCCTGCCGCATCCACCACATAAATATACAAAATCGAGCGCATACTCGGCGATTGCTTGCGGATCTCTTCAATCGCCTCGTACACTGTCCAGCCATACTGGGCCGTCACATACTCGGTCGTCATGAGCCCACCCGCCGTATCATCCGCATAGGCAATCAATTTTTCTAATTTTTTAAGTTTAACACTTTTAAATTGACCAAGTAGCTGGGCCGCATCTTCCTTCGGCAATAATTTTAACAAATCTACAATCTCATCACTCGACATACGACTCATGATTCGAATCGCTTCTTCTGACCCAATTCGACTCACCAGTACACGCTGCGTTTTAGGATCAATCTCTTCAAACACCTTAGCGGCCATATCTTCATCAAGTGAAGCTACCAGCTTGCTGCCTTGCTTAATACTCAAATCTTCAATGATATTAGCCAGATCTGCCGGATGCAGACGGACTAAATCACTTGATGAGGTGTCAAGTTTTACCATCCCCTTCACTGGCTGCGTCTTGCGCCAATCAATCAAATTAACTTCAAAAAAATTAAAGAAATCAAGCCGAGCTATCCCAAGCCGCCGTAAAATACCTTTGAAACTAATATCAATCCCGAGCACCCGCATCTGACCTTCAAACAAACCGATCTTTAAATCATTAACCCTGACCACGCGCGCCCCACCCACATCCACAATCTGCTGATCGAGCACGTCTTTATCTAAAAATACATACTGTCCGGCCGGCTTAGCCACCGGTATCTTCGCAATCGGAGCCGTAAGCTCAATGCCAGTCCCACTCATATTTTCTACATACTCGTACGGAATGCAGAGCGGTTCTCCATGGCGCGCGGGCTGAACTTGTAAAAACGCCAGACTGGCATACTGGCCCGGAGTCGGGGCAATGGCAATATCTACTAATTTACCAACAGTTCTGTCAGCACTATCCGTGACCGGGGTTTTTATAATATGGCTAAAATAGGCCATAGGGTGTGAACTCAATAATCAGTCTCGTTAACTCTACCCCCTTAAGAGCACTGAGCTCCACCATTATAAAGAAACATCACAAGCTTTGTAAAGGCTCTTTGTCAATCAGTGCATAATGACGTATACTAGGCTAATCTTAAACAATAATCCCTGTTATGCACATTGTGATTGATGCCCGCTTAGCAAGCCCGGAGCAAGGCGGGATCGGGCGATACATCAGCGAACTGATTTCTCAGCTGACCCACCAAGATCGAACCAATAAATACAGCCTGTTACTCCGTCATAATAATTGGGACAGTGTTAAAAATCTCCCTGCGAATTTTCAAAAAGTCCTGGCCGATATCCCCTGGTATAGCTGGCGCGAACAAGTCCTCCTGCCGAGCCTGTTGCACAGCTTACAACCTGATCTGGTGCATTTTCCGCATTGGAATCTGCCACTAACGTTTCGCGGCCGGTTTGTGGTTACGATTCACGATTTGATACTCCTGCACTTTCCGAGTCGGCAGGCCAGTACGCTTGGCCCGCTGCGCTATTATTTAAAAAACCTAGCCTTTCGCCGAGTCTTACGCCACGCAGTAAATAACGCTGCCCATATCATCTGCCCAAGCGAATTCACCCGACAAGATATTCATACCAGCTTTCGTATTCCTCTTAAAAAAATTTCAGTCACCGCGCTTGGGGTCACCTCCTTACCAACAGCAACGACCACGCCTGCAGCTACTGTGAAAAAGTATGGCATTAGCAAACCCTACGCCCTATACGTTGGTGTCGCCTACCCGCACAAAAATCTATCTGGGCTTTTGGCGGCCTGGCAGACCTATCAGCGCCTCCACGGAAAAAATCACCAATTAGTCTTAGTAGGACGGCGAAACTATTTTTATGAACAATTATTTAAACAACACGCCGAGATGTTCGTGAATGGTTCGGTAATTTTTACCGATTTTGTGCCGGATATAGATCTGCCAGCGCTCTATCAAGGTGCCAAACTCTATGTATTCCCAAGCTTATACGAAGGTTTCGGCCTCCCTCCACTTGAAGCGATGCAATACGGAGTTCCCGTACTCTCAAGCAACCGCACCTGCTTGCCAGAAGTGCTGCAAGGCGGGGCTACCTATGTCGATCCGACTGATCCGGCCGCTTTTGCCACTGCATTACACCGCGCCCTAACCGACAATCAGCTGCGCTCCACCCTCATCAAAAATGGATACGAATTGTATCCACACTACTCCTGGGCAAAACTGACTACCAAAACTATCAGCATCTACCAAAATAGTGTATAATATACCAATCTATCGGTTTTATTTTTTCTTAGTTCCGAGGATTAATACACTGTGGCAAATAACACATCTTCCGGCCGTCGGCCTCAACTGCGCCGCTGTGCCAGTTGCACTAAAGTCGGCCACAACACAGCTCGCTGCCCGAAAAAAATTTCCCCGACTCGAGCACCAATCTCTCACCTTGCAACGCCGCCCCGAACGACGAAATTTGTCGCACCCAAAAAATCTGAAGTTGCAGCGCCAAAAGCATCTCCGACCGGTCGCGGATTAAATTTTTTTATTCATCATGTTAATCACCAGCCACCACAGTCGGCACATATCGTAAATTTAAAAACGCCTGCTCGAGGCACCTGGAAAGAAGTTGAGCCATCCGCTCCGAGCACCTCTTCAAATCCAGACTATCATTTTTATCACGAGGTTAAATCTACCAATCAACCAACTACTCCCCCACTGCCATCGCCGCATACAGATACGCTGACCACCGTTCACTCAAAGCTCGAACCATCCCGTCGAACCTCTCCACATACTTATTTTTCGGCTGAATTAAAAACCCCCCGGCACAGCTCTAGCCGCCTATCGACCACTCTACAACGTACTTATAATGGTGTCGCAGAGCGCATCAAAAAAATAAATCTAGCACTGCCAGCAGCCAGCGACATTATCACTCTGCCCCGGTTTACCGCGGCGATCCTGATAATTTTTATTATCACGACTATCCCCACCTCAGCCAGCGGATATGTGACCGATTTAAAAACCGGACAACAAACCATTATCACCAATGGAACCCTCGGATTTACCAAACTAGCCGGTTCTGGCAAACAATTAATTGGCGGAGATATAGTAGGAGCGACCGATAGCACCGAAGCGGCGATTGAACATTTTGATACGGCCCTTGGCGCCCTATCTAAACACAGTCTACTAGCGAGTGCCGCCGGCCTTATTCCCAAACTAAGCGACCAAGTCTCCGGCGGCCAACAATTATTATTAGCAGGACAAGAAATTGCCGTTGGCAACAACATCCTCCTAACGGGCATTGCAGACTTAGCAGCTACCCCCTCAGACACCCCCACGCTACGCCTCAGTCGCGTCGTTAATTATCTAGAACAAGCTCTGCCTAATTATGAGCGCGGCCTGGCTAGCCTAGAACGCGTTGATCCACGGATTCTGCCAGCCAACTACCAGGAAATATTTAAAAATTTTCGCCTGGCGTTCCAGGCTGGAGTGCATGACATCAAAACGCTTACCGATTTCGGAAAAAAACTGCCGGATATATTCGGAGGTGAAGGGCTCCGCCGTTACCTAATTATTTTCCAAAATCCTCATGAACTCCGGCCAACCGGAGGGTTTATGGGATCTTTCGCGCTGCTTGAAGTTAAAGACGGCGCCATCGTCAAACTGGAAGTCCCTCCCGGCGGTAGCTATGATCTGCAAGGACAGCTCGATACCTATCTCGAACCACCCGCCCCGCTCCTGCTTACCAATAAACGCTGGGAATTCCAGGACGCCAACTGGTTCGCCGATTTTCCAACCAGCGCCAACAAAATTCTCTGGTTCTACCGGCACAGCCGCGGCATCACTGCCGACGGAGTGATCGCCGTCAACGCCTCAGTACTCGAACGCTTACTCACAATTATCGGGCCAGTTACCGACGATAAACGCAACCTCACCCTATCGAGCGCCTCAGCTCTTACCACCATCCAAGATATCGTGGAACATGGCCCAGAAAAAACTGATCGTCGCCCCAAACAAATCTTGTCTGATCTGGCTCCGAGCCTGCTTGCTTCCGTGCAGGCACTGCCCCCAGCAGATTTGTTGAAGGTATTATTTAATCTCGAAGAAGCCTTAGAACAAAAAGAAATTCAAGCGTACTTCACGAATCCCGAACAACAAAACTCGGTCAGTCAATTTGGCTGGGACGGCCGTATCCTGCCGACTGCCCCAACGCAAGATTATCTGTTCGCCGTTAATGCCAATATTCGTGGCCAAAAAACTGATGCCAAAATCAAACAAAACATCACTCACCAAGCAGTGGTCTCTACCGATGGCTCGGTGATTGATACCGTAGTAATTACCCGTGAACATTCCGGCACAACGGGTGAAAAACTCTACGGCGAGCCAAACAGCAGCTTCCTCAGACTCTACGTGCCGAAAGGCAGCGAGCTAATTTCTGCGACCGGTTTCACCTGGCCAGAAGAAAGTCAGTTCCGTGCCCCTGAAACTTGGTCGGAGCCAGATGAACTGCTGACGAGCATAGAAAAACCGGTCGGTTTTGATGCCGCTTCAGGCACGCGGATCACCGAAGAATTTGGTAAAACTGTCTATGGCAACTGGATAATAACTAACCCGGGCGAAATCAGTCGGGTAGTATTTTCTTACCGGCTCCCGTTCCGAGTGTTCGAACCCGAACCTTCCGGCCGCAAATTTACATCCCTAATCGGCGGGCCAAGAACTGCCAAATATCAATTGGTAGCAGAGCGCCAATCAGGGGCAGACAGCTCCTTTAGCAGCCAGGTCATTTTCCCTGGCGGCTGGAGCCCAGTCTGGAACAGCGGCGAACAAATGTCGCTAGCAGACAATGGCGCCGCCATCTCTTTATTACCTCTTTCCCGCGACCAGATTTGGAGTCTGGTCATGGAAAAGAATTAATTGCTGTCTCTACTCTCTATGCACGAAGATTCTCCTATTATTTCTAACGATGAAGACGTACCGGTAAAAAAAACGGTTCGCCGTCGGCCGCTTAAAAAAACCCGCCGCCCGGCCGAGCCGGACAAGAGTGATCGCATCAATGCCAGCCTCGAAGCCATTTATCGCGACAGCCACGGCGACCTGCCTAATATGCGGCAGATAAAAATTAAAAAATCACATCCCATTCTCCAAGGATTACTGGTACTGCTCACGGCTGGTGTCTTAATCGGCATCGCCGCTTGGGTCG
Organism: uncultured Gammaproteobacteria bacterium; assembly: GCA_964510885.1. Lineage (GTDB taxonomy): Bacteria > Patescibacteriota > Patescibacteriia > Magasanikbacterales > GWA2-37-8 > CAZEDL01. The sequence goes on from CAZEDL010000005.1 coordinate 30,152, forward strand.
GATTTTTTGTACTGCCGAGCACCTCTGATTTTTCCGAAGGCAAAGTTGATCTTACTATTTCAGGTCCGACTGCTACCGCCATTGGCGCCACCACCACCTATACCATTGCTTTTAGCAACCACAATCAAAAAACCACTCTCGACACCGCCGGTTTGACTCTTCAATACCCCGTCGGGTTTGTCTTTGTAACCAGTTCTCGCCCCCTGCGTAACAGCTCTCACAATGAATTGAACGTCGGGGCGATCGATCCGGGCGCGAGCGGCGAAGTCACCGTCACCGGCCAACTCTATGGCACCCTTAATAACGCCCAATCATTACGCGCCCTGCTTAATTATCAGCCAAAAGGCCTCACCTCGCGCTTTCAAAAAAATGTGGCGCTCACCATCGCTACCACCGATAGCCCGATCAGCCTAGCGATCGGCGCTCCTGGCCAAATCACTGCCGATACCGACACTGATATTACCTATAGCATAGTCCCCAAAGGCTCATTGGACCGAACCAGCTTTCCTCCACTACGACTACAACCGGTCTTGCCAAGCAACTTTACCATTGTGTCGTCTAGCCCCGAATTAGGCAAAGCTGGCAGCTGGAATCTTGATTTTTCTAGCAGCACGCAAAAAAACACGCCGATCACCTTCAAACTCCGCGGACGATTTGTCGAATCTAACGACCCAACTACCGTCGGCGGTCAATTAACAATTGAACTTCCCCAAGCTAAAGAGCCAGTTATTATTGCTGCCCAAACTATCCCTACGCAAATCAGTAAAAATGGGTTTACCGTTAATTTAGCAGCCAATGGTTCACTCGGCGAGCTGAACAGTAAACCAGGCGACACTCTTGCCCTGACCCTAAATCTAAAAAACACCGGTCCCTCTCCAGTCACCAATGCCATAGTGGCCCTGTCACTCGACACACCATCTAACCCTCAAAAACAAAGCATTATCAAATGGAGCGATATTGACGATCCTGCTGACGGTGACATCAAAGGCGAACAAATCTCGGCCACTATCCGTCACGGACAAATTGTTTGGAATAAGAAAAAAATTCCAGCTCTCGCCGAGATCAAACCAGGCGCAGAACTAAACATCAACTTGTCACTTCCCGTTAAAAACGCCGACGACGTTGATCTGACAAAATTCACCACAACCAATATCACCGGCCTTGCCAGCATCGATTTCACCGACAGCTCCGGCGCCGCCAAACATTTATCCTCTTCGCCACTATCTATTACGCTTAATTCTGATTTGGAGCTCGCCGTTACTGATACAGTCACTCCAAATGGGACCAGTGAAAATCACGCCATTAGCTGGGTACTCACCAACAACTTCCACCCGCTCAAAAATATCACGCTGTCCGCCACCTTATTTGGCGATGTCACCCTAGCGAACACCTCCTCTACCCCAGCTGGTCAAAGCAGCTACGATACCGCTAACCAGAAACTCACCTGGACAATCCCCACCATGCCAGACGGCATAGATGTTTTAGCTTGGCCATTCTCAGTAATTCTGAATCAAAAAAAACCGGCGCAAAATACGCTGGTCTCCAAAATTTCACTCACCGCCGAAGATACAGTAACCGGGCAAACGATTTCGCTAACCGGCAACGAAATCAAGCTTAAGAACGATTAGTCGGTGGCGTTTATAAAAAATCTGCTATCAAAGCCCGGGCCTGCTCCCGGGCTTTTTCAGCCTCTAGCCACTGAATCTCTCCATTAGTTTTGAACCAGGTCAGCTGACGTTTCGCATAGCGCCACGTCATAGTGACAAGTCGCCGCTCAAGCTCCGAAGCAGTCAATTCGCCGCGTAAAAAACTAGCTGCATCTTTGTAGCCAATCCCGCTCATACTCGGCAAATTCCATGCATATCGCTGCTGCTCCAGCTGTTCTGTCTCGGCAGCAAAACCATTCTGCAATTGTTCTTTAATACGCGCTTCAATTCGCTGACGGAGCTGTTCTGATCCCCAGCTAAGGCCGATCTGTAGCGCTCTCACTTGCGGCGGCCCCACCCGCTGACGATCGGCAAACGATTGACCAGTCATAATCACCACTTCAAGCGCCCGAAGCACCCGACGCGGATTTTTAAGATCTACCGTTGCAGCTGAAGCCGGATCCAATTTTTTTAATAATTCCACCAGCTGGGCTAGCGGCTTTTCTTCAAGGCCTTGCCGCAACTTTTTATTCGGCGGCACTGCGGGAATGTCGAGGTTATCTATCACACTCCACAAATAAAGCCCGGTGCCACCAACCAAAAACGGCACTTTGCCACGGGCCGTAATATCGGCAACTTTTGCCAAGGCCAACTGTTTAAAATCAGCCAGCGTAAATTCCTGGCCCGGATCAATCATATCCATGATATGATGAGGCACATCATTCACCACATACGCTTCAGTAGCAGGTGCAATCTCGCGCCAGTCGCCAATAGGCTTACCGGTCGCCACCGTCATCTTTTTATACACCTGCCGCGAATCAGCCGAAATAATCTCGCCATTAAACTGCTTAGCGAGCTCAATGCCAAGATCGGTCTTTCCGGAAGCGGTTGGACCAAGAATCACTATCAATTTAGGAAGCCCCCCTGCCGTCATAGTGCACTAACTAATTACAAAGTTCGTCCGGCAATCTCCGCCTCTACTTTAGCAATGAATTCTGCTTTAGAAAATTTTAATTGCGCCTCCTGTCCGCGCACCCGGATCGTCCAATCTTCGCCCGATACTTCACGCTCCCCCATCACCACAATATAGGGAATTTTTTGACCAGCCGCAGTGCGCACTTTTTTGCCAATCGTCTCTTGAGCATCATCAAGCATAGCCCGGATACCGAGCTGTTTTAACTCGCCGAGTACAGCTCGAGCCCCAGGCACAAAGGCATCGGACACAGTTGCCAGACACACCTGCACCGGCGACAGCCATACAGGGAAGGCTCCGGCAAAATGCTCGATCATCACCCCCATAAATCGTTCGAGCGATCCCGAGATAGCACGATGAACCACCACTGGTCGCTCCTTTTCACCTTTTTCATTCGTATAGGATAAATTAAATCGTTCTGGCAAATTAAAGTCGCACTGAATAGTAGCCAGTTGCCACGGGCGCCCAATCGCATCCTTGAAAATGAAATCAAGTTTCGGGCCATAAAATGCCGCTTCGCCTTCGACTCGTTTGTAATTCAAGCCGTTGGCTTTGGCTGCCTGTTCAAGCGCCCCTTCAGCCGCCTGCCAGGCCTCATCTGTGCCGAGGTACTTACTCTTATCTTCTGCGCGCACCGATAATGACACCCAGTAACCGTCCATCATCCCAAACGTGGTGTAAAATTGCTTAATAATCCCGACAATAGTCGATACCTCTTGTTCAATTTGGCTAACACGACAAAACAAATGACCGTCATCTTGGGTAATAGCGCGCACGCGCGTCAGCCCACCGAGCTGGCCGGATTTTTCATCGCGATATACCGTCGCTGGTTCAAAATATCTAACCGGCAAATCACGGTATGAAAACTGATTATCTACGAATATCTGCATATGGTGCGGACAATTCATAGGCTTCATAATGAATTTATCTTCTTTGCCTTGCACCCTAAATAATTCATCACCAAATTTAGCTGCGTGGCCGCTCGTCACATACAAATCTTCCTTGGCAATATGCGGCGTCCATACCCGCATATACTCTTTATCGTGATGCAATTGCCACAAATAGTCTTCAACCGCCTTTCGAACTATCATCCCGTTAGGCTGCATAAGTGGCAATCCCGGCCCAATTAATTCCGAGATCGTGAACAATTTTAATTCTTTACCGAGTTTGCGATGATCACGCTTCTTGGCTTCTGCTTGCTGCGCTAAATATGCATCAAGCTCGGCACGCGTCGCAAACAAGAGCCCGTAAATACGGGTCAACATCTGATTTTTTTCATCTCCCCGCCAATACGCGCCAGCCACTTTTTCCAATTTCAGGCCGTCAGCTGGAATCTTGTTCGTATTTTCTGCATGGCCGCCGCGACACAAATCAGTAAATGGCCCAGAGGTAAAAAGTGTCAGTGTCTGCCCGCCGGTAGCAAATTCCGCAATCAATTCACGCTTAAACGGCTGGGCTGCTTCAAACGCTTCAGCTTCGGCCACACCCACCTCTTTACCCACAAAGGCATGATTGCCTTTCATAATATGCTTCATTTTTTTCTCAATCGCCGGCAAATCAGCATCCGAAATAGTTACCCCAGTCGGAAACAAAAAATCATAATAAAAACCATGCTCAATGGCCGGGCCAATCCCCAGTTTAGTACCCGGGTACAATTCAAGCACCGCTGCTGCCAGCATATGGGCCGAAGAATGACGTAGAGACTGCAATTGATCTTCACTGATCATAGGTTAAAAAACAGAGTTAATGTGGCTATGGTGCCAGAAAACCCCTAAAAAATCAAGAAAATAAGGGAAAATAGCCGAAAAATAAGACTAAAAATAAACGAGGGCACTTTTTTCGGCGCCGAAAAAAGTGACATACTCAATCATCAAACTCACACAAAAAAGGCCCGCATCGCGGGCCTTTTAAAAAACTAAACATTAATTCACATTCTTCACAACCACCTTAATCCTCTCCGGCACTCCCGGCGCCGACAGCGCCCAACTCGGCGAAAACTGAACCTCTACCGCCGATACATGGTCGAGCCCCAAAATATACCGCTGAATCTCTTCTTTCTTCTGACTGACAAAATGCTGTGGTAACAATTTCTCCCCATTGGCATCAAGCGTCACTACCACAGCCTGCTTTATCTGCAATTCAGCTTTACCAGCCGTTGGCTCAGGACGTACCACACTAACTTCCGGCTCTTTGTTAAGCGAGATCATTTTTTCCGACCGCGCATCAAAATCTTGACTGAGCCGTTCGGCAATCAGGCGATTAAGGGCGGCTCGATCATACGTTACAACCGCGAGTGTGTTTGGCCCACTGATAGTGAACTCAGACAACTCTGTTCCAGCTTCCTGGTTAGATGTTACCGATTGATCAAGTAAGGTTACACTGCGCCCAGCGCCTTCGCTCGCCGGCTGAGCGGCTTCATAGGCGGCCACAACTTTAGTTTTATAGTCATCAATCGCCTGCGCAATATCAGCAGCCGTCAGGATACCGACTTTTTTAGCGCCGCCGCTCATCGCCGCCTTGCTTTCTGCATACACTAATTTTTGTTTTTCCGGAATTAACTTTACGATAGTAAACGTACTCGGACCAATATCACCACTTGGTCCCGCTTGATCTGCATATACCGGAGCAGTAATCGAACCGTTAGCCGGCACTACCACCCCTTCTTTCAACCTAAAGAGCACATTACTCGGAGTAAGTAGCTGCGTCTTTTGCACGAGCGGTTGAGCGGCACTGCCTTTGTTATACAAAATCACTTCTCCCTCCGCCACTCCTTCTACTACTTTATTGCCCGTCGGGTGATACGTAGCACTCCAATTAAAAATTGTGGAACTAACGGTGCCCGGTACACTCGTTTTACCGTCGCCAGTTCCTAATACAGGCACCGTCCAACTGACATGCTTGGTATCTTGCTTAGACACTACGATAATAGTAGCTTTTTTAGAAGTTATAAACACCACCGCTCCGAGAAGGAGCACCGTCAGCGCCAAAAAAGAAATCGCAATAATTTTATAAAATCGTACGGGCGGCTCCGGCGCGCGCTCGGTAGCCATACGGCGGGTCATCATACTAAAAAAATATAGAAGCTAAAAAGGCAGTTATTAGTATAGCACAGTTTCAAAAAACAGAGAAAACAATAATTCCTAAATCCGAATGTCGAATGTTAAATAAAAATCATCTTTTTTGTAATTCGATATTCTGATTTCGTCATTTACACTCCTACTCCGTCACCCGGAATACCTCTTCCAGGGTCGTCAATTGTTTTAACGCCTTTAGCACCCCATCTTGCGCCATAGTTACCATGCCGTTTTTTACCGCCAATTCCTGAATGGCATACTCAGACACGGCAGTACTTAATATCACTTGTTCCATTTCTTTGGTCATGACAAAAATTTCATAAATACCTACTCGACCCTTGTAGCCAAGGCCACTGCACACAGCGCATCCTTTGCCACGGTAAAACTGGAGATTGTTAAAATCAATTTTTTTCTTATCCACTTCTGGCAAACTATTAAGCAGCTCTGTCGCTCGAGCCACTATTTCCGGGCTCATAGCGGCCGGCTCCTTGCACTGTTCGCAAATCCGGCGCACCAGGCGCTGCCCGATTACAGAATTAAGCGACGGCGCCAACAAAAACGGCCTGACCCCCATTGATAAAAAACGAGGAATCGCCCCGGCTGCACTATTAGTATGGATAGTTGACAACATCAAGTGCCCGGTCAGCGCCATTTGTATGGCCGTTTCGGCCGTTTCTAGATCACGGATTTCACCCACCATACAAATATCAGGGTCCTGGCGCAAAATACTCTTTAAACCTTTTCCAAATGTATAATCATGACTATCATCCACCTGACTCTGATTGATTCCTTCCATTTTTATTTCTACTGGATCTTCAAGCGTAATAATATTTACCCCCGGCTTATTAACGGCCCGTAAAATGGCATACAGTGTTGTAGTTTTACCAGATCCCGTCGGCCCGGTAGTAATAATCATGCCGTTCGGACGAGTAATTTCATGTTTCAGCCGGTCGTAGCTGGTACCCTCAAGGCCGAGTTCATCAAATGTCACTCCTTTACTGCCGCTATGCAAAATACGCATTACCACCGATTCGCCAAACGTCGTTGGCAGCGTGGACACGCGTACATCTAGATTTCCGCTCGACAAAGCAATCGTCACGCGCCCATCTTGCGGGCGGTCAGTCACATTTATTTTAAGCGCCGCGAGCAGTTTGATACGCGACACGAATCGCTTCCACTGATCTTTCGGCAACGTAGCCACATCATGCAGCACTCCATCAATGCGGTATCGCACCGCAATCCCCTTCTCTTCAGCCTCCACATGCATATCCGACGAATTCACTTTGAGTGCCGATCCCACCATCAGCGAGACAATGTCGGTAATCGATACATTTTTAAATTGTTCTTGTAAGCTGCCAAGGTTATCGACCGCCCCCGAGAACCGATTTAAATCTTCATCATTAATGACTATATCCTTGGTCACCGGCTTCACAATCGGCAACGTAGCATATAATTTAAACACCCGCTCCAAACTATTCTCGGAAATCAGATACAGCCGGGCCTCGGCATGAAAACGCTGCGACAATTCAGGCAAAAGCGCCTCGATTTCTGGGGTGCGATCGAGTGCCGCCACCCGGAGCTCTTCATTGCTATAAAAAAAACATACCGCTGACAAGGCTCTGGCCTGTGCTTCGGGAATCACTCGAAGCGCTTCAGCCGACACAGGAAACACCTTCAGATCAATATATGGGATACCATAGGCAGCCGCCGTATTGGCCGCTAGGTTTTCGCGCTCTTTTAATTGTATCGTTTTCATCTTTTCCGAAAACTTGCTTTCGGCACTATCAAGATCAGCTGGCTGAGGCGGCGCTGACTTTGCAGACGGAGCCGAACTTTTTCCAAGCAAATCATTGATCGACGGGAGATCAGACATACAAATACTATTCAAAAATCTCTTAGCTGTCATTCCTGACCAGGATCAGGAATTCATGACTTTAATTTTCAATTTATAATTTACAATTTTCAATTAATGAGTCCCGACCTAGTCGGGGCACCATCATTAAAAATTGATAATTGGAAATTGAAAATTTTAATTGCGAATTCCACCGAAGGGGGCCGGAATTAAAAAGGTGGGAAAATCTAATTTCTCCTTACTACCCGCTCCAGCCAGTACCAGACGCGACTCTTCAAACCTTGGCGGTGCATCCGCATAAACAAAAACATCCAAGCACTAGTAGTAAAAGCATTAAACGCTGCCCCCGAACACATAACCAGGAGCATGAATAAGAAAAAAGCGATCACAAATCCCACCGATAACAGGGCCGTATAACCCGTCAGTCCGGCCGTCAGCCAGAGCAGCATCGACGGCACAACTACCACAAACGAACCGAGTACAAGCACCCCCACCAAGAGCGCATTACTGAGAAGAAGCAAAATGCTTAACTCTAGTGATACTAATAAATGCTCATCAAGAAGCTGCACGCCCCGCCATAGCGAGGTAAAAAAAGGCTGTTCATATTCCACCAAATATCCTGTCGCATAAATTGTTACCGCCGATACCGCAAGCGCGAGGAGGGTCGCACCCCCAAGTATAATTACTACCGCTGAAAATCCCAAAAAGGTATCCGGACTAATCAAGCGGGTAAGCGATACTACACTGACCAGAATCGCTCCCAAAAATAATTTCTGCACAACATTCAAAGCGAGTAAGCGCCAAAAATGCCGGACTCCTTTGCGCCAAGCCTTGCGCAGATTCGGCTTAGTTTCATTTTTAAAATAATCCGCCGCTGCCACAATGAGCGCCCCCTGCGACAGCACTGCGCCGACGAGCACAAACACACCAACCGCCAATAAAATCACGAGCACCCAGCTAAAGAGCAACGCATCGGCGGCCGTACCAATATGGATCACTGGCCAGCTAGCCGGCCAGCTCCACCACGGTGCCTCACTCACATCCGTAGCACCCCCGAGCGCCACAAGTTGCCCGATAAAATTATTAAGCCCAAACTGGCCGAGGACCAGCGACAACAACCCAAACACCCATAGCACTTTATTATGCCACACCAGGTGCCAGGCCTTAGAGAGAGCTTCGGTATAACGAGGTTCGCTCATATAAAAATAGTAAGATAATAATGCTTAGATAGTATACCACAAAATCGCTAGCGTCGCAGCAAAGCAGGATTTAAGCAAAAAAGTCGGATAATGCGTAGAAATGATTCAAATTAGATTGACAAAAAGAGCAAAATGTGGTACAATTTTATATTGTTCTTTAAAAAACTCTTTTTGGCCAAGTTATAAGCTATTCTTCCCTAGAATTGTTTATAAAACTGGCCAAAAGGAGGCCGTTATGAGCAACGAGACGCCTGCTGCCCACCCCTCTCCCACCCCATCTGCTGCCTCTTGTAAAGAGGTTGACCCAGTAGAAATCGAATTTGCTGGGTTCAACCACCGCATTTATGAGGCTGAAAAATGGATCGCCGAACAACGAAAGCGAGAGCGACGCACTCGCCGCTAGTCGGATCCCGGGTCCATCCGGCTTTTTTCAACCCGGCTCGCCACGCGAGCCAAGGAGGAAGAACTGGACCCACCTTCCCCTGATATTTAAAAATACTTTTAGATATCTAGGACAAAAAATCACCTATCTATGGGTGATTTTTTGTTAAGCAGCAAACAAAACCGAAAAAATAATTTGACAAACTAGTCGAAAATTGAGAAAAATCTAATGGAGGCAATCATGAATAAAATCTTGAATACGCTACAGGTACTAGGACTACTCGTGGTCCTAGTGATGGCAGGGTTCACCCTTGCCTGGATGGTTAAGGTTTGCCTGCAAACCAGGCGTGCCAGCCAGGAGCTCCAAGAAAAATGCACGTTCCGATGGAACGAAGGACGGGGCCACACCGGCCAATTTTGTGGGCCGACCCGATGAGACTTCAAGATAAAAAAACCGCGGGAAACGAACTTCGTTTCCCGCGGTAGATGCCTTTAAATTTACCCATTTTCACCAGTCTGCGCCGACGGCCCGAGCACTGCCACAATCTCTTCTTGCTCGACTGTTTCCTTTTCGAGCAAGACTTTCACGAGCGCTTCCACTTTATTGCGATGAGTAGTTAGCACTTCGCGAGCGCGCATCTCGGCATCACCAATCAATTTTCTAATTTCCTGATCGATGATCTCTGCCGTCTTATCACTATAATCGCGCTCTTCATGAATCTCGCGGCCCAGGAATACCATTTCTTCTCGCTCGCCAAAAGTCCGCGGGCCAAGCTCTTCACTCATACCGTAACTCATCACCATGCTGCGCGCCAGTTTAGTGGCATTACGCAAATCACTTGATGGGCCGGTGGATAAGTGATCATTACCATAAATCATTTTTTCAATCACATAGCCGCCAAGCGCCATCGCCATATCATCCCGGAATTGCGCCAGCGTATGATAATGTTTGTCTTCATTCGGCATCTTGAGCGTATAGCCGCCGGCCGAGCCGCGCGAAATAATCGATACCTTGCGCACCGGATCGCAGTGTTTGAGGAGATGTCCCACCACCGCATGCCCGGCTTCATGGTACGCTGTCATTTTTTTATCGCGATCGGAAATAACGCGACTCTTGCGCTCTGGCCCAAGAAGCACTTTTTCAATACTCGGCAAAATTTCTTTTTCACTGATCTGCTTCAAACCGCGACGCACGGTGAGAATCGCCGCTTCATTCAAAATATTAGCGAGGTCTGCACCCGAAAATCCGGGCGTGCGCTCGGCAATCTTGCGCAGCGATACATCCGAGGACAACGGCTTACCTTTGGCATGAATGCCCAAAATTTCTTCGCGATCTTTAATATCTGGTAAATCAATTGTCACCCGGCGGTCAAACCGGCCAGGGCGAAGGAGTGCCGGATCAAGTACATCCGGGCGGTTGGTAGCTGCCATCACAATCACGCCGAGATTCGGTTCAAATCCGTCCATTTCTACGAGAATCTGGTTGAGGGTTTGTTCGCGTTCATCATGCCCACCCCCAAGCCCAGCGCCACGGCGCCGACCCACCGCATCAATTTCATCCACGAATACAATAGCTGGCGCCGCTTTTTTGGCTTTGCCAAACAAATCGCGGACGCGGCTAGCACCGACACCCACAAACATTTCCACAAATTCCGAACCGCTCATATGGAAAAACGGTGCCCCAGCTTCGCCGGCTACCGCTTTGGCGAGGAGTGTCTTACCCGTACCCGGAGATCCGGTAAGCAGCACGCCTTTCGGAATCTTGGCCCCAAGTTCGGCAAATTTTTTCGGATCTTTGAGGAAGTCTACGATCTCGGCCAATTCTTCTTTGGCTTCTTTGGCCCCGGCCACATCGACAAACGTTTTCTTTTCTTTGTCATCAGCTTTCACTTCACGCGGATTGCTCTGGCCAAAATTCATCGCGCGATTATTCATCCCCTGCGCGCCGCGCATCATGAAAAACAAAAATGCCAACAGGATCGCAATCGGAGCGAGCTGGATCAAAATATTACTCAGCCAAAATTTCCAGGAGCTTTCATCTTTATTCACAATCGCATCATCGGCACGCAAGGCTTTCAAAGCTTCGTCGCTCACCTGATAATTCTGGATAATATCGCCAAACGTCTCCCGCGGATCTTTCTTCACTTCTTGGGCCTTGGCCGCCGCATCTTTCAATTCTACGGTAATAAGTTCCGGCTGCACGGTCACTTTTTTCACCAGGCCGAGATTGATTTCATCTACCATTTTCCCCACCCCGATCATCTCTGGTTTCTTGTCGCTGCTCCAGTTGAAGCGGCTCAAGATTCCAACCAGCACTAAAATGACCACGAAGATAATCAAAAAATTTTTGAACAGGTCTTTCATACACAATTGTTAAATTGCTAAATTGTTACATTGCTAAATTGCTTTACAACAACAATTTAACAGGCGAGCCTGCGAGCCAACAATCTAACAATTTTAAGTAACAACCTGATTATTCAGGTGAAGATATTATTTGCTGGAAGCAGGAGAAGTCGGCTCAGTTTTTTTATCCGTCATCTGTTGGCGTCGTCCGCTCTTGCCTTTCACACCAGCCACTTTGAGGCCAAGGCGATGTTCCGCCGGCTCTACCGACATTACTTCAAATGAGAGCTCTTGACCAATCTTGAATTTGTCATGCAAATTCGCCACCGGTTCGTCGGATAATTCGGAGATATGAGCTAAGCCATGAATATCTTTATCAAGGCCAACCATGAGGCCAAACGCTTCGATCTTCAATACTTTACCAGTCACCTGGTCGCCCACTTTATAGCGGTCTTTCACGCTCTTCCATGGATCTTCGATCAAGCGTTTAACCGAGAGGTAAATTTTAGAATGATCAAGCTGGATGATTTGGGCTTTCACCTTATCACCCACTTTCAGCACATCTTTCGGATGATCAATACGCTGCCAGGCAATTTCAGAAATATGGATAAGACCTTCCAAACCTTCGCCGAATTTGAGGAAGGCACCAAAGGTCGTAAGCGCGCTAATTTCACCGCTCACAATATCAGCCACCTTGTATGATTCCAGCACCGCTTTCTGAGAATCTTCCCACACCGCGCGTTCAGATACGATCAATTTTTCTTCTTTTTCATCCACATCAATCACTTTCACTTCCAAATCCTGACCAATCACTTCGCGGAGTTTTTCAAGAATACGATTTTTATCGCCGCCAGCTACACGCGGATAATGCTCTGGCGAGAGCTGCGATACCGGCATAAATCCAGCCAACGCCGCCACCTGCATCATAAGGCCGCCTTTGTTGGCCGAGACCACTTTAGCTTTCACTGTCAGGCCGTCTTTCATCCAGGCGCGCATCGTGTCCCAAGCGCGTTTATACCCGGCGATGCGGAACGACAATTCCATTTCGCAGTTTTCGTTTTCGAGTTCAACCACTGTGGCTTCCACTTCGTCACCCACCGTGAGGTGCGCATATTCTTGCGATTCCGCAAATAATTCGCGGCCACGAACCACACCGGTGGTCATGCCTTCCACATCAATATGCACTTCACCGCGATCGACAGAGAGTACTTTGCCTTTCACTACCGCTCCCACTTTCGGGATTTCGGTAAAATTAGTCTGCAAGAGTGTTTTAAAATCCTGCTTTTTTGCTCCTTTGGTTGCGTCGGTCATAAAATATGGTTCATATTTACTTCGCTCGCTCGGAAAAACGTATAAATACATGTTTCGCCTGCTTCGCTTGTAAATAAAAAAAACCGTGCTTAACCCGTCCGTTGGCCGCCTAAGGCGGGTAGGATCGAGGGCCTACCTTTAAGGTGGTAGGCATTAGTAATACAATGAATGTAGGTAAAATCTAACAAAAAAATTAAAAACTGTCAATGGCCATAGGGAAGCCCTAAAAAAGTTGACAATCTAGCTAAGAAAATGTATTTTCTCCTAACCCAGGAAGACCTGGGATACATAAAGGAGAAAACATGACCCCGACCCGTACCCAGAAGACCCCAGCCTGGATCCTGGCGATCCTGCTTGGTCTCGGCGTCAGCACCCCGTCGCTAGCCCAAAGCCCCGCCCAAGACAGGGCGGCCCAGAAGGCCCAGGAGAAACAGCAGAAAGAAACGGACAAGAAGAACAAGGGCGCCAGCAAGCAGAAGAGCGAGACGAAGTAGACTGCCACCGGCAGCCTACGGGGCACTTCGGCTCTGGTCGGGGATGCTCTAAAACAGCTCTGTTATTTCAGAGCTGTTTTTTGTTTTAATTAAATTTGACAAAAATACCAAAATAGTCTAGTTTTGCAGTGCCCAAACGGGCAAGGAGGACACCATGAAGCGCTACATCGCAGCACTCTTGATCGGCATCGGCGGCCTACTGGCCGCGTGCAGCTCGGACGCCGGCACCGGCGAGGAGGTCTGTGGCAAGGGAGAGCATCCGTGCGGCACCAAGTGCTGCAAGGACAAGAAGTAGGCGCCCACCATCTCAAACTCGGGAATGAACACCAAAAACCCCAACCGGCTCACAGCCTCGTTCATTCCTCCCGCTCTAAAATAGTTCTGAATGCAGGACTATTTTTTGTTTATCAACGAGCAAACTTAATTAATAATAAAATGAAGAAACCAATTATCAAACAAGAAACTACCAATCTAATAAAAACAATGTGAGGGGTGAACGCAGCTGTGAAGGCGCGGCATCTGACACCTGTAGTTGTTTGTAAACATTGTTCACCTCGAACGCAGACCCCTATGAGCCTAATTGGCCTTTTGGCCCTGGCCTTGGCCTTTGCCCTGGCCTTGGCCTTGGCCACCAGTCGCGGGCTTCGACTTCTGCTGTTTCGCGTAATCGGCGTCCTTACGATCCTGTCTACCATCTGCTGCCGGCTGCGCCAAGACAGATGCCGGCGCAAACAACATCAAAGCCACTATAAGACCCAGCAACTTCGACATGATTCACCTCCTTATGTTACCACCACGGTCGCACGTAGCGGCTATGCCTTTCAAGAAACTTTTGATCCCTTCTCGCAAAAATTTTGACCCCTAGATCCTGTCTTTACGACCGGACTAGAATCTTTGCGAGCCACCTTTTGCCTCGTGCCTGAAACGCAACGCTTCAGTAATGCCCACGAGCAGCGACACACTGCAGACGCTACTAAATAAAGAAAAAAAGATCAAGTATACAAACACGAAACTCACACCCGTCACATCGACGAACGAACGCCGATGTTCTATACTATAGCTAGCAACTATATGTCTGTTACTTTTATTAAAAACCGCCTCCCGCTCATAGCACTCCTTCTCTGGTACAGCTTTTTTCTATTCCACAGCACCGACCTCACCCAAGGCGACCTCGGGAGACACCTCAAAAACGGAGACATTATTGTCACCGCCCTAAAATCTGCCGATTTTTCTACGCTTTCCGGCATTCTGCATACCAATTTCTACGCCTACACCGAACCAAGCTTCCCGTTTATCAATCATCATTGGGGCAGCGGGGTCATCTTCTTCTTAATTTTCTCTATCGGCAGCTTTCCGCTCCTCAGCCTGTTTTTCGCCCTCCTTAGCCTCAGTACTTTCTACTTCTTCTGGTCCCTTGGTAAAAAGTACGGCGGCACCTGGCTCGCCAGCCTCTTGGCAGTATTTTTAATTCCGCTGATTGCCGAACGGGTGCAAGTGCGACCGGAGGTCTTCAGCTATTTCTTCATGGGGCTGTACCTAGTGTTACTCACCCGCTATCGCGAAGGCACAATGAAGACATCGTATCTTTGGCTTCTGCTTCCACTGCAAATCCTGTGGATCAACCTGCACATCTATTTCTTTTTTGGCTACATCCTGGTCGCATTATTCTGGCTCGAAGAACTGTTGACTGCCCGGCGGCGGCGCGAATTGATCCACCTCGGCCTAGTTACCCTGCTGTTATTCGGAGTGAGCATTATTAACCCCTCTGGCATCGCCGGCCTGCTATTCCCCTTCCGAATCTTTGACAACTACCCCTTTCAAATCCAAGAAAATCAATCGGCCTTTAACTTTAGCCGGGTTTTTCCGTGGTATCCGAATGTCATTAATTTCAAAATCGCCTTCGGCCTCATGGCAGCCTCTGCCATTGCGGCACTGATTAAAAAACCAAGCGTCTACAAACAAGCACTAGTGCTATTTGCCGGCGGCACCTGCTTGATGGCCCTACTTGCTGTGCGCAACTGGTCTATTTTTGCCCTGGCCGCTCTTGCAGGCTGGCCACTCTTAGCAAGCACGTTTATTCGTATTGATTCTGCACGGCATCGCACTCGCCTGATCGCTGTCGGAATTATTATTCTCATAGCCACATTGATTATCAATCGGATTCGCCTCCCGGTCAGCGCTAGTGAGCTAGGGTTCATCGCCACCAAGCACTCACTCGATGCGGCCAACTTTGTACAAGCCCACCCGCTCTCGGCCCCCTTATTTAACGACTTTAATGTGGGCGGCTATGCCACGTGGGCTGCCTTCCCGCGCCTCAGGCCATTTGTAGATAATCGCCCCGAAGCCTACTCCCAAAATTTCTTTGCTCACACATACATCCCCGTGCAACACGATGAAGCCGCCTGGAAAAAACTCGACGACAGCTACCACTTCAACACCATTTGGTATTCATTTTCGAACAGCGACTCCCTACCCTTTATTTTGAATCGCCTAAATGATCCAGCCTGGGCCCCGGTCTTTGCCGATACGTTCTCGATTATATTTCTAAAACGGAACGCTACTAACGAAGCTCTTATCAAACAATACGAAATGCCACCGAGCAGCTTTCGCCTCGAACCAAATAACTAGTCTGTCATTCTGAGCGGCAGCGAACCCCGAAGAGGTCCCTTAGGGGCTGTGAATTACGAAATCCACCTGTCATCCTGAACGAACGTGAAGGATCTCTGTCCAATTGGCCACTATACCGACCGACAGAGATTCTTCGTTGCACTCAGAATGACAAAATTGGTAGTTTCGTAATTCACAGCTTAGGGGGAATCCCTCTCGCTATCCGTCATTAGGGGATCCTTCGTTTCACTCAGAGCCTGCCCTGAGGTGTCGCAGCCGAACGGGATGACAGGGCGGATGGTTATGTGGTAAATGGATACACGTGGATTCCTGATCCTGGTCAGGAATGACAGAAGTTGTTTTTGACATGAGTACAAAATAAAATTCACCCGTTTAAAGGGTGAATTTTATTTTTTCTCTCTAAGATTATGATCGTCCTACTTATGTATTGAACACTATTCAGTACATAAGTAGTGAGGACGATCAGGTGATCTTCGCCACTACGGTTGGGTGGTGGCGCGAGCTGCGCCGAGAGGTTAGAAGGGGACGAACACCGCCGCGCAGGCCACGATCGTGAGCAGGAAGAGAAAGGCCGCGCAGATCAAGACGATCGGCAGCCAGTTCCGACGAGAAACGCAGGGCGTTTCCTGGGTGATCATGCGGGGCTGGATGATAGCCTGGACATCTGCTGTGAGGGCGGCATTCCCGACGGTCTCGCGCTGCGCCAAAGGGATAGCAGGCAAACTGATCGTGTCGCGGCGCACCAGCGGCAACGCAGCCGTCTGGGACCGACTCAACTCAGCAGCCCTGTAGGCCCCAAGCACCTCGGCAGCCAGCTGATGAGCCTGGCGATCAAACTCATCCTCCACCGCCTGGAGAGCTGCCTGGCGCTTCTGCGCCATAAGCTGGCAGGCGGCCTCACAGCTAGCCGTCAACTCACGCTGGAACTTTTCCTCGAGCTGCACGTAGTCAGCACAGAAATCGTCGTCCACACGCTGTCTAATCGGGCCGACCAGATCATCATCCACACGCTGGATCTCAGGGTACTGACGGAGTATCTGCTCCACAGCCGCTTCAACCCGCACATCTATTTCAGCGCGCTCTTCTAAATAGGATGCTTGGGCACGCGCTTCGATCAAGGCAAGAACTGCAGCCAGCAGATAATCCTGGCGCCTCTCTTCGAGCGCCAAGACATCGGAGAGCGTGGGCAACTCGACTTTGGTAGCAGGCTCGATTGTAGAAAAAACAAGCGTCTTGCTGGACATGTGGGACTCCTCCGGACTTCCTGGGGTTAAAATGCTACGCGACAATTATTAATCGCCGCACGGTTTAAATCGACACCATCAACTTAAACCGGGCAGCGAAACTATCAAAGAACACTAGTATCTAAGCCAAAATAGTAACAAAACTACCACTAGACACTAACTGCTCAGTATAGCACATTTTAAAGAATTTGTCAATACTATTTGACATTGTTTTATCTAATATTAGCCAAAAAATCTTTCCAACTCCCCCTAAAAAAGCACCTCTAGATTGCTTGCCTTTAAAATAGCGCTATGTTAAAATGTACCCACGTAACACGTACCACATAGCACGTAACAATTGATATGTGTTACGTGCTATGTGGTACGTGATACGTGTTATGTGACAAACAACTTCCAACCCTCCTAAATTCCAATCTTTCTAACCCCTAAAAACTAAAACCTGGCACTTCCTACCAGCTATAAGCTAATTCCTACCCCCTAACGCTATGCACCTCACCTGGCTTGGCCAAACCGCCGTTAAACTGCAAACCAAAAACGCCGATCAAGACGTCACTATCCTCATCGACCCATACAAACCTGCTGCCGGTGATTTTCCGCGCAGCCTGTCGGCTGATCTGGCCCTATTCTCGCGCGGCGCCGACGGCTCGATTACGCTCACCCAAGACCCGTTCATTCTCGAAACCTTAGGCGAACTGGAACGCTTTGGAGTTTTGCTCTCCGGCTTCGCCGGGCCAGATGGCACCGTAATTTTCAAAATCACGGCCGAGAATATTTCGGTCGTGCATATTGGGGCGATCAAACACACTCTGTCCGCTGATTTAATCGACAAACTAGGCAAAATTGATGTGCTGTTTATTCCGGCCGGTGGCACTCCGAATTATCTTGAATCTGAAAGTGCCAGCAAATTAGTCACCGATCTCGAACCCCGGGTCGTAATCCCCTTTGCGACGAACAGCGATTCCGACCCATCGGCAAAACCGATCGAACCATTCCTCAAAGAACTTGGCCTGAAACCCGAAGGCACCGAAAAAAAATTAGTGCTCAAAGCCAAGGATCTGCCCCAAGCCGATACCAAGCTCTGGGTGCTGGAAAAAAATGCTTAAGGCCTGCCTATAGTGGCATGTCAAAATGTCATTCCTTATCAAGACCAGGAATGCATTACTCACTTTTGCTGATATATTGTGAATTCCTGGTGCCGCGCGCGAATGACAAGGTAAATTTTGGAATGAGTTCTATATTGTATGTCTCCTAAAAAAAGGCAAACCAAAAAAAACAGCCCTGTTAAAAACCGCTCCAAAAAAAAGACGAGCGCCGCCCCAATGCCAAGCCTGATGTTCAATGACACCTTTTCTGAAAGCACCCCCCGCTCACCCCTCTCGCTCCCCAGCAGCTCCGATTTTCTTTTCGAGTCCGACAGAACAAGCCCGCGCCAGCCACGCTATTCCAATTATTCAAGCGAAGCTAAACGCTATCTATACGCCGGCGTTATACTGATCAGTGCTATTATCTTTGTCCTGTGGGGCTGGTCACTCAAAAAACAAATCGGCTCAATAAACTGGGCCGATCTGCCGGAGAAAAAAATGCTTGCCGCCCGGCCCACCGACTGGGACTCAATGTTTGCAGAGCGCGAAGCCAACCGATCGGCACAAATTGCTAAAAATCAATTAAAAGAATTAGTGAACGCCCTGAGTACCGCGACCAGCACCAGCTCCACGCCCGCCACTACTAGTTCCACTGTCCCGGTTTCCAGCACACCAAAGACATTGCCGAGCAGTCAAAAAATTTCCCAGTAATTTATATTTAATTTTCAATTCTCAATTTACAATTTTCAACCAATATAATAATTTTCAATTATTAAAAAATTAAATCATTGAAAATTGCTTGAAAATTGAAAATTATAAATTGAAAATTTCACTACTCCCGTATGCCCGAACAATCAAAACTCCTGACCGCTCCGATTGGTAAACTTACCCCCAGTCCGATCGTCGATGAAATCAAACAATCCTACCTCGAATACGCCATGAGCGTAATTATTTCGCGCGCGCTGCCCGATGTGCGCGACGGCCTGAAGCCCGTGCACCGCCGCATTCTCTATGCCATGTGGAAAATTGGCCTCAAACACAGTGCCAAATTCCGCAAATCCGCCAACGTGGTCGGTGAAGTGATGGCCAAATACCACCCGCATGGCGATTCCGCGATCTATGATTCGCTTGTGCGCATGGCCCAAGATTTTTCCATGCGCCATTTGCTGGTGCATGGCCAAGGAAACTTTGGCTCGATGGACGGTGACTCGGCTGCCGCTATGCGTTACACCGAAGCCAAGCTGACTCCGCTCGCCGAAGAGATGCTGCTTGATATTGAAAAAGAAACCGTAAAATTCAACCCCAACTACGATGGTTCGCATGTGGAGCCAGCCGTACTCCCGACCAAAGTCCCGAACTTGCTTCTCAATGGCACCATGGGTATCGCGGTCGGTATGGCCACCAGCATCGCCCCACATAATCTGAACGAACTGTGCGATGGCCTCGTGAAATTAATCGAGGAACCAAAAACGACTGTAGAAGAATTAGCCGATATTATCAAAGGCCCAGATTTTCCGACCGGCGGTATTATCTATAGTAAAAAAGATATTCTGAGCGCCTATGCGACCGGCCGCGGCGGCGTCGTACTGCGCGCCAAAGCCGATATCAAAGAAGGCAAAACCGGCCAATTCCAGATCATCATCACCGAAATGCCCTACCAGGTGAACAAAGCCGAACTGATCGAAAAAATCGCCACCCTGGTACAAGAAAAAACCATCGAAGGCATCAAAGACCTGCGCGACGAAAGCAACAAAGACGGCGTCCGCGTGGTGATCGAACTCAAAAAAGATTCGTATCCGAAAAAAATTCTCAATCAACTCTTCAAATTAACGGCGCTCCAAACCACCTTCCACTTCAACATGCTGGCCCTGCTCGACGGCATCCAGCCGCGCGTGTTGACACTCAAAAATATTCTGGAAGAATTTATCAAACATCGCCAGGTGGTCATTCGCGCCCGCACCGAATTTGACTTAGCTCGCAATAAAGAACGTGCCCATATCCTCGAGGGCTTGAAAATGGCTCTCGACCAGATCGATTTAGTCATTAAAACTATTCGCGCCAGCAAGGACAAGGATGAAGCCAAGGCCGAGCTCATGAAAAAATTCAAATTCTCAGATCGGCAAGCTACCGCTATCCTTGAAATGCGCCTGCAACAATTAGCCAACCTCGAACGCCAAAAAGTTGAAGATGAATTAAAAGAAAAGAAAGCCATTATTAAAGAACTAGAATCAATCCTCGCTTCCGAAGCCAAAATCCTCGGCATCGTCAAAACCGAAACCCTCGATATTAAAGAACGCTTTGGCGAAGATCGCCGCACCCAAATTATCAGCCACGGCGTGAAAGAATTCACTGTCGAAGATTTGGTGCCGAACGAAGCCACCATTATCATGATCACGAGCGACGGCTATATCAAACGCCTCCCTCCTGACACGTTCCGCCAACAATCGCGCGGGGGCAAAGGGGTCATCGGCGTCACCACCAAAGAAGAAGAGTCGGTGGAACAACTTCTGACCACGAATACGCACGACAATATCTTATTCTTCACCAACCGCGGTCGCGCCTTTCAATTATTCGCTTACGACATCCCGCAAGGCAGCCGCACTGCCAAAGGCCAAGCCCTCGTCAATTTCCTTCAGCTCGCTCCGAATGAAAAAGTCACCGTCATGCTCGGCATGAGCGACATGAGCGCGTTCAAATTCCTCGTTATGGCTACCAGGCAAGGCTTGATTAAAAAATGCTCTCTCGAAGATTTTGCCAACGTCCGCCGCAGCGGTATTATCGCCCTCAAACTTAAGCCGGAGGATCAAATGGAATGGGTACGCCCCTCCACCGGCAGCGATGAAATCATGATCGCCACCAAAGAAGGCCAGGCGATTCACTTCGAAGAAAACGATGTCCGTGCCATGGGTCGCACCGCCGCAGGTGTCCATGGTATTCGCCTCCACGATAAAGATGAAGTCATTGGCATGGATGTCATTGACCCTAAGAATAAAAAAGTAGAATTTTTGACCATCGGCGAAAACGGCCTCGGTAAACTCACCGACATCGGCAGCTACAAAGTCCAGGGTCGTGGTGGCAGCGGTATCAAGACTGCTAAAGTGAGCGAAAAAACCGGCTACATTATCCACGGTAGCGCCATCGATACCGGCAACACCGAGAATCGCGATATCGTACTCATGTCCGCCAAAGGCCAAGTAATCCGCATGCCGCTTAGCTCTATCCCTTCTTCTGGTCGCGCCACTCAGGGTGTACGCCTCATGCGCTTTAAAGAAGACGGCGACAAGGTAGTGAGCGTGACGTTGATTTAAAACCATATATAAAAAACCATCCTAGTAGTGGATGGTTTTTTATATTGCCAAAAAGTCCTAAATAAATACACTGTCAACCACCTTTGACTCTAACTTGTTTATATAGTATAGTTATGATCCCGAAATCACGGGGAAGGAGGCAAGATGCCACGCTATCTACAGCTACTGTTTTTCTTGGCAAGCCTGGTAGGCTGCGAAGCCTACCCTGACCACTGCAATAATAGACGGCTAGACCCCCTGGAAACGGGCACAGACTGCGGATGGGAATGTCCCGGCTGCGGCCCGTCCGAAGCGTGCCGAGATCACACAGACTGCGCCTCCGGGCTCACCTGTCAGGGTAAGCAATGTCGAGAGGCGTTCTGCGACACCGCGGCCGACTGCGCGAACGGCGCCCCGTGCATGACCCCGGCACTATCGCCCGTCATGAGCGAGACCGGTCTGGTCACCGCCAAACAATGTCTGTGGAACGAACTGTGTCGAAACGATCGCCAGGACCACCTTCTCGGCGAAACAGACATCGACTGTGGAGGGCCTTTCTGTCTGCTGCCCTGCCGAGTGGGGCAAAAATGCGGCAAGCACCTCGATTGCGATAGCGGCACTCTCGTAGGAGACGTGCCGCTTGCCTGCGACTCACACAGTGAGTGCAGGCCGCGCCCCTGCATGCTCGACCATCAGTGCGATGACTTCTTCAACCCGCCAGATTGGAAAAGGCGTCCTTGGTACGCCTGCGTCGACGGCTTCTGCGCCGAGCATTCCTGCACGGACGGCAGGAAAAACGGCAACGAAAGCGACGTGGACTGCGGCGGGGGCACATCGTGCCCGCGCTGCGCGCCCGGAAAGATGTGCACGCTCGAGGGCGGCCCCACCTGGGACTGCCAGGGCGGCGGCCTGTGCATCATGAATAGATGCACTGCGCCTACATGCGCTGATGGGGCTACAAACGGGAACGAAACCGACACCGATTGCGGCGGCGGAACGTGCCCGGGGTGCGCAAAAGACAAAAAGTGCGTCACCTCTGCCGATTGTGCCACCGGACTGACGTGCGTCTTGCGGCGCTGTAACTAAGCGGCGCACAAGCGCCCTAGCTGCCTAAAGCAGGCAGCACATCATTACCACTTTACCAGATGCGACCTGTCACTATTTTTAAACTAATGAAACTAGTGACAGCGTCTGGTAAATCCGGTAACTACTAAAAAACACCCAGCCATGGCGGGGTGTTTTTATATTACTTAACGACTAACTAAACCGCTCTTTAAAAACTGCCGCAACACTATAACTGCTTCCCGTAATTCACTCCCGGGCGCCCCAAATGACAACCTCACATACCCTTCAGCTCCAAACGCGCTCCCCGGTACCACCGCTACATTTGCTTCCTGTAAAAGCCGTTCACAAAACCGGACAGAACTGGTTTCGGCACTACCGAGCTCGGGCAAACTGACAAACGCATACAGCCCCGCCGGAACGGACGCTTGAACACCAAAATTATTCTTCAATTCATCGATCATAATTTTTCGCCGCTCGCTCATCGCATTTTTTACATACTCATTCACAGTTGCGCTGTCCCGGAGAGCCCCCACAGCTGCCCACTGACTAATACTGGCGGTACCCGTAGTACTCTGGCTCTGTACCGCAGAGAGCACGGTAATTATTTCTGGAGCCGCAAACACCATGCCTACCCGCCACCCCGTCATCGCAAAATGTTTGGAAAAACTTTGAATTACGATCACCCGATCTTGGTACTCGGGGAATGACCCGAGCGAAACAAATTCACCGTCATACGTTAATCCGCTGTATACTTCGTCCGCTATAACTAATAAATTATGCGTTCGAGCCAGCTGTAAAAAAGATTCCAATTCTGCCCGTGAATACACCGTGCCCGTAGGATTAGCTCCATTATTAAGTATCAATACTTTAGTGTGCGCCGTAATCTGCGTTTCAATATCTTCGACGCGGGCTTTCCAGCCTCGGGATTCAGTGGTCGTTACTATCTGGGGCACCCCCTTAAAAATACGAACAATGCTCGGATACGATACCCAATAAGGCGCCACGATCAACGCGCCATCTCCCGCCTCAAGATACGCTTGGCACACGACATATACCCCAAATTTGCCCCCGCATGTAATCAAGGTGTTCTCTGGCGAATAGGCCGCAGCATAAGTATTACTCATCCACGCCGCCGCAAGCTGGCGCAATTCTGAAATTCCAGGCGCCGGTGGATAGAGCGTCTTACCCGCACGCAGTGCTTCCTCGGCCGCCTTGATAATCGATGGGTGTGGCGGCAGTATCGGCTCGCCCGCGCTCAAATTATAGACTCGTTCACCTCGCGCTTTTTTGGCCAAAGCTAAACTGTTGATAGTTACCGTGGCCGATGATTCTAAGGTTAAATGAGTTGAGAAAGACATACCCTTTTATAAAGCACATCCAGTATAACAGCTCATCTAGTTTCTGACTACCGGCCTTGCTTGTCAGGATTTGACAGCACATACCATCTTTGTTATCTTCAACATATGAGGCAAAACTATTTCAATAATTATTTCTTTGGCTTCTTTACCCGCCCCGGCCTGGACGGTTGATTTGAGTTTATAATAATCTCAACGCCGCCCACGCCGGGCGGTTTTTTAATTGTCTAATTGGTGATCGTATTTCATTTCGGCAGGCATACTTTCTTCACGCGGGAACGCGCAGAGAAGTTCCTACCGAGATCGATCAGGTGACCAAAAAACGGAGATGCCCATGAAAGATACAGATCAAACAAATAGAGATCCTTTCCCTACCGAGTCCACCTCCGAGACCAGCTCCCCTCCACAGAACAGGAGCAAGAAAGACGTGCCCCCGCACTGGTGGGGTGACTTCCTCCACGACCTGCCCTCCCCCTCTGAATGATCGAGAAACGGCCGCCAGCGCACCCCGAAATGTCGCTGGCGGCCCGCCCCTTACCTCAAAACAATTTTGAAAGGAGCATAATCCACCTTATCCACATACTTTAACTTGACAACATCCAGTATACTGAATAATATGTACTTATGTACCAGTACATAATATCTCTATGAATACTAATCGGTACCAAAACGAGCTATTAGACTTGCTACTCAGTGTTAAGAATAAAAAACTCCTGCACGCACTACTTGCCGATTTGCTAACTCCGGCGGAATGGGATGATATAGTGCAACGCTGGCAAATCGTAAAACGTCTCCATGCCAGAATCCCACAACGCACCATTGCCAGACAACTGAAGCTTAGTATCACCAAGATTACCCGCGGCTCCCGCATGCTACTTAACCCCAAAGGCGGCTTTAACCAAATACTCAAAAAATATGACTAGCCTCAAAACCAATTTAACCAGCTGGCGACTGGTCATCCCTCCTGCCTAACCTATGGTACTTTTCTAAGTATAGAAAAGACCGGGGTTGGCCCGGTTTTTTAATTGATACAAATATCCCTTAACTCAGGAAGATCGATACGAAGATCTTTCCGGTAGCTACTTTTAGGGATATTTGTTTGCTACCCACGAAAGATCTTCATATAGAGCCTTCCTGCCTGGAAGGCTCTTGTTCTTTAACAAGGAGTCTACCGTGACGGACAAAAAACCCACTCCGACCTGCCCAGACTGTGGACACGTCATCAACCCGCTCACCATTGAAAGCACAACGGAAAACATTGATAGCCCCTGGGGCATCATAGCCGTAAAGACGTACAGCCATTTCACCTGCCCCGGGTGCAAAATGCGGCAAAAAATCGAAACCAACCACGAATCAACCTGCATAATCCAGATGTACTAGGAGGCCCCATGAACCCCTACCGACCACTCGGAGCCCTGAGCGATTTCGTCGTCACTGAGCTTCCCGAGGCCTCTGGCTCGGACTGCTGCCGTGCCGTTGAAGCCTATCAAAACGACCCTGTTCTATCAGGCGAATCACGGACGCTCGCGGCGCTTGACGCGACCATGCTCGAAGCCAAAATCGTCGCCTCCGGAGAAGCGGTGCCCGCGGGACTCACCGCGCTGGTCGACCAGCTCACCCTCCCCGGTGTGCCTGGCCTCACCTATGAAGGGCTAGTGCTAGTGAACCCACTTCATGATCTGCGCCGCTTCACCTGCGGCACAATCGGCGTGACAGAAGCCCTGTTCTACAACCAGCACCGGCTGATCGAAATTGCTCTCTCTGCATCGCTTGACCTCATCGAAAACGCCCGCGAATCATTAGAGAGCGGAGCGTCGTGGACACAAGCGGCTCCAGTGCTACAGGAAGCGAAGGAACAGGCCTTCAGCACACTGATCACCGCCATGGATCGCCTCGCCACGATGCCCAAAGACCACTTTGCCGTCTTTCGCCGCTATCTGGGGAGCCATCCGACCCGCGGCATCAAAGGTCCCAGCGGCGCTTTTTCCGCCACTCTCCCCACGCTCGAACTCGAGATTCGCGGGCAAGTACAGGCAGAACTGATCGCCTATCTCACGGATAACTGGCAGTACTTTCCCAACCGCGATCAGCCCCAACTGGCGGCCGCACTGCAGCGCTCAGCTACAGGCAGAACCCTTCGCCACTTGGCCCAGCAAACAGGCGGAGCCGCTGCCACCGAAATGCTGCAAGATATGGTGAACCTGCTACGACAATGGCGCGGCCATCACTATCGAGCAGTCCGCCGACAGATTCCCGAAGCCGTCTCCGGCTCCCTAACCGGTACCGGAGGCGAGGCTAACCCCGGCGCATTCCTGCGCCAACGGATGAGCGAGACAGTTTGAAAAAATCGCTCATCCGTCTCACCCCCAACCGCAGAGGCATCCATGCAAACAAGCACACTAGCTCCAGGATACGCTATTTCTCGAGTCATCCGAGGCGGCTGGCAACTCGCTGGTGGGCACGGGCAGATTACGCGCGACTCAGCTCTGCGCGATCTGTGCGCCTCGGCCGATGCTGGCATTACCACCTTTGACGGTGCTGATATCTACACCGGTGTTGAAGAACTCTTCGGTGAATTCCGGCGGCTCTACGCGAACACCCACGGCCAGGCTGCTGCTAACAATGTACGATTACACACTAAATGTGTTCCCGACCGGGACACACTGCCGAACCTCTCCCCGGCGAGCCTCACATCGCTCATCGAGCGCTCTATCCAGCGCCTGGGGAGCGAGCTTGACCTGGTCCAGTTCCACTGGTGGGATTTCAGCATCCCCGGCTACCTGGAGGCCCTGCACCACCTCACACGGCTCCGGCAAAAAGGGTTAATCCGGCATCTCGCCGTCACCAACTTCGACTGCGAACATTTGCAAACAGCCATCGCTGCCGGCATGCCGCTAGTCAGCAATCAAGTCCAGTTCTCTGTGCTCGATCAGCGTCCTCGTCATGGCATGATAGATCTCTGCCAGCGTTATGGCACCAAACTGCTGTGCTATGGCACCCTCGCCGGCGGGTTCATCAGCGAACGCTACCTCGATGCTCCGCCCCCAACACCCCCCTTGGAGAATCGCTCCCTCACCAAATACCAACTGATAATGGAAGACACTGGTGGGTGGGAACGCTTCCAGGCCGTATTGCAAACACTCCAGCATATCGGCCACCGCCATGGCGCCAGCATTGGACAAATTGCCAGTGCCTATGTGCTGGCGCAACCGACCGTAGCCGCAGTGATTGTGGGCAGTCGAAACGCCAATCATTTGGCCGCAACCTGCCGACTGGACCAAATCGCCCTCTCACCCGCAGATCATCATGATATCGACTCATGTCTCCAAACTCTCCAGAGTCTGCCAGGCGATATCTATGGTCTGGAGCGAGCGAACTCGCGTCATGCCAACGTGATGCGTTACAATCTGAATCGCGACCAGTAACACCATCTTGAGAACAAAAATCCACGGCCTCGCTACAGAGTCGCGCTATAGACGAGGCCGCCCTTTCCCATTCATTACTCGATTTTATGAAAAAACAATCTAACGATTTTTTTACCTTATACGACTTACGCATTGAAGTGTGCGGCGCCCTTCAATCAATGGTTTGTAGTCACCAGCCCGCTGATTATTTTTTGGTCCAGGGAGAAAATCTTATTTTTCCTAAAAATAGTAAGATAAGTTTATATGCCATGGCCGCGCTACTGCCATTACTCCCTGCCAAACAAAGAGTATTAGCGCCTAACGATTGGATGAACACTGACAACGAAGTAGCGTGCCCTGACCCCTACTGCGGTGCGCGGTTCAAAATTACCCGTCTAAAAAAACGCTCGTTTAGACATTCGGAAACTTCTAATCAAAGCAAAATTAGTTAATATAAAAAAACAGAAATCACCTTAGATTTCTGTTTGTGCTCCCGCCAGGAATCGAACCTGGATTTCCAGCTTCGGAGGCTAGCGTCCTATCCATTAAACGACGGAAGCAATTACACTTTTCCAATTACGCGCCGTACCGCGCGCAATACTTGGTACAGCCTATACTGTATTGGTTGCAAAATCAAGTCGTGTGTTCCAGCCGTTTCTCGTGTCATTCCACCAAAACCTAGTTTAAATCGCGTCACCCCGGCATACTGATGTTTTAAATCATAATGATAATCAAATTTGGAATCTGAAATTTCGTATTTGGAATTTGTTTCGGATTTCGAATTTCGAATTTCGATATTCTCACTCGGCGCAATCCCAAAAAAATCATACCACCGATAGCCCGCCTGCTTAGCCTGACGAATGGCTGCCCACTGGAGCAGCCCAGGCGCCTGCAGCGATCTAAAACGATGATCCGAAGCACCGTATAAATACGTAAGCGTGTCGCCAAAACCCACCGTAACCAAGGTGGCAATTACCTTGCCATCAAGAACAGCTGACAACTGGCCCACCATCGGACTATTCAATACCGCAGTATAATGCTGCTTATAATGGAGGCGAAAGCCATCGCGTTCGCCAGTTAATGTCATCAAACGGAATAATTCCTCGACATTTTTGTCCATTTTAATTTCGAGACCTTTCTTTTCAGCCAAGCGGATATTATAGCGGGTTTTAGAGTGCATGGCAGCGAGCAGTTCCGCTTCGGTTTTGCTCAAATCAAGCACCGTTGTCGCGCGCGGGTTAATATCTTTGACTTTTTGGATCTGGAATTTGGAATCTAGAACTTGAGAGAATGAAAACGGCTCAAACCGAAAAAATAAACACTTTTTTTTCTTAAAATAATCAAAAAATACCTTAATCAACTCCCGATTCCAGATTCCAGACTCTAGATTCTTCGCTGCCACCGGCCCCCCGGCACAGAAAGCATACTGCCATCCAAAGGGTAAATCACGATAGGTAATCTGGGCCTCTGCCAGGATATTCTCTCCCTCTCGAACAGCCACTCGCTCCACTTTTTCCTGTTCAGATAGCAAAATATCCCCCCACAGGGAGGCCTGGGTAAACGGGGCGCTACTGGCCTCAGTGTGGAGCCAAGCATCAAAATTCGCTAAATCTTCTACAGGAACAATGTCCATATGGCCCGATAATACGTTACTTCAGATTAAAAATCAATGCACAAAAGCCCCGACCACCCCCTTGCCAAAAAATAGAGTATGTACTATACTCAGCTTACATTTACCGGTGTTTTACACCATTTTATTTAATTACTTCAGCCACAGGCTGATCCGCCCCTGGCGGAAATTACTAAATACTCAACAATATGGGACTTCCCGGTCATCGCCGCACTTCATCCCACAAACGTCGCCGCGCCGCCCATTTCGCGCTCACGGAGAAAACCGTGCAAGCCTGCCCGAAATGCAAAAAACCGATCTTGCCGCACCGCGCCTGCGCTAATTGTGGTACCTACAAAGGACGCCAGGTCATCGACCTAAAAAAGAAAACCGTCCGTGCCACAAAAAAATCTAAATAAATAGAATCTTGAATTTAGAATTTGGAATTTTGGATATAGAGAGTGGACGTAAAAAACACTATTCTAGATTCTATATTCCAAATTCTAAATTCTTCACTCAACTATGTCTAATCGCCACCTCGGTCGCAGCATTGCTATGCAATCCCTCTTTGAATGGGATTTTCGTGGCCAACCGACCGCAGCCCTGCCGGCGATTATTGACCACAACCTAAAAGAATTCGGCCCCGGCCTCGAAGAAATGGATTTCACCAAAACCATTATCGACGGGATCATGGAACATTTGCCCGAAATCGATGCGCTGATCAGACAATATGCTCCGAGTTGGCCAATCAATCAGATTACTATCGTTGATCGCAACATCCTGCGCATCGGGGTATACGAGCTTAAATTCGCCGGTGGCATCCCGCCGAAAGTCGCCATCAACGAAGCGATTGAAATCGCCAAAAGTTATGGCGGCCCGTCGTCGGGAAAATTCATCAACGGCGTGCTCGGCTCCATGTACAACGATTTGATCAAAGAAAAACCAGAATTAGCAGAAAATAAATCTCCGCAATCTAAAATTGAATCTCAACCTGAGTCCTAATTTTAAAATTTTCCACGTAACACATAGCACGTATCACGTAACAACTTCGCGTTACTTGATACGTGATACGTGATACGTGATACGTGCTATGAATTCTTCTATCCTAGAGCTACCCGAAGTGGCCGAAAAAAAATTTGCCGAGCTCGAAAAAATTATCGGCATTCCGTTCAAACACCCCGACTATCTGGTGCAAGCCTTCGTCCACCGCTCCTATCTGAACGAACACCACGACTTCCCGCTCGGCCATAATGAACGCCTGGAATTTTTGGGCGATGCTGTGCTTGAACTAGTAGTGACTGAGTTTTTATTTGAGGAATATCTCAATCCCGAAGGCGAACTCACCAACTGGCGCGCGGCGCTCGTTAACGCCAAAATGCTCTCGGGAATCGCCTACGAGATTGGTATGGAAAAATTTCTTTTCCTTAGCCACGGCGAAGCCAAAGATGCCGGCACCAAAGCCCGCGATTACATCATGGCCAATACCATCGAAGCGCTGATTGGTGCTATTTACCTGGATCAAGGCTACGATCTCAGCCGCCAATTTGTCACGCGCTGGGTAATCAGCCGCTTGCCAAATGTTCTAGAACAAGGCCTCTACCTTGATGCCAAGAGCCGTTTCCAAGAAGCTGCCCAAGAAATGCTTGGTCTCACCCCCACCTACAAAGTACTGCACGAAGAAGGCCCAGATCATGCCAAAAATTTCAAAGTCGGCGTGTTCCTTGATAAGGAACTGATCGCCTCTGGTGTCGGCACGAGCAAGCAAGAAGCTCAAACCGATGCCGCCGAAGCGGCCGTGAAAATGAAGAAGTGGAAGGGCCCAGCGGTGAATATTATGAAACGTACGCCTGGCGGCCCTATCTAAAATAAATCAAAAATACCACATCCGAATTTCGAAGCTATACATTTTCGAATTTCGACATTGTCATTTCGAATTCAACATCACGGATCGGTAGCTCAGCTGGTAGAGCAGGGGCCTCTTAAGCCCAAGGTCCTGGGTTCGATCCCCAGCCGGTCCACATAAGAATAGTGCTTACAGTGAGTAAGTACTATTTTTTTATAAAAAGGTAAAACTGTCTAAACTAGAAATCTAAGCCATGTCGTATCCATGTTTATGACGGCAAATATAACCCCACAAATTATCGTCGCCACACCATTCTTTCAAAAAGACTCCTTCCGCGGTGCGATTTCTATTTTCCATACTGAACCACAGTCTTTTCGGGAGCTAGCTTGATTATTAACCCCGAACCGGCTAAGATGTAGCAATCATTGGCACATCTTTTTTGCCCCTGTCGTTCAACGGATAGGACAACAGCCTTCGAAGCTGTATATGTGGGTTCGATTCCTGCCGGGGGCACATTTATTGAACTAAAAGCAGTTCGAGAAACAAGACATAACCGTCTCGCCCAGGAAAGTCACCGCGCCCCCACTAGCCTCTGGCGAGCACCACTCCGTAATGGCTTGCGCAAGATTCCTACAAAGTACTTTCTATGCCGTGGCACTACGTCGCCAAAATTAACCCTAGTCACGATAAAAAGATTGCTCTGGAACAGCTAATCCAATCTATTGTCTTAACCAAAAATATTTGTAACGTTAGGTGCGTAACAATCTTTGTCTATGCGTGCTTCGCGCTCCTTGGAATAATCACATTCTACCCAAGTAGTCTACATTTTTTAAATAATCAATTTTTTTATATAGTTTTATCAGCGCATCCGCCATCTTTTTTCTTTGTTTTACAGCCTCAGCTGCTAAAGATCTTGGCATACTACCAAACAATCGCCACCACTCTACCTACAAAATAATCGCTGAACAAGGAGCATCAGTAACGAAACTAGTGTTGCAAAAAACGAATCGGTTTTATAAAAACCGAATTTTTTTTATAACATGGCACAAAAATGAAAGCGACCGGATCTACTATATAATAGTCGAAACAAATAATCAGACGCGTCGTAAAATTTTTGCACTCGGATTAAATGCTCAAGAACTTTTTTCTGACCTACAGGCGCTCTGCCCGAATGCCACCACCACCTTTCTGTAAAATTTTTACTCACCCTGTGCATAACTCTCGTTGACACTATTTATTTTTTTTACAAACACGGTATACTGTATTCAGGTCGAAGAGAATTTTTTACAGTCATGCTTGTCTTGTAAAAATAATTCTCAAAAATTTTTCTCGCGCTCGCGAGTAGAAAAATTTTATCTCGATTCATTCGTTTGAATGAATATATGAAGGGAGGTGTGGACTATGGCCAAGAAAAAAGCTGGCAAAGCAGCCAAGAAAAAAGGTACCAAAAAGAAAACCACCACCAAGAAAAAGAAGGTTGCTAAGAAAAAGAAAAAATAGTACCTAAAAATTCTCCGCTTGCGGAGAATTTTTATTTCTTTTTAAGGATCTAAAACAACCGTGATTGCTGGGACTGCACGATACCGTTCGGCACCGTAAATGAAACTGTCCCGTATACCCCGTCATACCCGCCTTTTACCTGAAGCGCACCTGCTCGCATCTGAGTTATAGCCGTAGCTATTCTAATATCACTAGCGGCCCTGGCTATTGCCGACTCATCCATACTAAGTAAAATACCAAACTCATCGCCAAGGGCAGTAATCAGGCGCCCATATTCTGTCATCACTCGCTTGCTACTGACTCCCACTTGAAACACCTGCGATATAATTTCTCGGAGCGGCACAATATAACGGTGCGGAATAAACGTATCTTTAGGAATGTCAGCTTCGGACCGATCGGCCAAATCATCCACGCGGTGAAGCACCCCGATAGTCAAACCGCGCCCACACTTCGGGCAACGATCACCGAGTCGTTTGCTCTCGGCTGGCAACAAGCATACGTTACAATCTTTATGCCCGTCCAAATGATATTTGCCTTCTTCAGGATAAAATTCAATCGTATACAAAAATTTCCGACGATCACCCTCGCGGATGATCCGTGACAGTTCATCATAAGTAATGTCAGCTTCCGAATCAAACGCCAGCACATTGGCCTCGCGTCCCAGATTCTCAAGGCCATGCGCATCAGAGTTAGAAATCAGCGTAATGCCATCGAGCTGGCGCAAGCGGCGATTCATTATCGGATCACTTGATAACCCCGTTTCAATCGCCCGAATATGTGGTGTTAATTCTTCAAAACATTCCTCAAGTGAATCATAGCCCGACTTCGATCCAAACACCGCAAACCACGGTGTCCACACATGGGCCGGAATCATCATAAAACGCGGATCAATCTCCAGCATCAACTGCAACAAATTTTTAGCAGGCAACCCCATAATCGGCCGTCCGTCGGCTTTCAAATTAACTTTTCTCCGCTCCAACTCTTCATTTAATTTTTTTACTGCCCCCAAATTCGGCGCAAGCAAGAGCAGGTGCAACCGTCGCGTCTTATCCTTATGTTTATAAATACACGCCACCTCTGTCCCCAAAATAAACTTCGTCTTCTGATTCGGATTTCGATATTCGAATTTCGGATTTAGAGTATATACCCCGGCATTCTCTTCTACCAAATTTTCTTCTAAATACTTAAACCACAGCGGATGTGTAAAATCGCCCGTCGATATAATATCAATCCCCTTCTTATGGCAACCAGCCACAATCTGCGGCAACTCAAGCGCCTTCGAGCAGGCGCGGGAATATTTGGAATGAACATGCAGATCGACGACTTGCTGAATCATACTAAAACTTTTTAAGGTAACGACCACCTAAAATGGAGCGGGAATTTCCACCGTTTTACAGTCGTCAGTGGTGGCCAGTTTAAATGTTAACCGGACAGCCGCGAGTGCAATCGATTTATCAGGCAGCGCTTCTGGCGCCCCATATTTCAGATCTCCGACAATCGGGTGGCCGATATGAGCCAACTGTGACCGAATCTGATGAGGTCGCCCGGTTTCTAAAGTAATTTCTAAAAGCGCTCGGTCACCACGCTGCTCCACCAGGCGATAACTAAGCTCGGCATACAGTGCGCCTGGATATTCCATATCGTATGCCGTAGTTTTATTTTTTGCTTCATCTTTTTTTAGATAATTCACGAGTGTCCCAGTTGGTTTAGACGGCATCCCGACCACCAATGCCTGATATATTTTTTGAATGGTATGAGCGCGGAACTGCTCCGACAATCGGCTTGCCCCTTTGCTTGTTTTTGCAAACAAGATCACACCAGCTACCGGCCGATCCAGCCGGTGAAGCAAGCCCACAAACACATTTCCCGGCTTACGATATTTTTCTTTCAAATAATCTTTGACGTCGTCAAGCAGACAGCGCTCTCCCCCACTATCCCCCTGCACTAAAACTCCTGACGGTTTATACACCGCCAGGAGATGATTGTCTTCGTACAGCACACGTAATTCCATAGTAAGGATACTGGCCGAGCGATAAAATTTAGGCTAAGGCTTTCTTCTGCTCTTCAACCCACTCACCCGCGCCACGAGCAAGCGCAATTGATACCGAACCTTGCTGAGTTGTAAATCTAAAATCATAGAGGCGCAAAAAGCTACGCGTGGCCGATTCCAACAACTGCAATTCAGTCCACGGAATCAAAATGGGCTTAAGTCCAAAATTAAAACCGCGGAGCAGCTTGAATCTGAGTCCGAGGGGTAGCGCTTCCAGTATCAAAACACCATTATAATTTATCATCCCAATCCGGCCATAGACCCAGCGGCGCTCTTCGCCACGCGCACCAGGGTTAGGGTCAGGGTACAGGCGAGCTAATTTTTTCCAGCCGCTCAGCGTTCCAATAATATATACAATCGAAACCCAAATTCCAATCCACAAACCAATCCCAGCGAGAACAATCAACGGAATAAATAAAGCGTTAGGCATAGTTAAAAACAAAAGAGTGGGTCAAGGGTAAGAAATGCAACCAGACAGTAACTACTTCTGGACAACATCTTTTTTACTGCCCCAGCGCCATGTCGGCTTCTCACCGGTTTTATAACATATAGTAATTAAAGCACCCGTTGCAACCACATCAACAAGGACAAACAGCGCTATCATTTGAGGTAGATTGGCTGGCGGAGCACCATTAGTTTTAGCGAGCGGCCCGAATACCAAGACGGCCATCCCAATTACGATAGCCAAATAAACAGCTAAAACCAGCCATCCTTGCCAGGTCGCCGGATACCACCCCCAACCATACTGCTTTGCTTTGAACCACATTTTTTGCATATAGGTTTACATTAAAAATATATTTAATATCACTTGGCTATACTTTACTCCACCTGGCAAAAATTCCGCAAGGGAGCTGTCGTGTGGCCGAGCCAGTCTCGGCAATTGTTAATTCGCCGACTTCAATCTCACCACCATACTTTTCGCTGAGAGCCAATAAATTATGGCGATAAGCCAAGGCCGAATATCCCGAAGCGTACCCATTAATCAAAAAGAAGAGCGGCTGATCGGACAATATCTGCCGGCAGGTTTCAAGAAACGGCAAAAAGTGCTCTTCAATTTTCCACATCTCACCCTGTGGGCCATGACCAAATGCAGGCGGATCCATCAAGATACCTTCGTAGTGTTTACCACGTTTAACCTCTCGCTTCACAAACGCCGCCGCATCATCAAGTATCCAGCGAATCGGCTTGCCATTCAAGCCAGACAACTCAGCATTATCACGCGCCCAGCTAATCGCTACCTTCGACCCGTCGACATGACACACCTCTGCCCCGGCCTGTGCACAAGCAAGCGTAGCGCCACCGGTATACCCAAATAAATTCAGTACTCGTATTGGTTGCTCCTTATTCCCTGTTAGTCGCTCTTTAATCAGAGCTCGCATCCAATCCCAATTAGCTAGATGCTCTGGAAATAATCCGGTATGTTTAAAAGCACTTGGCTTAATATAAAAACGCAAATCACCAAATGAGATCGGCCAGCGAGTCGGGATTTCTTTTTTAAATTCCCACCCAGCTGCACGGCCGCTCCGAGAAAATTCTGCCACCACTCTCTTCCATTCAGAGGACGGGAGCGATTTCGGCCAGAGCGCCTGTGGATCAGGACGCGACAAAATCACCTCACCATAACGTTCTAATTTTTCGCCTTCGCCGCTGTCGAGCAGTTCGTAATCTTGGCTGGGAGCGGTAGTTTCAATCCGATACACAAAACAGTAAAATTAAAATTTACAAATTTTTACCAGCTTCCCCGATATAGTCTTCTTCGCCATCGGCTAGCCGACGAATCCCCTCGCCGCTAGTCATCTCTTCATAGACATGTGCCACGAGCCCTGGCACACGCCCGATAATAAAAAAACCTTGTGCGAGCCGCCAATCAAATCCTAGATCAGAAATAATCGCAGCGGCAGCCCCATCGATATTCATTGGCAAGGGCTTGCTCGAAATCTGATTTAGCACGACCCCCACTTCTTCAGCAAAGGCTGAGTACTTACCGTATAATCCTAATTCTTTTGCCAGAGCAAACAAAACATCCACGCGCGTATCATGCTTCAAAAACCGATGTCCAAACCCCATCACCCGCTCTTTTTTAGTTTTCATCTCGCCTAATATCTTTTTAAGATCCGTCGTGCCGGCCTGTTCTTGAAAAAAACGCGCCGCTCCTTCGATTGCATTCCCATGATGCTTTCCAAGCGTCAAAATTCCCGCCGCAAGCGAAGTATGCAAACTATTTCCGGTTGAAGCCGACAGACGGGCTGCCATAGCTGATGCCACGCCAACACCATGGTCAATTTCCGCAGTAAACAAGGCGTTCAGTAACCGAGCTTCCTGACTGGTCGGCAAGACTCCTTTCAAAATCAAAAAAATACTATCTACAAAATTTTTATGTTTTACGAGTTCGCTAAGGGCATACCCACGAATATATTCCTGATCATCTTGAATGCGGGTAATAGCTGTTTTCCATTGCATAATAAAAAGCTAAGAACAGATTAAATATAGCTTATTTAAGCCGAAAAGTAAAGCTCGTACCCACATCCATTTGACGCCAAATAATTAGCGTGGTAGGGTGTTTATACAATCTAATAATCAAGAAGAGACGAGGGACTTGGCCCGCTGACTCTCTACCAACCTGTAAAAACAAGGTGGTAATTCCAACCCCCACAGGGAAAGATACGATTTAGCAAAGTCGCTAAATAAATTTTAATCTTACCGTTGTGGTGAGATTTTTTGTTCTTTTATCTTTCTAATTACTTTGGGCTTATATTTTTGAAAAAAATCAGAAATATAGGCCCAATGGACGGGCCT
Organism: uncultured Gammaproteobacteria bacterium; assembly: GCA_964510885.1. GTDB lineage: Bacteria > Patescibacteriota > Patescibacteriia > Magasanikbacterales > GWA2-37-8 > CAZEDL01. The sequence continues at coordinate 67,288 of CAZEDL010000005.1, forward strand.
TGAAAGGAGGTGGCCATGGCCACCACGATCGATCCCAATCAGAACTTTTTTGCGAGTCCTTTCCCTACCGCGGACGGGGACGGATCCCTGGAACGCAAAGCGGCAGCCAACCGCCGCTGGCAGTCCACGTCCGCGCCCAACGGGCGCCCCCTCAATGAGGAGGAGTGGCGGCAACGCCAACCTCCATCCGCGAGCCAGGTATAAGGCTCGAACCCAAAACCGCGGCGCGCAGCAGAAGTATTGCTGAGCGCCGCGGTCAAAATTTCTTTTTAAAATAAGCTAATTTCAAAAAATTTTATCTATAAACTTTAACCAACTCTGCCAATTCCTCATAATTCTCCGCCACCATCACCCCTACTTCCGCGAGCGCTTTCTCCTTCTCGGCCGCACTCTGCCCCCGCCCGACAATCGCCCCAGCATGCCCGATATTCATCCCTTCCGGGAGCACGCCGGCAAATTTACCACCAATATAAATCGCGAGTGGCTTCGTAAATTCTTTATTTTTAATCAAGTCCACAATTTCAAATTCATAACTCCCGCCATGCTCACCAAAAATCACTACCGCTTTGGTCTGTTCATCGCGCTCAAACATCTTGAGTAAATCAGCATACGTCGTACCCATCAGTAAATCGCCGCCCACATGTACCGCCGCACTCTGCCCCAGGCCCGCTTTACGAATCTGCCACGACACTTCATTGGTCATACCGCCTGAGCGGGAAATAATGCCAATGCTGCCGGGCTGAAAAATTTCATTAACTAACGGCCCACCGACCACTCCGACTCGGCCAACTCCGGGTACAATAAACCCCAAACTACTTGGACCGATAATCCGAATATTTTTTTCTTTCGCCGCTGCCAAACAATAGGCTGTATCTTTGATCGGAATCCGCTCCACAATGGTATTAATCAGCGGAATATTATTATCAATCGCTTCCAAAATTGCCGCTTTAGCCGCAAACGGCGGAACGTAAATAACACTAATCAAGTTATCAATTGCCCCTTGTTCCACGCTCCTTGTTCCTTTATATAAAAATTCAACTGCTTCTTGCACACTATTAAACACCGGTTTTCCCTCCACTTCCTGCCCACCTTTTTTCGGCGTCACGCCACACACCACCTGCGTATGATAATCAAGCATCGCCTTGGCCGCTTTTGCGCCTTCTTTACCCGTGATGCCTTGCACCAAAACTTTCGTATTAGTATCAAGTAAAATTCCCATACAACGAATTAGATATTATTTTCTCCGCTTAAACTGACCGACTCTTTAAATTCAGACAACAATTAACCTGATTTTTCCTGACTTAATTCAGCCAAACGAGCTTTGAGTGCTTGCAGCTCTTTAGCTCCTTCATGTTGGAAATGAGTATCGTCTTGTAAATCAGGACTCGATAATTTTTTTTCCAAATCGGCTATTTCAGCTTGTGCGCTTGCGATTTGCATTTACGTATTTCTTCTGTCCGAAGGGCTTCATCAGCCGGAGATAATCGTAAAGGCGCAGTTTCTGGTCGAATATAGTGTGGCATAATTAAGGTATAATCAAGTTAGCAAGTACTTTGGCAGTTTCGCTCATACTCGTTTCTTTGCCAAAGAGTTTCATGTTCAGATTATTACGCTTGGCGCATTCGGTCATGAGCTCCATCCCCTCTTTTTCAAATGGACCGGCTCGACGTACCACGATCGGATAGGTGGGCTTAAGCTCGTCGAGCGCATCAACGATGCCTTGAAAAGTGTCGGCAACATTCGTAAAATTTGCCACTCCTCCGGCAATCCATAACCCTTTAAGCCCGGGTTTAGATAACACTATTTTTGCCAACTGAGAAATTTTTTCCCGGGGTGGATTACCCGAATATTCCGTATAATTAGCTGGACTACACCCCGCCTGAATGAGCGCATCCATATTGGCAATGCTGGCTCCCCCACCCGAAAAAAGAATCGCTACATCCCCTTCCATTTCAATATATTTTCCAGCGGTGCCGCGGTAGTAGGCTTCACCTTCATCAATTTTCTTCACTGCGATTTCTCGCTCAGTCGGCTGTCTCCCCATCATCGTGCGCGGTTCGAGCTGTGCCCACTCTTCATGCCTGAAAAACGCATCCTCATCAATGGCAATTTTAGCATCTGCCGCCACCCATTCTCCAGCACTGGTTTTAACCAGCGGATTTATCTCCACGACGCGAGTATCTTCTGCTAAAAAACAATCCCAAAGACTTTGCAATAATTCAGGAGCTGGACCACCTGTAATTGCAAACGTTGGTTTTTCTGTACGAATATCAAGCCATTGTTTTTGAATATCGTCACCAGATACATCTTCAATATCCATGCCGCCCTCTCGACTATAAATTAACAATGGCTGCTTCCGATTCGTATCATACGTTATCGACACATAGTGCTCCTCTGCAATCGCTAATTTTTCTTCAATCAAAACTGCTGCCACATATTGACCGCGAATCTGTGCCTCAAATAAGCGCTGGCAGGCCGCGACAACTTCTTCTACCGTGGCACAAAAGAAAATGCCATTATTTTTGCCACGCTTTCCCGACAACACCTGAGCCTTGACCACCACGTCCTTAATTGCTAATTCTTGATACTTAGTTCTAACATCGTCACCACGCCGCACTACCACGCCTTGTGGCAAACGAATACCATGTTTAGCAAATAAGCGCTTACCTTCAAATTCGTAGAGATTCATATAACACTGATTACGCGGATAAAAATTGGATGACACGGATTGTGAATTACAGTACATCACTGTATCTGTGTAATCACCACTAAAAATCCGTGAAATCCGTGTTTATTTCAAATCCATTCGGAACTCACTCCCCCATTCTTCAAAACCTAATTTTTTATACCACTCATGAAGTTGATCCCGGCCACCGCGACTCGTACAAATTAATTTATAACACTGTTGTTGCTTTGCTTCGGCAATCGCCATTTCAATCAATTGCTTTCCCAATCCTTGGCTGCGAGACGCTTCGCTCACAAATAAATCCTCTACCAGGCCAAACGGTTCAGTATGCAAGTCGTTATATAGTACGTAAAGATATACCCGCCCCACTTCTTGACCTGCCTCTTCCACCGTTATCTTCACGGCATAGGCCCGGCGCTCAATAGTTTTATTTTTCTCCATATCAGCTCGCTAAAAATGTAACAATGCAGCCATGATAGGCGACAATTTTTCGGCACTATGCCCACCTGAGTCGGCTTCAAAATCATAGCCAGATACCTGGCGATCGCCTAATTTATCCAGGTCATTATCCATGATCCCCCAGCATTCAGCAGTATATTTTTGTCTCTGCAGGGGCGTAAGATCAGCCGAATTATACACTATCAAATCTACCGGCCGCGGCAAATAGGCTTCGAGTACCTTCACCGTTTCACTCAAGGTTTCGGGCCCTGTCTCTGCATCAGCGCGAAACCCGCGCGCCGAAATATAGTATAGGCGAGCTTTGCTCTTCCCAATCGCTTCGGTGATTCCGGTCGGTAACAGCGCCGCAATAAGGCTACCATATAAGCTTCCGGGAGCCAGAATAATACCATCTGCCTGTTTGATTGCTCGCACGGCTTCTGGAGCCGCCGCAACCGCTGGTTCTAACCAGACTTTTTGTATCTTTATCGAACGATCATACTCCGGATGATCAATATTCCCTTCGCCCACGATCTGCTGCCCATCGTCTAGTTCCGCGACCAGCTCTGCTAGTTCAAGGGTCGCTGGATACACGTGCCCCACGGCCGCCACACTCTGCTCCAGGGCGCGTGTAGCCACCAAAAAATCCTGCCCGCTATGACTCCCAAGAGCCAAAAATAAATTACCCAAATTATGCCCAGTTAGAGCCGACAAATTATCAAATCGGGTGCGATAAAAAATAGTCCGCAGTAATTCTTGATCGTAAGGAGAAAGCGCTAACACCGCCCGGAGCACATCACCCGGCGGCAACACCTTTAAATCTCGACGCAAACGACCCGACGATCCGCCCGAATCAGTCATGCAAATAACAGCACTTATTTGAAAATCAGCTGCTAGAGGTTGCAAAGCCTGCAACACGACTGACGAACCATTCCCACCACCAATCACGACTATTTTTCTCTTCGCCATATTAATTTTACTAACAATGTAACAGTGCAACACTGTTACGGTTTTAATTTCAAAAATGTCTTGATGCGTGGATCTTCGAGCGACGTCACAATTAAATCCGCCATACTAAAATTATTTTTACTTTTGGGATTAGGTACCGCCACACACGTCATGCCCGCCGCTTTCGCCGCCATCACGCCATTTATTGAATCTTCAAACACCACGCAGTCGGCTACCGGCGTGCAGAGCGCGTCAGCCGTGAACCGATAAATCGCCGGGTCTGGCTTGCCGACAAAATTGACATGATCGCTCGAAATCAATTGATCAAAATAAGATTTCCACCCTAGGCGTTCAGTAATATGTTCAATCCGGTATAAAAATGAACCAGACGCAATCGCTTGTTTGCCATAGCTGCGCCGCGTATCCGCAATTATAGTATTAGCTCCCGGCAACGGCTGGGCCAATTCATAGTAAATCGGATCAGTCGCCAAGCGAAATTCACGAATCAATTCATCGACGGTCTCGCTCCAACCATTTTGCTCTTTCAGCCACCGCATATTTTCGCGCAAACTCCGCCCGCTTAAATACGTCTTCAATTCTGGTGTCAACGTTACTCCGCGCGCTGCTAATAATTTCATGCTAAAATCATCCCAATGATCTTCGCTATCAATCAACAGGCCATCCATATCAAAGATAACGGCTTTAAAATCTGTCATAGCACTAACGATACCGTAACTTATAGATTAAAATAATTCCGGCCAATACCAAGGTGACCACATTTGCCGCAATCACTGGAATATCTCGGATGAACAATCCATAAGTGAGCCACAAGCTAACACCGAGGCAAAATAACAAAAACATGGCCAGAGAAATATCATGCGTTGATTTTGTTTTTACTACCTGGATAACCTGCGGCAAAAATGCTAGTGAGGTACAGACAGCTGCCAGAATACCAAGGACTGTGATGCCAGTCATATCATTCTACCGTTACTGATTTGGCTAAATTCCGTGGCCGATCCACGTCGCGCCCCAGTTCCACCGCCATATAGTAGGCAAACAATTGCAGAGGTAGCGTGTTAATCAGCGGCTCAAGCAATTCCATAGTAGGCGGTACATAAATTATATCTTCAGATAATTCACGCGCCGCCGCATCTCCTTCTGTAGCCAGCAAAATAATCGGTGATTTACGAACGCGCGCTTCTTCAATGTTGCTGCGCATCTTATCATACAACTGATTTTTGGTCAGAATTCCAATCACTGGGAAATCCGCCGACAAGAGCGCAATCGGGCCGTGCTTCATCTCGCCACCCGGATAGCCTTCACTATGAATATAGGTAATCTCTTTTAATTTGAGCGAACCTTCAAGTGCTACCGGAAAATTAATGCCGCGGCCGAGAAAAAAGAAATCTTTATAGCCGGCATATTTTTTCACAATTCGCTTAATTTCATCTTTTTGTTCTAGCACCTGGCGCATTTTTTCCGGAATCTCTAAGAGCCCGTTTACCAATCGTTCACCAGTCGCAATGGTAAGCCGCTTCAAGCGACCAAGCTGGATCGCATAGAGGAGCAGCACCGCTACCATGTTAGTGTAGGCTTTGGTGGAGGCGACTGCCAATTCCGGCCCGGCATGAATATAGGTGCCACCATCAGTTTCGCGCGCGAGCGTAGAACCCACCACATTCACAATGCCGCGTACCACCGCCCCTTTGCGCTTCGCTTCTTTCACAGCTGCAATCGTATCAGCCGTTTCGCCCGATTGCGAAATCGCAAACACCAGCGTATGTTCATCAATAATTGTGTCGCGATAGCGGAATTCACTGGCCACATCCACTTCGGTCGGAATCCCGGCCAGCCGCTCAAACGCATATTTGCCAATCATCGCAGCATACGAAGCCGTGCCGCACGCAATCAGCACAATGCGATTAATCCCATGCATGTCTTCTTCGCTCATATTGAATCCGCCGAGGTGCGCCGTACCATTTTCCAGATCAATGCGGCCACGATACGCATCCTGGATCACAGTCGGCTGGTCAAAAATTTCTTTGAGCATAAAATGACCGAAGCCTTGTTTTTCAGCCTGAGCCTCATCCCAATCAATATATTCGGGTGATTTGAATACCCGCTGATTCTGCAGGGTAAAAATCTGCACGTTACTATCAGTAATTTCGGCCAGTTCTCCGTCATCAAGAAATATCACTTGCTGCGTATGTGCCAGCATTGGCGAGGTATCCGACGCGACAAAATATTCCCCGTCTCCCACCCCAATCGCCAGTGGACTACCGAGCCGCGCGGCCACTAATTTTTTGGGCTCTCCCGTATGCATCACCACGAGGCCATAAGTGCCACGCACCTGGGCCAAAGCTTTCTCCACCGCCCGGCGTAGATCACCGTCATAATGAGATTCAATCAAGTGGGCTAAAATTTCGGTATCAGTTTCTGACTGCAACGTATGTCCAGTTAAAAATTTCTCTTTGAGTTCCCGATAATTTTCAATGATGCCATTATGCACGATAAGGAGATTGCCCGTGCAATCAGTATGCGGATGGGCATTTGGCTCAGTGACGCCACCATGCGTAGCCCAGCGGGTATGGGCAATTCCCACTTGGCCGGAAATCGTTTGACCTTTTATCTTCTCGGCTAATTTATCAATCTTACCAACCGATCTGAGACGAATCGTATTCCCCTCAGATAATACCACTACCCCGGCGCTGTCATAACCGCGATATTCAAGGCGCCTGAGGCCATTAATTAAAATCGGCAACGCCTCCTTCTTCCCTACATACCCGATAATCCCGCACATATATGAATAATTAATTAAAATGGTATCTAACTAAAAATACATGGTGGAACCGGTACAGAGCACCTGCCCTGTCCGGTTCCTGCGACGCGCTCAGCCGATCGGCTAGCCGGTCGCTTGATCTGGCACTACCGTCGGGTGACTCTCCGGTGCCGGGACCTTCTCCCACTGCCCTCGCTCGCCCATCTCCGGACGATCGGGGCCACCGGCAACCACATAGGTGATATCGGCAGCAGCGTCTTTTTCAACTTCATCTGGCTGGCCATGGCGGCCAACAGCACTATCATGACTCATGACTACACTCCTTCTTCGAGCGCCACACCGTGACCATCACGGCTTGACGCATCTGCCAAAAAAATCAACTAGTTAATTTCTTAGGCAGAATAAAAATATTAAGTCTGCCGCTTTCGCCGATCAGCTTCGGCCAATTCTTCGGGAGTATTGACCCCAAACCATTCAGCAGCATTAGCGAGCGGCAGAGCGAGCACCGATCCACCAGCAGCGATCGCGAGTTCAATCACCTGATTAAGTCCGTATTCTCCAAGTCCGGTAATTGCCGGCATCGTAGGAAAAATTGATTCAAACCACTTCCGATCAATACAATAGGTGCCGGTATTTATCTCTTTAATTATACTAAGCTCCTCGGCTGTTAGCTGTTCTTTTTCTTTGAGCGCCACACACCTACCATCCGGTGTACGAATCACTCGCCCGACCAGCGGCGGAGTATGAAACACCGCCGTTAATACCGACACGAGCGGTTGGCGTGCCTGATGCGCTGCCACAAAATTAATGAGCGATTCCGGGGAATAAAAAGCACTATCATCCCCGCCCATCACCAGCACCTGCGTCACTTCCGGCGGCAACTGCTTCATCCCCACATACGCCGCATGCGCCGTACCAAGCTGCTCTGTCTGCACCGCGTAAGATACCGTGGTAGAAAAATACTCTTCGATCACGTGGCGCGCAAAACCAACGACCAAACATAAGCGCTGGCTGGAAAAACCAGCCTGGTGCAAGGTATCAACGGTATAACTAACCAGTGGTTTACCGTGAACAAGCGACATCACTTTAGGAATCGTAGTGGCACCAAGGCGGGTACCTTTGCCAGCGGCCAAGACCACTGCTCCGACGGTTTTAGGAATGGGTTCTGACATACGTAGTAATATCATGTAACGTGGGGAAAAAAGGAATGCCGGTCGCTTCATACTCAGCGGCAGTGAATCGGGGCGAGATTTTAGCCACCGTTTTTAAGCGTGGAAAAGCCTTGGCAATTTGGGCTGTTTCATCTGGTTTGTCATTAATAAACCATACCTTTTTCGCCGGACTGATATGAATCAATAATTCTGCAACAGCCTTTTGCTTCTCATCTTCTACAAAAAATAACCTTTCAAAATAATGGCTGATACCTACCGCTTTTACTTTCAATTCCTGAGTAGCCGGATCGCCACGACTAAGCAAAATAAGCGGCTGCTGGTATGTTTTTAAATCTGCCAAAAAATCATGCGCCTCAGGATCTAAAAAATCTTTGGCGGAGGCTGTCTTTTCCTGGAGCGCACAAACAATTTTGCCATCAGTGTAGCCACGTCGGGCCAGCATAGCCGCATGACGCTCATCTGAATATGCAAACAAACCGCTGGCATCGGCGCGTGCTTCTTGGTAAGTCTCCCAAAAATCAGCCTCAGCCACACCGCACCCTCGGAGCGCTTGCATGCGTGCCTGCTTGTACTTTTCAGTTTCAAATAAGGTATCGTCGAAATCGACAATGAACATAACGTGAGAATTTCTAAGTCCTAATTTCTAATTCCTAATAAAATCTTAAATGTCTAATTTAAAATTATTAAATTGGACATTATATTAGACATTAGAAATTAGGTGAATTAGGAATTTCTACTCTAATTTATTCCATAACTCCTCGAAAATCTGCTTCTGCGTTTCGTACACCCCTTCATTCTCAATCACCACCCCCACTAATTCTCCTCCCGCATTGAGGGAAATATACGCCGTCTTACCCGGATAGATAATAATATACGTCGGCGTCGATTCTTTAGTTGTCTTCAACCATTTCCGCTCATCAAGGCCGCGCAATTCTCCTCCTTCACCAATCGCAATCGCTTTCACTGCGACCCCTTTGGCAACTCGCACGTCGCTAAACGTTTCAAAGCCGGTATATACATTTTCCCGGATCGGAGCCGTCGAATAAATTCGGTACTGAAGCTCTTGTCTCTCCTCGCAGACCTTCAGTACATCTTCCAAAATTAAATGGATTTTGTCATGTTCGTAATAGCGGGAAATCGGGCGTTCGCCGCCTTTGTCATAGACCGCTTTAAATTCTGGAATAACATCGGCCAAGCGTTTACCGATCTCTTTCAATTCCACACTCTGTTTCTCGACCAGAACCTGCAATCGCTCCGGATCTTCGGCTACAAAATACTGTTTGGCATCTTTTTCATAAAAATCTACCAGCCCTTGTTCCTGAAGCCATTTTAATCCCTCATATACAGTCCCTCGATTTAAATCGGCCTGCTCAGCTAATTTGCGTACCGACGACGGCCCCAGGCGCAGCAAAGCCAAGTAAATGACTGCAAATTTGTCAGAAAAACCTATTTTTTTTAATAAATCAATTTGCATAATTTTAGCTTATTTTAGATAATATCATGCCAAAAATTACTGTCAATTTTTTTATAACAGTTATTGTGGATAACCTTTCTAAATCGCTAACGTTAGCCGAAATACAAGAGCCAGTCCGGGTGACTGGCTCGTTTCCTCCTTTGGGGTCATCGTAGACCCCACTGTGTTAGTTGTTGTTCGCATTCTGCGGCCGAGGGTATCCCGGCCCACGGCCCTTGAGCACGCTGCAGCTTCTCCGCTGCTACCCAGGCAGCCAGGCGAAGCGCCTCAGCTGGCGTGAGTAGCCCATGTGGGTTCAGCCACAAGGCATAGATGAGCGCCGAGAAGAAGCAATCCCCTGCGCCCGAGGTGCCTTGAAGCACCGAAGGGAAGGCTGCCTGCACCAGTGGGTCGTGGCCCTGCTGCTGCAGGACCGCGCCTTCGGCACCGCAGGTAACTACAGTGATATCTGCGCCGAGCGCCGACAGCTCTGGCATCAAATCGATGCTGAACGGTCGACCTAGGAGCAATGCCGCCTCGTGCTCATTCACCTGGAGCAGGTGACTCTGGCGAATGAGGAGCAAAAGTTGCCGCCGCAACGTTGCAGCAGTCAACAGTTCCACATGCGGCACAAAGGCAAAGCGCCGCCCCACTCGGCGTACCACCAAGTGAGTGATGAGTGGCAGGTCGAGCAGCTTAACGCTAGTGGCGGCAAGAACCAAAGGTTTCGCGCGTGCGAGCTGGCGGAAGACGGAACGAGGGGCAGTGAATGGCGGCTTTTCGCACAGAAGCGTGCTGCCCCCATACTCATCCCTAACGTTCAGTGTCACTGCCGTGCGCTCCGCCTCAAAGAACAAATGGCGCACTGTTTGGCGCTGCGTAGCCGCACGCAATGATTCGCCGTGGCTACCGGTACCACAGGGAGCAAACATGCCAACAGATGAGTAACCGAGACTTTTAAGTGCCAGGGCTACATTCAACGAGCTGCCGGCAGGCAACTGACTGACCTGGGAAGTGGTTGCGAGCTCGACCACGTTACCAGAGGCTGAAGTGATGATAAACACCACCTCTCCGACCCGGTCAGAGAGCACCGTGATTTTCTGCACTACATTCTTAGTGCCCGGTGCGATACCAAGGCGACTGAACACAGCTTGCGACAACGCGCCCGGGATATCGGTAATAATCTCGAGGTTGGCCGACTGGCCAACCATGACAGCAGACGTAAGAACATCTGACATTTCATGTTTGGCCATAGGTTTTACCTCCACTTTTTAAGACGAACCCATCTCAAAAAGACAAGGTAAAGAGCCCCGTACTATAGCAATTTTTTGATCGAAGTCAAGATAAAAGCCGCCTAAACGAGGCAGCTTTTATTAATTGAATTCGCGTCTGGCGACACGATCTGTGTCTTAATTCACCAAAACAAATCAGACTTTCTATGCCTCACCCAAGAGTAAATCTAATTGCCTGCCTCCCGCTTCATCGCAAGCATCTGAATTTTTTTGCATGCGGGACAAGCTACTAATCGTTTTGGATTCCCGATAGCCCGATGCCGGATACCGCCACTTTCCCACAAATTAATTTTGTTCCCACAAGCACACTGAAAATACCACTGCCGCGACGTTGCTTCCAAATTTTGAAAAGTACTAGATGGTAAAAGAGCCTTAAAAAACTTTTGCGTAAGACTAGCCATATTAGATAAAAATTAAAATGATTTATAATACTAAGCTACCCCGACTTCAGAACACAGATACACATCCTGCACCGCATTTAAAATTTTAACACCTTCAGCGAGAGGTTTCTGAAATGACTTTCGGCCAAGAATTAATCCCATACCTCCGGCTCGCTTGTTCACGACTGCCGTGTACACCGCTGCTTTCAAATCATCTTCCCCGCTTTCTCCACCCGAATTAATCAGCCCAACTCGCCCCATAAACCCATTCGCCACCTGATACCGGCACAAATCAATCGGGTGTTCACTACTCAATTCGCTATACATACGCTCATCAAATTTACCAAATTTTTTATCTCCGCGATTCAAGGCTTTGTAACCACCATTTTTAAGCGGCAATTTTTGTTTCACAATATCGGCGCCGAGCGTGGCCCCAAGATGATTAGCTTGGCCGGTCAAATCAGCGGCATCATGGTAATCAATGCCTTCCACCTTAAAAGCATTATTACGTAAATAACACCACAGCACGGTAAACATTCCTTTCTGATGCGCTTCGGCAAATGCTGCACTCACCTCTTGAATCTGTCGTTTTGATTCTGACGAGCCAAAATAAATCGTGGCCCCGATTCCAGCCGCGCCCATATCAGCGGCCTGTTGCACACTGCCGAACATAATTTGATCATAATCGTTCGGATAACGGAGCCAATCGTTATGATTTAATTTCACGATAAACGGAATCTTATCCGCGTATTTCTTGCTCACCATCGAGAGTGCCCCCAGCGTCGACGCTACGGCGTTACAACCGCCCTCGACTGCCAATTTTACAATATGTTCCGGGTCAAAATAATCCGGATTCTTGGCAAAGCTGGCCCCCGCTGAATGCTCGATCCCCTGATCGACAGGCAGAATAGACGTGTACCCTGTGCCAGCCAGGCGACCCGTGTCGCGCAGCCGCTTTAAATTATTAAGCACAGGTGCTGGGCGATCCGAAACACCAAACACTTCATCAATAAATGTTGGCCGGGGCAGGTGCAGACGATCTTTAGAAATCTTAGGGACACTGAAAGTAAGCAGCTCTTCTCCAGAAGGCCCTAAAATTGTTTGAATCGTAGAGTAAAATTCTGACATAAATCGTATAAATTATTTTAAACGATGCCTCGTTTCTAAAAATCGCACTGTCCCACTCTTCACTCGCATGACCACTGAATACGTCACTCCATAGCCATCAGCATACCGTACTCCGCGCAGCAGCGGCCCATCGATCACGCCGGTAGCGGTAAACGTAAGATCGTCGCCCTTGGCTAAATCATCAAGCGTTAAAATCCTAGAAATATCACTAATGCCCATCCGCTGCAGCACTGCTCGCTGTTGATCATCTTTGGGCGCCAATCGTGATTGAAAACCACCGCCCAAGCATTTAATCGCTACAGCTGCCAACACCGCTTCCGCACTAGCACCAGTGCCAAGCAGTAAATCTATGCCCGAATCCGGCAGTGACGGTACGATCGCACCTGCCACATCCCCATCCGAAATCAAACGCACCCGGGCGCCCACCGCACGCACTTTGGCCTTCAACTCTTCATGGCGTGGCCGATCCAGCATCACCACTACCAGCTGCGACACTTGCTTTTTAAGCGCTTTGGCCACCGCACGCACATTATCTTCCACGCTGGCTTCGAGGTCAATTACCTCTTTGGCCAGCGGCCCGCAGGCAATTTTTTCCATATACATATCCGGCGCATGAAACAGGCTCCCCTTGGCTCCGGTCGCAATGACCGAAATCGCATTCGGCACCCCATTAGCTACGCTATCTGTGCATTCCAGGGGATCAATTGCCACATCTAGTTCCGGCCCAGTTCCGCGCCCGACCTTCTCACCGATATATAGTTGGGGCGCCTGATCTTTTTCTCCTTCGCCGATCACGATCTCACCGGAAAACTCAAGTTCATTAAACCGACTACGCATAGCATCCACCGCCGCCTGGTCGGCTGCATACTTATCACCACGTCCCATCCAATCAGCGGCCGCTACCGCCCCCGCTTCGGTCACACGCACGAATTCCAAGGCCAAATTTCTATCCATAATGATAAAGCTTGGAATGCTAAGAAGACTAAGGAGGCAAAACCAAGCCTTCCAAGCTTCCCCGGCTTTCCATGTCTTAGATAAAATTAAACAAATACAATATACCCCACCACACTACTCACCAGGATCAACCCCATCGCTATCGCCAAATGCAGTGAAAACTTCCGACTACCCTGAATAAACGAGTAGACTGTTTTGCTAATAAGGTTAGTGGCGTTAACCAGCACAAAGGTCAAAGCAGCCGTTTCAAACGTAATCGTCTTGCCCGTAATTTCGGCTAAGTTAATCAAAATCGCATCAAGCCCAGCCAGCGACGCCACGACAGAACTGACGAGGAATCCAGCCTGACCAAACAAAATCAAGCAAATTTTGGTGACTATTTTGATAACAGTAATCAAAACCGCAAACTTAAGCGCTGATGTCAGAGAAAAAATTTGCCGATCTGGGGCAGCGTCCTCAGCCACTTGTTTACTATCTGGTACGCCTTTTTCGCGCCTCCCCAAAAAGAATATGCCAAGAGCAGCCGCAGCTACAATAATAATAAAAATCAATGGCGCTAATTCCACAATTAATTTTTGATTGAGTGGCCCGATTAGTAAAAAAATCTGAAAAAAACTAGCCAAATTGGCGAATAGGGCTGCCCCTACCAACCCATTGACCAATGTGGCCCGCTTGCTGCGCTGAGCGAGCGCCTGAGTAGTTGAAGTTGAAGAAATAAACCCACCGACAAAACTGGTGAGCGCTAAACTTTTCTTATTGCCTACTAAGCGAGCGAGAATATAACCAACCACATCAATACCCGTAATGAGCACCACCACCATCCACAATTTCCGCGGATTCAAAATTTCCATGGTACCAAACTGCCCCAAATTAATCGAAAATCCCTGTAAGAATTCCGCCATACCTGGCACACTCGACAGCGTGATCGGCAAATTTGGCAAAAACGGCAAAATAACCAAGGCCACAATGGCATAGGTTATGAAGGATTCAATTTCCCGGGCCGAGATACCAGCAATCAATTTCTGCGTCTTGCCTTTAAGTGACAAAATTAACAGCACCACGACCACAGTCGCGAGTATCACCTGGATAGGAACAACCTCTGTAACCGTCAAAAATCCAACAAAAAAAGCAAACAGAAGAGAAATTTCGGTAGTGATCCCGGGCTGCCTATTAAGCAGCGACGTCAAAACATAATAGGCAATAATAAGGAGAGCCACTGCTGCGCTAAGCACCACCAGTAAAGCAGTGATCTGCTGCACAAACAACACACCGGCAATTCCACCGAGTAGCGAAGTCAGGGCAAATGTCCGAATACCGCTCGTGGAATCATAATTTTTTTCCGCACTGCTGTTTTCGCGTTCAAACCCAAACAGCGCCCCAAACAGCGTGGCTAAAAAAAGTAACACCGGCAAACTCATAAGAGTCGTTTAAAAATTAATTATTTTGTCTTTATACGCAAGCTACGTGGGTCGCGAATATGATTACGCAATTCCTTCCAGGGGTACAAGGGCCATTGTTTGATCAGCCGTCCGAAATAATCTGGTAAAAAAGTAGTCCACGGTTGCTTATACAACACTGCAAACTTTACCTGTTTAGGTTGTTTAGTTTTCAAATATTTATTGACCAATTTCAGTGTCTCACCCGACACTGTCATTTCATCTACCACCAAAATTTTTAGCCCCTTAAGACTGCGCTTGATGCGTTGCGTCAAAATCGGACGGCTGCGCAAATCCTGATCTTTGCCATTACGCTGGGTTCTCGAAAAATCAGCTTTCACCACGTACAGCTGCTTATTGCCAAGGCAATATGAGATCAGCGATGCCGGAATCAAGCCGGAGCGGGCTAGCGACACAATAATATCTGGCTGAAAACCATCTGCCTTCATCTGCTTCACCAGGCGAAGCGTATCGCGTTCTACATCCTGCCAGGTTATCTTCACTTCCCCTCGATTCAATTCGTACAATTCCTCCGCCCTTTTCTTTGCCATATATCCCGATCTTTCTCCCCCGTTTATAGTGTTAAGAACAGTATAATACCAATTCTTGGCCTAAAAATAAATATTACCGCTCCCCCTTCCACTCCGCCAAAAACTGCGCCACAAATGTTTCGATAAACTTAGCCCGCTTCTCAGCCACGGCCCGGGCCGCGCCAGTATTCATCATCTGCGGCAAACGGAGTGTTTTTTCATAAAAATAATGAAGGCTAGTGCCTTCTTGCTTGCGCCGCTGATAATCACGTTTGCTAAGATGCATGCGGGCCTTACGTTTTGGATCATAAATCAAACGGTTGAGACGTGCCCCCTCTGCAAATGTCCGCGCTACCCCTATTGCACCAAGCGAATCCAGCCAATCGGCATCCTGAATTATTTTACCTTCAACGGTAGTCGGAATCTTTGTCTCCACACCACTAAACTGCGCTTCTTCCACTATCTCAAAAATCTTCTGCTGGCTCAAGTCATCAATTTCTAAAATATCCATGGTTGCCTTTAATACTAAAGTTCCTTTGCGCTCATTAAAGTCATAATGTTTGTAATCGCCCACATCATGCAGTAGGGCAGCTAATTGAATAACTTGCAAATTTCCCCCTTCAAGAGCCTGAAGTTGAGCCGCCATTTTCCACACTCGCTCTGTATGATACCAATCCTGGCCACCGGTTTCAGTAGCCAATTTTTTCTTCACATAATCAGCCGTTTTTTTAATCAGCGGATTCATCATTTTGGCTAGATTAATAGGTAATTTGGCCAATTTTAATAGCTATACTGTAACTAGTTTTAGGCACGGTGTCAATTTGAAAAAGTCAAAAAAAATTGACAAAACTTTACAAATAACGTTTGCTGTAATCAACCATACATTGGGAGGGCACCATGCGCCTGAAAATTTTGTTCGCGCTTATCTTCATCGTGATCGGGGGTAGCATGGGCTACCTCAAAAGCGAACAGATTAACCGGACACCGGTCGATGTGACGTGCGGTCACGTCGATCAGGTCCCCTGCTACTCGGAAATCAAGCAAGAGCTGGATGCTAACGATCGTTGCTGGTTTCTCAGCTCAACCTGCGAAACAGTCCAGGAGATCTTGATCAACCGGCTCAGGAGCGAGGTCATGGGCAATGCTGTCATCGGGCCGTCCGGCGCCGGAGCGATCTGCTACGACCACTCGAGCGGTCAGTGGTACTGGCCGAACCACGTGTCCGGCCTGTTGTACCAGAACAACCCACTCTGGCGAGCCGAATGCAGACAAAAAATCCCTGAGCTGAAGGGCCTCTGTCAATCGTAACCTCGTCTCGGCGGCCCGCACCCGCCGAGACACCCCCAAACTAAAAACTCCCCTGTCGGGGAGATTTTTTATACAAATAAAAAACTGAGTACATTGTCCAGGCGCCGGCCTACTTTTGCTACTTAGCTATCATGGGCGCTGAGGGGCTTAACTGCCGAGTTCGGGATGGGATCGGGTGTGACCCCCTCGCTCAAGGCACCTAGACGGTGTACTCAGTTTAATTTTTCAAACAATAGGTTGTAAGGGCTACCAAAGCACGCTTAGTGCTTCCGTAGTGCGCTTGACCGATTAGTACTCCTCCGCTCAATATCTTACGATACTTACACGTAGAGCCTATCAACCTCGTAGTCTACAAGGGGTCTATGACGAATAGTTATCTTGAAGACGGCTTCACGCTTAGATGCTTTCAGCGTTTATCCGTGCCGAATATAGCTACCGAGCAATGCTCCTGACGGAACAACTCGCACACTAGAGATTCGTCCACTCCGGTCCTCTCGTACTAGGAGTGAGCCTTCTCACTATTCAACGCCCGCAACAGATAGGAGACCGAACTGTCTCACGACGTTCTGAACCCAGCTCGCGTACCGCTTTAATTGGCGAACAGCCAAACCCTTGGGACCTTCTCCAGCCCCAGGATGCGATGAGCCGACATCGTACATGGTTCCCTAGTTTCTTAGGGGGTAGACTATATCATCTTCTTGCTCCGGATCGTAGCGAAGCCCATTGGGCCGTGATCGCATAATCTTCGGTTTGACTTGTGCAAGAGTCGGCGTGTTACCTGGTCGCAACTGCGACCAAGTCTTCCCTTTCGGGTCAGTCGTTACGGGGTCAACCTTTTTAGGGGTGACTTCCCACGGGGTTACCGGGTGAGCGCGGGTGCATTCACTGACGGGTTCTCCGTTATAAGCCGATTAAAATCTTTTTGTTACCTATCTATTGTTAAGTTAACAATTTTGACGAAAAAACTTGGAAATATATCACTATATATGCACCCCGATATGTTAAGGTGCCAAACCTGGCCGTCTATGTGGACTATCGGGCCAGATCAGCCTGTTATCCCCGGAGTAGCTTTTATCCGTTGATCTTCCACCTTCCTATTTAGAAGTGGTCGGTTCACTAACTTCCGCTTTCGCGACTGCTCGGATTGTAGTCCTTGCAGTAAAGCAGGCTTGTGCGTTTGCGCGTCCAGCTCGATTTCCATCCGAGCTAAGCCTACCTTTGTAAACGCCTCCGTTACATTTTGGGAGGCAACCGCCCCAGTTAAACTAC
>CAZEDL010000006.1:0-79626 GCA_964510885.1 uncultured Gammaproteobacteria bacterium
CACGCTGACTATGTTAAAAACATGATCACTGGTGCCGCTCAGATGGACGGTGCTATCCTCGTTGTATCCGCTGCTGACGGCCCAATGCCTCAGACCCGCGAACACATCCTCTTGGCTCGCCAGGTTGGTGTACCGTATATCGTCGTCTACCTCAACAAATGCGACATGGTCTCTGATAAAGAGCTCATCGACCTCGTTGAAGAAGAAGTGCGCGACCTCTTGAAGAAATATGGCTTCGATGCTGCCAAGACCCCATTTATCCGCGGTTCTTCCATCAAAGCTCTTGAAAACCCAACCGATGAAGCTGCTGCCAAGCCAATTCTTGACCTCATGAAAGCGGTTGATGAATATATCCCAGATCCAGCTCGCGATATCGATAAACCGTTCCTCATGCCGGTAGAAGACGTCTTCTCTATCGAAGGCCGCGGCACCGTGGTTACTGGTCGTATCGAACGCGGTATGATCAAAATCAATGATGAAGTTTCGATCGTTGGTTTGAAAGAAGAAACCAGCAAAACCGTCGTTACCGGTATCGAAATGTTCAACAAGAGCCTTAAAGAAGGTCAGGCTGGTGACAACGCTGGTCTCTTGCTCCGCGGCACCAAGAAAGAAGATATCGAACGCGGTATGGTACTGGCTAAACCAGGCTCTGTTACCCCACACACCGAATACGAAGCCGAAGTGTATATTTTGACCAAAGAAGAAGGTGGTCGCCACAAGCCTTTCTTCAAAGGCTACAAACCACAGTTCTATATCCGCACGACTGACGTAACGGGTGAAATCGAATTGCCAGCTGGCACCGAAATGGTTATGCCTGGTGATACGGTTAGCTTGAAAGTAAAACTGATTGTTCCGGTTGCGCTTGAAGAAAAGATGAACTTCGCTATCCGCGAAGGCGGCCGCACCGTTGGTTCTGGTGTGGTTGTAAAAATTATTAAGTAATCAAACGAAGGGGGGTGCGTAAAACCACCCCCCTTTTGTTCTTTTAAGTTCTTTAGTTAAGTTATATAACATGGCCACTCCAAGTCACAATTCAGCTCCGAAAAAAGAAGAAGGTGCTCGTATTCGCATCAAAATTCGCGCCTACGACAACCGCATTATCGATATCGCCACCAAGACGATTGTCGAAACTGCCGAACGGCATGATGCCAAGGTTGTTGGTCCGGTCCCACTGCCGACGGAAAAAGTTAAATTTACCGTCAATCGCTCCACCTTTGTCCACAAAGATGCCCGCGAGCAGTATGAAATGCGTGTCCACAAGCGCCTCATCGATATCGTTAATGCCTCCCCGAAAGCGATTGAAGCCCTCATGGCTCTCTCTTTGCCCTCTGGCGTGGACATCGAAATCAAGATGTAGACAGCTCTAACACCCTATTTTTATGGGGGAAAATTACCAATTAAGGTTAGACGAAGCAGCGTCTGAGATGAGGATGCGGCAATATCAAGACGCGGAGGAGCGCAAGGCTAGAAATGAAATGCCGCTCCCTACTGACCAAGGAAGATGGCGCGATTTTAAATCAAAATTAGGTTTTGAAGCTATATGGCACTGTTATGATAGAAATGTAGCTTATCCTAATAAGCCAGGATATTCAATTCGCTTTTGTCGGCCGGATGGGCAAATGACTGAAGAAAAATTTTTCCCCCATGGCCAGGAAAAAGAAGCTCAGATAGCCTATGACCTTTTTGCACAAAAAGCAAAATCATTCGACAGTATACAGCCACCGCCAAAGAAAAAATTAGGGAGCGCTCCCATTCGGTCAGATAGTAGATCTAAAAAATAAAATAAACCCTTGACAAAGCCGTAGAAAACAGGTACAATCCTGCCACTACAAAGATTAGTCAATCCGCGTACATAAGATCCATCCCGCGATAGTCGACTGGAAAACATGTATTAGGCTTGAAAAATCAGGAGAAAATCATATTTGAAAATCCGTCAACAAGCCATTTTGAACGCCGCTACTGACAGCGAAAAGTAAAGTGGATAACCTCAGTAACGCGTATAGTTTAAAAGGCTAGAAGCATATACCGCTGAATTAAACTCAGCCTAGATGCTTCTAGTTTTTTTGTTGACAGGAGGTCTGTTTACTAACGGGCATGTGGCTTTTGCCACCACTGCCACATCAGAAAGTCTAAGCTACGTTATGAAATCAATTTTAGGAAAAAAAGTTGGAATGACACAAATTTTCTTGGATAACGGTTTAGTAGTCCCAGTAACGAAAGTCGTGGCTGGTCCGTGTCCAGTGGTACAGGTAAAACAACTTGAAAATAATACTAATTCCGTTCAGCTAGGCTTTGACGAAACCAAAGATTGGCGGCTTAAAAAACCGCAAGCCGGTCGCCTGAAAGGCCTTCCAAATGTTGCCACCGTTCGCGATTTTGCTTTTGAAAAAACTGACGGTATCGACCGTGGTGATATGGTTACCGTTGACACCTTTGTAGTTGGTGACATTGTCACAGTGATTGGCACTTCGAAAGGTAAAGGTTTTGCTGGTGTAGTCAAACGTCATCATTTCCGCGGTGGTCCGGCTTCGCATGGTCATAAAGATAACTTGCGCGCTCCTGGTTCTATCGGTGCTGGTGGTGTCCAGCGCGTATTCAAAGGTATGCGCATGGCTGGCCGTATGGGTGGCGAACGGGTCACGGTTAAAAACCTTGAAATCGTAGCTATCAAACCAGAAACTAACGAATTATATATCAAAGGTGCTGTCCCGGGTGGTCGCAATGGCTTACTTCTTATCAGCGCTCCTGGTGAATTAAAGGTCATGAAGAATACGGCTGCTCCGGCCGAAACCAAACCGGATGTTCAGACTGAAACGGCTGCCGCCTAACCTACTATTTCCCTTGTATGAAAGTTAATGTATTCAATCTTGAAGGTAAATCCACGAGCGAACTTGAATTAGCCGATGGCGTATTTAATGTCGCTGTTAAGCCAGAAGTCGTGCATCAGGTATATGTGGCCCACATGAATAATAGCCGCGAACCATGGGCCGATACCAAGAATCGCGGTGAAGTGTCTGGCGGTGGTAAAAAACCATGGCCGCAAAAAGGCACTGGCCGTGCTCGTCACGGTTCTATCCGCTCTCCGCTCTGGAAGGGTGGTGGTGTCACTTTTGGTCCGTTATCTATCCGTAATTATAAAGCCAAAGTCAACAAAAAAATGAATCGCTTGGCTATCAAAATGTGCTTGACCGATAAGGCCAAAGACAATGCACTGTATGTACTCGAAAACTTTGATTTGGCTGAAGCCAAAACCAAGTTGTTCGCCGCTGTTTTGAAGAAATTGCCGCTTAAGCAAAAAACCTTTTTAGTGATTACTCCAATGGCTGATCAAAAAATTGTGCTCTCGAGCCGCAATTTGCCGAAGGTAACCACGCTCCCTGCCGGCACTATCAATGTGCCAGAGCTCCTTGGCAAACAGGCCATTATCACGAGTAAAGACGGAATCGCTAAATTAACCGAATTGTTTAATAAATAGTTGACTTGTATGGGGTTAATGGACCGCTTGGTAAAAAAACAAACTACTGATGGTAAATCTGCTGCTAAAGCTCCGGCCAAATCAGCCAGTGCCAAAACAGCCGAAGCCAATAAACCGGCTGCTGCGACGGATGCTGTCGTGATCACTGCCACTGCTCACAAGATTATTGTCCGCCCGCTTGTGACCGAAAAAGCTTCCCACGCTGCTACCCTCAATCAGTATAGCTTTATTGTTAATCGCGCCGCTACCAAATTACAGGTATCCCGCGCTGTCAAAGAGATGTACGGGGTTATGCCGGTGGGGGTGAACGTTATCAATGTCAGTGGCCGCCGGTTGCGTTTTGGCAAAGGTGCTGGCCGCCGCAGCGATTACAAAAAAGCGATTGTCACGTTGCCTAAAGGCAGTTCAATTACGATTCATGAAGGTGTTTAAACTGTATGCCGATTAAGATTTACAAACCAACCAGCGCCGGCCGCCGCCAATCGAGCGTCGACAGCTTTGCTGATATTACCAAGTCCAAACCAGAAAAAAGCCTGGTGACTATTTTGAAGCCGAAATCTGGCCGCAACAACCAGGGTATTATTACCGTTCGTCATCATGGCGGCGGAGTTAAAAAATTATACCGCTTGGTTGATTTCAAACAGCAGAAATTCGACATGCCAGCTACCGTGCTTGCTATTGAATACGACCCAAATCGCAGCTCCCGCATCGCCCTTATTCAGTTTACTGATGGCGTGAAGAGCTATATCATTTGCCCAGAAGGGTTGACTGTTGGGATGAAAATACAATTTTCCAAAACTGCCGGTGAAGCCACCGTTGGTAACCGTTTTCCACTTGAATTTATCCCGGTTGGTTTATTCGTTCACAATGTTGAAATGACGCCAGGCAAAGGTGGTCAATTGGTGCGCAGCGCTGGATTGTCCGCCCAGTTCATCGGCCTAGATGGTGATTATGCTCAGCTCAAACTCCCCTCTGGTGAAGTTCGCTTGGTACACAAAGAATGTGCGGCCAGCATCGGCTTGACCAGCAACGCCGACCATCGCTTGATCCGCTGGGGTAAAGCCGGTCGTATGCGTCATCGAGGTATCCGCCCGACGGTGAAAGGTAAGAATATGAACCCGGTAGATCACCCGCATGGTGGCGGTGAAGGCCACAGTCCGATTGGTCAGAAGCGTGGTCCGCAGACCGTGTATGGTAAATCTGCTCGCGGTGTCCGCACTCGCCAGCCGACCAAATGGAGTGATAAATTTATTCTGAGCCCGCGTAAAGGCCGCAAGAAATAATTGAGAGAACCTACTAACTACTTTATACATTTATGTCCCGCAGTTTAAAAAAAGGTCCGTATATCGATCCTCGCGTCGTGAAAAAAGTGCAGGCCCTGAAAGCCAGTGGCAAGCGCACCCCAATTAAAACCTGGTCACGCGCCTGTGTTATCTCCCCGGAAATGGTGGGAGTCACCTTTGCGGTGCATAATGGTAAAGATTTTATTTCCGTATTGGTTGATGAAAACATGGTTGGTCATCGCCTTGGCGAATTTTCCCCGACCCGTAAATTCTTCCGCCACGGTGGTAAGATGGCTAAAGAGCAGGATGTTAAAGCCGCTCCAGCTCCAGCCGCTAAGAAATAATTTTTATGCAAGAAGTAACTGCCAAACTAAATTATCTCCGGATGAGTCCACGCAAAGTTCGCTTAGTGGCTGATTTGTTGCGCGGTCGCAAGGTTACCACCGCCGTAAACACGCTGACCGTTTTGAACAAACGCGCTGCCGCCCCACTCCTCAAATTGCTTCGTTCTGCTATTGCTAATGCCGAGCACAATCATTCACTGTCTATGGCTGGCCTGCGCATCAGTTCGATTATGGTCAACCAGGGCCCAGCCCTGAAGCGCTTTATGCCGAAAGCTCATGGCCGCGCTACCCCGGTTCGTGAACCGACCTGCCATATTAATTTGGTATTGACTGGTGAAAAATCTGCTGCTGCCAAAGACACGAAAGAAGTGGTAGAAGTTGCCGAGGTCAAAGCAGACAAGCCGGCCAAAAAAGCCCGCGCCAAAAAATCATAATTACTTTTTTAGATAGCTTTAGGAACTAATTCTATGGGTCACAAAGTTTCAGTAATCATGCATCGCACCCCCCACGTGTTCCCTTGGCACTCACGCTGGTTTGCCCGTGGCAAACAGTTGCCGGAATACTTGGAGCAGGAAGTTAAAATCCGCGAATATCTCTGGAAGAAGCTCAAAGAGGCGAGCATCGATTCTATCAGCATTGAACGCACGCCGAAAGAAGCCGTTATTACGATTTTGGCCGGCAAGCCTGGTGTCATTATTGGCCGCTCCGGCCAAGGGCTTGATGGCATCCGCCGCGATATCGAACGCCAGATTTTGCAATACAAGACCCGCGTTAAATTAAATATCCAGGCTGTATCGAACCCGGCTCTCTCTGCAATGATCGTTGCGACGAGCGCTGCCCAGGAAATTGAACGCCGCATCCCGTTTCGACGCATTATGAAGCAATCACTTCAGAAAGTGATGGCTGCTGGCGCCAAGGGAGTTAAAATGAAAATGGGTGGCCGTTTGAATGGCGCTGAAATTGCCCGCACCGAAAAATTAGCGATGGGCAAAATGTCGCTCATCACTATTCGCAGCAACGTTGATTACGCTTTTGCCGAAGCCCACACTGTATATGGAAAAATCGGTATTAAAGTCTGGATCTATCATGGTGAAACCTTTGGTCGCCAGGATAAATTTGAAAAAGACAAGGCCCCAGCTGCCGAGCCAAAACGCGCTCCTAAAGCCTAAGCCCTTACCTTTCTTGTTATGCTGTTACCTAAAAAAGTCCAACATCGCAAATGGCACAAAGGCCGCCGCCGCGGCGTCGGTGTGGCAACCCGCACCAACACGCTGAGTTTCGGTGACTTCGGCTTGAAATCCCTCGGTTATGGGTGGATTACCAGTCGCCAGATCGAATCAGTCCGCCGCGTGCTTACCCGCTATGTCCGCCGCAGTGGAAAAATCTGGATTCGCATTTTCCCTGATAAGCCAGTTACTCAGAAGGGTAATGAGACTCCGATGGGTGGTGGTAAAGGGGCTCCGGATCATTATGTAGCCGTGATTAAGCCAGGTACCATGTTATTTGAAATGGTCGGTATTACTCAGGAATCCGCCGCCGAAGCGATGCACCTCGCCAGCTACAAACTTGGTGTCAAAACCAAATTTGTTAATAAGCTGAAATAAACGGAAGAATTTTGACCCTATTTATATGGAATTGATCGAATTCAAAAACAAAAGCGTAACTGAACTTAAAGAGCTGATGCAGAAATTGAACGGGGAGCTTCATGCCAACCGTCTCAAAGCGGCCACCCGCGAACTGAAACAGGTTCATGTTATCAAAAACACCCGCCGCACCATCGCTCGAATTCAGACGCTTTTGCAGAGTAAGCTGACTGGTTCGGTCAAAGACGTTAAATAACATAATCCGACCCTATGGAAAAAAAAGTTAAAGCAGTCAAGACAGAAGCTAAGACCGAAGTGCGCCACTATCGCGAATTTACTGGTACTGTCGTTGCCGCCCGCATGCAGAAAACTATCACGGTAAAAGTGAATACCTTTAAATTGCATCCGAAATATCAGAAACGCTATCGCGTCAGCGCCACCTACCATGTTCATGATGAAACTGGTAGCGCCAAAGTTGGTGACATGGTCACCTTCCGCGAATGCCGCCCGCTGTCCAAGACCAAACGCTGGTATTTAGTCAATGTGAAGAAGTCTAAGTAAGAAGCTTGTATGATTCAACACCGCTCCATGCTCCACGTGGCCGATAACACCGGCGCCAAAAAGCTCCAGTGTATTCGTGTCCTTGATGGTTACAAAAAACGCTATGCTCAGCTCGGCGACGTGATTACCTGTGTGGTCAAAGAAGCTGCTCCACGCGGACTGATTAAAAAAAGTGAAGTAGTTCATGTGGTTATCGTCCGCCAGCGCAAAGAATATCGCCGCCCGGATGGAACCTATATTCGCTTTGATGAAAATGCCGGTGTAATTATCGACCGCAAGAGCAAAGAGCCAAAAGGTTCGCGCATCTTCGGGCCGATTGCCCGCGAACTGCGCACCAAAGGTTTTCAAAAAATTATTTCTCTTGCGCCGGAAGTTTTATAACCTCCTATGAAAATCAAAACTAACGACAATGTAAAAGTTATCAGCGGCAAAGATAAGAATAAAACTGGCAAAGTGCTGCAGGTGTTCCCAGGCGACATGAAAGTAGTAGTCGAAGGCCTGAACCAGATCAAAAAGCACTTGAAAACCAGAAAACAAGGCGAAAAAGGTCAGGTCATTGAATTGTCTGGCCCAATGGCTATCAGCAAAGTCATGCTGGTCTGCCCAAAATGCCAAAAAGCCGCTCGCGTTGGCTACACCATGAACGGCGACAAAAAGCAGCGCGTCTGCCGTGCCTGCAAGGCCGTAATTGATTAATGTATATCGGTATGTCCACCACTAATAATTTATATCAAGAATACAAAAAAGTCGTTGTCCCTAAAGTCAAGGCTGAATTAGGTTACCGCAACACCAACCAGGTGCCGCGCATCTTGAAAGTGGTGGTCAACGTCGGGGTCGGTCGGTTTGTAAAAGAAGCCAGCTTCATCGATAACGTTGAAAAAGTACTCACCCGCATCACGGGTCAGCAGCCGGTTCGCACCAAAGCCAAGAAATCCATCTCCAACTTTAAAATCCGTGAAGGTCAAGAGATTGGGGTGATGGTCACGCTGCGCGGCCCACGCATGTATTTCTTTTTAGAAAAACTATTAAAAGTTACCTTCCCGCGCGTCCGCGACTTCCATGGTATTTCTGATAAAGGGTTTGATCGCCAGGGAAATTACACCATTGGTTTCAAAGAAAATGTTGCCTTTCCTGAAGTTAAAATGGAAGAGCTTGAAAAAGTCCATGGCCTACAGATTATTGTGGCGACGAGTGCCAAGGACAAAGCCGCTGGTAAAGCTCTCCTGTCTGCAATGGGTTTCCCGTTCAGCAAAGATGTTAAAGAAAAAAAATAATTACTGAATTTTCACTATAATCTACTATGGCTACTCAAGGACAAATTGCCAAATCCAATCGTACTCCGAAGTTTTCTACCCGGATCGTTAGACGCTGCTGGAAATGCGGACGTAAGCGTGGATACATGCGCAAGTTTAGCCTCTGCCGTATCTGCTTCCGCGAGTTAGCTAATGCCGGCCGCATCCCGGGGATTCGCAAGTCGAGCTGGTAATTTATTTACTTTATACGCCTAACACCAATCCATTAAACACACTCAATTATGATGACCGATCCAATCGCTGACATGTTAACCAGAATCCGCAATGCCTCCCTGGTACGCAAAACCGAGGTCGTGCTTCCTTTTTCCAAATTAAAATTAGCGATTGCTAATCTAATGGTTAAAGAAGGCTACTTGGCCAAGGCTGAAGAACGCCAGGATGGTCGGCCGTATCTGGTGTTGACTTTAAAATATACCAATGGCCAGCCAGCTATCCAGAGCCTGAAACGCGTGAGTAGTCCTGGTGGTCGCCGTTATGTCAAACACGACCAGTTGAAAAAAATTCTGAATGGATTTGGTATCGCCATTATTTCTACCCCGCAAGGCTTGTTGACTGATTCCGAAGCTCGCGAAGCCAAAGTTGGTGGGGAGCTGATCTGTGAAATCTATTAATCGCCTGTCTTGATTTTATAATCCTATGTCACGTATTGGCAAAAAAACATATACCATTCCCGCCGGCGTCACGGTCACGATCAGTGAGAGTAAGCTATCTGTCAAAGGTCCGAAAGGCGAATTGACCATGATGCTTCACCCACATGTTTCGATTATTAAAAATGATCAAGAGCTGTCGGTTAAAGTTGTCAGTGAACAAAACAAACGCGATCTGGCACTCTGGGGAACCTTTTCGAGTTTGCTCGAAAATATGCTCATCGGCGTAGTCACTCCGTTCAAAAAACAGCTGGAAATCAACGGTGTTGGTTACAAAGCCGCTATGAAAGGTAAAAATTTATCGCTCGAGGTTGGCTTCAGTCACCCGGTTGAAGTGGCTCCTCTCAGTGGCATTACGTTCGCAGTTGAAAAAAATATTATCACCGTCGAAGGCATCGATAAGCATGCAGTTGGTGAAATGGCTGCTCAAATTCGCGCCATTCGCAAGCCAGAACCGTATAAAGGCAAAGGTATCAAATACACCACCGAAACGATTCGCCGCAAAGCTGGTAAGACTGCTGCCAAGGCCGCTGCCTAATCTGAATTTTCTTGCAACCTAACACTTATATGAAACAACTTGTTACCACGAGTAAAAATAAAATTCGTCAACTCCGTCACGTCCGCGTCCGCGCCCGTGTGTCTGGCACTGCCTCGATGCCGCGTTTGTCGGTATTTCGTGGCAACAAGCAAATGGTTGCTCAGCTGATTGATGACGCTGCTGGCAAGACGATTTGTGCCGCCCGAACCGGCGAAGTCAAAGCCGCTGCCGCCGAAGGCAAAACTGCCAAAGTCGCCGCTGCCTTTGAAGTAGGCAAGCTCATTGCTGAGCGTGCTAAACAAAAAGGTATCAGCACCGTAGTATTTGACCGTGCTGGATATCGCTATCACGGCCGCGTTGCCGCCATCGCTGATGGCGCCCGCACTGGTGGCCTCCAGTTTTAATCTTTACTTAAACCATAACACTCTGTAAAACGTACTGTCTATGCAAAGACCAACCGATCCCAAACGAAATCGCCCGCCGCGTGAAAAATCCGAATACGAACAATATATTTTGGATTTGGCTCGCGTGACCCGTGTTACCGAAGGTGGTAAGCACATGAGTTTCCGCGTGCTTCTTATCATTGGTGATCGTCATGGTCGCGTCGGCTACGGCGTTGCCAAGGGTGCCGACGTGCAGCTTGGTGTACAGAAAGCTGAACATCAGGCCAAGAAGCGCCTGATCACGGTGCCGTTTATTAACGAAACCATCCCGCATCCGGTGCTCAAGAAGTTCAAGGCTGCCAAAGTGCTCTTGAAACCAGCTCCGCAAGGTTCTGGTATTATCGCTGGTGGCGCTGTCCGCGTAGTACTTGATTTAGCTGGTGTTCCGAATGTCTCTTCAAAAATTCTGGGTAAAACCAAAAATAAAATTGCTATTGTTAAAGCCACCTTTGCTGCTCTGAAAAGCTTTAAGTCTGGTCGTCCTGCCGTAAAATCAGCTCCACGACGCCCGGTTACTGACCAGAAACCAGTTGAGGCCCCGAGCGAACCGGCTAAAGACATGGTAAAAAAACCAGTTCGCAAAGCTGCTAAACCGGCCCAAAAATAATTTTGTCCCCCTTTTAATCAACCTGTATGTTATCGATTCACACCCTCAAGCCGGCCGCTCGCTCCAAACACTCTAAAAAGCGTGTCGGTCGAGGTAATGCCTCTGGCCACGGTACCAAGGCCACCCGTGGTGGCAAAGGTCAGACCGCTCGCTCTGGCGGCCAGCGCGGCAACCAAGCTCGCAGCTTCAAGCGTCTCTTGCAATCCACTCCAAAACTGCGCGGCTTTACCAGTTTTAAAACAAAACCAGCCGAAGTCTACCTCACTGACCTCGAACAGAAGTTTGCCGCTGGCGAGACTGTTTCGGTAGCTACTTTGCTTCAGAAGAATTTAGTACCCACCAACACTAAAGCAGCTAAAGTGCTGAACTCCGGTGAACTCAAGAAAAAATTAGTATTTTCTGGTATCCTATTTACCAAAGCCGCCAAAGACAAAGTGGTTGCCGCTGGTGGTGAAATTAAATAGGAATTAAAATAATAGCTCGGCCTTATCATTTCCGCCTTGCGGAAATGTACAGTTGTCACATAAACCCGTGTTATGTTTGATCGCCTTTCACAAATTTGGAAAATTACCGAGATCCGCAATAAGATCCTATTTGTCCTAGCAATGCTCGTGATCTATCGGTTGGTCGCGCATATTCCGGTTCCCGGAGTAAATATTGCAAATCTCCGTACCTACTTAGAAGGAAACCAAATCCTCGGCCTGCTCAACATCTTTTCTGGCGGCACCTTGCAAAATTTTTCGATCATCATGCTTGGTGTTGGCCCCTACATTACCGCGTCAATCATCATTCAGCTTCTGGCCATGATCGTCCCGAGCCTTGAAGAATTAAGTAAAGAAGGGGAGTCCGGTCAGCAGAAACTAAACATGTACACGCGCTGGCTCACCGTGCCGCTCGCCTTTCTCCAAGGGTATGCCACTATCAAATTGCTTAGCACAGCGAGTGCCCGTCCAATTTTGACCGACCTGAGCCCTCTGAACCTGGTGGTTCTCATGCTCACTATTACCGCCGGCACCATGTTCCTCATGTGGCTTGGTGAATTAATCACCGAAAAGAAAGTTGGTAATGGGGTGTCGCTCTTAATTTTCGCTGGCATTATTTCGTCATTTCCAGGAATTATCCGCAATGCGCTTATCAACTACGATCCGTCAAACTTGTATATATTTGTGCTGTTTGGTTTGATCACTCTGGTTACCATCGCGGGAGTAGTCTTTATCAACGAAGGTCAACGCAATATTCCAGTTACCTACGCCAAGCAAGTTCGCGGCCAGCGCCTCTCTGGCGGTAACGCCACTCATCTGCCCTTCCGCGTCAACATGGCTGGTGTGATTCCAATTATCTTTGCGGTGTCACTTATCTTGTTCCCGTCCATGATTGCGCAGTTTTTTGTCGCTGCCAAAAGCGCCTGGGTAGTCAATCTGGCCACCGGCACTATCCGCCTGTTCCAGAACAAGATTTTCTACGATATTCTGTATTTCGCCTTGGTATTTGGCTTCACCTACTTCTATAGCGCAGTTATTTTCCACCCGCAAAAAATCGCCGAAAATCTTCAAAAACAAGGTGGTTTTATTCCTGGTATTCGCCCGGGAAAAGAAACTGAAAAATATCTTGGCCAAACCATGAATCGGTTAAATCTGATTGGCGCTCTCTTTCTTGGTATAATCGCTATTTTACCGCTCCTAGTTGAAGGCATTTCCGGTACTCAGAGTTTGCGCGTTGGGGGTACGAGCCTTTTGATCGTGGTGGCGGTGGCCATTGAAACCTACAAGCAGATTGAATCACAGTTGACTGTCTACGAATACGACCGGATATAAAAGTAAAATTAACGAGAGAGAGCAAGTTAACGCTTGCTCTTTTTTAATCAGAATCATCTTGCCGGAAGTAGTAGTGTTTGCTATTATTGGCAGGGTTTAGGAGGGGATATATCGGCTTCTAGACCAGGGATGAATTCCGATATTTTCTGAAATTCTTATGAAAAAAATCCTTATTTTAATGGGGCCGCCCGGAAGCGGCAAGGGGACGCAGGCGAAAAAAATTGCTGCTAAATTTAAGTATGGCCATATTTCGACCGGTGATTTACTGCGGTCATTGCAGCAGAGCCCGTCGATCGCCCCCGATGAACAACAGGCGCTCGAAGAGATGAAGGCCGGGCGTCTAGTTCCAGACTGGCTGATCTATCGACTGGCGTTTCGCGCCATTGATTCGTATCTATTAGCTGGACAGGGAGTAGTGTTAGACGGTGCGATTCGTAATCTCGCCCAAGCCGAAAGCTATGATACCTATTTTAAAGATCATAATTTGACAGATGAGGTCGCAGTTATAGAAATCGCGCTTCCAGACAATGAATCATTTGATCGCCTCGCCAAACGTCGCATTTGCGCGAAGTGTGGAGAAATTGTGGCGTTTACTGATGTGCCCCCTACCATCTGCCCGGCCTGTTCAGGAGAGCTTAAAGCCCGCGCCGATGACGCCCCGGCAGTGGTCGAGAAACGAATCGCCGAGCAGGGCAATCGCGCCATCGAGCCGCTTCGGCAGTATTATGACACGCAAAAACGTCTGATTACGATAGATGGTAAGCAGCCCGTGCCAGTGGTCGAAGCTGATTTGCAGTCTATTATCATGAAGAGTTAATACTCGCTGGTATGCATATCAAAACCGGAGAAGCAATCAAACAAATCAAGGCCGGCGGTAAGCTGATGGGCCGAATTTTGCATGAATTGCAAGTCGCAGCCCGCGCCGGACACTCAACGCTTGAAGTCGATGCCTCAGCCGAAACAAAAATTCGCAAAGCCGGCGGTACCCCAATTTTTAAAGGTTACACGACCAGCGTCACTGATATTCCATTTCCGTCAACTATTTGTGCTTCGCTTAATACCGAATTAGTTCATGCCATTGCGCGCCCCGATGTTGTCCTAAAAGACGGCGATATTTTTAGCATTGATATTGGCATGGGATACCCGGCAAAAAAATCAAAATTCCAAATTCCAAATTCAAAATTCCCTCGTGGCGGGTACGTTACCGACACCGCCATAACTTTTGCGATTGGCACCATTCCCGAAGCTACCAAAAAATTACTAGCGGTTACTAAACAGGCACTCGAAGAGGGGATTAAAGCCGCCAAACCAGGCAACAGCATTGCCGCCATCGGTAAAGCGGTTGAAACATACGTCCGCTCCCAAGGTAATTATGGTATTGTTGAAGATTTGGTTGGCCACGGGGTTGGCTATGCCTTGCACGAAGCACCGCATATTCCCAATTACTACGACCCCGGCCTTGAATCGCTGATTTTAAAACCTGGTATGGTGATTGCCATTGAGCCTATGATCTCTATGTCAGGCGAACACCGTGTCCGCACCAAAGCTGATGGCTGGACTATCGAAATGAAAGACAAATCGCTCTGTGCTCATTTTGAACATACCGTAATTATTACCGAGAAGGGGAATATTGTAGCCACGCGCCGCCCTGGTGAAGATAAAGAAAAATTGTGGTAATGAGCCTATGAAAATCATCGGTCTTGATTATGGTACGAATCGCATTGGCCTCGCCTGGAGCGATACCGCGCTCGGGGTAGTTCTCCCGTTCGGAGTTATTGAAGTAAAACCATCCAAAACACCAGGCAGCAACCAACAAGACCGCCTTTTTAAAAAAGTAATCGATCTCATCAAAAGCGAACATATCGACGCGGTAGTTATTGGTCTGCCCATTAGTCTAACCGGCCAAGAAAACCGCAACACTTCTCGGGTGAAAGAATTGGCGTTTGAAATTCAAAAACAGACCAACCTGCCTATCGCTCTGTCCGATGAGCGATTTTCTTCACAGCAAGCCGATAGCGTCGGCCCTGGTGTCAGCCGCGACGAGCGATCAGCGATGATTATATTGCAGTCTTATCTTGATAAGAAAAAATAAAATACAATTTTGGCAAACACCAAACGATTTCTATTCTGCACGTCCTGCCGTTCATCTTGTCCTGAGTATACAATGCTTCTATGCACGCCATCATTCTGTCGCGCCACGATGTCCGCGAATTCGACCAGCGGATTGTGTGTTATACCCGCGAAGCTGGCAAGCGCGAATACATCGCCCGTGGTGTTAAAAAAATAACCAGCAAATTATCATCATCACTCGAACCATCGCTATACGTCACAATTGCCTATGCAGCGGGCGCCGAGCGTGATTATGTAATAAATGCTGAAATTGAATCGCCTCGGGTAAATCTGCGCTCGGATGCTACAACTCTCTTGCTTGCACGCACTAGTTTACGCATAGTAGACGAGGCAGTTACTAATCCCGAATCCGACCCGCGCCTATTTGATTTTTTAGAAAGCTGGTTAACATATCTCGATTCCGATAACAATATACTGTTTTCAGACACGGTATTATCTGGATTTATTATCCGCTTCATGGCCTATCTAGGTTTTGCACCCCGCCTTGATGAGTGCTCAGTTTGCCAAACCATAATGACTGATGGATATTTTTCGCTAGCGAGCGGGGGAGTGGTGCATAGTACGTGTTATCAAAAACCCCCGACGCTGCGTGATGTGGTGTATGACATTTCCGCCAGCGATCTAAGTCTGCTTAAAAATATGCGTGACACCAGCTGGGTACTGCTTGGTGAACAATCAAGCAGTCAAAAAATTAACCAGCTAGTACGCAATTTTTTGGCTTACTATAGCGAAAAAAAGGCTTAAATCAAATTATCGTATCGGTGGCGTTGCTAAAAGTTGTTGCCATCGACATCTGATCTTTCATTAAAAATCTTGCCTATTATAATCAGTTCCGCTAGAATAAAATTCTGCCAATTATTTTCAATAAAAATATTTATTTCGGTGTATATGGATATTCTTATCAGTCAATGTGCAGCTCATGTAGGCGAAACCGTTACCATAAAAGGCTGGCTTTATAACAAACGATCGTCCGGCCCGATTAGCTTTCTTGAAATTCGTGATGGCTCAGGATTTATTCAAGCGGTAGCGGTGCAAAAAAGTGTGGCAGCCGACGTGTGGTCGGCGCTTGAAGCGGTAACCCAAGAATCATCACTCACGCTCACCGGTACGATTTCCAAACATCCCAAAAAAGATGATGTATTTGAGTTACAAGTTACCGGCGCCACAGTGTTGCAACAAGCCGTTGATTATCCGATCGCCAAAAAAGACCATGGCCCGGATTTTCTGATGGACAATCGTCATCTGTGGCTGCGCAGCAAACGCCAGTGGGCCATATTGCGCATCCGCGACACGATCATCATGGCCATCCAGGAATATTTGCACACGCAGAATTTTATTCGCATTGATTCACCAATTTTTACCCCCAATGCCTGTGAAGGTACCACCACGCTATTTGCAGTGCCGTATTTTGACCTCGGCTCCGCTTATATGTCTCAATCAGGCCAGCTCTATATCGAAGCTGCCATTGCCTCGGTCGGTCGCTGCTATGATTTTGGCCCAGTGTTCCGCGCCGAAAAAAGCAAAACCAAACGTCACCTCACCGAATTTTGGATGATGGATGCCGAAGCTGCCTTCATGGAACATGAAGGCAATGTAGCGTTGCAAGAAAGGCTCGTCCGCCACCTCATCCGCCGCTGCCTTGAATCGTGCCAAACGGAGTTGCTGCTACTCGAGCGCAACCTCGACACCCTAAAAGCCGCTGATGCACCCTTCACGCGCTACACGTACGAACAGGCTATTGCCAAATTGCACGAGCTCGGCTCAGATATTAAATTCGGCGATGACCTCGGCAACGATGACGAAGGCCTCCTGACCAAAGACAGCGCGGTGCCAGTATTTATCGAAAAGTGGCCAAAGAGTATCAAACCCTTCTACATGAAAACCGACCCAAGTGATGCCACTCGCGTGTTCAATGATGATCTGATCGCTACCGAAGGTGGAGGAGAACTCATTGGCGGCAGCCAACGCGAAGAAAACGTCGATATCTTACTCGCTCGTATAAAAGAAGAGGGGTTAAACCAGGCTGATTATGAATGGTATCTCGACACCCGTCGCTTTGGAGGTGTGCCGCATGCCGGCTTTGGTATCGGCCTTGAGCGCGTGGTACGCTGGATTTCCGGAGTCGAACATATTCGCGAGTGCATACCGTTCCCGCGGACGATTGGGCGCCTTAGACCTTAATAAACAAACCAAAAAATTCCCGCTCTCAGGCGGGAATTTTTATCTTCTAACATCTAATAATGTACTATCTTAGCGCTGTGGTTCAAGGGTAATCACCGCCACCTCAGGCGGAGTAAATAACCGAAGCGGCGCGCCCGATTCACTGGTTCCAACCGTAGTAAAAATTGGTACCTTATTCCAAAAATTCAGCCAGCGATAAAAGCCTGTTCCGAGCCTAGACTCAACCTGCCCAAGTGGACCAAGCCATGGAAGCCATAGCTGCCCACCATGAGTATGGCCGGACACTTCAAGATCAGGCAGCGGCAAATCTTTCGGCCAAAATAAAATCCCGTCTGGATTATGACTAATCTGGATCAACGGGGTATGTGGTGGCCACTTTTTTAAGGCTGAAAAATCAAACTGCTGGCGGTACACTTCATCCATGCCAAATAAACAAATAACCTGCTGCTTGATCGTAGGACATTCTAATTCGTTGACCAATAATGGCACATTAAGCTCAGCCAGCCGGGCAGACACGAGGGTAGATTTATCATAGTTAGTTTGGTAATCATAGGCCCGGTAGCCATATTCATGATTACCAAGCACGGCATAGACGGGTAACTTTTCAGCCAATGCGCGCAAAGGTGAGAGGTATACGCTCTCGTCTTCCACCCCTTCATTTACCGTATAGTCGCCAGCGAGTAGAACCAGATCTGGGTTAATCGAGAGTATAGTAGTGACCACTTTTTGTATCCATGCTTCTCGTTTGTGCTCACCGGCATGCAGATCAGAAACCACTACCACCCTAACGGGCTCTTTAATCCCGTTGATAGGGATGGATACCCGGTGTACCCGCAGCCAATTAGGCTCAATAAATCGGACATAGATGCCGAGTACAATAATAAGGCCTATAACAACTAAGAGGCCATAAGCCAAAAGCGGCCTACGCCCCAGCCAGGAGCGTTTATTTTTTCGGTCGCGGTTAAAAAAATAGGCGAGTAAAGCCAATACTCCTATGCCACCATACAGAATTATTAAATACGGATTCAAATCCATAGTCTAATCAATATACCGAAAGCGGGGGACAGTGGCTCCATTATATTCTACCGTTTGCAAAAATTCTTCCTTCGGCCTAATAAACCAAGCTTCATTCCCAACCTCAGGATGATTATACAAGGCCTTATACACCACCTGTTTTTCTAGTGTTTCATGATGATATGCCTCACCAAGGACTTCGTAAAAATTACCTTTGTAATGTTGGTAGCGGCCAAGCTTAATATGGTCAGTCATAAGAAAAAAAGTTTTTTAACTATACCAAAAAAATAAGCTATCGTCTACGTAAAATAAATAAAAACCCTTAAATTATAAGGGTTGTCTAGTTGCAGACGAAATAAAGTATTATCTGATCCAGAGTTTTGATATTTTTGAGTGTTTAAAGGTGTGTCTAGTCTTTATAGCTTTATAATATGAAGTTTTTATACAGTAGAAATATTATTTTGCAGTTAGATGTTTAGAGTTTTCTCTTATAGTTCCTGTACGAGAACAGAAGCTATAAGAGAATCGACGGTTGGGTAAGAAAAGAAACGGACCGTCGCGCCGTGTCATGAAGGCAAGAATTTTCACCTGACCTAGGTTTTCACCTAGGTCTACCTAGTCGCCCCCTCCTTAAGAATACGACGCGGTTTGGTTACTTGGCCAGCTCGGCCTCCCGCAGGATGCGCTCAACCTGGCCATTGGTGATGGGGTGGTAGCCGGCCTTAACCTGTTCAAAGACGCGCCGCGCCCAGGCCAGGCCCTGGACGGTCTTCGCCTTGGCCCGCATCAGCGGGAGGACGTACTTCATCCGGCCGCCCTCGACCAGGAAGCGCTCGATCTGGTCGTCCACCGCCGTGTAGCCGGACTCGACGGCGAGGAGGAGGAACGCCCACTTGATCTCGGCGAAGCGGTTGGTGCTGAGGTTGAACTCGATGTCGAGCTTGGCGACGAACTCCGGGGTGGCCGGGCGCGGTAGCAGTTCCAGGTAAAGCGTCCACTGCGGGTCGGACCAGGCCTGGCCGACCTCGCGGGGCGGGATGATGGACTGCTCAGCGTACCGCGCGACGTCGTCGATGAGCAACGACTCGATCTTCGGAGCGTTCTCGGGCCAGCCTGGCTCGTAGAC
The DNA here is from genome assembly GCA_964510885.1 of uncultured Gammaproteobacteria bacterium. GTDB lineage: Bacteria > Patescibacteriota > Patescibacteriia > Magasanikbacterales > GWA2-37-8 > CAZEDL01. The sequence goes on from CAZEDL010000006.1 coordinate 19,060, forward strand.
GTAGCGCCAGGCCTGGACCTGCTCCAGCGCACCCGGCAACTCGGAGGCCACGAAGTCGAGGAAGGTGGCGGTATCGATGGCCGTGAAGCGGAACCGGGCGATGTAGGCCCGGATGAACCGGTCGAAGCGCTCACGCCCGACCCTCTCCTCGATGGCCCGGATGAACATCGCCCCCTCGAAGTACGGCACCCGCGAGAAGATGTCGTCGGGGTCGACGGCGCAGGAGATGTGGGTGGACAGGGCGGTAAGCTCGGGAGTGCCGGTCGTGATGAAGTGGTGGCAGTCCCGGCTGAACTCTCGGCCACGCAGGGCCATCTGCAGGAGGGCCGCGTCGCGGCCATGGAGCGCCTCGTAGATGCGCCACTCGATGTAGGTCGTCCAGCCCTCGTTGAGCCAGAACGACCGCCAGTCGGCATTGCCGATCAAGTTGCCGGTCCAGGAGTGGGCCAGCTCGTGGCCGACGACAGCCGCGCCGCCGGGGATTAGGGTGGGTGTCAGGAAGGTGAGCCGCGGGTTCTCCATGCCCCCGTAGGGGAAGGAGGGCGGCAGGATCAACAGGTCGAACCGCTCCCAGTCGTACGGGCCGAAGAGCCCCTCGGCCACGTCCATCATCTGTCCGACCTGGGCGAACTCAGCAGCCGCCGCGTCGACCAGCTCCACCTCGGACCAGACGCGGCAGCGATCGGTGATGTCGCGCGACACCAGGTCGCCGACGGCGATGGCCATGAGGTAGGCCGGGATGCGCTGGGGCATACGGTATCGCTCGATCGCGAGCTCGCCCTGCTCCTCGCGGCCGAGGTGGTTGGCCGCCATGAGCGCGCGCAGCGCCTTTGGCACCGTGATCTCCGCCGAGTAGCTGAAGCGGATATTGGGGGTGTTCTGGCACGGCACCAGGCTCGGTGCGTGCAGGGCCTGGAATTGGGTGAACAGGTATGGGTGCCGCTTGCCCTTGGTCTGCTCAGCGCTGAGCCACTGGATGCCGCTGGCCTCAGGCGAGGTGTGGTAGCGGATATTGACCCGGGGCTCGTCCTCGGGGACCATGACGTTCAGCCGCTGGCCTAGGACCGGCTTCGACTCGTGGAGCTGGAACTCCAGGGTCTGACCGGAGTTGTCGGTGACGGCTTCGATGGTGAGGTCCCGGACGTCGAGATCGACCGTGCCGCCCTGGCCGAAGTCGATAGTGGCGGTGCAGCTAATCGTCCTGGTGGCGAAGTTGATCTGGGCCTGCAGGTGCAGGTGGGTCATCGTCGGCTGACCCGGGCCGTAGTATGAATGCGGATCGCGCTTGATTGCTGGCATCTGCATCATGCACATGTTGCTCTCCAATGCTGCCCCAACAGCAAGTTGATACGGGGGTGAGTGTGGTTGATTATTCAACACCACTCAGCCCCGTATTCTTCAAAGAACAACATGATATATAAGCACTTGTCGCACTGAATGTCAATCGAGAGATAGTCAATATCAGCAATTAAATTTTCTAAATAAATAGAGGATTATTTTTTGTCACCCTTGATTCGATTCTTACTTTGCAAATAACAAATACAGCTCCCCTGAAGGAAGCTGTATTTGTTATAGTGCCCAGAGAGAGAATCGAACTCTCATGACCGAAGTCGCGGGATTTTGAGTCCCGTGCGTCTACCAATTCCGCCATCTGGGCCTAGCAATAAGCTATAAGTAGCCGCTATATTAGCGGTTTCTTTTCTCCTTGTCAATCGTATGGTATACTCTCCCCATGATCATCTCTGTAGTCAATCAAAAAGGCGGTGTCGGCAAAACCACCACCGCCGTAAACCTCGCTGCCGCCCTCTCCGAAGCCGGCAAATTTGTCTTACTGGTCGATCTTGATCCGCAAGGCAACGCCACCTCGGGCCTCGGGCTTAAAAGCGGGGAGCTAGAGCATGGGCTATACCATGCGTTAGTCGGTGCCCGTCGCTTGCACGACGTAGTGAAAAATACGGCGCATGCCGGGCTACGGTTGGTTCCAGCCACACCTGATCTCGCTGGTGCCAACGTGGAACTGGTCAATGTCGACGGTCGGGAGATGAAGTTGTCTGATCTTCTTACCGAAGTGAACCATGCCTATGATTATGTGATCATTGATTGCCCACCGTCGCTCGGGATTCTGACCCTCAATGGCCTCGTGGCTGCTGATCACATTCTCATTCCGGTCCAGGCTGAGTACTATGCGCTCGAAGGCCTGGGGCAGCTTCTTAAAACGGTTGAATTAGTCCAAACCAATCTAAAACCAAATCTGGCCGTGCTCGGCGCCGTGCTCACCATGTTCGATGCGCGCACCCGCCTGTCGGAAGAAGTAATGCAAGAACTATACAAATATTTCCCGAATAATATTTTCCGCTCAGTGGTACCCCGCACCGTGCGCCTAGCCGAAGCCCCTAGTTTTGGCCAAAGCATTTTTCACTACGAACCAAGCGGCAAAGGGGCGAAGGCGTATGAGAGGCTTGCTAAAGAGCTACTCGATAGATTCGAAAATAGTTCTGGCTAGGTAATACTTGCTTAATAATTCACGTTTAATTTTCAATTTCTAATTTTCAATATCCAAACAATTTTCAATCCTATGTCCCTCGGTCGCGGCCTTGGCGCCCTCATCACTCCCACCACCGGCGCCCGCAAACAAACTATCCTCTCTACCGGTTCTATGCAGAATAGTGCCGATAAAGTCTGGTCGATTCCGCTCAGTGAGATTAGTGCGGATCCGAAGCAGCCACGCCGCACCCTCAAGCCAGCCGAATTGCAAGAATTGGCTGATTCGCTCAAAACCCACGGCGTGCTGCAGCCAATTTTAGTGCGTGAAAAAGATAGCGGAGGCTACGAAATCATTGCCGGCGAACGCCGTTTCCGGGCCGCGCAATTGGCAGGCCTGTCTACCATGCCGGCATTAGTCAAAAAATTTGCCGACCGCGAACGACTTGAAGTTGCCTTGGTGGAAAATCTGCAGCGTCAGGATTTAAATCCGATTGAAGAAGCAGCTGGCTATGACCGACTAATCAAAGAATTTGGCCTGACCCAAGAACAAGTAGCAGCCAAAGTCGGTAAAGGCCGCCCCACCGTGGCCAACTTGATCCGCCTCCTTAGTTTGCCTGAAGAAGTGAAGACTGCGCTCGTGAACGGCGATATTAACACCGGCCAAGCCCGGTCTCTCCTAGCCCTCCCAAGCAGCAGCGAACAGCTGGCTCTGCTCTCCAGCATGCGCGGCCAAAAAATTACGGTGCGCGAACTAGAATCGCAAGTACGCACCAAAACTCCGGCCGCCCCGGCTCGCCGTGACCCCAATCTCAGTTATCTCGAAGACACCCTCCGCTCTGCCCTCGGCGCCAAAACCAGCATTACGCAAAAAGGCGGCCGCGGCACGATTACCATCCACTATCATTCGGTCGAAGAATTATCCGGTATTGTGAAAAAGATTACGGATGACAGTGTGGAATAGTGCTTCAACCTAAGAATAAGTAATAATTAAAAAACACCCTGGTTAGGCCAGGATGTTTTTTTATTATGATTTCGGCGGAGTCGGCACTTTACCGCGTTTATACGGAATAATCTGTTTTATCCAGCTACTCAGCGACGTATTCTTCAAGGAGTTTTTAATATGCGCCCGCGCGTGGTGCGTCTTTACGGTTTTCAGCCAATCCGGGCTCGGGCCTTTGCGATTCTTGTCGATCGTGATCGCCACCACGTCGCCGCTTTTAAGCGGTGTATCAAGTGACATCAATTGATCATTCACCCGGGCACCGCTACACTGGTTGCCGATATCGCTATGAATATGATAGGCAAAATCCACCGGCGTGGCATCTTCGGGCAAATCGATCACGTCGCCCTTCGGGGTGAAGACAAAAATTCGGTTCTGGAAAAAATCTACTTTCAATTCTTCCATCCCCGACAGGTTCACCAAGATTTCCTGCTGGATTCTGGCCAGTTCCTTGGCCCAGGCCACATCACGCGGGGGCCGGCGCGACCCTTTTTCATCATAGAGCCAATGCGCGGCCACACCGAATTCCGCTTCCGCATGCATTTCCGGGGTACGAATCTGGAATTCCACCACCTTGCCATTATCGGCAAACACCGTGGTATGGAGCGACGAATAGCCGTTCGGCTTCGGCTGCGCAATATAATCTTTAATCCGGCCTTTCAGGGGCCGCCACAATTGGTGAATGATCCCGAGCGTGGCATAACAATCGCCCACATCACCCACAATCACGCGCAGCGCCACAATGTCATACATCTTATCCGTTTCCCAGCCTTTACGCTGCAATTTTTGAAACAAGCTATAGAGCTGTTTTTGTCGGCCGTAGACATCCATTAATTTAATATGCGCCTTAGATAATTCCGTCCGGATTCGGGCCGTTACTTTTTCGATCGAATCGCCCTGATCTGCCAGCAGACGATCGCGGATAGTTTTAGTCCGTTCGTATTCCTTGGGATAAATATACGGGAAGGACAAATCTTCCAGAAATCCTTTGAATTCACCCATGCCGAGGCGGTGCGCGATCGGAGCATAAATCTCAAGGCTCTCGAGCGCAATTCGGTGCCGTTTTTTTTCGGGCAGAGCATCGAGCGTGGTCAAGTTGTGTGTTCGATCGGCAAATTTAATCACCATCACGCGGACATCTTCGGCCATGGCCACGAACATCTTGCGCAAATTTTCGAGGTAGCGCTCAATGCCGCGGTATTTGAGTTTGCCAAGCTTCGTAATCCCTTCGATCATTTTGGCAATATCAGCCCCGAAATTTTTTTCAATCTCGGCCAGTGTCACTGCCGTATCTTCCGGCACATCGTGCAGGAGGGTGGCCACAATAATATTCGTCTCCATGCGCATTGTGGCCAAAATCCAGGCTGCCGCCAGAGGGTGCACAATATATGGCTCGCCGGATTTGCGGAATTGTCCCGAGTGAGCGTTGGCTGCAAAATCATAGGCCAACCGCACCATTTCAAGATCCGATGATCCGCGGTACGACCGGATTTCTTTGACCAGTTTATCAATCGTCAGATCAGCGGGGATAGTAGTGCTGCTATATGACATACAGCAAGAAAAATTTTAATTTTCGATAATAAATCTCTATGCGCAGTATAGCTTTTTAGACTAAAAATGTCTATAAATCAGTCGTTTTATGGCTAATTTTTGGGTGTAATTACCCTGTGTATAACTCCGTTGACACCTCCTGCAGCCATGATAAGTTACATAGTATAAAAAATATGAATCTCATTCACCAAGCTCATCAATTGTTTACTAATAAGGTCAGCATCTTGCCGACCATTATTTGCGTAAATAATTTTTACTGGACGAAGGGTGATGAGCGCATAGGTGTAGCCTGATACCAGGCCACAATCTAAAACCACATCACCCTGAATCTAACGATCAGGGTGATTTTAATTAAGACTGCTCTTTCACATCTGCTAACAATTGCTTGGCCATCAGCCCATACGGGGGTTATGTACTAATGGTCGAGCGATTGTTTAGTAACTATTTTCAGGCCCATCGGCCTGAAACAGCGCTCGAAAGTCCTGGCTTGCCCAGGCATTCATAAGGAGATCCCATGCCGTTCGCCACCGCTTCCCAGGAAGATCATCCTGCCACCAGCCCGATCCACCCTGCTGCCCAGGAGTCCGCCGATGCGCCCGCGGACCCTCTGTTCATCGATGAGGTCCACGAGGTCTTCAACATCCCGCGTCGGCCCTCTGGGCCTGAGGTGGGGGGTGACCCCGTGTACAAGAGGCCACGCGGAACCTACTTCGTGTCGTAATCATCGGCACGCAGTTCACCGCCGGACGCTCGAGCGCTCCGGTCTTCCGGTGTTACCGGAACTGATGAGTCCTTTCAGAATAAGATCAGGACGAAACCAAATTCGTGAGTTACCAGTTTGTACTGGCTTTATTTGTTTTTTTAAATTAAAATATAACCTATTAAAATAAAATTGCCTATAGTATGTCAAAAAATAAACCTGAAGTCCCATTCTGGGATTTCCCCCCAGAAAATACCGGTTCAGTTTTGGAAGAAAATGGCAGGCCAGTGCGTGACCGAAATGCCGCGGATGTTTTTAATAAATTAGAAAGAAAGGCGAATGAATGGGGAATTGATCTTGGCTCACTAAAAATTTTAGACAGACCTGAATTGATTGCCCAGTTATTAATTGATAAAAAAGTTGCAATTGTAGCAGACGGCCCTTTTATAAATGATCATGATATGCAGACAATAGCGGATGCTGTTGTAGAGGATTGGCGCCCGGCATCTGGCACTTTGAGCGATCACGAGCGACAAAACTTATCTGCATTAGTGTATGACTGCCTCTCTCTAAACGAAGGTGAAGAGGAATTATTGGCAGCATATAATAAAGGAATTAAAAATAAAGAGTAATCTATATTATTTAATTGGTATCGTAAAATATCCTCTTGACAAAATCCTCAAACTGTGCTATACTACCATTTGTGATACAAAGAAAACCTTAGCGCCAACGTATAACCCCACTAGTAATAGCGGGGTTATATCGTTTTAAAAGGTATAGATGGCCAAATAGGCCGTTTTTTGTTTAAGCGTGGTCAATAAACCTCTGGATTCCCGTTAGAGTTTACCTCCAGCGTAGGCGGGGCGGGAATGACACTAAAAAATAGTATTCACCAAGCTTTTTTTCTTTAAACCCTTGCATTTTTAGCGATTTTTGCTATACTGCGCGCGTAGGCCTCAATCGGGCCTTTGTATCACCTTTGGCATCAAGGCATACCCTTTGAGCCTACATTAAAAACATCCCGTGGCGGGATGTTTTTTGATTCTAAAGTGGGTGTTAGTTAAGCTTCTCTCTAACCGTCTCTCCCAATTCTTTTAACCAATTCAGCACCGATTTATAGTAAGCAATATTCAGGAGTAATAACGTAATCACCACAATCGCATCATAGCTTTGCCGCACCCAGTACCCATCTTCCAGCCGGACCCACATCCCAAACTCATCAAACGTCAGGCCAAGCCCAATGCCATAGATAAACGTCAGCCAGCGAAAGCTACGCGATCCAAGTTCCGGCCGCCGCATAATAAAATAAAATCCGACCAGTACCAGAATTACTACCCCATAGGTAAAATGGTGGATGTGCACCCCGCGGATGGTCAAGAAAAAATTCGGTACCAAGTTATCAAGCACGAGGTATACGAACATGCGCGAGATAAAAAAGGTCACCAAAAAAGAAAAGGCAATAATGCCAATCAGGCGGCGATTACTGGGGGTATTGTATTCTTTGAGTTCCATGTTTTTTACAATAATTGTCATCTCCGTGTAGGCGAAAACTACACTCGACTGTCATCCTGAGCGTTAGCGAAGGATCCCTTAACGCTAACTTCATCGATGCTTTTGATTTTAAGCGATTCTTCGTTTCACTCAGAATGACAAGTTGATTGCGATGTGTGACTGGATTCCCGCTTTCGCGGGAATGACAAGGAGTTGAATGAAGCTAAGATCGTGCTTATTCGGTAACTGGCGCATCTTTTTTAAATCCACACTCTTTGCTACTGCACGCAATCACGCCTTTAGCTTTGAAGGTTAGAAGTGATTGGCAATTCGGGCACTTTTCCCCATTCGGCCGATCCCACATGGCAAATTTACAGTCCGGGTAGCGATTACAGGCAAAGAATAATTTGCCGCGCTTGCTTTTCTTTTGCACGAGTTCACCCTCCTTGCACTCCGGGCAGGGGATATTAAGTTTAGTTTCAATCTTTTTGATAAATTTACAGTCCGGATACTTGGAGCACCCGAGGAACGGCCCGAACCGGCCATGCTTGATCGCGAGCGGTGCGCCGCATTTTTCACACGTCTCATGGCTCATTTCCACGCCGCCAAGTGCGGCTGCTTCTTCGGCGAGTGGCTTGGTGTTTTTACAGTCCGGATAACCACTGCAAGCCATGAATCTGCCAAAGCGCCCACGTTTGATGATCATGGGTTTACTGCATTTATCGCACACCTCATCGGTGGCTTCCTCAGTCAATTCTTTTTTGCTGAGTTCTTTATCTTTTTTATCTAGGTTCTCTTTGAACGGGCCATAAAAATCAGCCATCACCGGCTGCCAGTTTTTGTCGCCAGCGGCAATATCATCGAGGCGCTCTTCCATTTGGGCGGTAAATTCATAATCCACCACCTGCGGGAAATGTTCGACCAGTAGGTCGTTCACGAGGTATGCAATCTCTTCCGGTTCCAGTTTTTTACGCTCATCGCGCTTCACGTAGCCACGATCTTCGATCGTAGCAATGGTCGGGGCATACGTGGACGGCCGACCAATGCCATGTTCTTCTAAAATTTTAACAAGTGTGGCATCCGAATACCGGGCCGGTGGCTCGGTGAAATGCTGCTCGGGTGTCAGGCTCTCTTCAGTCATGGCTGTGCCGTCGGTCAGCAGCGGCAAGCTATTTTCTTTGACTTTATCTGGATACAGTTTAAGCCAACCATCGAAAATAATAGTTTGTCCGGTGGCATGAAATACATATTTGTTGGCACTCACAATATCAAGCGAGGTGGCGTTCAACGCGGCTTCTTTCATTTGGGTGGCTACTGCCCGTTTCCAGATCAGGCTATACAGCCGATGCTGATTGGTTTCGAGAAACGGTTTCACCACGTCCGGGGTACGCAGCGCACTCGTGGGGCGGATCGCTTCATGGGCTTCTTGTGCGTTCTTATTTTTATTTTTAAAATGTCGCGGCTCACTCAGCTGATACGTGGCGCCAAATTCTTCACCGATCGCAGTTTGGGCTTCAGCCAAAAACAGATCCGACAAATTCACCGCGTCGGTACGCATGTAGGTGATAAGACCCACGTGCCCTTCGCTGCCAAGTTCCACCCCTTCGTACAATTGTTGTGCCAGACGCATCGTCTGCTTGGCCGAAAAGCCAAGCGTATGGTTGGCTTCCTGCTGCAAGGTAGACGTAGTGAATGGGGCCGGCGGCTGACGGGTGGTTTTTTTCTCTTCAATATTCACGGCCGTATAGGTGGTGCCGCTAAGTGCTGTTACAATCTCATCTACTTGGGTTTTATTTTTTAAATCCAGCTTGTCCAGTTTTTTATTCGGCAAGTTGGTAAGCGTAGCAGACACGGTGTCATTTTTTCCATCTACCCCAAACAAGCCCTCGATAGTCCAGTATTCTTCAGCTACAAACGCTTTGATCTCGCGCTCGCGCTCCACGATGAGGCGCACTGCTACCGATTGAACACGCCCGGCGGACAAGCCCCGCGCCACTTTGCGCCATAGGAATGGCGACAAATTGTATCCCACCAGGCGATCAAGCACTCGGCGAGCTTGCTGCGCATCCACCAGTTGCAAATTAAGTCCGCGCGGATGCTCCACTGCCTTCAGCAAGGCTGCTTTGGTAATTTCATGAAAGGTGATCCGTTTCGCTTGGTGCGGATCGATGCCAAGAATCGTCGCCAAATGCCAAGAAATGGCCTCGCCTTCGCGGTCCTCATCAGTTGCAAATAAGATCTCGTCGACTTTTTTGGCTGCCTCTTTCAGTTCTTTGGCCACTGCCGATTTATCACGGCTCACAATATACTGAGGTTCAAAATTGTGTTCCACATCCACCCCCAGCTTGCTTTTTGGCAAGTCGCGCACATGGCCGAACGATGATTTGATAATATATTTTTTTCCGAGGAAAGCGCTGATCGTTTTGGCTTTGGCTGGCGACTCTACGATGACAAGTGTTTTCATATGTTGAAGTGTGAAACTTGAAATGTGAAGATGGTAATTAAATTCGTAGATCAGGATTAATCACGAATTTTAAGCTTCACATTTAAAGAGTTGTGGTTAGTGATTGTAAGCAAGTTTGACAGGGCTGTCAAATGGGCCATATAATAATGATGAGGTTTTTTCTCATTTTTTTATGTCTCAGTCATCGATGAAATGGAGTCAGTATACGTTAGGGGCAATTCTTTTGGTGCTCGTGATTGTAGGGGGCACCACCCTCATTGCCACTAAGACATCACTGCTTGATTCGCTTAAAAAATCTTCTGAACTAACAGTGCTCGGCAATAACGCCACAAGTGATCATGGACTTCCTTCGCCTCTAAGTTTTAGCGATAATATCGCTACCGGTGTAACACATATCACGCACGGGCGCGCTGAGGTTGGGGATCTTGCCAATGGGTGGGGCACCTATAGAATCAGCGTGATCCGAGTTACTGATAATAATGTGTATCTGCAAATTTGTCCTCCGGAGGTGAAAGGATATATGCTCTTTGGCGTCTGCCCGCGCCGCATCTATCAGGTAAATTTGACCACCAATGAATTGCGCAACACCGTCAGCGGCAATCGGGGCAATCTTGATATGGCCGAAGATATTTCCGCTGATGAAACTTGGGTGGCCGCCGGGCGCAGCGACCCAGATAGCAGCGTCGGCCCGATTACCGTCGTGGTGCAAGAGATTATTGGTGAGAGGAAATATGAGTTCCCGGTTATGAACGGATTTAATCAGATGGGTGATGTGAGGTTCTCTCCAGATGGCCGGAGCATTGCCTATGCCGCCGCTCTCGGCACTCCGGGCACTGAAGCCGGCGCAATTTTTATGATTGATATTGCCTCGGGTGTGCAGACAGAAGTGGCAAAGAGCACTCGCCCCAACAGCTACCTACGGATTACGGGCTGGAAGGATGCGGCTACGGTGGATTATAAGGAAATCAATTTATAATTGTCCTATCCATTTCTAAAACGCCGGCGCTGCCAGGCGTTTTTTAATTCGCTGGCCAAAAATAGCGAACCGGTAATAAGCAGGGTGTCACTCGGCCCGAGTTTCGGTAGGAGTGAATCAAGGGCTGCACTTGGATCAAGATATAATTCAACGCGCCGAGTGCCGAGCTTTTTTTTCGCGAACGCATACACCGTGTCAGGATTCGCACTCCGTCGGTGGTGTTCGGCTGTAAACCGGGTGCACACAAAAGAGTGAGGTTGGAGAGTAGATAGCTCAGTCAGCATCGGGCCGATCGTTTTATCTTCGGCACAGCCGAATATAATATAGATTTTGCCCGGTCTACTTCTCATCATTTTTACTGTTTCTGTAGTAGCGTGAATCTTATCTGGATTATGGGCTCCATCTATAATAATAAGTGGCCGCCGCGATACGATCTCGCAGCGCAGCGGCAGGTGCACGCGTTTCAATCCACGTCGAATAGCCGGCTCAGGAATACCACAGGCTGCGGCGACTGCACGCGCCAGGCGCGCATTGGTATGCTGATGTATCCCCGGTGCCAATAGTTTTTGACTAGCCGAACTATTGGCGTCAGATTTTTTTTCAGCCGGGGCGACGAGTGTAAATGGTGCCCCATGCTGCAGCGCGGTGCGCCTAATAATTTGTTGAATGCGCGGATCGCGTTCGGCGCTGAATACTGGTGCCTTTGAAATAATGATCCCAGCTTTTTGCACAGCGATCTTCGCGGTAGTCTTCCCAAGCACCGCCGTATGATCAAGCCCGATGTTCGTAATCACCGCTGCATCTTTATACGGAATAATATTAGTCGAGTCATATTTTCCGCCGAGGCCAACTTCAAGCACTGCCCAGGCTACCCGGCGGGCAGCAAAATAAGATAGACCAAGCGCTGTCAGAATTTCAAAATACGAAGGTGGATCAAGCGGATAAGTTTTTAGATAGTTAGTCAACGCTCTTTGTATTTTTTTTACTTCACTGACAAAATCCGCCTGGCTCATTATTTTTCCCTGCACCATAAAACTGCTCCGCGGGCCATTCAAGGCCGGAGAGGTAAATAGTCCAGTCTTTTTTCCGCCGGCGCGCCATATAGATTCGAGCATCAGGCAGGTGGAGCCCTTGCCACTCGTGCCAGCCACATGAATGTAATGGGGGATACGCCGTTCCGGATTGCCGAGGATATTCAAAAAGCGCTGTAGCCGCTGCAAAAAATAGCGCGGATTGCGCCGATCGACCAAGTATTCTGAACGGGCTAAAGAGTGCAGTGATAACAGCCAGCGCTCGGCTTCAAGAAAAGTCATGACAGCAAAATTTTATCTAAAGTAAGCCAAAATTTTAATAAAACCTATCATAAAATAGGTTGACAAAAGTGTCAAATTATGGTATGCAAATAAGGTATTTATCCTAAAGTTAGCCAAATTATATATAATTGTATGAGGCTAGAAACAAACGCTTATAACCCAAATTTGCCGGAGTCCCCAGCTAACTTTAACTGGGACGACCTAAAAAGTAGCAAACCGCGTTATGAAGGCGATGGAGGTGAACCAGACGAGGATGAATTATTTAATGAACTATTAGATAGCGCTGATCCAGCTTGTCGAGAGCTAAAAAAACAGACAATGCGTAAATTAGAAAATAAAGTCTTATGGAAGCATCTTGATGGGCCAGATGACGCCTGGCATATGAAGCGAGAAGCCATGCAAACTCGTGCTGACGAGAGAATAAATGATTTGAGTTCGCCAGCAGGCCGGCTAAAGCGTGTCTTGATCGCTCAAAAAAGAGCTGTTTGGGATACAGCACACAAGACACTTGCAGCAATCCGGATTGTTGACGATTATCGTCAAGAGCGAAAAAAAATTATAGAAGAAAATAATGTAGCTCCCGATAATGAGTTATTGGCTGCCTAACCAGAATGTACAATTAAACCCTCTTACTATACTGTAAGAGGGTTTTTAATTATCTAATTAATGTTATATACCGCATCCCGCCAATATTTTTCACGAGCCCTCTTAATTCCATTAGTGTTAAGTGGCTGTTCACAGTGGGGGCTGGTAAATGGGTGGTTTTAACTACTGTATCGATTGGCACTCCCGCCTGATCAAGGGTATTTATAATTTTTTGTTCGGTATCGGTTAGCGTAACTTTTTTAGGAGTAGTCACTAATTGTTTTACGGTGTGTAGCTGCAACTCTTCCATAATATCGTCGGCTCCTGTAACCAGTTTAGCACCTTGCGCAATCAGTCGATTGCCGCCAGCTCCAGCCTCCGAAGTGATCGGGTGGGGAATGGCAAACACTTCTCGGTTATAATCCAGCGCCGCTCGCGCAGTGATGAGAGCGCCGGATTCGCGCGGCGCTTCGGTGACGAGTGTCCCGAGTGTCAGCCCGGCAATAATGCGATTGCGCGCCGGGAATGAATAGGCAGTGGGAAGAAACCCAGGTGGATATTCCGACACAATTGCGCCGCCTTCAGCTATGATCCGGGCTGCCAGCCGTCGGTGGGCACTCGGGAAAATATGACTGGTATCCACCCCCGAGCCAAGCACTGCCACGGTTTTGCCGCCGGCAGATAAGCTCGCGGTGTGTGCAATCCCGTCGATACCAAGGGCGAGGCCAGATACAATAGCAGCTCCGCTAGCTGCTAATTCACTGGCCAATCGCTCGGTCACAATCTGTCCATACTGTGTGTGCCGCCGGGTTCCCACCACCGCGATCGCCGGCGCAGCCCTAAGCGCCTCAAGTGATCCCCGCACAAATAGCGTGTGAGCCGGATCAGGAATTTCTTTGAGAAGCGGGGGATAGGCCGGGTCGGAAATTGACACTGTCGTGATGCCATGGCGATCAAGTTCAGACAATATTTGTTCTGGCGGATTCGCTTCGCGCCAGCGAATAAAGGCGTCAGCAATCTCGGCATCAAGCCCGGCAGAGAGCAGCTCCGGCAGTTCCGCTTCCCAGATATCTGGGGCAGTTTGAAAGTGACGCGTTAGTCGTTCGTAACGCCGATAAGTAATTTGAGGAAAGTGGGCCAAGGCAGCCAAATAATTCATAGATGATTGACAAAAAAACACTTCACCGTCACAATACGATAGTTACTTAATACTACTATATGTCAGAGCGTGCCCCGAGGGAAGTTGATAGCCTGTTAATAAAAAGAGCCATGATTGAATTGGTGGCTCTCAGCGAAGATGGGCCGGAGCAAAAAGAGGCACGAATGCAACGATTTGAAGCTGTCGTCGGTTCCGCTGGTGTTGACCGGACTCAATTGTTACAGGCTGTGCAGACTGAAATTGATGCTCAACTTTCATCTAAAGGCTATAATGCAGAATTAGCCACTAAATTAAAATTTGCTTTAGCAAAAATTGCAGAGCTACTGGATAAGCCTACGGAATAATAAACAGATTTTTTTTGGGAATTTTAGACAGTACCACCGGGCCGTTTTTAGTCAGATGAACCACATCTTCCAATCTGACGCCGCCCCACTTCGGAATATAAATTCCGGGTTCAATGGTAAATACCGAATCAACCTCAATTGTATCCGGTGATCCGGGGCCAAGCACCGGCCGTTCATGGATCTCGAGGCCGACCCCGTGCCCCAGCGCATGGCCAAAATAACTGCCATACCCCTGGCTATCAATATAATCGCGAGCAACCTTGTCTATATCAGCCGCTCGCACACCCGGTTTCACCGCTGCAAGCGCCTTCTGCTGCGCATCATACACGATCTTATAGATCGTTTTTTGTTTGTCCGTAACGCGGCCAATCCCGATAGTCACCGTTTCATCAGCATGATATCCATGGTACACGCCGCCAAAGTCAATCGTCAGTAGCTCTCCTTTTTTTATAATCTTTGACGTAGCGACGCCATGCGGCAAGGCGCCGCGCGCTCCCGAGGCGATAATCGTATCAAAGCCGATCCGTTCCGCTCCATAGGTCAGAAGCAGTGTTTCCAGTCGCCGCCGAATTTCATATTCAGTGCGGCCCGGTTTTATTTCAGGCAATAATTTTTTGAACGCATGCCGGTTGATACGCATCGCTTCGGCCAACAGTTCCGCTTCAGCCGCGGTTTTAACGGCGCGCAATAACGCACTATCTTCAGGGAGTGGTATGAGAGTGATAGCTCGCGGTAGTTGTTTTTTGAGTCTCTCAAAACTGCCAACCGTTGTATCATCGGCAAAAAATCCTAGCCGTTTTTTGGCTGTTTTTGGCAGATGCTCTTTAATAAGTGTCGCTGGGCCATCCTTAGAATTTAAAATTTTCCATTTCGGCGCCTGCTTTTTGGCCTGAGCAAGATAGCGGAAGTCGGTGATCAGGTAACGCTGCCGCTCGGTGATAAGGGCTACGGCC
The DNA here is from genome assembly GCA_964510885.1 of uncultured Gammaproteobacteria bacterium. Lineage (GTDB taxonomy): Bacteria > Patescibacteriota > Patescibacteriia > Magasanikbacterales > GWA2-37-8 > CAZEDL01. The sequence continues at coordinate 34,080 of CAZEDL010000006.1, forward strand.
GTGGTGCCAGTAAAACCACTGAGGTAGCGGATTGTGGTTATATCAGATAAAAAAATTCCGGCCAGGCGATGTGTCCGAAATAAGTGCGTAAGCATAAGCAGAAATAATTAATGAAGCCAACTGCGGAGCCTGTCTTCAGAAGCCAAACAGCTCTGCAGCAAGGCCGTCTTTTCTGCAGTGGAAAAGTGCCCCAGCACGAACTCACTCGTCTCGATCGGGGAGTCGGTTGCGGGTGCAATCCCGAGGCGGAGCCGGGTAAATGCTTGGCTGCCGAGGTGGGTGATGATAGACACGATGCCATTGTGGCCGGCTGGTCCGCGGTCGCTGTGCCAGCGGGTTTCGCCCAGTGGGATATCTTTATCATCGTGCACAACTAGTACATCGCCGAGGCTAAGTTTATAAAAATCGAATACTGCTCTGACTGATACACCAGATTCATTCATATACGTCTGCGGTTTGAGCAGCAGCACTTTGTGACCGTCCACGCTGCCGCTCGCCACCTCAGACTGAAATTTTTTGTCGAACGAAAAAGTGCCAAGGTTCCACCGGGCAGCCAATTCATCAAGCGCCAAAAATCCGGCGTTATGCCGAGTGTCCATATAGTCTTTGCCTGGATTGCCAAGACCAACGATAAGATTCATAAATATTAATTCACGCGCTTTTTAAGCTTGGTCATTTTTATGATGATCGGTGCAGCAAAGAATCCGAACTGCTCGCGCAGGCGATTGCTGAGGTAGTGCACATACGAAATATGTACCGAAGTTTTGTGTTTAATAAAAATTTCAAACAGCGGCGGGCAGGTGCGCAGTTGGTGAATACTGGCAATTTCCGGGTGCCGCACTCCGAGGCCCCGGGTAGGCAAATGTTTTTTGGTGGCGGCTTTCAGGAATTTCTTTAGCGTATCTTCATCAAGCATAATCTGGCGCTCAGCCTCGGCCCTCGTAATGAGTGGGAAAATCTGGTGCACGCGATAGCCTGTTTTGGCACTCACAAACACAATTGGCGCATAACTTAGATGTGGAAATTTTTTATAGATATGTTCCTTCACTTCGTTGCGGAAGGCATCGCCATTATCATCAGCTTCATCCCATTTATTGATAATCAAAATCACGCTCTTGGTATGTTCGCGTAATAGGCCTGCCAATTGTTGGTCTTGGTCTGTCACCGGTTCAGTGGCATCAAGCACCAGCAAGATTAAATCTGCCCGGTCAATGGCTGCAATACTTTTATCAATGCCCTGGCGTTCTAGTTCGCCGGACACTTTGGTCTTGCGGCGGATACCGGCCGTATCTACGAATACTATCTGTTTGCCATCTACTTCTACCAGCGTATCATGAGGTTCGCGAGTGGTATGCGGCATATTGCTCACTATCACCCGCTCTTCGCCGATCAGTTTGTTGAATAGCGATGATTTGCCCACATTAGGCTTGCCAACCAAGGCCACTTTTAGCGGCTCTTTATCATCCAATGTTTTCGGGCGGCGTGAACCTTTGTTAAATTTTTGAAATACCAAATCAAGGAGGTCACCGACGCTCGTGCCGTTTGCCGCCGATACCGGCATCACTTCGCCAAGGTTCAATTTTTGCCATTCGCGGTCATACACCTGGTGGCGGCTGGCTGGGTTATCAGCCTTGTTGGCCACCACGACTACTGGCTTCTTGGCCCGATCAGTGCGCAGGCGATTGGCCAGTTCATATTCTTGGGGAAGGATGCCATTTTGAATATCGGTCACCAGCACAATCACATCCGCTTCTTCAAGGGCTAATTCGGTTTGTTTAATAATATCATCTTCAAGCGGCACATCATCGGCAAAGGTCAGCCCACCGGTATCAATGATCCGGAATTGTTTGCCGCGCCAGGTGGCGGTGGCAATATTGCGGGTGCGAGTAGTGCCAGGAACATTTGAAACGATGGCTAAATTACGCTCTAGAATTTTGTTAAATAGTGTTGATTTGCCCACATTCACCCGGCCAACCAGAGCCATGGTGGGGAGGCGTTGATCAATAATGGTGGCTGGGGTGCTCATGTAATAATATTTAGGGGGTGAGGTAATCCTCGCCGATAACGATTAAAAGGTCGCTGTTTGGGTCGGCCGGGCCAAGGCGGCCCGTGCTGCTAGACATATCATCTGCAGGCTGAGTTGGCAAGGCCTTGGCTTCTAGTTGTAATTCTTTTTGCAGGTCGGTTAACAGCTCTTGATTCACTGCTCCGTCAAGCAAATAAAGGCTCGTTTTGGCAACCGGTCGGATGCTACTGTTACCAACCGTGGTAACACTAAAGCCCTTACCTTCCAGCGTTTTTTTGACTCGGGCCGCCAGGCCCACTTGCCAGGTGCCGTTTTGTATTTCGATGGTAGCCTTGGCAAAAGCCGGATTGGGCAGAGGCGTCACCGGCAGGGCAGCGCTCCCAGTTGCCACTACCGCCGGGGTGGATGTGGCGTCAAAGATCCCGAGAATAGCTGAATTTACTGGCCCGAAGGTGCCAGTTTTTGGGGTGAGCAAGAAAGCCCCACCCTCGCCGGTGGTCGGAGCCAAGAGTCCGCCCGGACTATCGTCGATCACCAAATTTCTGATCGCATTCTGATTAGTATCTTTGGCCACGCTCGCAAGGTACATCAATTGATCGAGGCTGAGGTTGGTGGCAATATTACTGGTCAATGAATCATAAATTCCTTGCACTCGGAGCGGATTAAGATAGGTCCCCGCCGAGAGCATTTTTTCTTTCAGCGCAACCAGCACCTGCTGCTGGCGTCGTGACCGGGCAAAATCAGAACCTTCGCCATTATTGCCATGACGCGACCGAGAATAGGTCAGCGCCTGCTCGCCATTCATGGTCTGTGTACCAGCCGTGAAGCTGACCGTTTTATAAGAATCATTGGGGCCTGGATAAGAATAATCGGTAAAACTTTTGTCTACCGTAATGGTCACACCGCCCACCTGATCCACCAATTCGTTGAACGCCTTGAAATCAACCCGTAAATAGTAGGGGATAGACAATCCAAAATTATCGGCAAAAATTTGGCGGGCATAGTCACCGCCCTGGCCCGGCTGCTTAGTTTCGCCGATCGCATCGGCACTATTTATTTTGCGGTAGCCATAGCCCGGAATATTCACTGCCAGATCCCGGGGGATAGAGATCAAGGCCACTTCTTTGGTGCTTGGCTTGAAGCTTAGAATAATATTAGTATCGCTGAGGTACGCTCCATCATGGCCGCTACCGCCAATGCCAAGTAGCAGTATGTTCACCCGGTCTTCTTCTTGCCCTGCTAACACGACGCCTCCGGGAAAAATAAAATTTTTAACGGTGGTGAGCGACCAGCCAGTACCCGGTGTCAGAAATCGTCCGCTCTTCGCGTTACTGTTTCTAGATAGCAGGTGCACTGCTCCGAGGGTGGCCAGTACCACTAATACAATAAGAAAAAATCGCCGCCCCTTGTTAGGGGAAGCTGTATCTGGTTCGGGTAATGGATTGCGTGGAGTTAAAAGATTTATGCGGTCTTGTTCATTCATAGTGAGTATAATTGTAGCATAGGATTTACGCGGTTTCAACTACAGTCGACGCTGCCTTGATTTGCTGAGTCTCATATGGTATTATTTTAATAAGACGATTCGCATATCAGAGAATTTTCCATAATTCTGTGCATGGTAAACCGCTGCTACCGGGTGTTTAGCTCAGTTGGTTAGAGCGTTGCGTTCACATCGCAAAGGTCACAGGTTCGAGTCCTGTAATACCCACTTATTAAGTAGTTTGTAATTAGTAGTTAGTAATTTGGGTAGAAGAATGTAAATTTTTGTATAAAGCACGTCCAAACTACTAATTACACACTCTAACTACAAATAAGTGCTTCTCATTATTACAAAACTACCCATTAATAATTACCGACCACTCAAATTATTATGCCTCGGGATTTAACCAAAGAAAATGCTCCGCTTGGCGAACCTGCCTTTGGGTGGGAAGTCAATGAATATGAAAAATACGACCATAGCCGCCGGTGGTATCTCATCGTTGCCGTAGTAGGCTTGGCCTTAGTAGCGTTTTCAGTCTTTTCCACCAACTACCTGTTCGCTCTGATCATTGTGTTATTTGGCATTGTGCTCTATTTGCACGAAGCCCAGGATCCAATCCTCATCCCCTTTACAATTACCTCAACTGGTATTATACTGGGCCGGAAGTTCTATCGGTATAGCGAATTAAAAGAGTTTTGGATCATTTACGAACCGGGCGAGGTAAAAAGCCTCTATTTTAGCCTCAATTCGGCGATTAAGCACCGGTTGCAGGTTCCACTGCTAGATAATGACCCACTCGCTATTCGGGATTTTTTGAAACAGTACCTCAAAGAAAACCTAGCCGAAGAAGACGAGCCGCTTAGCGATCGCTTGGCGCGCGTCCTAGAACTGCATTGAAAATAGTCTAAGCACCCGTCGTTCAACGGATAGGACACTGGCCTGCGAAGCCGGAAATTTAGGTTCGATTCCTAACGGGTGCACAAACACAATACCTCCCCAAAAGGGAGGTATTGTGTTATTTTTTTACTCTTTTCACTGTCTAATCTTGTGCTATACTTTTATCATGAAACCATCCGCCCCCATCACCATCCTCCCTGGTGTTGGCAAAAAAGCCGCTGACCTCCTGCATCGCCTGGGCGTCTACACCCTTCAGGATTTATTGTATTACTTCCCATTCCGCTACGAGGACTACCGTACGATCACTCCGATTGCGAATCTCGCCAATGAAAGTTCAGTCACCATCAAAGGCAGAATTGAACTGATTGCCAACAAGCGCTCACCGCGGCGGCGCCTAAATATTACTGAAGCCTTGGTGAGCGACGGCACTGATGAAGTCAGGGTCATCTGGTTCAATCAGGCCTTCTTGGCTAGCGCTCTGCAGCCTGGTGACGAAGTTTTTTTGGCGGGAAAAATAAAGCACGATCTGCTCGGTTTGCAGCTCCAAAGCCCGCTCTATGAAAAGATATATCCGGGCCGCGAGGCGAGCTATAGTGCCCGGCTCTTGCCAGTATACCCGCTCACGAGCGGAATTACTCAAAAACAAATGCGCAGCTTCGTGGTTGCCGCCTTGCCAGCCGCCGACGAAATTATCGATTGGCTACCACCACCCATCCGCACTGCGGAAAAATTACCCACCCTCACTGAGGCCTTGCGGGGAGTGCACTTTCCTAAAACTGATACCGAACGCACCGTAGGTACGGAACGTCTTAAATTTGACGAGTTGTTTTTGGTTCAACTCCAGGCGGTGCAGGCGCACTTGGCGCGCGCCACGCACCCGGCCCCGGCTATGGACTTTAAAGAATCTGATATTCGGTCATTTGTCGCCTCACTGCCCTTCACCTTGACCCCAGCCCAAAAAGTGGCCGCCTGGGAAATTATGCAAGATATGGGTCGATCACTCCCGATGAATCGCTTGCTTTCAGGTGATGTTGGTTCAGGTAAAACCGTCGTAGCGGCCATGGCCCTCTATCTTGCTACCCTCCACGGCTATCAGGGAATGATCATGGCGCCGACAGAAATTTTAGCGATGCAGCATTATAGCTCGCTGCAGCGATTACTCGGAAAGTTTGCTCCGGTTGGGCTGCTTACCGGCAGCACCTGTGCGATTTCGACCAATGATTTGCCGGGCACGAGCAGGAAAGCCGCTAAAGAAGACTGGCAGCGCCGTTTTAGAGACGGGCAGATTGCAGTTGCTATTGGTACGCACGCACTCTTATCACCTGATGTCACTGCCCGCCGCCTTGGCCTGGTGGTAGTCGATGAACAGCATCGCTTTGGCGTTGATCACCGGCGGACAATTAAAGAGAAAGGGGAGACCGTACATTTTCTAAGCATGACGGCCACGCCAATCCCGCGCACCCTGGCACTAGTATTCTATGGCGATGTGGCACTCTCGACTATTCGCACCTTGCCCCCGGGTCGTAAGCCAATTATCACGCGACTAGTGGAACCAGGGAAGCGCAGTGACGCCTATCAATTTATCAGGCAACAGGTTCAAGCTGGTCGCCAGGTGTTTGTAGTCTGTCCACTTATCAGTAGCACACCTCCCGACGAATCACCCGAAGCCGAACGTATTTTGTTTACCACTGCCCCGCTGACTGCAGAAAAAAAATCAGTGCTGAGTGAATATAAAAAATTATCCGAAGAAATTTTCCCGGATCTTAAGGTGCGGTATTTACACGGTAAGATGCCATCGGCAGAAAAAGATACTATCATGCAGGATTTTAAAGAGCGTAAATTCGATATCCTAGTATCAACCTCAGTAATTGAAGTTGGTGTGGATGTTCCAAATGCGAGCGTGATGATGATCGAAGGCGCTGATCGTTTTGGTCTGGCGCAGCTGCATCAATTCCGGGGCCGTGTGGGTCGCTCCGATCATCAGTCATATTGCTTTTTATTTACCGATGTTGGCGCTCGCCCAATCTGGGAACGACTCCAGTTTTTTGCCAGCCATAGTAATGGTTTCACGCTGGCGGAAAAAGATTTAGAAGTGCGGGGCCCCGGGCAAGTGTATGGCGTCGCGCAGAGCGGCCTCATGCAGCTGCGCCTGGCAAAAATTGGTGACACTGAATTAATCACTCGCGCTCGGGCTGCGGCCGAGCAGGTTGCGGAGCGCATATCACAGTGGCCGCTGCTTAAAAAGCACCTGCGAACAGTAGGGGAGGCAATTCATCTCGAATAAAAATTATAAAAATAAAAATCGCCTCGAGTGGGCGATTTTTATTTTGAAATATTAAGCCAAGGTAATCAACTCTTTAATATTAGTTACTCCGATTAGTTTCACATTTTTAGAGGTCGGAGATTTGGTTGGTAACCTGGTAATCACCCGTTTAATGCCAAGTAGCTCACATTCTTTGAGTCGTTTTTCAAGTTGTGCCACTGCCCGAATCTCACCACCAAGTCCGACTTCGCCCATGGCTACGAGATCAGCGCCGGCCGGTTTGTCTTTATACGCGCTTGCAACCGCCAATGCAACCGCCAGGTCGGCTCCTGGTTCGGCTGCATCAATGCCGCCAACTACGTTGATATGGACATCGTATTGCTCAAGTTGTAGCCCGGCACGCTTTTGCAGCACTGCAATCAATACGTGGAGACGGTTCAAATCAAATCCGCTTGCTTTTCGCACTGGGTAACCAAAGCCAGTGCGTGTCACGAGTGCTTGCACTTCAACTAGGAGCGGCCGTGTCCCTTCCATCAGGCAGGTCAAAATGCTTCCGGGCACATGCTCACCGCGCTCCGCAAGGAGTGCGGCCGACGGGTTAGATACTTCGCTAAGGCCCGTGCCAGTCATTTCAAGCACGGCCACTTCATCGGTCGCTCCAAAGCGATTCTTCACTGCCCTGAGCAAGCGATAGTGTCCGCGCCGCTCACCTTCCACATATAGCACTGTATCCACCAGATGTTCGAGAGTCTTTGGCCCGGCTACGGAGCCTTCTTTGGTGACATGCCCAATAATGATGAGAGCGATGGTGTTTTGTTTAGCCACTTCGAGGAGTTTGGTGGTACAGGCGCGTACTTGGGTCATCGCCCCTGGTTCACCTTCCACTTCATTCGAAGAAATAGTTTGAATTGAATCAATGATCGCTACGGGTGGACGCTCTTTTTTAAGCGTAGCAATAATTGTTTCGACATTTGATTCGGCGGCCAAGCGCAGTGTGGCCGGCGGCACGCCCAGTCGGTCAGCACGGAGCTTTACTTGTTGCACGGATTCCTCTCCCGAAAAATATAAGCTGTGCGGTAATGCTAATGCCAATTGCAGAGCGAGTGTTGATTTGCCGATACCAGGTTCGCCACCAAGTAGGGTCAAGCTGCCTGGCACAATGCCGCCGCCAAACACCCGCCCGACTTCACTCTGCGAGAGTTTCAGGCGCTGCATTGTTTCATGCTTAATGTCGGTGAGGCTGCTCAATTGTGCCGGAGCGACGGCTGAGCTGTCTGCACCAGATCGGCTGGCAGAGGGCACCGGCTCTTTGCCGATCGTGCCCCATTTACCGCACTCTAAACAGCGCCCAATCCATTTAGTGAATTGGGCGCCGCAGTTAGAACAGATGAAGAGCGTGGTCTGTTTCATACTTATTTTTTGTCCACGTATACGGCCGTATTAAACGATTCTAGAACTTGTTCTGGCGTCATTGTCATGATTCGCTTATTTTTATTCGATCCCGGATCATTCACTCCAATTGTCTTGTCGTTAATATATCCAGTCAAAACCACATAGTGCCCTTGGTAGGTTTTTCCCGGCAGCCCATCTTTATTAAGGCCGTTGCACGGGGCGCAGTTGAAGACGATCGGTTTACCTTGCTTTAAGAGGCCTAAAATTTCGCCTTTTTTAATCACCTTGCCAGTGAGATTTTTCCACGGCCAACCATTTTTGAGGGTGCTTGGCTGCCAGGCGCCGGTGCAACCGAGCCCCCATTTACCGGTATCAAGCGGGGTGACTGATTCGCCATAAAAAGCCAATACCATCGCGAGGCTCGTCGATCCGCAGCCGCGTCGTTGGATAGTAGTGCAATCAGTGCGGCCGACCTGCGATTCTGGAAGTGGCCAGCCCTTGTCGCCTGGTTTCATCTTGGCCCACGGCCCCTCCCACTGCGCAAAATAAGGGACATTTTGATTGCCGGTTTGCGCATCCGCCGACCCGTCTCGAGCTGGTTCATCGGCCTCATCAACGAAAATTGGCTTCTCTTTGATATAGGTGATCTTTAAAAATTTAAAATTGGTCAAATCAGGATTCACCGTATTTAAAATTGTGAATGACCCCCACAGTATGCATAGGCCAATAATAACCTCGCCAATTTTTTGGAGCCCCTCACTTTTCATGTCTCCGCCTCCCGATATTGCGATCATAATGCCATAACGAATCACCATGATTACCGCCACAATACTGCCAACTGCCAGTGCATATTTGTAAATCGCTATCAAGTATTCGCCTAACCACGGAACCGGTGCTGCTCCGTCGGCATCTAGGGAGCCGTCAGTTTTGCTAAATAATAAACCAGGTATGCGAATGGCGGTCCGAGGCGGTTTCAAATCTTTGGCGATTTCCGTATAGATTTTCTCGTCTTCTGTGGCTTGATTATTTTTTTCCAGACAATCTTTGAGGGTGGGGAAGCGGGGTTTATCGATGCATTTTTCTGATTCAGTGAAGCCTGCTAGACACTGGTCGCCATACAGACAAAACCCTGATGATAAGACACTATTTTTCTGATCCTCGCAAAGTTGCATCTCAGAGTAAGCTTTGATGAACTGCTTTTCAGGATCAAGAGATTCGTCAGCGCACTTATATTCAAATAGCTGCGTCGTACAGACCGCTTCACTTTTTTCCCGGTAGGCTGATAGGCAATAATACGTTGCCGCCGATGGCCGAGCGAATCCAAAAATGCCAACCATGGAACTAAGTACAAACAATAAGCCAAAGACGATCCGTCGGCTGGAAAAGAAGTGGTTAAACATGTAGAAAATTAAGGGGTGATAAACGACTCAAGCAGCTGGGCAAGATCAATATCTTCCTTCAAGTTTATCCATCGATTATTAATAAAAATTGTAGGATACTCGCTAATCCCAAGCTGCTGGTTAAAAGCTATCGCCGCGGTTATATGTTGCTCCGCTTCAGTCCCGGTGGCACAGCTCCACCAGGTATTCATCGGTAGTTGCAGTTGTTCGCCTGTGCGTTTCACTAACGGTTCATCGAGGTGGCTTTTTTTAGCAGCAAAAATCGCGGTCACAAATTCTGAAAAACGGCCAATTTTTCCGGCGCAGTATGCCGCCTGATGGGCGAGAGTATTAGATTTGAGAAACAGTTTTTGTTCCGGCGCATGTTTGAAGATCAAACGAGCATCTTCGGGGTGGTTTGAAACAAAATCGGCGAGCACCATATGAATCTCGCCGCACCGGCTACAGCCGAGATCGGAAAATTCCATAATAGTGAGTGGTGCGCCAGGATTGCCGAGAACCGGCTCGGTAGCTTCGCCTGGAATGAATACCGATACGGGGCTAATGAGTGGGGCAGTCGACGGCCGAGTAGTAATCGACCAGGCCCGTTTGATTTGCTGGATGAGTAAAACAGCAGCTCCCACGATCAAGAGGCATAAGATGAAAATCATTTTTTTATGGTGGGTCATAGGGTGAAAGTCAAGGGGGCTTCCGTAAAGGGTCGATAGGAATTATAGTTTGGCCTCAAATACACCGCGTTGGGAAGGGTCGGTAAATAATACGCGGTTATTATTTTTATCGTAAGAAATGCTGTTAATATGATAGCTGCTGTCATCGCCGAGCGGGATCGATGTCTTAAGGCCGGTGCGGAGGTCAATTTTATACAAATCATCATAACTGCCAGCCGCTGCTTCTGGGGTCATGCCGGCTCCGACTGGCAAATCACGGGGCACAGCGCAAAATAAGGTGGTATCGTCCCCAAAGCTGCATTTGTCGGCCCAGGTATTAAGTTTCAGGCTCCGGCGGCTAGCACCAATATCGTCCCCGTAGGCGCTTGCAATCCACAATTCTGGTTTGAATTCAGTGCGTGCACTATCGACGCTGTATAGCAATTGTTTGCCGGTAGGCGACCATTTCGGTTGAAAATCAAGTCCTTCTACAATGAGTGATTTAAAATTTTCACCGTTCAAACCCACCAATAATACTTCGCGCCGATCAGCCCCAAGGGGCTGGCCGGTTTGTGATAATGCCACGGTTTGGCGGCTCGGCGACCAATCAACCGTGACTTTGTCGCCATTGTCACCAAGAGGCTCAATTGGAATAGTGCCACTACCGTCATCGTTGGTAACAATTAGCCAGCGATTTTCTGGCGACAAGCCCATGCTTTTGGAAGCAAATTGACTGCTGTCTGGCGAGAAAGAAAAATCTTCCCAGTGCTTAGGCAAGGTAACTTGCTGCTTAGTATTAAAATTATACAGAATTTTAGAGCCGTCCGGATATTCGAGGACTGCTTTGTCACTAGTATTAGCCCAGGTCACCTTGTCTACATTATAGAATTGCTGTTCGCTGAGAAGTTTGACGCTGCCATCTGCATTTAGTTTGTAAAACCGTCCATCGCCGGCGTTCTCATAGCGCAGATTATTGTTGGTATCAAGCGATGGTGATTTGGTGATTACATCAAGCACTCGCGATACCGGTACCGGAGCATAGAAACTCGGAGACGGGGTTGGGATCGGCCCTGCGGTAGGAAGGCCTGAATCTGGAGTAGGGGTGCCGCCGGGGTTAGGCGTAGAGGTGCGCGGCAGGGCACCCGGGAATTGGCTTCCCGGTGTAGGTTGAGCTCCTGGAATCTGGCCTGCATTCGGTAGTACCCCTTTCACAAAAAATAAGTAATAAATCCCAAACGCCAACAAGCCGGCAATCGTCAGAACCAGCAGCAGAAGTAAGATTTTTTTGAGCGGTGACATATGGCCAAAGAGTTAACTTTTTTTCTTAATTGCGTCGATGCGGTGCTTGTTTTTAAGGAGTAGATGAAAATCGTAGATCAAAGCAATTATTGGCGGGATTAGAAGCAGCCACCATAAAGAAAAACAAACACTCGTTACAGCAATAGCTTTGCGTAAGTCAGTGGAAATATTTTTAGCGTTTTTTAAGGTGTCTTTTGTTTTTTGTGCCACTGATTCAGTCTGGGTTTGTGCGTTAGCTTGGGCTTTGGCTGCCTCTAGTCGACTGGCCCATTCACGTTCTTCCCATTCATGCTCGTCCCATTCGGCCTCTTCCTGTTGTTTTTGCAGTGCTTCCTCTCGCCCTCTTTGTTGCTGTTGCAGTTCTTCTTGTCCTCGCTGGTTAGAGGGTGGAGTTTTTGATGCTCCTCCGGTACCATTTTTTGATGGGGTGCCTGATGCCATATCACTTGATAATCCAGGAACGGTTATCTCGCTTTAACTGATAGCTCGATTTAATCTTTTTTTGGCCGAGCACGTCAGAGAGTAACCGTTCGATCGTGCCCCTGACCGTGCGTCGCACATCGCGAGCCCCCCGCGTGTCTTTCGGTAATTCGGATAGTAATTGTTCCAGTAGCCGCTGGTCAGCTTTAAGCTCGGTATGGTAGGCATCAAGCCGACTATTGAGTTGTCTGATTTCAAGTTCAGCAATGCGGACTAAATCAGCCGATGTCAGCGGGTTGAATAGCAGAATTTCATCCAGCCGATTCAGGAGCTCTACCGAAAAGAACTCTTTTAGTCTGTCCCGAAGGCGCGAGTCGCGCTCCGAGCCGTTTTCGGCAGCACCTCCAAACCCGACAGCTCCTTTCTTGGCGTCTTCCGTGCCAAATGAGGTAGTTAGTATGAGTATAGCATGTTTTAAAGAAATTTTCTTGCCCGTAGCATCGGTAATTTCGCCATTTTCAAGCATTTGTAATAGTAGCTTGGTAACTTCTTTATGGGCTTTGTCGATCTCATCAAACAAAATAACACAATGCGGATTGAGTTTGATTTTGTCAGTGAAGCGATTGCTTTCTTTGTACCCCACATAGCCAGCCGGGGAGCCGAGCAGCTTTGATACGCCGAAACTTTCATTAAATTCACTCATGTCGAGTTTGATTAGTGCTTCTCGCCCTGGATACAGCGTACTCGCTAATTGTTTGGCTAGTTCAGTTTTGCCAACACCGCTTTCACCCACAAATAAAGCCGAAAACAAAGGTCGCTCGGGATGCGATAAGCCGAGTTGAGCTTGGTAAATATGCTGGGCCAACGAACGCACCACTTGATTCTGGCCTACAATCTTGGTGAGCAGAGTGTCTTCTAAGGTATGCCAATCCCGGTTGTTCTGATGGCGTAATTCCGCCGGTGAGGTATGGATAATCCGGGCAACTTGTTCGAGGATATCTTGCTCCGTGATACTGCCGAGCAGCTTCACTTTTTTACCGGCTTTATTAGCTTTTGACTGTTTTATTTTTTCTTCAGCTTCTTTGATTTCGGCCTGCAACTGATCTTCTAATTCTTTTTGTTTTACCGCTTCGGCAAACCGGTCAGTGCTAGCCGCTTCTTCTTTGGCCAAAATAGTTTTTTCAAGCCGCTGCTGCAGCCGCGCTAGCTTGGTGTGCCAGGATGACGATTTAATGGTTAGGCGTTTTGCTGCCGCGGTTTCATCGAGCAGATCGATAGCCTTGTCCGGCAAAAATTTATTGCTGATATATCGATCCGACAAGCGCACTGCCATTTCTACAGCCGCATCGCTAATACTGAGTCCGTGATAGGTTTCGTAGTTTTCTTTGATACCCTTTAGGATGGCGACAGCGTCGGTGAGGCTTGGCTCTGGTACGGTCACTGGCTGAAAACGCCGCTCTAACGCCGCATCGCTTTCAATATATTTTTTAAATTCCGCCGGCGTGGTCGCCCCAATACAGCGCACATTGCCGCGTGATAGAGCCGGTTTCAAAATATTTCCCGCATCCATGGTGCCCTGATTCGAGCCGGCCCCCACGATATTGTGAATCTCATCGATAAATAAGATGATGTTCGGATTGGCGTTCACTTCTTCCATTACCTGCCGGAGGCGCGCTTCAAATTCACCGCGATAAATGGTGCCAGCGATGAGGAGTCCCATATCGAGCGCGTAAATTTTTTTATTCAGTAGGCTGTCTGGTACTTCTCCGGCCAGAATTTTTTTGGCCAATCCTTCGACAATGGCTGTTTTGCCGACTCCGGGCTCGCCAAGCAGAACTGGATTATTTTTGGTGCGGCGCGACAGAATTTGGATCACGCGTAAAATTTCTGCCTCGCGGCCGATCACCGGGTCGATATTTTTTTGTAAATCAGCGCGCGTCAGGTTGGTGGCAAAAAAATCGAGCGCATTATCTTTGCCTCTGCCTTTGGGGGCTAATCCGTGATGATGATTGTGGGGGGTGTTATTCTCGAGTGGGGGCATATTGTCGGGCAGATGATCCTGGATATGCTCAACTACATCCGCCACTTCGGTCAGGCGAGGGAATTGGGTGGCGTTCGACAGCACCGTTCCAAGTTGTTTATCGACTTCAGCGGGCTTTACTCCATTAACTGATAACAGATCCATCACCACGCGATCATTAAGCTGAATCAGGCCGGACAACAAATGTTCAGTGCCAATATAGGTATGCTGGTTTGATTCCGCTACCACCATCGCTTTTTCGAGCGCCACCTTAGACGCTTCGGAGAGCGGTGGCAGTTCTTTTTCTTTGACTCCGCTGAGGCGCGAGTCGCGATGTGAAGGGGTGGTGTAAATAGCCTGCTCCAGAGTTTTGGCAGTAAGCTTGAACCGGCTAATGATTTCGGCTCCCACCGATCCTTTTTGCCCGGATAAGGCAAAAAATAAATGAATCGGTTCCACTCTTGCGGCACGCACTTCAACTGCCACCCGGATACCCCGGGCGAGGGTTTCTTTGAGATGGGTAGAAAATCGGTCTAGTAGATGCATACGCGGCCTAGAAATATTCAAGAAATCAGTCTATTTATGGACATTAGACGCTCGTTAGTATACAATTTTTTTACCGCTAAGTCAAAATGAAATTTCTATCAATATGCCCGTCCCTCAGCACATTTTTAAAGCCTATGATATCCGGGGATTAGTTGTGAGCGAGCTATCGCCTGATTTGGCTTACCGGGTGGGATACTATTTTGTCGACCTGCTCAAAATCGAAACCGGCCGAGCTGATTTTAAAGGCAAAGCCGTCATAGTCGGCCGCGATATGCGCGATTCAAGCCTTCTCTTCCAAAGCCAAGTCATTGCTGGCATTCGCGACCGAGGAGTGAATGTGATTGATATCGGGCTGGTATCAACACCCCTCTTTAACTTCGCCTGTACCGAACTTCCGGAATCAGCTGGTGGCATCATGGTCACTGCCAGCCACAATCCTGCGGAATATAATGGCTTTAAGGCGACGCTGCCAACGGGTACCTCAGTGCCCGGCGTCCAGTTCTTGCCCTGCCGTGAAATAGCGCTAACACGCTCCGTACAAACAGGCGCTCTTAGCGAGCTCGAGCCATTGCCGCTCTATCAAAATAAAATTTTTTCTTTTGTCAGTCCGGCTGTGATTAAGCCGTTGCGGGTTGTAATTGATGCCGGCAATGGCATGGCCGCGGCCACCTTTCCAGTGTGGTTGAAACAGTTGCCTGTTACAGTAGAATTTTTGTACCTGGAACCAGATGGCACCTTCCCGAATCACGAAGCTAATCCCCTTAAAACTGAAACGCTAGCAGCCCTGCAAGCTAAAGTTGTTGCCGCCAAAGCTGATTTTGGCTTTGCGCTTGATGGTGATTGTGATCGCATCGGCCTTGTCGATGAAACCGGGGCGGTGGTGGAAGCCTCGTTTGTTAGCGCGCTCCTCGGGCTTGAAGTGCTGCGTGATCATCCGGGCGCTCCTATGATCTATGGCCTCACTTGCAGCCGCATCGTGCCGGAACTCTGGCGATCAGCCGGCGCCGCTGCCACCGAGCCATCTGCCCCAGGTCATGCCAAAATTAAAAAATTAATGAAAGATATCGGGGCTGCCTTTGCCGGCGAGTTGTCTGGACACTTGTATTACCGTGATATTCATGATCTCGAATCATCAGACCTGTCATTATTGTATGTGCTTCGCCTCTTGTCGCGAGAAGGTCGGCCGCTTAGCGAACTACTCCAGCCACTTAAAAAATATGCCCATTCAGGCGAAATAAATTTCAAAGTCGCTGATACTGCAGCCACGCTTAATCGCCTAGAACAAGCTTTCTCGGGAGAAGCCAAGAGTGTTAATCGGTTAGACGGTCTTACGTTTGATTGTAGCTGGGGATGGTTCAATGTGCGAGCCAGCAACACCGAGCCACTCTTGCGGTTAAATGCGGAAGCCTATGATGCCTCTGATTTAGAGGAGAGACTCGCTGCTATTAGGGCAATTATTAATTATTAATATTATTTCCTATGGTTCCGCGCTCGCTACGCACCTGGTTTATTATTCACTTTGTGGTTGATCTGTTTGCCGGGCTGCCGTTGTTTATTGCCCCGAGCACAGTTAGCGAATTATTTGGCGTGCTGAGCGGAGAGCCGTTTATAGCTCGCATGTTAGCAGCGGCCTTCCTGGCCATTGGCACTACCTCACTTATCTGCCGCAATGCTCCTCTCGACGCCTATAAAGCGTTATTAAAATTAAAAATTATTTGGTCAAGCCTGGCATTAGCAGGTTTAATGATTTCGCTCGTCAGTTCCCCGTCACCAACGATATATCTCCCCATTATAATTTTTGTGCCATTTTGGGTGGCCTGGATATACTTCTATAAAAAAATAACGGCCAAATAAAGCCGTTATTTATATCTAGAGAAATTTAAGCGCCCATCTCGCGTAATTTTTTTACCCGTTCTTCAATCGGCGGGTGAGTTGACAGGAGAGATTTTAAGCCAGCTGCTTTGAAGGGGTTGGCCAAGAATAAGTGAGCCGTCGCCTGGTTGGCAGCCCGCATCGGCTGATTTTCAGCCGCAATTTTTTCAAGCGCCCGCGCCAATCCTTCGGGGTAACGGGTCAAAAGTGCACCCGACGCATCAGCCAGATATTCACGGCGCCGAGAAATCGCCAATTTTATCAGCTCCGCGATCAGGGGGGAAATTATGGCCAATACGATCCCGACAATCATCAGAATGCCGCCAAGCTGTCCGCCACCCCGATCGTTATCACGTCGGCCGCCAGGCCACCGGGTGCGTAAAAAAATATTAGATAAGATGGATACTGATCCGACCAGTACGGCTACCAGCATCATGAAACGAATATCATAATTACGCACATGCGACAGTTCATGGGCCAAGACACCTTCCAATTCTTCATTTTCCAATTTTTCAAGCGCTCCCCGAGTTACCGCTACCGATGCTGTCTCTGGCTTCCGGCCGGTGGCAAAAGCATTGATGGCGGAATCTTCAATAATATAAATCTTCGGCACCGGCGTGCCCGAAGAAATCGACAGATTCTCTATCATTCGGTACAGGTAGGCATTATCGTCCTTGATGATCAGGCGAGCGCCACTCGTATACAAGGCGATTTTGTCGCCATGAAAATAAGAAATCAGCGTTGAGCCAAGCGAAATAATAATCGCGAGCCACACTCCGCTATAGGTCGGGTCGCCGGTGGTATAACTGTACACATAGCCAAGACCAATCACGACCGCGATAAATATCATGATCAGTACCACAGATCGGCGTTTGTTTGCAGTAATTTCAGAATACATCTTATTTTAATTAATATTTAGGATCTTTTTTTTTAGAACCTCGAAAATATCCTCCGTCTCTCCCCATACTTCCACCAGTCGGTGGAAGATAATGTCCGCTTGCGTTCCTTCCATCACTCAAACCGCAATCTCCTTCTTCGTGGTGTCTCCGGGTAATAGTGGGGTAGGCCCCTTGAACCATTTCGCCGGTTTGTTTATTTAGTATGCTCATCTGCATTATTTCTATTGTAAATTTACTTTTGCTGCGCCCTCTTTTTATGACTAACTGACCATCTTTTTCTCCGCGACTTACTGTCCATGTCGCTTTTGTAGCGGTGTTTGGGTCGGCGCCCATTTCTCGGATTAGTTTCACAGTTAATGCTGCGGCAACTCCAAAGTCTGCGGTCAATTTATCAATAAGGCCGTCGTTAGAAAGTGTCACTTCCAAATTTTCAAAATTAGGTCTAAATTCACCTTCCATAGTGTTTGCTTTAAGCAGTTAAAATTTCACCTGCACATTCTGGCGTTCACTGGCGTCAGCCTGGAAGAATTCATACTTAGTAAAGTGCATCATGCCGGCAAACAGATTAGTGGGGAAGACCTGGATCTTTGTATTGAAGTCGCGTACATTGCCGTTATAAAAGCGGCGAGAAGCTTGAATTTTATTTTCAGTGTCCGAGATTTCATCTTGGAGCTGCAAAAAATTTTGGCTGGCTTTAAGATCTGGGTAGTTTTCACTCACGGCAAACAAAGTTTTCAGCACCCCGGATAATTGGTTTTCAGCTTGTTCCTGCTCAGCCAGCGTTGCCCCCGGTTTGTTGTGCGCTGCCATGGCTGCGGTGCGCGCTTCAGTCAGCTTCACGAGCGTTTCGCGTTCATGCGTCATATAGCCCTTCACCGTTTCTACCAAATTCGGGATCAGGTCATAGCGGCGTTTCAGCTGGACATCAATATCGCTAAAGGCTTCATCAACCCGATTTTTGCTCCGAATTAAGCCGTTATACACGCCGATAAGGAAGATGGCGAGTATTGCCACGATGCCAAGAATGATATAAACTGCAGTCATATTATATATGTATTAATTTTGTTTAAAGTTTGAAAAAAAATAACAGTAAACAGTAAATAAAAAATCTATTTTCTGCTGTCTATTTACTGCTTGCTTTTCTCCTATGATTACTCTATTGCTTTTCCTCGCCGTTCTCAGCATCCTCGTCATTTCCCATGAATACGGCCACTTTATCACGGCGCGTAAAAGCGGGATTACGGTGGAAGAGTTCGGCTTTGGTTTCCCGCCGCGGATTGTTGGCGTTCGGCGTCTCACCACGGCTACCGGTAGCAAAAAGTGGCAAGTGGTTTGGGGAAAAAATGATTCGGCCGATCAAGTGGACGGCGCCATTCTCCCTACGCTTTATTCCCTAAATATAATCCCCCTTGGCGGTTTTGTAAAGATTAAAGGCGAAACGGCCACAGCCGCTGGAGCGGCCGATCCGGATAGCTTCACGGTCAAGCCAGCTTGGCGAAAAATGCTCGTGTTGACAGCTGGTGTTCTCATGAATGTGCTGGTCGCCTTGGTATTATTTACGGTCGGATTTATAATAGGCGTGCCGCAGAATTTAGAGCAGCAGGCTGATGTTAGTGCTATCCCTGATCATCATGTCGAAGTTATTAGTATTTTACCCGGTTCTCCGGCTGCTGCCGCCGGCCTCCAGCCTGGCGACCAGATTATCGGTCTTGATCAAACACTTGTTCGGCCGCGTTTGCCAGAACTGCAAGCCTATATGGACGCTAAACGTGATGCTGCAGTCGAGCTGACAGTAGAACGTAATAATGAACTGTTGTACCCGATAGTTCGTCCTACTGTGTCAGCCGAAGTGGGCCGTGCTGTTATTGGTGTCAGTATTGCTGAAGTTGGCACTGTTCGCTACCCCTGGCATCGGGCGATTTTAGAAGGGGCAAAACTCACCGGCAGCACTCTTGGTGCAATTTTTGCAGGCTTTTATGATCTCATCCGCGATCTTATTACTGGCAAAGGAGCTGGCTCAGTGGTGTCCGGCCCGGTTGGAGTTGCAGTCATGACCGGCGAAGTGGCGCGGCTTGGCTTGTCTTATCTCATTCAATTCGTAGCCATCTTGTCGCTCAATTTAGCTGTCTTAAATATTTTACCAATCCCGGCGCTCGATGGCGGCCGCCTCCTGTTTGTGGTGCTTGCAACTGTATTCCGTCGGCCAGTCCGCGCCCGCATCGAAGAAATTGCGCATGTCGTTGGTTTTGCTGCTTTGCTTCTCCTGGTCGTAGTGATAACTATCAAAGACATCAGTGGTTTTAGCGGACAAATTGTTACCTGGGTAAAAACTATTTTTTAATCTATGCAAGACGATTTGAAAAAGCTGTCCGAGCGCGTGTTGTCTAACTTGAAAAGCATAGCCGCCCTGCCCGAGTTCGAACAGCTCGAATTAACCGTCTTCGGTCGCAAGCAAGGCGAGTTGGTGGAACTGCTTAAAAAAGTAAAAGACCTGTCCGCTGACCAGAAAAAAGTGTTCGGCCAGTATGCCAACGATATTAAGCTAAAATTAGAATCTGCGTTTGCTGGCAAGCGCGCCGAGTTAACCTCTGCCGCCTGGGCTGCAGCCGCTGCCACCGAGCGCCTTGATGTCACTCAGCCAGCCGTGCCGCCACGCCGGAGGGGGCATCTGCATCCAAACACCGTGATTCAAACTGACCTAGAAGATTTTTTTACCTCGCTTGGTTTTATGATTGCCGATGGGCCTGAACTCGAGAGCGATTATTATAATTTTTCGGCTGTTAATATTCCGGCCGATCACCCCGCTCGCGACAGCCAAGACACATTCTATATCAAAAATAATTCGAGCCAAGTGATGCGTACCCACACTTCTTCCGTGCAAGTACGGGCGTTGCAAAAGTATGGTGCACCGCTCCGGGCGATTGTACCGGGCAAATGTTTCCGCAACGAAGCCACTGATGTCCGCCACGAGCACACCTTTTATCAGCTGGAAGGCCTGGTGGTAGACAAAGGTATTACCTTCAGTCATCTTAAAGGAGTGCTTGAATTAGTGGCTAAGCATTTATACGGGCCAGATACCAAAGTCCGCCTGCGGCCTAAATTCTATCCGTTTGTTGAGCCGGGCGTGAACGGTGAAGTTACCTGCTTCTTGTGCCGTGGCCAAGGATGTCGCCTGTGCAAGGGGAGTGGTTGGCTGGAAATTCTTGGTGCCGGCATGATTCATCCGAATGTACTGAAACAAGGAAATGTTGATCCTGATGTATACCAGGGCTTTGCTTTTGGCTTTGGTCTCACCCGACTCGTGATGCTCAAATATGGTATCGAAGATATTCGCCTCCTCGAAAGCGGTAATTTGAAATTTTTAGAACAGTTTTAATTCTCCGGATGTATGCTTATCTCTTTCAACTGGCTCAAAAAATACGTCTCTTTACCCGACTCCATAACCGCCGCCGAAGTGGCGGAAAAATTAAAACTTACCACCGTGGAAGTTGAATCAGTCCGGCCGCTCGGCGCGCATCTAGCCAATATTGTGGTCGGAAAAATTTTGACCGTTGATAAACATCCCAATGCCGACAAACTACGCGTCACCACCGTCGATGTCGGCACGGAACGCTTGTCCATCGTGTGCGGTGGCAGCAATCTGTCCGTCGGTCAATTCGTGGCCGTGGCTAAAGTCGGTGCCAGTGTCCGTTGGCACGGCGAAGGTGAACTGATCGTGCTCGAGCCAGTCACCATTCGCGGTGTCGCTTCAGCCGGTATGATTTGCGGCGCCGATGAAATCGGTCTCCTCGATCGTTTTCCCAAAACAGATGACAAAGAAATTGTTGATCTTGGCCCCAGTGGTTTTAAACCCGGTCAGCCGCTCAGCGATGCCCTGCAGTTAAACGATACTATTTTAGAAATTGATAATAAATCCTTGTCGCACCGCCCGGATCTCTGGGGTCACTATGGCCTCGCGCGCGAAGTGTCGGTGCTGTTCAATCGCTCGGTGCAGGAATACAAAGTTAATCCCATAAAACCAGGTAAAGAGATGAAGCTGTCTGCTACCGTTGAGAATCCCGACCTGTGTTCGCGTTATATGGGTGTAGTCCTATCAGGCATCACCGTAGCTCCCTCACCAGCCTGGCTGCGTACGGCGGTGGAATCGGTCGGCATTCGTTCGATCAACAACATCGTCGATATCACTAATTTTGTCATGAATGATCTGGGGCAGCCGCTCCATGCCTTCGATGTTGCTACCCTCGCCTCAGATAATAAAAAAATTAGCCTATCTGTTCGGGCTGCCACGCCGAGAGAACAGCTTGTGACGCTCGACGGTGTCACTCGCAGCCTCGATCCGTCCATGGTGGTAATCGCGGACAATAAACAAGCCTTGGCTCTGGCTGGTGTAATGGGTGGGCAGGGGAGTGCAATAACATCCGCCACCACTACGATTTTGTTTGAAGCCGCCACCTTTTCCGCTGCCGCTACTCGCCATACTTCTACCACACTCAATCTCCGCACCGATTCATCGGCCCGGTTTGAAAAAAGCCTTGACCCTAATCTGCCGGCTGTAGCTCTTGCCCGGGCGGTCGCTCTCGCCACCGAGCTCTGTCCATCGGCACGCGTCATAAGTGCCATAGCCGATGAGTACCCACGCCGCCTCAAGCCACTGCCTCTCTCGATTCCATTGTCATTATTCGAAGCCAAGATTGGCTGTGTTATCCCCGAGAAGACGATCGTCACTACGCTGACACGGCTTGGATTTGGGGTTAAACAAAAAAAAGATCTTCTCACCGTAGTAGTACCCACCTGGCGAGCCACCAAAGATATTAGTATTCCCGAGGATGTGGTAGAAGAAGTATTGCGCTTTTTTGGTTATACAGAGGTCCCGGCCACACTGCCAGCCTTTCCGATCAAGCCTCCTGAAATTAATCTGCTACGGCGCCTAGAACGGAGCGTAGCCGAGTTGTTGGCTCGGGAATATGGCTACACCGAAATCTATAATTATTCATTTGTCAGTGCCGAACAGATCGCCCGGCTCGGCGACGATGTGTCTAAATACCTCGAGCTCGATAATCCAATTTCTAAAGTTAAACCGTACCTACGGCGTAATTTGTTGCCGAACCTGCTAGAAAATATCAGTGCTAATCTTGAGGCCGTGGATGCCCTGCATTTTTTTGAGATCGGTAAAGTGTTCCATGGCGACGATGCCGGCCCGCGCGCTGCTGAAAAAAGTGACACCCTGTTGCCGCGCCAAGACAGTTGGGTCACAGCAGCCTATGTGGGGAAAAAAGACCCGGCTCCCTTTTGGGAAGCTCGCCGCCTCAGTGACGCGCTGGCAGCGTGTTTAGGAATTGCACTCAGGTATGAGCCTGCTGAAGCACGCCCCTTATTTCCATGGCAGCACCCCACTCGCACCGCTTGGTTATATGCCGGGGAATACTTGGTCGGGCGCTTATATGAACTGCATCCCGTGGCGGCAGAACGACACGGCATTCGGGAGCGGGTGGCGTTTTTATCGTTCAACCTGTCGCTCTTGGCCGAACATAACTTAGCGGGTAATCGATCTCATTCCTATAAACCCTTGTCCGATTACCCAACTGTCGTCCGCGACCTCGCCTTTGTGGTGAATAAAAAATATACTCATGCGGAACTCTCTGGCGCTTTAAGTACTGTTGATCCGCTTATAATGAGCGTAGAGTTGTTCGATGTGTTTGAAGGTAAGCATGTTCCAGCCGGCGCCAAAAGTATGGCCTACCGCCTTACTTACAGCTCGTTAGAGCGGACGTTAACCAGTGAAGAAGTCGATAGTATCGAAAAAAAATGTATTACCTTGCTCACCACGCAATTCAGCGCCGAGATGCGCTAGGGGAGCAAATGTGGTATACTGCCTCTGTCATTAACCTATCACCTGTATGTTTGATTCCTCCAAAGATATTTTATATATCGTGATCGCCGGCTGCATTGGCATCTTCACGGCCTTTGTTTGCTGGATGTTTTACTACCTGATTCGGATTTTGAAAAACACCAGCCAGATTATTGAAGAAATTCGAGGGCGCCTTGATGACCTGTCTGCTGCCATCGGCAGTGTTCGCGAAAAAGTTGACCAGCTCTCGGGTATTATGAACTTGTTTAGCGACGGCGTCACCGGACTTGTTAAAAAGATGGTCAGCCGCAAAGCTGATGCCTGGGTAGATAACGGCACCGATACCCTTAATTCCGCTGCTAAAGAAGCGGTCGACAAAGCAGTCGATATGACTGCTGCCAAAATGAAAAAGATGGCCCAAAAAATTAAAAAATAAATCTTCAATAATTAAAAAACTTCCCTGTGTGGGAAGTTTTTTAATTGATAGTTACTTAATTTACTCCGTCACCGTCAATTCGCCGCCCATATCACCATGCCCTGCCCCGCAGAATGAAGAACAGAAATAAGTGAAGGTGCCTGCTTGATCCGCGATAAAATCCACGACTACACTCTTTCCGGCCGGGATCGTTTTTTTAATGTCATACTCCCAGATAGCAAAGCCATGTTCCACATCCTTGCTCACAATCGTAATGCGCACCCGGTCACCCTTTTTCACTGTAATGCTCGCTGGTTCAAAACTCCACTGCTTGGCAGTGATTGTAAATTCTTTAAGGGGCGCAGCCACAGGGGCGCTCTGGCCAAGCGCTTCACCGTCACTAACGCGTGGTACTGGCACTGGATCAGTAGGTGCTACCGGAATTTTTTCCGAAGAACTAGCGTTAGTTTTTGTTGTTTCAGGCGTTTTCTCCACCGCTTTAGCGGCAGCAGCTGCTTTAACGGCCGGAATATTTTTAAGAACAAAGCTGCTCATGAGGGCCTTTCCATTGGTTACAAGTGGCGCATCAGCTTTCGGGTATTCATAGATTCCTTTTTTGCCCGTATCCCGATGCAGCATAGCAAACACGTCGCGAGTCAGGGATTTTGGCTTTGTCAATCTGACCCGGACCGATTTGCTCGTACCTCTTTTTATTTTGGCATAACCAAGTTCAGTGCCCGGCTGACCGTCAGTATTCGCGCGAATCACCAACCAGCCCTCTTCGGGGCTGTTCACTGCGCTTACCAGCACCGTATTGTTACTCGTATTTTGGCTGACCACCGTGATTTTGGGTATGATGCTGGTTGGCGAGGCTGCCAGCACTATTGAGGTGCTAAATACCAAGCTGAGCATGCCGCCTGCCACGAACATGAGTTCCGCAGATAAGCGCATAGAGACTAGTAAAAATAGTAATTAATAGCGTTAGTATAGCAAATCAGATGATCCGTGCCCAGTGCTTGCGTTCCCGGTCGATTTTGATAAGATACTCGCGCGCCGCAGGCGCTCTCACTATGTCTGATTTTGTCCATCTCCACGTCCACAGTCATTACTCCTTGCTTGATGCCTTGCCGCAAATTCCGGATCTCGTGTCCGAAGCTAAACGGCGCGGCTTCAAGGCTCTCGCGCTCACCGACCATGGCAACCTCTATGGCGCTATTGAATTTTACGAAGAATGTGAGAAGCAAGGGATTAAGCCTATCATCGGCGTAGAAGTCTATGTAGCGCCCGGGAGCCGGCAAGACAAGGCGACTCCACACCAAAAAATTAGTCACTTGGTTCTGCTTGCGGAAAATCGAACGGGCTACGATAACCTGATCCAGTTAGTGTCGATTGCCCAGCTTGAAGGGGTGATTGCTGGCAAAGCCTGTGTAGACAAAGACCTGCTGCGTAAGCATCATGACGGAATTATTGCCCTGTCCGGCTGCCTCGAAGGTGAACTCGGACAATTAATTTTTAAAGAAAGTAACCTCACGAAAGGTAAAGCGGCAGCACTCGAGTATCAGGATATTTTTGGGGCAAATAATTTTTTTCTCGAACTCGGTGACTTGCCGGCGCTACCCGGCCAATTCGAACTTAATGCCGGCCTCATTACCATCGCCAAAGAGACCAACATCCCCCTTGTTGTCACGCGCGACGCGCATTATCTGCATCCCGAAGACGGCGAAGCGCAGGATACGTTAGTCTGCATTCGCGATGGTGTGACTTCGGAAGAACCGAACCGTACCAGCCTGGTTGAAGTTGATTTATCGCTTGCTCCCGGGAATGTGATCGCCGCTCGTTTCAAACATTTGCCCGAAGCGATAGCCAACACCGGCCGCATTGCCGACCGCATTGATTTAAAATTAAAGCTGAATCAGTGGCACTTTGCCGCTGTCGATTTGCCAGCTGGTGCTACCGCTGATACCTATTTGCGCCAGCTTGTCTACGAAAAATTACCCCTCCTCACCGAGATCACCGACGCCGTGCGAGAGCGAGTTGATTACGAACTCGACATTATTAGTAAAAAAGGCTACTCGCCTTACTTTTTAGTGGTGGCCGATTATGTGCAATATGCCCGCGATCACGGCATTGTAGAAACCACTCGTGGCTCCGGTGCCGGCTCAATTGTGTCGTATGCCATGGGAATCACTACCGTCAATCCACTTTATTTCAAATTACCCTTTGAACGCTTTTTAAATCCGTTCCGCCCGAGCCCCCCTGATATCGACGCCGATTTTGCCGACGACCGCCGCGACGACATGATTGCCTATGTGACCAAAAAATATGGCGCCGACAAAGTGGCTCAGATCATCACCTTCGGAACCATGCAAGCGCGCGCTGCCGTGCGTGATGTTGGCCGGGCCCTCGGCTATTCATATTCCTTCTGTGATCAGGTCGCCAAACTTATTCCCTTCGGCGCACAAGGCTTTCAGATGACGATCGACAAAGCGCTCGACCTTGAACCAGATCTCAAGAAATTATACCAGGCCAATCCGCAAGCGCAGCGTCTTTTGGATCTGGCGCGCAAAGTGGAAGGTTGTGCCCGCCATGCGTCGGTGCATGCGGCTGGAGTGGTAATCGCACCCACGCCACTGACTGATTTCACTCCCGTGCAGCGCGAAGCGGGTGGCGAAAAAGTGACTACTCAATATGATATGCACTCCGTGGAAGCCGCCGGACTTTTAAAAATGGATTTTTTGGGAATCCGTAACCTCTCAATCCTCGGGCACGCTGTGGAAATCATTGAAAAAACGACCGCTCAAAAAATTGATATTCATAATCTCCCGTGGGACGATGCCAAAACGTACGCCATGCTGGCGCGCGGCGAAACTGTGGGTGTGTTTCAGCTCTCGGGCTCTGGCATGACCCGCTATCTCAAAGAACTTAAGCCAGCCAGCATCTTTGACATTATGGCCATGGTGGCGCTGTTCCGGCCCGGCCCGATGGAATCAATCCCTGAATATATCCGCCGCAAAAACCATGCTGAATTGATTGAATATCTCGATCCGCGCATGAAAGAATATCTCGACCAGTCGCTCGGGCTGATTGTGTATCAAGATGACGTGCTCCTCACCGCTATCCATCTTGGCGGGTACAACTGGGAAGAAGCCGACAAATTTCGCAAAGCCATGGGTAAAAAAATTCCCGAAGAAATGGCCAAGCAAAAAGAAAAGTTTTTCAAAGGTTGTCGCGAATATGGCAAAGTGTCCGATCTCAAAATCCATCGTCTGTGGGAGCTGATCGAGCCCTTTGCGGCCTACGGGTTTAACAAAGCCCATGCCGCGAGCTATGGCGTCGTCGCTTACCAAACCGCCTACCTCAAAGCTAATTTCCCGCTGCAATACATGACGGCAGTCCTCATCGCCGAAAGCGGTGATATAGAAAAAGTCCCTGAAATTATTCAGGAATGTGAGCGCATGGGCGTAAAAGTTTTACCGCCCGACATTAACGCCAGCTTCAAAAGTTTTGCCATGGTCACGCCCGAGGATGGGGGAGAGGCCCATATTCGGTTTGGCCTGTCAGGTATTAAAAATGTTGGTGAACATATTGCGGAAGTCATCTATCGCGAACGCCAAGAGCATGGTAAATATAAAAATTTGGAAGATCTGCTCACACGTATCAAAGATCGCGACCTCAACAAAAAATCTTTGGAAAGTTTGATCAAATGCGGAGCCTTTGATTCCTTTGGATTTGATCGGAATCACTTGCTCATGAATGTCGAAAACATGCTGGCCTTTTTCCGGGCAGTCCATGAAGATACCAGCTCGCGCCAGCATTCTCTTTTTGCCGGCACCGCTCTTGAAGGGGTAAAAAAGCTCCGCCTGGATCCGGCACCCGACAGCACCGAAGCCCAAAAGCTCGTCTGGGAAAAAGAGCTGCTTGGATTGTATGTGTCCTCTCATCCATTTATTCGCTATCAGGAAATGTTTGGCGCAACTCTCACGCGCGTGACAGATCTGCCCGGGAAGCCGCGTTCGACATGGGTAGTGGTGGGTGGCGTGATCGATAGCACCAAAAAGAAAATTACTCGGAGCGGTAAAGCTATGATGTTTGTGACCGTGCAAGACACCAGCGGCAGCCTGGAATTATTGGTCTTCCCCAAAACCTACGAAACCACCAAAGATATCTGGGTGCCCGGCGCGCTCGTAGCGGTGGTTGGCAAAACTGGCGATGAAGAAGGGGATGATAAATTGTTTGTAGAAAAAGCCTATGCTATCACCGAGGCCAGCGCTCCGCTATTGATTCAGCAATTATCGGCCGGTTCTGCGGGTGTTAGCTTGCGTAAACATGCCGGCGCTTTTGGGCTCTCCGGGCCAAAAATGGTACAAACAGCAGACGGAAATATTGAAATTACATTATCAAACAGCGAAGCCGCGGCTCGCTCTAACGCTCTCAAAGAGATCTTTAAAAAGTATCCTGGATCAGCGCAGGTTTATTTGATAGTTGGTGATAAAAAAATAAAAACAGCCTTTACTATCGAAGCCTCAGCTGTGTGTTTGCAGGAATTTAAATCTTTAGGGATAGGAGTATGACGTTTTCCTAAACAAAAAACTGTCCACCATAGGACAGTTTTTTGTTTACATTTTTTCAATTTCTTTATCGATCTTCCAATTCGGATCAACATGCAAATTTTTCCAGTGCGTAAATTTTTTATCCACTGCCAAGTAGTACCCTGCCGCCGCAATCATCGCTCCATTATCCATACAGTATTTAAATGTGGGAATCTGGAATTTAGAATTTGGAATATGAATGGCGATCTGCTGTCCTAGTGTGTCGCGGAGCCTCTTGTTAGCTGCCACCCCACCCGCCAAAATAATGGTATGTGGCTGATACTGTTTTGCCGCTTTGATTGTTTTAGTCACCAGCACATCAACAATAGCCTGTTCAAAACTAGCACAAAAATCAGCTACGGTAATGGCAGCTGGTACTTGGCCAAACATGCCGGCCGGTAGAGGAGGGGGGATGAGTGACAAAGCTGCCAAGTTATGATCTCGCAACCAATAAAGTGCCGCTGTTTTAAGGCCCGAAAAACTGAAATTAAAATTATCTTGATCCAGCATCGGCCGAGGGAAACGAATAGCGTCTGGGTTGCCTCCTAATGCCTGCTTAGAAATCTGCGGCCCGCCCGGGTAGGGGAATCCGAGCAGTTTAGCAACTTTATCAAAGCACTCACCAGCCGCATCATCCGCTGTGTGCCCGAGGCGCTCATACTCGGTATGACTCTTCATCAAAATAAGTTCGGTGTGCCCACCACTGACTAATAAAGCTAATGCCGGAAAAATAATCTCGGTATTTGGTTCTTGAGCGGTGCCAGTATTTTTAATTTCTACCGAGTGAATATGGCCTGACAAATGATTAGTAGCTACCACTCTAATATCGCGCGCAAAGCTAAGCGCTCGTGCGGCCTCTACGCCGACCACGAGCCCAGTCACAAGTCCTGGCCCTGCGGTCACTGCAATCACATCAGGTTTCAGTCGCTCTCCATTTGTACCCGTGAGCACTGCTTCAATCAGCGGCACAATTTTTTCCGCATGCATGCGTCCCGCAATTTCTGGCACCACTCCACCATACTTTTTATGAACCTCAATTTGTGAGGCAGTTTTTTCGTTTACAACAAATAAACCCTGCTCTGAACATTCGAGCAGGGCGACTGATGTATCGTCACAAGAAGATTCGATACCGAGAACCAGCATAGATAGTTATATCTCAACTAGATTTGATTTCAGCAATTCGCAGCGCTGAAATGGGGAGGGTTTAGGAATCGTTAGGTTCCCGCTCCGCCAGCTGGCGGATGCGGCGGGGGAATCAGTCCCGACAAAGTCGGGACGCCCAAGGCGGCGGAAGCCACCTGGGAAAATCACCGCCGCGCGGTGATTTGTGTCAGAGGGGAGAATCGAACTCCCGACCTCGGGGTTATGAATCCCGTGCTCTAACCGACTGAGCTACCCTGACAGCTGCAAAAAACAGTGAGGCCATACTATATAATTTTGGTCCAACTGTCAATCTAATTATCCTACATGGCTTAAAAAATATCTGCAAAGACGGGTTAAAAATTGTCGTTTCCAAAGCGACCCCCTACAGCACAGTGCTGCAGGGGGTCGGGCGGTGGCTTACCACCATGTAATATTGACATGACTCCAGGCCTCCCACCAACGGCTCCAGTTCCATTTCCAGGGCCAACCGTAGGTGGCCAGCCGCTTCCACCAGGGTGGCAGATGTGTGGTGCCGAAGAGTCGGTCAGCGATAGCCAAGCGACTGGTGATTTCGAGCCACATGCTCGGGCCACCCTTCATCGAGAAGCCGAACTGGCGGCCATAGCCATGGTGCAATCCATGGTGCGGGCGACAGCCAGCAATCAGCCAGCCATAAGCCCCGGTCGGCTGCCATTCGGTGTGGAGGGTAAAGTGCACCACATCGATCCACCAGGCTTTGCCGATGGCGTACGTAATGGCCGCTAGCGCCACCCGCGGGCTCAAGAACCAAAGCCACCCGAATACCGCCCAGTCAGCGAGGACAGCTGCTGGCATTGAGCGGAGCGGGAAGAAGAGCTCGGACAGATCGCTCGGGTTCGCATGGTGCGCCCCGTGGCTCCGGCGTGGGCCACGGGGTAAGATTAGGCTCGTCCATTTCAGCACACCGCGCGGCACATGCTGCACATTGCCATGGATGAACCATTCAAGAGAGAGCTTGATGAACAGAATCAGGCCGATCGCGATGAGGGCGAGCACCCAGTGATGCGGAGTGCTGGTGAAGCGCGGTACGCGAAAAAAGGCGGCAAGATGGGTGAGGAATAGCAGGGCCAGGAACCACGGGGTCGGCTCCCTGATGATAATGGCGAGCGCCTTCTCAAAGGTGTCAGTGTTCGGAATAAAAAAGCTCGGGCTCGGCTTGGCGTTAGTCGGAGTCATGGCAAACCTCCTTGCCTTTTTTGGCATAAAGCCGTTGTTAAAAATAGGCGAACAGATGTTCCTGTATTTTGAACAGCGGCCGTGCCGATGTAAAAGAACTGATTAATTTTAAAAAGATAAAGATAGTTCTAACCTAGCATAGCCGCTTAAGACTGTCTATAAATTAGTAGTCGAGCTTGATGAATAGTCACCAAAAACTCGTTTTGTCATTCCCACCCCCGCTTACGCTGGGGGTAAACTCCGGCGGGAATCCAGTCACGCGTCATCGTACTAGGCTCAACCTGTCATTCTGAGCGTTAGCGAAGAATCCCTTAAAGTTAAATTTTGGTATTAGTTTTAGCGTCAAGGGATCTTTCACTGCGTTCAGGATGACACTTGCCCGCCAAGCTCGTTTATGAACAATATCTCACTAATAAAAAATCCCGCCACCAGGCGGGATTTAATAACTAATTAAAACTTATTGAGCCAAGCTGCTGTCAGCGGCCGTGGTCGCTACCGCTGTTCCACCAGTACAGCCTTTTACCGCCGTGCGGAATTGAGTCTCCGCTGCTTTTGCAGCCGTCACATGAGCCTTGACCGCAGTGCGATGACTGGTGCGATAAGTGCTCCACGCAGCTGCGATTGCTGTATTTCGAGCGCTTACTTCGGTCTGAGCCCAGGCACTAACGAGTGCTGTCTTACGAGTTGCTAACGCACTCGCTTGCGCGCTGCTAAAAGTGGTAAAAGCACTAGCAAGAGCATCTTCACGAACCCCAACTGCTGCCCCCACACAAGCAGTATCGAGCGTAGCTCCTGACTTACGAGCTACCTTTGCTTCCATCTTAGTTTCAAGTTTTGCATCCCGCGCTTCTAGCTTGGTTTCCATATTCAGGCCCATCGCCGCTACTGGGCTCGTCATAAGGAGCGAAGACGCTACCAACACACTACCAATAAATTTATTAAGCATAACAAAAATAATTAACTAGTATAAAAAATAATCTGACTCGACCTTTTGTTTCTACAGTATACACTATTTTTTACCATTGGTTACAGATATAACTTTGTTTATTGCCGAAGCTCGTGGTAAGATCCGTGGAGAAAACCCCTTATAAATGCTATGAACACGCTTTCCTTTAATTCAATTCTCGCCTGGGTCGCCGCCCAAGGCTATCCACTTGTCTTCTTAGGCATGTGTGCCGAAGGCCCTGCAGTCACCGCCGCCTCGGCCTTCACCGCCGCCCTCGGTCACTTCAACCCGTGGGTTATTTTGTTATTATCGATTTTAGGCGATCTAATTCCCGACACCATTTATTATTATATCGGCTTCTTCGGCCGCCTCAGTATGGTGAAGTGGATCGAAAAACGGGCCAAGGCCACCCCCAGCCGCCTCGATAAACTGCACCACCTCATGCATCAAAATCATACCAAGACCATGCTTACCCTTAAATTTACACCTTTTATCGCCATTCCTGGATTTATCATGATCGGTGCCAAACGGTGGTCTTACTGGCGATTTATTTGGGTGTGTGCCCTGATCACCGTACCAAAATCTATCATCTTGGTCTTGCTTGGTTATTATGCTGGTGACTTTCTCAAACTCCACCCCGGCTATCTGGAACGGTTCGATGTTGTTTTACTCTGCCTACTATTTTTGTTTATTGGTGTGCCATTCCTCTATTCACGCATATCAGTATATATTGCCAACCGGCTTGAGAAAAAGGTATGAGGCTGGCATTGTTTTCCGACAATTTTTATCCGGAATTAAGCGGCATCACCGATTCGCTGCTCGTACTCGGCCGCGAACTGGCAGAGGCCGGCCACACCGTAGCTTTTTTTGTCCCATACTACAGTGAAAAAAATTTCTTACGCTCCAATCTATCACCCGCTGAAATATCGATCGCGCCGAGAGTCAACATCATTCGTTTGCCCTCATACCCCTTTCCCACCGGTACCCGCCAAGGCCGCCTGGTAATTCCCTGGCCACATCTGACTCTAGAAGTTGCTCGCTTCCGCCCCGATATTATTCATACCCATTTATTTTTTGGGGTGGGTCTCGTTGCGCTGCGCGCGGCCCGCGAACTTAGGGTCCCACTCCTCGGCACCAATCACACGCTACTGTCCGAATTCATGCGTCTTAGCCCAATTGGTAAAAGTTTTCTGTCATATCTCGGCAATGCTTATGTCCGCTGGTACTACAATCACTGTGCCGAGATTACCGTGCCCGCCACTAGCCTGCGGGAAAGCATGATCACGAGCGGAGTTACTCGGCCCATCACCATCATGGATAATCCGATTGATGCCACTATCTTTAAACCAGTAACCGCGGCCGATAAAGCGCGCTATCGAAGCAAGTGGCAGTGCACCGGGCCGACTGTTGTCTACGCTGGCCGCCTGTCCGGCGAAAAAAATGTGGCCGCGGTGATAAGCGCCTTCACCGAAGTGGTGCGGGTCCTGCCGGAAGCAGAACTGGTGCTTGCGGGCCATGGCAGTTTGGAATCAGACCTGCGCTCTCAAGCAGCCAAGAGCCCTGCTGACAAGCGCATTCGATTTCTCGGCACCCTTGATAAAGCCTCTTTGGCCGAAGTCTATGTGGCGAGTGATCTGTTTGTCACGGCCAGCCCCTCCGAAAATCAACCGCTTACACTGCTGCAGGCACTGGCCACTGGTTTGCCAGCTGTTGGGGTGCGCTCTGGCGGCCTCAGCGAATATATCCGTCCGGAATATGGCCGTTTGGCCGAAGTGGGGGATACCCTCGGGTTTGCCCGCCACATCCGCTATTATTTGCAGCACCCCGAGGAGTTGTCAGTCGCCTCCACCGCCGCGATAGCTGCCTCCCATCGTTTTTCCAGCGCTGTAGTAAGCCAAAAATGGCTTACATTATACCAATCCCTGCTTAAAAAACCTTGAAATCAGTCCCTAGACTCAGGTACAATATCTCTCTATCTGATTGTACATTTGAGAGGAGTTATGAAGATCAGTTTTGTTATCCCAGCCTACAACGAACAAGATTATCTCGGCCTCTGCCTTGATTCAGTCCTGCGGGAACTAAGCCGTGGCACCTATGATGCCGAGATTATTGTCGTTAACAACGCCAGCACCGACAACACTCCGGCTGTCGCGGCTTCATTCCCGGGCGTCACCGTTGTCACCGAAACCAAAAAAGGCCTCACCGCTGCCCGCGCCGCTGGTTTTCGCGCGGCCACGGGCGAACTAATTGCCAATATTGATGCCGATACCATGCTCCCGCCGGGCTGGCTCGCCACCGTTATGGCCGAATTTTCTAAGCGGCCAAATTTAGTGGCACTCAGCGGCCCCATGGCCTACTACGATGTCCCATTTATGACCAACCTGGCGCGCTGGACATTCTATGGCCTCGCCTACGTATCATACGTGGTTAATAAATGCATTCTTAAAATTGGCTCACTGGTGCAAGGGGGTAACTTCGTTGTCCGCCGCTCGGCCCTGCAGCAAATCGGCGGCTATGACACCGCCTTTGAATTCTATGGCGAAGATGCCGACATGGCCCGCCGCCTCCACAAAGTCGGCGATGTCAGATTTACGTTTCGCTTGCCTATGAATAGCTCCGGCCGCCGCCTGATTGTCGAAGGCGCCTGGACTACCGCTTATCACTACGCCGCCAATTATTTCTCCACCCTAATTTTAAAAAAACCAATCACCACCACTGCCCGCGCTGTGCGCAGTGCTGACGTGGAATCGATCGCCGATACTCAGTCGCCGCTGCGCAAAACCGGATTATTTGTCGCCCTCGGCGCGGTTACTCTTGCCGTCATTGGCGCCGGAGTGCTCGTTGGTAATCAGAACATCGCCAAAAGTAATGGGGCTGTGGCTCGCGTACAACTCGCTATGCCGGCTACCACCGTGAAGCTGGCGCGCCTCGAAGATCGTATCTCCACCAAACTACAGGAATGGTACAGCTATATAAAAGATACCGAAGTCTACGAAACGATAACTAACTAGTATAAACCATATGACTAAAAAAATTTTGTTGTTTCTACTTTTGGCAACACTAATTATCCCGGCCACCGCCTCAGCCGACACCTCGACCCCGCCAGCGATTGGGGAACTAAGCCAGCTGCTTGGCATTAGTAACGACGACATCAAAGCCGAGCTCGCGGCTGGCAAAACCGCCCTCCAGATTGCCGTCGAGCATGGGATGAGAAAAGAGGTTTATTTGAAGCGCGTCGGCGCTGCAAAATCAGTGGTCAAAACGGCTGCTAAAAAAGTAGTTAAAAAAGCCTCGGCAAAACCGGTAAAAAAGGTTCCGCCTAAAACCATTAAACCAGTCAAAAAATAGATTCAATTCTAAATAAATAAAATCCCCGAATTAAGGGGATTTTTCAGTACCGTTATTGTATGCCAAGATTTTTGGCTGTGTTCTGAGGAGCTGCTATAAAAAATGGCTTAATTTAGCCAAAATATTGCCAAAACCCATTGACAAAACCCTGTTTTTGTGGTATACTTATTTGTTTAGTGCCTGAGACGTAATATCGAGCCAGTATTTTGCTAAAAATAGCTAAGTAACGCCCTATATACTACTAATCGTACTATATACCGCGGTGCCTAGCACCATAAACTGAAAATTGATAGGAGTTCGCTGATGAACAAAAAAATTGGTCAGACCCTTGCGATCCTCGCCACCCTTCTCCTCGGCGCTTGCGGCTCCACGGAGTCGGGGCCGCTGGAGAAGGATCCTGCGCCCACCGCTCCCCAGACCGTCTACGGCGCCTGCACCTCCGACTCGCAGTGCCCCGGGGGCACGTGCCAGCAGGGCGTCTGCGTGGTCGAGAAGATCATCACGGTGCCGGCTGAGCCGGTCTGTGGCATCCGCTATAGCAAGCTGGATCTGGCCCCGGTGCCCTCGCGCAGCGAGCCCGTACAGCCGACCCTCTGCTTCCGCGCCGAGCCCTCGGTCATCTCGCCGAACTGCCAGCCGGTGGCGACCAATTTCGCATTCATCTTCCGCGTCAAGAGCGAGCGCCTCGACAAAGTCAACGTGATCCCGGGTGCGACCGTCGATGGGCAGAGCGTGGCCTTCCCGCTCCTCAACGGTGGCTCGCTCGGACCGAGCGGCTGGTACTATGTCCGCCATGAGATCGCTGGCGTTCGCGACATCGGCAACGGCCTCACCATCTGCGCGCAGTGCACCAACTGCGCCACACCCGACGATCAGCCAAAGCTCGGTGTCTACATGGAGAGTCGGCTCGAGGGCGTGACGTGGGCCAAGACGCCGACCAGCGCGACCGAGAAGAACTACAGCCTCGACCTGCCCGTGGCGCTCGGCATCTTCTAGCCTCTTTTTTACCGCACAGAGCGGTGGGAAGGCCAACTCGACTCAAAACCTCGTGCCTTCCCAACTTTACTTCTAATCAACAGATTGGAGATAAAGTTGGCACGAGGTTTTTTGATAGCTAAAAATAAAAATATCCCGCTAAGGCGGGATATTTTTTTGTTTTTTTAAGAAGCTTATAATACAGCATCTTTGGCAGCTTTGGCCAAGCGGAATTTAACTACGGTCTTGGCAGCGATTTTGATCGCTTCGCCAGTGGCTGGGTTGCGGCCCATGCGAGCAGCGCGTTTTACTTTAACCATTTTACCAAAGCCTGGAAGCACGAACATGCCGGTCTTCTTAACTTCTTTGTAAGCGGTCTCAGCCACGGTGTCGAGGAACATACCGACATCCTTTTTGCTTAAACCGGTTTTGTCAGCCAACAGTGAAAGTAAGGCCGACTTCGTCATTCCTGCCATATAACTATATGGTTAAAAATAAATGCGAAATGGTATTGAGAAGGGCTCAATTGTTGATATGATGCCTGTAAACACGCAGATTCGTCAAGTGCCACAAGGGTTTTGGTGTGCACTAATCGCCAAAAAGATCAAGACCCGGTCATTTTTTTACAAATTCTCCGGTTTGTAATTCACGGTATGCCTCATCAATTTCTTCATCCGTATTCATCACGATCGGCCCATACCAGGCAATTGATTCGCCAAGCGGTTTTCCTGATACTAACAAAAATCGCGCCCCCGCGCCACCCGAACGCAGCGACACCAGGTCGCCCTGGCGCTCGAATAATACAATCGATCCCTGGCCATAATCACTATGGCCGGTGCTTAATCCCACACTACCCTGAAAAATATACAAAAAAGTGGTGTAACCCGACATGACCGGGAAATCAAGCGGCTCATTTGGCGCGAGCGTAATATCAATATACAGCGGGCTCGCCATAATATCCTGCACCGGCCCGATGGCATCTTTCACCGTGCCGGCGATCACGCGCGCTTTGGCCGCTGCCCCAATCGACACTTCGGGAATATTCTGGTTTTTCACTTCCTGATAGCGCGGCCGCATCATTTTATCTTTCTGCGGCAAATTTACCCACAACTGAAACCCTTGAATCCCGCTCGTGCCCTCGGGCATTTCTTCGTGAATAATGCCGCTCCCCGAAGTCATCCACTGCACATCGCCGCGGCCAATCACGCCGGCATTCCCAATCGAATCCCGGTGCCGCACATCGCCGCTCAAGATATATGTCACGGTTTCTATGCCGCGATGCGGATGCATGGGGAATCCCTGCAAATAATCCATCGGATTCGGCGAGCTGAAATCATCGAATAGGAGGAACGGGTCAAAGCGGGGGACTTCGGCGTTGGCAAAGCCGCGGTGGAGGCGTACGCCCGCACCTTCTAGGGTTTGGCGGGTAGTGAGGACCGAATTGATTATTTTAGTTTGAGACATATCGGCAATGATGCTATATTTCTAATGCATTTATTATTCTATATGAATTTTAGTAATTTTAAAAATGTTGTCGATCAGTTTCCCGCCACCCCCACCATGCCCGCCCTCTTCATCGGCCACGGCTCCCCAGCCAATGCCCTCGAAGACAATGCCTACACCCGAGCCTGGATTGAAATGGGAAAGAATCTCGCAAAGCCGAGTGCCATTCTTTGCATCTCCGCCCACTGGTTCACCGATGGCACCTATGTCCACGGCCGCGAGCGCCCGCAAACGATTCACGATTACTACGGCTTTCCGCCGGAGTTATATGCTATTCGCTATAATTGTCCTGGCGCCCCCGAGCTAGCCCGTGACGTACAAAAATCCGTCACCAAAACGAGTGTACTCTGGGATGAAGACTGGGGCCTTGATCACGGCTGCTGGGTGGTGATTCGACATCTGTTTCCGAATGCCGATGTCCCCGTGTTCCAGATGAGCCTTGATGCTACAAAGCCGCCGCAATTCCATTACGACCTGGCTAAAGAGCTTGCCGCGCTGCGCCGCCGTGGGGTGCTTATAGTGGGCAGTGGCAATATCGTTCACAACCTCGGCCTGATTTCATTTGATCATATAACCACACCCTATGATTGGGCGCTCGAATTTGATGAGGTATCAAAAAAATTAATTGATGACGGAAATCACCAAGCCTTAATCGATTACAAAAAATTGGGCCATGCGGCCCAACTATCTATCCCAACTCCGGATCATTATTGGCCACTCTTGTACACGCTCGCGCTCCAAGAGCCAGGCGAGAGCGTAAACTTTTTTGCCGAAGGCCACACGCACAAAAGCATTTCTATGCGGTCACTGATTATTAGCTAAACCTGCTTAGAGCAGTGAGTTTTTCCCCGCGCCCGTCACTCGTTTAATATACTCCTTCGCATGACATTTCCGCCCCGTACTCTCGCGACTCATATACCGAATACTCCCAAAAATAGCTCGTTCAAACCACGGCCGGTCATGCACCCCGCCAATTGACCAGGCGATGCCAACATACCCATTCGGATCCCGCCCATCGAGCTCGTATTTGTCATTCAGATAAATTGCAATTTTCATCGCATCCTCCGGGCTCTTGGTCCATTCCAAAATTTTCTTGGCCCAATACATACGGAGGTATCCGTGCATTTTCCCGTGCCGCACCATTTCAGTTTGCGCCGCATTCCACAAATCATCGTGAGTTTTCGACCGTTCTAATTCCGCGTCAGTATAGGTCACTGGTCGCTCATCTTTTTTATGCTTCTGCAATGATTCGGTAGCCCACGCCGGGAATCCCGCCGCCGTATCATACTTTTTATTATAAAAACAAAAATTATCCGCCAGTTCACGTCGCACCACTAACTCTTCAAGAAAAGCTGTGCTTGATGGTGATGACGGGTGATGCTTCCTGACCTCCATTACAATTCGCGCGGCCGATAGCTGGCCGAAATGTAAATAGGGCGATAAATTAGACTGTCCATCAATCGCCGGGTCATTACGGCTGCTTTCGTAAGCTGATAATTTTTTGCTAATAAAATTGCTAAGACTGTGCTCTGCTGCCCGTTCACCGGGAGTAATCCATTCCACCGGTGTTACATCCCGATTAATCTGCAGGGTTCTTTCTACCATGTCCCAATCAGTTGGCGTCGATAAAAAAGCGATTTGTTTTTTAAGCGCCGGAAATGGCTCCAAAAATTCCGGCAACTGGCTAAGTATCTTCGGCCGAAAGGTTCGTGCCGCAAATTCTTGCTTGGGCGATGCCTGCCAGCACGGCACGATGTTATGCGCATCGACTTCAAACAGGGGAATAGAAATTTTCTTTTTTACCATCTCTTTCCACTGATCATAAATCCTAAGCGGAGAAAAATCTGCCACCAGCGCCCCGGCTCGGGCGCGATCTAAAAATTCGGGAATTGCTTCTCCGGGCGACCCAAGTACAACAGAAAACGGAATCGAGAGCGACCGTAAATCACCCTCTACTTCTCGTAATCCGCGTAGCATAAAATCATACTGGCGGAGTGTCGCTTCGAGGAACGTGGGCACGAGGCAAAATACCACCTGAACAGTCGTGTTATGCTTACGGGCTAATTCCTGCGCGTAGAGCAGTGCCCAGTTATCCTGCACCCGTTGATCCCGGCTCATCCAGTAAATAATCGGCCCTGGTCTAATGGCGTGAGTAGATAAAGTGCGAACACGTTTTGGATTAACGCTGTGTAGCCTCATAGCAAACATGAGTGGTGTTTAAGCAACGGCCTGGCTAGAAAGCTCAATTTAGTCGCCAAATGCCATAGTTCAAATAGGTGGCAAAGAGGAGCCATCCTAAATACGGAAACAACAGATACGCCGCCACCCGGGAAATCCGGTAAAAAGAGTAGATAGTTGCCAAGAGAAATAGTAGGAGCATTAAAATGACCGCAAGCCCGAGAGCTGGATTTTGCTCGCCAAAGAACGCTATCGACCACAGCACGTTACATCCCAATTGGCAGGTAAATAGTTGTAAGGCTAAGGTGTGTTTATCATTCTTTGTCCCGCCCTGCCACACGAGGTAACTGGCTACACCCATTATAAAATAAAGTGTCGTCCACACCGGTCCAAATACCCATGGCGGGGGAGTGAGTGCTGGTTTTGCTAAATGGGTATACCAATTAGGAATATTCGGCATCGTAAAAAGTGAGCCGATTATTCCGGCGAGTTGAGTAATCACCATTGCGCAGATAAATACTACGATTTTTTTACCTCTGTTCATACGATACTATATCCGATTCAAAATAAGATAGGCGAGTGCTGATGTCGTGCCGGCGAGTACGGTGCCCCAAGCCATATCAATCAGCGACATCGGCACTGGCCAATTTTTTAAGGTAGACAAATTAGTTAAATCATACGCCGCATAAGCAATCAGACCGAGCAGTGCGCCACGCAACAGAGCTTCGTTCCATGAGCGGTGGGCGAGCGCCGGACTAATTACAAATAATATGAGCCCCACTGCAAACAAGGGGTAAAATAATGCTGCCGGAGCGAGGGATAAATTGTCTTTCATCAAAAATCCAATCTGCTGCCGATACAGATTTTTTGCAATCAGAGCGAGCCAGATAATATCAAGCCCGAGTAGTATTGGCAGAGTTACTAAGAATTCTTTGATCAACATAAATTCATGAATCTTAAATAGTATACCACAGCAGTACAAAAAACACCCTTATTGATCAAGGGTGTATAGGTAAACAAGTCTAACTTTGCGCTTTGTAAAAGCGTTGAATCGACAACCAGTCCCAGTAATTATTATTATGCCGCAGGCCCCACCAGGCTCTAAAAATTGAAATGCCGCTACCAATAACAGCACCCAGGCCACCAAACAGCAGATCGTACTTGGTATCGCTAGAAATATAATTCCCCAATTCACCAGACAAGTGAGTATGCAGGATCATGTCTGCCCCGAATTCAAATAGTTCCCACATCAGGGCGCTGCCAATAACAAGTCCAAATGTAGCTGCTATCGATTGGGTCCGATTCCAACCGTACCGATCACGCAGAATAAATGGCAGTAGCAACGCTGCCAGAAGCGGTACCAAAAAATGTAAGACTTTATCATAGGGCACGCCAAATTGATACAGCCCATATAATCCAAGCCCGCCGAGTGCATCACCTGTAAACGCTATTGCCAAAAATATCTGCAGAGAATCAACAGCCCGATTTTTATGTTCTGCGCGCAGCGCACTCTGGTGCACATGGGCGAAGCGGGGGAGAGAGTATAAAATTGTGGCGCCAATCAGCATGGCAATCCCCGTGTAGCGTACATCATACACATACCATAGCCAGTGTTTCGGCAGCAGTATAAGTGCAAGCCCGGATGTCAATAAAAAAAATTGTACACTGCGGACAAATAATTTCATATAATCACGCTTAAGACTGACACTCTATCTGACGAATGAACGGTGTAATTATGACA
Organism: uncultured Gammaproteobacteria bacterium; assembly: GCA_964510885.1. Taxonomy (GTDB): domain Bacteria; phylum Patescibacteriota; class Patescibacteriia; order Magasanikbacterales; family GWA2-37-8; genus CAZEDL01. Next base: position 75,142 of record CAZEDL010000006.1, read on the forward strand.
GCCGAGTATCTGTAAGTAAAAGTAAAGCCAAGATAGCTGTATTTTTATTTATTTCTAAATACTGTCCCACTTTACATTAGTCACTCCCGGTAACCGCAGTATGTTCACTTCTACTTGCGGACGACAACTGCACAGGGCGATCGAAATTCCTGCCCAGGCATCAATCGGTGGAATATGAATCGTGCCGTTCTCTTCGCTGAATGGCAATTGTTGCAACGCTTGTTGGCATTGCCCGCTGGTGGCGAGCACCGCCACAGTGTGCGCCTGCTCAGCCAGGGTATCACCAAGCATCACACTGCTGGTTACCACTTCAGTCACCACTGTTTTCCTATAGCCATAACTATACATCTGTTCGCCGTTACAAAATAATAATGGATTCTGTTTTGATACCAAGTATGTGGTTGTAGTAGGCATTATTGGGCTACTGCCCACATCTGATGGGGAATTATCTGCTGTTGGCTCGCGACTGCATCCGGCTCCAATTAGCAGTAGCGCTGCACCGACAGCCAATAAGTATAAGTAGTTTGCGTGTCTAATCATACTCGTAATACTTAAGAAGTTAATTCGTCTATAGTAACCGTAGCACTGCGTTGATTAATCAGTAGTTCGCCTGTACACTGTAACCTTTTGGCTAAAAATAAGGTATTTATACAATATATGACGTTACACTCTTTCCATTCATACCGAGCTCGTGTGGCCATTGTACCATTCGCTCTGGCCGTTATATTATTACCAGGCACAGCCGTGGCTGCCGTCTACCCAAGCGGTATGGTCGACGCCCTGCATACCTTTGGCCGGACGATCGGATTTGCCGAAACTGATCCGGGCTTAATCATCGCCCACCTTATAAAAATCGGTCTCCAATTCGTCGGTATCATTTTGGTGGTCATGATTATTTTTAGTGGCATCGGTTTTTTGTTTTCAGGAGGTAAAGATGAAAATATGAAAAAAGCCCGCCGCTCACTCGCTGGCACCATTATCGGCCTGATCATCATTCTCTCGGCCTATAGCATCGTGTCGTTTATTTTTACCGCCTTCAATTCGGCGGCGTCTCCAGCCATTTAAAAAATGCCACCACAGTGTTAGCTGTAGTGGCATATTAATTACATTTTTTTGATCAGCGACCCGAGCACCCACTGCTTGTCACCAATCCGATACCACCCATTCTTCTCTTCCAAAATTCGCACCAGTTCACCTTTCTTCAATTTTTTCACAATGGTATTTTTCGTCGCCGGGCCGCTACGTACATTAATGCCCGTATCACTCGAAGTCCCGCGTTTGATCGCGATCGCGCCCATATAGAGGGGGACGCTGCGCGTTGGCTCGACAAAAAATTGTCCCGGCAAATTATACCCGCAACTGGCACTGCCGCCACCATCAGCCTGCAGTTGATGATCAGGCGAAACCCCAGCTGCCAAAAGGGCTGCGCTCGCCTCTTCCACCGTGGCTTGTTGGCTGCAATACACCACTAATTCTTGTCCGTTATTTGACACGCCGAGGAACACCCGGGCCGTGGCTCCGCTCGGGCCATCGCTCTTGAAGACACCCGGGCCAAATCCTTCGAGCGCCTCGTCGCCGCTCGCTGCGCTGATGAATCTCGCGTAGTTAAATCCGCCTATTGTAGCAGTGCCCGTCTGATTATTCACAATCAGCATGCGCCGGTCTTTGGCCATATCAGCCTCCGGGCGGCTGCCGCTCGAGATGAGCGTGCTTGTACCCACCGTAGTCTTGATCGCCATGCTTAGGTCGCTAGTCGCAAGAGTCGTATTAAAAAATGGCCCGTTCCACATGAACGACAAACCCTTGGTCGCTGCTTTAGCAACTTCCGAGGTTAAGCGGGCAAACGCTAGGTTCCGGTAGGTGCTCGAGGCAGCAGCTTCGGCTGGAGCGCTGACCCCACTGTCGGTCGTGGCAAAATTAGAATTTCCAGCGCCCCAATCAAGCGGCAAGCTAGAAGAAGCCACCAATCGGATTTCATTCTGCGGCAGGTAAATGCGGGTTAAAAAATCAATCGACCCGCTATCCTGGGGCGCCTTGAAAAAGGTAGCGACGCCCGGTGCTTTGGCCCAGGTGATGACCTGGTATCCCTCCGGCACCACTGGTTTCCAACTGGCTGCCTGTGCCAAGCCAGGAGTAAAAATTACTGTTATTAAAAATAAAAATGACCAATAATATTTTTTCATAGGCGTTTAATTTAAAATTAAAACGCTCCTTATATCCATTTTACCACTCTGCCAGCAGCCTGCCAATTTTTTGGGAATAGTATGCGTATCGTTGTCTTTATGTGACACTTTAATGTTGTAAAGCTTTATCCAGGGTTCCATCCCGGATATAGCTGTGAGAGAAAAGTTAAAATATACGATTTGGTTTTTCAGAATGGTTTTTGGGTTCCCTGGCAGTGACAAAACAACTGTTAGCTATAAATTTTATCCAAAGAGTTAAAATAAAACACCCCTTCTTAAATGAGAGGTGTTTTATTGACAAGGGGTGTATGTAAGGCGTAGAAAATCAATCCTGTGGTGAAACCAAGACAAGTCACAACCATCCTCGTGAATGCTCTATTGGAGAATTCACGAGGTGCAGATGGTTGTGGTGGCAAAGTTTCCGTCTGCACCCCGGACTACAGTTTAAAAACAGCAGCCCCCCAGGTGTTACCAGCCCCGAAGCCCACCAAAAGGAGATGGTCCCCTGGCTTGACCCATTGCTGGCGCCGAGCCTGATCGAGTGCCACGGGGAGCGTCGCAGATCCCATGTTTCCGTAGCGCTGCACGTTTATAAAAACCCTCTCGCTATTCGTCCCTAGCTCGTTCAGAACCGCTTCCACCATGCGAAGGTTTGGCTGGTGCGGTATCACCCGTACCTGCTCTAAACACAGTCCCGTCGCTGTGAGTGCCGATCGTGCGGATTCAACCATCAGCCTCACTCCTTCCTTGGCCAGGTGCTTTCCTCCCGGCATACGAAGTTTAACACCCCCCTTTTGAATATCAAAAAAATTGGGATTCTGGCTGCCAAGCCCAGGGGAGAGGAGTGTTCCGGCGCCTGACCCATCAGCGTGCGTCCGGATCCAAAGTAGTCCGCTCGCTGGCTCGCTCGGACCAACCACAACGGCACCTGCCCCGTCTCCAAGAAGTACGGCGAGATTGCGGCCCTCCAGAGAGGTATCGATCCTGCTGGAGAGAACTTCTGTGCAGACGATCAGAACATGTCTGCAACGCCCACTCTTGATAAGCATATCTGCCAGATCAAGGCCGTAGAGTAATCCCGCGCATTGCTGACGGACATCCCATATCGGTATGCCTGCGCGGAGTCCAAGCGGCTCAGCCAGTAAAAGTCCGGTTCCAGGAGTGTCCACATCTCCCGATAGTGTATTGCAGACTATCGCGTCTATATATTCCGGGAGAATCTTGGCGTCATCCAGTGCGGCTTTGCACGCTGAAATGGCCAGCGTGGAGGCACCAGTTCCGGGTGTGGCCCACCGTCGCTCTATGATTCCAGTGCGCCGAAAGATAAAATCAGCGGTTGTCTGCATTAGCGTCTCGAGATCTGCATTTCCGACCACCCTATCGGGCACGTACGAGCCGGTTCCTAAAATTTTCATGATTTCGCTCCTTTTTTACCTTTGCATATCATATTTTTTTAAAAAAACAAGTCTGTGTTATTGGTCGTTATCAACCACACGCAGTCTTTATGAGTGTACTGAATTTTTGTTAATCGTAAAGGTAGAAAAAGTAAGAATTGGCTAACTTTAGCAAAAAATATATTGGAACGAGAGCGCAGCCTTGACATTTATGAAAAAATATGATAGATTCTTATGTTCATCGAAAGATGACATTCGGGGAGCGCCAAGCACGGCGCCTTGACTGGAGTAATGTCCAGAACCGAAAAAGAAGAATCACTTGGTGATCCGCAACAGTCCATATTGGCTTGGATCTGCACAGGCCCCCCTGCTCTCACCCCGGCTTCGACAAAGGGAAAGAGAGGGTCTCGGGCCGCCGCATCCGCGCCGCGCGTCAAGGACTAGCAGAAGGACGTTGGGGCGGTCGCTTTTTTTGCCCCGGCGACGTCCACTGCGCCGCTGCGATAAACCAAGTCTCTTTTTTAGAGGTTACCGGGTTCGACTCCCGGGCTCCCCATCCGCCGCGATGTGTTCAATACATATCGCGGCTTCTCTATTTTAAGATGGATTTTATCTCTAGTTTCGAAACTCATCACGGTTATTTAAGTGGGCAATCAGCACGAAAAAAATTAGTAAATCAGCCCTTCGTTTAGATAATTTCATTTCAAAGGATGGGCAGCCTCGTTTTGTTCAGTATTTCATTAAAAAAAAGTTTCTCACGCGGCTCATCCAAAATTATAAAATTCAGGGCGCAAAGCTTACGTCAATTTTATTAAATAAAAAACACCACCTTTGAGTAGTGGCGTTTTTTATTGTAGCTTTATACAATTCGGCTCGTACCTATTTTATTAAAAACGCTTGATGTTGCA
>CAZEDL010000007.1:0-79306 GCA_964510885.1 uncultured Gammaproteobacteria bacterium
TATCAAGTTTGTTAGTCTGTAAAATTATAAAGTCTATAATGTCAGTACTTTTGACTTTACTACTTTAGGGACTTTGCGAACTTCCTATGAGCCGCCTGTCGGGCTCGGACCGACGACCTGCTGTTTACAAAACAGCTGCTCTACCAGCTGAGCTAAGGCGGCAATATATACAATCTATAAATTTTTAAAGTCGACAGCGTCAAAATATTTGGTTCAACTTTATAATTTTATAGACCGTACCTGTGGGCAGTCTAGGATTCGAACCTAGGAAGGCGTAGCCAGCTGATTTACAGTCAGCCCCGTTTGACCGCTTCGGTAACTGCCCTAGAAATTGACAAGGAACATGGGACAAAGAGCGAGGAACAACGTCCGGTTTATTTGTTTTTTACTCCGTACTCCTCGTTCCTTAACATTACATGCCGGTAATTTTACTTTTAAAATAATCAAGCTTCTGATTCTCGGGATTAACCAATCGCAATTCCTGATAGGCACTCTGTGCCAGAGCCTGATCGCTGCATAGTATAGCAGTTTCAATCAATAAGTCAAGATACTTTGGATTCTTAGGTTCAAGCTCCACTGCCGATATAATAGCTTCACGAGCAGTCTCGGGCTGTTTCACCCGCAGCAACAATTCCGCCAGACGATAGAAGCGCGGTGACAACGAATCATTCAAAATAATGGCTTGCTGATAATATTCAATGGCGGCTTCGAAATTACTTTCCTGTTCAGAAAGTTCGCCGAGTTTGGCCAGCACATTATCATCCTTCGGATTCAACTGCAATAAAAACTGATACGTTTCTTTGGCTTCAGTAATAGCGCCACGGCTAAAATAGGTATCGGCGAGGCCACGGTAGGCTTCAGTCGAATGAGAATTGGCCTTAATAGCCGAAATGAAAACCTGTTCTGCCTGGTCAAATTGTTCTTGGGCCAGATAGTGCTGCCCATCTTGAATCAAGCGAGCCACAGCCTGCTCTTGATCTTCAGTCGGCATAGGCACGTTGGCTGCAGTCTGCTTTTTAGCGGTTTCGTGATACCACAATCGTTCAATCTTACCCACATAAATACGAAATCGAAGCTGCCCCTGCTTCCACCAGCGAGTCAAGGGTGAAAACCGTTCCTGCCAGCGCTTTTGCCAAGCCTCAGTTTCCTGATCAATTCGGCGAGATAATATAGTCCGTTTGGTGCGCGCCTGTTTCTCTTGCGGCAAATGCTCAATATCAAGATTAGCGAGTTGGGGAAATTTACGAGCAATAATCACTCCTAAGCAGCCAAGGCACAACGCGATAATGATAATCAATAAAATAGTAAGCCACATACAGGAGAGGAGTTTAAATTATACGGCACCCATTAGCGCATCGGCAATCGCTTGCCAAGTCGGTGCGGTCACACCGCTCGCTCCCACCAAGACCCCTGCCACACCTGGCTGAACCAAATAAGATCGGACATTCTCAGCCTTCACACTCCCGCCATAGAGGATCGGCGCTGTGACTGCTGGCAGGAGCGCCCGGACAAACTCTGCAATCTTAGCGTGCATTTCTCCAACTACACCTGGTTCGCATGCTTGGCCGCTACCAATCGCCCAGACTGGCTCATAAGCGATAATAATCGGCCGCCCTGCCGGACAAGTCAAATGTTCAAGGGCCGAACGAAGTTGAATCTCAACCACTTCAATGGCTCGACCAGCATCATGCTCAGCCAGCGTTTCGCCGACGCACAAAACCGGAATCAGACCGGCTTCAAGAGTTGCCTCTATTTTTTGGCGCACCACATGATTAGTTTCATGAGCCAAATGCCGGCGTTCGGAATGTCCAATCAACGCATAGGTTGCACCGGCTTCTTTAAACATCTCAGCTGAAACTTCGCCAGTATAACCACCCTTCGGAATCCAATAAGCATTTTGGGCCCCCAATTTAATCGGTGTTTCCTGCAGCACGGCAGCCACATCAGAAAAAGCGAGTGCCGTTGGGAACACTGCCAGCTCGAGATGCGCCTCAGATCCTACCGCACGCTGAAGTTCTTTAGCCAACGCACGGCTTTCGGTGCGATTGAGATACATTTTCCAATTGGCGAAAAAATAAGAAGTGGGCATACTGTATATCTTACCAATAGGTTAAAAACTGGTCTTTAGTAAAATTACCGATCGCCGCCGCCCGCATCACATTAAAATCAAATATCTGGTTGGCCACTTGTGTAATGTCCCGTAGTGTCACCCGATTCAACGCTTTCACATACTGGGCCGGTGTTTCAATTTTTTTCATAAACAGATATTGGTCACCATACCACTGCGCCTGCGATCGACTATCCTCAAGGCTAAGGGCCAAATGCCCAGCTACACTGCTTTTGGCAAATGCCAATTCATTAGGTGTAACTAGCTCTTTGGCAACCTTACGGAGTTCATCTTGAATAACGACAAGAGCTTCTGGCAAACGCGACGGATCAAGCCCGGCTTGAATATAAAACTGCCCACTATCACGGAAACTTGCTGTGGCCGCTCTAACCACATAGGCGAGCCCGCGCTTTTCCCGCACTTCCACAAACAACCGCGAACTCATCCCGCCGCCCAAAATAACGGCTAATAACGACGCTGCATACCGGCGTGGATCACGGTGTGAGAAAGCTGGAAAACCCAACATTACTTGCGCCTGATCAACCTGCTTCTGCTCCACCGCTACCCGGTCTTTAAACGGCGCAGCGGCGGTCAAATCACCGGTCGGGGTATATTTTTTTTGATACCAGACAGGCTTGGTCGCTCCTTTCACTACTGGTGCCGCACCAAATTCTTTCACGAACTGAGGCAACCGGCGCTGGTCAATATCACCGGCCACAATTACCAGCATATTAGTGGGGCCATAATGACGGCGATAATACTCAAACAGCTCATCGCGCGTAATCCCACGGACACTGTCTTCAGTGCCGCCAATATCCCACCCGAGTGGATGATCGCCAAAAAATAACCGATCAAACAATAGATCAATCGCCATGCTTGGATTATCCTGATACATGCGCAGCTCCTCCACAATCGCACCTTTCTCTTTTTCAATTTCAGCCGCATCAAGCGTGGAGTTAAGGATCATGTCACTGAGGAGATCAAAAGCAACCCCCTGCTTACTGCCATCAATTTTTATATAATAACCCGTATATTCTTTACTCGTAAAAGCATTATAGCTGGCGCCATATTTTTCGATGGTCAGAGAAATATCAAGCGCCGTAGGGCGTTTTACCGTACCTTTAAACAGCATGTGCTCCAAAAAATGCGACGCCCCCGAGAGCTTGGCAGTTTCATAGCGCGACCCGATCGGAAACATAACGAGGACCGTAGTAGCCCGCGTGCCTTTGACCGGCACCGTAATGAAGGTTACACCATTTTTGAATTGTTTAGCCTTGGACATATGATCAATGATGTACTTGTTCTATAATTTTCCATTAGTCTTGAAGGTAACACTGCCACATTGTGGCATCTCGCTCATGTGGCCTCACCGATAGCTCCACGCAGCTACTGCGTTCGGAGGCGTGCAGTTGCAACGAATCAGGAAGCTTTGTTATGGCACCAGCCGAAATTGCTAGATTAATTTTCTCGAGGGTTGCTCTGATAATTCCTACTTCAACTTGGGAAGCATTTACCACTGAGACTCTCTCACGGATATGAGGATCCTTCAACTCATCAAAATATACGCGCCCAGTCGGCCCAATACGGAGCGCCGCCACATTAAACCATCTGCTGAGAACTTCAGTCGCTTTAGCAACGTCTGTCTGTACCGATTCTCGGAGCTCTCGCCCTCCTTCATGCCGCATATAATTAAGCTAACTTTGCTTGCAAATACTTCACCAAATCAGCTATCGCCACCCGTTCTTGCTGCATCGTGTCACGCTCCCGCACCGTTACTTTCTGATCAGTGATCGAATCAAAATCTACCGTAACGCAAAACGGCGTGCCGATTTCATCCTGCCGGCGGTAACGCTTGCCGATGCTCTGTGTTTCGTCATATTCAAGCGAAAAATGTTTGCGCAGTTCAGCTGCGAGCGGCTTCGCTATCACTGCTAACTCTTCTTTTTTCGACAAGGGAAGCACCGCCACTTTGATCGGGGCTAAGGCCGGCGGAAATTTCATCACTACCCGCGCTTCGGTCTCGCCTTCTTTGGCTGTCGGCACCTGTTCTTCGGTATACGCTTCGAGAAGCAACACAAGCAACATACGGTCGATACCAAACGTGGGCTCGATTACATGGGGTAAAAACTTGTCACCGGTTTCCGGATCGGTATACTGCAGATCCTGACCACTCACAGTTTGATGGCGCGTCAGGTCAAAATCGGTGCGATAGGCAATTCCATGCAACTCTTTTACGCCGAACGGATACTTATATTCAATATCCACCGTGCGCTTACTATAATGCGCCCGTTCGCCATCCGGAATTTCATGCCAGACAAGATTATCCATATTCACTCGCATTACATCTTGCCACCAGCGCTTAATTTCGCCGAGCCACATCTCAAATACTTGTTCCCAACCATCTGGTTTAATAAAATATTCAAATTCACCGATTTCAAATTCGCGCGTGCGGAAAATAAAATTTCCGGGCGTAATTTCATTGCGGAAATTCTTGCCAATCTGAGCAATACCAAAGGGCAGCCGGCGCCGGGTGGCGATCTGGATATTTTTAAAATTGACAAACATGCCACCCGCAGTTTCGGGGCGTAGATACGCCACCGACTGGCTGTCATCGGTCACCCCAAGGAATGTTTTGAACATCAAATTAAACTGCTTCGGATCAGTCAGCTGCCCGCCGCAATCCGGGCACTCAATATCTTTGAGTGTTAGCGTTTTTTCTTTATCATACCCAGGCTTCAGACTGTTGGCTTCAAGCAAATGATCAGATCGGAAGCGATGATGGCATTTCTTGCACTCTACGAGCTCGTCACTAAAATTCTGCAGGTGTCCCGACGCTTCCCACACTTTCGGATTCATAATAATCGCTGTATCAAGCGGCACCATATCCTCGCGCTCCTGGACAAAAAACTTCCACCACGCCGCCTTAATATTTTGCTTGAGCAAATGGCCAAGCGGGCCATAATCCCAGCTGTTAGCGAGGCCTCCATAAATTTCCGAACCTGGAAAAATAAAACCACGCCGCTTGCAGAGCGAAATAAGTTTTTCCATCACCTGAGAAGTATCACTCATATTAAATAGTTAGACAGTAGTAATTTCTGACTCCTTGGCATCCCCCACCGCTTTTACTTCTTCATTAAATTCTTTCACCATTTTTTCGACTTCATCCTGCAACCGGAATTTATCATCTTCGCTGATTGCCTTGTCTTTTTCTTCAGCGGCAATTAATTCGCGGACCTCTTCGCGTACTTTGCGGATCGAGATACGGGCCTGTTCTAATTTCTGATTCAATACTTTCACCAGTTCCTGGCGGCGTTCGCTGGTTAATTCCGGGAGCGACAGGCGAATAATGCGACCATCATTCATCGGATTGATGCCGAGGCTTGATTCTCGAATCCCCTTTTCTACCGCTCCAAGCAAACTCTTGTCCCACGGATCTATTGTGAGTGTTTTGGCATCCGATACGATAATTGAAGCGCTGGCCTTCAGTGGTTGCTTGGTGCCATAGGCTTCAACCAAAATATTTTCTACCATTGCCGTCGAGGCCCGCCCGGTGCGGAGCCCAGCAATATCTGATTTCAAAAAATCAATTACGGCTTTAAAATCTGGCTTAAAATCAGTGATATTCATATCAATCTATTATAAAACAGGTTATTTGATTAAGGTAAATGCCATCAGGAGTGTCCCGGTCTGCTCCGGGTGCACATAAATACCAACCGGAATCGTATTGGTGGGCAGCTTCTTCGTGACCCAGGTGCGCCCCCCGTCCGTTGATTTATAAAAGGTAGACCGTAAATGGGACTGATTTTCACCTAAAATAGTGCCAGTATAATACAGCTCCTTGTCATTATCCGGGTTTACGGCGAAGGCATACACATTAACACTTCCCGGCGGAGTAATCAACTTCAGATCTGTCCATGTAACCCCAGCATCATCGGAGCGCAAAATGCCATATTTTGAAATCCAGAACAGGCTGTTGGCTCGGCTCGGGTGGAGCACCAAGCGATAAAAATCGCTGCTGCCGCTAAAATTACTAAGTCCCGATCCCATATCCTGCCACGAGCCCCCTCCATTATCCGACCGGTATAGCCCATCTTTATACGTCCCAACATACAATCGGTTGGCAGTAAACGGGTCAGTCATAATCTGTTGCACTTGCAGGCCGAAACGCTTGACGATTCGCCAGCTAGTGCCGCCGTCGCTGCTCGCAATAATATCTCCGCCCACAATAGCTCCATATACCTGACGGGAATTACGATAATCAATTGCGATGCTAACCAAGCGCTCCTGTGGCCGCTCTTCACTATATACGGCTTGCCACGTCCGGCTGCAATCAGTGGTTTTATAAATATGTTGGGCATCAGCGGCAAAAATAGTGCATTTATCGTGAGGGTCAACCGCTAAACCATAAATGAACTTCTGCCCAAGACCCTCGGCATACTGCCAAGTGGAACCATTATTATAGGTATAAAATAATCCCTGCCCTCGGGTGGCTAAATAGAGGGAATTCGGATCGCTCGGATCGTTGAAAATCCGATACACCTTAACCCCCGAAATACTCTTCACGCCCTGGGCGGTGGGAAAGGTCATCGCGGCCTTCCAGCTCTCGCCCTTATCATCAGAGCGGAATACACCCATGGGGCCAGCGGCTGCCGTACCCCCGATTTGCACACATCCAGCTCCCATTACGAGCAGGGCCGGGATCACCAGTAATAACCGCCAAAATATCCTCATATTAAAAAGCTAATAATAGATTATCGATAATTAATCCGGGATTGACATTGGCCCGGAGCAGCCGGCGAGCTTCAGACAACTGATCAATCAGATGCACCGTGTTGATAGGAGAGGTGACAGCTGTTGAGACAGTAGTCTTCTTGTGCACAGGCACTCCGCCAACAGTCTGCAGTAGCGCTTCACGAAAAAATACTTCCCAGGCAGCGAGCACCTGCTCTAATTCTTCACGGCCGCGGACACCTTCATCACTGTCTGGAATTAATTTCAGCGCTTCGGTAGCGCGCTCGAAAAAGGACTGCTCTCTGAGACGCGTCCAATCCGCTCGCTGCCTATCATACTCTGCCAAAGCTTCGGGATGATCTAAAAAATATAATGCCCGCCCGGGTCGGCCCCACGCCGCCATAGTTATTGCTTGGGCCTGGTCAGGAGGGGCGCCTTGCTCAATCAGTGCAGCCTGCAGTACTTCTGGAGCTACGATATTCATAAATAATAGCTGGGCTCGCGACCGAATGGTCGGGAGAAGCGCTTGATCATTCTCACATAATAAAAAAATAATCGTGTGCGCCGGGGGCTCTTCGAGTGATTTAAGGAGCGCGTTGCCCGCTTCAACATTAATGAGTTCCGCTTCATCAATGACTACTACCTGATGTGGAGCAACCCACGGTTTGGCGCCGAGCCGACTCTTGAGGTGACGTGCTTGTTCTACAGTAATATCTTTTTTTAATTTTCCGGTCTTATCATCTTCTAGTCGTTCAATATAATAAAAATCCGGATGCGTATCGAGCTGTTTTTCCGAGCAGGTTAAGAGTTCGCGCGCATACAACCGAGCCATGGTACGTTTGCCCACCCCATCCGGCCCGACCAAGGCAAAAGTATAGGCATGTGCCTGTGGCAGCAAGGCCGTACGTAAAAAATTGACAACTGAAGGATTGCCGATAATCATATATTCATAGTCTAACAAAAACCCGGTGCTTTGACAACCAAAAAACCGACCAAGGTCGGGTATTTTTTCTCTTAACAAAGGGATTTTTAATTACGGCCGGAGTAATTCCTGCCAGGTTTGTTCAGCGGTGTGGCGCCACGAAAAAGCTCGCACCCGATCTGAACCTGCATGGCAGAGGTGCAAACGGAAAGCCATATCAGACATGAGGCGGGTATATGCTTCGGAGAGCGCCGCAGTATCAGTCGGATTAACTAACATCCCCGCACCACCCACAATTTCGGGCAAAGCCCCGGTAGTGCTAACAATAACCGGGCAACACATCGCCATCGCCTCGAGCACCGGTATCCCAAAGCCTTCGTAGAGAGATGGAAACACAAAGGCCGTAGCGGCTGCAAGCAGTATCGGTAAATCAGCGCTATCAACATAGCCGAGCTGCAAAATATCAGCCGGGCACGGACTCTTGGCCACCGCTGCCGCCACCTGCTGGTACCCGGCGCCCGGAGAACCAACCAAGACCAATTTAACTGCTGCGACCGCCGGGTCCGTGCCGTGGCGCTGCTTAAACAGTGTAAACGCTTCAACGATACGTGCGGTATTTTTTTTAGTTTCTAATCGCCCGATAGATATAAAAAAAGGCCCGGCAATCCCATGCCGCTCCAAAATATCTTTAGTCTGAAAAGGTTGATCCGCCAGCGGTACGAATAACTCCTGATTATACCCAAGCGAAATGGCAGTGGTGGGCGGCAAGGCGAGCTGCGGATAAAGCCGGGATAATTCTCGGATATTAAACTGCGACGTGGTAATCAAACGAGATGATCGGTTAAAAATTAACCGATTCATTATTTTTAAATACCAACGACTAAAAAAATTATAGGCTTCGGGCACAGCTTTAAAGGCACAATCATGGATCGTAGTTATAGTACGCTTCGGACAATATACCGGCACGAGCTGCCCTGGGGCAAAAAAAATATCCGGCGGCCGGCGCCATAATTCAACGGCCAAGCGCACCTGGCTCCAGCCTTTTTTAAAAGGCCAACTGAGCACACGGTTTTCCCAGTTGCCGGGTAACTCTGCGAGCGGGCCGGTGAGCGGCTCCTTAGAATACAAAATCACCCGAACATCCGAGGGGATAATAGTTTTAAATTCTTGAATCAGGCGGTAACAATATTCCTCCACCCCGGTGCGCTGCCCGCGCGCAGCATGGGTCGCTTCAATACCAATGACCATACGAAGATTATTTGGTGGCGAGAATACTGCGTTTGTAACTTTCGAGGTTATCAAGCGCAATCCCGGTGCCCTTGACCACGCATAACAAAGCTTCGTCAGCGACATATGTGGGCACGCCCGTCGCCTGCGCTATCAGTTGATCGAGATTACGGAGCAAAGCCGATCCACCGGATAAAATAATCCCCTTATCCATCACATCCGCGGATAATTCCGGCGGCGTTTCCTGAAGTACATTTTTAATCGCTTCCACCAAGAGCTCCATATCATGCTGCAACGCTTCGGTCGTATCATCCGAATTAACCGAAACAATCCGCGGGAGCCCAGTCACCATATCCCGACCCTTGATTTCGGTGCTAAGCGGTTTGTCCATAAACAAAGCAGACCCCACAGCCATTTTTATTTCTTCGGCCGTCTTCTCACCTACGGCTAGGTTATATTTATGGCGGATATAATCAGCAATCGCCTGATCAAATTTGTTGCCGCCAATGCGCACCGATCCCCACGATACAATACCACCAAGCGAAATCACCGCAATTTCGGCAGTGCCGCCCCCGATGTCAATAATCATATGGCCAGATGCCGCTCCAATCGGAATCCCAGCGCCAATTGCAGCCACAATCGGCTCTTTGATAATATAGGCTGCTTTGGCGCCAGCCGCAATCGTGGCGTCAATCACTGCACGCCGCTCGGTAGAAGTAATTCCGCCTGGCACCGCCACCATCACTTCCGGCCGGAATAGACGAACGCCGCCCAAAGCTTTGTTGATAAAATACCGCAGCATCGCTTCGGTCGTATGATAATTAGCAATCACCCCATTCTTCAAGGGGCGCTCCGCTAAAATAGTATCGGGAGTGCGCCCAATCATATCTTTGGCATCAAGGCCAACAGCCAATACTTTGCCATCTGCTTTCGACAGGGCCACTACACTCGGCTCATTAACTACAATCCCCTTCTTTGGTATATAGACAAGGACATTCTTCGTTCCAAGATCAATGCCCACCTTTTTTACAAACATAGTACAAAGCTGAAAATGGCTAGAAAATAACGCTACCGAAATTTACGCGTTATGACTTTTCCCTGAATGGGTTTGGCCGTCAAACGGCCACCCTGAGCCCTGACGCCTGCCCGCCTCTGGCGGGGGCGAGGAAAGTGAGGGGAAATGTCATAATGCGTAAATCCTATCTACTTACTAATTACCGCTTCATATCCACGCTAAAGGCGCGGTCAATTGTTAGGTCGCCACTATATTGATAGCGACTATCACCATGTTGATCTTGCGGTTCGCCCGGAGTGGCCGCCATAACCCGTGTACCAAAATTAAGATCGAGCGTCAAACCCACTCCATTAGTTCCCAATTGTTTTTGCACCGCCAATTCATAGTGCCCACTCGTGATACCTTCGGCTACTGCCGGAGCCAATTGAAAACGAAAACAGAGACTCCCCTCTCCGAGGGCTGGCAATTCGACTACCGTCCCAAACCAGCGCCGGCCACCCTCATTACCTTGATCAATAGGTGCTGCTGGCACGCCGCCAGTTATACTGATTAAGCGACTACCGGCAGGGACAAATATGCGGGCATAACTGCGATACCGACTGGTGCGCCAATCAAGCTTAGCGGTGTGCTGATACCGCATCGTGATCTCACCCACCCATTGGCCGGGGGTTGAAGTAGACGGAGCAATTGCATAGGTAATGGCTCGCTTAATGGCCGCATCAGTTTTAAGTGCACCCAAATTAGCATCGGCATATAACACATAATCTCCGGCTCCTGACGTCATCTCTCCAGTCCAGCCGAGCGCCCTAATCTGCTCCTGTTCAGCAGGATGAGCATCATAGACCATGATTTGTTTTTCTTCTATCATCCGCCGGGCCAATTTCCAATAATCAGCCCAGTGCACAAACAGATCTTTCTTCACCTTGGCAGCGAGCACCGCTCCGAGATCACCCAAAATAACTTTGCGCTCCCGGGCCAGCTTACCTTGCTCGCGGTACCCGAGCTCAACTTCATATTCCAATTTTTCCGTAAAATTTGCACTCGTATACTGTTGCCCATCGACGGTGATCGGACCAATGATGGCCAAGAGCTGTTCAAATACCGTGGGCGTTATTCCGATCACTGCATCGATCTTGTCCGCATCAAGCCCAGCTTCTTTTTTATATAATTCAAGGGATTTTTGGCTAGATCGAGCAAAATCAGGCGACCAATTGGCGTCGCGAAAATTCCATCGATCGACCAATAAATATTTTTTGAGCGGAGCCGGCGGCTCAACCATAAAGGGCGGCGCATAATTATCCAAAATCTCGGTCCCTTCTACTTTTTTAAGTGCTAGCGAAGCCTTATCAACCTGCACCACCGCATACGCCCCCATAAAACCACCGCCTGGACGCATTTCGGTATTGTTCAAAAATAACACTAGATAGGTTTTCGGGGCACTAAACCCCAAAAAATCTTTTAACACTGCCGCTTCGGACACCGCGGTAGTCGTCGTACTTACCCCGAGCGACGGCACATGTTCAAATACCTGGTCGGCTACCAACGCTTTTATCCGATTACTACCATAAGCAACATAAAAAATTATTCCGCCGACGACGAATAGTAAAAAAATAATGAGAGCTGACAGAAAAAATTTCTTCATAATACGAAGGACAATCGTCCCAGTCATGGTACGCGGCTACCGGCAGTCCGTCAACCGCCCTCTGCCGCCCGTTTCTTAGTTGACACATTAAAACCAAGATATCGGCCAAAAAACAAATGAGTAATAGCATCAAGGCACGGCAGTGCAGAGAAAAATATTAGCGACACGGGAAGCAAGAGCCACTGAAGGAGCATATACCCATACCGGTGGGCTTTCACCTGCTTGGGTCTCGGCGGCATGATGAGGAATGTCAATGTGGCCGACACAAGCAGACCGAACATTGATAACATCATCAGGCGCTGAAGCACCAAGGGCGTATTAAAGAACAAGGTACTTTGCTGCAACTCGGGGCTTGCAATCCATAGCGGCAGCTTCCCAAGCACAGTAATCAAAATCGTCACCACCGCCCAGCTCCATTTACCCTCAAACTCATGCCAAAAAATCAGCGCTTTCTTGCTCCAGGGGATCTCCGGATGCTTCCTAAACTCCCAGAGTAAAAACGGAATATTTTCCGTGCCCCAGGCCCAGCGCCGCTGCTGCAAATATAAATTTTTTAAACTTTTCCACCAGCTCGTGTCGCGCACCGTATCCATTGATACCGGGACATAGAGCGGTGTCACTTCGTAATCCCCTCCATACCGGAGCCAGCATTGAAAAAATATCCGTGAATCTTCGCTCACGATACTCTTCGTATGCCCGCCGCAATCCACTGCAGCCCGGAAACTCATGCTGTGTGACGAAAAGGTTACTAAATTATCGAGGCGAGCCAAACTAAACAGCATCCAAAAGCTGGTCCCAAGAGCCATAATCCGCAAAATTGCCGGTGATTCCCACAGATTATTATTATACAAAGTGACCGGCTGAAACGAACTATGCGTTGGCCGTGGATGCGACGAATACATATAGGCCAAATGAGCGAAATACTCCGGATGGACGATCGTATCGATATCAAATACCGACATAATAATATCATCGTAATTCCACCCTCGAGCATCGGCATAGCCCTGAAACTGTTTTTCCGCATAATGGATGTTAGATCCTTTGCCGGGAATCTCGCCACTTAAATTACTCGGGTGTACATAACAAATAATGTCGGCAAACGTAGAAGCAAACCGGGCGCGAGCCTCAGTTTGCACGGCCTCAGCATGCGCCCGCACCCGTTCTTCGCCAGAAATCACCACATACAAGCGCTGGCTCGGATAGGTAGATTGCGACAGCGCCGACAGCGTAGCTGCCACCACAGAATAATCTTCATTATATAAGGGCAAAAAAACTACCTGAATTTTTTCTTGCCAGCGCGGAAAATCTTCAGTCAATCGGTCAAACCAATGCACCTGCCTGGCGCGGCGGAAGCGGTGCCACGACAACACCACATACAGCGAAAAATATAACACTCGGAGCACCCAATAAATATCGAATATAATGACCGCATAGACCATTGCGACCGGCTTTATGAACGACAATATGACGCTACTAATGAGCGTCAACCATACCGCAATCCCTGTAAACATTTCATACCAGCGATAGCGGCGATACTCAGACATCATATGATACCTCTTGGCCTCCCAACCGGGGCGGCCCACTATATTCCGGTAATACATACGTACCCGCTGTCTGCGCTGTCAGTATGTCAAGCCAGTCGTCAGAGCGCCCAGCGGGCACCGCTGCCACCGGAATCCCGAGCGCGAAAGCCAAAGTATTGACGACGGTCACCGCTACTCGCGTCGCCGTAAACCGGCCGTGCCCCACAGTTACCGCGACACCACTCAAATCTTGAGGCGTCTGTTGCACTTCGGCGAGCGCAGCTCGAAGAGCTTCTGGCAAGGACGGGTACACCGACCGATCAAATTGCCGGACAGATTCGGTAACCCCATCGGCACTCAGCCTCAGTTCTATCAATGTCGGCGAGCTATTATCAATTAATACGTACATAAAGTTAAAATGGGCACCGGCCCATTTTTACTGATTAAAACACCTTGTTACTCACTAGCGCAAGCGGAGTTCATCCACAATCACCGTATGTTTAGCTTCGAACAGTCGATATAAAAATACATCACCAATTTCGCGGCGTTCCATAAATTCCTGGTCAGTCATAATCGTGTAACGAATCGGCTGCTGTAGCATATCTTCAAAATCTTTGACCAACTTAGAAAGTAATTGGGGCTTAATATCCCCAACCAAGAGCAGATCTGTCCCAACATCACTTACCCCAGTGAAGAGGCCACTCAATAAAAACAACGAAATCCTACCCGCTCGCTCTTTGATCTGATCAATAAAGGCGCGCTGTTCGAGCAAACTACTTTTGGTAAGCAGCGCATCAAGTTCGGCAAATAAAATGAAACCCGTTTCGAGCTGGTAATATTTTGATCGTTCGGTACCAAGGCCCGGCTCTAGTTCAGTAAGAGCCGGGGTGACCGGCTTCAAGAGTCCGACGGCTTCTAAATTCGCAATTTCGCGGCGAACCGCATTCAATTGCACCTCTACAATTCGAGCCAACTCGCGTAGATAAAACGGCTTGTTCGGTTCACGAAAAAATATCTGTAATAATTTTAAACGAGTCTTTGAGCCAAAAAAGTGTTCGAGCATACATTACTATACGGCAGGCCCACAACAAGCTGGATCCCGGCCTCCTTTTGTCTAAATGTAAGGATAAATGCGGTACTGCAAAGCGTAGACGTTTCTGAATATCTATAGTATACTATTCTAAAAAATCAAAGTCAAAATCAACTCTTGCGCTGGAATCACGCACTACCCGTCTTGTATGCCAGCCTAATCCCCGCATCTCTATGGAAGAAATCCTGCGTCTCAATGAATTTTTTGTGGAGGGAGGTCACCCAGATCTATCACATGTCTTACTACATATCACCGAACCAAGCACTCCCGAAGAAAAGGCCAAGGGATACTTTTTTGCAGTCTGCGAAATCAACCAGGGTAACAAAGACTTTCTACAGACCATCCAGAGCGTGATTACCGACATTGAAAATAATTATTACGAACTTAGCGACAAAGCGGGCTCAGACAGTTTAGAAACAATCCTTGAAGAGGTAAATCAAACCCTGCCGCCACGCCCGAATCTGCATTGCCTAATTGGCGTCATTCGCAACCAAGAAATAATTTTCAGCTTCACTGGCCGGCCACTAGCTCTGTTCTTCTATAAAAACCGCGACGGACAGTATCAAAAAATGGATCTGGTAAATAGCTCCGAACCAGGCGCCGATGCTGATAACCAATTATTCAGCCAGGTAGTACAAGGAAAAATCAGTCCTGGTGACTATTTATGTATCGGCACACCCCAATTTGCCGACTACTTTAGCGCCGATCGGCTTCAGAAAATTATCACTACCCGCCCACCTCGCCAAAGCGCCGAACATTTGGAACGAGTACTCAAAGAACTCCGCAATCAATCTTCATTTGGCGGATTAATCATGCAACTATCACGGCAAGAAGCCACCACACCATTCACTCCGAGGCCCCGTCCGAAACGTGAAGATTCTGCCCATTCGCTAACCAGCTTCTTTAGTACCGAAAAAAATACCGCTGCCACCCTCACTGCTTCTTGGTGGCCGCAAATTCAAGAAAAAATTTCGACCCAGCTCAGAAAAATGAGCTCAGCACCAACCGGAACTACCACTCCCCGCCCCGAGCTGGCAGAAAAATCTCACCCCAAAGCCGAAATTAGCTCTTCGCATCTGCGCCCGTATGTTTCAACTGCCCACGGTCGAGACCAAACCCGCGGCCTAACCTTCAACACTGATCTCGCCTGGCGCATTGCTGGTGTACTCTGGCAAATTATTCGCTGGATTGGCACCGTACTATTCGAACTAGTGCTTGTGCTCGGCTCGCTAGTTGCTAGTCTTGGAAAAAATTTGATTCTGCTTGGTTTTGTCATTATCAATTACCAAGGACGGCGCAAAAATATCATCGAAGACTGGGGCAAACAATATCAGAGTCTACGCTCCAACCTCGCAGAATTACCGCTCATCACCAAAATTCTAACCCTCGGAGTTATCGTTATAATGCTCATCTTTGGCGGCAGCTTGTTCGTTCTAAGGGTGCATCAAAAAAAGGCAGCGGCGCTCGCCACCTATAACACTGATCTTAAAGCCGTATCTGATAAAATCGACAGTGCTAAAAGCACCCTCGTATATGGCGACGAAATTCAAGCCTTACACATTACTAACGAAGCAGAAGCCCTGCTTAAAGCCTTACCCTGCACCGAAAAAGATACGAAAATTCGCTGCGACGCTTTTAATGCCGATCTAGAATCGATTCGAGTAAAAGTGCGAAAAATCACGCCGTTGTCCCCCGAACTTCTCACCACCTGGGCCCTGCCAGCCGGAGTCCGCCTCACCGGACTACTTAAACTCAACAACCAATTCCTGGCCTACGCTCCGACGAACCCCGAGCTCTTCAGTCACGACATATCAACCGGTGAGACCAAAGCAATTAATCTTAATTACAACTTAAATGGAATTGCGATTGGGGCTATCCCTAAAGAAAACGATTACGGCCTCCTGCTCGCAACCAATGGAGATCTCTTGCGGTTCGAACCAGCTGACGGAACCGTAAAAAAACTAGACATTTCCTATCCTCATGACAACCCTACTATCTCCGGATTCACCATTTACAACCGTCGCCTCTATACTCTCGACAGTAACAACCGGCAAATTTACAAACATGACACCATGAAAACCGGATTCGGGCCAGGCAAAGACTGGTTGAAAGATCCGTCTGGAAGCTTACAGGGTGGATCTGATATCGCAATTGACGGAGACATCTGGACAATAAGCAACACCGGCGAGATTAATAAATTTGTCAGCGGCCTGCCGGAATCATTCGAAGTCCTCGGCCTCGATCCAGCTCTCGGCGAGGGTACCCGACTTTACACCTATACTGACCTCAATTTCATCTACATTCTTGACGGCAAAAATAAACGTATTATTATCGCCGATAAAGCCGGTAAACTTAAAACACAGCTCGTAGCGAATGCCTTTGAAAATCCAAGTGATATGGTGATCGACGAAGCGGCGCGGGTCGGCTACGCCGTTGATGGCGCCAAATTATATAAATTCAGCTTACCTTTATAATCAGCAAATAAATATAAAAACTCCCCGTCAGTAACGGGGAGTTTTTTGATTTCGAAGCCTTATTTAAGAACTACCTTACCACCAGCTTCTTCGATCTTTTTCTTCATCGCTTCGGCGTCTTCTTTCTTAACGCCTTCTTTTACCATCTTCGGAGCACCGTCTACCAGGGCTTTGGCATCAGCCAAACCAAGGCCGGTGATTTCTTTTACCACTTTGATCACATTGATCTTGTTAGCACCAGCATCGGTGAGCTCAACGTTGAATTCAGTTTTTTCTTCAGCCGGAGCGCCAGCAGCACCGCCAGCTGGAGCAGCCATCATCATGGCTGGAGCAGCCGCCGAGACGCCGAATTTTTCTTCCATGGCTTTAACGAGTTCAGCTAATTCCAAGACGGACAGCTGTTCTACATCGGTAATGATTTTCTGTAATTTGTCGTTCATAAATATAATAATAAATGGTTATTAAGCCGCCTTTTTCTCTTTATAGGCGTTAAGAACATTGTAGAGACTGCGGACAATACCGGCATTGGCCATAACGAATCCGGAAATCGGAGCGTTGAGGGTGCCAACAAGTTGTCCAAGCAACTGCTGTTTGGTCGGCAGAGCCGCCAAACTTTTTACACTAGCAGTAGGAATGAATTTATTTTCCAAAATACCACCGAAAATCGTTACGATCTCGTGAGTTTTGGCAAAATCATTAACTACTTTAGCAGCAGCGACTTCGTCCTGCATACCAAGAAAAGTAGCCACGCCACCCTGAAAGGTGTCAGTAGCCACATCTTTGATACCAGCTGCTTCAAGCGCTTTTTTAACGAGCGTCTTTTTGGCAGCAATCACCTCGACACCAGCGGTGCGAGCATTTTTGCGCAGCTCTTCACTTTGGGCGACCGTTAAGCCTTGAAAGTTGGCAAAGACAACCGCTTTCGCTGCTGCCAAGCTTTTGTGGAGCGCCCCGACTTCACCCTGTTTTTGTACTTTTGATTTAGGCATACAAAATAAAAAATCTGTGCTTCCACAGACTTGAACATATCGGTAAATCTCGACCAAAAAACGGCTAATGTTAGCGGTTTTAGATTACCTCGGCAGGATAATTAACCGGATGTTGCACCGGCCCTGCTGTCTATGGTGAAATGAGTATAGACTAATTTTAAAAACCTGTCAACCGAGGGCTTCGCGCATCTTAGCTGATAACCGTTCCCCGGCACACTTTACCCTGAATAACCTTCTTCACATCTTCAAGATTCGTTCCCTTAACAAATGACACTTTAAGTTTTAGTTTCTGAGCCAGCTTCGCCGCCACTGGATCAAACGGGACATTCGCCCCCGGCGTCCACTTATCCCCAATAATATCGCGTAATTCTGCCCAAGATACCCGTTCTAATTTGGTAGCATTCGGATTAGTGCGCGGATCAGCCGTATACACATAATCAATATTTGATAAATTGATTACTTCTTTAGCCTTGAAAGTTTTAGCCAAAAATACCGCGTCCGTGTCCGTAGAGCATCCCGGCTCATACCCCGCTGCGACAATGATCGGCTTAGTCGTACTAATTTTTTTATGCGGATTCAAGACTACTTCTTTGTAGGCCTTATCACCAAACATAAGTCGAACTAACTGAGCATTGAGCCGAGTCGTATGAATACCGATCCAGTCCAGAATATCATGACTCGGATTAATTACATCCTTCAGTACGCCCTGATACGACCGAGCCGTACCTCCCCCACCAATAATCAATAAAAATTTCTGGCCGCGCACTACTTCTTCTAGAATCAACCGACGAAACTGTTTTAAAAAGTCCGCTTGAAATCCGCTCTGAGGAATAACAATCGATCCGCCGACAGACATTATTTTATAGGCCATATACAGAATAATAAGTATACCAATTAAGGTGTAGATTAATGCGATCCATCAAAGAATCGATCGTAGCACGCCGCCCGTCTTTGTTCAACTTAGTATTCGGACGCTGCTTAAAGGCTTCAGGCTGACCAGCAAGCCATCGGCTGGGCGTCCGATAGGCAACTTTTCCCCGTTGTGCCCGGCGATTGCCATAGCCTTTCATATATTACCTTACTTCTTAAGTAGCCACCCAGTGAACCACCCGATCACCGACATAGCAAGCGACCCGAAGAGCGCCGGTACAAACCCCTCCACCGTAAATCCTTTTACAATCGTCGATACAAGCCAAAATAATCCGGCGTTGATAATAAAACTAAATAACCCCAAAGTCAGCAAATTTACTGGCAAGGTGAGCAACACAATCACCGGTCGCAAAATCGCATTGATAAGCCCAAGCACAATCGCCGCCACAATCGCAGCATACAAACTATCTACCCCAAAGCCAGGCAGATAATAAGCGATCAAAAGCAGCGCCCCAGCGTTAATAAGTAACCGCAATAAAAATTTCATATCGTAATCATGTTACACACCGATCAGCAGGCGGAACAACCCATCAATAATCGGCGAGAGTAAATTGAATAAAAATAAGATAAAAATAATCACCAGCCAGGTACCATACCGATCCAAGAAATGCTTGATACCCTCTGCCTGGGCTGGCAGGAGCGCATACAAAACTTTCGACCCATCAAGCGGCGGCAGCGGCACCAAATTAAACACCATCAGCATCAGATTAGCATACACCACTTGAGCCAAAAATGGAGCCGCGGTGGTCGAGGGGAAAAGTCGCACCACTACTGCGAACATCGCCGCCAGGGCAAAATTAGCGAGCGGCCCGGCGATCCCAACGAGAGCCGGCCCCCATTTTTGATCGCGCAAATTATAGGGGTTATATGGCACGGGTTTCGCATATGCAAATACAAACCGCCCACCAGTCGCCACAAATAAAAATAGCGGCATAGCAATCGTACCAATTGGATCAATATGCGCACGCGGATCAAGCGTCAAACGACCTGCATAGCGGGCTGTGGAGTCGCCAAGATACTCTGCCATCGCACCATGAGCATATTCATGCAAAATACTCGACGGCACAATAATTAAAAAATAGAATAGTAAGGCCAGAATATCCATAACAGAAATACGTAAGCAAAATACGAATTAAAGTCGTATTTGGGAATAAATGAGGGTATACCTAGAGGTATATTGACAAAAACCTAGACCTAGCGTATCCTTATGAGCACTTACTATACCGTAACAAGCGGAAATGGGCAATGGAACTCTATTAGTCTCAGGCCCAACCACAAACTACTAATCCGCCAATTGGCGGACTAAATCACTCACTATGAGCCGTACCTGCGCCCTCTGTGGCAAGCAAGCTGTCCGTGCCAATCACGTCAGCCATTCCAACCGCAAAGTGCCACGCCGCCAGAAGCCGAATTTACAGCTTCTGACCATTGCCGGACAGACTGTAAAAACCTGCTCCAGCTGCCGCCGCACCTTAGCTAAAGCCTAATAAAATAAAACAAAAAACTCCGATCATTCGGAGTTTTTTGTTTAGCGCGGTGAGCGGCTTAACATGTTCCTTGACGCTAGGTGGTAGACCGCACCAGTGGCCCACGGGCCGCTGAAATATAGGTGAACCTAAGGAAAATGTTGTAGAACAATATTCGCCACTCAGCACCAAACGAAGATACTATAGCAAAAATTTTTGAGGGTTGTCAAAATTAGTCGGTTAAGCGCTTGTAATTGAAGATAACCTCACGACCGCCGAACCAATGATTAATTTCGTGTTTGGCTTCTTCCGGCGTTTCCGAGGCGTGGATCAGATTCATCACCGCACGTTTTTCAGTGTTGGCGACAGCCGGTGAATCAGCAGAATAATCGCCGCGGATCGTGCCCATATCAGCCAAGAACGGCAGGGTAGCACCACAAATTTTGCGCACCATATCTACCGCATGTACCCCTTCTACCACCATACGCACGAGCGGTGCCGACACCATATAATCAACCAGCCATTTGCGCACCATTTTACCGATCTCAAGATCGTCAGCGGTGCCAAGTTCATCCACTGCTTTGAGGCCATATTTTTCGTAGGTCGACAACGTTTTTTGACCCACCCGGCGCATCCAAGCTTCATCTTTCGGGTAATGGTTATCAATCTGGTCGGTAGTTGGCTGGAACATTTCAAGAGCCACGATTTTAAGATCGCGACGTTCAAACCGGGCAATGATCTCGCCAATTAATCCTTTTTGCACGCCGTCAGGTTTAATCATGACGTACGTTTGTTCTTTTTTGAAATTCATACGTGTGTGAGAAGTAAAATCCCTAAAACAAGGAAATAATCTATCTTAAAGTACCCCGAATATACCGAATAAATCGAAATTTGTCAATGGATCACTACAAACCGGAGCTGTGCCGTTTTTTGCCTAGCATCAGGAGTCACAAGTAGTGAGGCAAGCAATATTCCAACCTCGCCGATACTTCGTTCGAAACAATATCGTTTGATAGTCTTTTGTAACTTACGGATTTTCTGCCTCGTGACCGCAAGATCCGTAGCCAACTCACCTAAACGACGGGTCTTTACTTCAATAAAGTAATAATCCTCGCCATGTTTGGCCACAATGTCGATCTCTCCGACCGGGCTATAGTAATTGCGCTCGATAACCATGAATCCGCGCTGAGTCAACCACCGACACGCCACGGCTTCGCCCCATCGCCCCAGGCGTCGGGTATAGGTATCAGGTTTAATAGCAGGAGTTTGAAGAGGCGTACCGTTTAACGTTTAGGCTTCGGCAAGTAGCGCTCGCGGCGAGCCTTGAGGGCCTGCTCAGCTTTGATAGTCGGGAGCCGCTGCCGAGTATAGCGAATAATAGTAACTAACCAATATGCAAATACCCCGGCGGCAGGAAGAATCCAAAATCGCCACGCCAAAACCGGAATAATCTGTTGGCGGAGCCACAGCCAAATCACCCCACATATACCCGCTGTCAGAGCGAGCGTTCCGTAGCGGCGCAGCAGTTCTTTTTTAGGAACCTCCGTTTCATAATACCGCCAGACAAACACCACCACTCCCGCCAAGACGAGCCCTAACACCACGGCCCATAAGGCGGTAGCCAGCCATCCCCGCGCAATATACGGTTGGCTGAACCAATAATCAAGTTTAAATAGATTTGTAATATTCATACTCAAAAATTAACAGTAATTAACCTTTACGGAGAATAGCATAATAATGATAATCCCCTGCCGGTTCCTGGCCAGTAACCGTGAGTGCTCCTGGTACAAGGCCAGACAATGTCTCCGGGAGCACCAACCGATCAGGCGTCGGACCAACCGCTCCAAGATTCCGAGTCCACTCTACCACGACTACAAATCCACCAGGCTTAATCAAACGCGCCGCCTCAGCCAGTGTTTCTTTCTGACCAGTGATGCGCGACAGAACATTTACAAAAAATACCCCGTCGAGCGTCCCTTCCGGAATCGCCGTTTTGCCCGAGAGTTCAATATCCGACCAAATCGTATGAATATTATCATACCCCTCGGCTCGGATACGGCCGCGGATATATTCTAACACCTCTTTCAAAATGTCAACTGCATATACGATCCCATTCTCTCCTACCAGTCGTGACAATGAAAAGATAAAATGTCCTGTCCGTCCACACCCAAAATCAGCCACATGCATCCCGGGGCTAATTCCGGCTTTAATAAAAATTGCCTGCGGATCGACTAAGGCTACACCAGCATGACTCATAGCTAGCTACGAAGGAATCAAAAATCGGCCTACTGTGCCCTCCAAAAATCCGCCGAATAAATTAGTAATCACTAAAAATCCGATAAAAATAAAAGCCAAACCGATCAATTTATACATCAGGCGGCTGCCGCCGCTCGTGCCAAGATGCTCCTCAGCCCAGCTGATTGAACCAAAATTTTCAAAAAACCATTCGCTTTTTATAACGAGCAATACTCCTATCAGAGCCACCACGAGCCCAATAATATAATGCATACGAAGAAGCTTTAGGTTTAAAACAAAGACAGTATACCATTGTCTTGTTTTCTTGCCTAAAATCTGTGTGCCGGAGAGAGGACTCGAACCTCCATGGTCTTGCGACCGCTACCACCTCAAAGTAGTGCGTCTACCAATTTCGCCACCCCGGCTAATACTATACCTTTAAAACTTTCGATTCCGCCCCACAATCATTTGAGCCCGATAATTGGCCAGCTTGATCGTGAGCTTTACTTCTTTACTCAGCTTGCCGTCGGCTTCTACCGTAAACGGCTCCCGAGCCGTAATGGTCATATGCTCGAACGGAAAGATACTTGGCTCCTCATAGGTATACCCCCACCACCGCTTTTTTGTCAATGGTCGAAGGAAGGCTTCGAGCTTCCGATCCTGGGGATGAACCACCTGCTCAGCCTGCGGGGCTGTCGCTCTTGTCCAATAAAATGGCTTCAAATTACACACCACCACCTCCAGACGATCTTTTGCGCTTACCACAAATCTCTCGTCATAACATACTTCCACCGGCGCCGGATGCACTCGGAGCTGACCGATAAAGTATCGCCCATTCATCCAACCGACATCGAGTTCTTGTAGACGGCGTTTCGACAGCACATCGCAAGCATCAGCCCCAGTTGGGATACCAAGAATTTCAGCAATCGAGTTATTACCACCTACCGGCAAAAATCCAAAGGTACAGGGCAAATTGGCGCTGCGCGACAACACCGCACCGAACGTATCATCATTACCGGTGATCACGATCGTTTTAGCGCCACGCTTGATCTCTTCTTCAATAATCCCTTTTGCATCTGTATAATTATTGAGGCGAATAATTTTACCAGCGATCCCATGATCAGTTAACCGAACTTCGATCGCCTTCAGAATCGGCAAATATTTCTTATTACGTAAAAATTGGTCGTACAGGTAGACATACATACCGCTAGGTCACTTACATTCTGCCGTTCGGATTTAGACGAGTGGAGCGTCTTCCATCTTTTTCATCCCGCCGCTGCGCGGAGCCCGCGACCTACCCTCTGTTCCTTCGAGTCCCGGCATCGATACTTTTCCATATAGCAAAGCGCCAGCTTCAATCACCAGTACTCGCGCCTCGATATCACCGAGAATTTTAGCCGTCGCAGTGAGTTCAAGCGACTCCTTAACTTTTATATTTCCTTTGATCTCGCCGGCAATCTTAGCGCTACCGGCACGGACATTAGCCACAATTTTGGCTCCTGGTTCAACGAGTAAAAACCGGCTGGTAGTGACACTGCCCGACACCGAACCCTTCACCACAATATTGCCTTCCGAAGCAAAATCTCCCTCTACATTCACGGATGGTCCAACCACCGTTTCTACCTCATCAGGACGTTCCATCGACATCATCATGTCATCATCAAGAAGCGGCATCGGCTCTGACAATGGTTTGGGGGGATTTTTTTGAAAAATCATACTAGGTTAGAAGAAATAAAATTGATACAAACAATCAATGGCAGACCAGAGTAGTATACTGCTCAAGACAAAAAATAACAAGCCGAAATAATTTTTTGCTTGGACACAAAAAGTATCTATCACGCGGAAGGTGTCATTACTTCATTGCCAGGTTGTAAATCAAGCGGTAGCCACAGGCCAAATTCGCTACCTTTGCCAAGCCCTTTACTCTTAGCCCAAAATCTACCACTATGTGCTTCAATGAACATGCGACATACGTATAACCCGAGGCCAGTACCATTTACATTAATCCCTTTCACATTCTCACCGCGATAAAATTTTTGGAAAAAATTTACTTCGTCTTGACGGTTAAAACCAAGGCCATGATCTTGAACTCGGACGGTCACCCCAGCTGCATCATTCTCGACCACAACCGCAACAGCACCTGTGTCGGAATACTTAATTGCGTTATCGACAAAATTAAACACTACATGGCGAATCTTTTCTTCATCAAACACAAATGTCAAAGGCTGCAGCTTAGGCCGCTGAATTTTTAGCCCCTTCTGCTCGGCGCGATTTTCCAGTTCATCAATCACACTCTTTACCGTAGCGGATATATCAGCCTCTTTGAATACAAATTTAGTTCTCCCTTGTTCGATGCGGGTAATATCCAAAAATTCATCCACTAATTTCACGAGCCGCCCATTGCTTTCGTCGATATTATCTAGAACATCTTTCATTTTAGCGGTCACTTTCCCATAGGCACCGTCATAAATTAATTCCACATACCCATTGATAATTGATAATGGCGTGCGCAGCTGATGCGATGCGATCGATAAAAACTCGGTCTTTTGGCGGTCGAGCATTTGCAGTCGGACATTTGCCTTCTCAAGTGCCGCCACCAATTTAGTGACTTCCAACCGTTCCTGAATCTCTTTCTTCACACTGGCTACCAAAAAATACCCGAGCAAGGCAACTAGTATAGCGAACGACATTTTAAATAACAAAATCGACCATGATCCAGAAAACAAACCTTCGAGGAGCAGGATCACGATCAAAATTGATACCACGCCTTCGGTGGCAATCACTTTGATATCAAACAGGCCATACTTAAGCACGGCCACCGCAGTCATGCTTAGGAATAAAAATGCATATATCGGAGCAAACTTAACGAACGAATCGTTGTTAAAAAATAAAACCGGCACCATAATAGTCAGAATGGTTAAACCAAGCATCAGGGCACTGCCAACCAAGACACAGCCTAATTGTTGGCGCGCCACCCCATGCGAACCGCGTAATTTTTTAATGAGCTGATATATGGCACTCACTGTAAAAAAAGTTGTCAGGAGTGCAAACGGCATCATTCCCGGCCCTGGCTGAGCCTGCGCAAGGCCATTGTGCACTGCAATCCGAGTAAATGTAAAAGGCGACACCGTAATTCCCATCACCACAATCGTTGCCATGATCGTCGCTATAAATTTATTACGGCTGAGCTGTATAGTCTTTTCCGGCAGTGTATGGGCAAGTAAAAACAAAAGCATACTCATAAGTGCTGCACTGCATACTGTCAGACGCGTCCACCACAGGTCAGCCACCGGTGTAACAGACAGATACGTAGCCACGAGCCAGGCAGACATCACTACTCCTAATGCAAAAAATAACCGATGAATAGCGGTTTTGCGGTCCTGATTCAAAACAAAACTAACTAATAGTACATTAAGGATGATGACCCCAAGCAGAATCAGCAAGCGTGTTGAAAACAGATCCATATAATGTACGCACCTCTTTTACCCCAAGAAGGCCAGTAATTTTTCGGTAAAGAGCTTGCTCTGTTCGAGCGGCGGGACATGACCGGTCTCCGGGAAAATGACAACGGTAGCATGCGGGAGATGTCTAAACTGCGGCTGGCTTTTAGCCAGTGGAACAGAAGTATCTTTTTCTCCCCAGATGATCAAGACAGGTTGAGACACTCCTGGCAGCTCGACAGACAGATCAAGCTGTTTCTTCAAGCGGAAAAAAGAGGTTAAAGCATTAATAAATAAAATTGGATGAGATAGTTGATTTCGGAAAATACTTTCGTAAAAATATTCAAAAAACGCATCAGTCATTATATTTTTATCAACGAGCGGCTCTGCTAAAAACTCCTTCATATGCTCGCGCGTCGGTGATAAGGGTTTGGCCGCTAAAAATTCGGCAAACGGACGCAGCGATACTAGACGATGTGAAACCGGCAAAAAACGACTAAACCCAAGTGAATCAACCAGTACAATTTTATCTACCATCACCGCCTTGCGGAGGGCCAAGCGCAGCGCAATCCACCCACCGAAAGAATGACCGATCACACTTACTGACTGCAGGCCAAGCTGCTTGATACACTGCTCTACCACCTGAGCAAAATCTGTCTCTAGATCAAGGGTAGCCGAACCGATTTTGGTTGAACCGCCACATTCAGGCAAATCAAGCGCGTAGACAGTGTACTCGCGAGCTAAGTCAGCAATAGTAGTATACCACATTCCCCAGCCAATGTTGGCTCCGTGGATAAGTACCAATGGTTTTCCAGTCCCGGCTCGCACATAATTAATCTGACGGGCACCTACCTGTACCTGTTCTAACACGACCGGAACACCGAGTGATGCGACTAAGACTTCTTCATGAGTCATAAAGAAAAATAGCAATTATAAACGAGTATTCAGACTAAAAATATCATCGAATGATACCAGCCAGGAGCCCTGCACCGGATCATTTAGCGCGATCCGGCGCGCCAAATAGGCGCAGAATCCCGAAGCAATCGTTACCGTGCTCACCAGTTGCGGCCGACCAACTAGTGTTTTGCCGATCTCGGCCACCGAATCAAGCGCGCGCTGTGGAATATGAGAAACACCAGCCAGAGCCACGGCATATTTATGTTTATCAGTGGTGCTTAGATCAGGCGACGTCAAAATATCATTCGGCACCTGCCCAGCCCGGCCATTAAAAAAAGGAGTATTCGGATCACAATCATACCGCTCCACATCCAAAATGACCCGATCGCCAATATTGGTGACCATAATCACCGGTATGCGGGCCTCACGCGCCATTTGGCGCAAATATATTTTCATGGCAAAGCTGTCGATAATTTCAAAAATCAACTGGGGCTTTGGATCACCTAGGACAAATTCAGATAACACCTCGGGCTGCAGCCCAGCGGTCATGAAACTGAGCTCCGCATACGGGTCAATTTCATATATTTGCTCAGCCACAATACCTATTTTGCGCTGGCCGATCTGATCAATCCGCGCCCGAATACGATTTAAATTAGAGGTTTCAAGTGTATCGAATTCCGCCAGTTTGATCTGTTTCGCCATTCCGCTATAAGCCAAAGCCGTAGCCACTCCACTCCCAACCGATAGCCCCACCGCACCAACGCGAAATGCCCGAATCGTCTCTTGTTCCTCCGCTGTAATCAAATTTCGATTGCGATTAGTGCGTAGCGCCAAATACTCGGCCTCAGTCACCGTATGCACCAATCGTCCGCTCCAGGGATAATAAATCCAATTCCCGAGAAGTTTGCCGTCCGTGCCATTTAGACACTGCAGAATAAAGTCTGCGCGCTTATTGGCAAAAGCCGGGTCATTAATAAGTTCGGCATGAGTAATCTCAAATAACTCTGCCAGCTGCCCCTGATACATATCCTGTTCTTTCCAGATTGGGTATGACGCTCTTAAACGAATGAGGTCGCTATCCGTGTAAGAACCTTCTGTCAAAATAATCGGTCGGGCGTGTTCCATAAAAAAAGTTACGTTTTCTTAGTCCATTTTTGTTTACCACCGGGTTTAAAATGCTCTGGATGCTGATACTGCCATAGCACCAAACGCGGCACCACTTTATGGCGAATCCCCGGATCAGCATAAAAATCACGCCACTCTGAGTTTTCTTCATGGAGTGTCTTAAGCACCGACTGATGGATCTGCTCTTCGAGAGGCGGGGCTGGCGTGATCCCAAATTTAAGTTCAACATTAATTTCTAAAAATTGATTTTGCTTGTCATCATAAGGCGCGCGCATTGTAAATTTAGTGGTCAAAGCCGATTCGAGGCTCGGATGTTCGAGCGCCCGGCGGATACTTTCCGGATAAATATTTACACTATAGATACTAACCGTCAGATCTTTGCGCTCATAGACATGCACGAATGGCAAATTCCACAAACTTGATTGTAATCCTGCCTGCATAAATTCAGCACCAAGATCCACGCCTTCAGCCTGGCATGCGGACTGCACTTGTCCCAAGGTATGAATCCCACCTCGATCTTTTAAATCGTAGCGAATGAGTGGCAACCCACTCGCACTCGAGCACCATAGCTCACCTGCTATATCTTCAAAATAATAAAATTCTGGAATAAATTGGGCCAACGTCGGAAATTGCGACGGCGCCCCAAATAACGACTGATACAACGGTTCATGACGCCGCGCCAACCGGCGCAACAGAATGGTGGCCGGAGTTTCATGGGCCATAGTGCCCATATCAGCCGTCCCATAATGATTAAATGACCCCGTCCACTCGTCAGTAATGCCACACTGCCGATTAATATAATCTCGGAACGTCTCACTGAATCCTTCGGCTGCAAAGAAAAACCGAATTGGGTACTCACTCCAGCAGAGGCCCTCCCGAGCCCCCTCATCAATCAAATCCTTAACAAGCGGCGGATACCCACCAATGATTACCTGGTCATACTGTTTGCCGAGACGGCGAATCGCTTTCAGTGCTTCTTCTTTATATGCGCCGGGCGTAATAATACTCAGTTTATAGGGCCGTTTATCAGCTATATATTTGAGCGCCTGATACATATACATGCCCCCGATCCATACTCCGAGTGCGAAACAATTAATAAACAACGTGCGCCGCCGGTGGATCTGCCAATACTCACGGAATAGTAATTCCGCTGTCAAAGCAAACTGATCATCTTGAGCTTGGCTGCGCGGAAAATAGAATGGTTCCCCGGTGGAACCGGAAGTAGAGGCAATCATGTGCGGTCGGTCAGCCAAAACCCCATCCCAACATAATTCGGGCAACGGATAGCGCTGCAGGTAATTTTCTTTGCTGGTCGGCGGCAACTTTGTAAAATCATTCCAGGTGCGAATGCTGGCCGGAGAAATCGACTGCTGACGTAAAAAATCCTTATAGGCCGGTACCCGGGCAGCCATCGCCTGAAATAGGCGCAGCATGCGGCGCTGCCCGCGCTCTAACCAATACGTTGCGGGAGCTGATTTTAATTGATGCAAAAATATATCCGGCAAAGACGGATCAGACAGCAGAGGCATACTAGGCAGACACTGGTCTAAGATTCAGAACAGAACCAACCAACCCATGGGCAATATCATCAGCCACCACGATCGTCGGACGCCGCGTAGTTTGACTCCCACTGAGAACCGCTTCCATACGCGGCGAGATTTCCCGAATTTTCTGAAGAATCCGCTCCGGACTATGAATCTGGTTTTGATACTGATCAACCACACTGATGAGCCCACCAGCATTCACAATATAATCAGGCGCATATATGATACCACGCTCACTCAGCGCTTCTCCTATCTCTGCGGCCGCCAATTGATTATTAGCGGAACCAACTACCGCCCGACAATTCAACCGACTGATAGTGTGCTGATTCAAGATGCCCCCAAGTGCACAGGGCGAAAAAATATCAACTGGCTCGCTATAGATATCATCCGCAGACACCACGCGAACATTCGGAAATTCTTGTTTGATCGCCGCTAGTTTGTCTTGGTCAACATCGCTGACAGTAATCAATTGGGCCTCGGTATACAGCAGCTTGATCAATTCACCGCCAGTTTTCCCTGCCCCCTGAATTGCAAATCTACGTCCAGTCAATTCAGATGATCCGAAGAGGTGACGAAGGCACACTCTAATCGCCTGCAAGACCCCATAGGCTGTAAAATAGGCCGCATTGACTCCGTCGCCGATAATAAATTCACTCGCACTGCGCATCGAATGCACATCATCGGGCCCCACTCCGATATCTGATCCAGTTACAAACCGCCCGCCTAGACGATTTACCTGTGCGCCATATGCTTTGAAATAAGCCTCTCGATCAACGATCCCTCCTGGCGGTTCACACAGCACTGCTTTGGCTCCTCCATAGGGCAAACCAGCCATAATTGATTTATAAGACATTAATTTTGATAACCTGAGAGCATCGCGGAGCGCATCTTGAAGATGTGCATATGACCAGACGCGCGTAGCGCCGAGTGACGGCACATGTTCGCGCTCATTATAAATAGCAATAAATCCTCTTAATCCGACCGCTGGATCATCTAGTTCCACCACCGCGGTATGTCCACTAAACTCTGGAAAACTTTGAATATCAGCTTGATGCAACATATTTAAATAACCCCCTTATTATACCCCAATCAGATGGCTTCTCCTATGTGGGGTAGCGGGACCCCCTTAGGAATCAAGGTATTAAATAATAAAATAACTAATCTTTGGCCGACACTATCGCCTGTGCTGGTTGCAAGCGTGGACTATGCCCGAGCCGCCGGGCAGTTTTCCCCAATCGGCACAAAACATACGGTTGATAACCATCTGGAACAAACTTTTTTACCTGCGGAGCGGCCGGATCATCCGGATGCGCAGAGGCGCTAACCGCCGTCTGAAAACCAGCGCGCTCGGCGCGCAAGAGGGTCTGCATAAGCAGGCGGCCAAGCTCAAGCTGCTGCCTATGGCCCCGGCCGCGCGCACTAAAAATCAATAGTATCGGTGTCTCGTCGCTCAATAATTTTTCCTCTGCACCTCTAATTTTTCGCATCACATTAGTGCGCCGGATCACACGAGATGCCAACAACGATAATAACAAAGGAAAACCCATCGTAAACCCAGGCATACCATCGGGTGCTGACGTTAAATTATGCCGTTTATACCGGGCAATCTCAGAGCGAAAATCAGCCCCGTCAAACAACCGGACGCGCCAATCCATAATAATCCGAGCCAATTCTTGCCGTCTGGCGCTATCACTCACCACATCAATCCGTGCTTCGTCAGTAGACGATGGCAAAATCTGAGCCAAAGTATCGGGGCTGATTGCGGACGATTCGTAGGGGGCGCGATTAGTTTCACGCCGGGGAATAGAAAAAATCAAATGATCATGTGGCACAGGCAGCGTGGGAGCACGATCCGCAGGCATCGCCTCCGTCAGAGTAAGTTCCGCCACTGCTTTGGATGATTCTCCCGCTGGGAAATAGCGCACAGTAAATCGCATCCCAAAATAATCCCCCGCGACGATGATATTTTCTAGCGCGGCCCCGAGCGCTATATACAACAGTCGGCCATCGCCATCTGCCACCGGTAACTCAATCGCGGGATTTCTATAGATAGTAATAATTCGATCGGATACAGCAAATTGCCACGGCTGGCTATTATGGCTTGAGGGAGCCAACACCGCATAGTTCAACAAAAAAAACAACTGGTCTGCAGTTGTTCCGGACGCCGGAAAATCAGCCGGGCTGATTGTCCAGGCTTTATAATTTGGTTTCGACCTACCAGCAGTAAAAAACAAGTTCATACATTAGGTAGCAGCGCACCGCTATCTAATTGCCACTGTACTAAATTTTAAAAATTACTGCAATGAATTTGTCTAAATGGATTGACTTATTTTAAGAGCTAGCTCCTTACATTTCCTCCACCGGTTCAATGGTTAGTACAGTCAGAGCATTAATCAGCACCTGGCGCACCGCCATAGCCAGAGCCAACCGAGCCCTAGTCACTTCGTGATCTTTAGAAATAATATCATGCTTGGCGTATAAATCGTTAAATGCTTGCGCCAGATCAAACGAATACTTAACTACCGCTGAAGGATTATATGCCGCCAGCGCTTTCTGCAATACTTCTTGGTACGAAGCGATCAAAATAAACAATTTTTTATCTTCGAGTGTTTCAAACTGTCGTACATCAACGGGCGTATTGGCAGTATTAAGTCCGGCAGATTTTTTAAGCAAACTATTAATACGCGCTACCACATATAACACATACGGCGCACTATACCCCTCGACACTCACTGCCTGAGTAACATCAAAACTAATATTCTTCCCCGCCTCGTGCTGCAACATGGTGAATTTAAGCACAGCCTGCGTAAGCTTATTAGCAAGAATAGTCACCCGGGCCGGAGTCCAATCAGGGTGCCGGGCGGTATTATCTTGGCGCAGCCGCTCAGCAATATCATCGCGCAGTTCTTCGTATAAAATCACATTACCAAGACGCGATGACATTTTTCCATCACTCCGGTTTACCAGCCCATACCCGATATGCGTCATTTTTTTATGAAACCCATACCGATCGAGCACAGCGAACAGTTGTTTGAAATAAAAATTTTGCTCAATGCCGGTAATATTAATACTTTCACTCGCATCTACTCGTTTGAATTTTTCTTCGGCCAGAGCCAAATCAGCTGTCATATACAGCCCAGCCCCAGTTCCTTTGCGCAGTAGCGCCACATCAAGGCCAGCATCCTTAAGGTCAATAATCACTGCCCCCTTATCCCCTACCTCAGCAATGCCTTTAGCCAATAGCTCATCTACAATCTGCTGTCCGCGGGCTTTTACTTCACTCTCTAAAAACAACACGGTATGCCGGGCACTAAGTTCGCTGTGGAGTTCATCAAATCCCTCGAGGCTCCAGCCTCGAGTGGTTTCAAACAGCGGCCAAATCTCCGGATCATGGGCTTCTAATTTTTTCTGCAGTTCGTCAAGCTCCGCCTTCGTCTCTTCCTCATGCTCTTTTATATAAATACTCGCTTCGGCATAAATCTGCCCCAGCCACTTTTGCGTATTCTCGGGCGGCGCTTCATTACCATGAAATTTCTTGAGACCCCACAGGCACTTCACCACATGCGCGCCAAAATCATTAATATAATTTACCGGCGTAATGTCATAGCCAGCGGCGCGATATAGCTGTACCAGGGTATTACCAATGCAAACATTGCGCAAATGGCCAATATGAAATTCTTTGTGCGTATTTTGTGAGGGATATTCAATCACCACTTTGTGGCCAGCTCCAAGCGGCCAATGGCCATAATCGGCCCCCCGACTCAGCACCTCAGCCAACACCAATTCTGCAACCTTCGGCAGGCGCAGATAAAAATTAACATACGGCCCAGACATCGAAAAATCTTGCACCAAATTGTCGCTCTCAATCTCCACTTTTTCTAGCATATTAAGCACGCGCTGCGCCGCTTCGGCCGGCTTAACCCCCCACGCTTTAGCGAGTGAAAAACACGGCAAACAAAAATCGCCCATATCAGCATTCGGCGGCACCGATAATCCTTTTACATCTTCAACGCCCGCTTTTTTAAGTAAGGCTTCAATGTGTTGTTTAAATGTATCGAGCATATAATACACGGTGTCATTCCCGCGCAGGCGGGAATCCAGTCGCTTACTAAATAATTTTCACAAAAAACCGATTCCCCTTCTGCACCACATCTCCAGGTTTCACTACCGCTTCAATCGTTTCGACTTTATCATCATTGATCTTAACACCACCTTGAGTAATCACCTGCCGCGCTTCAGATTTACTTTTTACCATCTTGCTTTCCACCAACACCGTAACAATATCCATTTTCGACGGCGACAGATTAGGGATAGAATCCGGCACTTCTTTTTGCTGAATCACCTCGACAAATCGGGCTTCTCCAGCCTTAGCAGCCGCCTCACCCAAAAATTGCTTGGTAATTTCATAGGCCAAACGCAGTTTAGCATCCCGGGGATTTTTCGCGCTCGCAATCTCCTCAACCGCGTCCATCGGCACGCGGGTGCAGAGTTCAAACCCAGGCCGGATCATCCCGTCGCTCCAGCGCATCACTTTGCCAAACATATCTTCCGGAGTATCCGACAAGGCAATCATATTCCCTTCGCTCTTACCCATTTTCTTACCACTGTCGTCAGCCAATAATTTTCCAGTCAGAACAAATTTTTCCTTATGTTTCATTTCTTTCATCAACGCGCGGCCGGCGAGCATGTTAAATGTCTGGTCGTTGCCGCCAATCTCACCGTCCACATCCATCGCCACACTGTCATAACCCTGCATCAATGGATATAAAAATTCATGCAAAAAAATAGGCTTTTCTTCTGTCACTCTTTTTTCAAACATATCCCGCTCCAGCATCTGCTGCACCGTAAAATGACTGGATAATTCCACCACATCTGCAAACGTCATCTTAGCGAGCCATTCACTGTTGAATTTAATCTCTGCGGGATTGCTACCGCCAAAATCAAGCACCGCTTCGGCTTGCTGTTTATACGCCGCACAATTCTTAAGCACTTCGTCACGCGTTAATTTTTTGCGCGCCGCACCTTTGTCAGTCGGATCACCAATCATGCCGGTAAAATCACCGATGAGCACAATCACCTTATGCCCCAAATCCTGAAACTCGCGCAACTTTAAGAGTGTGATGCCATGCCCAATATGGAGCGTATCAGCCGTAGGATCATAGCCAGTGTATAACACGAGCTGTTTACCTTCGTTCAATCGCGCCATTAAAAATTCCTTTTTAGGATAAATATTTTCTACGCCACGCGTTAAGAGAGTTTCAATTTTTTGTGAATCGTGTGATACGGACATATTGATATTAAGATAAACGAGCAAGGTCAGCCTCGAGTGTCGCTAATTTTTGCTCCGCCTCCGCTAATTTTTTCTTTTCGCTGTCCACCAACTTCGCCGGCGCATGCGAAGTAAAATCCTCATTCGCCAGTTTAGCCTGTTGGGCAGCAACATACGGTTTTACTTTGGCAATCTCCTTACTAAGGCGCTCTTTTTCTTTGGCCTTATCAACCCCCTCGCTCACATTAGCAAATACCATCACATCACCTACCGCAAACCCCACCGCTCCGTCTGGTTTTATGATGTCAGATTCAATGGTAAGTGTAGCGATGCCGGTGCGTAAATTCTGTATCAGCGATTTTTCTTGAGACAAGAGAGCAATTTTTCCTTTGGCGCTGATAGATACACTTATTTTTCGCGCCGGTTCCACTTTATATTCAGCGCGCAAAGCGCGTACTGACACCACAATATCACGAATCAAATTAAAATCATCCAAAACCGCGGCATCTTGTTTCAGCTGCTCCAGAGCCGGCCATTTTTGAACTATTAACAACTGATCAGTGCCATACACTTCACTCCAAATCGCTTCGGTCACAAACGGCATGAACGGATGCCACAACTTCAAAATACTGTTGAGGGCATAATTCAGAATATCTGATTTATCACCTTCGATTTTGGCGATCTCTAAATACCAATCCGCGAGCTGATCCCAAGTAAACGTACGCAAGAGCTCTCCCGCTGCCGAAAACTGATACTGATCAAGCGAAGTGCTCACGAGTTTCACCGTATCACTGAGCTGGCTCAAAAACCAACGGTCACTCAAGGTTTTAGCCGTCGGCTCGGCTATATCCGCCTTAGGATTATCAATCGTCAGCAGCATAAACCGGCAGATATTCCACAGCTTATTGGTAAAATTCCGGAACCCGGCAATCTTCTCTTCCGACAACTTAAGATCATTCCCCGGCCCGTTACCAATGAGCAGCGACAACCGCGTGGCATCCGCCCCAAACTTCGCAATCATGTCGAGCGGATCGATAATGTTATCAAGCGTCTTACTCATCTTCCGCCCCTGTTCATCACGCACTAGCCCGTGCAAATACACCGTCTTAAAAGGCACATCCCCAATCGCATACGTAGTCATGAGTATCATACGCGCCACCCAGAAGAAAATAATATCATAACCAGTCTCAAGCACACTGGTCGGATGAAACCGCGCAAAATCGGGTGAATTTTTCAACCACTCTTCGAGAGAAGAATAATTTTCAAAGCTATCTTTAGATAATAAAGTAGAAAAAGTCCACAAGCCAGACGAAAACCAGGTATCAAGTGTATCGGGATCTTGCTCCAGAGCATTCCCACACTGCGGGCAAACAACAATTTCATCAACAGACACAAGCGGCTGCGCACATTTCGGATTTCCCTGTTTACAGTAGTAAACAGGAATCTGATGCCCAAACCAAATCTGGCGACTGATGCACCAATCGCGTAAATTATCTATCCAATGAAAATACGTTTTCTCAAATCGATCCGGAATAATCTTAATCTGCTCATTACGCACCACCGTCTGCATCAACTCTTTCAGACTTACCATCTGCCCGTCTGTAACCCCCTTAATTCTTAGGTCTTTATTCTTAAATTCAAACGGTTTATTCACATCCACAAACCACTGCACCTTCGGCAGCGGCTCCACCACATCTTTGAACCGATCAGACGTCCCCACATTCTGAGCAATATCTTCTTCTTTGATTAATAGATCCTGATCTTTCAGATACGCCACAAATTTCTGCTGCGCTTCTTTAATCGTGAGCCTGGCATAGGCTGCTCCGCCACTGCGCATCATCTTGCCGTCTTCACCAATCACCTGAATCAGGCCGATCGGATCCGCCGCCAATCTACAGCGCTCATACATGTCAAAGTCAACCATGCTGTGTGCTGGCGTCACCCCAAGCGCACCGGTGCCAAAACTATCATCCACCCCGGCGTCCCCAATCACTTTTATAGTCAGCGTGTGGCCGGCCTGTCCCACATTGTTCACCGTAAACACCTGACCAATATACTGCTTCCACTTTCCTTCCGGATGCACAGCTACCGCGGTATCGCCGAGCTTGGTTTCGGGGCGGGTGGTAGCAATCGGAATCGGAAACTCATGGCTATATTTAAACGTATACAATTTCGCGGGCCGCTCCACATGCACCAATTCATCATCACTACAGGTTGATTGCCCTTTCACCGACCAATTCACCACCCGATAGCCTCGGTAAATGAGCCCGTCATCATACATTTTTTTAAACACGAGTCGCACCGCCCGGCTGCGCACGGCATCAAGCGTATATGCTTCGCGGCTCCAATCAAGCGATGCGCCCATGCGTTTGCATTGATTCACGATCGTATCATGACTGTCTTTGGCAAATTGATTGACGCGTTCTAAAAATGCATCACGCCCTAATTCTTCCTTGGGCTTCGTGAAACCCTCATTTTTTATCAGTAGTGCTTCCACTTTTGATTCGGTAGCTATGGCCGCATGATCCGTCCCCGGCACCCAAAGCGCAGCTTCACCCTTCATCCGATGATAACGAGCCAGCACATCTTCGATCGCCAGCATGGCTGCATGACCCATATGAAGCGTACCCGTTACATTTGGGGGCGGCAGCACCATGGAAAAATAAGAGGTTACATTATCTTGCGCCGAATTATTTTGCGGTCCGAAAAAACCGCTCTGCTCGGAACGTTCATATACCTTGTTTTCATATTGTTTTGGGTCGTAGGCCTTTGGGAGCTCTTTCATATCAATTCTTTGGGGTAGACTTAGGCCGGACAGTCGCAGACTCCAGCTCAGCTAAATCTGATTCAAGATTGGGAAATATCAATGCCAACGCAATACCAGGGTGATCTTTTTTAAACTCTTTTATTGATTTTTTTAACAGTTGTAAGTAACCAGCAAGCATATGCGGTTCACTGCCAATAGCCAGCCTCGCAGCTTCAAAACTCGCATTGATTTGAGCTATATCTTGCTGAACTTCAGAGGAAAAATCAATTACTTCGATCGATGAGCCACCGGTTGCTTCTAACATAGGTTAAATACGATAAAATATTTCAATATAGTACTAAACCAAGCCAAAAAGAGCAAGCCAAAAATGATTGACACAAATTAAAAAATATGCTATAGTGCTTAGTTGCTATTATGTCTAAATTAGAATTTAGACATAAAATAGTAATTAAATAATAGTTATATTTAAGGCAAATTAAGGTTTGTACCTTAACAATTCAGTTGGCTAAATACCAATAACTTAAAAATGTACGCGCAGACTAAAGAATTAAAATTCTAATTTTTTGATCTGCGCGTATCAACGCGTAAACAATTAACAAGGCCTGTCCAGGCTGTAGAAAAGGAGGCATATCGTGCCAAAACCGTACGACGAGAAACTGCAAAAGTTCAGAACCACACAGGAGGCGGATATCCGCCAAGGAAGGCTCATACGGCTCATTCCTCAGAAGGAGGAGCGCATCAAAACAACGCTCCAAGACCTCAGGAACCAGAGTGATCGCCGGGTCGCTATCCTGGCAGGTAAGCTCCTGGCAGAGCGAACCGCCCTCTCAACCCAAGACGCCCAGTTTGAGGCTGTGAAACTCGTGGGGGAGGAGATCTGGGCCGAAGGCGAAGAGGCCAAGGCCGAGGCGGAGAGGTGGCTCCAGGGCCAGCTCACCACCCCTCTTAACGTCCACGAAACAGCAGAGCTGACACGTCGAAGCAGAGAAGAGGAAGAGCGTCTGGAGGCCATTTACCAGGCCGAGATCTCGGCCGAACAGGCCCGCCTCGCCGAGGAGCCACCAAGCCGGACCACGGTGCCGGAGCGCACAATGGATCCGACCATGTTCCACGGCAGGGCTCTCCCGGTCCTCGAGACGGACGATATGGAGGAGGCGGGCCCGGCTCCAACCGCGCTGGACACCCTTCCCCCGCAGGAAAGAGAGCTGGCCTCGGTCATTGTGGACCAGGCTGGGATCGAATCCCGGGTCCACCCCCTCAGCCCGCACCGTCCTCCAACGACGGCGCACCGGATGATCGGGGAAGCGCCCCACCCCGCCAACCAGACTCCCATCGAGCCACTGGCGGCCACACCCAGGCGTGCGGCCACCCAGAACGAGGTCGATACCCTGGTGCGACGAGGCCCCGCTCCCAAGGAGCGATGGCACCTGAACGATAAGCAAAAATCCGTGCTATGGGTTTTGATCTTGGTGGGAGTGCTGGTGGGTGGAGGAGGATGCCTTGCGTGGCTTGTCAACAAGCTATCCACCTCGGAGCGTCCCGCCGCCGCCCGGGTGCTGAACCAAACCGCTCCCGAAATCACGCCCGCCATGCAGCGGGCGATCGACAAGGCGGTGGCCACTGAGGTCGCCGCCAAGACAGCGGAGTGGGAGAAGAGATTCACCCTGCGCAGCGAGGTCCGCGCGCTCATCATGAGCGAGGTGAGCACCCAGCTCCCCCCGGAGCAGCCAGCGCCCCCGCGCCCCCGGCCGCTGCGCCCCCGGCCGCTGCCCGACTTCGACAAGGGCCGCCAGCCTGACAGGCCCGGCCTCCGGTACCCGTTTACCACCACGAGGCCACGCCGCTAACCACGACCAACCCACCCCCCCACACCGCTCCGATCTAATCGGAGCCCAGCCTATCGGGGTGGAACGACTAATCCAGGCCAGCCAGCGTCCACCCCTCCTGACCGATCGAGTCTCTCGATAGTTCAGGAGGACGCTCGCTG
This sequence comes from uncultured Gammaproteobacteria bacterium, assembly GCA_964510885.1. Lineage (GTDB taxonomy): Bacteria > Patescibacteriota > Patescibacteriia > Magasanikbacterales > GWA2-37-8 > CAZEDL01. The sequence goes on from CAZEDL010000007.1 coordinate 39,381, forward strand.
CCTGGATTTTTTGTTTTCTAAACATGATAATAAAAGGGGTTACTCCATTCGCACGAGCTCATTCGGAATGACAAATAAAGAGTAAAGTGACCAGATTCGCGCCTGCGCGGGAATGACAATTGGCCGGACAGAGATTCCTCACATTCGTTCGGAATGACAAGTGTTTGGACAGAGATCCTTCGCTCCGCTCAGGATGACAATTGAAAATAACAAAAAACACAAAAAAAATACTTCAATCACTACAACGCTCACCACCCCGCACCATTGCGCAGCTGAGGCCATCTGGCCCCGGTGAACAGAAGCGGCCGGCAGAGCAGGCGCTGCTGTTTGAGGCCCAACGGGCCGAGTTCAGGGCCCGAGCTTCGACGCGCCGTTGGCAGCGGCCGAGTGAAGCACCGGTTCGGTGGTTTTTTGGGCCTGTCCTCCGGATGAGGATACTTTTTTGCCATCAAAAAAGTAACATACCACTCACCAAAAGGTGGTTTACGGTCGGAGACAAAAAGTCACACACCGTCACAAAACACCAAAGTTGACACGATAATAATCACCTGTTATAATCACGCGTTCTTGCTAAAATAAGCCTAAGAACCCTGCCTTCATAGGCATGAAATCCTATGGCCCTGACTCCCTCCGAACAATTCAACCATCTGATCGGGCAGAGCCAGCAGATCCTGATTGTTTTCAGCCCCGGAACTGCCCTCGATGCGATCGCGAGCAGCCTCGCTCTCAAGCGCTGGCTGGAGAAAAAAAACAAGCGGGCCGATGTGGCCGCCGCTGGTTTTGTGTTGCCTAAAAATGCCCGCTTCCTGCCCGGCAGCAGCGACATCAAACCCCTACTTCAAGAATTACAAAAATTCATTATCAAAATTGATGTCTCGAATGCCCCGCTTGAAACCTTAAGCTACGATGTGAGCGGCAATACCCTATCGATTTATCTCACTCCAAAGAGCGGCCTGCTCAGCAAAAACGAACTGCGCACGGCGCAATCAACCTTTAAATACGATTTAATAATTACCCTTAACACACCCGACCTGGCCGCACTCGGCACCGTTTTTTCTGCCAACCCCGATTTATTTTACCGCACCCCGCTCGTAAATATCGATTACCACGCCACCAATGAACATTACGGCCAGGTAAATCTGGTAGACATCACCGCCACTTCGGTAGCCGAAACTCTGACGCATGTACTGAAACAAATCGATGAAGCGGCTTGCGATACCGGCGTAGCCACCGCCCTCTTGACCGGCATGGTGGCCGCCACGCACAGTTTCAAAAATGCCAACGTCACGCCGCAAGCCCTGCAACTCGCCAGCAATCTGATCAAGCAAGGCGCGGAACGTGAAACCGTAATCCACCACCTCTATCATGCCCATTCGCTCACCACACTCAAGCTCTGGGGCCATGCCCTGACGCATTTACAAAATGATGGCGAAACCGGCCTCGTCTGGGCCAGCCTGACCCGCGATGATTTCGTCCGCTCCGGAGCCAGTGAACAGGACCTATATGGCATCATTGAAGAACTAATCAACAATTCTCCCGAAGCCAAAGTAACGGCTTTATTTTACGAATCCACTCTCCCCAACTCTAACACTATTCATTGTCTCGTTAGCAGCGGCAAACATGCTAATGCCAGCGAACTCCTTAAATCATTCAACCCAACCGGAGATAAAAAACAAGCCAGCATTGTGCTGACGGAAAAAACTTTGAAAGAAGCGGAAACTATAGTGCTCTCTGTCATTAAAAACAACCTAAATAATAAATTGGGTTCCACTTAATCAATTCACTCTAAAAAAAATAAAAGAATCTGGAATTTCGAATTTGAATCTAGCACGAAACAGCCAGACACATACATTCTAAATTCCAGATTCCAAATTCTTCACGCCAACTACACCAAACTCCTCCCCGTCATCTCCGGCGGCTGAGGCAGACCCATAAGCGATAATACCGTCGGCGCCACATCGGCCAAAATTCCAACTGGTGATAACAAGCTAAGATCGCCTTCCAGGGCATCTCCCGACGGCCCAGCCGTGCCCTGAAAATCTTTGCCGATAATCAAGAGCGGCACCGGGCTCGTGGAATGTTCTTTATCGATCTCGCCCGTCTGCAAATTAAGCACACATTCGGCATTGCCATGATCGGCTGTCATCACCACCACGCCGCCTTTGGCGAGCGTATGATCTACCACCTCTTTAAACGCCTGATCACACGCTTCAATCGCTTTGATACTTGCTTCGAGGTTCCCAGTGTGCCCCACCATATCCGGGTTGGCAAAATTCATTGCCACGAAATCAAACTGCCCACTATCGATCGCTTTGGCCGCTTCTTTAGCCACTGCACGCACCGACATTTCAGGCGCGTCGGCATAACTAGCCACCTTGGGCGAGGGCACGAGCACACGCTCTTCGCCAGGGAATGCCGTTTCTACCGTCCCGTTCAAGAAGAACGTCATGTGCGCATACTTTTCCGTCTCGGCAATATGAACTTGCTTTAAGCCGGCCTTACTCACTGTCTCGGCCAGCGAATTAGTCACAATAATCGGCGGATAGGCCACAATCACCGGCAATTCTTTTTCATATTCCGTCATGGTAACAAACCATAATTTATCATAATATGTGCGCTCAAATTTGTGGAATCCCGGCAACACAAACGCCTGCGTCAATTGCCTAGCCCGATCCGGACGAAAATTGAAGAATATAACGGCATCACCATTTTCAATCCTAGCCACCGGTTTCCCGCCGTCGGTAAGTACCGTCGGCACGAATTCTTCATCATAATTTTTTTGTTCATAGCTTGCTTCCACCGCCGCCACCGGATCAGTCGCCGTGCGTTCGGCCACCCCCTCAGTCATTGCCCGATAGGCTTTTTCTACCCTGTCCCAACGATTGTCGCGATCCATAGCATAATACCGGCCAGATAGAGTCGCGATCTTGCCTACCTTGAGACTTTTCAGTTTCGCCTGCAACTCTTTCACTATACCAAGGCCCGAATTAAATACCATGTCACGCCCATCAAGAATAGCGTGCACGAATACTTCTTTGGACAGTCCTTGAGCTTTACATAATTCCAAGAGAGCAGACAGGTGTTCATCGCTGGCATGTACATTACCCGACCCAACCAGCCCCACCAGATGCAATTTACTCTTATTCGCGCGCACTTTTTCAACTGCTTTCAAAAATGCCGGATTGGTAAAAAACTCTTGACTGCTAATCTCTTGGTTAATGCGCGGACACGATTGATAATATACGCGGCCCGCCCCGATATTCAGATGCCCCACTTCAGAATTTCCCATTTCTTGCGGCATGATGCCAACTTCCATCCCCGAGGCATAGAGCGTCATCACCGGATAATTTTTCACGTACGATAAAAAATTCGGAATAGTAGCACGAGTGATAGCATTCCCCTCGCTGTCCGGGGCTACACCCCAGCCGTCAAAGACGGTCAGCACTACTGGTTTATAATTATAAGGCATAAAAAATCTGGAATCTGGAATTTAGAATCTAGAATATAGAGAACAGTACTGAAAAAATACTATTCTAAATTCCAGATTCCAAATTCTAAATTCAATCACCAGAGCACCCTCCCCGTCATCTCTCCCGGAATGGCTATCTCCATACTTTTTAAAACACTCGGCGCCACATCAGCCAAACTGCCAGCGCGCAAGTGTTGTCCGCCCTTTAAGCCAAGCGCCGTGAGCCGCTCCGGCGGAGCCACCACCACAAATGGCACGGGATTACGCGAATGCTCAGTATCTATTTCTCCGGTTTTAATATTTTTCATCTCTTCGGCATTGCCATGATCCGCAGTGATAAAAACGGTAGCACCTGTAGCAAGGGCAGCACTAACAACTCGTTCTAAGGCTACATCGAGCACCCTAATCGATTCTTCTGTCGCTCCTAATTGGCCAGTATGACCAAGCATATCCGCATTGGCAAAATTTGCCGCTAACAAATCATACTGCTTGCTCTCGAGCGCTTTAATCAAGGCTTCGGCAATAGCAGCTGCCTGCATGGCTGGCTTATCGGTGAAACGCTCCACACTATCAGAGGGTATTTTTAACCAGGTTATATTGCCTGAATGATCGGCATAACCACCATTAAAAAAATAAGTTATATGGGCAAATTTTTCCGATTCAGCCACATATAGTTGTCGCCGCTCACCAAGCTGATTCACGAAGCCGCCCACCACATCGCGACTCGGAAAAGCCGTCAAGACCCCCGGCAAATCAGGGCCAAAATCCGTCATCGCCACAAATCTAATATGTGCCGGCATCCGGACACGGTCGAAGCTGGCCGCATTAGCCTTTGTGAAATCTGGCTGAACAAAAGCTTTAGTTAGCTGGCGCGCCCGGTCGCTGCGCAAATTAAAAAAGAATACTACATCATTATCCTCCACCGGGCCAACTGGCTTGCCTTGGTCAGTTACCATCACTGTTGGCGCAACAAACTCATCGCTCTCGCCGCGATTATACGCCTCGGCGATAGCCGCTTCAGCCGTAGTAGTCGTATGCCGAGCCGAACCATTAACAATTGCATTATAGGCCTGCTCCGTGCGCTGCCAATTTTTATTTCGATCCATGCTATAGAGCCGCCCACAAATACTAGCGATTTGTTCGCTCCCATGACAGCGATCGCGTAATTTTTTTAGATACTGCAGAGCATCATGCTCACCTGAATCGCGTCCATCGGTAAATAAATGTAAATATACTTTTGTTATCCCTTCTCGTGACAACAGATCAAGCAGTGCATACACATGCTCGGGCGAACTGTGGGCACTATTGTGGTTGCTAAGCAAGCCCATCACATGGGCCGCCGTATTATATTTTTTAAGATGATGCACCGCTTCATGAAATGCTGTATTTTTAAAAAATGTACCGTCTTCAATCGCCTCCGAGACATATAACGCATCCTGCTTCACCACCCGGCCCGCCCCCAAATTTAAATGTCCGGCTTCGCTATTACCCTCTTGCCCCTCGAACAAACCAACCGCCGCACCACTGGCCGCAAGCTCGGTATGCGGATACGTCTTTAACCACTCAAAAAAATGCGGTGCCGTGCGGGCCGAAATAGCTGATACATCGTGGTCAGTGGCTGGGCAGCCCCAGCCGTCTAATATCAAGAGCAACGTGGGAGAAGGTGTCATACCCGTAATAATTTTTTATTGCGACGATGCCGATATTTATCGCGTGTCGATTTTTTGGCCATATTTTTGGCAAAGGCTGTCGACAGGTCAACACCGGTTTGATTCGCCAAGCAGAGTAGTACAAATAGCACATCCGCCATTTCATCGGCAAGATCGTGCTTGTGGTCAGTTTTTTTAAAGCTCTGCTCACCATATCGGCGCACCACTATCCGGGCCAATTCACCGACTTCCTCCATCAATTGGCCAAGATTAGTCAGTTCCGAAAAATAACGGACGCCAACTGTTTTGATCCACTCATCTACCTGTGCTTGCATGTCCGCCATGGTTGGCTTCGTCATATCAGGGGCTACAAATTAACGACCAAGCTCAGTCTCAATCGCCATCAGCCGATTATACTTTTCTATGCGCTCCGACCGCGACAACGATCCGGTTTTAATATACTCGGCATTGACTGCTACCGCGAGGTCGGCAATGAAGGTATCAGCGGTCTCGCCGCTCCGGTGCGACACGCTCACCGCATAATTATGCTTCTGAGCCAGCTTGATCGCAGCCATAGTCTCGCTCAAGGTTCCAATCTGATTAACTTTAATCAAAATAGCATTGGCCACTTTTTCATCAATTCCTCGCTGCAATCGGGCCGGATTAGTCACAAACAAATCATCCCCGACAAGGGCGACCCGATCCCCAAGTTCTGCGGTGAGCAGTTGCCAGTGCTGCCAATCATCTTCAGCCAAACCATCTTCGAGCGAAATAATCGGATATTTTTTAATCAACTTTTTCCAATACGCCACCATCTCTTCTCCAGTGTAAGACACTTTATCAGTCTGAAATTGATATAGCTGCGGCGTCGTGCCATAAAATTCCGAAGCTGCCGGATCCATAGCGAGGGCCACTTCCGCTCCCGGCTGATAACCCGCCGCTTCAATCGCTTTTAGTATCAGCTGCAACGCTGTTTCATTCTTTTCAAGGCGCGGCGCAAATCCGCCTTCATCGCCCACACTGACCGCATAGCCTTTGCGCTTTAACATCACTTTCAAAGCATAAAAAACTTCCGCGCCGATACGCACCCGTTCGCGAAACAACGGCGCTTTTGGGACAATCATGCATTCCTGCCAGTCGATCGTCCAATCCGCATGCGCGCCACCATTAAGCACATTCATGGTAGCTGTCGGCAACCGAAAATCTGACTGAGTAAATCCGAACGCCTGGCGCAAATATCTATATAATGGGAGCTGTTCGGCGGTAGCACCGGCGCGCGCCACGGCGAGTGATACCGCGAGGATCGCATTAGCGCCGAGCTTACTTTTATTCGGAGTGCCGTCGGCTGCGATCATGATCGCGTCAACCGCCGCAAGATCAGCAATCGATTGTCCGTGCAACGCTTTAGCTAGCACCGTATTTACAGATGCCACTGCTTTTAAGACTCCCTTGCCACCATAGCGGGTGCCACCGTCCCTAAGCTCAAGCGCTTCATGGACACCGGTAGAAGCCCCAGACGGCACCTTCGCACTGCCCACAACCCCATTTTCGAGCTGGACGGTAGCTTCAACTGTGGGATTTCCACGGGAATCAAGCACTTCTCGGCCGCTAATATGGCTAATCTTCATAAAGATAAGGCAAAACAGAAAAATTAAAGAATTGATAGCGAGTTTTTACTTAATAAGCACTAGACTAAGCCTCATAATTACTTATTTTCGCAGTACCAATTACGCCTTACCACCAGCACGTTTTGGTGCAAGAAAATGAGTAATTATGAGGCGATTGAAAAGAAACTCGCTATGAGTTCAGAACTGCCTTACTATAACATACTTATACTGAGTCTAAAAGAGTCCCGATGTAATCGGGACTCTTATCTATAATATGGCTAATGTAAGATATTTTTACCACCGACTCCAGCGGCTGGTTGGCGACATAATTTCATATGTTACACTCACATTCATCACCACATCTTTGCTGCCAGCGGGAGCACCAGACGAAGCGGATGCTTCAGGGGAAAGAGGAGTGTCAACTGCCTTCGAAACTGCCGCTCCATAAAAAATTGGATAGTCAGAACCCTCATATTCAGAGTACGTCACCACACTCTTCAAACGCACCCCGAGCGTTTCAGCGAGCTTTACCGCCTTCATTTGAGCATCTTGAAGCGCCTTATCGCGAGCGACGGTTTTAAGATTATCAGTATCGTCAATGGTAAATTGCAACTCCCCCACCTGATTAGCACCATACTTTCCAGCAAGCGACAATACGGCCGGAATCATATTCAAATCACGAATTTTTACCTGCAGACTGCTGTCGACATGATAGCCGCGAAGTTCCGGCGCTTTGTCGGGTACTGCGGTATATTCCGGACGAATGCTGTAACCCGTCTTAAGATCCTTGTCATCAATGCCAAGTGCGCGCACTTCTTTCAAAATCGGATCCATCACCGATTTATTATTCTTCTGGGCAGTCGCGACATCTTTATCGGTGTTACCATACCCGAGGCTTGTCACTGCAATATCATTGTTACCAGTGACTTTGCCAGTGCCGTTCACCGTAATCGTGCGTTCAGATTTATCAGCCAGGCCAATCGTCTCGTAATTCTTTATATTACTGTGGATGAGCGTACCGATATAAAAAATGATATACACCAGGAGTACGCCGCCAAGCGTCATGAGAATTTTTTTACCAAAAGCTCCGTTGCAGCACCAGAGCGAATGGCATTTTTTCATAAATGGACTATCCATATCATCCGTGCCGGGACGCATGTCTCGGCGCGGGGTTGCAGTTGATTTTGTTGTCGTCGTTGGCATACGATTCACCTTTCTGAATCGCTCCCGCACGGGTGGCGACTCTATTTAAAATAAATTGATAAAATTAGTATAACACAAAATTTATTTTTTTCGTAGCACTTCAATCCCTGGTAAATCTTGGCCGCTTAAAAATTCGAGCATAGCGCCGCCGCCGGTCGACACCAAATCAATATCTGCAATCAAATGTAATTTTTTAAGTACTTCCACCGTCTCACCGCCGCCACACACGCCAAACGCCGACCCTTTAGAACGCGCCGCAATGATCCGCGCGATCGCTTCCGTGCCATACTGATACGGAGCCTGTTCAAAATAACCAAGCGCACCATTCCACAAGATAGTATTCGCCGTCTTTATATGCTGAGAGAATAATTCCACCGTGCGCGGCCCCACATCATAAATCGCCTCATCTTTAGACAATGCCAAGAGAGTCTCGCCGATCTCTACCACCCGCACCTGCGTGCCATCTTTAGAACCCACCACCACATCAATTGGCAGCACTACTTTTTTCTCAGCGGCGTATAATCGCGCTTCATCATAGAGCGAGGTATCAGCTAAGGACCCGCCAATCCCGTGGCCGCGAGCAGCCAGACACGTATTTGCCACTCCGCCGCCAAGTAATACCCGATCAGCGAGCGGTAATAATTTTTTAAGTACCGGAATTTTGGTTTCCATCTTCGCACCACCGAGCACTAGCACCAATGGTTCTTTTGGCTCCGTCATCACCCGAGTCAACCCGGTAACTTCTACTTCCAAAAGGAGCCCCGCATACGCCGGCAAAAATTCCGCCACACCCGACACCGATGCAGCCGGACGGTGGCTGACCCCAAACCCGTCGAGCACAAACAAATCAGCCAATTTTATAAAATCTCGTGCTAGGGTGCCAGTATTACTGGCTTCATCTGGAAAAAATCTAATATTTTCAAGCAACATAACGGCACCGGGAGGCAGGCGGGAAATTTTTTGATTGGCAGCTGCCCAAAAATGCGGGCCGGGCTCATCGGCAAACCATTCCACGCTCTGACCCAGTTCCCGCGACAGATATGCTGCTATTGGCTCAAGTGATAGTTTTTTATCCACCCCTTCCGGCCGACCAAGATGGCTCGTTATAATCACGATTGCACCCTTAGCAGATAAATAGGCAATGGTAGCAAGCCCCTGTGACAATTTAAAATCATCAGTGATCTGCCCGTTTAAAATCGGTACATTAAAATCCGATCGAAGCAGTACGCGGCGGCGATACAAATTTTTTACTTGAGTGATAGATGGCAACCGCATAATAAAAAATATGGCAGTAGTATACCATATTTTTAAAACTCATTCATCTCAGAAATTTGCCTCAATTACTCAACTGCTCGTAACCCGGTTGATCCGGCCACACATATTCGGAAAAAATCCAATCCGCCACATCGCGCGCTTCGGTAAACCGAGATTCATTGGTGGCGCTGCCAAACACAATCACTCGAATCGGGTGATGAGCCTCAGTTTCAAACTGCATCGCCACATTATAAAGTGAGTTATTAATAAAACCGGTTTTTCCAACCACCTGATTTTTGTCATACTCGCTTGGAATCCATTTGGTTAATAGCCAATTAGTGCTCCAGATGCGGCGCTTCTTCGCTTGGCCGATCGGCTTGGCATAGTATTCGCCAATTTCGAGTATAGAACGAATACGATCGTTCTTTAGTGCTACTTCGAGCAAACGGCCAACATCAATCACATTGCCAACATTCTGCTCATCAAGCCCGGTTGGCTCCACCACTTTTACAGACGTGAGATGCAACTCCGCAGCCTTGGCATTCAATCGTTCCACAAATTCGGCCTGCGTCAGCCCACTCTCGCGAACCAGGGCATTGATGGCAGTATTCGACGATCCAACGAGCGCAATATGAAACAAATCTTCAAGAGTATATTTTTCACCGACATTAATATGATGGCTACTGCCATCAGAATCAGCTTCTGTGACCACCGTAGTACTCGCCCACCGCATCGGCAAATCTACGAGCACCAAACTCGTCAACAACTTGCTAATACTGGCGAGCGAGCGAATTTCGGTGCTATTTTTTTCGTATAAAATGGTATCAGTTCGATCATCAAGCGCGATCACACTCTCCGCCGTAAGCGTAGAAGGAAAGGTCGACGTTGGATTTTTTAACAGCGGCACGAGTGGCCGACTCGGCGGGAGTTGGTCCAAAATCACATCACCCCCAACTGGCTGACGCTCGCCGGCCCGCGGCAAAAATGAGATCTGACCACCGACTGCCTGTTTACTGGCATATACGGAACCAGCCAACAGAAAAAGCACCCCGAGCACGATCGGCCCGAGCCATGATACGGCCGAACCGGCACGCTGTTTAACAGTCATTTGTTCATCCATACCGTCAGGTTTGATTAGTCTCGGCAGCAGCGCTAGCAGCCTTTGGATTCAGCACCGGGGCTAAAAATTCATGAGTATGCAGCTGTTCATACTCCGGCAATTCAGCAACGCTCGCCACCCCAATATGCCGCAAATAATTAATCGTTACCATATATTTAGGAAGCAGATTCAAATCGTCCCCCACTTCTTCCACCAGTCCTCGCAGCATCAAATTGCGCAAAATAACCGAACAATTTACGCCGCGCAGCTGCTCTATCTCCGGCCGGGTGAGCGGCCCGCAATATGAAATCACCGTCAACGTCTCTAATTGCGGCCGAGTCAATTCGCCAGTAATCTCACTGCGCAAAAACCGTTCCACCAATTCCTGGTGCTCGGGCTTCGTGATCAGTTGGTAGTCGCTGCCATTATGCATCAACATAAGGCCCGACTCTTGGGCGTCATATCGTGCCTTCAAAACCTGTAGCGCTGTCACCACTTCCATTTCATCGGCTGCCACCGCTTTGCTTAATTGTTTTACCGATACTGGTGCAGCCACCACGAGCAGTACTGCTTCGAGCGCTGGAACTAAACTTGCCATACGTTATAAATTTATAGAAATTAGCCAGTAAGTTTAACTGACTACTTCAAACCATTGTCTAAACTTTTCTAAAAATCTTCATTCTTTGTCATTCTGAGCGGAGCGAAGAATCTTTACTCGTTTAGTGAAGATCCTTCACTGCGTTCAGGATGACAACGGACAAAACTATCTATCAGTTTGAAGACTCATCATTATACTCTTTCAAGTACCAGCTCGGCAAACGTATCAGGTTGGCTGACCACAATCTCTTGCCGCTTACACAATTCAAGCAGGGCTAAAAAGTGGACAATGATTTCTGTTTTATGCGGCCGCTCACCAAGCAGATGGCTGAAATGAAATTTCTCAAGCTCTTTCAACCGCTCCCGAATAGACGCCAACGTCTCTTTGATCGACACAGTGCGATCAATTGAAAGTTGCGGCAAGGTGGGCAGCGGCTTCCAGCGTTTCAAGAGCATAGTCATCGCCCGGTGCAGCGCTGAAGCCCCTGCCTTTTCGGGAAACGTGGGCTCAAGGGCCGGCACCTTAGTTGCTTCGAGCCGTCCATAGCACTGCGCCGCATCGCTCCACCGATCGCGAATCAATTCGCTGGCATCCACATAGCGCTTATACAATTTAAGCTGATCCACGAGCCCCGGCCCTCCGTCTTCTTCCGCGGGATACAAATACGGCAATAAGACGCGCGATTTCAAATACAATAACCGGCTCGCCAGCACCAAAAAATCTGCCATGCTTTCGGAGCGATCATCGAGTTTTTCGAGTTCTGCCAAATAGTGCTCCGTAATCTCAGTCAGTGAAATATCAGTGATCGGCAAATTTTCCTCAGTCACGAGTTTAAGGAGCAAATCAAGCGGCCCTTCAAATTGAGCAATTTTTACGGTGGTCGACATACCATTATAAAGTCATTCATCGGCGGAGGGAGGAGAGAAGCCTCTCTCAAATTGTCATTCCCGCCTGCGCGGAAATGATAGACAAAACCAAAATCACTTAGCGATACTAACATGCACCTCTTTCAAACTTTTCTCCGGCAGAATGGTGGGCGCACCCATGAGTAGGTCACGCGCATCACCTGTCTTCGGGAATGCAATCACTTCGCGAATATTCGGTTCATTGCTAAACAACATCGCAATGCGATCAATCCCGGGAGCAAACCCGCCATGTGGCGGCGCCCCAAACGTGAACGCTTCGAGCATATGGCCAAATCGTTCCTGCTGTTCGGCTTCACTAATTTTTAAGAGATCAAAAATCTTTTTCTGCAAGGCGCGTTCGTGAATCCGAATACTGCCAGAACTAAGCTCATATCCATTTAACACCAAGTCGTAAGCATTAGCACGAATATTCATCAGATCCTCGCCAGCCATAAATTTAGCCTTGTCTTCTTCTTTGATCGAACAGAACGGGTGATGCTTGGCCGCAATATTCCCCTCGTCATCTTTTTCAAACATCGGGAAATCGAGAATCCAGGCAAACGCAAATTCATTGGGATCATTTTTATCCTGGCGTAGATCAGGTTTATCCGTGCCGTATGTGTCGATACATTCTTGGTAGGTAAGGCGTGGAAATGGCAGCGTCGTAATCTTTTTCTCCGGCGCCACCTGTTTCACGAGTTCAATAAACATCGCTTCAGTATAGCTAAGTACATCCTCCTGCGTCACAAATGACATTTCAAAATCAAGCTGGGTAAATTCTGGCTGGCGATCGCCACGCTGATCTTCATCGCGAAAGCACCGCGCGATCTGGAAATACCGCTCGAATCCAGCCACCATGCTCAGCTGCTTAAACTGTTGCGGCGATTGAGGCAAGACATAAAATTTCCCTGGGTGAAGGCGACTTGGCACAATATATTCCCGCGAACCTTCCGGCGTCCCTTTCATCATGATCGGTGTTTCAATCTCCACAAAATCATGATCATGCATGTACTTCCGGAAAAAAGTAATGATCTGGTCGCGGCGACGAATATTTTTCTGCATGCGCTCACTGCGTAGATCAAGATAGCGATATTTAAGCCGGAGCTCTTCACTAATTGGCGTCGTATCTTTATCAATTTCAAAGGGCGGTGTTTCGGCAGTATTCAGCACAAACAATTCTTTGAGTAAAACTTCGATCGTGCCGGTTGGCATAGCAAGGTTCTTTTGCTTTTCACCGCGTTCCTTCACGATGCCACGCACCTCTATCACCCATTCCGGGCGCACTTCTTTGAGCCGCTCTTGCGATGCCGCATCAAGCTCCGCCGGCACGCCAACCAGCTGGGCAATGCCAGAGCGATCACGCAAATCCAAAAACACGATCTTGCCCATATTGCGGCGAGCATTGACCCAACCCTTAAGAGTCACCTCTTCACCAATTTTAGCCGCCGTTTCCACCGTTAAAATACGTTTCATATAATATACCTTGACAAAATTAGTCTACAAAGGAATAATAAAGAGCTCTTTAATGTCTCAATAATGAGACGAGGAGGAACACATGTACACCACGTACACCGAGACCCCCGGCCACCCTAATGAGGTCGGCCAAAAGAACTTCGTTAAATTTGCAGGAGGCATGGCGGCCGTGCTTATTAGCGCCGCGCTCCTGCTCGCGCTAATACGCGCGCTTTTCAAATAGTGCTCGGCATCACCCCCCCTCAAAGCACAGCCCTTGCCACGCGCAAGGGCTGTAACATTTTTACTGATTTCCAAACTTCTCGGCCATCTCAATCAGCCGGTGCGCATACCCATATTCATTATCATACCACGCCACCACTTTCACCAAATTTCCGCCCACCACATTCGTCAGTTTCAAATCAACCGTGGCCGAGTTGCTATTAGCAATAAAATCCGACGAAACCAATTCTTCTTCAGTACATCCCAAAATACCTTTGAATTGAGCGCTGTTAGCAGCTGCTACGAGCGCCGCATTTACTTCTTCAATCGTCACATCTTTTTTAAGCACTGCCGTAATATCAGATAGCGACACCGTTGGCACCGGCACCCGGAAGGCGACACCATCAAACTTCCCCTTGAGCGACGGAATCGCTTCGGTGGTAGCAATCGCTGCTCCGGTCGTCGTCGGCGTAATATTCTCGGCCGCCGCCCGCGCCCGGCGCAAATCTTTGTGAGGCCCATCTTGAATATTTTGATCAGCCGTATACCCATGCACCGTGGTCATCATCGCCTTTTCAATCCCAAATGATTCTTCAAGCACCGCCATCACCGGCGAAATACAATTGGTGGTGCACGACGCGTTATTAATAACCGTCGACGATTCTGTCTTAAGATCATCCGAATTCACGCCAAGAACGTACGTCGGCACGCCGCCTTTGGCGGGCGCGCTCACCACCACTTTCTTAGCACCAGCTTTAATGTGCATCTCCGCTCCTTCCTTAGTCGTAAAGCGGCCTGTGCACTCAAGAACGACATCTACCTCTAGCACACCCCACGGCAAGGCCGCCGGATCTTTTTCCGCATACACAGGAATCTTTACCCCATCCACAATTATATTTTTTTCATCATACGTCACGTCATGTTCATACGTGCCATACGAGGTATCATGCTTGAGTAAATGTGCTAATGTCTTGGTATCCGTCAAATCATTAATCCCAACAAATGAAATATTCTTTTTTCCAAATCCAGCTCGGAAGGCCTGGCGGCCAATACGGCCAAAACCATTAATCGCAAGATTAGTCATAAGCACACAATTAAGTGACTAGTAGGTAAGAGATAGTTACAGAACGCGGGCAAAAAAACACTTCAAATATTCTCCTTCGGTAAACGACACGAGCTCGGGATGATCGATGCCATGCGTATACGTTTCCAAAATCTGCACCGTTCGTCCAGCACGCGCCGCCGCTTCACTCAGCATAAATCTGAAGTCCTGCAGGGTCACATGCGCCGAGCACGACGCCGTTACCAGAATACCGTTTTGAGGCAAAATTCGCAAGGCCATTTCGTTGATTTTTCGATACCCATGCAAGCCTTCCTTTACCTTGTGCCGATCTTTCACAAAGGCTGGCGGATCAAGGATAATCACGTCAAATTCGCCCACCGTTCGATCAGCCAAGTATTCCTTCACGTCGGCCGCGATAAACTCGGCTTTCGCAGCAGGCAACTTATTCAACTTCACATTCGCCTCGGCCATTTCAAGGGCCGGCACCGACGCATCTACACTCACGACCGACTCGGCTCCCGCTGCCAAAGCATACACACTAAATCCACCTGTATACGAAAAACAATTCAACACTTTTTTCCCATTCACATATTTTGTCAGCGTCTGCCGCTTATCTCGTTGATCCAAAAAGAAACCGGTCTTTTGGCCTTGCTTTACATCAACCAAAAACTGCCACCCATTTTCCAGAATGGTAATCTGATCCGGAACTTCCCCATACAGTACCCCGGTGACTTCGATCGGCGCGCGCTCTTTACGCTCTCGCACATCCGAACGCTCGTAAATCCCTTTAGGTTTTACGGCTGTCGCCAGTGCTTCAACAATTTCTTTTTTCCACTTCGCAATCCCCGCCGTGTGACACTGCACTACTAAGTAATCAGCATACTTATCTACTATTAAACCAGGAAGCCAATCGTTCTCCGCGTGCACCAATCGATAAGCGTTCGTCGCTTTTGACACTACCAACTCTTGGCGCAAATCGTACGCAGCCTGAATTCGTTTTTTAAAAAAATCAACATTAACTTCTTCATTGTCAACAAAGCCCCACAACCGGACCGCCATCTGGGAGTATGAATTAAAGTACCCAGCCGCCAAAAAGCTACCATTTTCATCCACCAACCGCACCGGCTCCCCGCTCATCAAGCCTTCGGGAATAGCCTGCAACGCCCCCGAAAACACCCACGGATGTCGCCCCCGAATCGGCCCCAGCCGCTGCGTTTTGACAGTTAATGCAACCATAATAAATAAAGTAAAGGTAAGGCATAAATCTTAACATAGATAAAAATATTGGTCCAAATGGTTGACAAAAGAACCTTTTTTTGCTATAACTTCGTCAAAATAACTTTACAAAATTAGACAATTACTCATCTCAACCAGCCAAGCCGTTAAACCAATACCGACTCGGCTGGTGGAGCAATCTCGCTTCTACCAGACCGCTACCAAGGAGGTAGTCATGATCCGACAGAACGCACGCACGATCGCCACCCTCAGCATCGCCCTCGGCCTCACAGGATGCGGGGCTGATGCACCCGGCGGGGGCGGCAACACCTGCACCGACTTCGACGTGAGCGTCGACTCGACGAGCCCGAGCGGCACGGTCACGGCCGGACAGCAGGCGGACGTGATCCACTTCAACGTGAAGGGCTGCACGGGCTTCACCCTGATGAACCTCTTCACCTGGGCTTCCGGGAACAGCTCCCCCTACCTGGACGGAGTCCCCTACCAGGTGATCGGTCTCAGCGACGGCATGATCTACCAGAACTGGCAGACCGCGAACGGAGCGGCCCACCTGGGCGCCGCGGACGACACCAACTACGTGGCCCTCTCCACCGGGTCGGTCTACAAGCTGGTGCTGGGCCTGCCGGCGGGCCTGCCCTCTGGTACCACGATGCAGTGGCACCCCGCCGGCTTCCACTACAAGGACACCGACGGCATGACCCACGACGGCAGCGCACCGCCCACCGCGGTCGGCAACACGCTGACGATCAAGTAGTCGCGGTCCAAAGCGCCGCGATGAGCAAGGGCTGACCAGCGCCGTTCGCTGGCCAGCCCGCCTTTCTCTAAAATCATAAACAACGACTTACGATTTGAGAGAATAAAAAAATTCCGGCTTAACCGGAATTTTTTTATTGCATTTTTTACAACTGCGCGTTCACCTCATCCGCAAAATTCACTGATTTCTTTTCAATCCCCTCACCCAGTTCATAGCGTACAAACCGGCGAATACTAATCTTCTCACCAATCTCGGCTGTCTTTTCTACCAAGAGCTGCTGAATTTTTTTACTATCATCTTTGATATACAGCTGCTCGAGCAAACAAATTTCTTCGTAAAATTTGTCGATTTTACCTTTCAGAATATTTTCAATAATATTGGCTGGTTTGCCCTGGGACTTCAGCTGATCAGCATATATCTCTTTTTCTTTTTCAACGAGTTCGGCTGGCACTGATTCGCGATCCAAATATTTCGGATTAGCGGCCGAGATATGCAAACAAATTTCTTTGACTAAATCTTTGAATGCATCCGTGCGGGCCACAAAATCAGTTTCGGAATTCACTTCGACCAAGACACCAATGCGCCCGCCGCCGTGAATATAACTCGCCACCATGCCTTCGCTGGCGACGCGATCTGCCTTTTTGGCAGCTTTTACAATCCCTTTTTTGCGCAAAATTTCACTGGCTTTGTCTACGTCGCCACCAGCTTCTTCAAGCGCGTTTTTGCAATCCATCATGCCGGCGCCAGTCGCGGCGCGCAGCTTAGCAATGTCGGCTGCTGTTGCCATATAGTTGTAATTAGAAGTTGAGTAAATTAGGTAAAAATATAATCAGATACCCTGATTATAAAATACCTGAGTAAAAATCTCAATTGTCGTAGTATCAGGCGGGTCAATAGACTGTCATCCCCGCGTAGGCGGGGATGACAGTCACAGACAACTGGAGAAACCATTCTAGATTCCCGCTTTCGCGGGAATGACAATTGGATTAATTGGGGAAGCAACTAGACGCTTTCCGAAACTTTCAACGCGCGTTTTTCTTTTTTCGGCGCAGATTTTTCTGCCGATTTTTCTTTGACTGGAGCATCACTCATCAGTGGCATAGCCGCTTTAGCCGGCATCTCTTTCATTTGCTGAACTGGAGCTTCAGCTTTAATCTTGGCCGCAATCTCTTTACCTTCAATCACCGCATCAGCCATGAGATTGGCCATCATTTGAATCGAATTTACCGCATCATCATTAGCTGGAATGATATAGGTGGCTTTAGTCGGGTCCACATTAGTATCACAGACAGCGACAACTGGCACACCCACGCGGCGAGCTTCGGTCACTGCCGTTTTTTCAACACGCAGGTCGGCAATAAACAACGCATCTGGAATGCCATTGATACCGATAAGACCGCTCAGGTACTTATCCATCTTGGTCAATTGTTTTTTGAACGTTGATTGTTCTTTTTTGGTATATTTTTCAATTTCACCCGTGGCTACCTGATCACGCAGCATCTTATATTTCTTCAACCGGCGCTGGCATTCTTCAAAGTTGGTCAGGAGACCACCAATCCAGCGTTCTACCAAAAACGGCATACCGGCGCGTTCAGCCGCGGCTTTAATAATACTGCGGGCCTGGCGCTTGGTGCCAACAAATAAAATCACTTTGCCCTGACTAGCCATGGTTTTCACAGCGGCCAAGGTTTTTTCTAATTCTTCGGTCGTTTTGTCTAAATCAATGACGTGGATACCATTTTTGGTTCCAAAAATATATGGCTGCATTTTAGGATGCCATTTGGATCCCTGGTGGCCGAAATGCACGCCGGCCTTAAGCATCTCAAGTAGAGACGGTAACTGTTGTGACATAGGTTGTGTCCTTATTACTTCCTCTCAGCCTAACCCCGCGAGTGGTCGCAGGGAGGATACAAACGGGCTGATGAGTGATAAATAATACTGCCTAAAGGGCAGTTATAACCCCCGGAGTATATAAGATTAGCCAAAATAAGTCAAGTAGAGGATTGACTTATTCAATGGATATGATAAGGTGCGCTGTCCAGAATCTGGACACAGAGGAAAAAAATAAGATGAAGATGGTTAAAATTTTTTTTCCGGGCTATGCCCACGACGACACTGCTCACTTTCAACTTCAAGATCGGGCAATCCATTACCGATCAAAAAGTTGGTTGGGCTGGCAAACCCTTGGCAATAAAGCCGAGGTGAGCGCTCGACTCCTCCACGGAATATTGAATAACCTAGCAGACGATCAGGGTGTGGAAGTTGTAGCCCACTCGCTCGGCTGCCTAATAGCCGTGTGGGCGATCACCCTCCTGCCTGCAGACAAGCGCAAACAGATCACCCAGCTCACCCTAGTAGCACCCACCGGCTTCTGTAATCGCCGACGGTTCCTGACCTTCTGGTTCCTGTTCATCCTGGTCGGCTGGCGCGGACATCTAGCCGCCCTCCTAGGGCTCTTGTTCCCAAAACACGGTGCCCTGGTGCCGCCTTCGGTAGCAACGCGCCTGTATGGGCACCGGCATGAAACCGGAGAAATAGTCCACGACTCGTCTGTTGCATTTCTCCAGCTGGTGCTCGGGCTCTACCCGAATGCCTTGGCCAGACTGTTGGCTCAGGGCTTCGACCGGGACAAAATTACCATGGTCGGTGGGACGCACGATGCCTGCGTGAATGCCCAGTGGGTCCACGACGAAGCCGCCACGGCTGAGACGAGTTACCACGAGCTGCCAGTCGCCCACTGCGGCCACCCCACCACCTTCCCCTACTGAGGCCAACCCTCAATTCCTCACGAGACCCTGCTCTCGCTTCCCCCACTGCCCCAATACTATTGAGACAGTGCAAGGAGACCAATTTCGAGAGCAGATAAAAAATAAAATCGATCCCTCACATAGGGGATCGATTTTATTAATCAATAAACCGCAGTCCTATACAAAAACTTATTTTTGTATAGAATATATTTACCAGAAATTTTTCTGGCAACTCCAGGAGTTTGATAATGTTACGTAAAATTGTCAGTTCGTTTATAATGATCTGTCTGTGCATGGGAGGTTCGAATAACGACATCCCAAGCGCCGGCGGGCAGAACGCACAAGCCTGCATGTGCATCTGCAAACCCGGCTGTGACACAGGAGAATACTGTGTGCAGAAGGGCTGCAGCTGTAGCTGCAAAAAAATCCCTACTCCTCCTAACGAGCCGCTGCCGGCACCCGAAAGTAAACCGGTGTGCGAGACACAGAAGTAGGACTGCATCGGGCCCGGCAGCCAGCTGGTTGCCGGGCCCCCTTCTCTTTATTATAGAGGCCGATGCTTGCCCAGCTAACTCTTTTAGAGTAAACTAACCACGCCTGACCAGGCGTTTCTTTAATTGCAGAAGCCACCCATTTTTACCATATGACCGAAAAAAACTCCTCCGCAGATTCCACCTATAGCGCCAAAAACATTACCGTTCTCGAAGGCCTTGAGGCCGTCCGCCGCCGACCCGGCATGTATATCGGCTCCACCGGCAGTGTTGGCTTGCACCACCTGATTTGGGAAGTCGTCGATAACTCTATCGACGAAGCCATGGCCGGCTACGCCAGCAAAATTTACATCACCCTTCTCCCCGACCACACCGTGGAAGTGCGCGACAATGGCCGCGGCATCCCGGTGGATATCCATCCGCAGAAAAAAATCAGCGCCCTCGAAATTGTCATGACCGTACTCCACGCCGGTGGCAAATTTGGCGACGGCGGCTATAAAATCTCGGGTGGTCTGCATGGCGTCGGCGCCTCGGTGGTAAACGCCCTGTCTAAACATATGAAAGCCGTGGTGCATCGCGACGGCGAAATTTGGGAACAAGAATATAAAATCGGCGTCCCAGTGAAAAAAGTACGGAGCATCGGCAAATGCAAAGACACAGGCACCACCACCACCTTCCGCCCCGACGATACCATTTTTGAAACCGTAAACTTTGAATGGAAAACCATTATCGATCACCTGCGCCAGCACTGCTACCTCACCAAAGGCATCCACATGATCATCAGCGATCAGCGCAGCGCCGAAGAAAAAAAAGCAGATTCGACCGCCCTTGATTTCCCCAACCCAACCTACCAATTCTATTTCGAAGGCGGCGTCGGTTCATACGTCAAATACCTGAATCACAACAAAGAAGCCAAACACGACAATGTTTTTTATATCGAAAAAGAAGCCGAAGGCGTGCATGTCGAAGTGGCACTCCAATACAACAACGATTTTTCCGAACTGCTCTACGCCTTCACCAATAATATCTACAACCCAGATGGCGGCACCCACGTAGCCGGCTTCCGCACCGCCCTCACCCGCAGTCTCAACACCTATGGTCGCAATAAAGGTTTCCTCAAAGAAAAAGATGCCAACCTGAGCGGTGAAGATGCGCGCGAAGGATTGACCGCAGTTGTCTCAATCAAAATCCGCGAGCCGCAATTCGAAGGTCAGACCAAAGGCAAGCTCGGCAACACCGAAGCCAAAACTGCCGTGGAAACCGTGCTCGGCGATGCCCTCTTGGTCTACCTCGAAGAACACCCCAAAGACGCCGAAGCCATCATCGGCAAATGTTTGCTCGCTGCCCGCGCTCGCGCCGCTGCCAAAATTGCCCGCGATACTATTTTGCGTAAAGGCGCCCTCGAAGGCTTCACCCTCCCTGGAAAACTCGCCGATTGCTCCAGCAAAAATGCCGAAGATTCAGAATTATTCATTGTCGAAGGAGACTCGGCCGGTGGCTCTGCCAAACAAGGCCGCGATCGCCACACCCAGGCCATTCTCCCGCTACGCGGTAAAGTATTGAACGTCGAGCGCGCGCGCCTTGATAAAATTCTTGGCAACAACGAACTCAAATCGCTCATCATCGCCCTCGGCACCAACATCGGTGAACAATTTGATATCACCAAACTCCGCTATCACCGCATCGTCATCATGACCGATGCCGACGTTGACGGCGCCCATATCCGCACCCTGCTCCTCACTTTCTTCTACCGCTACTTCCCCGACCTCATCAACCAAAGCCATGTCTATATTGCGCAGCCCCCACTCTACAGCCTCAAGTATGGCAAAGAAATGAAGTACGCCTACAACGACCAAGAAAAAGCCGAAGTCCTGTCTGACATCGAAAAAACCAAAGCTGAAAAAACCGCTGCCAAAGTTGAAAAATCTAAAGCCGCTGCCGCGGAGGCCGGTGAAGACATTGCTACCGAAGCTGGCGACGACACCGAATCACTCGTCATTGGTGGGGTCAAAGTAAATATTCAGCGCTATAAAGGTTTAGGAGAAATGAACCCCGAACAGCTCTGGGAAACCACCATGGATCCCACCCGCCGCCTGATGAAACTAGTCACGGTCGAAGACGCCGCGGTTGCCAACGAAACCTTCGAAATCTTGATGGGCGACGAAGTCGAGCCCCGCAAAAAATTCATCCAGACGCATGCTAAGCAGGTGCAGAATTTAGATATTTAAGCTATGAGTGAAAATCCAACCCAATATGAACTACAAAAAAAACAAGCCCTCACTCAAATCGTCGCCGAAACAGGTCTTAGTGGCGACTACTTTAACGAGTTCGGACAAATTTTGCAGGCTTTTTTATCACTTGATCGCACTGAAGCACTAGATTGGATTGCCGAGCTGGCCAAGACTAGTCCCCTTAAAAAATATTCAGATCGTTTTTCAAACGAAGTGTATCCCGAATTTTCGATCACCGAAAAAAATGCCGCTGCTATCGCTCGCCTCGATGACATAATCGACGAAATTAACGCGTTACTAAGGCAACCCAAGCTTGATATTGATCGCTGCCTAACTCTCTGCGCTGAAGCCGAGCTGCTTGTTTTCGGAAAAAAAGATGGACCAGGCAGGACAACAGAGGTTGCTAACTATCTTAATCAAGCCTAGCCCTTGACTTTTTACGCCATCTATTATAAGATAACCCCATTACTACAGCCCACGGGCTGTTTTAAAAAACCTAAAATAATATGTCTTTTGTAGCATCTATCAAAAATTACCTAGTTGGCTCCTACGCCGAAATGAAAAAAGTCACCTGGCCGACCCGCCAGCAAACCATCAATTACAGCTTGCTCGTAATCGTTTTAAGCGTTGGATTAGCCGCTTTTTTTGCCGCCCTCGATTACGCGTTTAACTTAGGAATTACTACCTTGATTAATCGTTAAATTTAGTAAAAAGCCTAGAAGACTCGGAAGGCCAGGAAGCTTTGGAATATGACCCCTAGCCTCCCCGGCTTCCGAAGCCTCCCAAGCCTTACAAAACTATGGCCAAACAAACACTCAACCTCGGTCGGCGCTGGTACGTGCTCCACACCTATAGTGGGTACGAAGAAAACGTGAAGAGCAACCTCTTGCAACGCGTGGAATCGTTCGACATGCAAGACAAAATCTTCAACGTTTTAGTGCCAAAAGAAAAGAAAATCAAAATCAAAAGTGGTAAGCGCGTCAGCATCGAAGAAAAAATCTTTCCGGGCTATGTTCTCGTCGAAATGGTGGTTACCGATGATTCCTGGTATGTAGTTCGTAACACCCCGAATGTAACTGGCTTTATCGGCTCCGGCACTACTCCGACACCAATCGACCAAAAAGAAATCGACAGCCTGTTGAAACGCGTAAACACTACCGAAGCCCAACACAAGATTGATGTTGAAACCGGCGACGTGGTCCGCATTGTGGACGGCCCGTTCAAAAACTTCGAAGGCAAAGTCAGCGCAGTGGATCAGGAACGTGGCCGCATCAAAGTCATGGTATCCATGTTTGGCCGCGAAACCCCGGTGGAGCTCGATGCTCTTCAAGTTAAAAAAGCTTAAATAAACGGCGGGGAAGGCTCGGAAGGCCGGGGATGCTTGGAAAAACAACCCAAGCATCCCCGGCTTCCCAAGCCTCCAAGCTGAAGCAGTACTTGCTCTAACTAGAGGCTTCTCAATGTACTCCTCCCAGCTACCATCTAACACCTAACTCCTACAATTACTATGGCTAAAAAAGTATTAGCGCTCATCAAACTCCAAATCGTTGGTGGCGCCGCCAATCCAGCGCCTCCAGTTGGTCCGGCGCTTGGTCAGCACGGCGTGAACATCGCCGGTTTCTGTAAAGAATTCAACGACAAAACCCAAGATAAAAAAGGTGAGGTCGTGCCAGTCATCATCTCGGTCTACTCTGATCGCAGCTTCAGCTTCATCATGAAGACCCCGCCAGTACCAGAACTGATCAAAAAGGCCGCTGGTATCAAAAAGGGCTCTGGCAAACCACTTCAGGAAAAAGTCGGTAAAATCACCAAAGCCCAGGTAAAACAAATCGCTGAAAAGAAACTCCCAGATCTTAACTGCAGCACCGTCGAATCCGCCATGCGCATGGTCGAAGGCACTGCCAAACAAATGGGAGTAACCATCGAAGGCTAAAAACAAAAAGTAATTAAATCCGGCCTATATACTGGCCGGATTTTTATTTTCTCTTTGTGTGATCCTCGATAGGACTAAATCAAGCACCTCATCTGGAGCAAGACAGCTCGTGTCAATACGACTATACCCAGAAAAATTTTGAAAATAATTTTCTGTTTCTTGACGCAAAGTGTCCCAATAAGTGCATTGATCGGCCATCGCGCCAAGGCGCTCACGCAATCTTTTTAAAATTAACCCTGAATCACACACCAAATGAATGATCTGCACATCATCTGGCAGCGGCACTTTGCGTGCCAGTCTATCTATAATGTCCAAAATACGGTCGCGTTCACTAGCACTAATTTTACCCGATAAATACTGTGCCGCAGTAAAGGGAAACTGAAATTGCAAACAACGCTCCAGCACCACATCAGTTCGACTCCGATTAAAATCACGCTGTGCGAAATACTCACAAAACCATTCATTAGCGCGCACCTTATCAACTTCTATATCGCGAGGAATTTGTTTCCACCCTTCTTCGAACACTACTGCATACCCTAATTTTGACAACCTGCCTAATACAGTGGTTTTACCGCTACAGCTATCACCAACCAATACTACAAGTGGCATACCAAAACCAGCTAAAATTAAAAAATCAGCATGGCATCGCCAAAACTATAAAATCGATACTGATCTTCCACCGCTTTCTTATAGCATTCAAGCGTAAACTCCCGATCACCGATAAACGCACTGACCAGCATAATCAAGGTTGATTTCGGCAAATGAAAATTAGTAACGAGCGCATCAATGACGTTAAACTCAAACCCTGGCGTAATAAAAATATTTATTTCGCCCGTATACGGTCGCACCACTTCGCCATTTTCAATCGGGCAGCTAGCAGCAACCCCCTCAAGCGTGCGCACGGTAGTAGTGCCAACCGCTACCACTCGCCTACCCTCACGTTTGGCTGCATTTATAAGTTCAGCATTCTTAGCAGTTAGCTCCACCCATTCACTGTGCATCTTATGTTCAGACACATCATCACTTTTCACCGGTAAAAATGTTCCGAGGCCAACATGAAGTGTCACCTCAGCAAACTGCACGCCTTTATCTTTTAACCGCTCGATGAGCTCCGGTGTAAAATGAAACCCGGCGGTCGGCGCCGCCACCGACCCTTCATGCTTCGCATACACCGTTTGGTACCGCTCACTTACTTCTTCTTTATTCATTGCTCCGTGCTCCTTTTGAACATAGGGCGGCACCGGCACTTCGCCATACTTATTTGCTTTAGTACGCACCGTCGCATCATCTTCGTTAAATTGCACCAGAATCGTCCCATCTTTATCCTTGGCAATTACCTCGGCTACAAAATCTTCGGCAAACACTACTTTCATACCCAGGCGAAGTTTACGCCCAGGCTTCGCCAGTACTTTCCACACCCCAAAATTCTCCATCGGCCGAACCAAAAAAACTTCGACTCGCGGAGCATTTAAAATCACATCGCTAAAGGGTGAATCTGATCGGCCCGTGGTTTTGGGCAATCCATCACTTACTTCATCAAGGGTCACTACGCCCTGCAGCCGGGCTTTAAATACCTTTGAATTATTCCAGACCACCAAATCTCCAGCCTGAAGATAATCAACAATATCGTAAAAATGCCGATGATTAAGAGCCTTATGCACCCGATCCACCACCATTAGCCTCGAACTATCACGCGGCTCGAGTGGCACCTGTGCAATTCGGATGGACGGTAAAAAATAATCAAAATCAGATGTTTTCATAAAGGCTAGGGAGGCTTAGGAAGCTAGGCAAGCTTGGAATAATTTAAATTCTTAATCAGACCATTTAACAAATAAGCAACTTCATTAACCCTCTTAAGCATAAAAATAAACTGTTCCAAATTAATATATTCTAACGACTGAGCCAATTCAAGATAACACTGACATTCATTGAGAGAGCCTTTTGAAATATAAAGAAACTTAAGAAAATCCTTATCAGTTGGTTTACCTCTGCCTTCAGCAATATTAGCTAACACGGAAACAGCTGCACGTCGAAATTGACTCGTTAGGCCGAACATTTCCTCTCTCGGAAAATGATTCGTCAATCGATAACTTAATTTAACAAACTCAAAACCTTTTTTCCAAACTAGCAAATTATGGTAATCCTGCATATAAAATTTGCAAGCCTCCCGAGCATCCCAAGCCTTCCCAGCATTTACCTCAAATACTTCGCCCGATTCAGATTATGCTCATCAAGCGTCTTGCCATAGTACATCTTGCCATCGGTGCCAGTTAAAAAATACCAATAATTGTTGGTTTCCGGGTGGAGCGCCGCTTTGATCGCTTCAATGCTCGGATTACAAATCGGCCCCGGTGGCAAGCCCGGATACTTATACGTATTCCAGGGCGAATCGATCGCTCGTTCCTGATCGGTGGTAAATACATCGCCAGTCCGATCAACGGCATAATGGACACTTGAATCCACCTGCAGCGCCCAGCCTTTTTTATACCGGCGCCACAAAATATCGGATACAATGGCCCGGTCTTCCGGATGCCTAGTTTCTTTTTCGATGATACTGGCCATAGTCATCACATCAGGCACAGTCACATCGGACATTACTTCTCCAAGCGGTGCCGTGGCACCGCTGCCATCGTCCGGAAACACACTGGTCATTTCCGTCTCCCGCTCGGCTAATAATTTTTTGATGACATCCACCAGGGTGGCATCACGAAATACCCGGTATGTCTCTGGAGCCAGATACCCTTCATAAGAAATCGTGCCGGGTTTACGGCTTATTAACTCGAGCCCCTGAATGGCGTCAGGAAACGGTGGCCCGGCGCGCAAGGCGCGCACTACAGCTGGCTTGCCAGTGATAGCAAACACTTCATCGGTAGTGCTGGCAAATCCTTTCACAACTAAATAATCTGCCACTTGGCGCAAAGTCCAGCCCGGAATAATTGTCAGGGTAACTTCTTCACGGGGCGGAATCACGGCAGGTGGCGGAGCAATTCGGTGAATACGGCGCCAAACCACAACACTAACTATAACCAAAAAAAATACGGCGACCAGAGAAAATTTACGATTAAAAGTCATAGTATTTTTAAAATGCTAATAATTCGTAAACCAGTTAAACCCCATTCCAATGGGCTCTGGCCCACTCCAGCCGCTCCGGAAGCCCAATGTCGATCCACGGGCGATCAGACACATACACATCCAAATTCTTTAAGTGCGGGAACATCTCATACTCGATACTAAAAGCGGCTGGTTCGGGAAACTGCTCACTTATGGAAGCGTTAAATAAATACAATCCACCGTTTATAATACCCATTTCGTGCTGCCCTTCTTTTTCTTTAAATTCCAGCAAATGGTATGCCTCATCATACACCAAGGTTCCATATGAAGCAGCATCGTCAACCTTAGAGCCTAAAATAATACCATCACAATGAGGACGCAATCGCCCACACATATCTTTGATATCAATGGTGGTTAAAATATCGCCGTTAAATATTAGCGTTGGCTCATCCGGCCGAGGCAAAAAAGTATACGCGTACTTAATCGCTCCACCAGTGCCGAGCCGTTCGGGCTCCACGGCGTAAATAATTCTAACTCCGTTTACCGTATCACCTAATTCTTTTTTCAAGACATTAGACAAATGGCCAGCGGCCAACACCACTTCGCCAACGCCAAGCTCTTTAATCTTCTCTAGTTGCCACTCAAACACTGTTTTCCCTTTTATCGGTAGCAAAACTTTCGGAATATCTTTGGTAATCTCACCGAGCCGAGTTGACAAGCCGCCGCATAAAATCACTGCATTCATAGCACAAAAAATTTACCGACTTGAGTAACGAGCGCTGCCACCGCGCAGCCGCCGACAATATCAAGTGGGTAGTGTACCCCGGCAAACACCCGTCCAAAGGAAACAACCACCGCCAAAATTAATAGCGCAGGCCAAAAAGGCATATAAAAAGCGTGACCAAGAAACACCAGCAGCCAGGCCGTCATAGCGTGATCCGACGGAAATGACTTCCAACTCATTAACGGTGTGAACAGGAGTCGGCTACGTGGATTTGATACATGCGGCCTCGGTTCACGCACCATAAGACCTATGAATACATTAAGTACCCAGGCTGCTACCCAGGCAACTACAGAGATTGCCGCTGCCAAAAACAAACGCATCGCATCTTCCACTATGTATGCATACATCCCTAACCCATACACTGCCACCATTACTAAAATGGCATATTCTGCGCTAAATCGGCCGACAGTATCAAGAATCGGGCTTTTGCCGACCCATTTATTTACCCAAAAAAATATTTTTTGATTCCAATTCATAGTAGATACAGGCATAAATATGGTAGCAGTTTTGCTACCCTCTGGCAAACCTAAAACCAACCTCCCCTCTTGAAAAAAACCCTTAGCATGGTACACTTCTCCCGACCATCCAGGGGGCTTGCGTATTGTCTTTAGGGCCTGTAGCTCAGGGGTTAGAGCGCCACCCTTATAAGGTGGATGTCGATGGTTCAATTCCATCCAGGCCCACCAACCAAACTATATATACTAGCTTCTACTATTATGGGGATACCTTCTCTTGGCGGTGGGCTTAGACTTCCAGGCGGCAACCTCGGCCTCAATCGCCCTGGAGGGCTTGGAGGCAATAAACCAATCAGCAGCATCAGCCAAAATCGAGCCGTCAACAATATTGCCGCACATCCAAAAATTGCCCATGTCTATCAAAGCGGCGATAAAACCAGTCTATATGGTGCAGGGCAAGCGGCCGGTCATGGCAGCGCGGTCAGCATAACGCAGATGGGGAAAAAGCCGGGCATCAGTGCCACCATGCGCGCGGGCAGCGGCAGCAAGCCAATTATACCAATTATAAAATAAGTTCCATGACTACCCGAGCTCAAAATTTTACTGTTTCCGAAACCGATATCCGCCCCCGGCTTGATATTTTTTTATCGGCCGAAGCAGACTTGAGCCGCTCCCAAATCCAAAAACTCATTAAATCAGGCCAAGTTTTGGTGAACAATAAACCTGCCGGTAAGACCGGGCAACCTCTGCCACCGGGAGCAACGGTGACAATTACGCCAGCGCCAAATAAGACTACCACCCCTGACAGACTTAAGACTAAAAAAACGATCGCCGCCGCACCAAATTTAAAAATTATTGCGGCGACCGACGACTATATCGTAATTGATAAACCAACCGGACTCCTGACCCACCCTACCCTGGCCAATGAGCCAAACAGCGTTGCCAGTTTCCTCGTCAAAAAATATCCGGAATTAAAAAATGTCGGCGATGATCCGGTGCGCCCCGGCATTGTTCACCGCCTTGATAAGGAAGCCTCGGGATTATTGGTGGTAGCCCGGACACCAGCCATGTTTGAACACCTAAAAAATCAATTTAAAAACCGCTCCATTGGTAAAGAATATACCGTACTAGCCCACGGCAAAGTCGCCAAGGATTGGGATGAGATTAAATTCCGTATTTCACGAGGTGATACTAATGAACGGATGGCCGCCCAGCCGACACTAGTGCGAGGCGAGGCCAGCACCCTCGGCAAAGAAGCTCTTACCGAATTTTTGGTCGACAAACGGTTTGTTAATTTTACCCTTTTAAAAGTCACCATTCACACCGGCCGCATGCATCAGATCCGGGTTCACCTGCTCGCCTATAATCACCCGGTCGTAGGCGACCCCTTATACAAACAAAAAAAACGTAAATCCATCTGGGATGCCAAATTAGGCCGCTTATTCTTGCACTGCAACCGCCTATCGTTCGTGGATTTGAATGGAGAGACCCAAGAATTCAACTCCGCTCTCCCCCCTGAACTAAGCGCATTTTTAACTACCCTAAGCTAACCCGATTGTTATGGATTCTTCAGCTCAGCACCGCGGCCTACTCGTCATTATCTCTTCCCCATCAGGCGGCGGCAAAGATTCGGTTATCAACGCGCTATTAAAAATCTTCCCGAGCTCCACCCGCTTTATCACCACCACTTCACGCCCCCCTCGCCCAGGCAACCGCGAAGGCGTTGATTATTACTTTATCAGCCCAGAAGAATTTCAACGTCGCATCGAACAACAAAAATTTCTAGAATGGAATTTTTATGCTGGCAATTACTACGGCACCGAAGCCAAACACCTGGCTGACCTACAAACCAAATTCGATTTGATTCTCACCCAGATCGAAGTCAACGGCAAACACCACCTTGATCAGGCCGGAGTCGAAAACCTGTCCATCTTCCTTCTGCCAGAAAGCCTCGAGACCCTCGGCAAACGCATCGCTGCTCGCGGCGGCGTTAGCCCCGAATCACTGGCCGAACGCCTCGCTATCGCCAAGCAAGAAATTGCCGCTTCTTCGGACTATGATTATTGCGTAGCTAACCGCGAAGGCGCGCTAGCCGAAACCGTGGCTAAAGTTAGCGAAATTATCAAGGAACATCTGGCTAATCGCATAGGTATTGACAAAACCGCTTAAACTGGCTAGAATAAGCCGACTTTAACGCTAACTGGTTACCCGAATATAGACACGATTAGCCACTGTCTACAGCCGTTTAACCACTTAGCCCTAACCTCTATTTAACTCATATGAGCGAAATGACCGCTAATAGCACTGCAATGCCAACCTACAAACCAGGCATGGTGGTGAAAGTGCACCAAAAAATTAAAGAAACCAACGCCAAAGGCGAAGAGAAAGAACGTATTCAGATCTACGAAGGCACCATTATCGCCGTCCGCCACGGCAAAGAAGCCGGCGCCACCGTCACGGTGCGCAAAGTATCCGAAGGCATCGGCGTCGAAAAAATCTTCCCGATCCTTTCACCAATGGTTGCCAAAATGGAAATCGTCAAACAATTTGCTGTCCGCCGCGCCAAACTCAACTACCTCCGCGACAAAGATTTCAAACGCAAGATGAACGAAATCAAAGACGATAAAGCCAAAAAATAATCTATACTTATTAAAAATCTCTCGAAAAAACGAGAGATTTTTTATTAGGTACTTTTTTTAGACACTATTATTCTGTTACTAACGAAGGCTGGCGTGCCTCAAAATTATACGAATTAATGATTTCTTGCCGCCCTTCAACATCGATATGAAATGTCTCACCAACTTTTTCTAAAACCCCACTTACCCGTGATTCATTTCTGGAGTGATAGGCATTATCAGGTCCTAACTGGATAAGATTGAGAGAAACTCTGTCGCCAATAAAAGCATCTAAATCAGAAAATTTTCTAATTTCAGTAGGTTTTTCTGCCATCTCTGGCACATCGTCTATCCTTAACTCTACAGTTCCGGCAACTTCTTTTACTCCACCAGACTGCTTTTTATCACCTTTATTAAACCAGGCCATTTCTTCTGAAGAGAATCCGGCGGCTTTTTTTTCCATAGATTTGTTATTAAAAATAAAGATATTTACATTGTAAATTACAAAAACCGTCCTGTCCAACTCGTCTTAACCTTCTTAACCTCTTCCGGTGTTCCCACCGCCACAATCTCCCCTCCCCCATTCCCACCCTCCGGACCAAGATCAATCACCCAATCACTGGAACGAATCACATCCACATTATGTTCAATAATGACAACACTGTTCCCCTTATCAACCAACTGTCCAAGCACCTGGAGCAACCGCTTAATATCTTCGAAATGAAGCCCAGTGGTCGGTTCGTCCAAAATATACAGCGTCTTACTGGTCGCATGGCGCGATAATTCCAGTGACAATTTAATACGCTGCGCCTCACCGCCAGACAAAGTCGTAGCCGGCTGCCCGAGTTCAATATACCCAAGGCCAACATCACGCAAGACATTCAATTTTTCCGCGATTGGCGACAGGTCGCGGAAGAAAGCATACGCTTCTTCCACCGTCATTTTCAACACGTCACTAATATTTTTATTGCGATAATGAATTTCGAGCGCCTCACGATTATAGCGTTTACCCTGGCATTCGGCGCACTCCACATACACATCAGCCAAAAATTGCATCGGGATGCGGATATACCCATCCCCCGAACAGGCTTCACAGCGCCCACCACCTTTGACATTAAAGCTGAATTTGCCAGCATCATAGCCGCGCATCCGCGCTTCGGGCAGCGAAGCAAACAAGTCACGGATCAAATTAAAGATACCGGTATAGGTCGCCGGATTACTGCGCGGCGTGCGCCCGATTGGGCTCTGATCGATGCTAATTACTTTATCAATTTGGGACAATCCTTTGATCGCTTTGTGGGCGCCCGGCTCTTCTTTGGCGCGATAAAAATATTTAGCCAACGCCTTACTTAAAATATCAATAATCAATGTTGATTTACCTGATCCGGACACACCAGTAATCGATACCAGTTTGTTAAGGGGAATATCGACATCGATATTTTTTAGGTTATGCGCACTCGCACCAACAATTGTCAGACATGGCTGAGCCGCGCCCTTTTTGACCGACTTCTTCTTGCGAGTAATCGTAGCCTTACCCCACAGATATTCAGCCGTTAGAGATTGTTTAGATTTCTTAAATTCAGCAATCGTACCTTGCGCCACCACCTGCCCGCCATACACGCCGGCACCCGGCCCGATATCGATGATATAATCCGCTTCGTACATCATAGCTGCATCATGCTCCACCACAATCACCGAATTCCCAAGCTCCATCAGATACCGAAGCGTAGCCACCAGCTTTTCATTATCTCGCGGGTGCAGGCCAACCGACGGTTCATCAAGAATATAAATCACGCCGGTCAGACCAGATGACAATTGGGTAGCCAAGCGGACACGCGTAATTTCACCACCCGACAAAGTGTTCATCGCCCGATCAAGATTCAAATACCCAAGGCCGACCCGCTCTAAATTCGTCAGCCGCGGCGTCATTTCTTTCACAATCGAAATAGCAATCGGCGACTTACAATCTTTCATCTTTGCTTTAATCGTGGCAATAATCTCGGTGATGCTCATGGCCGCAATATCCGAAATGGTTAAATCACCAATCCGAACGGCGAGCGATTCAGCGCGCAGGCGTTTGCCTTGGCATACCGAGCACACCTTCTCGCGCATATACTGCTCAATCTCTTTGCGCACATATTCAGAACTAGTCTCCAGATGTTTCGCCATCAGGTCAGGAATCACGCCCGAGAACACCACCTTGCGCCCATCCACCTCATACGATTCTTCGCCTGATCCATACAAAATAACATTTAAAATTTTCGGCGACAGATCCATCACCGGGGTCTGCAATGAAAACTGATGGCGTTCGGCCACGGCCGCCAATATTTTTTGATACTGCTGATGATTGCCAGTGATGCGCGTCCACGGCTGAATGGCACCTTCCGCCAGCGTGAGGCGCATATTGGGTATCACGAGGGCGGCATCCACTTCCATAGTAATCCCGAGCCCTGTGCAGCGCTGGCAAGCCCCATAGGGGCTATTAAAGCTAAAACTACGCAAATCTAATACTGGCAGGCTGCGCCCGCAGCGACTACATAATCCAACCGTAGAAAACAAAGTGTCTTCGCCATCGCGCGACACCACCACGAGCCCATCACTGAGATCAATCGCTGATTCAATCAGCCGATTCGGATCCTGCTTTTTTACCGAAGCAATCCGGCCAATTAATAAATCCACAGTATAGGTGGATTGCTTATCAAAATGATACCCGGGCAGATCATTGATCTTCACTAGCTCACCATCAATCCGGAGCCATTCAAAACCCGATTTTTCTACTTGTTCTATCAGCGCTCGCTCGTCGACTGCTCCCTGGCGGATAAGCGGTGAATACACGGCCAATTCGCCACCCCGCGCCAAGGCACGCACCGCTTCAGTGATCTCTCCGGCCGTTTTAGTCTCGACTAAAATATGGCAATCCGGACAATACTGCGTACCCACCCGCGCAAAGAGCAAGCGCAAGTAATCATAAATTTCCGTCACCGTTCCCACCGTGGAGCGCGGATTCTGGGTGAAAACTTTTTGATCAATCGCAATAGTCGGCGACAACCCCTCCATCGCATCCACGTCCGGCTTATCCCGCGTTTCCATAAATTGCCGCGCATAGCTCGACAATGATTCAGCATAGCGCCGCTGGCCTTCGGCATAGATCGTGTCGAACGCCAAACTTGATTTACCTGATCCGGACAAACCAGTGATCACCACTAATTTATTCTTTGGGATAGTTAAACTGATATTTTTGAGGTTGTGCACCCGGGCTCCTTTGATAATGAGCTGTTCAGACATATTTAATCGTGTGAAATGCCAAACTTTTTAAAATATACATCCTGATCTTTCTGAGTACTGCTTCCAAAAAACTGACTAATGTCGCTAATTTTTGCCGCTTCAATTTGCATAAGCACGCCATCGCGGACATCTTCCACTTTCAAAAAATAACTATTGGGAATATCTTTCCAATGCTGAGCAAAAAAGAAATCGTCCCCTAAATCTTCACCCAACCTACCAATAAAATGTCGTTGTCCTCGGCCAATATGGAAGCTCTCATTCATAAAAAAAGACACAACCAAACCCCGAAACGTACCACCCTTAACCTCACAATCTTTAACGGCTTTATCGAGTATGTCATTATCAACACTTACAACAAAATTTTGTAGTTTTTCATCTACATTTGAAGGCTTCAACCCAAGCGAAGCAATTGACGAATTAGTCATCGACACTGAAAAACTAGTAGTTTGCGTACAAATCCCGTAGAGATCACCGATACTATTGACAGGCGGATCATTCCATTCACGCGTAAGAAAATCTGGAAATAATTCTTTGGCCAAAGAATTATGAGTTACCGTTATAAAAATATTGCCTTCTTGACAGCTATATTCATTACTGCGCGCATCAAAAAGACATGATGAATTTTTATTCCCCTTACGGTCGCAATAATCACCCCAACATGTTTGCTTGCCTAAATCTTTTACATAAAAACGCTTACCACAATAAAAGTTACGCTCATTTTTATCTTCCGGCCTCTCATTGAAAAATGTTGCACTGTATCTAATATCCGACGGAGGATTTTCAATCGGCAGCGACTGCGCTTCGGTACCTCGCGCAAAAGCGAAACTTTGAAGATTCTTTATCTTATCTGACATTTGCGAACAAAATTTCGGCATAATTGCCTGTGGCTTCAGCATCCACACGCTCGGCAACCGGAAATTCACCAAATTGGGATTAATCGTATTGAGTATCACATACGACATGTAGGCAATAAACAGCCCAATCAGCGCGCCCCCAATCCGCGTCTTCGCACCGCTAATCACTTCAGAACTGCCTCCCGAAACTGCCCATTGGATCCCA
The DNA here is from genome assembly GCA_964510885.1 of uncultured Gammaproteobacteria bacterium. Classification (GTDB taxonomy): domain Bacteria; phylum Patescibacteriota; class Patescibacteriia; order Magasanikbacterales; family GWA2-37-8; genus CAZEDL01. The sequence goes on from CAZEDL010000007.1 coordinate 74,543, forward strand.
GACACAATCAGCACAATTACCGCCACCACCCCCGCAAGGCCAATCGCATACCGGTACATCTGTAGAATAAACACACCAAGATCAGCAAATTTGCGCTGGCCGCCAAACGAAATAGAGGTTACGGTTTGCCCACCCGGCAGACATTTACCCCACTCTTCACCCGGACAATTTTTCAGGTCCGGCACCCAGCCATCTTTTAAATCTTCGTCAGAAGCGTTCGGATTAAACGCGCGCCGAGAATCAACACAGTCATTTTTCTTCCAACACAGCGGATTAAACTCCGGTATAGGTATAAGCGGTTCCTGTGCCAATGCCAACCCTGGCAGCAGTGTGGCGAGCACTATACCCACCAAAAAACCTGTCAAAATAAATCTCCGCATAAAATGTAGAGCTAAAAACCTTGTAAAAATGTATCCCACACGGCAAATGGGATCACCCCTTCTACTTTTTCTCCGTTGATAAAAAAGGTCGGGGTCCCGCGCACGCCAAAGCGGGAACCATCCACATAATCACGATTCACTGCCGTACGTGCTGCCGGCGCTGCCAGACAGGCCGACAACACAGCCCCATCAAGATCATTAGCCTCGACAATCTGGAGTTGGGTAGCCGCATCAAGCTGATCAGGCAAGATATCCTGCTTTGCAAACAACCAATCCTGCACCGGCCAATACTTGCCCTGAGCGCCAGCGCAATAAACCAATTCCGACAACTGCGAGGCTCCCGGATGGGTAGTCTCTACCGGAAAATGGCGCATAATATATTTAATTTTAGTTGGGTATTTTTGCAAAATCTGTTTAATTATCGGGGCTGCCTCTCTGCAATTGGGGCATTTAAAGTCAGTAAACTCGACAATCGTAAGCGGCGCCCCGCCATTGCCCTGATACGGACTGCTTGTATTCTCCAAAATCGCCCGCTCTGTAGCAGATAGTACGGAAGTCCGCAGGCTGTCGGCTTGATTCCCAGTACTAAAGCCGGCAAAAAGGCCCTGTGACAAGCCGGTAGACTGACCACTTCGGATGTCACGCCAAAATCGAGCTGTAATCAAGATGAACAAAAAAACGGCCGTCGCTACAAAGACTGCTAAAATTAGCAATAAAATCCCCCACCACCGCCAATACCATGAGCGAGGTACCGAGGTCATTTCCTCCATATTTAAGCGGTTAAAGAATGACCATAGTATACCATTCTACCCCATTTGGGCAAGGGTTATTGACAGCCTCGGCCCGCTCTGCTATACTCGTCGTACCTAAATAAAGCCTCTATATTTTACTACTGGTGCCACCGGCATCATCGCTTATTATGAAACCGAAGATCCATCCTGAATTTTATACTGATACCGCTGTCACCTGTGCCTGCGGCAATGCCTTTACCACCGGCAGCACCCTCAAAGAAATCCGCGTGGAATTATGCAGCCAGTGCCACCCGTTCTACACCGGTAAACAGAAATTTGTAGATACCGCCCGCCGCGTCGAGAAATTCCAAGAAAAAGCCGAAAAAATTTCCGCAGCCGCTGCTATGCGCAAAGGTAAGAAGGTTAAGAAAGCCGCTTCAGTAGCCAAAAAGAAAGCTAAGGCTGAGACAAAAACAGACGTCGCTTCCGAAAAATAGGTACCATCATCTAAAAAACAGACTACTCTTTTGGTCTGTTTTTTGTTACATTTTAGGTGTCATTCCGAGATAAGACAAAATGATTGTTAAAAATATGAATGCAAAATATCTCCAATTATTGACCGACTTCAAACAACGCGAAGCCGACCTGCAAAACCCGGCCGTGATTGCCGATTCCAAAAAACTGCAGGAGGCTGGCCAAGAGTACCACCGCCTCAAGCCGCTAGCGGATAAAATCGAAGAGCTGGCCTCACTCGAAAAAAACCAGGCCGATAATCGACTGCTCGCCGAGCAAGAAACTGATGATGACATGCGCAGCCTGGCTCTAGTTGAAGTCCAAGAATTACAAGAAAAAATTTCCGCTCTCGAAGCCGAACTGACTATTCTCACCCGCCCCACCGACCCGCTTGATCCCAAAAATGTGATTATCGAAATCCGCGCCGGCGTGGGCGGTGATGAATCGGCGCTATTTGCGGCCAGCCTCTACCGCATGTACCACCGCTATGCCGAAAGCCAAGGTTGGAAAGCAACCCTGCTCGATGCTAATCGCATCGGTATTGGTGGTTTTAAAGAAGTCGTCTTTGCCATCAAAGGACGGGGCGTCTACGGCAGCTTAAAATATGAAATGGGCGTACATCGCGTACAGCGCGTACCAGACACCGAAAAATCCGGTCGCATTCACACGTCCACCGTTACCGTGGCCGTGCTCCCCGAAATCGAAGAAACCGAAATGAAAATCGAAGCCAAAGATCTGCGCATCGATACCTTCTGTTCTGGTGGCGCTGGTGGCCAAAGCGTCAACACCACCTACTCGGCTGTTCGCATTGTGCATATCCCGACCGGCACCATGGTGCAATGCCAGGACGAACGCTCCCAAACTGCCAATAAAGAAAAAGCTATGGCCGTGCTCCGCGCGCGTCTCTATGACCTTGAACGCGAAAAACGCGAAAAAGAACTAACCGAAAAACGCCGCTCCCAAATCGGTTCTGGCGATCGCAGCGAAAAAATCCGCACCTACAACTTCCCTCAAGATCGCATTACCGACCACCGCATCCACCAAAACTGGAACAACATCGGCACTATTCTTGATGGCGCCATCGAACCGCTCATCGCTGCCGTGCGTGAAGCTGAATTCAGCGACACCGATATCGCCCCTTCTAGCGACGACGATGACGAATCATAAATCAAAAACCGAGAGCATTCGAGGTGTGCGGAACAGCTCGTTTTCAACCTTCAAACATCAGCTCGATTTTGATGTTCTCTTGTCAGCGGCGCTTAAACGCTCCAAAGAGTTTCTCTACGCTCACGACGAATACTGCCTATCGGCGGCCGAAACTCGGCGCTTCAAATCCTACCTAAAAGACTACACTAACGGTTACTCCCTGGCCGCCATTATCGGACATAAAGAATTTTATGGCCGGAATTTTTATGTTAATAAGCAGGTGCTTATCCCCCGCCCCGACACCGAAATACTGGTCTTGGCCGCTATCACAAAAATTAATTCCCTGGCCGACAAAAACCTGACCCTGATTGATGTCGGCACCGGCAGCGGCTGTATTCCAATTTCTATAAAAAAAGAGGTGAACAAAAAAAATATCCCTACCATTGCAATTGATATTTCCCCGGCCGCCCTTACTATAGCCAAAACTAACGCCAAGCAGCGCGCTACGAAAATATCATTTGTACAGGGCAGCCTGCTCTCGCCGGTACTTAGTACCACAAACAAAAAATTAAAATCTTCAACCATTATTATCACCGCCAATCTCCCATACCTAACAGAAAAACAGCTCCGCTCCGAGCCCTCAATCCGGCGCGAACCCCGCCTCGCCCTCGTTGCCAAAGACCATGGCCTGGCGCTCTATAAAACACTGTTTCGGCAAACAAAAAAACTGGTTCGTTATTACCAGCCAGCCGAACTGTGGTTATTTATCGAAATAGACCCGTCTCAAAACAAACCGCTCATTTACTTCATCAAAACAGTACTGCCAAAGGCGAGCATCAATACCCTTCCTGATTTAGCAGGCCTAGACAGAGTTATCGCGGTTAATCTTGTGCCGCCATTGACGCACAATAACCACCGCATACGACACAAACACAAAGCACCCCAGCAAAAAAAATAAGCTAGCGAGCCCCATAAAAATATACCACGCTGCCGGGGCAAACTTAGCCCGAAAATAAAATCCCGCTGCCAAAAAAGCCATCATCAGAATCAGATACAACGGCAAGGTAGCAAACGATCGAAACGCGGTTCTCTCAACCTCAGCAGTCAGCGCCGGCTTCATCGCTTTATAGAGTTTTAAATAATCATCGATATCAGGTTGCATAGTAAATATATTACCATCACTATAATACCACAGTAATGAATCGTGGCGCGACCAGCATATAAAAAACCCTTGTACTATATACAAGGGTTTTTAAATTCTTATTTTTTCTCTTCAGCTTTGGCTTTATCATCAGCCGGAGCAGCACCGTCTTCAGCCTCTTCTTCTTTCTTCTTACCAGCTGATTCAATCTTCGACAGATCAGCGCCCGCAGAACCTTTTTCATCAAGCGCCTTGAGCTCTTCTTCACTAAGAGCCGGTACGGCTTTAGCAACTAAGTCAGTTTGTTTAGCACTGATGATTTCAACTCCTCTTGGCAACGTAATGTCTTTGACCTTGATAACATCTTCATAGGTATTAAGGCCGGTCAAATCAATCGTCAAACTCGACACCAAATCTTTTGGCAAACAGCGCACCTGAACACTGGTAAGATTGGTAACAAGGGTACCACCGAGCGCCTTAACAACTGGCGGCTCACCGGTGAATTTAAGCTCAACCGTAGCGGTCATGAGCTTGTTCATATCAATGCGGCGGAAATCAGCATGGATCGGGCGATCGCTCACTGGATCATACTGTACATCTTGTACCAGCACCTTGCCAGCATCTTTACCATCGATAGTTAAATCGATAAGACTAGCTTCACCAGCTTGGCGGTATAATTTTACAAATTGTGGATAATCGACAGCGACCGAATCCGGAGCAGCCGTACCACCGTAGACGACGGCTGGCAATTGGCCTTCAGCTCTGGTTTTATCTCCCCCGAGCGTCCGTTTCAGCGCAGACAGCGAAAATGTCATACACCTTTTTCTGTTAATAGTAAATCATTTAAAAAAGT
>CAZEDL010000008.1:0-47468 GCA_964510885.1 uncultured Gammaproteobacteria bacterium
ACGGGCAAGTTGTTGGAGCTAAGGCTCTGGCAGGGCGCCCCGTTTTCGCAGTCCGAGTCGCTTTTGCATTGCGCCGGGTAGCACCGCGTATCACCCGGCCCCCCTCCCGTGCATTCCAAGCCCGCGGCACAGTCATCGGCTAGCCGACAGGCTCGCCCCGGCCCACACGGGCCGCACCCATCGCCACAGTCTACGGCTGTCTCGTGTACGTCGAGTTTTTTGTTGAAACAATGCTCGGGGTACGCCTCGCACCCCAGGAACAAGACTAGGGACAAGATGAAAATGCGCATTAGTATACCTTTTCCTTTCTCTTTGCGTTTCGCACCTTAGATACTTTTAGTCCCTCCTTTTCTTGTGCCATAAGAATCACTCCAAGTGGTAATTCTTATTTCTATGTGGCACAGAGCATATATATCTTGTAGTATATACGTTATGCACCGCACAGAGCAGACTTTATACTAAGCAACTATATTAGAGGTTGGTTGAGTTGGTATCAAAGAATCTGCACAATCTAATATTATTTATTAGTTTTGTCAAGATAAAATAAAAAATCCTCCCTACCAACAGCAGAGAGGATTTTTAACATAATACACTTATTTGAGAGCGTCCTTGAGCGCTTTGCCAGCTTTGAATTTTGGAACTTTCACGGCTGGAATCTGGATTTTTTCCGTCGGATTTTGCGGGTTGACACCGGTGCGCGCCGCGCGCGTTTTGACGCTGAAGGCGCCAAAGCCGGTCAAGACTACCTCATCGCCGCCCTTCAAGGTCGTGGTGATAACATCAACGAGCGTGTTGAGCATATCTTCAGCTTCGCGTTTGGAAACGTTCAGTTTCTCGGCGAGAACCTGAGCTAATTCTGCTTTGTTCATATCGTCACCTCCTTTCGGTGTAAGATAGTGTTCGACATAGGATAAGTTTAATTCTTGTCTGTCATTCCCGCCCTCCCTACGGGGGGATAGCCTCCGGCGGGAATCCAGTCGCATACACGGTGTAATGTCTTAATCAGTGTGGTTTCTTCTGGCTCAGATGGGGAATGGCAATTGATAAAAAGATGTATACTCATCCACCAACCACTATACCACACTAGATTTTTTTTCGCTATAGTAAGCCGTTATTTGTCCACACTTAGCGTGCGTACTCCACCACGCGTGTTTCACGGATCAGCGACACCCGAATTTCACCCGGGTATTTGAGTTCTTGTTCGATCTTGTGGGCAATATCTTTGGCCAGCTGGTAGGCTGCATAATCATCAATTTCATTCGGGCGCACAAACACGCGTACTTCGCGGCCAGCCTGAATGGCGTACACCTTATCAATGCCCGGGAAGGCGCCAGCCGTTTTCTCGAGGTCTTCGAGGCGGGTAATGTACTGTTCGTACGTATCGCGCCGGGCTCCCACGCGCGCGCCAGAAATCGCATCAGCGGCTTTGGCCACACTTGAATAAATATTATACGGCTTGTCATCATGGTGGGTCAGTGCCGCCTGGCAAATATCCTCATCCATATTGAATTTTTTGAGGATCATATGGCCAATCTGCGGATGTGAGCCTTGGGTTTCCTGGTCCACTGATTTGCCAATATCATGGAAAAAGCCACACTTCTTGGCTTTGGCTTCATCAAGTTTCAATTCAGCGGCAATGAGGCCGGCAAGGTAGCCCACTTCCATCGAATGGTTCATTATATTCTGGCCATAGCTGGTGCGATACTTGAGGCGACCCACAATATTGACTAGTTTAGGGTCAATACCGGTGATGCCCATTTTGTACAGCGCTTCTTCACCCGCTTTTTTAATATCAAGGGCCAAATCCTGTTTAGCTTTTTCCACAAATTCTTCAATGCGGGCCGGTTGGATGCGCCCATCAGCAATCAATTTTTCAATGGCAATGCGCGCCACCTGGCGGCGAATCGGGGAGAAGCCCGACACAATAATCGATTCCGGCGTATCATCAATAATAATTTCACAGCCGGTCAATTTTTCAATCGTCTTGATATTGCGCCCTTCCTTGCCAATGATGCGGCCTTTCATTTCTTCACTCGGAATATGCACGATAGTCGAGGTGGTTTCGGCAGCATGGCTACTGGCACAGCGCTGAATAGCGTCGCTCAAGATATGTTTGGCTTTGTCTTCGTACACTTCAATCGATTCTTTTTCGAGCTTCAAGATGCGGCCGAGCAGTTCAGTTTTCTTTTCTTCTTCCACTTTTACAAATAACTGCTCCAGCGCCTGCTCGCGGCTGAGGGCCGCTACTTCCTGGAGTTTGCTCACCTGCTGATCTTTCAGCGCTTCAATCTCGGCTTTCACCGCCTTCACTTTTTCTACTTTTTCTTGCAGTTTCTTCTCGCCGTCCTGCAATTCGAGGAGTTTCTGGTCAAACATACTTTCGCGGCGTTCCAAGCGTTCTTGCACCGCATGCGCATCCTGGCGCAACTGTTTTTCTTCTTTTTTGGCTTCATCGATAATTTGAGCAGCTTTTTCTTTGCCTTCAAGCAGTAATTCCTGTTGTTTACTCTTGGCTTCAATCATCATTTTTTCCGCTTTGGCTTCTATTGAGTTGGCCTCTGCCTGGGCTAATTTTTTTCGCAAAAAATAGCCGATTCCCACCCCCATGCCAATGGCAATGCCCGCCTTGAGGATGAAGAGAAAAATTACATTCATATACTAAAAAATCCTCTGGATTCCTGAGGATGTTCAACCACAAGCTGAAGCCGCCTGAAGCTACGCGCTCACGACAGCAGAGCCGGTCGGAATACCGGATAATCGGGGCGTGTTGGCTCTGGCTGCTTGGTGAGTAAAAGACATAATTGACGAAGTGTAAGGTAGTGTCGTAGCAATAGCTGAATTCAAGCTGTAATCGATCCTCAAAAATCACCTAATAAGTTAATGGAAGAATGATAGCATGAGGCTTAAAATATTGTCAATGTAGGCAAAATTAAAAACCACCATCAATATATGATGGTGGTTTACAAAGATTCTGCTAACCCCTCCCAGCAACTTCCATTGGTATGGATTCTACTGGGAATTGGGGGGTCAGCAAGTGTCAGCTAAGCCTCCCCGAGAATGGCGCTAGGCGCCGGGGGAGGTGGGGGTGGATTGTTACTTGCAGAGACCGGAGCCCCCAGCCTTGGGGTCGGGGCAGGCGGTCTCGCGTCCGGACGAGCAGACATGGAGAGGAACCTTCCCCATCTCGCCGCCCATGCAGCCGGTGTTGGCAGGGCAGCCGCCCAGATCCTTACAGTACCCCTTGCCGGCCGGATCGACCGGCTGGCCGTCCACGCTCTTGTTGTCGGCGCTCTGCGACGGGGGGCCGCAGAAGTCGACGTCGGGCACGCCGTTGAATGGGGTCAGTACGATGCACTTGGCCGGCACGAACTTGAGCTGCCCGCTCTCCGCCGAACCACCGTTCTGGTTGTAGACCTTGGCCGTCCACGACTGCACGGTGGTCCCGTTCGGGTAGGTGCTGAAGTCGAGGTCGATCGTCTCGGAGGGCTTCCGGACGCTGACCTTGAGGGTGCCGCTCTCGTAAAACTCGATCTTGACGACCGAGTTATCCCCGGTTCCCGTGATCTTCAGCTTGCCGGCGACCTGCCAGACGCCGTCGGGCCCAGGCCGGACGAGGCTGCTGCCGCCGTCGGGGCTGATGTCGATGGTGGGGATCGTGGGGGTGTCTCCACCCCCGCCCATGTCGCCCATGTCCATCATGCCGCCGTCGGGCATGGTCGCGCTGCCCGTGCACTCCGTCTGCCCCACATCCAAGCAACGGTTGCAGTCCAAGTTGCAGTACTGCGCGGGCACCGATGGGCAAATCGGCGCCGCCTTATCGCAGGTGAACTTTCCACTCGGAATGTCGGGGTTGTAACACCCCGCCATCAGAGCCAGGAACAGGGCGATCTTGCCAAACTTCTTCGTGATTCTCATCATCTCGATCTCCAATGCGGCCTACCCTGGCCGCGGTTACGGTATGTTCAGAGCCGAAGCTCCTTCTTGGCACTCAAACCATTTTCCTTTGAAAATAGCCTAAATGCCAAAAGGAGCTGTGTAGCTGACTAAATTGTAAAGGGCTGTCTATTTAATCAAACCGTCAGATAATTCATAACAGATGAAGTTAGTATATTTTAACAATTTTGTCAATAGTATTTAACATATAAGTGCTTTATTTTAGTGCTTCATAAACAAAAAATAGCACCTCCTCGCTCCGTGTAAAAGTTCCAGCTACCTAAATCCTTTATAGGGGACGGGGGAGGGCGCTACTTCTTGCACCTAGGCCTGAGCCAAGTGGCCGGGAGTGGGGTCCCTTTGTCTGCTCATCGGAACCATCTTTGAACCAGAGTGCGTGCGAAGCCTGAAGGCAGGATCTTCGTTGCGTTCAGGATGGCAGTTGTTGGCCATTTTTGCCAAGCCATATAAAAAACCGCCTCCTAAATATAGGAAGCGGTTTAATAATCGAGATAGTAGAACGCTCCAATGCTAGTCCTCACCCAACACTCTCCACCGAAGTAGAACGTGTTGGATTGTGGGAGGACTAGCGATTGCTCACCCCCCAAGGTCGTCTGTCAGGCTGACAGAGAGGTTAGGAGGGGTTAGCGACAGAGCATGTTGCAGTCTTTGCTCTGGCACCAGGGGTTGTCCTTGCACGGGGTGTTGGGCGGACAAGGGGATAGGCCAGGGCAGCCGCCCTGATCGACGGGCGGGCCGCAGAATTGACCGGGCATCCCAGGGACACCTATCTTCTTGCACATCGGCTTCGGAGTGCACACCTTCTCAAGGCATGCACTCTGCGTGTCGCACTCCTCGTCGATGATGCAAGCACTCATGTCCGGGCTGCGGCAGGTGCCGGGGTCCATCGGACTGCCAGAGCATATCTTGCTCTTGCACTCGGCGATGTCCCGGCAGGTCTCACCGGTCTGGCCGAGGCAGACATTCCTGCCCTCAACCATCCCACAGGCGTTGCTCTTGCAGTCAATATCACTATTGCAGAGCTTACCAATGGTGGCTTTTGTGCAGGGTCCGCCAAGATCAATATCCGACTCAGGCTTGCCGCCGGGGGCGTTCTTGATGCCGTCGCCGCAGGTGGGCGACAGGCAGTAGCCACCCCGGCAGTCGCCCTCATTGGGGCAGTCCGTCGGCTTGCCGCACTCTTGCTTGGCGGGCACCTGTGGGAATTGCCGCCCTTCGAAGTACCCCGAGGCACTCGCGTTCGCGGCGCCACAAGCCGCCAGGCTCTCACTGTACCGGCTTGGGTCAGATGGTGTGCAGCACTTCGCGTGCTGTGTGAGAAGGTTTGGCATTTTTTGCGGGAAAGAAAAGCACCAGCCGGCGCACGTCCGGCTGCAGACGTCGAGCTCCGATCCCCAATCGGGGAAGAGACTCCACCTGATATTGGTGCGAATCTCCGCACACTCTTCGAACCCGGTCGGGATCGAGTATGTGGCCCCCTCTGCCGCCAGTGCAGCGATCACCAGGAGTGATTGCTCAGCCCGCGGGACCAGCATGCAGGATCCCAACCTAGGGTTGTGGTAGTTTCGGGTGAAAATGAGGCGCTCCTCCGGGGCGACGCCGACCTTTGAAGCGACGACCCCCACGGCATTTTTTGCCTGGAGCTCTATGAGGCAGTCTTTCCCGCACTGCGTCCACGAGCCTCCCGGCATGTTCTCGATCGTTTCGATTCCGCAGCCGATGGCTGCGAGGGTTAGAAGCAGGGTTGCAGTTCTCAAATTCACGATCCTCTCCATGATCCTCTCCTTTTCAGGAAGTATGCGGGGGTTAATCGGAATGATTCCCCGCGGGAAACAAATTACTAGTAGAGGTAATCTCTTTCACGCGGGGAAGATAAGATGTCAATGAACCAATCTCGATTCAACCGTTCATCAGTATAGATAACCGGTTGAGGGGAGAAGCAATGCATGCGGCAGGCGAAATGGTGGGCAGGTTGCTAGCGTCAGATTTTTCCCTTAGTTTTAAAGAAAAACTCTGCCATTAACACAATTTTTTAACTATATATACTAGCATATTTTTACAAATTTGTCAAGAGCATTTTACACTATTTTAGCTAAAGTAAGGCAAAAAAATTAAAAAATTAGTGATCTAAGCCAGATTAAGACACATGATCACAGGAGTTTGTGAGCAATCTAATATACCATTCTGTCATTTTCGTGCAGGCGAGCGCGGTAATGGTAGTTAAAAGCGCAATCCACGAGCTTACGAAATTAAAAACCACCATCAATATATGATGGTGGTTTACAAAGATTCTGCTAACCCCTCCCAGCAACTTCCATTGGTATGGATTCTACTGGGAATTGGGGGGTCAGCAAGTGTCAGCTAAGCCTCCCCGAGAATGGCGCTAGGCGCCGGGGGAGGTGGGGGTGGATTGTTACTTGCAGAGACCGGAGCCCCCAGCCTTGGGGTCGGGGCAGGCGGTCTCGCGTCCGGACGAGCAGACATGGAGAGGAACCTTCCCCATCTCGCCGCCCATGCAGCCGGTGTTGGCAGGGCAGCCGCCCAGATCCTTACAGTACCCCTTGCCGGCCGGATCGACCGGCTGGCCGTCCACGCTCTTGTTGTCGGCGCTCTGCGACGGGGGGCCGCAGAAGTCGACGTCGGGCACGCCGTTGAATGGGGTCAGTACGATGCACTTGGCCGGCTGGCCGACGATGTTGATCTTGGCGCTCTGGTTGCCGACCGCGTCCTTGGCGAAGACCGACCAGGTGGTGCTCGGCCCGCCATTGGCGACGTCGGTGACGTCGAAGTCCACGCTGCCGGAGGCTGCCGTGAACTCTTTCTGGAAGACGTCGTCCTTCAAGAGCACAATCTGTGCGACGCCGATATTGTCGGTGCCGCTCACATTGACCTTGATTTTGCCAGCGAGTTGCCAAATGCCGGCCGGGCCAGGGAGAGCCTTGTCGTTCGCCGACACCGCGGCGAACGCGATCGTCGCCTTCGGCGGCTCCGTGTCGGGGCCGGTTCCGCTCATGTCGGTCTCGCCGGGGTTGCCGCCGTCGGTAGACGGCTGGCCAGCGTCCAGCCTCATCTTGCACTCCTTGGCTGTGTAGTCACAGTAATAATCAATAGAGCATGAAGTGGTCGCGTCGCAGTACTTTTCATTGGTGCGGAAGCACCCCGCAACCGCCATGACCAGCAAAATAAAACCGATGGCCGTCTTTTTTGGCATCACTGCCTCCTCTCATTTGGATAACCCCAATGGTTATCCTTCCGGTAAATCCAACTTTGGAATAAGCAGGATTAACTCGAAGGGTAACACGCATTTTTAAAAAACACTGTATAAAAGAACCTTTATATGTATCGTATATGCTTGATTTTGTCAAGGTGTTTTGACATGCCTAAAAAGACTCTAAGTTAATAAAGACGCTAAGTAGAGAGGTTTTATTGACGAGTGACTTTAACTCAGGTATACTTGGGCTAATTAAAGACCTTTTTTGTTTCTTAGTCTCTATTCCCATGAACGTCTCCGAACTCGCCCGCCAGCTCCGCATTCACCCCCAAAAACTCCTGCAAGTTCTGCCCGAGTTCGGTTTTGATATTGGTGCCCGCGCCGTAAAGATCGATGATCGCGTGGCCCAGCAAATCCAGCGCGAATGGCGCCGGATCAAATTCACCCTGGAACAGCGCGAAAAGCAAGAGCGTGAAAAACAAAAAGAATTAGAAAAAGTGCAGCGCCGCGAAAGCGGGCAAAGCGTAGCTATCCCGGCAGTCATCACCGTGCGCGATTTTGCCGATCGCTTGGCTATGCCGGTGAATAAACTGATTTTGGAATTCATGAAAAATGGCATCCTGGCCACGCAGAACGAAAACATTGATCATGACACCGCTTCGATTATTGCCAACGATCTTGGGTTCACCGTGGTGGATGATGTAGGCAATAAGCAGGAGCTGGATAACGAGCATACCACCAACCTGGCTTCCATCCTCGGCAGTGACGCCACCACGGCGCGCGCACCAGTAATTGTGGTGATGGGCCATGTTGACCACGGCAAGACCACGCTCCTCGATTCGATCCGCGAAGCCCATGTGGCAAGCGGTGAAGCTGGTGGCATTACCCAGCATATTGGTGCCTACCAGGTACTCTGGAAAAATCCTAAATCAAAAGTAGAAACCCCGCTCACGTTTATCGATACCCCTGGTCACGAAGCCTTCACCGTGATGCGCAGTCGCGGCGCCAAAGTGGCGGACATCGCTATTCTCGTGGTGGCAGCCGACGACGGCATCAAACCGCAAACCGTGGAAGCGATTAATATTATCAAGGCAGCTAAATTGCCGTTTGTAGTTGCCATTAACAAAATTGATAAGACCGGTGCCGATCCTGAACGCGTGAGGAGCGATCTCTCGCAGCATAATATTATTTCCGAAGCCTGGGGCGGCGACACCGTGATGGTAGAAATTTCCGCCAAGAAAAATCAGAACATCGACAAACTGCTCGACTCGCTAATCCTGGTATCCGAATTACACGAAGCCACTATCAAAGCCAATCCCAATCGCCCGGCCGCTGGCACCGTGATCGAAGCCCGTGTGGATAAAGGCGAAGGCGCGGTGGTCACTATTCTTGTTCAAACCGGTACGCTCAAGCTGAATGATCAACTGATAGTGAACGGCGAAATTTATGGCAAAGTTCGCGCGCTCAAAAATTATCGCGGCGAATCGATTCAAGCTGCTGGCCCGAGCACCCCAGTGCGCATTCTTGGGTTCAAAATTGCGCCGCAAGTGGGTGATGTGCTTGATCTCAGCAAAGCTGGTTCCGCCACCCAGGTAGATGTGCGCAGCAAATACACCCAGCAAACCGGGGCCGAAAAATCACTCGCCCCAAGTACTGCTGATACGACTGATGAAGACAGTAAAAAGACCTTGAACGTCATTATCAAAGCTGACACTCTTGGTTCGCTCGAAGCGATTATTGGCTCATTGCAGCGCATTAAGAACGATGAAGCCAGTGTCAAAGTCGTGGGCAAAGGCCTTGGGAATATTATGGCCGATGACGTCACGCTTGCTTCTACCACCGGTGCCACCATTTGCGCCTTTCATGTCACCACGACTCCGGTAGCCTTTGAAATGATTCACAAAACGCAGGTTGAATACAAAGAATTCAAAGTCATCTACGACCTATTTGATGAAATCAAAGACGAACTCGAAAAAATGCTGAATCCAGAACTTATTACCACCGAACTTGGCAATCTCAAAGTGCTAGCCATTTTCCGTAGTGATAAAAACTCCATGATTGTGGGTGGTCGCGTGGAATCTGGCAAACTTCTCAAAGATGCCAAAGTCCGCGTGAAACGCAACAAAGAAATTATCGGTACCGGTAAGTTCTCTGCTCTGCAAAGCGGCAAACAATCGGTAAACGAACTCCACGAGGGTCATGAAGGCGGCGTACAATTTGATGGTAAGATTAAGATTGAAGTGGGGGATGTGCTTGAAGCGTATAAGGAAGAGAAAAAAGAAAAGAAATTAGTCCTCTCTTAGGCCTTTTAATTTTACTCTTTTTATTAACTATCTAATTATTTCTTCTATGGAAATTGTTATCACCGATGCTAACTTCAAATCTGAAGTATTAGAATCAACTACCCCAGTCTTCGTCGACTTCTGGGCACCGTGGTGCGGCCCTTGCAAAATGATGGGGCCGATCGTAGAAACACTCGCTCATGAATATGAAGGCAAACCGGTCAAAATCGGCAAATGCAATGTTGATGAAAATCCAGACACCGCTGGTCAATATAATATTCTGAGCATCCCAACCTTCGCGGTATTCAAAGGCGGCGAAATGGTTGATCAGTTTGTCGGCGGCACCCAAAAAGAAAAACTTCAGGAGCTTATTAATAAGCATATTTAATAACATCAAGACGCCTGTGTCATTCCTGACTGGGATCAGGAATCCACAAAACACTCGTAACATACAGTAATGGATTCCCGCTGCTGCGCGGGAATGACAATTACTTTAATGTTTTAATGTTTCGCACTATGACTATTTCTCGTAAATTTCTCACTGCCTTTTTGGTAGTGGGCCTTTTTGGTTTAGTGGCGGTGGTCGGACTCTCGGCTGCCTATCCGCGCGTATGGAGTGAATTGCGTTCAGGCTATTCCTATGGCGTGGCGAGTTCAGCAGCCCCACTTTACACTGAAGGCGGAAGTAGTGGGTATGCCGCGCGGGATATGGCAATGGCGCCCTCTGCAGCCATGCCGCCTATGGCTCCTGATCAACTAAGTGAAAAGATGATTGCGCCCGAACCCTACCCGTCTGCGGGCGGAGCTATGGAAGTCAAGCCGGCTGATCGCTTGATTGTAAAAAATGGCACCATGTCTATTGAGGCTAAAGATGTTCGTTGGGCCGCCAATGCCATTACCGATTATGCGAATAAAAATGGCGGATCAGTGGTCGGTACGAGTATTGCCAAAAGCGGTGAAGTTTTATCGGGATATGTTACTATCCGCATCCCGTCGGCTAATTTTGAAAAAGCAATGGGCGACATGAAAAATTTTGGCGCTGTCGTAAGTGAAAATTCCAGCGCCGAAGATGTTACGCGTCAACATGTTGATCTTGCTGCCCGCCTCAAAAATCTTGAGGCCAGCGAAGCGCAATTACTCGAACTCATGAAACGTTCTGGTAGTATTCCAGATGTGCTCAGTGTCCAGCGCGAACTCACCACCGTGCGTTCCGAAATTGAATCCATGCAAGCACAAATAAAATATTTAGAGCAGAGCGCCAGCTTTTCGACTCTTACAGTCTACATTTCCACTGATCGCGAAGCCTTGCCGGTGGTGCAGTCGCCAACCGAGCGGTGGCAGCCAAAAGCCATTATCAAAGCGGCGGTGCGTTCGCTTATTCTGGTCGGGCAAGCGGCAGTTAACAGCCTGATCTGGATCGTAATTTTTGCCCCGATTTGGCTTCCAGCAGTAATCATTATTTGGCTATTGTACCGGTACGTGTATCGGCGCATGATGCGCTAAAGTATCCCCTTGCTTTCATCAGTAGTTAAGAGTAATAATACATGCCTTCTGCATGTATTATTATTTACAGTTTATTACTAAGCTCTTGTATGGCCTCAGCCTTTCAAAACGCCTTAACCCAACTCGAAAAAGCCACTCGTATCTTGAAGTTACCAGACTATCTGCATGAACGTTTGAGCGCTCCCGAACGCCTGCTCACCGTATCGTTGCCCGTTAAACTCGATAATGGCACCACCAAGACCTTCACTGCCTACCGCAGCCAATATAATAGTGCTCGTGGGCCCTACAAAGGCGGTATCCGCTTTCATCCGCAAGTAAATGAAGATGAAGTAAAAGCGTTGTCATTCTGGATGGCGGTGAAATGCGCCGTGGTCGGCATTCCGCTCGGCGGGGGCAAGGGTGGTGTAATCGTGAATCCGAAAGAATTATCGGCCGGAGAAATCGAGCGTCTTAGCCGTGCCTACATCCGGGCACTCTATAAATACCTCGGCCCAGATCAAGATATCCCGGCGCCAGATGTCTACACCACTCCCCAAATTATGGGCTGGATGCTCGATGAGTATGAAACGCTCACTGGGCGCAAAGCTCCGGGCATGATTACTGGCAAGCCATTGTCGCTCGGCGGTTCTGCTGGTCGCGGATTTTCGACTGCCCAAGGCGGTGTCTATGTAATCAAAGCGCTGGCCAAGCGCCTCGGCCTTGATCCGAAGCAAACCACTGTCGCGATTCAAGGGTTTGGCAACGCTGGTTCCTATGCTGCCAAAATTTTGCACGCCGAAGGATATAAAATTGTGGCGGTCAGCGATTCCCAAGGTGGTGTGTACAATGAAGAGGGGATTGATCCGCAAAAAGCCGAAGCGATTAAGCAAGCCGGCGGGATGCTTGGATGTTATTGTGTTGGCAGCGTCTGTACCATTGAACAAATTAAAAAAGATGGGCCCTGCCGCGCGATTACTAACGAAGAACTGCTGGAACTGCCGGTTGATATTCTGATTCCCGCTGCCCTAGAAAATCAGATTACCGCTTATAACGCTCCGCGCGTGAAAGCCAAAATTATTGCCGAGCTTGCCAACGGCCCCACCACTCCCGAAGCCGATGAAATTCTGTTCAAAAATGGCGTGGTGCTCGTGCCAGATATTCTCACCAATGCCGGCGGCGTCACCGTGTCCTATTTTGAACAAGTACAAAACGCCAGTAATTTCTACTGGACTGAAGCGGAAGTGCTGGCGAAACTCGAACCACTTATGGTTAATGCCTTCGATGCTATCTGGATGATTAAAGATAAATATCAGATTGATCTGCGCACCGCGGCGTTTGTGCTCGCGATCGATCGGATTGCGGGGGCGATGAAAGATCGAGGTTAAGCGCTCCTCGCAGAGTTTCATGTTTCAAGTTTCATGATTCATGTCGTATGCCCGAACTTCCCGAAGTCGAAACCATCCGCCAGGATCTGCGTCGCAAAATTCTCGGCCATACCATTAAGTCTATTATCATCAACACCGACAAAGTCGCTGGCGGTAAATCAGCGCGCCAAAAATTAGTCGCTTTTTTACCTGGAAAAAATTTTGATGAAGTCGAACGGATCGGTAAGTTGATTATGATAAAGATTTCCAATGCCTCAGAGTATTTGCTTGTGCACCTTAAAATGACCGGCCAGATGATTTATACTTGGCATAATCAAGTCATAGCGGGCGGCCATAGTTTTGCCACCATGAATACGAAGTTGCCAGACAAGCATACACTTGTTACCATTACCTTCGACAATGGCGGGCAACTATTTTTCAACGACATGCGACGCTTTGGGTATTTCAAATTAGTATCCGGTGAAGCCAAGGCGAAGATTGTAGAGAGTTATGGCATCGAGCCGCTCACGCCAAATTTTACACTTGAAACGTTCGCTAAACTTTTTAAAAAAAGAAAGACAGTTCTGAAAGCTTTGTTGCTTAACCAGGCGCTCATTTCCGGTATCGGCAATATCTATGCCGACGAAATATGCCACCTGGCTAAAGTTAAACCGATGCGCCGCGTTAACACGCTGACTCAGGCTGAAATCAAACGCTTATTTGTCGCCACCGAAAAAGTTATTGCCAAAGCCATTGCATTTCGCGGTACCACGTTTAATAATTATGTGGATAGTGAAGGTAATAAAGGTAACTTCACTCGCCACCTTAAAGTCTATGAGCGGACAGGGGAGCGGTGCAAAACCTGCCGGCAAGATGTAGTAAAAAAAGTCCACGCTGCGGGCCGTGGCACACATTTTTGCGGAACGTGTCAGAAATAACTTCTACTTTATATGGAAGACTTTCTCAAAAACATCATCATCGAAGCCGGCGCTATCGCCAAGGGCTATTTTTTTCAAGGCGTCAGTCACACCTATAAATCCAACCAAGGCGATCTGCTCACCATTGCCGACACCACCGTGGAACAATTTTTAGTCGATAAAATTTCTAAGCAGTACCCCGATCACCACATCCACACCGAAGAGCGGGCCGAGGATATCAACCCGGGCGCCGAGTACGAATGGGTGATCGACCCCATCGACGGTACGCGTAACTTTGCTATGGGGATTTCGTTCTGGTGCCATCTCATCGCCATACTCAAAAATGGTGAATTATATATGGCCGCAGTCTATAATCCGATCTCGGCCGAGTTATTTTTCGCCGAAGCGGGAAAAGGTGCGTTTTTAAATGGCCGTCAGATTCAGGTAAATGACAAATCATCGCTCGACTATGGCTTTGCTTGTATTATTAGGAATAATGCGCCTGACTCTAAAATGGATTCTTTCACAACATTTAATGCCCGCCTGATTACTGATACTACTGCCTGGGTACATAACTTTGGCACCATGTTACCCGCCTGCCATTTGGCGCTTGGCGGCATCGATGTTTTTGCTAATAACGGTGGCTATGATCATGATTATCTGGCTCCGGCATTAATCTGCCGTGAGGCTGGTGCCCTCGTTACGGATAGTGCTGGTAACCCTTGGCAGCGCGGGCAGCGTGATATAATAATTGCGAATCCAAAGCTGCATGCCAAAGTATTAGAATTTTTTAAATAATTTGTTAGTAACAAGACGTCTTAACATATGTCAATTGAAAACCCTCGGCCAGATTTCGTGGAAAGACGGAAGAATATAAGCGAAGTAGAAACTGCACGAGCCATTTATTCAATAGTATATAGTGACCACGAAACATTGAATGACCCGGCGATTGTTAAAGATGTTGATGCAGTTATTCTGGAGCTGGCTGAATCTGAAGCCTATGACAAAACTAAAACATTAGAAGTATTACGTGGCTCTATCGATCAGTATAGAATGGTGTTTGAGGCCGCTATAAAAAATAAAAAACCATTATTTGTAGCTGATCTTAGTATTAATGCAGCAGAATATGGTAAAGCAAAAACTGAGTATGCCTTAACTCAGTTTCTGATTCCCGCCATTGAAGCTTCACTCGGGGCACTAGCTATTTCTTCAGCAGTCAAAGATTCAAAAAGCGATAAAAAAACTAGTCGACGATCATTTTTGGCTTCAGCTGGAAAATTATTGGCCGGAGGATACCTTATGACGCCAGCCTTGGCGCAAGTCGGACTAGCGGCTTGTGGGCCGGTTCCTGATGAGAGGTCTTTCGGGAGGCAAGCGACAAAACATGCCCGATCGGTAACTCGTGCAGCTCACCCTGAAGTAAGGTCAACAATACTCGATATTCGCAATGATTTAATGGCCCAGAAGGCTGAAACCATTGCGAATATCTTAAAAAAAGAAATAACCGGTCGTAAACCAAAACTAGGATTTTTTGTAGGAGCAGGTCATTCTGGTCTTGAAAAATCTCTACAAACTTCTGAAGCCGAACGGGTTGATGCCCTACTTTCTGATCTTGAAGAAGGAGTTGCGAAGCAAAATAAAATAGTACGGATTGATTTCAAATCTAATCATTTAATGGAGAGTAAAGTGGAAGTTTTTTCTGACCCCACTTTACAATTATAAAAAGTGTAAGGCCGGGCAGTGTGGGCAGCCCGACCTCATTTCTTCTCCTTAAGCCCAGCGTAGATCGCTAGGCCGATAATGGCGATGACGAAGATCATCAACGGGATGGTGCCCCACAGCACCACTTCGTCGCGGGCTGGCCCGGCGTGCATCATCTCAGTGTAGCCGATAAAGCCCGCCTCATAAGCGATTGCGGCGCCAATGGCCGCCGTTATTAGATGCGGATCGTCTCTCATGGTTCCTCCTGGCCACATATCTACGTGATTTTATTAGTATTGTCAATAAAAATAGGTTGAAGCACTTATTGTTGTTATAAATTTGTCAATTACAAGCTTTTTCAGTAAGATACGGCGGTATGAATAAATACAATCCCAAAGACATAGAGCCAAAATGGCAACAGTATTGGCACAATAATCAAACCTTTAAAGCTACAGAAAATAAAGATAAGCAAAAATTTTATAGTCTCGCCGAATTCCCATACCCCTCCGGCGCCGGCCTCCACGTTGGTCACCCGCGTCCCTACACGGCCATGGATGTGATCTCGCGCAAAAAACGCATGGAAGGCTATAACGTTTTGTTTCCGATTGGCTTCGATGCGTTCGGCCTCCCCACCGAAAATTACGCCATCAAAACCGGCCGCCCGCCCGCCGAAGTCACGGCCGAAAATATTGCCACCTTCACCCGACAGCTCAAAAGCCTCGGCTTCAGCTTCGATTGGTCGCGCGCCGTTGATACCACCGATCCCAAATATTTTAAATGGACACAGTGGATTTTTTTACAATTCTACAAAGCCGGCCTCGCTTACAAAACCAATCAGCCTATCAACTGGTGCCCAAAAGACAAGATTGGCCTTGCGAACGAAGAAGCAACTGGCGGCATCTGTGAACGCTGCGGCACCCCAGTAGAAAAACGTAACAAAGAACAATGGATGATTGCTATCACCAAATATGCCGATCAACTGCTTGAAGGGTTGAAGCAAGTGAACTACATTCCCGAAGCCCGCACCCAGCAAGAAAATTGGATTGGCAAAAGCGAAGGCGCCGAAGTGATTTTTAAATTAAACGTCCCCGGCCAGGCCGAGGGCAAGCATTCAGTCACCGTATTCACCACCCGGCCCGACACAATTTTTGGCGTTACTTTTTTGGCTATCTCGCCAGAGCTGGCTCAGAAATGGATAGATGCAGGCTGGCAGGCTGGCCTGGAAGTAAAAAAATATATCGAACAGACGCTTAAAGAGCGTGCTTTGGTTAGTGCTACACGCGAAGAACAAGCCAAGACAGGGGTCGCCGCTGATGTCTCTGCCATCAATCCCGTGAGTAGTGAAGCACTGCCAGTATGGATTACGAATTATGTAATGGGAGAGGTCGGCACCGGAGCGCTAATGGGCGTGCCCGGCCACGACGAGCGAGATTTTGACTTTGCGAAAAAGTTTGATCTACCAATCAAATATGTGGTCGCGAAAAAGTACGGACCTGAAAAACCAGATGCCGAACGCCGAGATGGGGTGGCTGCAGTGTTAGTCAAAGATAATAAAGTGCTCGTAATGTACGATAAAGCAGACGAGATGTATCGTCTGCCAGCCGGCGGCTACGAAAAAAATGAAACGCCGCTTGAGACTTTAAAACGAGAAATAATTGAAGAAACGGGATATACTGATTTCACCATCACTGAATCTCTCGGAGAAATCGAAGGTTATTTTTACGTCTTAGATAAAAAAGTTTCGCGACATAAAATTCAGAAAGGATATGTAGTAACACTTGATTCAGATAGACAAGTTCCCGTAAGCCCGGAGGATGAAGGTAAGCACGACTACTATTGGTTAGATAGTGATGAGGCTATAAAAAGGTTCGCCACCGACCGTGACTGTTACGGTGAAGAAGAATTTTTAATTCGCTACAAAAATAAAACTGAGGGTTTATTTGCCGACACAGGCACCGCCGTTAACTCTGATTTTTTGAATGGTCTTTCAACCGCCGAGGCTACCACTGCAATAATTTCCTGGCTCGAAGAGCAAGGGGTTGGCAAACGCCAAGTCAACTACAAACTCCGCGACTGGGTCTTCTCACGCCAGCGTTACTGGGGCGAACCGATTCCACTGGTGAAGTGCGAGAGTTGTGCGCAGAAAAAATATCACTACGTCATTATCCATGGGTATAGTTCTGATTCCAGTAAAGGTTTTAAACCGTGGCTCAAAGCCGAACTTGAAAAACAGGGCCATTCTGTTTTTTCTCCTGACTTGCCTAATGCCGACGAGCCGAATGTAGAAGAGCAGGTTCAGTATATTTTAAAACATACTACCATTGATGAAAATACGGTACTCATAGGCCATAGCCTCGGTGGCACCGTACTACTCAAATTGCTCGAGCAGATAGATACACCAGTAGCTAAAGCGGTAATTGTTGATGCTCCCATCCGCCCAGTATACAACGATGCGGATCGACCGGCGGTAAACAAAAGTTGCGATTGGAAATTTGATTTTGCAAAAATCAAACGTGCAGCCTCTGAATTTATTGTGCTCGGAGATAATCGGTTTGCCATTATTCCTCGTGACCAATTGGTGGAGCTGGCGCAGGTGCTGTCTACTTCAGCACGGTTGGTGTTACCAGAAGGCGTACATTTTAGTAAAGGCAGCGTAGTAGAACCGACGATTTTAGAGGCTGCATTATTTTCTCCGTGGATTCCACTCCCCGAAGATCAACTCCCGCTCGAACTCCCCAAAGTCCAAAAATACGAACCAACCGACACCGGTGAATCGCCACTCTCCGTCATGACCGATTGGGTCAACACCACCTGCCCACGCTGTGGCGGCCCGGCCAAGCGCGAAACCGACACCATGCCGAATTGGGCCGGGTCTAGTTGGTATTTCTTGCGCTATTGTGACCCGTTTAATGACAAAGAGTTTGCTGGTCAGGAGAAGCTTGGCTATTGGACACCGGTAGATTGGTACAACGGCGGCAACGAACACACCGTTCTGCATTTATTATATTCTCGTTTCTGGAATCAATTTTTGTATGACCAGGGCCATGTGTCAACGCTTGAGCCCTACAAAAAACGCACGTCGCACGGCATCATCCTGGCCGAAGACGGCGAAAAGATGAGTAAAAGCCGCGGCAATGTCATCAACCCCGATGAAATGGTGGATCAATTTGGTGCCGATGCGCTGCGCACCTATATCATGTTTATGGGGCCGTTCGATCAGGCCGTGTCGTGGAGTACGAATGGGCTTATTGGCGTCAGGCGCTTCCTGGATAGAGTTTGGAATTTGCAAGAAAAAGTTAATGCTATTGAGGAATCTGTTTCTAACAGTGTCACCACGTTGTTACATCGAACTATCAAAAAAGTTACTGCCGATATTGATGCCATGCGTTTCAACACCGCTATCGCGGCGCTTATGGAATTGGTAAACGAAATGAGCAAACAGTCCTCAGTCCTCAGTTCGCAGTACGTAGTCTTGGTGAAACTGCTCTCCCCATTTGCCCCCCATCTCACCGAAGAATTATGGCAGTCACTTGGCAATACAAGCACTATTTCTAGTGCTTCATGGCCGGTATATGATGAGGCGTTGTGTAAGTCAGTTGAAATGGAATTAGTTATCCAAATCAATGGCAAACTCCGTGATACCATTATAGTCTCGCCAGATATTTCTGAAGCTGAAGCCAAACAAGTTGCTCTCGCGAGTGAAAAAATCCAAAAATGGCTGGACGGCAAGGAGCCGAAAAAAGTTATTTATGTTACTGGCAAGCTAGTTAGTATTGTAGTCTAGACAATGAAGAACGCATGAAATTATAGTTGGTATAAAATCAGTAAGTAAAAAAGTATGAGCAAATATGAAAAGACGACGCCGTTTGCGGGTGAGCTTGCTGGGCTTGATAAAATATCGTTCTGGCGCGCAGATTTGGCTATTGTTAACGCCCAAATCGAGGCTCTTGAAGCCGAGGCAATTCCAGACGATCAAGAGCCTCCCGAGAGTCTTATGCAATTAATAGGCGAGCAAAATTTGATTTTGGTAGAGATTGAATCGATATCGCGAACCAGCGAAAATGATAAAAAAAAATATGAAGAGTTAACCAATCGCCTGGAAGAAATAAACAAATTTCTGCAAATACATCCTATCTATAAAGAATTTGATAGAAAAAATAAGGAATTGCAAGAGCGTGAAAATAAATTGGCCACTCTTAGGCAAAAAAAAGGTAAATTGGAGGCGAATATTAATGCCAGCGAGAAAAAAATTAAGCTGTTGTGAGGCAGTTAAAATATGTCGGAGGGCGTATACAAGAATTTTATCCATTCCAAAAGCAAAACGTTCCTCGCGTTTTGCTTTTGTTTTATACTCGGGGCCGGAATCTTTTCTTATAATGCGTACCCGCCGCTAGCGCGAATTTTTTATGCCGCATTGTTCCCATTACTACTCGGAGTAATTATTTTTTGGCGTCACCGGTCAGCAACATTTATTTGTTTTTCAAGTATCTGGTTTATTCTAGGCAGCTTGCGCGTACTCTTTAGTATCCCGTCCATGACTCCTGATCAGCTTAATTTCTATTGGGGTAAAAAAGTAACCGTTACCGGCATCATCAGCACTGAGCCGGATCGTCGCCTAGATGGGGTGTATTATGTATTTACTGGCAATCAACTTATATCTCCGTCTAAGCAGGATATCACCGGCCGATTACTATTAAAAACTAGGCTGTACCCCGCATACACATATGGGCAAGCAGTGAGTGTCGCCTGCGCCCTCGAATCGCCCGAGAGCCAGGTACTCGATGATTTTCGCTATGATAAATATTTAGAGCGCCAGGGAGTCTGGTCGGTCTGCCCAAACCCAGTAATAACTCCGCTTGAATCAAATCACCCCGAGCCGCTTTCCATAAAACTATTTAAACCAGTATTTGCTTTAAAAAATACTATTGCCGCGCGCCTCGAGCGATTATGGCCAGAACCAGCCAGTAGCTTTTTGGCTGGCGTGCTCTATGGTGCGCGTAGCGGCCTACCGCAGAAGCTTAGTGATAATTTTAGTAAAACAGGAGTAAGTCATATCATTGCGGTGTCGGGTTTTAACATTACTATTATTGCCACGACACTCGTGTGGCTTGGTGTCATACTAGGGCTCTATCGCCGTCAGGCCGCTGGTGCGGCCGCCCTCACCATTATTCTATTTGTATTTTTTACTGGGGCCTCCGCCTCAGTCGTCAGGGCCGGCAGTATGGGTTTGCTGGTGTTGCTCGCCGAGTATCTCGGTCGTAAATCACGGATTGGAAATGTGCTGGTTTTTACTGCCGCTTTCATGGTTCTGCTCAATCCTTATGTGCTGCTCTGGGATGCCGGGTTTCAATTATCGTTTCTCGCCACCATCGGCCTCGTATACATCTCGCCGCTCCTTAAAAAACGTGGTGACGCTTGGTTTAACCAGCGTACATCTCTCACTACGTTTGAAAATAATATCGCGAATAAAATAGGTGTTCGTTTGTATAAAGCAGTGAGCGAGCCTTTGTATACAACACTCTCTGCCATTACTATCACGTTGCCACTCATTCTTTTCCAGTTTGGCCGCCTGTCGCTCGTGGCTCCGGTCGTGAATATTCTGATTCTCTGGATCATTCCTTGGCTCATGCTTGGCAGTTTCATCAGCCTCATCCTGAGTTTCATCTGGTTTCCTCTCGGCCTCGCGCTTGCCTTTGTCACCCATCTCGGCGTACGCTATGTGTTATTCGTGGTCACGTGGTTTGCCGATCAGCCGTTTGCCGCCGTGGAATGGCATCTGCCCCTCGCCGGTATGATTATCGCCTATAGCACTCTTGGGTATTGCTTAATCAGGGTTTATAATCGTCCACCTCATGTCTAAATCAAGCATAAAAGTTTATCCCTCTGTCCGTGGCTATAATTTAGCCGCGGCAAATTATGATAGTAAAGAAAAATATTTAAATAGTTTTGAACATGGAAAAATACTACCTCTGTTTGGCGATGCTACAGGAAAAAGCATAGTTGATATCGGGGCCGGCACCGGTCGGTTAAGCCTGGAATTATTAAAGCGTGGCGCCTCAGTCACCGCTATCGATGTCTCAGAAGAAATGCTGGCCATATTAAAAAAGAAAGCTAATCGAGCCGAAGCCGCTCGCCTTAGCACTCTTGTCGGTGATGCCGAATCAATACCGGTTCCTGACAACACGTTTGATTTTGTGGTAGCCGCTTTTTTGATTGTGCACTTAAAAGATCCGGCCAGATTTTTTGACGAAGCGTATCGCGTGCTTAAGCCGGGCGGCTCGCTAGTAGTAACGAATATTAATCAAAAAGAAGCCCCCGAAGTGAAAACCAAAGAGGGGGTTATAAAAATTGAATCATATTATCATCGGCCGGAAAAAATCAGAGAGCTGCTTGCAGAATTAGCCTTTGGAATTGACCAAGAAATTATGGTGAAAGAAGGGGACACCTGGGTGAATCAGATTATTGTTGCCAGCAAATAATTGTTAAATTGTTACATTGTCAAATTGTTATTGTGTCCATCGTTAAGCCATTAACAATTAGTGATGAAAAAAATATTTTTTCTTATCATCATTCTTGGTTGCCTGTTGACTACAGCAGTGTATATCGCTCAAGGATCCATCGCTCGTCCGCATCATTTTAAAGTCACCTTTCTCGACGTCGGCCAAGGCGATTCTGCTCTCATTCAATTTGCCAATGGTCAGAAAATGCTCGTTGATTGCGGCGCAAATAAAGGAGTGCTCGCTCGTCTGAGTGATGTACTGCCATTTTACGACCGCGCCATTGATTATGTGCTCGCTACGCATCCCGATCTTGATCATTACGGCGGCTGCATCGATGTTATTAAGCGCTACCGAGTCAGCCATATTATTACCAATGGACGCGCTAAGCCAGGCGACCCGTATTGGGAAGAGTGGCAAAGAAGTATTGAGGCGAGTGGTGCAGAAATTTCAGAAATTACGGCCGAATCCACCTGGGTGATTGCTAGTTCTACCTTGCATTTTTTATCTCCTGATTCAACGCTACCGCTTAAGGTGGCGGGGGATGATAGTAATAATTTTTCTATCGTGTTTAAATTAACCGCCGATACTGGCCAGACGTTTTTATTTACTGGCGATATGGAAGTGCCGCTTGAAACTGCGCTCATAAACAGGTATTGTAGTGATCTAGTTACATCTACTGTTTTTGCCAAAAGTGAGCCATGTGCCGCTTTGCAATCCGCTATTTTAAAAGTTGGCCATCATGGCAGTAATAGTTCGTCTGGTCTCAATCTGCTCGAAGCGGTGCGCCCTAGACTTGGCCTCGTTTCAGTCGGTGTAAAAAATCGCTACGGCCACCCTTCACTGCGCGTCTTGAAACGATTAGAACGCGCCGGCATGGTCATTAGGCGTACCGATCAAGAGGGGAGTATAGTCGTCGAATAAACTATCTGTAGCCATCACAAAATTGTCTGTTCCGGCTGCGCGTCGATAAGAATGATGTAAATTGATGTTCACCTGAGTTCTATGTATATAAAAATAGGTATTTTCTTCGGCCTCACTCTTGCCGGCTTTCTTGCGCCGCACTACTCACTGGCGGCAGAAACAATTGATACTGATTCTGATGGCCTATCCGATTATGATGAAGCCTATCGCTATCATACGAATCCTGCGCTCGCTGATACTGATGCCGATGGATTTCCCGACGGCGAAGAGATCCTGAACGGGTTCACGCCCTGGAGCGCTGATCAGAAAAAATTAGCAGCGCTAGATTCTGATGGTGATAAACTGTTTGATGCGATCGAACTCGCGCTCGGCACCGATCTCATGAATCCCGACTCTGATGCAGATAGTTACCCCGATGGCCTAGAAGTCGGCAATGGCTTCAACCCGTTAAAAGGCGATAATGACCGTTCGCTTAAGCGATCAGTAACAGTTGATCTTACTACTCAGCAACTAGATTATTTTTTAAATAATGTAAAAGTCGGAACCATGCCCGTCTCGACCGGCCTGTTGTCGACGCGCACCCCAGTTGGTACATTTAAGATTGAAAAAAAGATTCCGGTAAAACGCTATACCGGCGTTAATTACGATTACCCAAATACTAAGTGGAATCTGCAATTCAAACCGAGCTATTATCTTCATGGAGCCTATTGGCACGACCAATTTGGCAAGCGGCCGATGAGCCATGGTTGTGTAAATATCGAGACTGTCAATGCCGAAAAAATATATAAATTTTTAACCATCGGCGACTCAGTAACTATTTCTGGCAAAACACCCCGTGTCGTTAAAGCTTCGCTGGCCAAAAATTAAATTAAAATTGTTACATTGCTAAATTGTCAAACTATTTATAGAGTGGTACATCGGCATCAATTATTACTAACAATTTAACAATGAAATAATTTCAACTTTTTCATTCCCGCGCAGCAGCGGGAATCCATTACGGTATGTTATGAGTGTTTTGTGGATTCCTGATCCTGGTCAGGAATGACACGTGTTGATTTTGACACGGGTTCAGTGTAACCATCTTTTTATGCAGCGTTATATCCTTGGGCTCACCGTCTTTATATCTGGCTTTGTCGTCATGGTGCTGGAGTTGGTCGGCGCTCGCCTCCTGGCTCCGTACCTCGGCACGTCACTCTATGTTTGGACCAGTCTGATCGGCGTCATTCTCGGCAGCCTCAGCCTTGGGTATTACCTCGGCGGGAAATATGCCGATCAAAAAGCCTCACTGGAACGGTTATCCGCTATTATCCTGTGTGCCGGTATAGCGATTGGAGTTATCGCGTTATATCAAACATCAATTTTGTCCCTGTTTAGCACGCTACCCGTTGATCTGCGTCTGCGCGCCGTGCTGGTTTCGCTGATATTATTTTTTGTTCCCAATATCTGCCTCGGCATGGTGACTCCCTATGCTGTCCGCCTTCAGTTAACGGCGCTCGCTAGTACCGGTACCACAGTGGGGAATCTGGGTGCACTCTCGACCATCGGGAGTATTGCCGGCACTTTTGCCTGTGGCTTTTGGCTACTTAGTTGGTTTGGACACACCAGAATTCTATTTATCTTAATGGCCACATTAGTCGGATTGTCACTTTTTTTGATCGGTTCTAAAAAAGTGTTAAAGATAGGTTTGATATCCGCAGCTCTGGTCGCAGCCGTTCTCAGTTCATTCATTACATCGAGCACCGTCATCGCCGATGTCGACACCCCGTATAACCGTTTGCTGGTGATTGATCGCCCCGACCCGTCAACTGGTCGCCCCACTCGTGGGCTTACCTCATCCGTTGGCAGCTTGCAATCAGCTATGTTTTTAGATGGTGACTCAGATTTGGTGTTTGATTATTCAAAATTCTATCGGCTCGCTGGTTTTTTTAATACCGATATAAAAAAAGCGTTGCTGATCGGTGGGGGAGCCTATTCGTATCCCAAAGATTTTTTACGGCATCATCCTGGCGCGACTGTGGATGTGGTAGAGATCGATCCGGCCGTCACGGATCTAGCGCAGCGTTATTTTGATTTGCCGTCAGATCCGCGTCTCACGATTTCTCATCAGGATGCCCGCGTATTTTTAAACGAGGCTGAAACTAAGTACGATGTTATTTTTGGTGATAGTTTCAAATCATATTATGATGTCCCATACGATTTAACGACTGTCGAAGCGGTGCAAAGTATTTCCGATCATCTGACAGGCAATGGAGTCTATCTAGTTAATATTATCAGTAGCCTCGGCGGAGAGAAGAGTTTATTTTTTCAGGCCGAGTACGCGACTTTCAAACGGGTATTTCCACAAGTATTAATATTCCCCGTGCAATCGACGTCTAATTTGAATCAAATTCAGAATATCATGTTGGTAGGGTTAAAAAATCCGTCTGTCCCTGATCTGAAAAGTTCAAATAATGAATGGCAGCGGTATCTTAATAATTACTTGACACTAGAGCCCCATATCACCGTTCCGCCCCTCACCGATAATTATGCCCCGGTGGAGAATTATGTGGCCGAGTTGGTAAGATAAGATTTTAATTCAGCTTCAATGATTTAAGTATGCCTAGGTATGCACACTCTCAGCTTTGGTTTTGATATTGGAGGAGTGATTGGTACATCACTTGACGCCTTGACCGGGCCAGGTGATTTAGGCACATCACTTCCTGATGCGCTCAAGGTAATTCGCGGAGTCTGCCGCTTGTACGGCTCCGATCGCCAGTATATTATCTCACGAGTACGCGCAGATGATCGCCGGGATATGAAATTCAGACAGCTTGAAGCGTGGGATTTTTACAATCAGACTAATTTCCGTCGTGAAAATATTTTTATCTATAATGGTGAACGTGCAGAGAAAGTACGTTTCGCCATAGAGAATAAGCTGACCCATTTGGTTGATGACAAGTTAGAAATTTTGAGTCAGTTGCCTGAATATATTACCCCGGTAGCTTTTGCTCCAGATCCTGCCGAAACAGCTCGTTTTTTGCCTTTATTTGGGAGTCGTCCATTGATTATCGTCGAAACGTGGCAAGAATTTGCTGCACAATTCAAAATTCCAGTGTAGTGCGCTGTTGAGTGGTAAATTTAGTAATACCCTATGTAATTTGACAAAAATTCTTTCGACTGGTATCCTTTTATACATAAAAGCGCTTTATCAAAAGTCGCTTTTTTCTTTCTTATTTTTCTCCATACTATTTTCTCAAATAATATGGTAAACTACTCAAGATAACGCTAGTCCCGTAATTCTTTCGGCCCAAGGCCGATCTGCCTTTGGCAGAGATTCTTACTAAATAATTTTACTTCCACCGTATGTCCGAAATTACCAAAGCCATCCAAGCCCTTTGCGATGAAAAAAATCTATCCTACGAAGCGGTGATGGAAACCATCGAAACCGCCCTCGCTGCTGCCTACCGCAAAGATTTTGGCAACAAACAGCAAAATATTAAAGTTAAATTCGATCCGGAAACCGGCGACATGAAAGCCTGGGATGTTAAAACCGTAGTCGAAGATATTGCCGAAGATGTGCTTGAAAAAGCCCAAGAGGAATTATTGGCTCGCCGCCAAAAAGCCCGCGACGAAGAACGCGAACTCACCGAAGAAGAAGTGGCTGATCTGCCGCGTTTCAATCCAAAGACAGAGCTGATGTTAGCCCAGGCCAAAGAGGTCAAAAAAAGCGCCAAGCTCGGCGAAGTCATGGAAATTGTACTTGAAATTCCGCATGAATTCGGCCGCATGGCTGCTCAGACCGCCAAACAGGTGATTATTCAAAAAATCCGTGAAGCTGAACGCAACATGGTGTTTGGTGATTTTAAAAATCAGGAAGGTCAGATCATTCAGGCAACCATTCAGCGCGTAGAAGGCCGCAAAGTGTTGATTGATCTTGGTAAAATTACTGCCGTCCTTCCGCAGGATCAGCAAATTTTCCGCGAAGTCTATCGCCCGGGCAGCCGCATGAAATTCTATGTCGTCTCCGTCACCATGACTATCCGCGGCCCGGAAATTATTTTGTCCCGTTCACACCCCGGCATGGTGAAAGAAGTCTTCAAACAAGAAATTCCCGAAGTCGCCGATGGCGTGATTGAAATCAAGGGCCTGGCCCGCGAAGCCGGCTTCCGCTCCAAAGTGGCTGTCTTCACCTCTGATCCGGCGATCGATCCGATTGGTTCGTGCATCGGCCAGCGCGGCAGCCGTATCAACACCGTGATTGAAGAGCTTGGCGGCGAAAAGATCGATGTGATCCAATACAATTCTGACTCAATCCAATATATTACCAAAGCTTTGTCTCCGGCCAAAGTGCTGAATGTTAGTTTGAACGAAGCCGACCAAGTCGCCACCGTAATGGTTGCCCCGGAGCAATTTTCCCTCGCCATTGGCCGCAGTGGCCAAAATGTCCGCCTCGCTTCTGAATTAACCGGCTGGAAAATTAGTGTAGAGCAGGAAGGTGGTATGCCAGAAGCTGAAGCTAACGAATCTGCCTCGGCCGAAAGCGGCGCTGCCGAACCAGCTGCAACTCCCGAAGAAGCGGTTGAAGAAGCCGCTCCAGCAGTAGCGACTGATGAAAGCAAAGACACCATTGAATAGCCAGAAAATATCGAAGTCCGAATGACAAATGCTAAACAAAGTACTCAATCCCAAAAATGCATTTGAAATTAGGCTCGATCGGAACGGTGTATTTGAAATTGGAGTTTTTATTCGTCATTTGTAATTCGTTATTCGTTATTTTAAAACTCTTCTATGTTTGGAACATTGTTTCATGTCGCCTTGTACCAGCCGATGTTCAATATTTTTGTCGGCTTATACAATATCCTCCCTGGTCATGATGTCGGCGTGGTGATATTTATTATCACGCTCGCGGTGCGCGCCCTTGTCTATCCGCTCACTTCGTCTTCTATCAAAGCGCAGCGTTCGATGCAGGAATTACAGCCAAAGCTCGAAGCGATCAAAGCGCAGTATAAAGAAGATAAGCAAGCCCAGGCGCAGGCCACCATGGAGCTCTACAAAAATAATAAAGTGAATCCTCTCACCTCCTGTTTGCCACTCCTTATCCAGCTGCCGATCCTGATCGCACTCTATCTTGTGCTCCGCGACGGCCTAGCATCGAAAGATATTGCTGCTTCACTCTATCCATTTGTACATAACCCCGGCACAATTAACCCGGTCTCGCTCGGAGTTTTTAATTTGAGTACCCCAAGTATTGTTCTCTCCGTGCTCGCGGGCTTTGCACAATTTTTACAAGCTCGCGGCCTGATGCGCAAGAGCCCGCCAAAAGCGGCTGGTGTTGGTGGCAAAGATGAAGACATGATGGCGATGATGAATAAACAAATGCTCTATGTCATGCCGGTCCTCACCGCGATCATCGGTGTTCGCTTACCAGCCGGCCTCACGCTCTATTGGTGTGTTAGCACCGGTCTCATGGCGCTCCAGCAATATATCCTTACCAAAGGCGGTAATAAACCCACCACTCCGTCGTCGCAGCCGCCAGTGATTGAAGGCCAGATCGTTACCTAAACTATATGACTACCGGCGAGTCGGTTGAACAAACTAGAACTCTAGAGCAGCCTGAATCTCAAGCCGAAAAACCCGGTCAAGGCCCTTTGCTTGAGCAGCGCTTCACCGGTAGTTTTTTATTTTCCTATCGAGGCAACTCGTTCGACGCTAATTATGCGACTCGCGATGATTTGAATCGTATTCTGCACGAAATCCATACGGCTGCAGAAGGAAAAGAAAAAGAGGTTGCCGACGAATTAGGGGCTGAATCACGCTCCGGAATGATCGCGGCCAAAGAAATTGAACAGCGAGCAAGCTCGGCCATCCAGGAAACAAATCTTGGCATGCAGGAATCGCAAATTATTGATAATTTTTTTACCTCGTTGATGAAAGAAAATTCACTGCTCAGCGGGTGGGCGAATAAAGGGTTGGCCAAACTCGATAGTCAGGCAGCTAATTTTGTTGCCGAGCGTTATAAACCGACGATCAATACGGCCGCTGCTCATGATGCTTTTACCACTCGCCCACAATATGCCATGGATAAAGATTGTTTTATTCTTTCTACGGAAAAAGCTGCCGAACTACAAACAGTGCTGACAAATCTGAACAGCGATCGTTTCTACATAGTCAGCAATTTTGATCAAGGAGACGGATTCATTGCTAATTTTAATGGGGTGGAAGTGGTATTTCTGTCTCCGCCGCCTGAACCAGAAAATCCCGCGGCGACGGAATCTGTTGTATCTGCTAAGTCAAACTAAAGCCCTCCGCCCAAGAGGGCTTTTTTAAATGCCGATTCTTGATTATACTTTACGCATGCCTAACGTTTCACTGTCACAATCCATTCTGCATACCCTGTCCTATTTCGATCTCTTTGATTACCCGCTTACCGCCTCTGAACTCTGGCGGTTTTTATGGCAGCCGCCTGCCTCAATTTCTTACGCTGAATTTAGCGCTCACCTTGGTCAGATGGTTCACCATTCAAGCCTTACTATGCAGCACGGCTTCTATTTTTTACCTGGTCGTGAGGCGATAGTTTCTAGGCGGCAAAATAAAATCGTCCCGTCCGACCAGTGGCTCGCGCGCGCCAAAGCAGCGGCCCGGATAATGTCTTGGATTCCGTTTTTAAAAAGTATCATCGTGTGTAATTCCGTGGGTGCAGAGCGGGCCAGCACCAAGAGCGATATCGATCTCCTGATAATTACCGCCCCGGGGTATGTCTGGTTCGTGCGCTTTTGGTGTAATGTCCTCCTGCGTCTTACTGGTCGGCGCACCTACGGGGTCCATACTGCCGGCCGGGTATGCCTATCTTTTTTTATTGATACCGACCACTTCGATCGCTCTGGTGAACGAGTGGCGGCGGATGATATTCATTTTGCCTATTGGATAGTCCAGATGATGCCAGTGTTTGATCCCGAAATGCTCTATGACCAATTCTTACTATCTAATCAGTGGTTGAAATCGTACCTCCCGCATATCTTTGAAGATAATGCTATTGGGCAATTTAAAAAAAAATCCACTACTCTATATCTAAAACCAACACTAGAACGGCTATTGCAAACGAAGCTAGGCCGCTTTTTTAATCACCGACTCATGACCCTGCAAATAAAACGAGTTTCAGCCCGCTTAAAACCAGCCCTCGAAAGATCAAATCCAGATGTTGTGCTCTCTGAAAGCGTGATAAAATTACATGAACACGACACCCGTCGTATCTGGCGCGAACGCTGGCTCCAGAAGGCCAGCGCCTATAAGTAGTATGCGTGCATATATCTCTCTCAACAACATAATATCATCTGCCCTGGCAATCTGGTTGTTTTTGTTGCCCTGGCAAACGCGGCATATCTATCAGCCAGCTTTTTTAAACGGGGGATACTACGAATACGGCACCCTCAGCTTCTATGCTACAGAATTATTAGGATGGGGGATTGTCCTGCTCTTTGCCGGGCAAATAATAATTTGCAATTTTCAATTTTCAATTTTCAAGCAATGGAAAAATAGCAAACTCTTTAAAAAGATTTTTTTAGGGATACTTATTTCAGTCTCAATTCTAGTTTTTTTTATCACGAATAGCACCAACCCCGAAGTTTCTTTCCAATACGTTATTCGTCTGCTACAAGCGTTATGCATGGGGGTAATTATTATTTGTCATCCCGAATGGAGCCGAAGCGCAATGAGGGATCCCCTCAATAGCAGAATAAATGCTAAAACAAGGGGATCCATCATCCCTCGGGATGACAACGGCACTGCAAATTACAAATTACAAATTACAAATTACCTCGCCGCCCTGTGGCTCGGCGGCATCACCCAAGCCCTCCTTGCTATCTATCAATTTTTCACTCAGCACATCAGCGCCAATAAATGGCTTGGCCTCGCAGTACATAATCCAAGCGACCTTGGGGCTTTTGTCGTCGAGCACAGTGATGAGCGGTGGCTACGCGCCTATGGCGCCTTCGGTTCACCCAATTCGCTAGGGATTTATTTGGCCGTCGTTCTGGTCATCGGCCTTATCTGGTACCTCAGTTTGGCAGAAAAAAAAGCCAAGCTATTGGTGAATGTTGGCCAACTCGTTATTCTATCCGGATTATTAGTGTCATTCTCCCGCGGAGCCTGGCTTGCAGCCAGCGCCGGGCTTTTGTCGATTTTTTTAATCCTGTTATTAAACAAAAAAATATTTTCGGAGCCTTCTTCTAATTTCCATTCAATTTCTAAGGTGCTTGTTCCATTTGTCTCTTACTCCCTTCTCACTCTCAGCTTCCTGATACTTTTTTCCCCCCTCATCATCACCCGTTTTAATACTGCCAACCGTCTCGAGCAGCGCTCTGTGAGTGAACGCCAAACCCAGTGGCACGAAGCCATGCCGCTTCTCAAACTTAACTGGCTCCTCGGTGTCGGGCCCGGGGCCTATACGGCTGCGCTGGCCAGAGTCTATCCCGGTCGCCCAGCTTTTGCCTACCAGCCGATTCATAATATCTATGCATTAGCACTCGTGGAGTGGGGAAGTCTAATTTCAGTGATTTTTTTTGCAGCCAGTGCCTGGGTGCTAAAATGTTTAATTAAAACAACTCCTATGGCCGCCGGAGTTGTAGCTACACTTCTGGTAGCGGGGTTATTCGATCATTGGCTCGTGAGCCTGTATACAGGACTAATAGTATGGATAGTAGCGCTCACTCTGAGCAGAGGATTAGGGGAAAAGAAGCTCTGAAATAAGAGTCAATTAGTGTGGATAAGCACTCCTAAGAGCTGCCTTGACAACCTGACAAAATTAAGTAGAATGGGGAGGTAATTATCACTCAATAAATAAGAGTGATAAAAGTTTACTCCATACAATTTACTAATTAACGATCCCTATGATGATCAAACCAATCGGCAACCGCGTGCTGGTAGAGCCGCAACAACAAGAAGAAGTTACCTCGTTTGGCATCGTCTTGCCAGACACCATGGATAAAGAAAAAAAAGCCCAAGGCAAAATTATTGCCCTTGGCAATGGTGAAGATCTGGCCAAGCTTAGCCTGAAAGTAGGCGATGTTGTCGTGTTTGAAAAATGGGGTGGCGAAGAGGTCAAAATGGGCACTGGCAAAGATGCTATGGAATACAAAATTTTGGCCCATGATAAAATTTTAGCGGTTATTGAGTAAAAGTAAAAAGTTCGGGAAGCAGGGAAGGCTCGAATAATACCACTCCCAAGCATCCCTAGCCTCCCAAGCCTTCTAGTCCTATTCAAATTACTAACACCTAACACTATGCCTAAACAAATTATCTACAGCGACGACGCTCGCCATAAACTCCTTGCTGGCGTGAACACACTCGCCAATGCTGTGAAAGTCACTCTTGGCCCCAAGGGCCGCAACGTGGTGCTCGACAAAGGCTTTGGCGCTCCGACCATTACTAAAGATGGTGTCACCGTGGCCAAAGAAATCGAAGTCGAAGACAAATTTGAAAATGCCGGGGTGGAATTGGTCAAAGAAGTAGCCAGTAAGACCAACGATGATGTTGGCGACGGTACCACTACTGCCACCGTGCTCGCGCAGGCCATTGTCCGCGAAGGAATGAAAAATGTTACGTCCGGCACCAATCCAGTCGCTCTCAAGCGCGGTATTGATAAATGTGTAGAGGCGATTGTGAAGGAGCTCAAAGACAAGATTGCCAAACCCGTTGAAGAAAATGAAATCGCCAACGTGGCCTCCATTTCCGCCAACGACAAAGAGATCGGCCAGAAAATTGCCGATGCCATGAAACAGGTTGGTAAAGACGGTGTGATCACGGTAGAAGAATCCCAATCATTTGGCATGGATATCGAAGTTGTCCAGGGTATGCGCTTTGACAAAGGCTATGCTTCGCCCTACATGGTGACCAGTGCCGAACGCATGGAAGCTGAATACCAGAATCCATATATCTTGATCACCGACAAAAAAATTAGCTCTATCCATGACATTCTCCCGCTCCTCGAAAAAGTTGCCCAGAGTGGTAAAAAAGAATTAGTAATTATCGCCGAAGAAGTGGAAGGTGAAGCGCTCACCACCCTTGTACTCAACAAGCTCCGCGGCACCTTCAACGTCCTCGCAGTCAAAGCCCCTGGCTTTGGCGATCGCCGCAAGGAAATGCTCCAAGATATTGCTGTCTTGACCGGTGGTAAAGTAATCACCGAAGAGCTTGGTCTCAAGCTTGATAACACCAGCCTTGAAGATCTTGGCCGCGCCCACAAAGTCACCGCCACCAAAGAAACTACCACCATTGTAAAAGGTGAAGGCGACAAACAGATGCTGGCCGACCGCGTCGCTCAGATCCGCAAACTGATTGATCAGACCGACAGTGATTTCGATCGCGAAAAACTCCAGGAGCGCCTGGCTAAACTCGCGGGCGGCGTCGCCGTCATTCGCGTTGGTGCTGCCACCGAAACCGAAATGAAAGAAGTGAAACATCGTATCGAAGATGCCGTTGGTGCCACCAAGGCGGCCGTGGAAGAAGGCGTAGTACCAGGCGGCGGCGTCGCCCTTATTCGCGCCGTACAAGCGGTAGATACCTTAAAACTAGAAGGTGAAGAAGCGATTGCGGTAGCAATTCTGCGCCGCGCGCTCGAAGAACCACTTCGCCAGATTGCTGCCAATGCCGGCGTTGATGGCTCCATCGTCGTTGATGCCGTCAAAAAAGCCACCGATATTCACACGGGGTATAATGCGGTCACCGGTGAATACAAAAACATGATCAAAGAAGGTATTATCGATCCGGCGAAAGTCACGCGCAGCGCCCTGCAGAATGCCGCTTCGATTGCCGGCATGTTCCTCACCACCGAAGCGATCGTGACTGATCTGCCAAAGAAAGATGAACCCGCTATGCCGCCAATGGGTGGTGGCATGGGTGGGGGAATGGGCGGAATGTACTAAGAAGTTCCTCACTGATATCTCTGCCTAATAAATAAAAAAGACGCTTCCGTAATGGGGCGTCTTTTTTGTCAAAATTTAAAGCAAAAAAATGGATGCCAAACATAAACTAAAATGATGAAGGGCGCTCCGGTATCTGTCGGAGCGCCCTGGTGGGTGATCGAGCGAAGTGGGCGACTCACCGCCGTGCGAGCCGACGAACCAAGCGTGCCCCCTGGCTAGCCACCTCTGTGACCAGCCGCACGATCTGGGGTGCCGCCTCGTCGGCGACAGTCCGCAGGTGCTCTCGCACCCCCGCCGTCTTCTGCCACCCGGCAACCACCGCGTCCAACCCATCCCACATCTTCACTCCTATGAAGGCGAGGACTTCGTGAGCAAGAGCCTTCCCGACTTCTTTCAGATCTTCTTTCATGACTGGTCTCCTTTCGTCTGAAACTACTACACCCTCATGACTTTTGTCAAAGATTGTCCCGGTCCAAAGCCTGTGATAGTATTGTGTCCATATTTATGCATTCTCTATGAGTTCAGAATCGACTACCAAAATACCAGGAATTGAGTTTCGTTTTTCTCCCGAAGAAACTTCTAAACAAGATCGCTGGTTAGCGCTCTGCCGAGAACTGCTTGCACATAAAGATAAAAATAGAATCGACTGGATCTCCTCGGTTATTAGTTTGTGTCAATTATACCGAGCTGAATTGAATTCAAGTAATAAATCAAATGCCAAAAAAGAAGTGAGCGCCATTGACGCTTTTTTAGGAAGAAATAACGGGCAATATCTGATCGAGAGGATCAGAGGTGAACAGGCGGTGTCTGCGTCGGATATAGCCTCTGGTCAAAAAGTCTTGAAAAAAATTGCGGGGTGGCTAGAAAAACAAGTTGAAGAAAATAAAAAGAGCTAGTTTAGAAACTAGCTCTTTTTCACATCTTACTAACCTCTTGTTCCAAACAACAGATTATTACGAAGTGTCGGAGATATAGCAAAAATAAATATCACACTCCGAATATTAAAGAACAAAAAGCGACAAATTATTCGGTCTCAGTCTCAGTCAGCAGTCTTACCACTGCCGCCAAGACCTGAATCGTGATGTCGGAAACCACGAGCCTGGCCTCCATTCCCATTTTTTCAGGTAGGCTGATATTGACCGAGCTGTTGAGGAGGTTGGTTTTCTCCTCAGGAGAGAGTCGATCGCAGAAAGTTCTGACTTCTGGGAGGAGGGTTCGCCACGCCTCCTCCTTCTCTTTGTACTGCGGCTCGGATTTCGCCAAGTGTTTGACCGCCATGTATTTGGTCAAGTTAGCTTGGATGAAACGCTTGGCGACCTGGGTCAGTTGTTCCCATTCTCCCGCTGTCATTCCCATTTTCTTCTCCTTTTCGCACTATCGCACCACTATAGTGCGCGTTAGCGAATAGGGTACTATATCAGTTTTTTGTTATTGTCAACCATAAACCAATCAGGTAGTATTACCTTTATTATTCTGGGTATATTTGAGAAGAATTATGTCATTGGAACGTCTGGCCTCCCTCCACACCAAAATCACCGCCACCACCAAACTCCTTAAAATTGAGGACCTCAAAATCAAGATGGCCCAACTGGCTGCTGAAATGAATGAGCCCAATTTTTGGTCTGATCAAAAAAAAGCTCAGACTATCAGCCAGGATTATCAAGACATTAAAACCGAAGTAGACAAATGGGCTGAACTGGAGAAAAAAGTTATAGACCTTATTGAACTCAGCAAGACCGAAGACTCTTCCTTAAAGACTGAGCTTGAGACTGAGACTGAAAAATTAGAAAAGCAATTTACTGCTTACGAATTTTCCCTCCTGCTCAATGGCCCCTACGACAAAAACAATGCTATTATCGCCATTCACGCCGGCAGCGGAGGTACTGAAGCTCAGGACTGGAGTGCTATGCTCCTGCGCATGCTCCTCCGTTTTGCCGAGCAGCAAGGCTGGAAAACCCACATAGTTGACGAATCCCGTGGTGCCGAAGCTGGGTACAAATCAATCACCTTCGAAGTCACCGGTCGTAACAGTTATGGTTACCTCAAATCCGAACACGGCGTCCATCGCCTGGTGCGCATCTCTCCGTTTGATGCCGAAAAAATGCGTCATACCTCCTTTGCCCAAATAGAAGTCTTGCCAGAAATTCCAGAGGATGCCAGTTTCGAGCTGGATCTCAAAGATTTGCGGATTGATACCTTTATGTCCGGCGGCAAAGGTGGTCAAAGCGTTAACACTACCTATTCAGCGGTGCGCATCGTGCATATCCCAACCGGTATCACCGTATCTTGTCAGAATGAGCGCTCGCAGCAACAAAACAAAGAGACGGCACTCAAGATTTTAAAATCAAAGCTCCTCCGCTTTGAAGAAGAGAAAAAAGCCAAAGAGCGCCAAGATTTGCGCGGTGAATACAAATCCGCCGAGTGGGGCAATCAGATCCGCTCTTATGTCTTGCATCCGTATCATTTGGTGAAAGATCACCGCACAGAATTTGAATCCACTGATCCCGAAAGCGTACTGGAAGGGGAGTTGTTGCCGCTCAGTGAAAGTTATTTGAGGTGGATAAAAGAGTAATAGTAAAATGTCGAAATCAGAAATCCAAATGACGAAGTAATTTTTGACTTGGGCGTTATATTTGAAATTCGTCATTCGGATTTCGACATTAAAAATTAAACTTATGGAAGTACTTTCCCCATCAAGCATTACCTTATTGTTAGAAAAAATTAAACAAGGAGCGACCGCCATTTTTCCTACCGAAACTTCCTATGGCCTCGGCTGTGACGCGTCTAATGTGGCCGCAGTGTCGAAAATTTTTACGATCAAAGGTCGTGACCCGAGCAAGCCATTGCTCATAGTCGTGCCGTCACTAGACACCGCTCGTCGGTATATACGCACAAATGCCACTTTTGAAAAATTAGCTGCCGCGTATTGGCCTGGCCCGCTCACGATAGTAGGGGAGTACCAGCCTCCGGCTTCTGGTTCGGCGCTGCTTCCTTTGGCGCCGGGCGTCGTGGCCGACGATGGCACGGTAGCAATCCGGGTCAGTGCTGACCCATGGCTACAGCAGTTTATGCGCGCATTAGATCGTCCGCTCGTGGCTACGTCTGCCAACCGCGCTGGGGAGCCGGCCCTCTACGACAGCGAACTCGCCAAGCATGCTTTTGATAAATCAACTGAACCGGATATGTTAGTTTTGGCCGGATTGTTACCCCTGTCACCAGCCACTACTTTAGTGAGTGTGGTAGGGAATAAATTACAGATACTTCGCCAAGGTGCGCTAATAATTTCCTAGCTGTCCAGTATGGGCACCGAGCTTCTCTACAATCCCGATCACCTTCTCCACCTGTGCAAAACCTACGGTTTATCGCCAAGCAAAAAATATGGCCAGAATTTTTTAATTGCGCCCGAAGTTATCGATCAGATGCTCGCAGCTGCCGAACTCAAGCCATCAGATCATGTAGTGGAAGTCGGCCCTGGTTTTGGAGTCTTGACTAAGGCACTGGCTCCGCGCGTCGAGCAGTTGACCAGTTTTGAAATTGAGAAAAAGATCCAGCCGTATTGGCAAAAAGAAAACAAGCACTACCCAAATCTCGAGATCATCTGGGGGAATGTCCTACACCTCGCCCCAAACTACAAACTACAAACTACAAACTACAAACTCATTGCCAACCTGCCCTATCAAATTACTTCCGCAGTATTGCAGTTATTTTTGGCCAAAGTTCGTCGGCCCGAGCTCATGGTGGTAATGGTGCAAAAAGAAGTGGCCGAGCGGATCTGTGCTGCGCCAGGCGATTTGTCTATTTTAGCCTTGACGGCCCAGTTTTATGGCACGCCATCCTACATAGCCACCGTGCCCCGCCATCTGTTTTGGCCATCTCCGGCCGTAGATTCGGCTATCCTTAAACTCACCACCAACGCTGTAACCGAGTCTGAACAGGTTTGGTTCGAAACCAAACTACTCCCTTTTATCAAGCAGGGGTTCAGTAATCGCCGCAAACTTCTCAGTAAAAATATCAAAGGGTATCTATCGAAAGCCGAAGCGTCCCGGGTGCCGGCGGCATTTGCTAAGCTCGGGTTACTGCCAACAGTCCGGGCCCAAGAGCTCTCTCTCAGCGACTGGACTGCCCTGTATAAGGAAATTTTTGCTTAAAATAGAGGTTGAACAGCCTTATCCACTTACCAGATAGTCAGACTTGTGCTATAGTTATGCCTAGTAATGACGAGTAACGAGCAGTTACTTACTTTTCATTATTCGTTGTTAACGCTACCTGTGGCTATGGCCGAAGAATTGCCCGTTTACACGAGCGAACCTCGACTAACCAAAGAACAAAAAACCGGCTTTGTATTGCTGGTAATTTTTGCTATTTTGGCAGTTGGTCTCGGGCTGCTCCAAGTCAGAAATTCACTCTACGCGCCGTTCGCACTTAATAATAAAGTGCCGCTCTCATTAAAAAATGATATTAATAGCCCCGATAGTTTGCGCTATCGCGATACTGACCATGATGAATTAAGCGATTTCGACGAGCTCTATGTCTATGCTACAAGCCCGTATCTATATGATACTTTTTCCTACGGCATGAGTGATAAAGACGTGGTTGCCAAAAATTTGCCGCTCTGTCCGAAGGGTGAGTGCGCTGATGTTGTCGCTGCTCTCACTGTCAGTTCTTCAATCTCGGTGCCGGAAATCGACGCTCTTAGCGAGTCATCGTTACCGCTTCGACCGGTCACAAGTGGGCAAGACCCTGGTCTCCCGGAAGATTTAAATACTATTTTTAGCAATCCTGCTCGGTTACGACAAATGTTACGAGAAAGTGGAGTGGCTGAGGATGTATTAAAAAAATTATCTGATGCTCAGCTTCTTACCATGGTCAACGAAATTCTAAGCACGTCAAGCTCAACTGCCGATGGGCAGGGAGCGCGCTAACTCCTAGATTATTCACATGTTGCAATTTCCTAACGATCCCAAGAAATCACTTCTCAGCGTCCTTTTAGCAGTGGTCGTCTTTGTTACTGTGATTGGACAGCTATTTGTGCCTTCCGCTGCTTACGCCACAATTCCTACCTTGGTTACCGGCGATGTGGTTTCTACGGGTTTTAGAGTCAAAGATGAGATTTTGCAAGGGGTAAAAACTGCTGTTTTGACGGCAGCTGGAGTTGCCGTGTCACATGTGCTTAAAAAATTAACGTACGAATCAGCTGTTTGGTTAGCATCTGGCGGCAAAGGTCAGACTCCGTTTGCTGACACCAAGACCTTCGGCAATTTTTTGACTGATACGCTAAACGATGCTGGCGGTCGCGCTATCGAAGAGCTGGGTCGTGGCACCGGTTTTAATCTTTGCCATATCCCTGATGTCAAAACCGATTTAGCGCTCCGGGTAGGGCTCCGCCTTAGCTTCAATCCGACCCCATCTGATATTACTAAAAAGCCATCCTGTACCTTTACCGATTTTCAAAAGAATTGGAGCTCTGATGCTTGGAAAAG
This sequence comes from uncultured Gammaproteobacteria bacterium, assembly GCA_964510885.1. GTDB lineage: Bacteria > Patescibacteriota > Patescibacteriia > Magasanikbacterales > GWA2-37-8 > CAZEDL01. Next base: position 38,711 of record CAZEDL010000008.1, read on the forward strand.
TAAGTATGGCGATACTTTTAGCGGCGCCTCTATCGAGAAACAGTTTAATTCTTCACTTGATGTGAATCAGACTGGTCTTGGGATCGGCCTCAGTGGTGCCGAAAAGATTCGCGACAAAATCGCAGCAGCCGTGGGTGGTGCAGCGGGTGAGCGCATTGCTAATCAAGGTTTTAATGCTAAATTAAGTAAAATTTCTAACCAGATTCAAATTCCAGCCCAGGTTATTGGAGAAGAGTTTAAACAAAATACCCCAGGTAAAGAGAGTCAAAAAAATCAAGATCAGATCGAAGCAGCTATCACGAGTGGTGATTTTAAGGCACTACCTAAAGCATTGGTCACTTTTTTTGCCAACACATTAGCCGGCACAGTAATTAAAAATTTTCAAGAGAAAGGTGTCTTGCCGTTTGGTGCTTGTATTGGAGAAATTGGTGGTGAAAAATGTAAAAATCGCGCTGATTTCGCTGGTAATTTTGAATATGGCGGAGTGCTGGGCAGTCGACAGGCAGCCGAAGCGCTATTTAGTGAATATCTGGCAGTTAAAATTCGCTCAGTCGACGAATATAATATTTTATCGCAGTTAAGTAACTGCCCTGATGCACCGGGCCTCTACAATTGTCGCGCCGACGATGGGCTGGTTCAGGCTGCCCAATCGAGTGACGCAAACGATCCGGTCACTATTGCTGAGGCGTTGCAGAAAGGTTGGCTTCATCCTAACTGGCAGTTAATTCCGCCTTCCCGGATTTCTGAAAATACCGGAAAAAATTGCTTCAGCAACATGTATTGCTATAGTAATATTAAAGTCCTTCGACAGGTACGCTTGCTGCCACTCGGTTTCGAAATTGCAGCATTGAATAGCGATCCTGACAAACCGTCAACCCTTGGCGAGGTGGTGGCTGGGTTCAATGACTGTGATTACCGCAATGGAGAAATAATTTATGATCCTATTAACCACCCTTTTTGTCATTTAATTGATCCGAATTGGGTGATTAAAGCGTCCCCGATGCGATGTAATGCTGTCGTGTATGGTTCTACCGTCCTCACCCAAGGTATACCAGACCGCTTGGAAGAATGTGCTGATCTCAGCAGCTGTGTTGGGTATAATAAAGATGGCACCTGCATGAGCTATGGTTATTGTACGCGTGAGAAAAATACCTGGCGCATAAATGCCGATCAATGCGATCCGCAGTTCCGTACCTGCCGGTCGTTCACTGGCCAGGATGGGGTTGATAAAGGGTACATTTACAGCACCCTCGATACTGGCAGCTGCACTAAAGATAATAGCGGTTGTCGCGCCTACAGCCTTAGCCAGGCCAATGGGCGCTGGCAGGCTCCTGCGCTGCCTACTGCAGACGGAGGCTACATTAATAACAGTGTTTATTTGAATCAAAGCGTGTCAAAATCGTGTAGCGCGCAATCAGCCGGTTGCTCGGTGTTTAAATTATCTGCGACCGGGGTGGGAGCAGTCGCGCCAAATTCATTTTTGTACTTGCGTAAAGCGCCGGAATATTTGAAGTGTTATGATGTAAATCCGGCTACAGCCGCCATTGAATGGCCGAAAACCCGCGCCGATTTGGCTAGAATCCAGGCTAATCCTCTTTGTGCTCAGTATGCTGGCGTGTGTATCCCTGATGAAGTAAGTTGTAACTGGTATACGCCCACTCTCGGCGGCGGTGGAAGAATTCCTGGTCGGTTTGAAGCAGCTGAGGTGGTAAACAATCAGATTGTGTGGAACGATCAATGTGATGCCAAATGTGTTGGTTATGCCAGTTTCCGTGAATTACCAACAAACTATTCGCTAGGTGAAAACTTGTCCTATATCATTCCGTCTTCCGGTCAAATCTGTCAGGCTGCTGATGAAGGGTGCAGTAGTTTCACTAATTTAAATACCACCAGTAACGATGTCGAGTCAGTCGAATATTTTTCTTACTTGCGCACCTGTGCGTTGCCGAATGCCGCTACCGATAAAAATTTCATCACCTATGAAGGCTCTACTGTAGGAGGGTATCAAATTAAGACATTTACCTTGGTAAAAGATGCGGGAGGTGCTCCGAAGTATTGGTATCGCTTACCGACTGATTTGGCCCGCTACGATGAAATTTGTAGTGAGTCGTTGTACAAAAAAGGGGCGGCGGATCCAGATTGTCGGCAGTTTAATGACGAGCAGGGTGAAGTCTACTATCGATTGCTGAGTAAAGTTATTCCGGTCAGCCAAGCCTGTACGCCATACCGCCTCAACAACACCGAACTTCAGCCGGTTGCCGAGTTTGACCAAGCTTCTTGCCAAGCACAGAAAGGGTTCTGGAATGGCAGCAGCTGCTCATTATGTCTCCAGGGCGGAGAGTACAAAGATGGGTCATGTTTTTACTACGGCTTACCCGGCGCCACGGCCAGCCAAGCTGGCTCCAGCCGAACCTGCGCAGCAGCAGCCAATACCTGTCGGGCCTATAAAGGCAATACTGGCAACAATATTCGCCAAGTTATTAATGATACTTTTGAATCGGCTAGCGCTGCCGCTGCTTTGTCTGGTTGGGGTCCTGCAACCGTGTCTCTATCGACCGAATCCACACACGTGGGAGAGCGTTCGCTTGGTTATATTGGGGTTGATCCAGTGGTTAAAAGTCTTACTCTAACGCCCGGAAAAAGTTACGAACTTTCATTTTGGGCTAAAGGTGACGCGCAGTCGATTGCCGTAAGTCTGAAAAGCTCAGATGGCAGTTTTAGCCGAGAGTTTGGCACCGTTGGAGTGGGTGATACGTGGAATCTGTTCCGGATGGGACCAATCGAGCTTCTTGGCAATTCAACCAGTACACAGCTTTCGTTTAAAAATCTTTCAAATGGCAAACTTTACCTTGATAACGTCCGATTAGTAGAGGTAACGTCTTATGCCTACTTGGTAAAAAATACCCTGTCCGTAAATGCCCTCTGTGATAGTAGTCCGAGCGATAACCTGCCTGGCGAAGCGCTCGGGTGCCGCGAGTATAAAGATCCGCAGAATAAGAGTTTCTATCTTAATAATTTTAGCTATCTCTGTCGCGAAGGAGCTATTGGCTGTAGTGCCATGCTTGATACCTATAACACCCCACAAGATCCCGGTCCCAGCGCCTTTAATATCTGGTTATCTGGTGCAGGCGGCCAGGTTGTTCAAGCCAAAGTCGGGACGGATACGTACTCTTGCCAGGTGGTAGTAGGCAAGACCGGTTGCTACGTTAATATCTTTAATTATCAGATGGCTGAAATTACTGCGGCCCTTGGTGCTAAAGCAGTAGTCAGCTCCACCATCTTCATCCCATCTGATACTCCAGAAAATACGCCACTATACTTAGTAGCGAATCAGGCTTCATCGTGCACTCAGTCTGATCTCGGATGCGTTAACGTTGGCGAGCCTGTTGCCAGTGCGCTTGGCCCGCAGTTTGTCACAGGTACAATTAAGAATGATCCTAGCCTGTATGAAACTGCTTTGTGTCAAAGCGAAGCGGTAGGCTGCTCTACTTTTACAGACAGCAATGGGGCCGAGACTTATTTTAAAGATCCAGGCCTAACTGATCAGAAAATGTGTGTCTACAAGAGCGCGGTAACCATCAATGGTGCCCGTGTCAATGGTTGGTTTGAAAAAGATATTGGTGTCTGCAGTGATAATCGCAATCAAAAATGCCAAGTCGCCAGTGATTGCGGCGGTGAAGCTACTTGTATAAATATTGGCACTCAGCCGTGCTACCCAAACTACTTCCAAGAAGGTGGAACGTATGGTCTTTGGTCGTATGGTGATGCTGGAAAATATGAAAATTTTGTCGGTGAATGCCCTGTAGAACAAGACCGCTGTACTGAATTTGTTGATCATAATGATAATAACAAAGCCTATTACTACCTTAAAAACCAAAAAATTAGTGCCGGTGATTGCGATGGTCAGGTGTCTGAACGCGAAGGCTGCGCGCTCTTCGAGCAAACTGATAATCCAAATCGCTACTGGCTCACTCAAGAATCTTATAAAGCAAGTGAAAATATTAATTTTGCCAAAGTAGCTCCAGTAGTCGCCCCTCTGGCTGCCGACAACGATAGCAACATTCTAATAAAAGTGCAGCGTGATAGGGAATGTGGCGAATGGCTGCAATGTCGATCTTCGCATCGAGTCTGGGATGAAAAGAAGGGTGCCTGGAAAAATGTTTGCGATAGCATCGGGCGCTGCAATAAACTGCCAGAAAATTCGGCCGAATCCAGCATTACAAACTGTGCTAATTGGCTAGAAGACAGCCCGGCAGACAGCAATCAATTTGCCGGCCGAGTGCTTGAGCCGCAAAGCTACATTACACGCGACATCAGTTGGCGCGGCATGGATTTTGACGGGTTCTCGCTGCTTGGCTTGTTCCCGATTGAAGAAGGCGAACAAATTAACATCAGTGAAGATGGGGCTAATCCTAAGTGGCGTTTAGCAAAACCCATCGCTTGTGGCGGTGTCAACTGCGCTGATCCTGCACAACCGAATGATTCAGCTTGCTTGGCCAAGTCTGATGACAATACGTGTGGTCGCGATCGTAGTGGTACTTGCGTAAATAAGGAATGTATTAAAAACCTCGACAACACCTCGTTAATTGGCAGCAAATCTACCGCTACCGAATTTTACACTAACAAAATCCCCACGCAGAATTGCCGCGCATATCCTGAAAAAGATTCACCATTCCCGAATTTATTGCAGGTCAACGGACGTTCTTCGGCTAACCAGTTCGAAGGAGTAAATATCTGTAATGAAACCCGTGAGCCATCTGCCGATCCGGATGTCGCAAATTTATGTGATTGCGATTATACCAAAGCCACATTTGGAGACTTGGGAACTCGTTATTGGAATTATAATTTGCCAGATAACAAAGGGCCTACAGTAATAGGGAATACCTTCAAAGGCCAACAACTGCCCCCTGGTATTTGTCAGGGCGGTGGTACGGGCATTGATGGAAAAATGTGTGCAAGCGACGATGATTGTGTGGCAGCCGGCAAACAAGCTGGCGTGTGTAATAAGTTGACCAAGGAATCACGCCTGCTTGGTTGGCGCGGCTTCTGTCTTGAAGATGATCTGTCCCGCAATGTAAATGGTGACAATCGGTTGCACCCTTGTTTGACTTGGCTGCCTATTGATTTTTTGGCAGGCACTGCCGATATTAACAACCAATATACAAAAGCGGGGTATGAAACCCCGGAAAAAGGAGGCAGATTTTATTGCGTGGAAGCAAATCAAGCTGGTGGTTCGGGGGAGGGCGATAAAAATTGGCCAAATGACACTTTTAACAGCAATCATTATATAAAAGTCCGATATCAAGGCAACTTGTTGGAATTTGGCAATGATTTCAACTACACCCCTAACCTCTATGGTGTTCCATCCGGCGAATTTTCTCGCGGACAATTTGCTTTCAACAAAGACAGCGAGGTTCTGGCAGCGGGTGCGCTATTCGACCGCTCATATAGCCCAATCAAGAAACAAGATATTGATCAGATTATCTTTAATGTTATCTCTGGCGACAGCGAAGACATTAAAGCCGGCACCAGCCTCAGTATCTGGCCGAATGCTCCGATGCAAGTTAATGGAAATGGTTTTCAAGCAGCCTATACCGTGCAGACAAACGACGGTTTAGCCCCAGGGATTGCAGTCACCGGACGCTACTTAGGAAAAGATAATGAATTCATCTTGTTTTACGGCAGTCGAAAAAGTGAGGATGAAAAACAATTTGTAGATGTGAGCGGAAATCTTTTTGATGAGGCCGATGACAAAGATGGCTTGACCGGTAATTTATTTGCTCGTGGCGGAGTGCTTAAAGTTCGGTCTCAGACCACTGATACCAATGGTATTTGGGATCGTTCCCGGATTGCTAACTTTAATAGAAATGTTTGCTACAAATCAACCGATGGGAATTGGCATGCAATTCGAGTGGTATTCAAACCAAATGGCGACTTCGATCATTATGACACGGCGTACTGCGACGATTCACCCAGCGAAGGGGTTGTTAAATACGAAGTTGTGTTCAAATTGCGGCAATGGTGCCACACTCTGGCCGATGCTATCTACGATCCTCAATCACTCTCTCCTAATCGCACTATTGCGGCCACCGACCGATTGTGGAAGGGCTCAGGCTATCAGCACGATAAAAAAATCGGCATTGATCAAGTGGTGTCTGCCTTTGGCAGTTTATCAATCAAGAATTTCACCTTCCCGCTCGATCCATTAGTTATGACTTCATTCCTATACCAAGGCGGGGCGGATGATTGCAAAATTGGGGGCGCTATGCCGCCTGGCATTGATGCCTGCCGGTTTGGTCAGGCCATCGTAGATCCGGGCAAGCGTGATGGCGGTGTTATGTTCGATGGCAAAGAAGGCCCGTCCGCCAGCGCTCCATACGACAAACTCCGTCTTGCCAGCGGATCGGCCTATAGTTGTTATCCGCAAGGCATGAACATCTGTGTAGACATCGAAGAAACCGGTGCGGAAAAAAATAACTACACCACTGGTCAGTGGGATAGAAGCTATGCCAACTTTTATTTAGCCAAAATCTTCCCACGCCTTAAAGGCTATAATAATTACGACTTCACTCAAGGGAAATATATCCCCTCTGCTCCATCAGGTGCGAATCAGGACAATGGAGTCCAAGATACTCAAGTAATAAATAACGATACGACCGAAATTGGTCAGTACAAAGCCCCCCTTGTCTTCCCCCTTAAAGACACGTGTCTGAACGATGCTCAGTGTCTTGAAGATAACGCTGAGCCGGGAATAACGATAAATAGTGAGTCTCGGCGGTCCGTACGATATTTCACTTCGAGCGCCAAAACAATTCTCAAATTCTTTGGCTTCGCCGATTCGAACCAGATGCCGCTGCGCAGTATCAGCATTGATTGGGGCGACGGCACGAAGCCGTACACCTCCACCGGCCTCTATCAGAACCAGCGCGGCCTCATGCCAGCCACCTGTAACGTTTCTACGCGTACTTGTGAAGTGAAGCAAATTCTGGAAGAGCGTATTGAAGAAAATATCAATACCCCCTGCATTACACCAGGAGCCAAGTACAATCCGGTTACCGCTCATTGTGAATTGGTCCGTCCAACTGGCGCCGCTATTAAATGTATTTCTGACGATGATTGTAAGCCGGTATCATATTGCTTCTCCGAGGGCGAAGCTGCCAAATATGGCTTCGGCCATATTGAAGGTCGCACTTGTAGCAACGGATACTTCCAGTTCGACCATACCTACCGTTGTACCACTACCAAAAAAGATTCCGACGGAAATCTGGTCTATAAATCATCACCGCTCGATTGCCCAGGTGGGGCCGGTCAATATCCGAATGGGTGCTGCTTATTCCGGCCGAAGGTGCAAATTAAGGATAATTGGGGATGGTGTAATGGCAGCTGCAATGGGCCTCAGCAGGGGTGTTATGATAAAAGCTGGAAGACGGATAGTTTAGGTATACCGACAGGTAAAAATGATTGCATTGTGAATAATAAAAATGCTTGGACATCATTTGGCAGTATCAATACTCCGGCCTATGTGGTTTTACCACCGGCTTCAACTGGTCAGTAATAAAAAATAATCAAAAAATAAAAACTCTCATTGATGATGAGAGTTTTTATTTAGTACTTAAATAAATCAAGATTGGTTTACTCAAGTGCTGCCGCAAGGTTGCGGCCGGAGGGTTAGTCCGGCCGCAACCTGCGGTGGCGAGCATCAGCGGCGGAGGATGGCAGTGCTGTACTGCCCAGGGGTGTCCCAGCTCAGGCGGGACAGGTGGATGACGGGGCTCTGAGTCGGGGTCGGAGGCGTGAAGTGGTAGTAGTCGAACCCGATGCCCATCTTGAAGCCCGTGTCGCTGTTGGTGCAGTAGACCGCGGTAGCGCCAGTTGGCGACTTGTCCGAGCACTTCAGGTCAGGGTAGGTCTCCCAATGACCACCCGGGTCCGCGATCTCGGCCTTCCACATGCCGTTCTTGAGGGCGTCGAGCCCTGGCGGGTCCGTGGGTGTGACATCCGGGGAGCTGACCAGCTTGATCAGTCCGTTGACGAGTGTAGTCAGGGTGTCCAGCTTGGCAGCACAGGTGGCCGCCTCGGCGGCCTTGGTCTTGGCCGCCTCGGCCTCGACCTTGCAGGCATCGGAGCCTGCCTTGAGCTCGTCGTCGGCCCGTTCACGGCCTTCTCGGGTGGTGGGGTCTTGGAGCTTCTCCTCCTCGCTCGGGCCGCACGCGGCACCGACGGTGAGGGGAATCAAGGCGATCAAGGCAAAACGTTTCATGCTCATGTTCGTCCCTCCTTTCGAGGGGATGGCGGTTCCCACAGTGGGCCCCGCAGTGGAACAGTCTATCTTCTTAAAAATAAACCATCCGACTGCAGTGCCGTGGGGAACCAGATGTTACGCAACTGATGCTATAAAGACTGCGCCTTACTTATTATGGTAAAGCCCAGTACGTTTTAAAAGAACCTCTTATTCAAGAGAGTTGTGTAAAAAATGTATGTTCAGAAAAATTTTACTTTTTTCTGAACAGTCAACCAAACCATAATTTGGCCAGGTTGTCAATGGTAAGTATCACATATTTAGCTAACTTCAGCAATTTTTGAGTGTGGATAAGTGTAGTTACCAGCATTCAGCTGTTAACCACCAGGAGGCTTTAACGGTGTAACTCCACTTAACGAGGGGCGCCTCTTAAAGTGAAAGCAGCTATGAAAATAATATTAAGATTTCCCACTTATCCCCACACCCAATCTTGCCATTCCCCTCCACTCTGTCATGATA
>CAZEDL010000009.1:0-46039 GCA_964510885.1 uncultured Gammaproteobacteria bacterium
TAGCACCGTCCATCTGAGCGGCACCAGTGATCATGTTTTTAACATAGTCAGCGTGGCCAGGGCAGTCGACGTGCGCATAGTGGCGTTTGTCGGTTTCGTATTCTACGTGAGCGGTAGAAATGGTAATACCACGGGCTTTGGATTCTGGAGCCTTATCAAGATCATCAACGCCCTTGTTCTGAGCGCTCTGACCATGAGCTGCCAATACCTTGAGGATAGCGGCAGTGGTGGTGGTCTTACCGTGGTCGACGTGACCAATGGTACCAATGTTGACGTGGACCTTATTTCGCAAGAAATCGGCCATATGTGTACTAACTCGTTACGCGGCACCTTGGTGAGTGGTCACCGTAGTTTTTTAACCAACCGCGGAAGTTTATGGAAATAATTATTATTACGTATTAACAACTAACCGTTGGTAGGTTAGTCATTGGTGCGTAGTTTTTGATTGGCGCCACTATAGCAAATAGCTATAAAAAACGCAAGGGGCACCCCTACACACAGGGTGTGGACAACATCGGTATTCACCACTTTTTTTGTCTGGTACGGTGAGGTGCTTCTGTTTATTCGACCGGTTCGAGGTAAAATGGCGGATCTTCATCGTCGCTTGGGATATCGGACAGGTTCTCTTCTGAAGCAGGTGCCTTCGTGTCCGAATCGGCCCAATCACTGGTAAAATCAAGGGTCTGAGCTGTATTTCCTCCGGATTTTTGAGCGGGCACCGATTCGGTATCAGAAAAATAATTTTCCACTGGAATATCCTCTACACTCACCTCATCTGGTGGAAATCCTTCGATCGACGAACTAGAAAAGTGTTCAGCTGCCTCTTCCGTATTCGAATCGTCCTGGTCATCCAAGGAAAACATATCGTCATCTGTATAAAAATCTTCGTCGTCAGGACCATGATGTGGCGACTCAGTTACTATATGCTCATAATCATTGAGAGGGAGCAGTACCACAACATCATCACTCGCCTGATCAAGCACAATCACACGATCACCAGTTTTTTTCATTAATGATAACACCCGATTCAGTTGGGAATTTTTCATAAGCAGGAAATTAAAATTAGACTGTACCAAGATCAGCTTCCAGTGGCTGTAACTCTACCATGCGCTGTTGTATTGTCAATTTTTCAGCGGGGGAAAAAGCTTTGACGCGAGCTAATACGTCGGCAACAGGTACCTTTTCCGCAGCGGCGACCTCAGCATAGAGTTCGGAATTGGAAATCGCACGTAGTTGTTTTTTAGAAAAACCCAATAATTTAGTGGCCCTTTTAACATCCTGTTCACTCCCAGCTTCGATTTCAAGCCACGGAGACAAACCTCCGGGCGGCCAATTGATTTCGACTTTGAACGAAGTGGTTAACTCAATATTTTTTCCGGTAACGCCAAGATAGCTGCCGGCAGGAAACACAAATGAACGATGCATTTTTTCAGTTTGATTCGCCGTACGGTAGCCAATACGATTCATCAAGTCGATTAGCGATTCTGGATTACTAATTATAACATCTTCGGTTTCTTTGCGATTAACGATGGCGCCATATTTATCATTCGACTTGCCTTTTTCTTTGACATTAAAAACGAGCACCTTATTATCACCGTCGATACCTGACATGGAGCGAAAACGAAGGCTGTGTGCAGAAAATTTTTCCGGCGCAGTGAGAGCGAGTCCGTTCGTAGTTATTTTTACGGTAAAACCAATATACTCAAGAGCGGTCATCAAGGGGTCAATTTGCTTGCCCTCAGTAACCAGACCGTTGAGGGACAGATGAACCACTTCACCGGGTTGAATCGCAGACGAGCTTGAAGGTTCAGTCTCTTGTCTACCGGTTTGTTTCAGACGTAAATCACTAAACAACTGCCACGGCTCATCAACCACATGCTTACCGACTTGGGCTAACAACCCATTAACATTGCCCAAAAATTCGGCGCTCACAAAATACTCCGGATTATCCGGAGGAGCGAGGAGCTTGGCTTCGATTTCGCGGGGCACGGCTACTTCTCGATTATCTTCTGTTTCTAAGACTTCCGTATTTATTAGTTCTGGCGAAGGTTTGGGTCGTTCCATAAAAATATAAAGCCCCTATAGGATAATTAAAAAACTATTTCTGAGCAAGCATCTGGCATTGACAAATAGACCTTTTTTTGATATTATCAGCTGTTTAGTTCTTTATATCCGGTCTGGATTGCAGTTAGCATTCTAACATAGAAATTTAACTGCAATCCAGAACACTTTTACCTTTACCTTTGGAGGTTTCCATGGAGATTCAGATCACATGTGCAGGGCTCATTCCCCGAGCGCCGTGGTACCTGCAAGAGGCGCTCAACTGGGCTGACGTTGTGTCAGTCATGCTTATGGATGTGTCACAATCCATGAAGCGGCACGGCACAGCACCCCGTGATGCCGGGAACGCCTATCTCGCACGGCTACGCACCGATACCGGCCAGCGCCACGCTGCTGGCATTGTCAGTTTCGGTGGGCAGGGCCAAGTGGTCGTTCCGGTGCAGCGCGTGACACAAACCAGCCCGGCCCCGCTTACCTCTTTGGAGACGAACCCAGGCACCCGGCTGATCGCCACGCTCGATGAGGTTCTGCGGTGCCTGCTTGAAGCGTGGACGCAGCTCAGCCTCAAACAACGTGTGCGCCTCAAAGTGGCGGTTGGTGTCTTTTCGGATGGCGCCAACACCGTGGACTGCCCCGGCCAACCTGAGTCACTCCGCCGTAGCGTGAATATGGCTCGGGACCTCGATTGGGACTTGCGCGGCTACGCTTTCGGCCTGTCGCCTCAGTTCCTGACGCTCATGACCGGCTTCCCGGCCGAGAACGTCGCCAAGCTTGATGCCAGCGCCGGCGATATTCTGAGCGCCAGCACGGGCTTTGCGGACAACGTCTCGCGCCAGTTCCCGCCGAAGAAGTAGACACCCACCTCACCCGTGATTAACTTCACGATCGCCCTCCTCGCCATGAAGAGAAAAGCTTCTCGCTATGGCGAGACGATCGTGGAAATAATCAAAACACCTGCACTACTATAGTGCAGGTGTTTTTTATTTATTTGCTTTGATATAGTGACAGTGGATTCCCGCTTTCGCGGGAATGACAGTGCGCTATACTTTATTTGGCTTTGCCCGCAATAATGGTCTGAGCCACATTGTTCGGTACATCAGCGTAGTGGTCGAATTCCATGGCATAGCTAGCGCGACCCTGGGTCATACTGCGCAACGAAGTGGCATAGCCGAACATGCTGGCGAGCGGTACCATGGCGCGCACAACTTTCATTTGGCCACGGTCGGTCATTTCCTGAATCTGACCGCGCTTGGAGTTGAGGTCACCAATCACGTCACCCATGTAATTTTCTGGCACCAAGACTTCTACTTTCATGACTGGCTCCATGATCACTGGGTTAGCTTTGCGGCACGCCGTTTGGAAGGCCATCGATCCGGCCATTTTGAAGGCGACTTCAGACGAGTCAACTTCGTGGTAACTGCCATCGTAACAGGTGACTTTGACATCTACGACCGGGTATCCAGCCTGGATACCACGGGCCACACCTTCTTTCACCCCTTTTTCGATGGCTGGAATAAATTCACGTGGTACCACACCACCTTTAACTTCATCAATAAATTCAAAGCCTTTGCCTTCTTCGTTCGGCTCAACGCGGAGCCAGGCATGGCCGTACTGACCGCGACCACCGGATTGCTTAATATATTTACCTTCGCCTTCGGCAGACGCGCGGATGGTTTCTTTATAGGCTACTTGCGGAGCACCGACATTGGCTTCTACCTTGAATTCGCGTTTCATGCGGTCGACGATGATGTCGAGGTGCAATTCACCCATACCAGAAATAATTGTCTGGAGGGTTTCTTCATCAGTATGAATGCGGAAAGTCGGATCTTCTTCAGCCAATTTCTGCATGGCCATACCAATTTTTTCTTGGTCAGCTTTGGTTTTGGGTTCGATAGCCATCGAGATAACTGGTTCGGCGAACGTCGGGCGTTCCAAAATGATCGGCTTGTCTTCATCGCAGAGTGTGTCACCCGTTGCGACATTTTTGAGCCCGATAGCAGCGGCGATTTCACCAGCATACACTTCGGTCACATCTTCGCGGCTGTTGGCATGCATACGCACGATACGGCCGAGGCGTTCTTTTTCACCTTTACTCGAATTCCAGACATAGCTACCAGCGGTAACTACACCAGAATACACACGGAAGAAGATAAGTTTACCAACGAACGGATCGGTGGCAATTTTAAAGGCCAGAGCGGAGAATGGTTCGGTGTCGCTAGGATGGCGGACTTCGTCAGCTTCGGTGTCTGGGTTGGTGCCTTTTAGTTCGGACACATCGGTTGGAGCTGGAAGATAGGCAATGACACCATCAAGCATGAACTGCACACCGATGTTGCCAAGAGCCGAGCCGCAGAGCACTGGGTACATTTGGCCCTTAAGCACCAAGGTGCGGATAGCATCTTTGATTTCTTGCAGGGTGATGGTTTCGCCGTTCAAGAATTTATTGGTCAAAACATCATTCGCTTCAGAAATCTTTTCCACCAATTTGGAGCGGTATTCATTTACCTGATCTTTCATGTCATCAGGAATTGGAATTTCGATAATATTTTGTCCTTTATCGCCTTCAAATTTGAACGCTTTTTCTTCGATAAGATCAATAAGCCCCGAGAAGGTACTTTCCTGACCGATCGGCAATTGAATTGGATAGGCTTCTTTCGATAAGCGCTCTTTGATAGACGCCAAACTCATGTAAAAATCAGCCCCAAGCTTGTCCATTTTGTTCAAAAAGGCAATGCGAGGAACGTTGTATTTGTCAGCCTGGTGCCAGACGGTTTCGGATTGTGGTTCTACACCCTGGGAGCTGTCGAAGACAGCTACAGCGCCATCAAGCACGCGCAGCGAGCGTTCGACTTCTACAGTGAAGTCGACGTGACCCGGCGTATCGATGATGTTGATGCGGAAGCCTTTCCAGAAACAGGTGGTGGCAGCGGAGGTAATGGTGATACCACGTTCTTTTTCCTGTTCCATCCAGTCCATGGTCGCTTCACCTTCGTGCACTTCACCGATTTTGTGTTTTTTACCGGTGTAGAACAAGACGCGCTCGGTGGTGGTGGTTTTACCGGCATCGATGTGCGCCATGATACCGATATTACGAGTTTTTTCTAAGGAATATTCACGAGGCATAAAAGTAAATTTGAGAGCGGCAGAAGCTGCCGATAATTAACAATCACTCGAACCGAGTAGGATGAGTGATTATTGAACTTATCTCGCGAAGCGAGCGAAGTGAGCGAAGGCTTTGTTAGCTTCAGCCATGCGGTGCATATCATCGCGTTTGCGGATAGCGTCACCAAGGCCCTGCTGAGCATCGAGGATAACGGTGGCTAATTTTTCATGCATTGGCTGGCCTTTTTTGGCGCGAGCGGCGCCGATTACCCAGCGGCACGACAGAGCGTGCTGACGTTCACCACGTACCGGCAGAGGCACCTGATAGTTGGCACCACCTACGCGGCGGGAGCGGACTTCCACCTGCGGCTGAACATTTTTAAGGGCTTCTTCAAATACTTTCATCGGATCTTTTTTGGACACTTCGGCAATTTTGTCCATGGCTTTGTACATGATGCTCTCGGCAATAGTCTTTTTGCCTTTGACCATCAAGTGGTTGATAAATTTGGCTAGCACGACGCTGCCATATTGCGGATCTGGTTTGATATCACGTTTTTTTGCGGGAGCTCCACGCATACAATAGAAGGAATTAGGTAGTTACTTAAGGGCAGAATTATTTCTTGGCAGCTTTCGGACGTTTGTTGCCATAGAGGCTGCGGCCGCGACGACGATTGGCTACGCCTTGAGTATCAAACACCCCACGTACGATGTGGTAGCGGACACCTGGAAGATCTTTCACACGGCCACCGCGGATAAGCACGATGGAGTGCTCCTGCAAGTTGTGGCCTTCACCCGGGATATAGGCGATAACTTCAACGCCATTACTAAGGCGGATTTTAGCAACTTTACGGAGTGCCGAGTTTGGTTTTTTCGGAGTGGTGGTATACACCTTGGTGCACACGCCGCGTTTGAAGCTGGTACCTTTTTTGAAAAAGGTGGTTTTGCGGTGCAAGTTATCAACGGTGAACTGCAAGGCTGGTACTTTGGTCTTGCGGACTTTTTTGACGCGGCCTTTGCGAATCATTTGATTGACTGTAGGCATAGTTACGTTAAATGAATGAGAGTTAGGTTTAGGCAACAGACAACAGATTGTTAGACTAAAACGGTCTATTTCCTGCTGCCTCGCTTTTTTTTTAAAATAAAAAGACTGACGTTAGTTCCATCAGCCACGATTTTCGCTACGTTCTAGGCACGAGCATACCTGAAAGGCATTTCTTTGTCAATAGCTTTTTGCCCTTTTACCCACATAAAAAGAGACGGCCGCTCCTGACACAAAGACAATCGAGCCATAGACAAAAACCAAATTTTAACATACGCTAGAGTCTCAGTTTATAGTTTTTATACTATGTTTTCTGGAATTATCAGCGCAATTGGAACGATTAAAAAATCTGAACGCAAAAATGGGTCATTGTTTTTGACTATTGAAAAACCACCTGGCTTTAAACTGGCACCCGGTGATTCAATTGCTACTAATGGTGTCTGTTTAACCGTCCGCAGCGTTCATAAGGGCGCGTACACTACCGAATTAATGCCTGCAACCCTTGATACCACGTCTTTTGGCCAGACAACCCCAAAACGGGTTAACCTAGAGCGACCAATCACCCTGTCTACCCGGCTCGACGGGCATATTGTGCTTGGGCATGTGGATACCATAGGAAAAATTCAAAAAATTAATCAACAAGGTGCTTCCACCCTTTTTAGCATCAGTTTCCCTAGCGGTTGCGGTAAGTGGGTTGTAAAGAAGGGCTCGATTACCGTTGATGGAATCGGCCTGACTGTAGTTAGCGTTACTAGAAATCAGTTTACCGTTTCATTAGTTGAATTCACCTTGAGCCATACGACACTTGGAGAAAAAGTACTTGGTAGTGCGGTAAATTTGGAATTTGATATTATTGCGAAATATATAGAGAAGCAGAAGAAGAGGTAAGTTTAAAATGTTTTATTTTAGCCAAAAAAAATCATTTTTTAGCTTGACAAAAGGCTAAAAATGTGCTATAGTTAATCTGTTATTATCACTATTATTCTTATGCCGCTCTCAGCTCATAGTCCAGGGTATGGAAAAGGAGAAGTTTATATTGATCCAGCTTCTTTCGCGACACACGAAAAACCAGAACTACCAAAATCACAAATAACTCAGGAGCAAAAAGATGCCCGGGTATCAGCGTTACAACAAATTATAGAGGTATTGAAAGCTGAAAAAAAGCAGAGAGGTCAGTCGTCCGAAGCTTTTGATTTCCCGATCGCTCAAATCGAAGCAACGATCGCTGAGTTACAAGGCAAAAAAACTGCCAAAACGGGCCTTGATCGTTTAGAGGCGTATCAAAAAGATCCTAGTGTAGCACAACTCGTTACTTCAATGCTTGAAAATGCTGGGATTGTTGAGCTGGCCAAAACACTTGGTTCTTTCGGAAAGCGGGCTGCTTAAAAAATGCTTGATTGAAATGCAAAAATCGGAAGTGCCACAGATGGCATTCCGATTTTTTATTACTGTGCAGCTCTCGGTGTTTTTTACTTGACAAATGCAACCAAGTTGCGTTATACTAACAGCAGTATTTTAATCTCATGACGCACGATCAAAGCCAAAATAGTATCGTCGTAGACAACCTGTCTTTCGGATATTCATCGAAAGAATTGGTGTTGAAAAATATTTCGCTTAATATTCACCCGGGTGATTATCTTGGCATTATTGGCCCGAACGGCGGGGGCAAGACTACACTGCTTAAAATTATGCTGGGGCTATTGAAACCAACTAGCGGCCAGGTGAAATTATTCGGAGTTCCGCTAAGTGATTTTAAAGACTGGTCGAAAATTGGGTATGTACCGCAAAAAGCGACCCAGCTCGAGCAGCGGTTTCCAGCCAGTGTGGCCGAAGTCGTGCGCTTTGGACGCGTGGCCGCGGCCGGATTATTTCGCTCGCTTGGGCCGGCTGATGATACCGCCGTAACTGACGCGCTTAAAAAGGTAGACATGCTCCCCTATCGCGACACACTGATTGGTGATTTGTCGGGTGGGCAGCAACAGCGCGTGCTGATTGCACGGGCACTCGTGAGTAATCCGAGCATAATTTTTTTGGATGAGCCGACTGTGGGGGTTGATCTAAAAAATCAAGAACAATTTTATGCGCTCCTCAAGCGCCTCAACCAAGAACTAGGCGTGACGCTTGTAATGGTGTCGCATGATATTGATGTGGTGGCGAATGAAGGGACCGAGCTCGCTTGTATCAATCAGGAATTGTCATATCACGGCGCGCCGCAGGCATTTTTTACCGATGATTATTTGAAAAAATTGTACGGCAAAGAGACCAAACTTATTTTGCACGGTCATGGTCATTAAATTTGTATGTTAGCCTTACTTCACTATACCTTTCTCTGGCACGGCCTTTTGGCTGGCATTATCTTGGCTGTCATTGCGCCATTGATCGGGATATTTTTGGTACTCCGGCGCTATGCCCTGATTGCCGACACTCTGGCCCATGTGTCACTCGCTGGCGTGGCGGTGGGATTATTATTAAAAATTCCTCCACTTCTTACCGCCGTGGCAGCCGGAATTATTTCGGCGGTATCGATGGAGCGATTACGTGTAAGTAAACGCGCCTCGGGCGAATCAGCCTTGGCGTTATTTTTATCTGGAGGGTTGGCGCTGTTTGTAGTCTTAGCAAGCGCTGCCGGCGGATTTAATGCGCGCGTACTTACCTATTTATTCGGCAGTTTACTTACGGTAACTACGAACGACTTAATTACCATTTCTCTGCTCGGGTTATTCGTCTTGTTGCTCGTCAGTTTATTTTTCAAAGAACTAGTAACAATTTCATTTGAAGAAGAAACAGCGCGCGTGAACGGGTTGCCGGTCGCAGCTCTTAATACTATTTTTATAATTCTGACCGCGCTCACTGTGGCGCTGGCTATTCCGATTGTCGGCGTGCTTCTCATCTCGGCGTTATTAATTATTCCAGTGGTGACTGCGCTGCAGCTTAAATTAAATTTTCATAAGACCTTGTTTGCGGCGGAATTATTTTCACTGGCAGCGGTGGTTGGAGGACTCATGATTTCGTTTTATCTAGATCTTGCCCCAGGCGGAACGATTGTACTACTTTCACTCGCCTTGTTCTTGCTCGTACTACTCGTACAGACCATAATGAAAAAACGATAGCAATTTATCAAGGCATAAAAAACCGGCCTGAGGCCGGTTTTTTTTATTGTTTTTAGGATTATTTAACAGCTGCGGTGTGGCCAAGCGAAGGGCGTCGCATAACGAACCGGTAGACTAGCGCACCGTACGCAAGCATAATAGCCGCTTTTACCAGACTGAACTCGCTTTCAAGGCCGATCAAATTATTTAGCGCGTGGCCGACAACACTATCTTCGGCCGAGGGTAAAAAAGATAGTGGCAGCGGCCAGATGTTTCCAAGGTTGATATTAAGGCCGTGTTCAAATAATTTACTGATGCCATTTTTTACCAGCACCGCTCCAATAATGATAATAAGATACTCAGTGTATTTAAAAATTTTTCCAATCGGCAGCTTGATATAGGCGGTATACGCTCCTAACCCAAGGAGAAGCGACAAACCAAATCCGATGAGTAGGCCGACCAGATTACTAATAAAGGCGCTGAGGAGCGAGATAGTGGCCGTAAACAAAGCCACCTCGAACCCTTCGCGTATAATGAAAAAGAACACGGTGACAAATATACTGACATCAAAACCCCGCTGCGATAGTCGCGCACGAGCCGCCTCAAGCGATTGATCACGCTGGATTTTAAAAAATGTATGCAGCGAAAAAACGACGTAGGCAATAAAAAACCCAGAGAACACCATCAGATACCCCTGAATCATATCTACCTGGTTTTCGGTAAAAAACACCCGGACCCGCTCACCTGAAATATACACTATGATCGGGAGGAGCAGAGAAAAAATAATTCCTAATACTGAAGCGGTCATAATTTCAGTTTCTTTTTTGAGGTCAAGTTTTTTCGATAAGCCAAGAAACATGCCGATGATAAGAAAGGCTTCGAGGAATTCTCGAAAGGCGATGAGACTGGTGGTACCCATAGAATGGAATTAAAAATACTGTGCCAACCGTAGTATAGCACAGTATTAAAATACTAGATATAGTGACTTTATCTCCTATTTAACCACAATATATTGTTTTTATGGCTTTTCTTGGCCCCCTGCTTCGCGGTACGCTTTCATACCACCTGCCAGGATGCGGACAGATGTAAAACCATTGGCTAAGAGTAACATGGCGGCGCTGCGGGCGCGGTTTCCGGTTTTGCAGATAGTGACAATTTGGCGGGTTTTGTCGCTAGAAATTTCTGGCATTCGAGTCATGAGTTCGGTAAGCGGAATATGGATAATTCCCGGCAGCGAGCCGAGGTC
The DNA here is from genome assembly GCA_964510885.1 of uncultured Gammaproteobacteria bacterium. Classification (GTDB taxonomy): domain Bacteria; phylum Patescibacteriota; class Patescibacteriia; order Magasanikbacterales; family GWA2-37-8; genus CAZEDL01. Next base: position 10,538 of record CAZEDL010000009.1, read on the forward strand.
ACCCGATAGTTCTTCGGCTCCCCGGACATCAAGTAGCAGCGGGAATTCACCTTGCTCCCCCATTAACTCAGCGGGCGTAATCATTTTAACACTCGACACACTGGCAAGAGTGTCGCCAGTCACATCCACGGCTTCACAGATGTTTATTGACTCGCAGGTATTAATATCAGCTTCGGGAGCTGCGACGGGCTTGGTCGAGCCGACCAGATTAGCTTTGACCACTTCTGCCATCCAGTCGGCCGGGCCATAGACACGGCTCTTGGCAAAATCGATAAAACTGGTTTTAGTTTGGTAGTGCAAATACGGATTAGATTTTTTTTGTTGATCAAGGCTCGACGGCAAAAAGCCCCGGTATTCGTGGCCTGGGTAGACAATTGTGTCTCCTGGCAAACTGCCGAGGCGCTGCAAACTTTCAAAATGCTCGCCTGGATCACCGCCATATAAATCATCGCGGCCGGCCCCGCCGTCATCAAGAAATAGCGCGTCGCCAGTGAGCACTTTGCCTGGTAATATGAGGCTCAACGAATCTTTACTGTGGCCGGGCGTATACAGGGCGGTTACTTTAATTCCTCCCATATCAAATACGGCCCCGTCGGCAATGCGCTCGGATACCGGAGTCACCTTACTGAGCTGGTACATAAGGTATTCGGCACCAGTTTCATTTTTAAGCAGATGCGCGCCAGAGACATGATCGGCATGCGTATGAGTATCAAAAATGCGGGTCAGACGCCAATGGTTTTTTTCGAGTAGACGAAGATAGTCCGGCACAAACTCGAGGCGCGGATCAATAATCATTACTTCCCCAGAAGCTTCATTGCCGACCAAATAAGCGCGGCAGGACCCGGGATTTAATTGTTGAAAAATCATAGGAAATTTTATTTTAGTATCATAGCATTTTTGACTTTAAGATAGCAATAAGTAGGCGCTGGAAACGTGATAAAACCCTGACAAATAAGGAAAATCGACGAATTATTAAATTTTGTCAAAAGTACTTGACAAATGTAAATCTTTCGACTATACTTTTAGGTTCACTTAACCAGCTCTTTCCAATAATCGAGGCTCCTTACATATACATTTTCATAATGTATAGCTAGAGAGCCTTGATAAAAAACCCCTACCTGAGAGGTATCATGCTACCAATTTTTTTCCGCAGAATAATGGTGTTGGTGATTCTGGGCGGCTGCGGCCCAAGGATCGAGCACGAAAAGTTCTACAGCCTGGCGCAGTACTCCCTGGGCCAGAACCGTCGCCTCGGTGCCCCTGTCATCTCCCCACCCGGATCGGGGCCGGGATGGAGGATTGAAAATATCCTCCTTACGGGGATGAACAAATATGATCGGGCATGGTCCGCCAAGACCTGCCCTCTCACGCCAGGCACAGATTCGATTGCCTGCCTCGTCGCCTTCCGAACGATCCCTGCGGCGGCCTGCCTACGGGTGGAGTTCGATTTTTGGCCAAGCGCAGAGGCCGCGCCTCAACACGTATCCCTTCCAAATGAGGCATGGGGGGGAATGTGGGGGAAGCTGGGTTTCTTAGCAGACGACCAGTACCAGGGGACTCATGTTTGGGGCCTCGATGAGCCAGAGTGCGGCCCGGGTGGATGGGTGGTCGTAGACGAGCGGGTCGGCTGGATCCCGTAACAAGGAGTGCAAAGGGAGTGGTGTGACGCAGAGGCGCCACACCACTCCCGACCTGTGTTTTATTCGGATCGATATGATGCGCATTAAACAAAGGTAAAATAAAAAATTCCTGATTAAACTCAGGAATTTTTTATTTCTGTTTTTTACTCTCCTTGCAACAAATGCGCATATTGTTTGCGCAGCTTCGCTATCTTGGGATCAATCATAGCTTGGCAGTAGGGCTGATCCGGATTCGAGCGGTAGTAATTCTGGTGATAGCTCTCGGCAGGGTAAAAGTCTGCCAGTGGATTAAGCTCAGTGACAATGGGGTTAGCAAACGTTTTGTCAGTGGCCAGCTGTTTCATATACTGCTCGGCTTCGGATTTCTGCTCGGGCGTGCTGTAGAAAATAGCCGAACGATATTGCGTGCCGACATCATGGCCCTGGCGGTTGAGTGTGGTGGGGTCGTGCGAGCTGAAAAAGACGGCAAGCAGGTCGCTGACTTTTACTACGCTTGGATCATAGTCAATTTTGATTGCTTCGGCATGGCCCGTGCGACCCATGCTGACTTGGTCGTAGGTAGGGTTTGGCACCGTGCCGCCAGTGTAGCCAGATGTGACGCCGGTGACGCCGCGCAGCATTTGAAATACCGCTTCGACACACCAGAAGCAGCCACCGCCGAAGACGATTGTTTGAGAGGAAGTAGACATAGACTAGGAAGCAGGTTCTTTAGGAATAAACTTTAAGGACAGCGAGTTGACGCAGTGGCGGGTATTTTTGTCAGTGAAACCTTCGCCCGTGAACACGTGGCCAAGGTGGCCACCGCAGGTGTTGCAGGTGATTTCTACCCGCATACCATCGGCATCAGGGGTGCGTTTCACTGCACCCGGAATTTCTTGATCAAAGCTTGGCCAACCGCAACCAGAATGAAATTTACTGTCTGAAGTATAGAGCGGAGTATTGCAGCGGCGGCACTGATAGGTGCCAGCGACAAAAAAATCATCATACTGGCCGCTGTAGGGCGCTTCGGTGCCTTTGTTTTCGATAACGCGAGCTTCTTCGGGGGTAAGGGTATTAAGTTGCATAGTACTTTATAAATAGAATAATTTTTTTGACAATCCCATTTTCACCGTCATCCCCGCGTAGGCGGGGATGCAGGGGGTATTAGCTCTTTGTGGCGACTGGATTCCCGCTTTCGCGGGAATGACAAATAATGAGTGTGTTAGCGTGACGATAGAATCAACCGAACGTAAAGGTGTAGGCTTTAAGCCCAGGTGATTGAATCTCGAGTTGCAACGTATGTTCGGACACAGCACCAGTACCTTTGATTATATTATAGAGCCGGTCGGCTTTGATATGTAGGATACTTTGACCATTTTCAAATTCGATATCAGTGCCTGCCACGTCTTTGCTCAGCGGAGCGCCATCCTGAGTGACTACTATTTTGACATCGCTGTCAGCACTACCGACAAAATAGACATCTTGCGCACCATAGCGATACAGAATGCTGGCGGCGCTTTTGCTGACAGCATATTCACCGGTAAACTCCCACGTACCACCAAGGTATAATTCATTTAACTTGGCACTGCGTGGTAACACTAATCGCTGTGAACCGCTTTTGCCGGCGGCACCATTCGATAAATATTCGTTCCGATCAGAGCCAAAATAGACTTCGGGGCTCAGGCTCTTGATACTGGCATCAGTGCCGACGGGATTCACGGTGCCGCCCGGGATAGCGGTTGGCATGGCGAGATCACGAGCACTTTTTTGTTTTAGTAATTCCTGAATCTTGGCTTCGGTTTCATCGTATTTACCTTCACCGATATGATCGTAAACGATTTTACCATCAATATCTATTAAATATTTGCGCGGCCAATAGCTGTTGCCGTAGGCATTCCAGGTACCATAATCATTGTCGAGCACGACTGGGAATTTAATTCCATACCCATCAAGAGCCGCTTGCACATTCTCCTTCTTATGTTCGAAGGCAAATTCTGGCGTATGAATCCCGACGATTTCAAGCCCCTGATCTTTATATTTATCATACCAAGCATTGAGGTATGGGAAGGTGCGAATACAATTGATGCAGCTGTAGGTCATGAAATCAACCAGGATAACTTTTTTACCGACCAGACTGCCAATGGTAAGCGGATCGGTGTTCACAAAACCCGACGGATCAGTAATTTCGCGATACTGGGGATAGTCCTGTGAATCGGTCGGGATAGAGGTGTCCATGTTGTTTACTTTTTTAAGAATTATTTGTTCGAGATTCGCGCTACTGAAGACTTCTTTTTCTACCAGAAAGGTCTGAACTTTTTTATCTGCGCCGGTCATGATAAAGAGCCCGACCAAAATAAATAATACACCAAGCCCGCGTTTGAATAGTCCGCGCGGATCGGCTGCCCAGCGGGCATTCTTGATAAAACGCTGCCCAAGCACGCTGATTAGGAGCAGCACCAGCGATAATCCGAGCGCATATGCGATTAAATCAGCCAGTCCGGCCGCAAAGCTCTGCGGCAATACGGTGGCCAGAATTAAAAAATAGGTTGGGGAACAGCTGGAGAACACCGGGCCAAGTGATAGCCCGATCAGAATATCGCCCCAGATACTATTTTTTTTGGCTGATTCAACCAGCATGGTGTCTGACCGGCCACTGAGATTAAATTTGTTATTGATTGCCTCCCAAATGCCCGGAAAGAGGCTCGTAATCCCAAACAAGATCAGCACGGTGCCCGATATTGTGCTCCAGACTTGAGGCGGAATATTGATAAAAGCGGTACTAAATTTAAGCAGCAGTGTAAATAGCACAATGGCAACTGCGAGTGCTCCGGTGATGATATAGGGGTTGCGTTTGTTCTGCCCTTGAGCGGCACCACCTATAATTATGGGCAAAATTGGCAACACGCATGGAGCCAGCACGGTGAGAACCCCGGCCACGAATGAGACAAGTAATAGAATCATATATCTACGTCGATTAAATTTGTTTGACCACGTCGGCCAGCGTTGGGCTACCACTCCATTTCTTAATCATGGTGCCCGATGCGTCAACTTGAACAAAGGTGTGTTGATAGGTAACACCATATTTTTTTTGTAAATCGCGGCTGTTGTCATAGTCGACATCAAGAATTGTTACTCCGGCCGGAATTTGGCTCAGTTTTTGGCGAATGTCAACGTCTACTTGCTGGCACGTGGGGCACCATTTTGCTCGAAAAAATAATACAACCGTGCCGGTTTTAGCAGCAGCTAGTTTTTCTGGCGCATACAGTTCATACGAGCCGGCCGCTGCTTCTTTTTCCATCATTGCATCTGCGCCAGACTCTTTCATCGCCCCTTCATCTTTTTTCATCATTGCTCCATCTTCTTTTTTCATCATTGCATCATCTTTATCCACCATGGAATCGTCTTCATCTTTCATCATGGCATCGCCAGCATTCGGGGCAACCTTCTCTTCTGGCATCGTATCGTGCTGCATCATTGCTGCGTCGTCATTATGTGAAGTAGTAGGTGCGGAAACGTTAGCGCAGCCAGCACCGGCTACTACTAACATACCTAGCATTATGACTGCACCAATGTATTTTTTCATACTCATTTTATGTATTTAAATTAAATGTGCACCTATCATACTGGAGCAAAAAAGAATTGTCAAGTATACTTAACATACTCACCTCTCCACTTACCTTGAGAGCACCTTTAACCAAAAATTTCAGGGACTCTTCACAGAGCTACTACGATATCTGCGGGCTATTTGAGACAGATGGCTGTTAATTTGACTATAATTTAAAAACCGGCCGCGTGATAGGGCCGGTTTTATTTAACTATGAACGGTGACACAGACTACTATGGTTTGGCGGCTGAGGCGCCACCGCGAACTAACTGCACGATTAAAGAAATAACAGCAATCACGAGCAGCAGGTGAATAAATCCACCAATCGTATAACTGGTTACAAGTCCAAGTATCCAGAGGACGAATAGAATTACCGCAATGGTATATAGCATATATATCTCCTTATACCTAGCCTTGCCGCCTGATTAGGGCCGGAGTGCCAGTGATTAAAAATTAAGAGGTGTGGTGCGGCACGAGCTTCTCGACATCATCGGTCTGGCGCGTATCTTCAGAGCCGCGCGAACTGTCGCTGCCAGTTTGACCAGCATGGCGATGGCCGTCACCTTGGTAATGCCGTTGATTATTACGCTGCGTATCGTCGTTATTCGAATGGCTGCCTTTATTGGTAAATACATGGGTCATATATTTATAATTAGGAGTGAATAACGTAAATTAACGATTCATACTCCTTTATCATTGCAGGCAGCAGTCACCGACCTGACGCTTAACTACTGCCTGCTTTGACAAAGGGTTATTGTTTTTATAGCAACACTAGGCTCGAACGGCTCGGACAATGGCAATAAATATAATTGCCCCTACGAGCGCGACTACAAAACTATACAGGTTAAATCCGGTAACGCCGTATTTTCCTATCAAGCTCATCACCCAACCACCAATCACAGCGCCAATAATACCCACTATGATATTAAGAAACGTACCTTGTGAAGCGTCAGTTTTCATAATCAGCGAGGCGACCCAGCCTACGATACCACCAAAAATAATCCAGAGAATAATACCCATATAATTACAATTAAAAATTAAATCTGATTACAGGGAGCTGCCTGATTTATCGGCGTCGGTAGTATTACGCTTGAATTCGCTCCACCGCTCTTGCAGCTGCTGACGCAGTTTATTTTTTTCTTTACGATTTAATTCTTTTACTTTGGCGTAAGCCAAGAGGACATCTTCTACCGTATCATCGAATAATTTTTCGGTCGGTTTCATCGTATCTTTGAGCGCCATTTTGACTTGGCGATACAAAGCAAACCCTACAAAATCGAGCCACCGGCATTTTAATTCTTCATTCAGATAGGTTTGCAGATGCAGGGCCCAATCTTTTTTGGCGCTATACTCCTCGACCAGCCGCTCAATCACCTGATTATATTTTTCGCGAGTGATATCACTCATGCTAGAGAGTCGATTGGTCGCCTCGTCATACAATTCGGCTAAATCTTCTTTGAGGTTGGCGGTCATCTCTTTGCCTTTTTTGGTGCGCAAGAAGGCGGCTATGCCAAACCCGAGAACTGTGCATACAAAGAGCGCTTTTTTAAGATGATGTTTATCAATACCCATACAAAGAAAGTTAAGAATTAAAAAAGACCACACGATGCCGGGAGGTCTTCCTCCGCGAGGAATAATGCATAAGGAGAATACTTGAACGATAACCCCAGTCAGCCTCGTTATCCCCTCGCCGAGAGAAGCCGCGGTGTCGAACGTTTTCTTCTTGCTTATACACTGTTCCACTAGGAAGAAAAAAGAGCGAAAGCTGGCCACGGCCGGGTAAGCGCCCACACTGGGCCAGCTTGTATTTGCTACGATGTGCCAGTATAATCGACTGGCAGGAGGGAGAAGAGACAGCTACTGTCCCCTTCTGATAGGTATGACGAACGAAATCGGCACCTCTTACACCACTCGGTTACTGACTGATTCACTGCTCATGTATGATAAAAAAAATTCTACTTCTACTATCGCTTGCTTTCACCTTCTTCCTGCCGCTCAGCGCGAGCGCGCACGTGCTGGCGCAATCCGGCTCAATTGAAGTCATGATGCACATGAATCCGGATGACCAACCGGTGAGCGGCACTGCCACCGCTTTTTTATTTAATTTTGATGATGCACAAAAAAAGTTTGATTTAGCAGACTGTAACTGCCAAGCTGAAATTATTGACGGCGATACTCCTCTATTCTTAACAACGCTCACCACTAATTCCGGCGATCATGACTTATTCACCGGGATTTTTTCTTACACGTTTTCTAAGCGCGGCCTTTATACGGTGAAGCTCCGTGGCGAGCCAAAAGATGGAGCGGCTTTCTCACCATTTACTACGTCGTTTGATATTCGGGTTGAAGGTGCGGGCATGCCAATGAGCGAGCATCACACCGATCATATGGACCACATGACGCATGACACCACCGGATGGTGGCTAGCCATTGTACTAGCAGTCGGGATTGTTACATATGTACTCACGCGGTTTATTTCGATTCGTGTCGAGCGTAAGAAAAAAGTTTCGGCCAGTAAGACCCTGCTTGGGGTTGCCGCGCTACTCATCATTGGCGCAAGTCTGTTCCACCAACTGGGGCTACTCTGCACTGACTCGCTCATGCAGATGAACGATCACCAGTGCTGTTTTGTGTTGGCAACGGTACCAACCGTTGTTAATAGCGCCGAGCTCCCACCAGAGGCCGTGAGCCCGACGGATGTTATTTTGACTTTGCCTTTATCGCACAGCCTCATAAGTCGAGTAAATAATAAATCGCCCCCAGTTATTGGCTAATCTGATTTATTTTTTAATTTACTATTTTCTTATGAGGAATTTTTTAGTTGTGCCATTAGTGGCAGTCGGATTATTTGCGTTTGTGCTCCAGGCGAGTGCACATGCCACCGTTAGCCCAAAAACCGGAAATATCGGCGAATGGAAGACCTTTACACTGGCTGTGCCAAGTGAAAAACCAGTGGCTACTGTCGGGGTACGGCTCGAAGTACCAGCCGGATTATCCTATGTAACACCAAATGTAAAACCAGGCTGGAAGATTGAAGTTAAAAAAACTGGTGAAGGCGAAGCGGCTGTCACCACCGAACTCAATTGGAAAGGCGGATCGATTCCGGCCGGGCAGCGCGATGAATTTCCTTTTAGCGTGAAGTTGCCAGCCGCTGCTGGCGCGATCGCCTGGAAAGTGTATCAGACCTATGCTGATGGCACGGTCGTATCCTGGAACCAAGATCCGAAAGCCGAACAGCCGAAGACGGCTGAGGGCAAAAGTGATTTTTCAAAAGTTGGCCCGTATTCTGAAACTCAGGTTATCGATGACCTTGGCGCAGGGCCAGTGGCAGCTGCCCCGGCGGCACCAGCCAATGAATCCCCGCTCTCGAAAATTGCTCTGGCACTCAGCGCTATCGCGATTGCTATCGCCCTCGCTAGCCGCCGACAGAACATGATGAAATAAATATAATTATAAAAAAATACCGACCGTTATCCGGCCGGTATTTTTTTATTGCTTCTGCGCGATGAAGTGATGAATGGCATCACGTAAGAACACGGCGAGGCCGGGTGCGTATTTGTCGTAATAGGCACTGAAGCGTGGGTCGGCAACATACATCTCGGCCAAATTTTTATACATGTCGATCGAACAGGTATAAAAGAAGTTGATGCCGGCGTAGTGCTCGGCCACGAGCGCTTGCACCTCGGCATCGGCCAGGTCTTTGCCCATAGCGGCGGCCAGGCGGCGGTTGAACTTGTCAGCATTGGCTTTTAATTCATCCATTTCGCGGTTGGTCATTTTGCTCACTTTGGCCTGGCTTTGTTTATAGGCATCGGTGTTGCCCCAACGGGCTTTGACTTCGGCCTGATACTGTTTCACATCGTCGTCTTTGAACGCATCGTAGAGCTCGTCATCAGACGCCGGTTGATTATTAGACATAGAATATAGGGTTAGATCAATAGTTTTTAGGAGCTTATTCAAACGTTTTTGTTTGAGTTTGATGAGCTGCTTATGATCCAACAGGGACTGCTCCACCATAAATCCCGGGCTATCGAGGATGCGGCCAATATCCTGGAGCGGAAAATCGAGTTCGCGAAAAAACAGGATTTGCTGCAAGCGCAGCAGCTCGGCCTCCCCATAGAGCCGGTAGCCATTATCCTCGCGCCGCGCCGGGAGGAGTAATTGTATCTCGTCATAGTAGTGCAGCGTGCGCACGCTGACCCCAGAGAGGGTGGCTAGTTTATGGATAGTATAGGTCATAGTGGACTGTATTGTAGACTAAACTATGACGTAACGGAAGGGTCAAGGGATGGGTGTGGATGAAAAATGCTTATCCCCAGCTAAAAAGCGACAGAATGCTTATCAAAAATCGTCATATTATGATAATCTATAGTTGAAATTACCCAGATGTCTTTAACACGCGAAAAAATCAATGAATTGGAAGGCAAAGCTAAAGAAATTTTAGCTGAAGTTTACGGTCAAAATCCTACCCCTCCAATCGACCCTATTAAGATTTTGCAGAAGTATAATCTTGTTTTGAAATTGGGAGAATTCCCTGATTCTAATGTAGCTGGAGCTTTTGATAGAGGTAAAAATGAAATTTATATTTCGAAATCTGACGGTTTCTCACGGCAAGCCTTTACCATAGCGCATGAATTCAGTCATTTTATATTACATAAAAATGTAGATAAGGATGTTTTGTACAGGACTGAAATTTTGATGATCGACAAACAGGATAAATCCGAAGAACAGGAAGCTAACTGGTTAGCGGCCGCAATTCTGATGCCCAAAGAAGCAGTTGAAATTTTTTGGAGACGACTAGGAGACGTTGAAAGTTTAGCAAAATTATTCGGTACTTCTTTTAGCGCCATGTCTTGGCGCTTGAAAAATTTAGGTCTTAAGGAGTAGGAGCGATATGGAGGACAGGAACGCTGCTTTTGATAAATTAAAAATAGACGATACCTCTTTCAGTACTGCATCAGAGCTTAGCGATGAGGCAAAGCTACAAAAGCTGGACGCCGAAGGATTGTCTGTCTATCAGCACCAAAAATGGAGGATGGAATTACAGGAAATTGCCTGGAAAAATAAATCGAGAAAGATATATGGTTTTATTTTTACAGCATTATTGGTCGTTCAAAATTGTTTTTTAGCTTATTTCGTATACAAAGCGTATACGCAGTGGAGAATAAAAGAGTTGCAATTTGTTTTACCAATTATTATACCTGCGACATTGCTTGAAACTGCGTATATCATTAGGATAATGATGGAGTGGATTTTTTCTAACACAGACTACTTTAACCATAAAAAAACAGGTAAGGATACACTTTGATTTTTACTTGACACAGAGGCCCTAAAAATGGGGCTTTTTTATTTTGTAACCTTTCCCCCCTCCCCCGGGTATTGATAGACAGAGCCGACGGAGACACGTCCTGCCGCCTCACCAAATATCATTTATTCTTAACAAAATACATATGAAACACACCCATAAACCAGCTATCTTAGCGGTTAGTGTAATTACGTCACTTGGGCTCATTGCCCCCACTTTTGCGCATCCGCTCGCGATGGCTAACGTCAACGCCGCCTTTAACAAAGAAAAAAAAGAGATAAAAGTTGATTTGAACTCGGCTATCAAGAAACTACGCAGCGATTCCAAAGATAATGAACGACGCCTGGCTACTATCCAGGGCGTGGTGAGCGCTAAAAATATTGCCACCGATGGCACGGGGCAGCTCAGCATCACGGTAAGCAAATTTGCTCCGAAAGTAAAAGGTGACAATCTTAAAGCACTTTCCTTCAACACAGTCTTGGCGGTAAATGTTACGAGCGCCACGCAGGTGCGTAATAAAAACGGCGAAAAAATGAGTGCCAGTGACATTATGGTGAATGACCAGGTGTCTCTCGTTGGCCGCATGAATGAAGATGGCATGCTTAGCGCCAGCCTTATCCAAATGGCCCGCATCACTCCGGTCACCGCTCATCTTCAGGGCACCTTGCTTACACTCCCAAGCACCACCGCTCCGACTACCTTTACTATAACGGTTAAAAATGCGGTACGCGGATCTGGCACCGATGCCAGCGTAATCTTGCCAAGCCCAAGCAGCACGGTCAGCGTGCAGGTTGACAGCGCCACTGAATTGCTTCGCTTGCATGGAGGTAAATCAAATTTGGCTGAATTTTCAGTTGGTGACAACCTGGTTATAAAAGGAACCTTCAGTTCAACTTCAGTGTTCACGGCTAAATCGGTACGTAACGAATCTATCCAGGAAGTCAACAAAAAAGGCATTATTACCGGCCTTGATGGCGGGACTCAAACTTTGTCATTAAACTGGACTGATAAAACCAGTGTAAAAGTTACCTCGGCCACGGTAATCACCTTACCAAATAATGTAAGCGGCTCGTGGAGCAGCCTTACTGCCGGGCAGACAGCCGATATTAAAGGTACCTTGAATACCCGCACGAACATCCTGACGGCTGCAACCATCAAAGTTCTGAATCAGAACGTGTTACCACTGTCCGTTAACTTCACTGGTACTGTAGTTGCAACTCCGAGCAGCACTTCGCCAACTACTCTAACGCTTACGTTAACTTCGGCTTTATCACCACAAATCAAAAATCTTCCAGAAGGCTGGCGCAAATTTATTTCTGATCGGAGCGTATCGATAGTGATTGATACCACCGCCGCCCTATTCGACCGTATGTGGAATCGAATTACGGTCGGCAGTATTCAAGCAGGAGATAAACTTGAAATTGGCGGCCAACTTCAAACCAATGGTACTGTCCAGGCAAACTTTGTGAAAGATCTGAGCATGCCACGTCAATAAGTATAGGCTTACAAAAAACTATCCGCCCGCGGCGGATAGTTTTATTTTTTATTACTTTTTTATAGATTTTTTCTCACACTACAAACTACCATTGCTGAACGGCTACGCATTATTTCCGGCCACAAAACCAGTGGTCCAGCAGAGTTGCAGGCTATACCCACCAGACGGCCTATCAATATCTAATATGTCGCCAACCAGGTATAAGTTGGCGACACGGCGCGATGACATGGTTTTGAAATCAACTTCGGTAAGAGCGACGCCGCCGGATGAAATAACGGCTTTATCGGCACCAAGTAGGCCCTTCACTTGAAGTGGAATGGCTTTAAGCAGCTTAATTAGTGCGGCGCGCTCGGCATGGCGCACACTATGATTAAACGAGTCGCCGTTAATACCCACCAAATCAAGCACGATCGGCACGAGGCCGGGAGCGATGAGTTGTTTGAGTGTATTTTTAACTTTCTGATTACTGTTTTCGATCAACAGGGTTTGGACTTGCTGTTTTAAGGCTGGATAATCGAGCGCAGGAAATAAATCAAGATGGAGCGCCACGGTATGATAGGGCAATAGATCGCCTATGTCTTTACTTAAATTAAGAATTGTCGGCCCGCTGACGCCAACATGGGTAAATAATACCCGGCCTGGTTTAGACAGATATTTTTTACCATCTGTCATAATGGTAAGTTTAATATCTGAAAGCGTGATCCCGGCAGCGCGTTTGACCCAGGCGTCTTTGACAGTTATGGGAACCAGCGAGAAATTAGTATCAGCTATGGTGTGGCCGAGATGTTTAAGCCAGGCAAAGCCGTCACCAGTGGAACCGGTTTCGGGATGTGACAGGCCACCGACCGCAATGATGCAGGAGTGAGATTGTATAACACTTTTATCTTTGAGTGTGACGGCGAATAAGTTGCGGTCAGTCTTGTTTACTGTGCTGACGGGGCTAGCGGTGCGCACCGTTACGCCACTTACTTTTAGATTTGCCACGAGCGCCTGACACACAGACTCAGCTGAATTAGAGACCGGAAACATGCGGCCATCGGCTTCTTCTTTGGCTGGCACGCCATGGGCATTAAAAAAATTTAGGGTATCCGCCACGCCGAATTGTGAAAAGGCGGAAAATAAAAATCGCCCGCTGCCTTTATATTTTGCAGCTAAGCTGTGCAGGCTTGGCTGATTATTGGTGAGGTTGCAGCGACCACCGCCAGTGATGCGTAATTTTTTGCCGAGATTTTGATTCTTTTCGAGTAACAGTACGCGGCGTCCACGCTCTGCCGCCCGGGCAGCAGCCATCATCCCGGCGGGGCCACCACCAATGACTATAACATCGAAGATATCAGGAGCGGAGCGAGTCAGATAGAGAGGGTTAAAAAAAGTAAGTGCACCACACCAGAGACTGTAAAGCATTGCTGGGAGCCAGCAGTTATTTGCTAGCAGGTTTAGAAATCAAGATTAATTTTTGCGTGCGCGTAAGTCGTTTTATCGCGGCTTCGCGCTTTAGGGCGGCAGAGCGATTCGGAAGCTGCTCGGTATAGATTACTGTCACTGGCCGACGACTGCGGGTGTATTTGGCACCGGATGGTGATGTATTATGCTCTGCCAGGCGGCGGCCAAGGTCTCGGGTCGATCCACAGTATAATGAACCGTCGGCACACCGGAGCAGATATACTGTGTAAGACAGCATACCTCTATGGCTTAGATAGTGCCATAAGAGCCACCGGGGTTATTACCTTCACCCACTCCGTATACATTTTGGCCGAGGGGTGCAGGCCATCGTCTGCGGTAAAACTTAAATCAGTCGCCACGGCCCGGGTGGCATCGGTAATAGTAACATACCTCACTCCGACTCGGTCGGCTTCAGTTTTATTAATGTCATTGAAGCGGTCGATAGCCGCAGAAATAGTGGCCGTATCTTCGCCCCGGCCGAAAGGTGTGCGCCCCCAATCGGGAATCGACACTACTATCACATGCTCTGCATTATTACCGGCTAGGACTAGGGCTGTTTGTAATAACGAGGCAAATCGAGATTTATACTCTGATTCAGCGTATCCTTGAAACTGATCGTTCACTCCAATTTGCAGAGTGACGAGATCAGGACTCGGAGGTATATCGCGGGCTTTGAGTGCAGCTGACAAATCAGCCGTGGTCCAGCCAGTTCGGGCAATAATAACCGGTTCTGCCGTTGGGATGCCGGCGGCATTCAGTGCTTTTGCCAATTGCACTGGCCAGCGACCAGACTCAGGCACACCTTGGCCAATAGTATAGGAATCGCCGAGAGCCAATATATACTTAGAAGAAGTTGTGGTACCTGGCGTTGATATCGATATCGCTTTTCGCGTTGGGAGGGGGGCTAATTTTTTAAGGTAGATATATACCATGATTGCTCCTAAGGCAACCACTACGCCTCCCACTGCCAATACTGAGCGCATACACTGTTAGTCGTTAGAAGGTAACTGGCACGCGGAAGCTGCGAGCATTCTCGGGCAATCCAGATGGATTGTCGTTTTTGAAGATCAAGGCGCCTGTCGCTACTCCAGCTGGCTTGGTAAAGGTAAGCGTACCGGTAAAAGGAACAAAATCAGTGGTCATCCAATCTGTAGTAGCCGTTAAGACTGCTGTTCCAAGCACTTTGTCTTTGTCATCAACTATGTCGACTGAAAATACCCCTTCAAAATACCAAGTGCCCGGGGCCGAACCGGTAACCATAATTGGGCTCACCACGGTTTCGTTGGGGAGTGGGGCGACAACGCGTGGATCATCGGATTTTAGATTTGACGCGCATTCGCCCGGAGTAGTAGCCACAGCTTTCCCGGCTGTTGCCTCACAGTCATTAGAAAATGTTTGCGGCACAGGGTAACATGGGGCCGTGATACATTGCACCGGCACATAGCCGCATACCGGCTTATACTCTGCGGTACAGATCGTGCCGGAACCAGATCCCGGAGTTGCTACCGGCGGATTCTGCTCGGGCGGCGTGGACAAATCAGGGGGCTGGGTCGGCGTACTCCCGGCGGCGCACCCGGCCATAGCTACTAGACATAAAAATAATCCCAGATTGATAATAAACTTTTTCATATGGCCAACTGATTAAGAATTAAAACCTCTCGCTCTTTACTTATCTTATAACAACAAACTTGCAATTGCCGCACCGCCGGCCAGCGCCATAAACGTCACGATCACCCAGCCACATACGGTGACAAACGGATGATTTTTCCACTGTCCCATTACATTTTTACGACTACTGAGTCGAATAATGAAGACCAGAATGACAGGCGCAATCAAGCCATTAACCAAGGCGGAGTACAAAAGCGCCTTGATCGGATCGATATGAAAAAAATTTTCGATGAGACCAATGAGCACTGATACGATTATTACGCCATAAAAGGCATAGGCTTGGCGGAGTTTGCGATAGAGGCCATGGCGCCAGGCAAAACTTTCGGCAATGGCATAGGCGCTGGAACCAGCGAGGACGGGTATAGCGAGTAAGCCGGTGCCAATAATGCCGACGGCAAAAAAGATATAGGTTAGGTCGCCGGCAAAGGGCCGGATGGCCGAAGCCGCCTGATCAGCGGTCGTGATAGTAGTAATCCCGTGGCTATATAATGTAGCGGCACAAGCAGCAATAATGAAAAAGGCCACGATGTTCGAAAAAAACATACCGGTCCAGACATCGGTGCGCATATGCTTGATTTCGGTAGCCGTGGCTCCGCGGCGTGAGGCAACGGTCGTATGGCCGTGCAAAATTTCTTCTTCCACTTCTTGGGCTGATTGCCAAAAAAATAGATACGGGGAAATGGTGGTGCCAAGGAAGGCACACAGTAAAAATATTTGATCTTTAGAGAACGTAAATGACGGAATAGTAGTGCTACGCAGCGCATCACCCCAATTCAGATCTACAGCAAAAGCCGTAAGCACATACGAAAATAGTGCCATGGTCAAATATTTTAGAATCTTCGCGTAGCGAGCATAGGTGGTATATATCTGGAGGAGCAAACTGACTAGCGCAAAAAAGATGATCAGTGCCGACATTGGAATATCAGGGAGAAGCAATTTACTGGCCGCTGCCATGGCCCCAAGATCAGCCCCGAGGTTCAGTGTGTTGCCAATAAATAATAGTGCAGTCACCAAATATAACACGGGTCGTGAATAGTTGGCGCGGATATTGGCAGCCAGGCCCTTGCCAGTCACAAGGCCGATGCGCGCGCACATTTCTTGCACGATCGACATGAAGGGAAAGGTGAACAAAGTGAGCCAGAGCATTTGAAAGCCATAGCGTGCCCCGGTTTGCGAATACGTGGCGATGCCAGACGGATCGTCATCAGCCGCACCGGTGGTGAGACCTGGGCCGAGGGTGTTGGCATATTCCTGAACTACTTTGAATGGACGCTTGTTGATAATGGCTTTTTCACCAGCCACTATCAGACCAGCTGTTTTGTCGAGGGCTTCTGCCGGAACGGAAAAAAATTTTTCGACAATTTTTTTAGGCATACGTATTATTTAAAAGCTGCCGTAAGTATACGCTAATTAGCCTTCAAAAACAATCAGGGTGAAGTGGCGGTTTTGCCATGATAGTAGACGCGCTGTAGACAAAGTGTGAACCATAGCAGAGCAGTGAGGCCAGCCATCACCGACGACAGATAGAGATTAAGGCTCAGATAGGTAGCAGTGACCACACACAACCCGACGAAGGTGGGGACAGAGGTGTGGTATTGGATTGGCCCCACTTTTGCTTTAAAGCCATGATACACCTGGGGAATCAGGGAAATTGAGAACACGAAGTTTACAATAGTGAGCACCAAATCTTGCCAGGCCATGCTATGTTTCTTTTGGCGTGTATAAATTAGCGATTTCCTCGGTATCGCCACTGCCGAGGATAATCTGCTTCCAGGTATCGTAGTAGGTATAGCCGGTAGAAATGCGAATACTAGCAGGAGTATGGGGACGGGAATTTTTTACAACTGTACCGTAATCAAATGGTGCTGGCGCAGCAAATAGTGGGTGGAGCCGCGCGAATAACCCTTGGTACTCAGGATTTTTAATAGGAAAGGATGGAATATATTCTTGATAATAGGTAACCGGTAGATCAATCGGCCCAAGTTCTGGATCAATGATGGGGGTGGTAAAAGCTGTATTACCAGCAAAAACTTCGTGCAGCGCTTCACCAAAAGCATCGACGCGATCAATATACTTGAGTAATTTGGCTTCAATTGTTGTTAATTCTTGAGATTCGAGCAGTAAGGCTTCATATGGGTAGCCAAGGACAGAATATGGGTATCGCTCCCCCATGGCCACAATAGCAGCTCGTTCTTGACGATCGATGTCGGCTAATTGGGCGGCAGTCATTTTGCGTTTATGGCCCGCCATGATATCCCCCATTACAATCTCGGGATCATCGTGCACCACGGCGAGGAGCTGGGCTTTGGTTGAATCAAAATTTTTCCCAAACACCTCTTCAACGAGTGGCAAAATACTTTGCAAGAGCCACAACACACGTTTCGAATGCATAAATAAATTCGAGCGATAGTACATCGGCTGGTAAATATGATAACGGACCACCGTGCGCAATGCCGCTTCGCGGCCCTTAAAATCGCGGAATAAATTTGGATAGTCAATTTTTTCCATAATAATAGTTGTCTTATGCTCTATTTAAAAAACACCCGGATCGGGAGCTAGAGGCAAGAGATGCTCGAGAGAACCGCTTCGAGCGAGCGGCATGCCGATGAGGGCATGTGAAAAAGGTAACTGCGAGCTGGTTGTAGGCAGTCTACATGCGGCAGGAGCCACACAAGACCAGACCGACACCCCTTTCTGTTACAGAGGTAATGTAGACCTAATAAAAAAGAGTGTCAAGCACACGCTTAACACTCTATCTAAAATATTAATATAAATCTGTTTTCGGGCGATTTTTATTGCGTTGGAACATGGAGTTTACTCCGCGAACAAAATCTTTCCTAGTTTGGCGCGGCGAGTTGTCGAGGGTGGTTTTTTTAGTGGCACTCGTTTTAGACTTTGCCGTTTTAACTTTTTTTGACGGCGCGGTTTTAAGCGCAGCGTCCAGTTGTTTTTTGTACCATTTCATAAAATACCACTTATTTCATCTCCTGATTAAGCATCCAGTTCATCCCAAATTTATCCGTGAGCATTCCAAACATAGCTCCCCAGAATTGCACGGCGAGCGGCATCATTACTGTGCCACCTACGGATAGTTTGGCAAAGCAATTATTGATCTCGTCGAGCGTGTCACACTGAAGCGAAATCCAGTTGTTATTGCCGACCATATACGGACTTGGGTCCATTTTGTCTGAAGCCATAAGTAGTACCGCACCATCTTTGGTGAGGGTGGCATGCATTACATTATTCGCCATTTCTTTTGGCATCGAATCTTTGACCGCGGATTCACCGACTGTTTGCATGATAACTTCGCCGCCAAGCGCATCTTTGTAAAAATTCATGGCCTCGCGGCAGTTAGTGTTGAATGAAAGATATGGGTTGATGACGAGCATACTGAAGCTTATTTTATGCAAAGGTGGGCTTTCCCAACATTTTTTTCCAGAGATGATACGAAATTAGAATTAAAACGAGGAAAATCAGTGGCAAAATAATATTAAAGATCGGCCCGTGAGCAAAGACCCAGGATAACGCAGCACCGATGACGTTGATCACAAAACCGGCATAGGCCCATTCTTTCAAAGTCTTATACTTTGGCTGCAAAAGTCCCACCACTCCAAGCAGTTTTGACACCCCAACTATGGTCAGAAGATAAAATGGGTACCCAA
Source organism: uncultured Gammaproteobacteria bacterium (assembly GCA_964510885.1). Lineage (GTDB taxonomy): Bacteria > Patescibacteriota > Patescibacteriia > Magasanikbacterales > GWA2-37-8 > CAZEDL01. Next base: position 29,334 of record CAZEDL010000009.1, read on the forward strand.
GCTTCATCATAGCATCTTTGCCCGCATCCACCTGAGCGATGCCGCCAATACCATCGAAGACAAAAAAGGCACATAGCAGCCCAGTGAGTGACCAATAGATAATTTTGGTGGTTTTAGGTGACATAGAATGAGATTATTTAGACAATATCATTATAGCTGCGCGTTCATATTTTCTGCGCAATAGATAAGAAGCACTGAGGAGCGTGAGAGCGATTAGTGCGGGCACCATTAGGAAGGCAGCATCCCCTGCGGCGAGATGCGACCACAAGGCACCCACAAGATCAAATGTCAGCCCCGCATAGGCCCACTCTTGCAGGCTTCGCGATTTCGGTTGCCAAATCCCAATAATGCCGAACACTTTGGCCCAACCGACGATATACAATACATATACGGGATACCCTAAATTAGTAATAAATTCGCGCGCGCCAGGCACTGCCAGAATATCAGGAATCGAACCGGCAATAATAAATAAAGAAAATATGACTGTGACGATATAATAGGCAATTTTTAGTTTTTTCATACCAAGATGAGGCTACATTACTAATAATATAAAGCCGCTCTATTATGACATCTTTTATACTTTCGGCAAAGACTGAGGATTTATCTGCCTAAACCATTCATAACTTTTCCTTAAAGCGATTTCGGGTTGACCGTCCAGACGGGATTTTGTACGCTCTAAGGACTATGAATCACTATACAACCATTACCAGAGCGATTGAGCTGATTATAAAAAATAAGCTAGAACATCTTGCTCTGCCAGAGCTTGCTGCCAAGCTGCAGATGAGTGAAAGCCATTTGCGTGCTTTATTTACCGAATGGGTAGGCATCAGTCCACAGCAATTTGGGCGCTATCTTAGCCTGGAATATGCCAAGAAACTGCTCGCTGATTCTAAAAATAGTCTGGAAACCACTTTTAAAAGTGGACTGAGTAGCGGTGGGCGACTGCACGACCTGTTTATTGATATTGAAGCGATGACACCGGGCGAATTTCAACAGGCCGGCAAAGATGTGACGATTACGTATTCGACAGCGGAAACTCCGTTTGGGAACTGCGCCATCGGATCAACAGAGCGTGGAATTTGTACGATTATATTTTTTGATACTGATAATGGGCTGGCATTGCTGCAGGAGAGGTGGCCGCGCGCCACTCTTGTTAATAAGTTGCGGCCCGAACACGATAACGTGCGGCGTTACCTCTGCGGCCTAACTCCTACTTCCAAAATAAAACTACATCTGCGCGGGACTAATTTTCAGATCAAAGTGTGGGAAGCGCTGCTGTCTATTCCGGAAGGCAGGGCCTCGACCTATGGAGCACTGGCTAAACAGATTGGTTTCAGCGGCTCAGCTCAGGCCGTGGGCGGTGCTGTGGGCGACAACCCAATTGCTTATATTATTCCCTGCCACCGGGTGCTCAAGGCGACCGGCGAGATCAGCGGGTACCGGTGGGGAGTGGAACGGAAACGAGCAATGCTGGCGTATGAAGCGATCAGACAAGAAACTAATAATGTTTAAAAACTTTAGGAACGTTGGAGTAAGCGATTCAAATCGTTTATAACTTGGTGTGAGGTTTTAAAAGTAAGACCTGTCATACCGATCGCACCAGCCCCAGCAGTATTTTCTGCTTTATCATCGATAAAAATCGCCTCAGATGGCATCACATTAATAGTTTTGCATACTAATTGATAAATATCTTTTTCCGGCTTTAACAGGCCAACGCTACAGGAATACACAGATGCATCAAATGCCGGCAACGGGCGGGTAGCGATAAAATCGACTACTGGAGGTTCCGTGTTGGAAAGTAATCCGACTTTATACTGCTCTGACTTGAGATGAGCAATCAATTGTAGTATTTCACTCTTTTCTCGATAGACGTGCTCCAAACCTGCCAGCCACAATCCGGCTTTTCCAGCTACTTGCACCCCTAACTCAGCGGTAATTTTTCTCCAGAGAGTTACTTCATCGATCTGTCCGCGCTGCCATTTGTCAGCGCTTAATGCACAAGCCGATAAAAAATCCGCCCGCGTAACTTCAAAATAATCGGCATAAAATTGACTCATTGCTGGCCATGGATCATCTACTATCACTCCCCCTAAATCAAAGATAACGGCTCGGAACATACTGCTTGTGCGCTGGTTAATTAATCTCAATATCAATATGCCGCACATGCGGCATTTGTTCTTTGATGCGCTGTTCGATGTCGTTTATTTTGGTGCCAATGAGGCGCGGTGCGCGATCACTCAGCTCGGTGCAGAAGCGCACGAATTCTGAATAATCATGGCGGATATGTTCAAAATCTTCCCGTAATTCCCCATATTTATTAACTTCACGCAGCAGCTCCACCCCATTGAATTCGACTTCACATTTTACGCGGTAGATATTTACGCCAAGCACGGTGGATTTAAAGTCAATTACTTTTTCAATGGCTAGTTCGGCTTTAAGAATATCAATCACCTGCTCTTCGAGATGGCGGGGCATGGCTTTGTCTATCAAATACCCCCGATTCTTGATAATCAGCATCACTGCGACCCCAACCAGCAACAGGCCAATAATAATGGAACCAACGCCATCCCAGGCGGGATTATGGGTGAAATTAGTCAACGTTATACTAAGCGCGGCCACAACCGATCCGATCACTGCCACTGCATCTTCGTAGAGCACCGCGAGTGTGGCCGGATCGCCAGCGTGAATAATCTGCATTATTCCAGAGCTTGGGCTATGAGATTTTAATTCTTTGAAAGCTACTAATAGCGTTATCGATTCAATAATAAAAGCTGCTGCCAAAATAAGGTAACTAAAAAAATTAATGGCTACCGGTTCGTGACTAAAAAATGACATGATCCCATGGTACAGCGTGACACCAGCACCAAGAAAAAATATGCCACAGGCGCTGATGAGCGCCCAAAAGAAGCGCTCCTGTCCAAAACCATAGTGAAAATCCTTATCGGCTTTGCGTTCTGACCGCTTGATACCTACCAAAAGTAGGGCTTGGTTACCAGTATCCGCGGCGCTATGCACGGCTTCGGAAAACATAGCCGAAGAACGGGTCAGGGCAAAACCGATAAATTTGATAATGGTGATTAAGCTGTTGCCAGCCAGGGCAGCAATCACAGAGAAGAGGCCGGTGGGGCGAGACGTCATAATTAAGATGATTTATTGAACTATACCATAGCTACCTAAAACCGATTAGATGCTCTGGTAATAAAACCACCCCTAGGCGGAGTGGTTTTAGACGGTTTGTGATAGTACTAAATTTTTCGATTTTTGTCAATGTTAGAGAGTAATTGAGAAGAATATTATTTTTCCCAATTAATCAGCCAGAGCGCCAGGCCGGCGAGGCCAACTCCGAGCCATTGATGTGCCGATAATTTAGCATCGAGGAAAAAGTGGCCGATCACCGCAGTGAGCACGGGGTAGAGGCCGGTGATAAGCACAATGCTGGAAAAATGATGTGCCGGAGCGACGCGCAAAGCATGCAGCATGAAAAATAACCCGCCCGATGACATGAGACCCATGAGGGCCCCGCTTACAAAAGAAGACGACGTAACCTTATCAAAATCTTTCAAGCCGCCCCACAGTAGAAAAATAACTAGGTTGAGCACAACGAGCGCCCCCATTTCAAATACCAGACTTACTTTTTCGCCATGCACGTCCGTGGCGCGGTCGCCAAAAATAGAATAACCGGCCCAGAGGAACATGGTGGCGACAGACGAGATTAGCCAATTCATAATTGTGTTATATCATTTACGGCTTGATTATAGCAGGTACTCGAACTCCTTTCTATAGTTTGAGCATATTAATATTTTGACAAAAAACTTAGCATCTTGTATCTTACATATATATGAATAAAATTCTCGCCAATAATATCAATAATAATTCCCTGTCCGCCTAGGGCGAGTTCTTGTTACACAAAAACAGACTCTCCCGAAGCGGAGAGTTTTTTAATTCCGGGATAGTTGAGTGGTACAACGCCACGCTGTTAACGTGGATATCCCAGGTTCGAATCCTGGTCCCGGAGCATACATATGAGGAGATGCTTACGCCCAAGGTGGATCAGCGCTGAAACAGAGGTGTTCTCGGGTTCCAAGCCAGATGGAGGAACGAAAAAAATACTAATTGTTTGACCTTAGCACACCTATACTCTTTACGCACGATACTTAACAAATTACCTATGACAACCATCAATCCCTGGATTAACTTCAACGGAAATGCCCGAGAAGCATTTACGTTTTACCAGTCAGTATTCGGCGGTGAGTTTTCAAAGATTATTCACCTCAAAGATATGGCAAGTGCCGAATTTCCGGTATCAGAAAAAGATGCGGACAAACTGGTGCTCATCGCTCTTCCGATCGGCAAAGCCAATGTGCTGATGGGGAATGACGTGCCCGAATTTATGGGGAGGGTAAACGAACAAGAAAACCGCAGCAAAATTTCGGTCAGTGTGGAAAGTAAAGCCGAAGCCGACAGACTATTCGCCGGATTGTCAACGGGCGGCACCATCGAGATGCCTATGGCTGCAAGCCCATGGAGTTCGTACTTTGGAATGTTCAGAGACAAATTTGGGATTGAATGGATGATCGATTGTGAAGAAAAAACCGTATAGTCGTTCTCTGCCGCCTCAAGTAAAATTGCCTTCAGGCGGTTTTTATTTGGAAAAATTGAGAGGACGACGAAGCGATTGGTTGATATTAGGCGCTCGCTAAAATATTGTGTTCCCGGAGTATGTGTTTGAGCCGCTGCAAATCATCATCAGTTATCCATTCAAATACCGGGTATAATTCTCGATGCGCGGCAGATTCTTCTTGGGCTGAAATTTTTTCTAGCCATGCTTCAAATTCAGCTTCAGTAGCGTCATCGCCCGGAGCTTCTGGAATATCGTTGTCATTTGTTACCATTTCAGCCCGCACTTCATCAGCAGCTGCACAGAATTCTCTGAGGCCCGCTACATCGCCTTTAGAAAATCGCTCGATGGCCTGCTTAAAAGCGACACCGAACGCGGCAATACCATGTGTTGCGGACTCACGATCTTCGGCTTGCATTTCGCGGCCACGCTCAGTAGCCATTTCATGATGGCCTAAAAAATCTTGCGCTTCGACATGCCGCTCTCGAGCGTGTTCGAGGCAGGCTGTGAACCAGGTGTTAAGCTCAGATATCAAGGACTGTTTTTCTTTTAATTCAGAAGGTTCCATACAGACACTAATCTTTCTTTCGAGCTAGGCGCCAATGAAAAGTAAACAGTGGAATTCCGACCGCCAGCAGAGAAATATCGCGCACCAAATCGCGCTGGCGATTGCTGACACGATTGTCTTCGTCTGATTTACGGGCTTCGCGCTCGCTGGTGACACAGTCTTTGCCATCGTAGGTGGTGGTAGCCCCCGGGGTGCAGATAGACGCTGCCGGGTAATACGAATAATTATCGGCTTTGGTGAAAATGTACGTTTTTAACAATATATTCAATAGATCGACGGCCGATACCACCATCATCATGAGAGCGACGAATGATACCAGGTAAAGATACAATGTTTTTATAAGCACTACTTTTGAAATACCCATAGGAGTCGAGTCCATAAATATGCTAATTACAAAATAAAATCCACCACCGATCATAAGGAGTATCGGCAGATATATAAAAAAAACTATATATGAAAAAGGAACATCTCCATACATACTTTATCGAATACCAATCAATTCACGTACCTCTGCCATAGTCTTTTTGGCTGTAGCTTGGGCTTTAGTGGCACCCGACCCTAACAAATCAGCCATTTTTTTCTTGTCATTAAGGAACTCGGCCCGACGAGTACGGAAATCTCCGAAGTAAGCAGCCACCGTTTCAGTCAGTGACTGTTTGAGGTCACCATAGCGAATCGAGCCATCTTTTTCCGCAGTGACAAATTGTTTATGTAGATCAGCGCTGCCAAATTGTTTAAGCAGCATAAGTAAATTTTTAACTCCCGGAGCCGCTTCCCCGCCCTCGGTGGCCGTGACCGCACGCTTTAATTTTTTGGTAATTGCTTCGGCATCTTCCTGCAACTCAATGACATGGCCTTCCCCCAGGCTTTTGCTCATTTTTTTAGTGGGCTCGAGCAGACTCATAACTTTCGGAATGTCGGTAAACAGGCATTTGGTGGCCGGGAAATAGTCGCCATATTTATTATTAAACCAACCTGCGATGTCGCGGATAAGTTCGATGTGCTGCTCTTGATCTTTGCCAACCGGGACGAGGCTGGCGTGATAGAGCAGAACGTCGGCGGCCTGAAGAATTGGGTACGTCAAAAGGCCGGAATTTATATTTTTATCCTGCTGGGCCGATTTATCTTTGAACTGCGTCATGCGATACAGCTCAGACACAGGGGTCAGACTATTAAAAATCCAGCTGAGTTCGGTATGTTCCGGCACTTCTGACTGCACGAAAAAAGTTGATTTATTTGGATCGATACCAAGCGCTAATACTTCGGCGGCTACAGTATTAATTTTTTCACGGCGCTCATCGGCAGTCATTTTGCCGGTGAGGGAATGATAATCAGCGACGGCAAAGTAGCAGTCGTATATGCCGCTGTTTTGTAATTCAACCCAATTTTTAAGGGCGCCCAAATAATTGCCGATATGTAAATTACCGGTGGGCTGAATGGCGGAAAAAATAATGGGTTTGGTCATAAAAGTAAACAACAGTAAGGAGTAAATAGTAAATAGTAAGTAGAAATTTTGTCTGGTGCCTATTTGCTATTTACTGTTGCCTGTCTAATAGTGATACTTTCGATTCGTACTTATCATCATAGCACGATAGATTTGTTCAAGTAAAATAACGCGAATCATCTGGTGGGTGAAGGTGAAGTTTGAAAAAGAGATGGTTTCGTGGGCTTGTTTAATCACTGCTGGATCAAGGCCGAGCGGGCCGCCGATGACGAAAATTGTTATATTGTTAAAATTGTTACATTGTTTTGGTACATGACTAGCGAAATTGGTTGATGTGTACGATTTACCATGCTCATCAAGGGCAATAATATAGCCGTCTTTTATTTTGTCTAATTCATTGATAATTTTAGCCGCTTCTTTTTTCTTGATTAGGTCGATCGGATCTTTCTCGGTAAAAGATTCTTCTTTTAATTCGTGAATGATAATTTTGGCAAAGGGTTGCAGGCGTTTGAGGTATTCGCCGCAGGCTTGCTGCCAATAGGATTCTTTGAGTTTGCCAAGAGTGATGATGTGAAAGGTAAGCATACAAAAAACCGCGGGGGCGCGGTTAGTCTAGCAGGTATTGGTATTTTTTGCACTTCGGTCAGTGCCCACCAGAAACTGATGGGTAGTGAATGAAGCCTGCGAACGCGCAGGCGCGCTGATGCGAAGCGGGTGCTTCGCTAGGATTAAGGGTGCCCGCCGCGCCCCAAGGGAGCGGGCTAGGGCGTGAGGGTGGTGGAGGCGTCGAACTTGGGGGGCTCATTGCTCCCCTTGATGTGCCACCAGAAGGCGAGCGCTGCGAGCAGAGCCGCGATCACGAACCAGCCGGGGAGGCGGTTCCCGGGTGCCCTGGGCACGGTCGGGGAAGGGGTGTGGCTGGCCTGGTGCCAACCATCCGCCCATCTCGATTTTTCCGGCTTAGAAAAACCAAAACAGCCAGGATCGTAAGACATACTGCCTCCTTCATGATGGCACTTTCGTGCCGGGGTTGAGACAATTTTTAGTAAAAAGCTGTCTTAACCTCAGCACAAATTGATGCCGTTATAACCCTATAAAAAGAACATAGTCGCTCGCTGCGGCTCACGAGCTATATTTTTCGATGGGGCTTCCGCCCCCTACGACGTCCCATAGGGGACTGTTACCCCTGCCGCATCCGCCAGCCGGCGGAGTGAGGAACTCTCATTCCCCAAACCCCTCCACACATATCGGAAATAATTCCGATATGTGAACAATTGTGTAAGAGGCAAAATTCGTTACGGGCCTCTTTTAAAAAGGAAAAACCCGTTCTTTGGCTAAGATAACGGGTTTTTTATTTCTGTATTTTTAGATTAACACACTTTTTAATTGGTGTCAAGTACTTACAAATCATCCACATCCCGCAAAAAACTCCCCGGCCGGATATTTAGTGGCGGTTCATCTTCGGATACGTAAGTAATATCATGATCTGGATCATTGAGCACCGTGCGATTATACGATAGCAGTGACTGGTCGTCGTACAAATCGGGGTGCAGCTCTTCGAGGAACGGGCTCGGGCCGGCCAGCATATCGCCAAATCCCCCACCGGCCATGGGGTAGGTGAGAGTAAGAGTGTGTTTGGCGCGAGTGAGGGCGACATAAAATAAGCGGCGCTCTTCGGCGAGGCCATCGTCTTCGCGCAGAGCGCGGTCGTTGGGGAAAGCGCCGCGGGCCACGTTGATAATAAACACATGCGACCATTCAAGACCTTTGGCTTGATGCACAGTCGACAGAGTGATTTTTTGATCGGCTGAAACTGATTTATTTCCGTTTGTGGCAAAAGCTTCGGATAGGCTCATTTCACCAAGGAAGGTGTCGAGTGAATCGTAGGTATTTGCAAATTCGAGTAACTGCTTCAGATCATTCAAACGATCATCAGCATCCACATATTCGGCGGCCAGATATTCAGCATAATTTGATTCGATAATGCGGGCGAGGAGTTTTTGAATATTGGCGGCATCGGTTTCCCACTCTCGCCACAATCCTTCCCAAATCGACAAAAAATTTTTCCAACCCTGCTGGGCGCGCTCGCCAAGAATTTGGTAGCCAAGGCCGGGCAAGTCAGCCAAATTACCGGATTCACGAATGGCACTAACTAATTTATCGGCCGCCACCGGGCCAATCCCCTCTTCGTGCAAAAGGATGCGGAGCCAAGCCGCAGTATCAGACGGATTATTGAGTACACGTAAATAACTCAAAACATCTTTGACATGAGCACGCTCGAAAAAGCGGATGCCGCCGCGATAATCATAGGGAATGCCAGCTTTGACGAGCTCAAGTTCCAGTCGCTGTGAGTGAAAAGCAGCCCGGAATAGAATGGCAATTTCGCGCGGCGGCACTCCGTCTTCGATCAGGGCCGAGATTTTGCGCACGATATATGCAGCCTCAGATGTCTGGTCAAGTTCGGGATGCATGATCGGTTTATCGCCGGTGGCACCGGCAGAGCGCAATTCTTTTTTATATAACTCACGATTGTTGGCAATGCTGTTATTGGCTAGAGCCAATATTTCGGCGGTGGAACGATAGTTAGTTTCGATTTTGAAAATTTTAGCACCTGGATAATCCTGTTCAAACTGTAGAATATTTTTGATATCAGCGGCGCGAAACGAGTAGATGCTTTGGGCATCATCCCCCACCACTAGTACGTTATGATGTACACTCGCAAGGTGTTTAATAATCGCAGCCTGGAGCTGATTCGTATCTTGGTATTCATCGACTAAAATATATTGGAATTGATCGGCATAGCGGCGGCGAATGTCTGGCTGATTCAATAACACTAAGAGATACACCAAGAGATCATCAAAATCCATGGCATTGGCTCCGCGCTTGGCTTTTTCATATTCATCGGACACGAGCGCAATATCATCTTCGATATTAGTCCAGGCCGGATATTTGCGCTCGAGCACATCAGCAAGCGTGGTGTTAGCGTTACGCCGAAAACTAAACATGGATAATAGCACGGCAGCTGAGGGAAATTTTTTACTGCTGCCGATTTTGAGACGCTTGAGGCAATTTTTAATAAGCGCTTGGCAATCATCACTATCAAGCACCGTGAAATTATTTTTGTAGCCGATGAGCGGGGCGTAGAGCTTGAGGAGGCGAAAAGCAATGCTATGAAAGGTGCCACTCCAGGGGAGCTTTGGGATGCCGGTGAGCTTGGCCACACGCGCAGTCATTTCGGCGGCGGCCTTGTTTGTAAAAGTGACGAGTAAAATATTTGACGGAGACACGCCTTTTTCAAGGAGATAGGCTACGCGATAGGTGATAGTGCGGGTTTTGCCGCTGCCGGCGCCGGCCAATACTAAGCAGGGGCCATCGCCACTGTGGACGACGGCTAGCTGTTCGGGATTGAGTTCGGCAGAATAATTGAGCATTGCGTTTTTTATACCAGACACGATACATATAAAACGATACACAATACAATAATTGTATCGTGATGCGTGCATCTTGCATCGTGTTACCACGTGACATGGTATCAGGTAACTACTTTGCTGACAATAAGATGGTATAAGAAAAAATAGTGTATTATTTTTACTCTATTTATTTGAATTTTGACAATTTTTATTGACGCATTTTTAGGATGAGGCCTTGAAAAATTTGGTAAACTATGATACCTTTATGTGTTAGTTCTTTACCAATTAAGCCTTAATAAATGGCCTTACCACACATTGAGATTCTTCAGAGCACAACGAATGGTTCGTTGTGGCTTAGGAAACTCAACTTTTGTGAGGTTTGTCATGAAGAATCGTAGCGCACAGACTTCTCTTATTACCAGTATCCTGTTCGTGTTATGGGCGGCCTGTGGGTTGGAGCAAGACTTGGAGACAGGTATGCGACAGCCCGCACCACACTTTACGCGTGAGGACGCGGCCATGGAGGCGCGACCATGGCACGAGCTGGTGCAACACAACGGCGCCCTCGATCCCCAGGATCCCGATGCGGGTCTCGCCCGCGAGGCGGCGAGCCAAGTGACGTCGGGTCTCGCCCGCCAGGTCTTGAAGGATTTCGTCTGGTCATCGACTTCTCGCCACACAGCGGCACCAGAATCTGACGAAGCTCGAACCTGGATTCGAGACTATGTGGCAAGTGTCTGTCCGGAGGAAGTGATGGTGGGAGAAGACAAGTTCGTCCATCCTCCAACGTGGGGGCTGACCGTCCCGACGGAAATAACCTCCCTTGAGTGGGAGATTCGCGGCGTTCTGCCCACTGTCTATCTCCTAACTTCCCACGGTGACGACCGTGGGAAAGACATACTAAAAAAAGGAGGGAACGCTGCTCCAAAAACCGAAAGGTTTGATGGGGCAAACGATAATGGGAGCGGGGTGGCAGGGGTGATGGTGGCAACTAAAATACTATGCGGGGTATTGAAACAGGGCCACCGCCCCATGCACACGATCCGGTTCGCCGTCTTTTGGGGAGAGGAGGAGTTTTTGCTTGGAAGCGAGCATTACTTCGAGGTCCGCCGAGACCAACCTATCCAAGGAGTCATCAACGCCGATATGATTGGCGGGTTGGGAGGGTTGGACATCAACTTCCCAAACCTGGCACCGGCTGGGTCCCCCACCTTCGTCGAATACAATGATGTAATTGAAAAGGTGGGAGCCATATACCTAACCCCCTCGGCAGCCCTGGCCCACGTGGTTCAAGACGCGTTCCGTGCTATCCCTGGCGCAGGAGAAATCACCGAAAACTCCAGCCAGTGGGTCGGTGACCTGGAAGGCACATCCGACCACGGGATGGCGATCCTGAAAGGGTTCGCCGCCGTTCTAGTCATTGACCAATGGGCCAACATCCACTGGTATCATGCAGATAATCAAGGTGGTGACGGTGACACCCTCAACCACGTGAACTCTGCGAAACTCGCCCGCGCCATCAAAGGCATGATAGCGGCTCTGGTCAAACTCGCTTGGGCACCCCTGCCTCCAGCGTACGCCTGCCGGAGGGATGCATACTCATGGGATCGGGAAGGGGCGGACGACCCCCATGTCCAGGATGTAGACATTGCCTGGTACAAGGGCGAGGAGGACCTCGGATTACGCTGGGCTGGCGAGAAGCCGCGGCGTTACTGCGTGACCTTCCGCGAACGCAACTCATGGGAGGCGCTAGCAGGCAAGGTGTGCTTCAATGGCAACCGTGCCAAGTTCACGCTCCCCCCTGAGCACCTCAAGGGGAAATACGTGTTCCAAGTGCATGCCGAAACCGAGGAGTGCACCCAGGGCAGGTGCGTGACGGTAGCCAGCCGACACGTGTTCGCGCCACCCGCGAATGCGTGCAACAACCTAGTATGGTAACCCTCAAGTTCGCGCTGCTCTCACTCGAGAATTGCGCGGCGGTGGGCACACTTCTCACGAAACGGACGCTCACTGGTGTTTCTAACTAGTTGTTGGGAGCACGAGTGAGTCCGTTTTGTTGAAAAGAGCACGCTTACTATTAAAAAACTTCTTGAATATTCAGGAAGTTTTTTAATATTTTTTCTTTGATCACATTAAACGATCAAGCGACATCTGACTTAGATAGAACTCGTATCACAATTAATTCGTGTCATTCCTGACCTGTGCTTCGCTTTCCTTCGCTAAAGCTACGCGGAGGCGAGTTCACAATTCGATGGTAAAATGAACGATGGATTCTCGCTGTTGCGCGGGAATGATAATGTTGAAATGTTCTCAGAAAACATTATCGTGAATGCAAGATTCTTGCTATAAATATTGGAAAATTCAATTGACACATTTTGAATAATTAAGATTGACTTTAAGATTATTTTGTGATATTTTTTATGGTTATATTTATGCCTATTCTGGGCATTTTTATACTGCTCCTTATACAATTTATATTTTCTGGGACCGAGTGTTGATATTTTAAAATACTTAAACTATTAATGCTCGTGCCCCAGAATCGTCTGTGGGCAAATGATACTTCCCGTATGAGAGGAGTCTTCAATGACGAATCGTGAAAAATTTTTTGTCATTTGCCTAATGATCTCTACGGCTTTCGCAGGGGGATTCCACTGTGGGCGGAAAGAGTCGGAGTCGAAGACAAAGGCCGTAGGAGCTGAAGAAAAACTTCAGTTCCGGCCGGAAAAAATGATAGATGACAAAGACGTTCCTCCGGCAGCGGCCAGCATCTGGAAGGATATAGGCAAACTCGAAAGTTTCGAATCTCGGTTCATCGAAACGAACGGCCACCAACAGGCCGAAGTCTGGCTCCAGCAACGACTGAAGCAGGTCGCCTCGACCTGCCAACACGCCACCGTCGTCCACCAGCAAGAATTCAAATTCTGGTGGAATAACAAAGAACGAACGGGAAAAAACATCATGATCGGTCTGGCTGGCAAAGACCGATCACGAGCTGTGGTGGTGGGGGCCCACTACGACACAACCGGGAAATATAACCCGGCGAACAGTTTAGCAGCGATGGCTCCTGCCCCCGGAGCAGATGATGACGGCAGTGGAGTGGCCGGAGTGGTTCACTTGGCGGAAAAGTTCTGTCAAAAAAAATCCACCCCGAAAATCTCCACTGTATTCTCCCTTTTCGATGCCGAAGAAGAGGGGCTGCAGGGAGGAAAAGTCCTCCTCCAGTACCTCCGCCATCACGGAGTCGAAGTCGAGGCTATGGTGGACCTCGATATGATCGGCTGGCACGCTCCAGGTGCCAAATCGGTCGTGCGGGTTGGGTGGTCGGGAGGCGAGTTGTCCAGACAACTCGCTGAGAATGCCAAAGCCTTGGCACCCGGTTCGCTTACGGTCCAAGTGGAACAGGCAGAAAAATTCCACTCCGAGAGCGACTACCGAGTGTTCGGGTATGGGGGAATCCCGGCCATCATTTTCATCGAAGCGGCGTTGAACGAACGCCGTTACCATAACGCTCGGGACACCCGGTCTGGGATGGACCCCACCTACGCACTCGCCATTACCGAGTTGGCAGGAGCGGTCGTTGAAAAAATTGTGCGGCAGCCTCCCCCACCTAGTCCGGACCCCCGCCGGTTCTGGGCCAGCGCCCCGTAACTTGGGGCACATCTAGGGCGATGCTGGCGCCCTCACTCACCAGTGATCAAAAATTATTTTGGATTAATGGTAATTAAAAAATCTCCCCTGTTATATGGGGAGATTTTTTAATTATGAAGCCAGTGTATATGCTGTCAAAATCAACCCTGCTGAGAAAGTGTGATTTATTTTTTCTCAACTGGGCCATTGCCGCTTAAAGTATTTATTTTTGCTTGAATTTCTTTGCTCGTTGGATTCAACTCAAGCACTCTTCGATACAGTTGTAGCGCCTCTGTGCGATTACCTTGACGTTCTTTTAGAACCGCAAGGGCAAATAATCCATCCGAGCTGTTGGGGTTCAAATAAACCGCTTGTTGAAATAATGTCTCAGCAGAAACTTCATCATCGCCGGTCCTACTATTAAAATAATAGCGGCCAAGTTGAATTAGATAATCAGAATTCGTTTTGCCATAGGGCAATCCTCGTTCAAGTGTTTGGCGTGCCTGCTCCATTTGTCCACGAGCTTCATACAGCAACGCTAGTTTCAAATAGGCTTCCAAAAAATTTGGTTTTAAATTTAAAGCTTGGTTCAGGTCACCAATAGCTTCGACGTATTGCTTATTACTCGCCTTGACCGTGGCCAGACCTACGTAGATTACAGGATTACTAGGCTCGAGTTCGCGGGCGCGAACCAGCGACTGCCCAATCCAGTTGACCGCGTCTGGGGTGATGGCAGCGGCTGAGGTATATACCGAAGACAATAGCTGCCACCCAGCCACATTATACGGAGCTATGTCGGTTGCCGTTTTTGCAGCTTGTATAGCAGCGGCCAATGCCTGGTATACTTCCGTCGACTGTTTAGGATCACGGCTTAATTCGCCTGCTTTTATGAGCCAAGCATCGGCTAAGCTTACATAGAATAAAGCCCGATTACCATTCAAGTTAATAGCTTCGTTTAATAACGAAATACGCTGGTCGGTAGGTGCGCCAAGACTGCGCGAGTGTTTAATTTCAGCCTCTACAAAACGCCCGAAATAAATACCTAGTATTATAAAGCCGGTGAATACCAATATAAAACTGAAAGAAGTGACTAGTGCATACTGCGGCGTAGTGCGCAGTGACACGTCTTTGTGAACGACTGATGTAGTTCCGAGAGTGAAGCTTCCAGCTACCAAAGCGGCGGTGAAAAGCCAAAACAACATCCAATGACTGGCACCTATATTTAGAACCACAAGACCGACAACCAACGTCAGCCAAGCACTAGATACGCCCCAAAAAATTACCGGAGAATCACTAGCGGTTGACAACCAACCGTTTGCCTTTAACACACTCTGACTTTCAGGGTGTTTTAAATCTTGAATAGATTTAAACCATGTAGCTATGATCACACCAAGCACTACCAAAATAGTAGCCACCCACACTATTGATGAAACCAATCCATTCTCTGTAAACCAATCAAAAGCGGTGCTAGCTGAAAAATAAAAGCGGCTAGTCCAAAAAGGCTTGGTATTTAGAGCGGAAGGACGAAACGACGAAAAATTATAAATATATGTAGACGGACCGGAACCGAAAAAACGCTCTTTCCAACCGCCTTGCACAAACGAATCACGGGCGATCTGATATGAATAGCTGTAGCCTAAATTTATTTCCGTGGGCGTGCGGGCTGTTAGCCATGCTGGCGTACCAATAACAGCGAATAGAATTGACGCCACCAACATGCTGAATGCTAGCGAAGACCACCAAGAGCGGATGTGATCTAGATAGGTCAAAAAGAATATCAGCATTAGCCCGAGTGCGGTCGCTAGTAATATCCAGACAATCTTAAAACCGATGAGTGCAATCCCCGCCAAGCTTGGTATTAAGGCAACAAAAGCAAGCGTGATGGCCATTTTTGAAGTTCCACGAATTGCTATTACAGTTAAAGCAAGGACAGCGACCAACACCAGAAATAATCCCCACACGCTATTTGAGCTGCTGACTACATTCAAAGGTAATTCCAAGGCCGGCAGAGGAATAATGTTGAACAATTTGGCAACAAAATAGGTCGCCGCTACAGCTCCGGATGCCAAAAAAATTTTTAGTAAGCGATAAATACGATCACTATCCGTAAGGTACTGAACAAGCAGCCAATAAAAAACAATTCCGACGCTAACAGTTACAAACGATTGCCGCAACAAGGTAAAATCGCCAAAAAAACTCTCATATTGCGTCAGAGACAAGCAGCTGCCAACAAGCATGACAAGCCATAGGAGAATAAGGGGTAAATCAAGCGGAGTGCGACGGAGCGGCAACTGCTTAAGTATCATCAAATGGGCCAAAAAACAAACCAGTGCAGCGCATGTGCCAGCATAAAAGAAAATATACTTGGGCAACTCAAGCGATTCGGTTGTCGCGGTAAAGAAAACAAGAGGAACCAGAGCTACGGTTACATATAGAAAAAAATGTTCTAATTTTTTTATAATTTGTGCAAATGAATTTTCCATAAAAATTAATTCAGTGAATTACTTAACATCTTCACTTAGTGGTATATTCACGAACAATGCGAATTTGATAGTTATTTTGCCGACGTTTTGTAAATCTAATTGCAGCCAAGAATGTAGCGGTTTTATTTTTCAACTAACTAGATGATAATTATACCACAAACTAGCGACGGTTTAAAACGTCGCCGTAGTGGTGACACCTACCAACCAATAATCGAAGATTGTTTCGTGTGCAGCGGGATTACTAAGATTAATCACAAACCGCCCTTCAGTCTGTTCGCTAATCCACCAAAAGGCACCGGGATTAGTACGGAACGTGAGCAAAATTTGGCTTGAAGCAGTAACTAATGGATTATTTACAATCACTTCAACTTCGCCATTATTCATTTGGCCAGATCCGACTGTAGCAGGCGCTTGTTCAGACTGAGGAGGCTTCTCCACCACCAGTCTGTCGGTTTTGACCATCTGCACATGGGTAGCGCTAAAGCGCATTGCCCCATCGGGATCAATCCCCCACTCCCCACTACTACTCTTAATACTGGCTACTCCAGTTAAGCCT
>CAZEDL010000010.1:0-37649 GCA_964510885.1 uncultured Gammaproteobacteria bacterium
ACTAACCTAAACCAGTACCAAAAAACGAGAGAATGATGGGAAAAGGGAGGGGTGGAGAGAGGGTGGAAGAAACGAGAGCTAGACGAGACAAAAACGACCAAAAGACACCAAAACAGAACAAACCAACCAAAAGAGACGCGAGAATGAAAGCAGACTTGTTATGAGCCTGTTTTTTTGTCTTTTTTGACCCTTTGAGAGATAGGTTGAGGTGACTTTTTCCGCATCAGGGCTAGGTATTATAGCGGCAGCTTTTCTCAAGTAAAGGTAGTATTCGCTCCGCTCATCTCCACCTTGACTAGAGCAAGCTATCAGCCGCTGTACGTAGCCTTGTCTAATGCGGCGTAAACGGCCAGTCCATTGGATATATTTATTGGCCGTGTTTTTAATCATATGGAACGCACAAACGTTTCCAATTGGACAGGTTCAGCCAAAACAGCCGAACTCGTCAGAAAGCAGATTTTTGACCGCTTTGGCCAAGATGAAGCGAACAATTACGATCCAAAAAGTAATTGTTTAACCTTTAACCAGTGGCTCAACCAGGGCTACCGAGTAAAGAAAGGCGAAAAGGCCATCAAGTCCTTTGTTGTCATTGAACAAAAGGACAAGAAAGGTGTCGTGGTTCGGACGTATCCGAAGACAGTTAACCTATTCTATGTTTGCCAGGTCGAGAAGATCGGCTAAACGGACAAACAACGGGGATCGGCGCGAGCCGGTCCCCGTTTTGCGTTTCCTTTCCGCGTTTTGTGTTAGGAGTTTTATATTATTAATTTTGGCTCGACTCGTTTAAGTAATACTGCGTTGGTCGCAACAATTATCGACGATGCCGACATAAGTAAAGCAGCAATTTCCGGGCGGAGCGTCCAGCCAAGCGAGCTATAGAACGCGCCGGCGGCAACGGGAATAGCCAATAGATTGTAAATAGCCGCCCAAAATAAATTTTGTTTCATCTTAGCTACAGTGGCCTTAGAAAGGATAATCGCTTTTACGATATCGTACGGGTCGGACTTCATAAGTACTATACTGGCGGTTTCTATCGCCACGTCGGTACCGGCACCGATGGCGATGCCGATATCAGCTCCGGCTAAGGCTGGTGCATCGTTGATCCCGTCTCCTACCATTGCCACAAACTTACCCTCAGTCTGAAGCTTTTTTACATAACTCGACTTATCCTGCGGCAAGACCTCGGCAAAAATACGATCAATCCCCAATTCCTTGCCAACCGCTTCTGCGACTTTAGTATGGTCGCCGGTAATCATGGCAACTTCAAGACCGAGCGCCTTAAGCGTGGTAATGGCTTTTTTAGAGTTTGGTTTGATAGTATCGGCTACCGCGATCACTCCAGCCAACTTGTTGTCTACCGCTATCAGGCTCAGCGTCTTGCCTTGTGCTGCCAAACTATCAATCTGGTTGCGATGTATGGCGGTATTTATCCCGGCATCAGTTAGTAACCTCTCTTTACCGGCAAGAACTTGCTTTCCTCCAATGGTTCCTTTGAGGCCAAATCCCGAAATTGACTCGAAGTTTGAAATTTTTTCTACAGTTAGTTTCTTAATTTTGGCTTCATCAACAATCGCTTTGGAAATTGGATGATTAGAAGCCGAGCCGATAGCCGCCTGAATCGCGAGTACATCGTCGGGAGTAAAACCATTGAAGCCTTGGATGTCGGTGACTTTTGGCTTGCCTTCAGTGAGCGTACCGGTCTTATCAAGTACGATAGCGGTAAGACGAGACGTATTTTCAAGCGTGGCCGCATCTTTTATTAAAATATTGTGTTTGGCTCCAATACCTGTACCCACGGCCACCGCCGTGGGCGTGGCCAAACCAAGCGCGTCGGGGCAGGCAATTACAATGGTAGCTACTCCAAATGTTAAAGCGGTTATGAGGCTAGCGTTGCCAAAAAAATACCAACCGATAAATGCGGCTGCTCCTGATCCAATCGCGACTATCACCAATCGACCCGCCCAACGATCGGCGATTCGTTGGCCAGGCGCTTTGGAATTCTGCGCTGTTTCCACCAGTTTAATAATTTGAGCTAAGATTGTTTCCGAGCCTACTTGAGTAGCTTTAAATTTTACAGTTCCGGTGAGATTAACTGATCCGCCTACTACCTTGTCTCCAATCTTTTTTGTAACTGGGATGGATTCGCCAGTCACCAAAGATTCATCGATAGCGCTTTCACCCTCCGCAACCTTGCCATCAACCGGCACTTTATCGCCTGGACGAAGCATAACGGTATCTCCCGTAACAATCTCAGCGCTTGGGATCGTTGCCTCTTTGCCATTGCGTATGACTGTCGCTTGCGGTGGTACAAGATTAAAAAGTGCTCGTAGCGCGTCAGATGTGCCGCGGCGCGATTTCATCTCCATCCAATGGCCGAACAACACAAAAGTAACCAATAAAGCGGCTGCCTCAAAAAAAGTTTCGGTGCCGCCAATTACCGTAAGTAAGACACTAAAAAGATACGCGGCTAACACGCCTGTAGCTATAAGCACGGCCATGTTGAGCTTGCGCGCTTTAAGTGAGTAGTAGGTCCCAGTAATAAAAATAGAACCTGCCCAAAAAACAATCGGCGTAGTAAGAATCAGAAGTAACCAATTAACCGGAATGGGTGTTGGTAAACTTAGTTTAAAAATATTTATACCGACCGGTGAGTAGAGAAAAATTGGGATGGAAAGCAGGAGTGAAATAAAAAATCGTTTGCGCATGTCGGCTTCCATCTTCTTGGCCATTTGTGGATTGGTCATGGCAGCCTCATGATCCATGTGGTTCATTTTTTGCATGTCGTGATCCATGTGTTCTTCTCCAGCTGTTTTTTTATTTTCGGAAATGACTTCGCTAGTCTTAGTGACGACGGGGATTAAATCCATGCCACAGCCCGGGCATTTGCCTGGTTTGGTTTTGCGCACCTTAGGGTGCATAGGGCAAGTATAAATAATTTCTTGTGAGCTGTGGTTGTGTTGATTCATAAAATTTATTTAATGAGCCACTTAAATGAGCGTTCGGTGATTCCGCCAACGTTCTTAATTTTTAATTCTACTACAGTTGGTGTGGGACTTATTGCTGAAAAAATTAATATGCCTTCACGATGGTGGCCGCCGGGGCCGGCCCCTTGCCACATTATTGGCTTATACGTAGTGCCTTGTTCATCGACCAGTTCCGCAATCTGTAAAGGGTCATCACTAAGATCAACCGAATGAGTATCAAACACAACGTTAAATTTCCATTGCGTTCCGCTGAGGATTTGCGGCGTGATTTTAATGGAGACCGGCCCCTGCTCATCGCTCTTTGTTTGCCACTGGCCTTGAGCGACGCCAAGTTGCTGATTAGGCTGTTTGCCACCCTTATATATACCAAAGTAAACATAGGCCAAAAAAATAGCAACCAGTCCTATTAGAATAAATCGTAAGTATTTCATGCGATTTTAATTTTAAAAATTTTATGAGTTATATATACAATACCAGCCATGTTAAAAAAAATACCAATCCAAAACAATTTTACTTGATATTGGGACAGAAACGTAACTAGCCCGGTCACTCCAAGAATAGGCAGCAGATTTACTAAATAGTGCGCGCAACAAGAAATCATAGCGGCGGTGGAAGTGGTTCCTGATACACCGACTACTGTGCCCATACCGTGACCATCATGTGCTAAACTTTTTATGTACTGATAGAGAGCGATTTGAATACCAAACCCCACTACTAAACTGACGATAAAATACCAATAATTACTGAATTGGCTTTGAGTAAAGCTCCAGCCGGAAACCAGCGTTAACACGAGAAAATAAACCACCAGTAGTGTAAACGCCGCCGCCAAACCATAGCCGATAGATTTTGTGATAATTTTTTTCATCTTATTTACCCATATATTTCTCCTTGTCTTGTCTCCATCGAGGGAAAAAAGCTGGCGTTTTTAAAGCATACTCATTCCACAAGGACCCAAACTCTTTTTGAGCCTCTCTTTCTTCACTACGAGCCAGTCGCGTATACATCCATACTAAGATTGGGAACATAATGACGGTAAGAATGGTCGGCCACTGGAGGAGGAACCCAAACATAATAATCACAAACCCCACGTATTGTGGGTGACGAATTCGTGTGTAAGGGCCGGTGACGGCAAGAGTATGGTCGGTCTGTGCTTTATATAATATCTTCCAGGCGTTTGCGAGCAGGGAGAACCCGTAAAAAATTAGGATATAGCTAGCGATATGAAATGGCCCAAAATGCGGGTCCCCGCCCCAGCCAAGCAAATCTTCGAGAATATGCCCGGAGTTATGCGTGAGCGGATCGAGGCCAGGAACCCGCTTTGAAAGCCAGCCGGAGAGAAGATAAATGGTGAGCGGGAAGCCATACATCTCCGTGAACAAAGCTACAATGAATGCCGAGAACGCGCCGAATGATCGCCAATCTCTTTTTGTCTTTGGCTTGACAAAGCTAAACGCAAATACTATAAAGATTGCCGAATTAATGATAACAAGTGGCCAAAGGCCGTAAGCGTTTTGCATACTAACAGAAAATTAATATCAGCATCCACCATGTTTATGTTTATTCCCTCCATCTTTTACTTCTGATTGTTTTACCGCAGGATTGCTAGTTTTATCTTCCGTGCCAGCATCATCATATCCACCATGCCCTTTCAACATCATCCAAATATGAGGGCCAACACAAACACCAACTATGATAAGCCAGAAATAACCGGATGAAGAGAATCTACCTCTACTTAAAAGTAGAACTCCCAAGAGAATGATGCATGGGATCATCATCCACATCATGCCTTTGTGGCTATTATTAGAATTGTGCATATACCTAAATTAAATAATTAGATCATCTCCCCACGCTTCTCTAACATCATATGGTGAATTGTGGCGATCTGAACCCAGATGGCTATGAGAATGAGGATTCCGGCACAGAGCAAGGCATCAACCTTGGTAACTCCCCATACCAAATTATCAGCACCGCCGAGGATTGCCGCCACAAATGTAACCACTCCGGCAAAACCTACTAAGACACTGATAACATGCATTAATTTTGATAATTTCATATATTTGTAATTAACAATGAATTATTTCCTCTGGATACTTGTATTATGTATCCAAGCAACATAAGCTCCGGCCACGCCAGACCATACGGCTACACTAATTGCACCAAGGAACCAGCTGCCAAAATTTATACTTGAGAACCCTGGAAGTAATTGAAATATAGCCAGGTGCAATTCAGCTGCTTTGCCGGTAAGAAATCTTCCATACAACATGCAGACAGTGTAAGCAACTTCCCCGCCAAGTACGCAGAGCCAACCGTATTTTTTTATAGATAATTTTCCCATATATTTCACCCCCTTTCTCCCCCCTGTATTTTATCATTGATACAGATACTTATACAGCAGCTGCGCTTGATCGACTACGTTCTGTATGACGTATTCATTTTTTTCTAGCGCATGCACGCGTGGAAAGATGTAGTGGCACTTGACCGTCGCCGTTTGATCGGTAGTGGCAAAAACTTGATACGGCAGTGATTCTGACTTAGAAGCCAATTCTTTCTGAAAATTTACGAGTACCTTATTACCTATTACTGCGGATGGCAACGTATCCTTTTTCCTGGCGAATGTAAATTCACCGACCGTACGCCCTCGTTCTATATCCACAAAACGAAATACGCCCCACTCCGCCTGCGAGAGCGACATAACGACCGTGGCGAGCAGCTCCTCCATCAACACTTGCTTGCTTTGATTCTTTTTATCAGCCTTGCAGAGTAAGTCTGTAGTAATTATGTGCAGCAGTGATACGCGCCGGTTTACTAACCCGAGATCAGCGGAAAGATCAATTAAATGATCGAGCGACTTAGCATTTTCTTGTTTAAGACGCGTTTTTTCGTATTCACGGCGTTCAATATCTCTCTGATGGAGCCAATATACTAATCCTGCCACGCCAACAATGACAATTGTGCTTAAGGATTGTAGAAACGGGGCGTTCATTCCTGCTACATGCCCTTTGATGATATGCGGTTCAAGCAGCAGGACAATAAACAGAATAAAATAGATAACGTAGGCAACGGCAGACATACACCAGGAAATTATTTACACACATTTAACGAGTAGGCGTACTAAATTGCATCAATAACACGTTTTAATTCTTCCTCAACCATAGCCGCAAGCGGTGCCAACTTAAGATTGCCAGTTGCCTGCATTGTAAGAGTTGGGCGCACACTGGCGACATGCACCGTGCCATTTTTTTCGTATACAATTACATTGCATGGCATCATGAGACCGATTTCAGTTTCCATCATCAATGCCTCGTGAGCAAAAGGTGGATTACAGGCTCCCAGGATAACGTACGGAATAAAATCTTTATTGAGCTTTTTCTTCATGGTCGCTTGCACGTCGATCTCTGTTAGAATGCCAAATCCAGCAGCAGCCAGTAAGTTTTTAACGCGATTGATGGTTTCCGCGAAAGGTAGAGAGATTGTTCGTGAGGTGCTGTAGGGCATATAATTTTATAAGAACAAGGATATGCTGAAATATTATACTTTCATAAAAAGTGAAGCTGAGCCGCTAATAGTAAACGATTCAACATCAAATGAACCAGATTTTGTTCCAGTCATACCCGGGGAACCGAGAGGCATGCCGGGCAGAGCGATTCCAGATATAGCCGGCTTTCCTGCTAACAATTTTTCAATTGCTTCGATGGGCACATGACCTTCGATGGTGTAACCACTCAGACGCATAGTATGACAACTCCGCATATCAGTTGGTACGTTGAATTCATCTTTTATTTGACCGAGGTCAGAATCATCGTTGCCGGCAATTTTTTCTTCTACGGTGAGTCCATTTTGCCTCAAATACGCGATGTACCCCTGGCAGCAGCCGCAGGTGGCGGAGCGATATACCGTGGCGGTAAGACCAGCGAGTGAAGTGGATTTTTTAGCTCCGGTGAGATTTGAAGCGCCTGCAATGAGCAGGAGAATAATGAAAACACCAACCGCCGCGCCGATAATCCGATTACTTTTGTGTGATTGTCTGATCATATAATTGAAATTAATATTCTCTACGCTCCCATTTTGCTCAGCCGTGCAAAAAGCACAAACACTCCAGTAAAGAGAAGTGCCATGGCCCAAGGAGCTAAACTGGAGAGCCAATTGCGTTTGGTTGGTTTGAACCCGCGCAAGAAGAGCGAATTCGTTACGACTGAAACCGAACTGAAGGCCATAGCAAGACCGGCCAGTTCTGGTTTAAGTACAAGCCCGAGACCGACAAAGACGCGAGCGGCGATGGGAATGCCGATAACATTATAAAACAGAGCGAAAAACATGTTCTGCCTGATTTTGCCCATGGTTTCTCGGCTTAATTTAATCGCAGTCAAAACATCGCGTAGATCATTTTTAATGATGACAATGCCGCCGGTTTCCATAGCTACATCAGTGCCAGAACCCATAGCAATACCGAGATCTGCTTGCGCGAGCGCGGGGGCATCGTTGATCCCGTCTCCAACCATTGCGACTTTAACACCAGTGCCTTGTAATTTTTTAACTTCATTGGCTTTGTCTTCTGGCAACACTTCTGCCAATACATTTTTAATTCCAGCTTGGTGGGCAATGGCCTCGGCAGTTCGACGGTTATCACCAGTAATCATGAAAACTTCAATATGGTTATTTTGTAAGGCTCGCACCGCCTCCACTGTCGTTTCTTTAATGGTGTCCGCGACCGCTACCAGCCCAAGAATTTCTTGAGTTGAGGATAAAATCATTACCGTTTTTCCGCTTTCTTCAAGTTTGCGGATTTTACGCTCAATTTTTTCGAGCTGGACGCTAGGAATACCGACCACATCTGTTACCAATTTACGATTGCCAAAATAATATTTTAAATTATTAATAGTACCTTCGACTCCGTGTCCAGGAATAGCTCGAAAGTTGGTCGCCTCACTAAGCGGTATTGTTTCTTCTTCGGCATAATTAACAATCGCGTCAGCGAGCGGATGCTCGGAAAGTTTCTCGAGACTCGCCGCAATAGTCATTATTTCTTCTTCGTCCGAAATGCTCGCGCTCACGACATCAGTAACTTCCGGCTGGCCTTTGGTCAGAGTTCCTGTCTTATCAAATACCACGGCTTTAATCTTACAAGCAGCCTCCAATGGCTCTCCACCTTTAATAAGGATGCCATGCTCTGCACCTTTACCAGTGCCCACCATAATAGCGGTCGGAGTTGCAAGGCCTAGAGCGCAAGGGCAAGCAATGACGATAACTGAGGTAAAAGCCATGAGTGCGAACGTGAGTGTGGCGCCCAGAGCAAAATACCACACGAGAAAAGTAAGAATAGCGAGGCCGATAACAATTGGCACAAAGTAGGCCGAAATTTTATCGGCAAAGGCTTGAATTGGAGCTTTTGACCCTTGTGCTTCTTCCACTACGCGAATAATTTGCGCCAATGTCGTTTCACTGCCTACTTTCGTTGCGGTAAATTCAAAGCTGCCATTTTTGTTAATCGTTGCTCCTATAACAGTTGCCCCTAAAGTCTTTTCAACCGGAATACTTTCACCGGTAATCATTGATTCGTCCACACTTGATTGGCCTTTGCTTACAACACCATCAACCGGAATTTTTTCACCAGGGCGAACTACAATGGTATCGCCTTGTATAACCTGCTCAATCGGTACATCGGCGATTACACCGTTTTTTACCACTCGCGCTGTTTTTGGCTGCAAACCCATGAGTTTTTTGATTGCGTCAGAGGTTCTTCCTTTGGTTTTTGCTTCTAACCATTTACCGAGAATCACGAAGGTGATCAGAAAAGCCGCCGTCTCAAAGTATAGTTCAGGAATTTTCATGCCATTTAACCCGATAACACTTCCTGTTCGTACAACATACGTTATGAATTGTGCTAGGCTGTAGAAGAAAGCCGTGCTCGTACCGATCGCAATCAAACTATCCATGTTAAAGGTTTTCATTCGGAGACTGGACCACATGCCTTTATAAAATCCGGCACCGATAATAAACTGCACCGGCAAGGTCAGCACAAGTGAGATTACACCGATGTATGGTAGGACGAAGGCGCGCCCCGGAATAAATGAGAAGAAATCCAGGAACATGAAGTACAACATGGGGACACTCAGAGCAAAACTCCACCAGAATTTTTTCCAATATCCTTTAATTACGCCTTCGCGTTGGCGGCGTTCTGCTTCGGGGTCAGAGGTGTTGGCCAGTTTTGCTTTATACCCCGCTTTTACTACCGCGGCAATCAGCTGGTCGGGAGTGGCAAGCGATGTGTCATAAACTACACGTGCCTTTTCGGCTGCGAAGTTTACATTTGCAGTTTTTACACCCGCAACTTTTTTTAGACCACGTTCAATAAGGCCAGCGCATGAAGCACAGTGCATGCCGGATAGGCTGAGATGTACTTGTTCTTCCTTTTTTTCTTTGAGTAGCTCTGGTGTAGACGCGTTTAGAGGCGCAGGTGTGGCAGCTTGCTTCGTTGGAGACAAAATTTGCCCGGCCTCGGTTGTGCGCACCTCTCCAGAAAAGATCGAAAACAGTTGATTAATTTTTGTAGAACGAACTAATTCGTCCACCAAATTGCTAATGTCAGGTCTTCCTTGTGGGATTTCAAATTCCCCGCGTTTATGATGTGTCACCTTGCCAGAGAAGTTTGGCCGCCCTTCTTGAGAGCTAAAGCTACCCTCGGCAGCCACGCTTGATTCGAGCCGAATTTTAAGAGCAGAACCACTATCGACAATTTTCTTTTCAAAATTGTCGAACGCAAGTGGGGCTTCGGCTGCTTCGGCCGTTTCTTTTTTTCGTTCTACTACCGTGCCTCTGTATTCAGAGCCGGCTTTTTGAATAGCGCCAATAATAGCATCATTGTTTACTTCCGGCGTCGCTTCAAGCGCCCCAGTGCCGTTAGCAACATCAATAGTCACATTGCTGATGCCAGGTATCGCGGACAGCTCCATCCCGATTATTTTTTCACAGGAAGCGCAGTGCATCCCTTCAATTCTTAGTGATATTTTTTCTGTCATATAGAGTTAAAACAAATAAAAACGCTGCACCCAACAGTTCCACCATTTTTGAAATTATAATAAGCCTAATGGCAGAACTAAACGGATACAGCGATTCCGTGATTTTCGAGTAATGATAGCCAAGCGAGAAATTTTTTTTGGCAGTAAAGCCGTATTGATGTGCTATAGAGCCAAGAGCGATGTTTGAAGCGCGCAAGCCCTGGTTGTGCTCTATTTAAAAATTTCGAGGTAACGAAGTATATAACGGCAATCGCCAGAATCAACGTAAACCATAAAACTGCTTTGCCGACTACGTACTCCGTTAGTCGATTAACAAAGCCGAGGTGCAAATTCAAACAGTTGGTTTGCACCCCCATGCTGCCAGGCATGGAAGATGCGGCTAAATTGCCTGGGCAAAAGGCCGTTGTCCTTGTTGGCGCGCTCAACGCTTCAGACATACCACTGGACATAACATCCTGCGGGCACAAAAAACCAAGTAAGGCGATAGACACTGCGACTCCGGCCATTATACCTGCCGCTAATTGTATGAAACGCTTAGACCTCATAGGTATTAATTTTCTACTGTGAATTGCATGGCCATACCTGCTTCTAGATGCTCTGCAATGTGGCAATGTGCCATCCATTCACCCGGATTGGTAATGTCTAGCAAAATATCAACGTACTGTCCGGCTGGCACCATGACCGTATCCTTCCAGACGAGATTAGTTTGCTTGATCCCATTTCTGTCAAGAACGAGAAACCGCTGACCATGGAAGTGAATGGGGTGTTGCATGGGGTGTGCGGAGGTTGCGTCATTGGTAATACGGATCTTTACCTTGTCGCCCACTTTAAATTTCCATCCGATCTCCATGTTTTGTTTGTTTGTTGCCTTGTCAACGATGTTCCACTTCGTCATATCCTTGGTTGACATGGCGTTCATCATGGGGCTAGCATCATCCCACTCAATTCCATCAGAGCTCGGTTTGCCCATCATCATACCGCCGCCCATCATGTGCCCGTTAGCGGACATGTGATCACTGCTTCCTGCGCTACCCATACCGGACATCATTTCGATGCGGAGATTCAGTTGCTTGTCAATTGGTTTATCAAAGAGAGATCGGAGGGGATCAATGCTTGCAACGACGGTTTGGTTTGTTCGGAGTGTGTTAAAGCTATTGGCGTAGGATGGTGTAGCCGCTTCCTCACTGACCGTAATAGTACCGAGAGTATATGTTCGCTCCGGCGTACGGTTTTCCAAGCTGTAGATGCCGCTTTCCGGAAATAGTGCCTCGATTACGCCGCGCTCGGAAGGGCCAAGCACCACTGCCTCTTGCCACTCTTCACGCTCATAAGCGCCGCCGTCGCCACCGACCAATTTCATTTTTACCCCAGGAATAGTAACGTTAAATGTTCGAGTATTAGCAGCATTGGTAAGATAGAAGCGCACTACTTCGTCTTTTTTCACATTGAACTGATAATCCGGTTCACCATTAACGAGCATAACGTTGCCAAACCGGCCCATGAGCGTCCGGTCGGCCTCTTGTTTGTTAAGACGGATTTGGCCGCCTTCGATTAAAATATCATCAAGAAATAATGGCACTTCACGATTAACTTTGTTCCAGTAATTAGATTCATTTGGCACCACTAAATAATTGCCATATAACCCCAATTCTTGCGCATAATCTTCCCGAACATGGGGGTGGTACCAGTACATGCCAGCATCGGGAAATTTAATTTTGTAGACAAACGTCTCACCGGGCTTCACTGCCTGTTGATTCATAGGGACTGCGCCATCAAATTTATTTTCTAGGCGAATACCGTGTGAATGGATCGTAGTGTCAACATCCGTGTTGTTTTTGAAGTTTATAGTAATTTCCGCCCCCTGAGCGACTTTGATGAGCGGTCCCGGTATGGAACCGTTGTAGGCAAGCATCCGATAGGTACGATTGCCGATTTGTTTTTTAACAAACCCAGCAGTAAGATTATATGTATCGCCATTTTTTAGTTCAATAGCAGTTGTCGGCTGTATTTCTGATAACCCGCTAGTGTTGTCACTCAAAAAAACACCGTTTTGAGATTCAGGAGTTTTATCGCGATACTGAAAAATCACGACAAGTATGATAATTGCCGGGATGCCCAATAAGCCGTATAGAAGCTTCTTATTCATAGTGTTATAGACCTTTTTTAGATAATTTATAGACTTTCATAACCTCGCTCGTCGCTTTAGCATGAGCTCCGGATTTGATCTGGTCGACCACGTGCGTCCCGAGGTGATTTTCGAGCACAGCGTCTTCAAAGCTCGAAATGGCGTGTTTTACTGCGCCAGCTTGGGTAATAATATCAACACAATATTGCTCGTCTTCGACCATCTTTT
Source organism: uncultured Gammaproteobacteria bacterium (assembly GCA_964510885.1). Taxonomy (GTDB): domain Bacteria; phylum Patescibacteriota; class Patescibacteriia; order Magasanikbacterales; family GWA2-37-8; genus CAZEDL01. Next base: position 12,354 of record CAZEDL010000010.1, read on the forward strand.
GCAATCCTCGGACTTGCCCTTCAACTATTTTGAGCCTTTTGATGAGTTTCTTTTTGAGGTTTAGTTCCATATGCATGTATAATACCCCCTGGGGGTATGCGATGTCAAACTAGAGTTATCCACAATACAAAAGCCAAGACATTTAGCCCTGGCTTTTGTAAAATTTCCTGAAGTACGATCCAATCGTTGGTCGCTATTAACATCACAACTTACTCAAACTCCGCCGTTGTTTCCAATTTTACATCCGAGGCTTTTCTACCAAACCGATAGAACAGTGCTGGGGTTAGGAAGAGAGATATGAGTGTCGAAGACGTAAGACCTCCAAAAATTACCACTGCTAAGGGATGTAACATTTCTTTACCTGGGTCTTCACCGGCAAGCAGAAAAGGAATCAATGCCAAGAGAGCAGTGAGTGCGGTCATAAGTACAGGTACTACCCGATCGAGTGTTCCGCGCATAATGGTTTCTGGAGTGAAGGGTAGCTTTTCTTGGCGCACTAAATGAAGACAGTGACTGATAAGCATAATACCATTGCGTGAAACAATGCCGGCCAAGGAAATGAAACCAATAAGGTGGGCAAGACTAATCACCCCGCCCGTAAGCCATACTCCTATCATGCCACCGATAAAAGCCGTCGGAATGTTAATCATGATTTGCAGGACAATCGGCAGTGATTTAAAGGCATGGTAGAGCACGCCAAATATCAAAACTAAGCCGACAAGGAACAGCAGTGCCAAACGGCGGCTGTTTTCTTTTTGGCTTTTGTACGTACCCTCGAACGAAAGTGCGGTTCCAGCCGGTAATTTCTGCGATTCGAGAGTTTGTTTGGCTGCCTCGACAGCGCCAACAATATCCTTGCCCTGATAGTTAGCGCTCACCACTAACACGCGTCGTCCGCCATCGTGACTTAAACGATTTCTGCCGCCTTCAAGGCGAATATCTGCGGCGCTGCCGAGCGACTCCGCGCCTTCAAAAGGAAGCGCTAGATCACGAAGCGCCGAAGCGTTGCCTTTGGAGGCAACATCAAAGCGTGCCACCACATCTATTCTTGAACTATCGATTTGCACCTGACCGATCGTTGCGCCAAGCAATCCTTCTTCCAGCTGTTCGGCCACTTCGCCACTGGATAATCCGAGCTGCGCCAGCCGATTGCGGTTTGGGTAAATGCGAAATTCTGGCACCATTACTTCGCGCTGCACTTGCGCATTGGTCACACCGGGCTGTTTGGCAAGCTCTTCCTGCACCTGTGTAGCCACTTGTCTGATTGCCACCAAATCATCACCGAAAACTTTGACCACAATCGGAGCCCGCACGCCAGATATGAGCTCTTCTAATTTGTGAGTGATTGGCTGGCCTAGCCCAAAATCAGCACCCGTAAATTCATCTAACTTTTTTTGAATTTCAGCAAAGAGGCGTTTGCGCTCTTTCTCGAGTCCTGGCTTAAAAGCCACCTGAATTTCACTCGTATTGGCGCCGCTATCATGCGCATCGGCCCCGGCGCGGCCGGTGGAATGGCTCACGCGCTGCACCTCCGGAATTTGACGAATAGCATCTTCAACTTTAGAGGCAAAGGCGTTCGAGGTTTCAAGATCAGTGCCCACAGGCATGACGACGCCAATCGTCACAGCCCCTTCGTTGAAAGGGGGAATGCCTTCTTTGCCAGCAAGTGTATAGAGCATTCCAGCCACAGCGAGTGTTGCTGCTACCCCGATCATCATTATTTTTGCATGACCGATACTCCACAAGATGCCGGGTGTAATTTTTTGCTTAATCCAACGAGCGACGCGAGTATCGTCGTTCTTGTTGGAACGCACTTTGCCAAGCAATATAGTGCAAAGCGCTGGTGTTAGAGTAAGGGAAACCACCAACGATGCAACGAGCGAGATAAGATATGCGAGACCAAGCGGTGCCAACAACTTTCCTTCCACCCCAGGGATAAAGAAAATCGGCAAGAAAACAATGGCAACCAAGACAGTAGCATACACGATAGAATTTCTAACTTCGCTTGACGCTCTGAATACCACGTCCCCAAACGGTTCTTGGCGACCATTTTTAATCCAGTCTTTCATCCGGTGGAAAACATTTTCTACGTCGACAATCGCATCATCTACTAGCTCACCGATCGCTACCGCGATGCCGCCGAGCGTCATGACGTTCACCGAGAGGTCAAACGCGCGAAAGACAATAGCGGTAACAAGGATGCTCATAGGAATTGCCGTGAGCGTTATGGTCGTCGTCCGTAAATTCATGAGGAACAGAATGAGGATGAAGATAACCAAGATAGTACCGTCTCGTAACGCTTCGAGTACGTTACTGAGTCCTGCATGGATAAACCACTCTTGTCTGAAGAGGTCATTTTTTAATTCAGTCCCTGCCGGTAAGCTTGCTTGGAGAGAAGTAAGGGCCTCATCCACTGCGGTCGTGACTGCGAGCGTTTCCGCTTCTGGTTGTTTCACAATACGCATAATAACACCTGGCTTGCCGTCGATGGTCGCGCTGCCGCGTACGGGACTTGCTCCTTCAATTATCGTAGCAACATCTGCTAGACGGATTGACTGCCCATTGCGGTTGCCGATACCGATCTCTTTAATTTCATCAATTTTGCTCGGAGCAACTAAGATACGGATAGGATACTCTTGCTGGCTTTGCACCAAAATTCCACCGCCTCTATTTTTTAGAGCACCTTCAACTTGCGTGATGATATCTTCGATACTTAACTCCAATCGTCTCATGCGCTCAGCATTTAAGTTAATCTGCCATTCGCGTACGTCTCCGCCCATTACAATGACGTCAGATACACCAGGAACACGCAAAAGAGCGGGACGAATCGTCCAATCGGCCAAGCTCCTAAGCTCCATGCCCGTTATTTTTTGGTCGGTGGCGGTAAGACCTGTCCACATGATTTCACCCATGATCGAAGCTACAGGGCCGAGCACTGGCCGAACATCATTCGGTAAATTAAGTTGGGCTAATCGCTCCTGAATGATCTGTCGATTACGATAGACATCCGAACCCCATCGGAACTCAACTTGCGTAATAGCTAAACCAAAAGAAGCGGTACCACGAACGCGTTCGACACCAGGCGCACCGGCTACGGCTGCTTCAATCGGAGCGAGGATAAGACGTTCGATTTCTTCTGGAGCCAAACCTTCGCCCTCGGCAAAAATTGCGACGGTTGGTTTGTTAACATTGGGCAGCACATCCACCTTCATGCTAGACAAGCTCCATACCCCCACGAGAGCAATGCCAATAGACAAAATAACCGTTGCCCATCGGTGCTGAATTGCCCATTTAATAATTTTATTAAGCATAAATAATGGGATTATTCGTCATGGGAATGACCGTGCCCATCACCAGCGGGCTCGGTTTTTTCTGTTGTGGTAATCGTGCCCATGATAGATTGTCCGGTTTTGAGATCGGCACTCGCGCGCGCCACAAAACGCTCACCAGCCTCAAGCCCATCTTCAATTTCAATTTTATCGCCCACCGCTCGCCCAACCTTAACAGCTCGCGGCCTGATAACATTATTTTCCATAACAAGCCATATCTGGGATTCGCCTTTATCATTCCACCATACGGCGGTGAAAGGTATGAGAATGGATCCGCCGCTCTGATTAGAGATCACACGAACGGAAGCATGAACAGGCCAGTTAACTACTGTGATAAATTCGGCATCAGCGGTGTAAGAGCCATTAACATCTAATGCCAAACCGACCCCCACAACTTTTGCTTTAATTCCACTCAAAGGAAATCCTGGACGTTCAATGGTTATTTCTTCACCCACTTCTGGCGCACGAAGATCACTTGGAATGCGGAAGCGGACAAACCGTCCTTTTGAACTGGCGCTACTTATGCCGGCGATAGCGGTATCTGGTGCAGCATGATCGCCGATATTTTTATACAGCGCTGAAATTACTCCGGATTTAGGAGCAATAATGGTTTGGCCCGCAATCCCAGAGGCGACAGTACCGTATGCAGACTCGGCTGCATGGACTTCTGCTTGCGCGAGCTTAAGTTCGCGATCAAGCTCGGAAATCTTTTTGTCTAATTCATTTTTCTTTTCGGCATAATCAGCATCGGCGGTGGCTACTAAAGTATTTTTATTACCAACCGCCCCCTCAAGTTGAATTTTTGCTTCATTGTATTCGTTAAGAGTATCCAAGAAAGCAATTGGATCGTCCGCTACGTCATTACGAAGATCGGCTAAGGCTTCGCTAGACATGCTATCACCGTCGTCAGTAGAGCCAGGAATGCTCGCGAGCAACAATTTTTGAGTTGCCTTAAGAAAAGCCTTTGTTGAAGCCTCTGGTATTACATTCGGATCTTTAAGATCAACACCCAGCTTCAATACAGCATTATCAAACTCATACTTCGCGCCCGTATCTGTAACACCGAGATGCTTCTTTAAACTATAGGTACCATAAAGCTGATCCGCATCTTGTGCCGGTCGTGCAAGATAACCAATGCTCATTGCATTAACATAGTGATGTAGGATTTCCCGTGCATGTGAGCGCACCTTTTCTCGTTTTAAAGCAAGTAAGCCAGGAGTGGAGGAAGGGGTGCTGGAACTAACCTGGCTACCTAAAAGAGCTTGGTAATTGCGTTCCGCCGCTCCCACTGCGGCGTCCCGTGATTTATCGAGTGCCAGTTTCAGTTCAGCTAGCTGCTGTTTCGATGCCATGATGTACTCCGTGGTGGCTTCGACATTGGCGCGAGCACGCACGATCGCTTGCTGGCGTTCAGCAAGTGCTGATACAAGTTCAGTCGAAACTGGCCCCGCCGACAATTGGCCAAGCACTTGCCCTTGGTAAACTTTTTGCCCCAACCGCACGCGCCATTCGGCGATTTGTCCCTCACGAGCGGGGAACACTTGTACGTCGGCGGTAGAAAGAATCTCACCAGGCCATGAGATACTCGAAGCGCCGAGTTTTTCTACGTCGCCATTTGAGGCAGTTTCAACCGGCACCAAGGCAGTGACAGTTTTTTGCTCCGCTACAAGCGTCGGTTCGTCAGTATTCGATGCTGCCGTTACTAGGCGGTGGGTAATAAACCCAGCACCGGCCAAGCCTAAAATTACAAAGATAATTATTTTCTTTGTTAAGTACTGTTTCATATTGTATATAGTTACTTTCCGTAATGCGCGGGCGCTTCCTCTTTTTATTCGCCATCTTTGTGAACTTCTGTATCCTGCCCATCGGTTGAGACATCAACGGTGATTGGAAATGTTTTAACATTTCCCGATAAATTAAATTGAGCGTAGAGTGTATAGCGGCCTTTTACCGGAAATTGCGCTTCAAAAGCTACTTCGCCATTGGCTGGTTTTGTTTCTGTTATCGGGTGAACATGGAAGAAATCATCTGGATCGTTGTGACGGATTAACACAACATGGCCGAAGGCGCCAAGATACGGGCTTACATCAGCGGCTGGCTGGCCATTTTTAGTGAGCACGAATGTTAGAGAAGTATGCTCGTTGGTTTTAAGCGATCCATCTGTCTTTAACGTAACTTTGTATTGTCCATTGGTGGCGGTGTTGTCCGTCGGTACCGGAAAATTAGCCTTGGCAGCTTCGCTGCCGATTTTAACAGGAACGCGCAGTACTACCGGCTTTTCTTCGTTTGGTTCGATATCCACATACAGCTGGTACATTCCCGCTTCTGAGATAGTTGTTTTCACACCCCATTTATTGTCAATATATTCGGGGTGCAGATGCTGGAAACCAGTCATGTCATCGCGCACCATGAGAAAATGCATTTTTTTCTCATGGGCGATTTTTAAGTCTTTGTCACCAAATTCATGGCCATCAAGACCGTAGAGATTGAAGCGAAACGTGATGTCACCGGTTTGTAGATTATCCTTGTTTTCAAGTTCAACACGTGAACCTGCCAGCTTGGCGAGATGATCCCCCTCATCACCAGACGCGCTTTGTTCGGCCGCCGTCGGAGTTCCCTGGGTAGAAGGCTGAGGAGCTGGCGTAGCTGCTGGTGGGGGTGTGCTCTTAGCACAACCCGCTCCCATAAGTACTACGGCGAGTAATAACGGAAGAAATATTTTTATTTTTTTCATAACGATGTAAGAGAAACAAAAGTATAAATAACAAAAACAATAATCCAAACGATTATTGTTAGTAAATAAATATAATCAACAACGCAGGACGGTTAGAGACTGCTGGTTGTCGTAAAAGTTTAAGTAATGTGGGACTGGAGGATCGAAAAATTTTGCGAGTTTGTAACTGTCCGCAAAAGACGGAATAATTGCAATTTGATTTATTTTTTCATTGGATCCTTTTGCAAGTGATTTCCGGTGAAAAATTACATTTTCATTTTTTTGTTCTCCAGAGCAACAGCTTCCCTGGATTTGTACAACAGTTTCATTCGTTTCTATACGTACCTGGTCATGACCATCGACAGCATGATGCCTAAAACAAACCGAAAAAAGAGTGGGGAGAAATATTGCCACTGCGAGAATGCCGGTTAAAAAATTAGTATATTTCTTCAAACTGCGCATAAGTTTACAACTACCACATAGTACCATTAAAGATTTGGAATGTACAGGCCTGTAACAGGTAATTCAAATCTATTTTTTTATCCGGCACACGCCGGGAGTCATTATTTTATGTATTATCCAGTACGTGGATACCACCAAGATGCCGATGGCTAAAAGACTGAATTCCTTCCCTTGTAGAGGGAGGAAAGTCAAAACTTGGGTTGCAGCAGTAAACCCAATCAATGATGACAATATAACAGAGCCACACGCTGAACAGCCGACCCCGAGAATGCTTACGGCAATGCCAGCAATACTCGATCCGGCAGCGGAGAGAGTCCTAATCTGCCGACGCAGATAATATATGAGCATTGTTATATTGAGCCCAACCAAGAGCGCTGTAAGCATAGCAAACAGTTGCGCATTGCGGGGAAAAATGGTGAAAAACATCTCAACCGCACTCCACAGTACCTGCATCTTGTCTTGCCATGTAAATACAGAATTTCGGAACGTAAACTGCAGGAGCGAATAATGCGCTAACCAAATTTCGAAGAATAAAAAAACCACAGTGCTCGCAAGCACTATAATTCGATATGTCCAAACCCTGAATACCTCTCTCAAAATATTTCCAATATTTTTTATATCGATTAACATGTCCTTAATTTATGTTTCAAAATATTCCATAGGGGGGGCAGTTAGTATCTGCCGCCCCCCGCATCACTACTTATTGACCGGGAACATGATGGTCAATACCTATGTATGCATTTATAAACTGTTCAATGAGTGCTTTGTCAGGAATAGATAGTTTTTCAATGCGTGTCCAAGCGGTGAGAACTATAGGGCTTTCCATCTCCTTATAAGGCTCGAGAATAATATTCTTTCCCTTCATGAAATACGGTTTAACAATGGCTTCGAGCGTGTGGATGGTACTCGTTGCTACCTGCGCCGGATCATAATGAACAATCACGCCGCCATCTTCCAAGTTATGCACTTGGATTTCATTGGGAATTTGGGTGTTTGAGATGCCCCACGGCGCCTTAGCGTAATGCGACCCGGAAGTTGGCGGTTTAGTGTTATAAGGTTCGTGCTGTTCAGTTTCCGATTTTAAATGTCGATTACCTTGATCGGGGACTTCTTCACCCGGACGTGGTCGGGTGGCCGACCGAACAATAAGGCCGACAAGAAGGACTATTGGAATAACAACAAAGAACCATCTCATCATTTTTTTTGATGAGCGTTGCTTTTTCATAATTTTTAATAGATTATTTAGTGTATATTTTAGCTACTTCTAGAATTTCCTGAAAAAGCGCTGTTCTTTTATTAGGGCTTTTTATGCGGATAGCCTTTCTTGAACATTCCTCTAAGTATTTTTTTACATTCAATTGTCGAGCAGCTCTTAAAAGCCCTATCACCGCTCCGATTTGTCGCATGATTTTTGCAGGAGAAGCTTCGCGCTCAACCATAACAACAGCCTTAGCAAGCAGGCTTTTAGCCTTTTCAAGATGGATGATGGTCACATCAGTTTTAGAGGCCATGTGATTATCTTATACCGGATAAAGTTTCTACACGTTCGTACTACTCCTTCTTACTAATCGATCTAGCGCAATTGTGCATCAATTGCAGCTTTAATCTGCTCATACGGAAGTGCTCCGGAGATAAGCTGGGCTTTACCATCTTTCCCGATAAGGAATGACCCGGGTGTGCCATTAACGCCAGCGCTTTGCCCGCCGCTCTCATCCTGCTGTACATGGGCGGCATACTTGCCGCTGTCTAAACAGCTCTTGAATTTACTTTCATTAAGACCAAGTTCCTTGGCAAGCGGCACCAAAGCGTCGAGTGAAAAACCGGTACCATTAGACGTAGTACGCTCCAAAATGGCATCCGCATATTTCCAAAATGCATCGTTGCCGCCGAGTTCGTTAGCACATTCTGTTGCCTCAGCTTCTTTAGCTGCGTTTTGGTGGAATGAAAGTGGAAAATGACGATAGACCCATTTAATTTTATCGCCGTATTCCTTCATCATTTGGAGCATAGACGGATGGAATCGTTTGCAAAACGGACATTCAAAATCAGAGTACTCAATCCAGGTTAGCTGTGCGTTTTTATTTCCCCGAACATGATCTGAATTAGTGAGCGGTGGAACAGCGCCACTCGGTGCCTGGGCAGTTGGCTGGCTCGGTACGTTTGGCTGTGGTGCTTGGGCAACGGGAATAGGTTGGCCAGCGCCGGCAATGGCATTGGCTGATCCACCGCGTAAGTACATCGAAAGTAAAACAATAAACCCAAGCGTGCAGAGTACCATAACCCCGCCGACTAATCCGACGATAAGCGCGCTCTTGGGTGAGAGGGCGTTGAAAAATGATTGAGCTTGTGGTGCCGCCGGAGCGGTTGCGGGTTTATCGAAGTCCGGGTCATTGATCTGTGGCATATTTTGTTGCATAAGTAATTTGAGTGTTATGGAAGGATAAAAAACAAAAATGGAAGTTTTACATAGAGGGTATAATTAGTTTATGACGAGCCGGTTACTTTATATGCGGGATCAAGATTTTCGACCTCTTTGATGAACATGGCGAAGTCAAAAATTTCATCGTGATTAATAACTCCTTCGCCGCTCGTTAAATCAACCGCGCACGATTGTACTCCTGGTATCTCGCTCGCTACATCTTCAATAAGTTTTTTGCACGAGGAACAGTGCATGCCGGTTACTTTTATTTTGGTTTGCATAAGATAGGGAAAAAGATTAATTAGGTTGGAGGAAGCACGGTGAAACTGCCGCGGTACATACCCATACTACAGTTGAAAGCAATTTCTCCTGGTTGGCTCGGTGTAAATTCAATTGTATTGATGCCGGGTTGTAATAATTTTTGTATACCTAATTGGCGTGAATTCAAGACTGTAGCGCAGCCGCCAGCATTTGTGCCATCAACCTCCCAACGCACCGGCACACCGGCCCGGAGCGTAAAGCGGCTAGGGCTATACCCGCCGGAAGCAAAACCCATTTTGATAACCTGCGTATTCCCCTCCATCGTACCGCTCAGAGTTGTGCTACCGCTGGCGCTGGCCGCTTCTACAGAACTGTCTCCCAGACTTGGCAAGCTAATTGGATAACCGAGAACGGTTAAACCATTTTGAATATTCCATAATCCGAGAACCACGACCAATGCACCCGAAAATTGGAGGAAAAATCGGCCAGCTTTACCTTTGAGCGAACTCGACGCCCAACCAAGCGCGAGCAGTGCTGGCGCAGTGCCAAGAGCAAAGGCTAGAAGCGTGAACGCGCCGGTAGTAAAACTGCCTGTCGTTAGAGCATAGAGTTGCAGTGCTTGAGTAAAACCGCATGGTAAAAAGAAGGTTGCGGCACCCAAACCGAGCGGAGCAAGCGGGTGTTCTTTCCCTTCAGAATCCATGATGCGATGTGACAGCGCTTTAGGCATGCGTGGCATGCATCGTTTAAGCCAAGACGGAGCGATATGAAGCATGTCAAGACCCATGATGAGCATGTAGCCAGCCGCCGCAATAGCGATGATGCCGGTTACGACGGGTGACGGACTGAGTGCCGCTCCCACCACTCCCAAAATGCCGCCTAAAATCGTGTAGCTTGCAATTCGCCCAATCACAAAAAGCATTACTGGACGCATGCGAGCCATTGGCGTTGCCGAAGCATATCGCTCATTAAATTTTGCAGTAGTTGAGAGTAATAGACCCCCGACGACAGCGATACAGGAAGAACTTGCCGCGACCAGTCCCACTATAAAAATGGCTCCAAAACTCACGCTCTTGCCGAGGCTAAAGCTGGTCTTAAGCAATCCTAAGCTGGAAAAAATATAGCCAACGAGGAACACCAGCGCGAAGAGGCCGATTAAACGCAAAAACGAAGGACGTTTTTCTTTGTGTTCTAGCGGTTGGTGTTTTTTCGAGCCATTATGTACACGATATTTATCATCGCCCAAAACGGACTGCAAATCGTTCATTGATGGTTTTTGTCCTTCAACCAGCAGACTAGCTCTCCCCGTCGCACAATTCGCAGTGACTTTTTTGACTCCGGGAATTTTTTTCCACTTACGTTCAATCGTCAATTCACAACTGCGACAAGTCATACCGCTAATACTGACGTTAAGCGTTGTCTCACCTAGTGATGGGGTGGCGGAGATGACTGGCGTTGGTACGTTTGTGTTTGATACCTGTTCAAGATGGAACTTATCTTGCCCCAGACGCGACTTAATTTGATTTATATCCAAAGGCACGGTGCTGATGATACGAGCGAGACGTTTCTCTAGGTTGATGTCAACCTGCTCGACACCCGACATAGCTTTGGCGAGAGCAACAAACTGATCCGCCCGCTCTTGAGAAGTGAGGGCTGAGACAGAGAATTTATATATATGTGGCTGTAATGATTCGTTCATATTTAAACATAAATAAAAAACCTAATAACTAAAACACTGCTTATACCGACAATAAGCAGTTAGCTATTAGGCGAAAATTTTTGGTTGCACAATGCCGCTCGCAAAGATGCCGACGAGATAATTATACAACCTATTATCACGGTGACTTCGTTCGTAAATGAGATACCGCCCGGCAATAGTTTCTGTATCGGAGAACGAGAAAATTTTAAATAGTGCGACAGCGGTACTTAGTAACACGAAAAGCGTCGCCAGGAGGTTAAAAAAATCCGTATTGAGGATGGTGGTGAACATGCCCTGCCAAATCCCCAGATGCTCATTGATATTCATGCCGCAATTTTTTCCAGGGACACAATCGGTCATAGAATGTGCTGATCCTTCCATGCTCATCCGGCTTTGCATTATAGGATTCATGCAATCAAACATGCCCACAAATACCAAAACAAAAAACGCCAAAAGCGTAAGCCCGGTAATAAATTTGGGGATTTTATTATATAAATGTTTGAGAGACGCAGTGTTCATATCAATGAAAGTAGTATACACAAATATCGAGTTGCAAGCAAGTGTGCAAATATTCTTTTTGTATGTTTGTTGGCCTCCTATTTCCGCATCAGGACTAGTAATTATAGCGGCAGCTTATCTCAAGTAAAGGTAGTATTCGCTCCGCTCATCTCCACCTTGACTAGAGCAAGCTATCAGCCGCTGTACGTAGCCTGTCCGATGCGGAACTACTACGGCCTTCGTGTCGGATTTTTATAATTGGCCGTTGTTTTTAATTATATGGGAAACAAAGATTTCTCTCTTGCGGCTATGGGTAGCCGTGAACAGTTTATGGCCGGTGAGCTTCTTATTGCTCGGTCTAACAACACTTGGGCGAGCGACGCCGATCATCTTGAGGATGATGTAAAACTCGAATTTAACCCGAGCAGTGGCAACGTGTATCTAGTTGATAAAGACTACAACGTCGTCATGTTGAATGGCGAAGATAAACTCGAGAACTGGTTGTACTGCGGTGATTGCGGCACCGAAGGGTTCCGAAGCGAGGTAAAGTTTGCCCAAGAGGGTTTATGCTCTCACTGTGCCGCTAAAGTATCCTGGGGACAGGAAAACGGGGTGCTTGAGTATGGGTTGGCTTAAACAGCCACGAAAAAAAGGGATCGGGTTCGAGAGAATCCGGTCCCTTTTTTCGTTTGCTGGTGCGGCGATTGTTATTATCCACAATTTTATTGTTGACACTAAATCTGTCATTTGCTATCATTTAGTATCATAATCTATAAAATATGACTAACTACAGCAAAAAGCAGATTGACGGCTGGCTCTCGATTGAAGAGGCTTCAAGCTACCTCGGTATGGGGAAAACAGTGCTTTATACGCTTACACGCGAGGGAAAAATTCCTGCAAGCAAAATTGGCAAAAAATGGTCATTCGAGAAGGAACAGTTAAACAATTGGCTTCGAGCAAACCAGCCGATCCAAACATTTTTCACCAACCTTGATTTTAAAATAGAATCAAACCCAACTCTACGAGAACCGCAACGTGATGCCTATCTGCGCGTTTTTGAGTACTTGCGAGCGGGGAAAAACAAAGCAATTATTCAGATACCGGTTGGCTGCGGCAAAACTGGGATCGCCTCGATACTTCCCCTTGGAATTGCACAGGGGCGGGTTTTAGTGATTGCTCCTAATATTATTATTAAGGACAACTTGTATGAAGCAATGGATATTACAAATCGGCCAAAATGTTTTTGGCGCAAGGCGGGCGTACTAGCAGACGCACAAATGGTATCTGGCCCACTTGCTTGTACCCTTGAGAGTGGAAATATCACCGTCGCCACCAAGTGTCATATAGTAATTACCAACATTCAACAACTCGCAACTAACGTCGAGAAATGGCTACATCAATTTCCAAACGACTTTTTTGACATGGTCATTATCGATGAAGCGCACCATAGCGCCGCCGACAGTTGGAAAAAGGTACTTGATCATTTTCCTCACGCAAAAGTTATTCACATGACAGCTACGCCTTTCCGAAGCGACAGGCAAGAAATAGACGGCGAGCTTGTGTATCGATACCCGTACCGTAGCGCAACTCTTAAAGGATATATCAAACGGTTAAAAGCTAGTTATGTAGCTCCGTCAGAAATAGAACTGGGCTTCAAAGACGAGCGGGGTCGTAAGTACTCACTGGAAGAAATAGTAAAAATGAAAGAGGAAGATTGGTTTAGTCGCGGAGTTGCTCTCGCTCCACTTTGTAATAAGCACATCGTAGACGCAAGCCTGGAAAAGTTAGAAGAATTAAGGCAGTCTGGAACGCGACACCAGCTAATAGCCGTTGCCTGTACAATAAACCACGCGAAAGAAATTAGATCGTTGTATGCAGAGCGTGGGTATACTGCGGAGATAATTCACAGCCAACAAGAACCAGATGAACAAGAAAAGGTTTTTGCTGCACTAAGAAATGGAACTCTTGACTGCATTGTTCAAGTACAAATGCTAGGGGAAGGTTTCGACCACCCACATCTTAGTGTGGCAGCTATTTTTCGACCTTTTAGAACACTTGCCCCGTACATTCAGTTCATCGGCCGTATAATGCGGGTCGTCGTGCATAATGACCCGACACACCCCGATAATGTCGGACACATCGTTACACACCTGGGCATGAACATAGACCAGCGGTTAAAAGAGTTCAAACAATTCGAAAAAGATGACGAAGCCTTTTGGGAAAAAGTAATCGGTGGTGGAGAACCGGAAGTGCCGTCTGCCGTCCGTAGTGGTAATACGCGTTTATCGGCAAGAGAAACAAACGTGGTTGTTAATGGTGAGGTAGTTGATTCTCTTTGGGAGGAAGATTTTACGTCCCTAGAAGATCAGGACATCGTTGCTGATTTGCGTGAACGCATGAAGCTGCTCGGCCTTGACCCAAGTCAAGTTGAATCTATTGTACGCAATTCTAAACCTGGCAGTATGGCACATCGCCCAGCCACTGCTAGTTATCCAGTACAGCCACAGCGAGAGCTTGAGGAAGCACGCAAGCGTGTTCATGAACAATCAACACGGCTTGCCAAAATTTTACTCAATCACGTAGAACTTCAAATAACCGGCACTGAAATTCCATATAAGTATACGTCCCTAGGTGCAACAGGTAGAAGTAATTTTATAGCCGCTGTGACTATGGTTAACTATGAAATAAATAAGCGCTTAGGGAAAGAACGTAATGAGTGCTCTGCCGAAGATTTTAAAATTATTTTAAGCTCACTCGACGACATTGTGCAAACCCTTGTTCGTCGGGTTAAAAAGGCAAAAAGTGAGTATGAAAAACAACAACCCTAAGGGGAGAACGCCCTCACTCATCGGTTCAACCAACGGGAGACCAAAAAGAGTGGAAGTCAAAAGCAAAAGTCAATGTAAACGGTGCAAAGGTGATATTTTAGCTGGCCAAGATTGCTTTGGAATTCCAAAGGTCGGTGGCGCATTTGCTAGTGTAAAGAGGTTTTGTAAAACTTGTTACCAGAATATTCTCAAACAGACACAATCGGATTTAGAAGAATTGAAAATGTTGTAATAAAAAAAATTTACTCTCCCCAATCACTCAAACTCGTCTGCGTAAACGCATACGTCGGTGGGATTGGTTGCCCGCCCCGCCAGAGCGCAAAATGCAAATGCTTGCCGGTCGCATAGCCGGTACCACCCTGGATACCAATCGTCTGCCCCGTAGTAACATGGGTAACCTCCCCATCGGGCTGATAGACCTGCACATACACCGAAGCCAAATGACAGTATTGCGTCTCTAGGGAATCGGCATGCCGTATGTGCACCTCGTTGCCACAGCCATACTGAACATTCCCTGGCTCGGCCACCACATACCAGCAAATGCCATTTTCGCTTTCATCACAAAATCTCCACCGTCTCGTCGTGTCATAAAGGATATTATCTTTGACTGATAGCACCGTGCCGTCTGCGAACGCCCTCACTTCTGTTCGGGCGTTGTTGCGATCTGCTATATCCCACGCAACGTGCCTAATCCCAACGACTGCCGACGAATCAAGGATAACTCCTTGTGTTAAAACGCCAAGTGTTGGGAAAATATAAGGGTGCGGAAATTCATACCAGCGTTCACCATAAATTGTTTTATAACTGAAACCTTGAAACTCGGTAAAGTTCCCTGGCACCTGAACGTCGTCGCTCACGACCGTGCTCTGTCCTTGGATCACCGTAAAGATGGTGGCGATGATGAGGTAAATAAAGAAGAAAAAACCGACAACCAAAATAACTGCGACAAGACACCCTTTCTTAATCGTGCGCCGATTTCCGTAAATGAGTTTAATGAGGAGCGGTACGTTCATAGAGCATTACGAGGGAGGCTTCGTTGTACACACTCTATCCTCTTCCTCGCTGCTCTTGATGGATAACGGAATTTTTGAATCATTCACAATAAGAAGGCCTTTACCAATTTCGAGCCGTTCCAAGTACGCTCGTTCTGGTTTGTTTATATGCACCTTCTCATTGAGCTTATCGAACGAATCACTTACTTTGTGTTTCATAACCAAAGTAAGTGATGACTGGTCAAAAAGATCGCTAGTGCGCGGGTGGGCACTGTTATAGTAATGGTTAATCGACTGCACAATCGTCGTTACCCCCGAGTTATATTTTCTACCTCTTAATGCTAATGAACCAAGTTTTTCCACGATCAGGCCGGATTGAAAAAGTTGGCTAGCTTCGTCCACAATCAAATTTTTAAACTTTACTTTATTCTTCGGGTGGTTAATGTAATTCCAGTAGCTCTCGAGGATAACGGCCACCACAAAGTCCCGCTTATCAATATATTTTAATGCAAAAACAATTAAATCATCCGTCGCAAAATCAATATTTTGCTGTTTGTTGAAAAGGTAATACTGCGGATGATTTGGCTCGTTATACGAACGAAGTACAGTGAGCAAATTTTCTATCGTCTTATTGCGCTGTAACCCCTCAATCGCCTTAATAAAATTCTTTAAGACCGGCTGATGGTTATTCGCTAAACACTGCTCATACACCGTGCCGATGGCTTTATCAATATAAGTAATATCAGTCACACCAATTTTTTCGTTCCCGTACATGTTTTTTATAAGCTCGCGCACAAACTCAATCTTTTGCGCTTTGTATTCGGGACCGGAAATGTGAAACGGGTTGATGTAATAAATGGATTTTTCATTAAGCTCAATGTACTTGCCTTTGAGATAGTGTGTCACCATCTCAAACTCGTTTTCAACGTCCAAGACAAACGACTGGTAGCCAATCATGCGCGAACGTATGAGATCGAGCTTGATGAAATAAGATTTGCCCGCACCGGTTGCGGCAATAATTGAACGATTATAGCTCTCAAGTTCTTTTCGATCTATCGTGACTAGGGAGCGGTTAATTTCGTCCACGCCATAAAGTATGCCGGTACTCGACGAAATTTGCGGGATAATAAAAGGGAAAGTAAAGGCCGCCACGTCGGTATTGAGATCACGGTGGTTACGGGTGCCGGTATCGCTAAATCCCGCAATGAACGTGCCCTTGAGTCCCTCAAATTGCTCATAGTGATAAATACGCGAGCGCATCATTTTGCGATTCAAAAGACGCTCTAAATTCATGTGCACCATGTTGAGGGCTTGGATGGTATCAGAACGGAACGTCGTTTCAATTTTTAGATCAATCGGTTTAATTTCTGATCGTAAATATTGTTTCTCAATCTTTTCGGTACTTTCTAAGACTAACGTATCCGCAATATTTTTGGGTTTGTGTTGCGATTTCTCATCAAAAATTTTGGCCTCAATGCGGTGCCGCTTCTCGGTGAGCTTGGTAACGGTTTCGCCTGGGTCTTTGCTCGTGAAAGTAAACATGAGATCGTTCGCATAAGGAAACATCACCAGCTCTTTGAACCAATCAATGTAGGCGTGGCTCCCGAGTTCGCTTAAAAATTCCGAGCGCAAGTACAGCTTGTGGTTGATACTCATGAGATCGACATTCTCGTCTTCAATAAAATCCGGACTGATTTTATTGATCACCGAAAACGGCAAGCCTTGCTTGGCCGCTTTACTCCGGTGTTCGTCAACATGCTCGTAAAACTCGCGGTTGTTTAAAAACTTTTCTTCGTCTAAGTACGCCATCATGACTTTCACGATCTCGTTCGTACCAAGCATTTTGCTCTTAAGGTTGATAGCCTGAAATTGCGACTTGAACGTGGTCAGAATCGCAATCATGCTTTGCCGCACTTCCTGGAAAATTTCTTCTTCGGTAATCTCCCGTTTTTTCTTGGCTACTTTTTCTTCGCGGCTGATAATATCTTTTGACAAGGTATACCGAAGCTCGCTGAACTCTAAAATAAGGTAAAATTTCTTGGTAATAATTTCGTAGTCTTTATTCACTTCACGAATAAAATCCGCATACTTGCGAAACAAATCATAGGTGCCGATACTTCTAATGCTGTAGGTATGTTCCAGTTGGTTAATATAGTCATTGGCGTTGGTTTTTCTGGTTTGCACCAAAATACGAAGCGGATACTTAACTTCAATCTCGCGGAGTACCTGCTCAAACCCAATGACTGTGCGCCGCTTTTCTTCGTCATCCATGAGGCTGAAATTGGCCGGAAATACCTCTAAGCACATTCGGTATTGTCCGCTCTTCATAATAATCACCCCGTCTTTAATGTCCTTAAACTGCCAGAAATCGGCCAAGGTGGTATAGGTTGGTTTGCGGTTGAATAATAGTTTGCGCAGTGATGGCATACGAATTGGATTTAATAGCAGATTATCTATTTGCCGCTATGGACGACATGATACAAGTATATGCCGACTAAAATTAAGAGAATGAGGCCGACCCCTAAAGCGATAAAAATGGTGACAAATGTTTTTTGGTTATTACCCTGCTGAAAGATCAACTGCTTGCCTTGCTCCTTCGCCGCGCCGCTCGCGCTATAGTGATTATAGATAAACACGCGGGGTTTGCTACGGTAGTAAGACGCTATGAACAAGATGTGGTTATAAAACCCTCGTCCCCGAATCTCGACAATGCCGAGGAGAATGAGGCCGGTCAGAAAAAACATGGCGGTCATGCTCATAAAATGCTTTGAAGCCAGAGCAAACACGCCAAAGCCGGTAAAGAGCGTGGCGATAAAAACTAAAATGATCTGGGTGACAGTTAGACCCCAAAATAGAGTGAGTTTGTACCCCTCAACTGATTCGGGAATATCTATTTTGGTTTGTTTTTCATCACTCATATACTTTTATTGTCCAAAAAACCGCTTCCAGCGATATACGGTATTGGCCGTGGAGCTAAAGCCTCTGCGGACAACAGACTTGAACCACGACACTTCGGCGGCCTGCGCGATTTGTTGGAGGAGGTTGTTGCTATCGGCCAAAATCGCCATACCAACAAGCATAAGAATAAGGTTGCCGAGGGATAAACCGGCCGAACCTAGGAATACGAACACCATGAGCAGAATGATGAGGTCGAACGTGAGACTAAAGCTCGTCACAATTAACTTGTTCCAAAAGATCATGCCCATGTTGCGCGTCATATCGAAAAAGAGCATAGGCGTGAATATGGGGGCCAGGAGGATCATAACGAGGAGAATGAAATATCGCTTGGCGTTTCTAAAAACAATAAACCCAAACAGGATGATATAAACTAAGACGAAGATGGCGAGAGCCACGAGTGAAATGTTAAAGCTCACAAACGCCGCCCACAGACCATCGGAAATAAGGGCTTTGAGAGCTACGGTGAGACCGTTCGCAAGCGGTGTGCTAAACAGGAAACCAGCAAATGCCTGCGCCGTTGTAATGACGGCTTCGGCCATATAGCGTGCAAAAAATACACCGGCAAAACCTAAGAGCATTTTGCCGAGGTCGCCCACAAAGTCGCTTGAGTAATCACTATCGAGCGAAAACAAGATTGATTTGAAATAGTGGGTAATGATAAGGATATATACCCACGCCAAACCAATGATCTCGCTTAATTTGAGAAGACTGTTAAAATTCACTACCTGGGTAGTTTGTGTGTCGGAAGCAGTGGAGGTTGCGTCAAATACTTCAACGGGCAGCCGAAACAAAAAGCTAAAGTTAAATTTCTGAAGTATTGCCGAGAGCGTCACCCCGACACCTCTGACAAATTTACTGATGATAGCCCCAATCACGTCATTGATAGTTTTCTTAATGCAGTCAATCGTATCCACCACAATCAAAACACAGCGAGCGTCTTGGGTTGCGATTGATGAATTTTTAATATCACTGCCTAGAATATCCGTGTTATTGATTGTGTCGGCATTGGGCAACTTATCCGAGAGGTTTTGGGAGATGTTATTATAAAAATGGCTCATGTATACCTGATGGAAGGTAAATACGAACGCACCAGACATAAACAACATGACTAAACCGACAACCACGGTTTTAATCATGAAGTTAGAACGAGCCACATCATCGTGCTTGCCGGAGTTCCGGATAATACCAGCCAGCGCAATCGTAAAGATACCGACAATCAAGCCGAGAATAATAACGGTTGGTACGTAATTGGTGAGTACGCCTCTAATCAGACTGTCCATAAGGGATAGGAGCTAGGGGGACGTTTAAATGTTTACAGCCTTCAAAACCAGCCACGAAGTATAGCGTGGGGTGCTTATTCCAATGATTACTAATTCGGGCAAGGGTTAATTTTGCATCCACGCCGTTCAGGTCGAGGATGTTGCTGTCGGCTAAGGTAATTCGGTTGGTTTTAGAATCACGGAATATGAGGAAAGAAAATAGTCCAGCGGGCTGTGTTTGGGCGTTGCGATACTTTAAGAGGTCTTTGTCTTCAATGCGGGGGTCGCTTATATCCAGTATTTTATCTCCCATCGGTACTTTCCAATCCGGCGTGGTATTCATGAAAGCGGCGAGCTTTGGCATTGAGGCGTAACGCCAATCGTACAATTCAATGCCGGTTATCTGTTCCGTGGAGGGAGTAATGTTACAGACAATAGTGCCGAGTTTTACAAGTGTTGGTGTGTCGTTCAAAAATCCTTTGTCCTTGGCGTAGAGGTAGCGTGCCTTGGCATGATTTTCAAGATACGCAAAACTCTCGGGCACAACTTCCGTGAGATCACCGCCGGTGTCTGGTGTTAAGCCACCATTGATAAATATCACATCCTCAAATTGTCGTTTCACCAATTCTTTATCTATATTATTGAGCCAATGATCTAGCTCGCTCACAAAAGAATCTACGGTTTGGTTTTTAATCTTGTCCTTGTACGCTTGGCCGTCCCAATAATTTTGATCGGCAATGACCGTTTCTTTGTTTGTTTCGGGTGGTTGTTGTGTTGGAGGAGCCAGACGCCAGATTTGGATATACACCGCCGTAGCAAATATCACGCTAAAATAAAGAATGGCGCGATAGTTGAAATTCGGAATAAATTTTTTTATAAGATTATCAAACCAATACAACGGGCCTTTTCGTATGGGCTTGTTAGGGTTCTCCTCGTTCATATGTAGGAATTAGTTACTCTTCACTCCGACTAGACCAAGGACGTACAAAATGAGGCCAACGATAAAGATGGCACCAAAGGTGATACCAACTCCGACTACCGTGGCTTTCAGTCCGTGCTTGGCTTCTTGGGATTTAAGAGGGTCGCCACCGGCTGATTGGAGCTTAATACCGTACCAGGCAATCATAATGACAGAATATAAAACTGCGATACCGAAAATGACACCAATGCCGATATTGGCAAAATCTCGCACGGGTTTCATTTTGTCCGACTGCCACACCGACATATCCGGTTTTGGCAACTCTTGGGCTAAAGCGTTGGTAACTCCAAAAAAGAACACTACGGCACTGCTAAAAATTGACGTGATAAACTTTTTCATAAGGTTAAAGATAAAGTATGTGGTTTAAAGATTATTCGATTACTGTTTACACTGTTGTCCCCGCTAAACAATGGGGTGTCGCTCACGATCATTGCTCCATCGACCTGCGCCCACATTTTTTGGGCGGTGGAGATAAAATTAATGAGTGATGTTTCTAGCTTACTGCTCGAAATGGTGAGGAGTTTATCAGTTGGGAAAGCAACAAATTCAGGAGTGGTAAAGCCGGTGTTTTTGAGATGTTCCATTTTTTGCACGAAACTGGTTTCGTTATCGGTGTCATAGGCGATAAATGTTTGTTCATCCAACCACACTCCATGAATTGTTCCGCTAAAGCCGACAATAGTTTTGGGCACGCCATGAATTCCTAGAGCATTTTGCAATTCCTCGTTTTCGTAGGTAAATTGAGCCTGTGACCCTATAAAGTGCGGTTGGATATACCAGGTGGGGTGTTCATGGGTAGCGGCAAGCTGGATAATGGTGCGTAAGTCGGAGTATTCCTTTAGCCCGTCACTAGACGGATCGTCGCGGGCGGTTTGCGCGGGCAAAGCGAGTTCTACGCTCTCATTTTTAAATAATGTACTCTCGGGGTGAACCTGCCTTAAAAAATCTAGCCACTGGCGGTATTCGCTATCAATGACCCCGCTCTTGCCAACGTGCAAAGCAGTTTTCATTTCCGCAATAATTTGTTCGAGTATCTCGGTGTAGGTATTTTTCATAGAAATGAAAACAATTTGATGCGTGATGGTATTGTCGCAACCACCCGTCCTTGCCGTACAAAGTTAACGGTTTTTTCCTCGGCATAGACCGGCTCAAGAAACTGCGTCGGAGTGGTCATAAGCGATACATGGGTGGTCACTATGCGCATATGGTTTAAAAACTGGTGCTTATCCAAAAGAATATTCAACCAAAATGATGTTTCCATGCCTGGCGTTTGGAAGATCATACGGAGCGTCTTGTGCTTACACTCCTCGATAGTGAAAAATTTGATGTACCGCTCAATTTTTTTGATCATGGCGCGATTGGTTTTGTTGGTGCGTTCAAATTCGGTAAATATAATTTCCGTTTGACCGCCGACAATGTAAGAAACTGTATAGTCCGGCGTTAAGACCTCAATATTTTTATCGCTTCGGTATTCACGGGTTTGCGAACCTACTTCACCTTTAAAGGTAATGTTTAAATTATTTGACTTGTTCAGTGCCTCAAGGCTGGCCAGCTCAACCACCTGCGCTTCGTGTTTAAATGATCCCGAAGAAAGTAAGATTTTTATTGGAGGATAATTTTTAAGTTGAAGTTTATCGTAATGGGAATAATCGGCGAGAGCTTTGAGCCCGAGTTTTGAAAGTGTGTAATACACGGGTATGCCAGCGAGCGACCCAGTGTAGACTTTAAAACTTTCAAGAAATCCTGCTTGCCACATGCGGTGAAGTTTCAGATACACATACTTCACCATATCGCGCTGTTTAATGAATCTCGTTATATGCTTGGCCGTGGCTATCTTGAATTCAAAAACGAGTTTTAAAATATCTAAACTCGCCTCATTCATCTGGACATTGTATGGCTCGACATTAACGCGTTCCGTTATAGTTGCTTCAAGCATATTAAAATTAAAAATCAAAAATAGATTTGATAGCGGGAATCTCACCACCTTGTTGAACGGTGGCTAATTCGGGAACTGGCTCGGCAACCGGTTGCGGCTCGGGATTGAGTATGATAATCGGTTGTGTGTCCTCTTCTGGCTCGATCATTTGCTCTTCCTCTGGTTCGGCGGCGGTAAAAGTAGCCGCTCTGCCCATGTGTTCAAAGAAAATTTGTTCCCGCTCGGCACTGTAGTAGATTGTGTTAATCGTGGAACGCTTTTGTTTAATGACCTCGATAGGCGTGCCGTATCGCTCCATAGTTTCCTGAATAAAAATAGCTTCGGTATCTTTAGCTATATCCGTCGGATGTTTGGCTCTTTGGATATTCATTGACATAGCTTCTTGCGGAATACCGTTTACCAGCGTTTTAATGTACGCCGTGCCGGTGGGTAGGTTAATAATATCCTCGGTAGTTACCTTCTCGCCCAATATTTTTTTAGCAATTTCGGCGTCGTCTACCGACTGAGTGCGCATGAAAATTTTGGTGGCAATGTTGGATTCAATGGATTTTTGTATTTTTTGCTCTAGTTGCCCCATAAATTGGTTAGAGATGACAAGCGCGGTATTGAAGGCTCGGACTTCCGAAAAGAGCGTCTCAAAAATATCACTGGCAACTCTTTGAAATTCATCCACCACAAACACGGCGGGTTTGCGTTCTTCGCTTGGGAGCCTTGCCTGTCCAAAAATGGCTTCGGCAATGTGAGCGGTGAGATACACCGAATAATACTTTTTCATCTGCTCACTGCATGATCCAAGGTTGGCGATAAAAATCTTGCCCGTGTTAATCATCTCCTCAAATGTCAGCTTGGTGTCTAACCGATCTACAATATTCATGAACTCGGGATAATCCAGCACTTTGCCAATTTTATTATTCGTAGTCGCCAAATATTTGGCTAAATCATTGTCTGTCCGCTTGAGGATTGATCCACTCCAAAACTTCTGAAGCCGAGGCGGTAAATATTTCAAAATATTTTTTATCTGGCGAGGTTCATGGAGCAGAAGGTCAAGGCCGGACAAGGATTGTTCCGGTAAAAAATATGCGGTGGCAAAAAGCTGCCGCAAGATATTTTCGAGCTCCGGCCCCCACGAGTAGGCCGAATCAATTTGCACAAAACGCTTCATGATTGAAACAAGAAATTCAATACGCTCGTCGTTCGTTTTCTCACCGGAGAATTGAGAAAAGAACGGAAAACTCAAAGGCTTTTCTTTTTGTTTTGGCGGATTGAAATATATAACATCATTTCTTCGGTGTTCCGGAATCATCGTTAAAAGATCGGTCGCAAAATCGTTCTTGGGGTCAACGATTAAACAGGCGGTTTGTTCTCCATCCTCTTTTTGGAGAAGATTGTCGAGGATGCGTTTAAGCGTTTCAGATTTACCGCTTCCCGTGCCGCCGAGAATGTATATGTGCTTTTTCATATCATCCCACGTCGGCACCCCCATGGGCGTATACTCTTGCATACGAAAGTTGGCATTGCCGAGATTGATAAAAAAATTACTGGAAAATTCTCGCATGGCTTGGCTCGCGGGTAGTTTTTTGAATTTAGTTACTTTAACGGAAGACACGGTTTCACTCGTGAGGTTCGGCAAATGCCAAGCTGAATAAAGCTCACCATCAGAGACCACTTGGCCGTAATTTTCGTATAACGAAAAAGGCCAGTACCTGCGCTTTGCTTGCTTCAGTACTGGCCTCATATATATGATCGGCTGCAAACCACCCTTGAGGGCTAGCTCATCAACCTGTGTAGTAAAGAGCCTTTTATGTTTGAGCATGTTCATGTTCTTTTGGTTGAGCTCGGTCAAGACCGCTTGGATGTTTTCGAGTTTGGCGTCGGCTTCTTCTGGTGTCGGACAAATCGTCCAATACGATATGACGATCTGAAAAAGTGATGCTTTCATTTTTTCAATCATCGCCGTCATGAGTGAGTTTGCGAGTTCTGATACGTGTACTTTCTTTTTGTGTTTGGACTGCGTTTCATCCGGTATTTCTTGTTGTGCGCGTTCCTGCTCTTCAATTAAATAGTGAATCACCTGATTGAAATAATGCGAGGCCGGAGACAGCGTTATGTTGTAGGCCATAAACTCACCCTTGCCTAAGCCTTCCATGGTGGAAACAAGGGAGTCCATAGGATCGCTGGTAACGTCTTTAAGCGTTCTCACGCGATGGTAAAAATTACCCTCAATCGAGGATTGACCGTAAGACAAATAGCTTTTGTGAAAGGGCGTGATTTCCGCGAGCACTTTGTCCTTGTCTATATGCGTGATCTCGGCATTGGGATAGGCATTGAAAATGGCCTTTTCAATGCGATCAAAGTGCTCGGTCGGGATGTTTAATCGGAAAGAAATAAACGGATATTGCGCCCAAATTTGCATAGTAAAAAATATCTGACGGGTGCGATATATTTTCCACAGACGAAACATTTTTTGAAAGAAGTACCAAATTGGTTTGAACGTATGGGCACCTTCGATGGGGTCGGTATACGTCGAGTGAAATGCCTTGAGAATTTTTTGCTGCACTT
Source organism: uncultured Gammaproteobacteria bacterium (assembly GCA_964510885.1). Lineage (GTDB taxonomy): Bacteria > Patescibacteriota > Patescibacteriia > Magasanikbacterales > GWA2-37-8 > CAZEDL01. The sequence goes on from CAZEDL010000010.1 coordinate 37,246, forward strand.
CAAATGCCTTCACTTGAGAATTTTTCGGAATAGTAATTTCCACATACTGCGTATTTTTGACCGAGCGATCCAAATCTTTATTTTTTAGCTTCAATTTTTCAAATGAATGAAAAATGCGCACCCGGTAGATGCGCACAATTCCGTAGATGATCAAAATGAGAACGAGGCCGGCAAAAAATATTATCCCGATGGTCAATTCCCAGGTCGGAATTTGTTGAATCATTTGCAACCATAGGTTGTATCCGAGCTTGTTTGTCATATATGTGTTGGATATATGCTTCGCTTGCGCTCTTCGTTCCTTGACCTCCGTTTCGCCCCGACATCAGTCGGGGCGAACACCCTCATCCTCCCACCCCTCCCTTTTCCCATCATTCTCTCGTTTTTTGGTACTGGTTTAGGTTAGT
>CAZEDL010000011.1:0-35024 GCA_964510885.1 uncultured Gammaproteobacteria bacterium
CGCAAAAAACGATCGAGATTATGGAGCGGGATAACGTCTGTGCCTATTTGAATACGATTGGTCAGGAGCTACAAGATGCGCACAATACGATAGCGAAAGAATTAGGGCTAGAAAAACGCACTTGGACGGCGGGGTATGGATCTCATCATTTGACCGTGTTCAAAGATGAGTCCGGGGCTGATGATTTGGCGGCTAAAACGGTGTTTCAGGAGGTGATGGCCGAGAATGGGGTGCTTACACTTGGCAGTAATAATACGTCGTTTGCGCATACTAAAGATGATGTGGCCAAGATTCGAGCGGGGATTCGAGCGGGGCTGACCACCGTTGCCGACGGCATTGCAAAGGGTGATTTAGAGAGTCGTATCAGAGGAACTAAGCTGCAGGCGCGGCCACGGAAGGATTAGCATTTGGTGTTCGCTGGATTCCCTCCGCCAGTTGGTCGATGTGTGGGAGTAGCGATTTTGAGGTAACTTTTTTTTCATGTTTTCTCCTAATTATCATTTTCATCGTCATTTTTTTGAGCACAAGCAGGTGAATTACCTGTATGTGGCGATTTTGATGATGAATAGCGCAGAAAGCTTGATTAGCTTATTTATTCCGATTTATCTGTTTACGCTCGGGTACTCAATTCCGTTAATTTTGAGTTTTTATTTGGCTTCGCATATCGGATCGGTGCTGTTGGCCTTTCCAGCGGCGCGGCTGGTGGCGCGTACTGGGCCGGTAGTGGCCCTTATGTTGTCTACACCTTTTTTGATTGGATATTATGCGGGTCTGCGCTTATTACCTGAATTTTCATGGCTATTTTTATTAATTCCATTTTTATCTTCAGGGCGCTCGGTACTTTATAATTTTGGTTTCGGGCTTAATTTTTTACGGCATACGGATCGAGCTAAGCTCGGCCGGGGTGTGTCGCTGACACAAATTGCTTCCATTCTTGGTGGCGTGCTCAGTCCGTTCGTGGCTGGCCTAGTGATCGTGGTGCTTGGGTTTAACAATTTATTTTTGATGAGCATTGCCCTACTCTGTGCTGCACTGCTGCCGCTGTGGGTGTCGGCTGATTCGGCAGCAACCGGAGTGGTATTTAATTTTTCGGATGTATATAAAGAAATCCGTGCAGCTGATCATCGCCGGCTGGAAGTAAGTTTTATGGGGTATGCGATTGAATCGAGTATTGGGCGTATAGTCTGGCCAATTTTTTTACTCACAATAGTTGGGGCCGCAAATAGAGTGGGATATATTGTTACTGGTTCTACTATCATCACATTGGTTGGTTTGTATCTGATCGGAAAGTGTACAGACCGGTATTCGCCGGAAACGATTGTGAAGATTGGGACGCCGTTTTATTTTTTGGGGTGGGTGGGGAGTATGTTGGCCGATAATCCGTTTCGGTTATTTTTTGCGGAAGCGTATCGCAAGATGTCGGGCGAATTGATTTTGGTGCCGTGGTCGGCAGCATTTTTCCGATCGCTCCGGCCCCGGGATTATTTTGTCCAGCTGGTGATGCGCGATATTATTTTTAATCTGAGCCGGATTGCGGTGATGCCGCTTTTGATCGGGCTGTTTTATTTTGATGTGTTTCCATTTAGCATCGCTTTCTTTTTGGCGGCGGTGTTTACGTTGTTTTATCCGTTGGTGTCGCATCAAAAGAGTAATGTTCAGTAAAAATTTGAACTCGTGTCAAACTCACTCCTGTCATTCCTGACCGGGATCAGGAATCCATGTTTATATGATATTTCAGTGACTGGATTCCCGCCTGCGCGGGAATGACAATTTTAAAATAAACTTTTGGTAATTTTTTGCGTTAAGGGATCCTTTTCCGCCCTGGGCGGATCAGGATGAAAAGCAATTGAAATGATGGGCACCTGTATATAAAATAAAAATCTCTCCGGATAATTCGGAGAGATTTTTTTCTATTTTTATTCCAGCGAGTGAAATAAATATATGAATGAGGTGACCATGGGACCCTCGGTCCGGCATCTGCGAAGAGCGAGGCTCTATCGGCGGATGTGGTTTGATCACCGGTGTGGTGATTGGTCGAGCTGCCGGGGATGGCAGGTTAGCGTGTGCGGAGGTAGCCGATCGCGCCGGGGAGGCTGGCGGGAACGCCGTAGCGACAGTATATGAGGCCGTCGGCGAAGCTCACAGTGCTGTTCCCGTTGATTTTCCCCGATTCGGGGATGGGAGCCCCGTTTTGGTAGATCCCAGGCTTGATTCGGCACCGGACGTCGGGGATGTAGACGAGGTGGCCATTCGACTCTCCGGCATACAGGTACTGGGTGTCTGATATCGGATCGAGTCCGGCCGGTCGGAACAGTGGCCGACCTGACATGGGTTCGTACAGTTGTAGATCGAGGCTTGGTACGTTCGGCAATGCGGTCCGCCTGCTTTTGAGCACGTACAGTATGCCGTTGATAAGGACCATAGACTCGATCCAGGCGTTGCCGCTCGAGCGCAGCCGGATCTCGCCACGGTGTGTCCAACCGTTCTCGGAAAGTTCGTTTTCTTCGTTCCAGCGGACCAAGTTGGTGTCGTGGTTCCAGGTGATCCCGAACCGGATTGATGTCGAGTCCTTTACGGCCACGACGCTCTGCAGGCGCTTCGCATCGTTTGCCTTGTCAAAGCCCCTTCCCATGCGAATCCGTCCACCTCTGCGCTGTTTGTCGACCCAGGCGATGTTCGGGATCGACTCGAGCACGAGAGTGCCGTCGGGGTGGGTGTCGATCAAGCGCCAGCGCTCGATCGTACACATGGCGTAGTCTGTGAACCAGAGGATGGCAGGATCGCTCGGGTCCACCGTTACGCATAATGACTGGTGATGGACATACAGGGCCTTGCCATTGGGCGGCAGGCGGATGATGCGGCACAGGGCCGCCTTTGCTTGTTGTGCTTCTCGTTCGGCTTCTTTGAAAGCATCTGGAAGCCCCTTTGTTTTCTTCATCGATCTCTCCTCTCCCGTAATGGGAATGTTGAAACTCCACAGGGCGTGAAGTTTTTTTCACTCGTCTCCACGTGGTGGTGAAGCGGAATGAATTGTGAGAGCGTGACCGATGCGCCCTCGTGGCCGCGTGAGCTGCGTCCGATCAGGGGCCGAGATTCGGCCGGTGATACGGAGCAGGTGTGCCTTTGACCATCGTCGCGCCACGGGGCGGGACGGATGGTGGGTCGTGTATGATCAGGGGGACTGCCAGTTCTCGATCATCAAGCTCGCTTGATACGCGGCAAGGTGGCCGCCGAGCCAGGACTTTTGTTCCTTCAGCAGGCGGTTGAGTGTCTCGATCGCACCGTCTTCCGCACCGTCTTCGTTGCTTTTGTTCATGGCAGCCTCACCCTTCACGAACAGGGCGGTGGCCTTCTTGTCGACATCAGCGCCGTTGCTGAGCGTTTCCAGGATGCTGATGGCCTGTCCCGGATCGCTCGCCACCAGACTGATTGCCCTGATGATAACGACGCTGTCGCTATAGTCCGGGCCGAGGGCCTGGGCTCGCTCTTCGAAGTCTTTCACCATGTCATCGGACGGCTTCTCGCCTAAGAAGTAGTAGTTGCCGACCGCGATCCATTCGTCGGCGCTGAACTGCCAGGCCGCGCCTTGGTCGGCATCGACCGTGGCGATCGCGCGAGCGCTTTCTGCCAAGGCATCGCAGGCCTGGTGGTATTTCACCTGGTCCACCTTGTCGACCATGTGGCCGTAGAAGGTGTACAGGTTGATCTGGTACTGCACCAGAGCCGCGTCGAGTGGGCTCAGGAGGCCGCTGGCGATCTGATCCTGCCCGTCCACGATGGCGTCGGCGTACAACCCTCCAGCAAACTTCAGCCGCATGGATTCAAAGCCGTATGCCCCGAAGATGCGCGGGTAGCGCTCGTGGCTCTGGAGCTTCTCCCGCAAGATGTTCTTGGCCATGCCGAGGGCACCCAGAGCCTCATCGAGGTGCTGGGGGTCACCCTGGCGGCGGCGCATCTCGGCCTGCTTGATCGCGGCCCAGGCCCGCAGCTCGTGATCATCCCTGTGGGCCGGGTCGTCAAGGATCAGTCGGCACGCACCCACGAACATCTGGCGGTAGCCCTGGCCGGTTTTCAGCTCTCCGTTCCAGCGCCTCGGCTCGATCGGCCGTGGGGCACCGGCGAACAGGGCCGCGATCCTCTCAGAACTCAGGGTCGGGGGGACATCGGAACCAGTCATGGTTGCCTCCAGAACAGTGTCAATTGTTACCTCACCCAACGCACACGCGTAGGAAGGTAACCACTAATTTTAGTACAAAATCGACTATTTGTCAAGTTTATGGCGGTATGGTAAACTAGGGTTTTAGTTGGTTATTTTTTGGCTAACATCTCAGTAATTACTGATTTTAGAGACTATGAAGATTCTTTATGTCGGGGGAGGGTTTGTAGGGGCGTGCAGCGCGGCGGTGTCGGCTGATTCGGGACATGAAACCCTGGTGTTTGATGTTGATAAAGAAAAAATTAAAAAACTCTCGACCGATGACCGAGATGTTATTCAATCATGCCTGCACGAAGAAGGGTTGGCAGAATTGCTAATCCGTAACCGGCCGCGTATTACCTTTACCACTGAAAAAGCAGCCGTTGAGAATTTTATTAAGACTGGCCTTGAAGTGGTGTTCATGTGTTTGCCGACGCCGGAAAAAGATGGTGCCGCCGGGGAGACTGATTTGTCGTATTATGAATCAGCGGTGGCGATGATCGGACCACTTCTAGCCTCGCGCAGCGAAACGAAACAAAGCACTCGCCTCGTGGTGGTGAATAAAAGTACGGTGCCGATTCGGATGATCGATTATACGAAAGAATTATTTGAGCGGCAGGGGGTGAGCAATTTTGGGATTGTGTCGAATCCGGAATTTTTGGTAGAAGGCAAGGCGATCAAAGATTCGCTGCATCCGGACCGGGTGGTGGTGGGGGCGGAGGCAGAGCAGGATTTTGGAATTATGCGCCAGGTGTACCAGCGGTTTTATGATTCGAGCACGGTGAAATATATTGAAGTGAATCCGTATGAAGCGGCGGCGAGCAAACTCTTGGCCAACTTTTTGTTATTTAATAAAGTGGTGACGACGTTTGATGTGCTCGGCCGAACGTGCGAATATTTTCCGCATCTGGGGTATGAACAGGTGCGAAAGATTTTGGTGGCAGATCCGCGGATCGGGAGTTGGGGGCTGTATGATAGTTTGTATTCGGGCGGTAGCTGCTTTATCAAAGATGCGGGCTCGCTGGCGCATCAGCTGGAACAGGCGGGGACGCATGCTAATTTGGTGCGGGCGATCCTTGATGCGAATGTGTTTCAGCGGGATCACTTTTTTGGCCGCGCGGAAACTGAAGCTGGTTTTGATTGGACTAATAAAACGGTGGCGGTGCTGGGGGTGGCCTTTAAACAAGATACTAATGATATTCGTAATTCGGGTGCGATCGGGATTATTCAGCAGCTGATCGGTGCTGGAGTGAAGCAAGTTCGGATTTATGATCCGGCGGCGATCGAGATGTGTCGCAGTTATTTCCGGGTTGATAAGAATCAGTTGTATGAACGGATTAGTTATGAAGAGAGTGAAGTGGCAGCAATCACTGGGTCTGACGCGCTTATTATTTGTACGGATTGGGCTCAATTTAAAGCTCTCGCCACGACTATTATGTCTACGGTGAAGCCACCCTATTTAATTATGGATGGCAGGCGGATGATGAGCGGTCAGTTTAGTGATTTGGTGGCTGTTGGATATGATATAATTGCGGTTGGATCACCTCTTCAGAAAGGTGTGCTGCCTGAGGCGGTATAATTTTATTTGATATGTCCACTTATTTAGTAACGGGCGGTGCTGGGTTTATTGGTACTAATTTGATTAAAAAATTGTTGGCCGATGGGCACCGGGCTATTTCATTTGATAATTATGCAGCCGGGAAAATTGCTGATCGGTTTCAGGCTGGGGCAGAGTATATTGAAGGCGATATTCGCGATGTAGACGCTTTAAAAAAAGCGTGCCAGGGAGTGGATGGAATTTTTCATTTAGCTGCTTTGCCGCGTGTATTATTTTCGATGGAACATCCGGCGGAAACTCATGATGTGAACGTGACCGGCACTTTCAATGTGCTTCTGGCTGCGCGTGAGGCTGGGGTGAAGCGGGTGGTGTTTTCAACTTCTTCAGCGGCATATGGCAATCAAGAAGTGTATCCGGTAAAAGAAGACGGCGTGTCCAAAGTTCCCCTTAGCCCGTATGCACTCCATAAATTGATTGGGGAGCAGTATTGCCGGATGTTTGCTGATTTGTATGGTGTAGAAACGGTGTCTGCTTGTTTTTTCAATGTGTATGGGCCATATTTTGATCCAGAGGGGGCTTATGCGCTGGTGATTGGGCGGTTTTTGAAATTACGCGTGGAAGGTAAACCTTTGACTGTGCGTGGCGACGGCAGTATGGCCCGGGATTATACGCATGTTGATGATGTGGTTGCTGGTCTATTGCTATCCATGACTAAAGATACGGTGGGGCATGGTGAGGTGATTAATCTTGGCTATGGCAAGCCGTATTCGATTTCTGACCTGGTGGCGCTGATTGGTGGGCCGGTGGAGTATGTGCCGGAATTAGCTGGTGAGGTGAAGTTGACGCATGCGGATAATAGTAAGGCTAAACGATTGCTGGGGTGGGAGCCGAAGATTGCGCTCGCGGATGGGGTGGCGGAATTGAAACGAGAGATGGGTCTGTCTTAAAATTTTTGAATTATGAAGTTAACAATATTGTCATTCTGAGCGAAGCGAAGAATCTCTGTCCAGTTTTTATGTTGGCGAATTAAGACAGAGATCCTTCACTACCGTTCAGGATGACAGTATAGTTTTAGTAGTTCGAAGTTAAAAGTGGTCTCTGGATTCCCGCCTACGCGGGAATGACACAAAAATTAAAAGACTCCTAACAAGGAGCCTTTTTGCGATTTTTGATTTTAAGGTTAGGCGGTGACAACCGAAGCGTATTTGGTCATTTTCATGGTGCCGTCGAAGCGGATGCGCTTGCGGTTGGTGAATTTGACTTTACCGGGCGCAGTAGCGAACAGGGTGTCGTCGTGACCCTTCTCAACATTTTTGCCCGGGTGAATACGGGTGCCGCGCTGGCGAACGATGATCATGCCGGTTTTGATAGCTTGTCCGTCATGAATTTTTACTCCTAGGCGCTTAGCGCGGGAATCGCGGCCTAGTTGTGTGGAGCCACCGGCTTTCTTATGTGACATAGTGTTTAAAGTAAATTTCCGCGAGAGGCGGATCCGCTTTGGCGGAAAAACTCAAAAGGCAAAACTCAAAACTTTTTAATCTCAGAGTTTGAGTTTTTACCCTGAGAGTATAGCGAAATCCGGAAGTGTTGTCAAGATAGTATTCATTTGCTAAAATAGCCGAGCTAGAAAACGCTGAATTTTCCCTAAAATAAGGGATAATATAGCTAATTTTAGCTGTAATTTAAAGGGTGAATATGTGGTTTACGCTTAAAATATATATTCGTGATCGGTGGGTGCTCGCTAGTCTGTCGTTAGCGTTGGTGTTGCAGGCGATAGCCTGGAGTTATTTGTTAGTTAAATTACCACCGAACGGATTGCCGGTATTTTTGCACTATACGATTTTATCGGGGATTGATCTGATCGGGCCGGCCTGGCAGGCGTATATTTTGCCGGCAGCTGGAGCTGCGATGATTTTGGTTAATTATGCGGTCGGGTTTTTTACCTTTAACCACGGGCGGTTCATGGCGCGACTAATCGGAGTAGCTACGGTTTTTTTGCAGGTGTTACTGCTCATCGCGGTGGTGTTTATTGTTAGTTTGAATACATGAGGTAATGGCTTTATGAGTAGGCTCTTACGCAGTGCAGCACAGGGGGTGGCAGATTACCGCTTTTTATTATTGCTCGGAGCGCTATTGATTTTCGGTTTGATTGCATTGACCTCGGCGAGTGCGCCGCTTGGGTATGCCCGGTTTCATGATAATTATTATTTTATTAAAAAACAAATTTTATTCGGCTTGATTCCGGGTATAGCGGTTTTTCTGATTGCGGCTAAAATGGATTATAAACGGTTGCTTAAATATAGTTGGCCGATTTATGGCATATGCCTTGGGTTACTTCTTCTCCGGTTTGTACCGGGGGTTGGGCTCGTGATTAACGGGGCGCGTAATTGGCTGAATATCGGAGGGTTTAGTATTCAGCCGTCGGAATTTTCTAAATTGGGGATTATTATTTTGCTTAGCTATTTGCTTGGCGCCCGTGATGTGCGCAATACGGATTGGTCTGCCACTCTGTGGCCAATTTTGCTGATTTTGTTGCCGGCAGTGGTGCTGATAGCTGATCTTGGCACGTTGTCGATTGTGGGCATGATTATTCTGGTGATGCTGTTTGTAGCGCGTATTCCTACGGTATATTTGGGTGTTCTTGGTGGGATTGCGCTCATTGGGTTTATTGGTATGGTGGTGGTGGCGCCGTATCGGGTGCAGCGGCTTACCACATTTTTGCATCCCGAACTTGATCCGCAGGGCGTGGGGTATCAGGTGAATCAAGCTTTTTTGGCCGTTGGTTCGGGTGGGTGGTGGGGGCTCGGGCTCGGGCATTCGCGCCAGAAATTCCAATATTTGCCCGAAGTAAACGCTGATTCGGTGTTTGCGGTGATTGCTGAGGAAACAGGGTTTTTTATAGCCGGTGGGATGATTCTGTTGATTTTGATTATTGGGTGGCGCGGGCTCAAGATTGCGTCTGGAACGGCTGATGAATCGGGAAAATTATTGATTGTGGGCGTGATTACGTGGTTTATTTGGCAATCGTTTTTGAATATTGGCGCCATGGTGGGGGCCTTGCCGCTGACGGGTGTGCCGCTGCCGCTTGTCAGCCACGGGGGTTCCGCGCTGCTCGCCATACTTGCGGCGTTTGGCTTGGTCACCAGTGTCAGTAAGCAAAGTGTCATAAAAAATTAGAATCTGGAATCTTGAATTTAGAATAGTAGTGATTGAAGATGGTGCACTCTAGAAATTCTAAATTCTAAATTCTAAATTCTAAATTCATCGTGCTGATATGCGTATTCTTGTTACGGGAGGAGCGGGATTTATTGGGTCAAATTTTGTGCACTATTATGTGCAGCGTCATCCGCAGGATGACGTGATTGTTCTTGACAAATTAACGTATGCGGGGAATCGCTTGAATCTTGCAGCGATAGAACATAAAATTGCCTTTATTGAAGGTGATATTGCTGATGAAGCCATGGTTAATTCGATTATGCCCGGGATTGATCTGGTTGTGCATTTTGCCGCCGAGAGCCACGTGGATCGCTCCATCGCGGCGCCGCGGGCGTTTATTGATACTAATATTGTGGGCACGTATACGCTGCTCGCCGCCGCTAAACAGCACGCCGTGAAGCGGTTTCATCATGTATCAACCGATGAAGTATTTGGGCAATTGCCGCTTGATTCTACAGATAAGTGGAATGAAACTACCCCGTATCATCCGCGGAGCCCCTATTCGGCTAGCAAGGCGGCGGCTGATCATTTGGTGCGGGCCTATTTTTATACCTACAGCCTCCCGATTACGATCACCAATTGCGCCAATAATATCGGGCCGTATATGTATCCGGAAAAATTGATTCCGCTCGCGATCACGAACGTGCTCAGGGGTAAAAAAGTACCGATCTATCGGCCGGGGAATCAGATGCGCGAATGGCTCTATGTGGAAGATCACTGCAGCGCAATCGAGGCGGTGCTGGAGCGGGGGAGAGTGGGCGAAACGTATTTTGTCTCACCAGATAATGAAGAATTAAGTAATCTTGAAGTGATTAAAAAATTACTAGTCTTGATGGGTAAAAATCCAGAGGAGTGGATCGAATTCGTGGGTGACCGGCCGGGCCATGACCAGAAGTATGCGCTTGATAATAGCAAGTTAAAGCGAGAACTTGGGTGGAAGCCGCAGTATGGACTGGACGAATCATTGCGGCGTACGATTGAGTGGTATGTAAAGAATGAAGCGTGGTGGAAGAAATTAGTAGTGTAAGGTGTTTTAAAATAACTATTGTCATTCTGAGCGAAGCGAAGAATCTCTGTCCAATTCACAAAAAATGACCGACAGAGATCTTTCGCTGCGCTCAAGATGACAGGTTACTTTAAGTTGTTAGTATATGAAAATACTTATCATCGGGAATGGATATATTGCCAAGCGCTGTGCAGCGGCTTGGCCAGACGCTGTTCTCGCGTCGGAAAAAATTTATTCGGCTGCAGATGCGCGTACGATTTTTGAAAAATATACTCCGGATGTGGTGCTCAATGCTGCTGGGGTACGCGGGAAGCCGAATGTGGATTGGTGTGAAGATCACCAGTTGGAAACGATTAAGGGTAATACTGAATTGCCGATTTTTTTGGCCGAAGCGGCAGCTGAAAAAGACTTGTATCTTCTCCATTTAGGCTCAGGTTGTATTTTTTACGGGCCTTCGCCAGATCCTAAAGGCTGGAAAGAAGATGATTTTGCGAATCCGGTGGCCATTTATTCAAAATGTAAATATGCCGCTGAATTAGTGCTATCTACCCTCCCACATGTTGGTATTGCGCGAATTCGCTTGCCGATTGATTCGGTACCGGCGCCGGAGAATTTGATTGATAAAGTGATGTCGTTTAAAAAAGTGATTGATGTGGAGAATAGCGTGACGATTATCGAAGATATGCTCACGGTATTGCATCAGCTCTTGGAGAAGCAGGCTAGTGGAATTTTTCATGTCACCAATCCGGGCACTGTCACGCATCGCGAACTGGTGCGCTTATACGAGCAGTATGTTGATCCGAGTCATACCAATGAATGGATCACGGCCGAGCAGCTTGTAACTGAAGGGTTGGCCAAAAAGACTAGATCGAATAATTTTTTGCAATCGTTTAATTTAGCGAAGTTCGGTATTACGATGCGGCCGGTTAGGGAGGCGCTGGAGGATACGATGAAAAAGTACGCGGCGTCTAAGGGGTAATATATTAATTTTTTAGAATAGTTATAATCACTCACTGTCATTCCCGCTCCAAACTGTCATCCCATTCGGCTGTGACGCCTCAGGGCAGGCTCTGATCCGCCACAGGCGGTGAAGGATCTTCACTAAAATGAGTAAAGATTTTTCGCTGCTCTCAGAATGACAAATTGATTGCAGTGTGATGTGTAACTGGATTCCCGCCGGAGTCTACCCCCAGCGTGGGCGGGGGCGGGAATGACAATTGCTTAATCCTATTATTTTTTTTATGAAAACATCTATCCTTGATTCCTTAGCTGACATTAAAAAATTAGATTCGCAGAATATGCTGGGGAGCCTCGAGCTTCTTGGTGAGCAGGTGAAACAGGTGACGGCACTCGCTGGAACGCTTAAGCTGCCGGCAGCATATCGATCAATCGATCGATTGGTGGTGCTTGGCATGGGCGGTTCTACACTTGGGGCACATGTTATCAAGTCGCTTTATTTTGATACGTTAAAGGTACCGGTAGAGATTGTGAACGGCTATCATGTGCCGGCATTTATTAATAGCAAAACGCTCGTTATCGTGTCGAGTTATTCTGGCACTACTGAAGAACCGGTTTTTGCCCTTACGGAGGCTTTTAAGAAAAAGGCTAAGCTCGTTATCATTGCCTCTGGCGGCACGCTCGCCGCGGTAGCCAAGAAAAATAAACTGCCAGCGCTAATTTTTTCTACCGAGAATAATCCGTGCGGGTCGCCGCGCATGGGGCTCGGGTATTCGATTGCCGGCCAGCTGGCAATTTTGGCAGCTGCTAAATTGATCAATTTTTCAGCGGCAGATAAAAAAAATTTACTGTCAGCTATACATGACAGTCAGAAAAAATTTGGCGCCTCAGTACCAAGCGCGAGCAATCTTGCGAAGCAAGTGGCCGGTAAAACCGGTGGCCGGAGCGTATGGTATCTGGCCTCTGACCATCTTTCGGGTAATGCCCATATCGGAGCCAATCAGATGAATGAAAATGGCAAACGGTTTGCGGGATATTTTTTGATCCCGGAATTGAATCATCATTTGCTGGAAGGTATGATGCAGCCGAAAACTAACCCGGACAATCTGCTGTTTATTATGCTTGAATCGAATCGATATGATGCGCGGGTGCAGAAACGCTATGCGGTGACCAAATCGATTCTCGATAAAAATTCTATTACTTACGCGGTGGTAAATTCTCAGCAGAAAACGGCTCTTGGACAAGTCGCGGAAGCGCTGCTGTTTACAAGCTATACCAGCTACTATGCTGCTCTGGTCGAAGGGATTGATCCGACGGCCATACCGTTTGTAGATTTCTTCAAGCAGGCGTTGGCGAAAAAATAATTGCTTAGTTGTTACCCCGGCGTATGGATGTCTCCATTATAACGGTTACTTGGAATTCAGCCGAGCATATTGCCGATCAAATCAGATCGGTGATTAAAGCTGGTGCGGGGATAATCTATGAACAGATTATTGTCGATAATGCGTCGAGTGACGGCACTGTTGATATTATTAAGCGCCATTTTCCTGAAGTCACGCTGATAGAAAATCAGACGAATGCGGGGTTTGCAGCTGCTAATAATCTGGCAGCTCGCCTGACGAGCGGGCGAATTTTATTATTTTTGAATCCCGACATGGTTATAGAAGTCTCGGCTCTTAAGGAATTGCTGTGGTTTTTTGATAATCATCCTAAGGCAGGTGTGGTGGGTGGAGCACTGTTTGGGTCTGATCAGAAACTGTTGCCGGCAGCGTTGCCGCGGAAGCAGCCTGGCTTGATCGATCAGTTGGCTATAATACTTAAAATAGCCCACCTGTTTCAGGGCTTGTTAAAACATTATTTGTATAGCGGCCGGACGTGGGACAAAGATCAGCAGGTGGATTCGGTGCGAGGGTCACTGCTTGGCCTTAGTCGTGCTTTGTATTCTGAGTTCGGGCAGGCTTTTGATCCGCGCTATTTTATTTGGTTTGAAGAGGTTGATTTATGCCGCGAAGCGCTGAGGCGGGGGTATGAAGTGTGGTTTACGCCGGCGGTGCGTGCGTTTGATCGGTACGGGCAGAGCTTTCGTCAAGCTAATAGGCTTTGGAAACAGCGGCAGTTTACGAAAAGCATGTATCTATATTTTAAAAAATGGGAACCGTGGTATGTGTGGATGTGGATTCTGTTAGCTCGACCGATAGGAATAACGATCGTGTGGCTGTTTTCAATGCTTAAAAGGATTCGCTAATCGATTGTCATTCTGAGTGAAACGAAGAATCCCTTAAAGCTTGCTAAGAAATTTTAGTTGACGTTAAGGGATCCTTCTACGCCTTGGGCGGATCAGGATGACAGTTTTGTCGAGTCGGTATCCGATTAAATTCTATGCCAAAACTTTCAATAAATCTCGTGACCTGGAATGGTGCCAACTATTTGCCGCTGTTATTTCGTTCACTCCGGGCGCAGACCTATACTGATTTTGAAATTGTAGCGATCGATAATGATTCGCATGATGCCACGGCAGAGATTCTCACTAAAGAATTGGCAACGCTTGGCCGTCCCTATCGATTGCACGTTAATCTTGAAAATAAAGGTTTTGTGGGTGGGCATAATCAGGCGCTTCAGGCGTCAAAAAGTGATTACGTATTACTGCTTAATCAAGATATATATTTACAACCAGACTGCATAGAGAAGCTGGTTGCATTGCTTGAAGCTGAATCGACGGCTGCCGCGGTGGCACCGCGACTCATGAAATGGGAGTGGCCGGATGGGTTCACTGATAAGGTTGATTCGCTTGGTCTGAAAGTGTTTCGTAACAGACGAGTGGTAGAAATCGGAGCGGGGGAGCGGTGGGTTGGCGGTGATTTATCAGTGCGGGAAGTATTCGGTGTGTCGGGGGCGTTGCCTGTCTTTCGACGGGTCGCTTTACAGACAGTAGCTTTTTCCGATGGAACGGTGTTTGATGAAAGCTATCATTCGTATAAAGAAGATGTTGATTTGGCCTGGCGTTTATACAGTGCTGGTTTTAGAAGTTTTGTGGTTCCGGAGGCTGTTGCCTATCATGACCGGTCGGCGGCTGGTGGGGCCGATCTTAGCGATCGAGCGGGGATAAAAAATAAGCAGTCACAGTCATTTTTTATCCAGTACTATAGTTATAAGAACCACTTGGCAACCCTTTATAAAAATGAATATGGGCAGAACTTCCTACTTGATTTTCCGTGGATTTTGTGGTATGAACTGAAAAAGTTGGTGTATTTTTTAGTATTCAATCGCAGAGTGCTCGGAGCGTGGAAAGAGTTATGGATGGTGCGCAAACGAATGCAGAAAGTGAGAATAAAAAATAAAGAATTAAGGAAGATTAAATGGGCACAAATTAGGAGGTGGTGGGGTTAATACTTGTCATCCTGAACGGAGTCACGATTCGCATCGGGACTTAGTGAAGGATTCCCTTGTTCTGCCTAGGATCTAAATCGGGGGGAGTTCCTCACCCCACGCGAGGCCTCGTTTCAAAGGAACCCCTTTGGGTTTGGGATGACCATCATTTTTATCATGAAAGACCTCAACATTGTTTTCCTCAACTATTTCTGCAAAGCGGATATTTTGCAGGCGATCGACTCGGTGCTGAAAGATGTGGCCGGGACGATTTATGATATCCAAATTACGGTAGCGGATAATTCAAATAACGAGGATGCGATTGGGAAAGATTTGTATCAGAAATTTCCGCAGGTAAAATACATTAACACGGGCGGCAATATTGGGTTTGGGCAGGGCAACGCCGCTGGCTTCATGGCTACGCCGGCTCGGTATTATTTCGCGCTTAACCGCGATACACTGATTCCCGAACAGGGCAAAACAATCGATCGCTTGATTGCGTTTATGGATGCACATCCGCGCATCGGCTGCGTGGGGCCTAAGCTCATCGGTATGGACGGCAGTTTGCAACGCGCTTGTTTTCGCTTTGATTTCCGGTCGCTTCTCATCAAGCCATTAAAACAGATTAATTGGGATAATAAATTTAAATGGGTGAAGCGCTATACGGATCGCCTATTGATGACTGATTTTGACCACAATGAGACCCGGCCGGTGGATTGGGTGCTTGGGGCCGCCATGCTGGTGCGGCATGAAGTGGTGCAAGAGATCGGCTGGTTCGACAAGCGCTACTTCATGTATATGGAAGATTGCGACTGGTGTCGCACGATGTGGAATAAAGGGTGGCCCGTATATTATGTGCATGATGTGGTGATTAAGCATCGCCATACCCGCGAATCAGCCAAGGTGCCGGGTGTGATTAAGCCGCTTCTGACCAATCGACTCGCGCGTATCCATGCCCTGAGTTGGCTTAAGTATATGTGGAAGTGGCGAGGAACCCATCATCACTATGGACCGCTTTCCTAAAGTCGCCATTATTTATCTGTCGTTTCAGAGTCAGCCTTTTATTGGGCGGGCTTTGGATGCTATTGCCAAGCTTACCTATCCGCGTGAACGACTCGGATTATTTATTGTAGACAATCCGCACCCGGTGGGCGGTTCGGGGATAGCTTGCATTCAGGCGGAATTGGCACGTCGATCGGATTTGCCAGCGGTAACAGTGCTGCCACAACCTCAGAATCGGGGATTTTCCGGTGGTAATAATGTGGGAATCAAGGCGGCCTTGGCAGCGGGTTTTGACTATATTTACCTGCATAATCAAGATGGGTTCATGGCTCCCGGGTGCCTTGAACCGATCGTCAGCACGCTCGACAATGACCCTGCTATCGGCGCGGCCCAATCGCTGATAATGTTATATCCAGAGACTGATCGGATAAATAGTGCCGGTAATTGCTTGCATTTTTTAGGATTTGGATACTGTGGACACTTCCGCGCCTTGCGGCCGCCTAGAGATCTAGGGCACACTTCGTTTCCCGAGCAGATTGGCTATGCGAGCGGGGCTGGTTTGTTACTCTCAGCTCATGTCCTTAATAAACATGGTCTTCTCGATGAAGATTTATTTGCCTATCATGAAGATCTAGAGTATTCGCTGCGTTTAAAAAGTCGGGGGCTCCGGGTGGCACTCACTCCGGCTTCGGTGTTTTATCATGAGTATGCCTTTGCCCGGAATGCGGAAAAATTTTATCTCATGGAGCGCAATCGACAGGCGGTGATTCTAATGTATTATCGCTCTGGTACGATTGCACTACTCCTACCGGCTCTTTTGGCGGTTGAAGCTGGAATGCTGCTCATCGCCTGGCGTGGTGGTTGGCTAAAGCAAAAATTGCGAGTATACTGGTATTGGCTTAAAATCGGCCATTGGAGTGTATGGTTAAAAAAGCGCCGGGCAGTGCAGGCAGCACGTACGGTGTCTGACAGAGTGCTCCTCCATGATGCAACTGCTGTGATCAAGTTTGAAAACATCCTTACTCAGCAGGTGCTTGTTACTAAGATTGCTAATCCGCTATTGGCGATTTATTGGAAATTAGTTAGAAAAATTTTATAAGTTGAATCGCCGAAAGTTGACTGTGAAGATCCTTCTCCGTCCTGGGCGGATCAGGATGACAAGTTTGGTGCCATTTGAAAATAAGAATGTATGATTAAAAAAGCAATTTTGACCGGTGGTGGACGCGCTACGCGCCTAAGGCCCATTACTACTACACTTAACAAGCATCTGATACCACTCGGCCGGCAGCCGATGATTTTTTATGCCATCGATAAAGCCGTAGCTGCTGGTATTACAGAGATTTTTATTAATGTTAATCCGGGTGAAGACCAGGTGCAACAGGTGGTGGGCGACGGCAGCCGCTGGGGAATTTCGATTACCTATTTTGAACAAACGGGCGGGCCGCAGGGGATTGCCCATGTAGTGAAGTGTGCGGAGCCGTTCATCGGGAAAGACCCCTTCATGTTTTATTTGTCGGATAATGTGGTGCTTGGAAGCCTGACACCGCTATTTAATAAATTTGAAACGGAGAATTTAGATTGTCTGTTGGCACTCGCTGAAGTGCCGGATGCCAAGCGGTTCGGTGTGCCGGTATTTGGCGCCAATAAAGAATTAGTTGATGTGCTTGAAAAACCGGCTAATCCGCCGAGTAATTATGCGGTGACGGGAATTTATCTTTACAACAGTCATTTTTTTGAGGCCTTTGATCATATTGAAAAGTCTGCTCGCGGCGAATATGAAATTTCGAGCATTCATTCGTATTTGCTAAAGCAGGGCCGCCGGGTGGGGTACGAAGAGATCACCGGGTGGTGGAAAGATACGGGTACGCCGCAGGATTTGGTGGCGCTTAATCATTTACTCCTGGAGCAAGGGGTTAGCCCGGCGGCTGAGGCGACTCTGCCCGGAGCAGTGCCACAGAATGTTCAGCTCGGGGCAGGGGTTCGGATTGGGCAGAATGTAACTCTGCAGGGGCCGTCTATTATTGGGGACGGGAGCGAGCTTGAAAATTGTACTATTGGGGCCTTTACCACGATTGGCAAGAATTGCCTGATCAAGCAAGCTACGGTGGTAGATTCGATTGTGTTCGATGGCGTTACCATTGATTACCCACTCATGGTCAAAGAAGGAATTATTGGCAAGCAGGCCACTATCCGGGCGCATCACCAAGGTGAGTTTCATCGCCTCGTGGTGGGGGATTTTACTAGTATCGAATTGTAAGTGTTGCCATGGCAACACTTGAAATTGCGTCGGGCTTTGAAAGAGAAAATAAATTTTCTCTTTGCTCAGCCCTAGCAATTAAAATCATTCCTTATGAAATTATTTGGCGATCGAAAAAAATCGACCTCTCCGGTCGGAACCTATAAAATCGACGTAGTATCGCTCCCTGAAGAGTGTGACTTTGAGCAGGAACTTCCAATTGAAATCCAATTTATATTCAACCGCTATCCTGAGTATAAAGATAGAATCAGAACAATTTTAGACACTGGCAAAGCTATTGGCGTGCGTACGGTTTTGAAAACCCCAGATAACATTTTGAAAGCGGTGCATACTATCAGCGTGCATAGCCAAGGAAATTATATTATAACGTGGCTGCCAGAATTGCTGTTGAATAAGCATATGCCAGTTTTTACCGAAGCTGATTCGCAGCGCGCTATTCAATATGGTGAAAATTTACCAAAAGCCATCGAAACTATTTTGCGCGATAGACTACGTTTTAAGCGATTGGTGCTGATTGACGAAGAAAATATCGGCATTAAGCCGGAAGAACAACGCCTGATGACTGAGCTGACCGAAATTATTTATCCGTTGTCAGTGGATTATTCGGTGTTTCGGATTATTTCGGATAATGCCCACGAACGCACGGAGATTGCCCAGGCGATTATTAAAATTTTGTTTATTGTTGGTCCGATTGCCCATGTGCTTGAGAAGTATGCCTCGGGGATTGGCAAAGTGTTTGCGGCCTCGGCGGATGACCTGCTTGGCGAAGCGGCCGAGATGACGGCGCTGCGCGGCTCGGGATTTGGGTGGAAGGTGCTGGCGCGCCGGTCGATTATTTTGATTCCAGTGTTTGCGCTGGCTACGTTTGGAGCGTTTCAAGTGGAGCATTTGCTGGAGACTGGTCATACGGCGCTGGCTGGTGTGGTATTCGGCTTGTCGGCAGTGGCGTTGTCTTTGACCACGGCGATCCAGTCAATCTTTTTGTATAAGCGGGGAGCGGAAAAACTTCAGGCTGAAGAAAAATTACGGGGGAATGGCCGTAGCTTGTTTAAGCTGGCGTTGGTGCAAGATTTTACTAATCCGGCGCGTTTAGGGTTATTGATCGGGGCGTCGATGGCACCAATTATGGGTATGATAGCGGCGCTGACTGGCGTGATGCACAACGGGTTTGTCTTGGCAGCGGTGGGCTCTACCGAATCGATTGTGGCAGGGCTGACAGTGATTTTGGCGAATTATATTAATGAGTGGCGCTTTAGACGGAAGTTGCAGCGACGGTTAGGTAAGAAATAATGAATATAAAAAACAGCGGAAAGCCGCTGTTTTTTTGATCCGTCGGGCTGACAGGACTTGAACCTGCGATCTCCTGCACCCCATGCAGGCGCGATAGCCAACTTCGCTACAGCCCGTTAAGCCCACCGATAGTAGCAATTTTTATTTGAACGGTCAATAATTTTTTCTGAATGAGCCACCTGGTCTTACTTTGTTGTGATGGTCCCGGCTGTGTTTTAGCGAAAGGTCGCTTAGGGTGGTCGATTTAGAATTCAAAATATGCAGTATGCATTGACTTTTATATAGCCACAATGCTAATTTGTCTATAAAAGAGGAGGACACACGATGGAAAAAATGAGTGCCGTGAATCGCGTAGAGCAAATTTTGAATCGCCATATTTTTTGGCAGATCCATATCGCCTGCCTGGCTGTGATATGGACAGGGGTAAGCGGGCGAGCGGTAGCCCTAGCTGCGGGACTGTACTTTGTCCGCATGTTTCTCATCACCGGTGTCTATCATCGGTATTTTTCTCACCGCAGCTATAAAATGCCGCGGTGGCTACAGACGGTGATGGCTATTTTGGGCACCACTGCGGTGCAGCGTGGGCCGCTCTGGTGGGCCGCGCACCACCGCGGCCACCACAAGCACTCCGACACGCCGCAAGACCCCCACTCGCCGGTTATGTGGGGCTTCTACCAGTCACATATCGGCTGGTTTCAAAAAAAAGAAAATAGCGCCACTGACTATGGCCGGATTCGCGACTTCAATGCCTATCCGGAGCTGCGCTGGATCGGCGACTACCACTGGGTAGCTCCGGCTATGTTGGCGTCTCTGTGCAGCGTGGCGCTTGGCTGGCAGGGGCTGATCGTCAGCTTTTGCTGGTCGACGGTGGCGCTCTGGCACGGCACGTTCGCCATTAACAGTCTGGCCCATGTGTATGGGTCACGCCGCTACGATACTTCAGATCAGAGTCGCAACAACTGGTGGCTCGCCATCCTGACGCTCGGCGAAGGCTGGCACAACAACCACCATCACTACATGGCGTCGGCCCGCCAGGGCTTCTTCTGGTGGGAAATCGATATCAGCTACTACATTTTGTGGCTGATGAGCACGGTGGGGCTGGTGTCTGGTTTGAGAGGGGTGCCGAAGGAGAAGTTCCGAAAGTAGTGTTTTTAATTTTTGAGCGGCTCGGATGCGAAAGCGACCGGCAGGGCTCAAATGAATCATATTCGAGCCGCTCACGCGGCATAGCAATTATTGTTATTCGGCGTGAGCTCGGATGTGAAATATAAAAAATTCCTATAAATAATAGGAATTTTTTATATTAGTCGGGCTGACAGGACTTGAACCTGCGGCCTCGTGGTCCCGAACCACGCGCTCTAGCCAACTGAGCTACAACCCGATTTAGTGAGCGGATAGTACCACAGCCGCAGTTCTCTGACAAGGGGATCATTCGCCCCGTTCAGGGTGACAATTATGGGATTTTGTGAAGACTTTACAGTTAAATAAAAAATCCTTACTGAAATAAGTAAGGATTTTTTATCCTGAAATCGAGCGAAAAATTCGTTCGATTATTGGGACCCGGGGCAGCCTGCGCCGCCGCCGGATCGAGTTCGTAGGTGGGTGTGAGTGGGACCGGCTAGTGGATGCCGGTCAGGTGGTCGGTGGGCTCCGGCCGGACGGTGTCAGGCTGGCTGTAGTCGCCTTTGATGAGGCGGTAGCCAATGGCCCGCTCCATATTGAAAAAGCCATTCGGCTAAATCATTCCCGATTCACTCCTTGGCAGTATCTTGAAAACAGGCTTATTCCCATGATACTACCAAGGTATTTTCTCACACTTGTAAATGAACTCGATTGCTTTTTCTGTTAGAAAAAGGATTAAAGCAAAACGGGTGAGTATGTACCCACACGATTTAGGCTTTGGGTCGGTAAATGTATAATTTACTCGACCCATGAAGATACTTGATGATTATAGATTTGTCAAGAATTTTAAGTTGAAAAATGTCTGTTCAGGGGCTTTTTTCTATGTTAAGATGTTAGAAATAGAAATTAGAATCAGATGTTAGCTGCTTTTCTTAATTAGGCGAATCCAATGGTTCTTTAGGCGGAGTCAGTTTAACCAAGTTTTTAGATTTAAATTGACTGTAAAAATCTTGATCAAGCAGAAAAATAATACAGTTAGCAAGTCATTTGTTGAGGTACTTAAGTGTGTGCTTCGCCAAGATCCGAATGTGTTTGGTTAGTGAGATATAGAACCTAGTGGCGGTTGCCACAGTGTTCACAACGACAGAAATGGGTTATTTAGTATTTCCTACCGTACATACCGCTTTACTGAGGCGATTGAGCGCGTTGAGGGTGTATTTGACGGATTCCAGCAAAAACAGGTATTAATTCAGCTGGCAGAGCCGAGAACGGGCGCGAGATTTTGGTGAATACGCCGCCTGTGGCCAATTTGATCCGCGAGAATAATACTAGTCAGTTCAAATCATCGATTCAGACTGGAGCCAAAGAGGGGATGGTAACGTGGGAAAATTCACTCAAGGCGCTCGTGAAGAATGGTTGGATTAGTGAAGAGACGGCGCAGAAGCGGACGGGGATTAGTAAACGAATTTAGAAGTTAGAATCTGGAATTTAGAATAGGGAGTAAGCAGTACACGCCACCAGATTCAAAATTCTAAATTCCAGATTCATCACTTACGACCCATGCTTTCATTCGATCAGATACTCAAAAAAATTGCTGCAGTAGCTAAAAAAGAAAAAATTCCGACATACCTGGTCGGCGGTTTTGTGCGTGATTTGCTGCTTGGCGTGCCGGTGCGCACTGATTATGATTTTGTGGTTGAAGGCAGTGGGGTGGCATTTGCCAAAGTATTTGATGAGGCTATGAAGCAGACGGGGAGCTTGGTGGAATTTCCGGATTTTGACACCGCGCGGTATATTTTGACCGCGACTGAAGGCGATGAAACGGTGGTGCTTGAATTTGCCGGAGCGCGCAGTGAAAGTTACCGAGCTGAGTCACGTAAGCCCGCCGTGGCGCCGGCTACCCTAGAGCAGGATTTATCCCGGCGTGATTTTACGGTGAATGCCATGGCGGTGCCCGTCACCGTGTATGGCGGCCGGACAGCGCCGACGCGCGATAAAATAATGGCTAGTATTATTGATCCGTTCCGGGGCCAGGCAGATCTTGCGGAGAAAGTTCTGCGTACGCCGCTTGATCCAGACACCACGTTTAGCGATGATCCGCTCCGGATGCTCCGCGCGGTGCGCTTTGCGGCGCAGCTTAGGTTTGCGATTGAACCACGGACACTTGCAGCGATTCATGCTAATCGGCAGCGCATGAGTATTATTTCTGGGGAACGGGTGCAGGAAGAATTGATTAAATTAATGAGTACCGAGGAGCCGTCAGTCGGCTTGATTTTGATGTTTCAAACTAAATTAATGGATGTCGTTCTGCCCGAGATTTCGGCGCTCGATGGTGTCGACGAGATTTTTGGGCAGCAGCATAAGAATAATTTGGTGCATAGCTTTAAGGTAGTGGATAATATTGCCCTCAGATCCAAAAATCCCTGGCTCCGGCTGGCGGGATTATTCCACGATATTGGCAAGCCGGCCACCAAGCGGTTTTTGCCGCGGGTGGGATGGTCGTTTCATGCGCATGAACATGTGGGGCGAAAAATGGTATTTGGGATTGCGAAGCGGCTTAAATTATCTAAAGAACATACGGATTATCTGGCGAAATTAGTGCGCTGGCATATGCAGCCGATTGCACTGATGGATGATGGGGTGAGCGATTCTGCCGTCAGGCGTTTGATTGTGACGCTTGGCGAAGAAATTGATGACCTATTAATTTTGGGCCGGAGCGATATTACCACCGGCAATCCGTATAAAAAAGAAAAACGGTTGAAGAATTATGATTGGCTCGAAACGCGGACGGCTGAAGTGATTGAAAAAGATAAGCTGCGGGCGTTCCAATCGCCGGTGCGTGGTGAAGAAATTATGGAGCTGTGTGGCCTTAAGCCTGGGCCGACGGTGGGCAAGATCAAAGAAGCGATTGAAGAAGCAATTCTTGACGGCGTGATTCCGAATGAGTATCAGCCGGCCAAAGAGTATTTGATGAAGATTAAGGATGAGCATTTAAAGACGGTGCAAGATTGGGAAAAAATATAGCTGCAAAAAATTCATCTGTTTTTAAATATTTTTTTATATTGGTGGAAAGAAACAATATCGTAAGTAGTGGAATTTGCTAAGTTATAATACAACAGGCACCTTATTTGGTGCCTGTTGTATTCTCTCCCTTCCTCCAAATTTTTTACACTAGTTAAGCGTCCAAAATTCAGACAGGGAGAGGGCGGTTGCAGATCCTCTCTTCTGCCCGCGGCTGTTGATGAGTTGTTTACCGCACGCTAAGGGCATCGGCTCCAGTGCTGAAATGCATAAGCGCGCGTTTCTGCCATACCTGAAACAAACAGGACCGAATAGTCGCCAAGGTCCACGATTTTCAGGTCGGTCAGCTGTGCTGGGGCTGGAACTTCGCGCAAGAAGAACGAAAGGTTCCAGTCCTCGCTATTTTCTGGTTGAAAGATCGTACTGTATCGTACGCGCGTTTTTGTGCCGTTCAGGTGCGCTATTCGGATCTCCCCGGCAGCCGAGATAGTAACAGCGGAGTTGGTTCCGAACCTTTCAGGCGCGTTTTCTTGGGCGGACATGTTTACCGCTATCGGTACGGCTGTAATCGGCCAGGTGCCATCTGGATTTTGCGTTACCTGTGAAAAGCGGAGTTTTGGTTCTCGGCTATCTTCCCAGGCAAAGATAATTCGCCGTCCGTCATCAGTCACCATGATTTTGTGGCCGCGCACCCCTTTGACTGGCTCTGCTGCACAGGGCTCGTTGCCCGCGGCGCATTTTTGCGGGTTGACCCGTATCTGGAGCTGCTCGTTTTTTTTACGCTCGTGGATGAATAGGGTTAGTGCTTCATCTGTCGTAGCGTTCCCCGAATAATCCATTGAACCGAGCATCAAGAACCGTTCTGGCCCTAGTTGTGCGTCGCGGATGATATTCCGGTGGGTTTGCCCTGAGATATATAGGTATGTTTCGAACGGTGGAGTGAATCCGCCGTTTATTATCGCCAGGGCATGACCGTTCTGGTTGCCGGTCACAGGTATAATCATGGCGAGCTGTGTCGGTGACACGGGGAAGATTTTTGCCCCGAGTGAGGCCGATGCCTCGGAGATTTGTTTGATGCTGCCGTTTGTGAAGGAAAAGAGTTGGATCTCTTCTGCTTCTACGGGATCGTCGGGCTGGCCACGGTATGTGACTAATATGTCTATGCTGTCTTGGCCGGCTGCGGCGAGTCCAGTGATGGTGCCGTTGACAGTGTGCTTCACCTTTCCTTGGCTCAAAATACCGCTGTGCCACTCAAATATTTGGATTATACTACCGCCTCCGGCAATAATATACTCGCCCTGTCGCTGGGCGAAAATATAGTGGTTGCCGAATTCTGTCGGTATTCCGCTATTTTGGCCGGCGGGTAAGAGTGATGGGTTCGTGCAGACGTCGGTGCCGTCGTTACACCCGTATAACGTAACGGCTAGGATGATACCGAGGCTGATCTGTGCAAGTTTCATCACTTCTCCTTTGTGGGCAGCGTATGGCTGCTAATTTGTTTATGCTATAGCCAAAAATAAGCTTTTTGTCAATAAAAATAAGCCGGTGAACATATTAAAAAATTGGTGCATTTTTTTAGTTAAAACACTACAGCTGGATATTGATGTCGTAGGCTGGTAATTTTATCGCGTTCTGTTAGGATAGTTAATGCTATCAAAATGTTGATATATGGCTGATACCCAGACAATTAAAGACCGGGTGGATATTGTCCAGTTGATTCAAGAATATCTGCCGCTCAAAAAGGCAGGTGCTAACTGGAAAGCCCCGTGCCCGTTTCATAATGAAAAATCACCGTCGTTCATGGTGCACCAGGAAAAGCAGATTTGGCATTGCTTTGGGTGTGGCAAGGGCGGAGATATTTTTTCGTTTATCCAAGAAATCGAGGGGATGGATTTCCCAGAAGCGCTTAAACTTTTGGCTGCCCGGGCCGGCGTGAAACTGGAGAGCTATGCGGCTGCCACAGAGCAGAGCAGTCAGCGGACGCGGCTCCTCGCCATTAATCAAGCAGCGGCCAGGTTTTTTCACCATGTCTTGATGCAGCTGCCGGTGAGCGAGCCGGCGCGGGCTTATTTGACTAAGCGTGGCCTAACAAAAGATACACTCCTTGCCTGGCAGATTGGGTTTATTCCAGATCAATGGGATTTATTAACCAAGTATTTATTAAAAAAAGGCTGTGCCATTAACGACCTGATCGCTAGCGGGCTCACTATACAGCGTGAAGGGGCACCAGCTGGTAAAGGGTACTATGACCGGTTTCGGGGGCGGATTATGTTTCCGATATCAGATGTTCATGGGGGCATTGTCGGTTTTACGGGGCGCGTATTGGTAGAGACCGAGCGGTCTGGGGGGAAGTATGTAAATACGCCACAGACGGCGGTCTACGACAAATCGCGGGTGTTGTATGGGTTGAACCAGGCTAAGACGGCTATCAAGACTGCTAACCAGGTGATTGTTGTTGAAGGCCAAATGGATGTAATCAGTTGCCACCAGGCCGGCATGAAAAATGTGGTGGCGGCGAGTGGTACGGCGCTGACGCCCGAACAGGTGAAATTGATTAAGCGGTATACCAATACTATTTTGATTTCGTTTGATGCTGATGCGGCGGGCCTGGCTGCTGATAAGCGCGGGATAGATAATGCGCTGGCAGCCGGCCTGAATGTGAAAGTAATTCAGCTGGCCCCTGAAATCGGCAAGGATGCCGCTGAAGTGTTGCAAAAGGATCCAGCTGCTTGGTTTAGAGCGGTCACGCAGGCTCAGGAAGTAATGGAGTGGTATTTTGCCACCACGTTGCCGCCCATTGCCAGTGGGCTTAGCCCGACTGAGCGTCGCCAAGCTGCAGCTACGCTCCTTGTTCGCATTGCTGCGATTTCTTTCCCGATCGAGCGGGATTATTGGCTAAAAGAATTGGGGCGGCGTCTGGATGTAGAGCCGGCCGTGCTGCGCGAAGAATTTAAGGCTATGGTGAACATGACCCCGGGCCAGTTTCGTACGCCAGGAGCAGGAGTGCCAAAACCGGCTGCGGCTCCGAAAAAGGCCATTGCCGCTGAGCCGGTTGGCCGGTACACGCTGCTGCTTGAGGCTTTGTTGGCACTACTTTTGAAATATAAAGACCTCTATCCGGGTATTAGTTCGCAGCTGCGTCCGGACTATTTCTTGCACTCGCCCTGGCAAGGGCTTTACGAAGTGTGGACAACGCAGTATACTAGCGCTAATTCTGAACCGGTGTCTTTTGAGCCAGCGGTGCAAGCGGCGATAAATCAGCTCCTTCTTAAGGCGGATCTGTTGTATCCTGATCATGATCAGATCAAGGCGCGCGCTGAAGTACTTGGGTTAATTCGCCAAGTGAGTACCGAGTGGCTGAAGCAGGAACGGAAAAAATTAACGGATGGATTGATGGCCGCTGAACGCGCCGGTGATCGCACCGCGGTGGCCGGTTTTATAGATGCCCTTCAAGCTTTGAAATAATTAATTAGATGGTAGCAAGCAGATCATGTCTGCTCGCTATTGTCTATTTATTTTTCGTATCATGAGCCCTAAACTCAAGAAAAATAAGACAGCCCGTAACCGCGCGCTCGCGCCTAAGAAAACGCGGACTGTCGCCCCTAAGAAAAAAGTGGTCAAGAAATCAAAACCCGTTAAAAAGAATTCTGTACGAGTTAAGCCCAAAACCAAAAATTTGCTGCTGAAGAGTGTTAAAAGAAATGTGGTTAAACCGGCGCGTCCAGTGGCCCCGGTTGAGCCGCCCCCCATCGAGCCTACCGCCGAACAAATTTGGGAACTTTTAGCCAAAGGCCGCAATCGTGGATTTATTACCGAAATTGAACTTGGGCGGGTGTTGACGCATCCGGAATATTACCTTGATCTGTATGAAGGTTTTTTGGATTTGGCAGATCGTAATGGGGTGGCAGTCGTTGAGCCGGCCACATCACTGCTTGGTGGGCGTGAAGAACATAAAGGTATCCTGAAGCAGTTCCAGGGAGCTCAGCCCGATATGGAAACCCCGTTCGACCTCGGGCAAATTTCTTCGGATTCGATCCAGATGTATTTGCGCGAAATCGGCAAGATTCCGCTGTTGAAAGGCGAAGATGAAGTCTCGCTCGCTAAGCGCAAAGAGCGGGGTGATAAAGCCGCGGAACGTAAACTGATCGAAGCTAACCTGCGTTTAGTGGTATCCATCGCCAAGAAATTTGTCGGCAAGAGTTTGTCTTTGCTTGATTTAATCCAAGAAGGAAATATTGGTTTGTTCCGCGCGGTAAAGAAATTTGATTATCGTAAAGGATACAAATTTTCTACCTATGCTACGTGGTGGATTCGCCAGGCTATTACTCGTGCGCTCGCTGATCAGTCTCGCACGATTCGTATTCCGGTGCATATGGTAGAAACGATTAACCGCTTCCAGCAAGTGCGCCGTCGATTATTGCAGGATTTAGGGCGTGACCCAACGGTTGAAGAATTAGCGGCTGAAATGGGTGAAGAGGTAGAAAAAATTCAGCATATTATCAAAATTTCTCAAGACATGGTGTCGCTTGAAGTGTCGGTGGGTGATGAGGATGATGATACCCAGCTCAGCGACTTTATTGAAGATGTTAAAAATGTCTCGCCTGACAGGGCTGCGGCGCTGCAAATTTTGCGCGATTATGTGCAGTCGGCTATCAAAGATTTGGTGCCGCGCGAACAGAAAATTCTCGAAATGCGGTTTGGTTTGGCGGACGGTGTCACTCATACTCTCGAAGAAGTGGGCCAGGAATTTGGCGTCACCCGTGAACGTATCCGTCAGATTGAAGCTAAGGCGCTGGAGCGGATTCAGGAATCAGACATCATTCAAAAACTTCGGGATTATTAAGACACAGATTACACGGAGGGTGATTGAGATTACACGGATTTTTGATTCAACCAAAATTAACCGCGTCCCAATTAGTGTAATCCAACTTAATCAGTGTAATCCGTGTTTATGAAAATTATTCTCTCGGGTGGCGGTACGCTTGGCCCGGTAGTGCCACTACTCGCCGTAGTTGAAATGTATAAAGCGGTTCATCCTGAGGCTGAGTTTGTGTGGGTCGGAACCAAAAATGGACCTGAAAGAGAGGTAGTTGAAGCAGTCGGATTATCTTTTATATCGGTTGGCGGCGGCAAATGGCGCCGTTATTTGTCGTTTTGGAATCTGATTGATCTGGTTCGGATTGTGATTGCTTGGTTCCATAGTTTGATAATTTTGTGGGAACAAAAGCCGGCCTTGCTTATTTCAGCCGGTGGATTTATTAGTGTGCCCCTCCATTATGCGGCGTCATTTCTCGGTATCCCGACCTGGGTGCACCAACAGGACCTTAAAGTCGGTTTGGCTAATCGCTTAATGTTTCCAGTGGCTCGAAAAGTTACGACTGCCCTCCAAGAAAATTTAGCTATGCTACCAAAACGTAAATCAGAATGGCTCGGTAATCCGTCGCGTGATTTATCGGGGGCTAATCTTGAAGAAGCGCGTCAGTTTTTTGCTATCCCTGAAGGGGCAAAAGTTATTTTTGCACTTGGCGGCGGAACGGGCTCAAATACTATCAACGGGCTCGTAGCCGCAGCTCTACCCAACTGGCCGCCTGATTTTCATGTGATTCACTTGATTGGCAAGGAACGTTCGCATGAGCTATCGGAACGCACGGCGGCGGTATTTCCCAATTATCATATTTATGAATTTTTTACGACCGAGATGAAGCTTGCTTATGCGCTGGCTGATGTTGTGATCGCCCGGGCTGGGTTTGGCACTATTACCGAGGTGGCGTCATTGTCTAAACCAACGATTTTGGTGCCGATGCCAAAGACGCATCAAGAAGATAATGCTGCCTGGTTTGCGGATCGGCAGGGGGTGATCACTCTTGATGAACAGGTGGATAGCGGACTGAAGCTGGCGCAAGACGTTAAGTTTTTACTGCAAAACCCAGCCGAGGCCGAAGCGTTGGGGGCTCGGTTGCACACGCTGTTGCCGCGGGCTAAGCCAGAACGCGTGGTAGCTATTTTGGACGGACTAAGGGTGTGAGCTTTTTTAGAAGTAAATTAAAAAACTCTCGCTTGTCGGCGAGAGTTTTTAAGTAGTGGTTAGGTTGGGTTGTTGGCGGTATGTAATTCTTTGGTGGCGTTCGTAAACGCGTCGCCGATTTCTTTGCGGAAGGCGACCAAGAGCCCTACGATGGCTACACCAATAACGGCGATAAGTAAGCCGTATTCAGACAAAGCCTGTCCTGATTCATCTTTGAGATAGCGTGATAGCATATCTATGCGTTAAAAATAAATATCACTGTTAGTAGATTGTCACACGTGCTTGGCGTTGTCAAATTACAAAAGTGGGTAAAAAATGTGTATTCCATTGGTGATGCCAAGGCGATCAATTTCTCCACTTGCCAATTCGATGCAGGCTTTTGTTCCTATCGGGCCGAAGCGTAATTGCCAGGGTTTTACTTGTTTTGAAATTGCTACAACTATGGATTGATCGTTGATCCATAAGACATCTATGGCAAAACGCATGCCAAAGGTATGGATAGAGCGGCAGTCCGGAATTGCAAATCCTTGCTCTGGTGGCCATGAGGGTTTGCCTACTAGGCCGCGGGTTCGTTGCCACCAGGATCGAGCGGTGATGCAGCGCAGTGGTATGGTCGTCATACAAATTGATGTAATATGTCGATTATACTGCTTGGTATGGCTTCAAATTCGTTGGCAAGAGCAAGGATTACCGCCCCAGCACCAATGGCGAGGCTGTATGGAATTTTTGTTTTTTTAAAGATTTCCTGTTTACTGCGCTGGTTTTTGTTATTTATAATTTCAGCGGCTATCCAAACAAGTGACTGCAGGCCGCCAAGAAAGGCGACTAGAAAAATTAAAAGAATTGCATGGTCCCGGCCGAGCCAGGCTCCGGCTGCCATCATGAGTTTTTGGTCACCACCTCCCATAATGCCGAGGTTCCAAAAAAAGAACCATGCACCGCCCGCTATCAATAAGCCGAGCAGATGATCGTAAAATCCTGTAAATCCGCCCCACGTTAATCCAAAAAATAGACCGATTACGCACAGCGGCAAGGTGAGGTTGTTGTATATTTTTCGCTCGCGGATGTCGGTGTAGATGGCTGTGCCCATGACGATACATAGTACGAGGGTGGTTAAACTCTGCTCGGTCATAGGGTTTGGAGCAATCGCAGGATTGCCGGTAATAAATAAATGATAAGCAGGGCTGGGAAAATACACAGCACAAGCGGTAGTGCAATTTTTACGGAGGCTTCGCGGGCGCGAGTTTCGGCTTGTTGGCGGCGACGGGCGCGCAGTAAGTATGATTGGACGCTTAGAGTGTTGCCAAGCGACGCCCCCAGTACGCGTGCTTGTCTAAGCGATGCAAGAAAGCGGTTGAAGTCCGGCAGGGTAATTTGTGCGGCGGAATCAGCCAATGCCTGATCAAAATCACGGCCGACATCCAGGCGATAGATAATGCGCCTGAGATGCGGCCCCCAAAATCCGGCGGTTTGTTCGCTTACCTTGCGGAGCGCATTTTCGAGATTGAGACCGGCCGAAACGTATAGGCGCAGTAGATCAATAATATGAGTGAGGGTGCGTTCGAGTTCGGCCTTGATACGGGCGGCAGTTCTTTTTAGATACAGCTCGGGCCACGACCAGGCGAGCGTAATGCCAAGTCCGGAAAAGATAATCACCTGTTCGGTGGGTGCGCGCTGCGCGAGCAGGTAGATAATAGGAAGTAGTAGCCAAAAACTGATTTCTTTGTATCTAAGCACTAGCGGGTAGCTAAAATTAGTGGTTTGTTCGGCCGCGGCTCCCAATCGCTCGATGCGCGCGCGGCTGGTGGTAAGCAATGTTAGCGGGTTTACGGGTACATGCGGCAGCCATTCATGATACCGGCGGATAAACATAATCAGGCGCTCAAGCCCGGATTCAAAGGCACTGACGCTCGCTAGGGCCAGCGCGCCGGTGGCTAATCCAGCCAAGGCAATGATGATAGGGGGTAGTAATTGCTGTGTTGCCATATCGTCTGGCTAGTAGGTGATAGTGGTGACTTTTTTAATCCAAATGAAGCCGACTATTTCAAGTATCATTGCCAGCATAAAAAATATGCGGCCAAGCGCGGTGGTAAACAGGATGCTCAAATAGCTCGGGCTGAACAAGAAAAACACCACCAGAATAAGCGGCACTAAGCCGCCGATTAAAAATCCACTCATGCGGCCGGCAGCAGTCAAGCTTTTTATTTCCGCTTCGGTGTTTAATTTAGAGCGCAAGGTTTTGATCGTTTCTTCGAGCAGTGCTGACAGCGGGCCGCCGATTTTTTGTTGGGCGGACATGATTTCGGCGACGGTTGTCCAGTCTGTTGAACTGAGGTGGCGCGAGACACGGTGTAATGCTTCGGAAAAATCTATATTAAGCGCTTCGGCTCGTACCAGGGCGTCAAATATTTGCTGCGAGGGCGCATCTAATTCGCTCGCAATAAAGGCGATGCCCTGAGGGAGTGATAATCCGGAACGGAGGGTATCAGCCAAACTTTGGAGCGCATCGGGGAGTTGGGTTGCTGCCTTTTTTTGGTTTAGGCGGGCCCGGCGGTTGATATAAAAGATAGCTGCGAAGATAATTATAATGCTGGTTACAAATGGCCATGGCCCCGCTATGGCACAAAGCAATACTAATGCGCTAACACCGATAAACAAGCGCCGTTTTTGGAGTTTTGTTAGCAGTGCATAGCGATAGAGCCGGGCCCATCCAAACCATTTTTCAAGGGTGGTCGGTGGCTCTGCGTCTAGCCCGGGCCACGGAATATTTGGGCGTTTTATTTCTTTTTGTTGTAAGCGCAGGCGGTGGCTTTTGATTAAACCTTTGATAATTAGTTGCTCTATGGTAAGTAGGGTAAAAAAAGCGGCAATAAAAATTAGGGCTCCAATAAGGATAAAAGATGGGATGGGATGGGTGTGTGCGAGTTTGGCTAGTGCCTCCATACCAATAATTACGCTTCAATAAACCACGCGGGGTTGAGTACTGCGTTCGCCGTATTAAATAGGTGCTCGCGCGCTGGTATGCGGCCGGTGGCGCGGAATGTTTGGGTGTGCTTGTCAAAAATAAAGAGCGGTATCACCTCGTAGTGTTCGCCCATGTGGCGGCTCGGCTGGACTTCGCTGATGGCTACTATTTTGCGCTCTCCGCCTGGCAAACGTTCTTGCTGCACGATTAGGTGGATGGCGCTTTTTATCTGTTCGCGAATGGCAGGCAGTGGCAGTTCGATGTCGGCCATGAGTGCCATGGTTTCAAGTCGTAGTAGCGCTTCTTCTGGCGAATTAGCGTGTACGGTGGTGAGTGATCCCTGGTGGCCGGTGTTCATAGCTTGCAGCATGTCGAGCGCTTCGCCGCCGCGGGTTTCGCCTACAATAATGCGATCCGGGCGCATGCGTAACGCGTTTTTTAGGAGTGTTCGAATCGTTACTTCGCCTTGGCCTTCGGTGTTCGCTTCGCGCGCTTCCAGCCGAATAAGATGCGGGTGTGTTAATTTCATCTCGGCGGTATCTTCGATGGTGATAAGCCTCTCCGATGCCGATATTTCGCTGCCAAGCGCATTAAGCGTGGTCGTTTTACCCGAGCCGGTGCTGCCGGAAATTAAAATATTTAGCCGAGCGTTGACTGCGGCTTGTAAGAATGACAGCATGGCGTCGGTCGCGGTGCCGCGGGCAATAAAATTGCGCAGCGTGAGCGGGTGCGAGGGGAAGCGGCGAATGGTGAGCACCGGGCCAATGCGAGAGAGCGGGGCAATAATGGCGTTGACGCGAGATCCATCAGGCAGGCGCGCGTCTACGAGCGGCGATGATTCATCAATGCGGCGTCCGACCGGGCCGACAATGCGATTGATGATGCGCAAAATTTCTTGTTCGTTTATAAAGTGCAGGGGAATTTTGGTTAGCTGGCCCTGGCGTTCGATAAAGGTAGATTCGAGCCCGTTAATCATGATTTCGCTAATGTCGGGATCTGTTAGAACTGCTTCGAGCGGGCCGAGGCCGGCGACACTGTTGAGGAGTCGTTCGGCGACAGCTGATTGTTGGTTTTTATCGGCGAGGCGATGATCGTTTGTAGATGCAATGAGCTGCTTGATTATTTCAAGCAGCCGGTCGCGCGATAAATCTTCGCGCCGCGTGCCGGTGCGTTCAAGATGGGATACAAGTTGTTCGTGCAATTGTTCGATGGCGGCGAGAACGGTCGGCTCCATATCGGTTATTTACGTTTTGGGGCTGCTGGCGTGGTCGTGGCGGGGGCAGGCGCGGCTGACGCATCGATGACGGCGGCGAGTGCAAATCCGTTGGCCCGGGCTTGTAGGAGTGCCCCGGCAGTAGCTGGCGTGACGGCGATAAAAATAGTCTCTGGCGCACCTGCGCGTTCACCTCTCGTATCAAGAATCGGGGCTCGGCTTACGATGACGCCCTGATTCCCGAGTGTTATATTGGTACCAACGGATGCACCAAGAATGGTGACGGTGTCGTTTTTTCGGGCTCGGGGCAGGGGCGAGGATAACCAAGCACTCGGAATGACCAAGCCGATTTTTCCGGCTGGCACTAGTAGTGAATCAGATGAGGGGTCGCGAGTTATAAGATCGGTTTGCACGATGATTTTTTTAGCCACTGCCGGGCCGGGAATACCCTGGCCCACCACTTCGGCGACAGAAGCAAAGGCGCCGTTTGGGACTGCTTCTTTCGGGATCTGTATGATAGTAAGGTCGCTCACCGCGAGCTTGGTTGGGGCTGAAATATCGTGAGATAGTGCGACGACATCTACGAGTGTCGCGCCGGGCCGTGCGGATCGAAGCCAGACCAGCACGAGGCCGGTAGCTACGAGTCCCGCGATGACGGCGAAGAATAATTCAAAGTAGGTGTGTTTTTTGAACATGGCTAGGGGCATATTTTTATGCGATAGGTCGCGGCGGCGGTGAGTGAAATAGTGTCGGGGCCACCCATTTTTTTTATAAGTTCGCCAAAGGTAAAATGATGGGGGATAGTGGCTTCTGCAGTGAGCAGGGTGTCAGGGCTTTCGGCACTCGCCGAGCAGGTATTTACCTCTGTCGGATACGTTATTTTGGCAATTGTGTCAATATCTAAATCATTCCAGATAGTATAGTGCCGAATATTTTTTTCTATATATTCTCGGGTCGCGGCGCGGGCTTCGGCGGCCAAGGGGCCGCTTTGGAGCCGTTCGCGTTCGGTTGAATTTGTCAGATCGGCGGCGCGGGCAGCCTTGGCAATAATTCCGCCCCCGGCGGATACGCCTAATTCTATGGCGTTTTGCAGGCGTTGCCGCTCTATCAATGTCACGCTCACATCGAGTAAAAATGCGAGCGTAATAACTGCCGCCATAAGCAAGACTGCCACCAGTGCCAGCGTTACGCCCTGTTCGTCGTTAATAAAAGACACTGCTGCATTCCCGCGTTGCGTCAAAACTGGCTTCCATGCGAGCCACCGCTTGGCCGGTCGCTTCGGTAAAGGGGAGTTTTGTGTTGCTATTGTCGGTGCATTTTGAATCATAGGTATTGGTATCGTGTGAACTGTATTCTTTTTCAAACCATGCAAATCGCAGCGGTATGCAGTAGGTGACAGCAACGGTCAGATAATCGCCGCCTGCCGCATCTTTGTCGAATCGGCATTCCACTCGGACTACATCGCGGCGCGTATCCAGTATTTTCATGTTTTGAAATACGGCATTACCAATGGCGGCTTCTTTTTCACCGTTCATACCATAGGGGGTTTGGGCGCCGACCCGCGCCCCTTCGCGGGCTGCGGCGGTGACTATTTGGGTGGCATTAAACCATTGTCCAAAGACAAAAATGCCAAATATAATCAGGAGTAAAAAGGGGATTACGAGGATGGCTTCGAGGGTGGCCTGTCCGCGGTGGGTGGTGGCACGAGTGGTCAACATACGCAGGCATCATACGTAATTTGCGGGGGTGAAGCAAGCTTTTTTTGGGGACATGTTTACTTATCCCCACACCCAATCTTGCCATTCCCCTCCACTCTGTCATGATACCAACA
>CAZEDL010000012.1:0-22751 GCA_964510885.1 uncultured Gammaproteobacteria bacterium
ATCGTTTAGGGCGTGGACTACCAGGGTATCTAATCCTGTTTGCTCCCCACGCTTTAGTCCCTCAGTGTCAGAAGTGTTATAGCAAACTGCCTTCGCATTTGGTGTTCTTGCGGATATCAACGCTTATTACGACTACACCCGCAATTCCGTTTGCCTCTCCCACTCTCGAGCTTTACAGTATCCAATGCTGATTCAGAGTTAAGCTCTGAGCTTTAACATCAGACTTGAAAAGCCACCTACGGACGCTTTACGCCCAATAAATCCGGATAACGCTTGAGGTCTCTGTATTACCGCTGCTGCTGGCACAGAGTTAGCAACCTCTTATTCATATGGTACCGTCACGAATTCGTCCCATATAAAAGTAGTTTACAATCCGAAGACCTTCATCCTACACGCGGCGTCGCTCCCTCAGGCTTTCGCCCATTGGGGAAGATTCTCGACTGCAGCCTTCCGTAGAAGTCTGGGCAGTGTCTCAGTCCCAGTGAGGCAGGTCGCGCTCTCACGCCTGCTACTGATCGGAGCCTTGGTGGGCCATTACCCCGCCAACTAGCTAATCAGACATAGGCCCCTCTTGAAGCAATGAATCTTTACATGCGAATGGCTTATGCCCCCGCATGTCCATCGGGTATTAATCCGCCTTTCGGCGAGCTATCCCCGACTTCAAGGTAGGTTACCAGTGTGTTACTCACCCGTTTGCCGCTCGTAACTCACTAACACACTCGTGACAATTACTTATCAACGAATGTGTTAGCGAGCACGTCGCTCAACTTGCATGCCTTAAACACGCCGCCAGCGTTCATCCTGAGCCAGGATCAAACTCTCAAAAAAAGATGTTTGAATCCCGTTCAAATTTGAACGAGTTTGGATTTATTTGATTTCGTTAAACTGATCACAAAGGATACAGCTTAACATAGATTGGATAGACTTTTTGTCATGACCCCTGCGGGTCACAACGGTTGTGGTTTCTATCACCTTTTGTGTCGTCAATTGTCAACGATCATTCTTTCCGACTCAACATTTAGATCAAATGTCTTTGAGAAAGAAAAAAGAGAAACCCATTTCTGCAGTTGCTCTTTTTTCTTTCCAGTATCGCGAACGAAGTGAGCGATCCGATTTTGGCGGATTTTCCTTAATTCGAGACTTAGAAGACAAGCTAGATTGTGAAGGTTACTTTTTGCCTTTATTTGGGCTAAATTTAACGCTTCGTCAGTATAGGCGAAATCATACTCCTCTGTCAAGGGAAGCAGGGTGTGGATAACGTGGATAACGTTGAAAGATGTAAAAAAGCCTATATTTATTGACCTTTCTACCATTTTAGTTTTTAATACTAGCAGATTTTTTCCCATATAACTATATAACAATATGTCAGAAAAACCAGGAATGGCAGAATTTTTACCCCCACGCTCCGAAGGAGTCGCGCAGGAAGGCCTCGAACTGTTAACGAGGGCTGCCCATCGCACCTGCGAACTCTGTGCCAGCATCCGCTCCGGGCTCAACGCGGCACGCGAACATGCTGATTTAACAGCCGAAATCGAGCATGATATCGCTGCAGCCCTGCAACATCTTGGTCTGACAAATAATACTGCAAATAGCGTTGAAGATAAAATTACCTTGTTGAAAAATCATGCAAGCGGGATCAGCCAACGCGAAGCAACCAAAAACGCCACGGAACGTGAAGACGCCCTACAAAAACTAACCACCGTGAATTCACTACTTGAAAGCCTGAATAACCGCATGAAAGATTCGCTGCCGCGACCATTTACGCTTGCCGCAGCATCGCCTGAACAATTACAAGAGATTCAAACTGACGCAGCCAACAAAGAATAATAACTTAAAAATCGTCCATTAAGGACGATTTTTTTTACCTCTCCACTCGGCAATTTTTTTATGATCGCCACTGAGAAGTACCGGTGGAACTTTTAATCCCATAAAATTTTCGGGCCTGGTATACTGCGGGTATTCTTCGCCCACCACTTCTATCGATCCCTTATTTTTTTTAAATGTTTCTGCAACCAATGATTCTGCATTGCCGAGCACCCCGGGAATAAGCCGGGATATTGCTTCCACAATCGTCAGTGCCGGGAGCTCTCCGCCCGCGAGTACATATTCCCCTACCGACACCCGTTCATCGATCAATTTGTGCACGCGCGCATCAAATCCTTCATAGCGGCCTGCAATTAAAACTAGCCGATCAAGTTTACTAAATTTTTCCGCCATGCGCTGGTCAAATTTTTTTCCAGCTGGATCCATCAAAATAATTTTAGTTTTCGGCGTCTTAATTTTTTGCGGTCGTTTGGTCTTGGTAAGACCAACTAACTTGAGCGCTTTTAAACAATCAAAAATCGGCTGCACCTGCAGTACCATGCCCGGGCCGCCACCATACGGATGATCATCGACATGGCGCTGCTTGTCGGTGGTAAACCGGCGAAAATCATGAGCCGCAATATTAATCAATCCTTTTTTCTGACCACGGCCAAGAATACTATCATTAGCGTAGTGATGAATAAGATCGGGAAATAAGGTAAGGATATCGAACTTCATAGCACAAAATAAAACCACCCTGCGTAATCGTACTACAGGGTGGCTTAAGTTGTCTATGAGACTAGATTCCGAGACTGTCAACAGCACTCGTATCAATCATCGGCGGGTTCATCATCGCCGCGCGTGGAGCTGGTCCACGGCCACCTTCCGGTTCATTGATCTTCAAATTGACGCGCGCATTGTTTTTGGCGCCAACGATTTTCAATAAAGTGCGGATGGAGCGAGCAGTCTGACCTTGGCGGCCAATGACATACCCCATGTCAGCAGGGTCAACATCCAAAGTGATAAGCACTCCGCGTTCATCAATGATGCGCGAGGTCTTTACCATGCTCGGGTTGTTAACGATCGCTTTCACGACGGTTTCAACGAACATTTGATCGGCTTCCATACTACATTCAGTTATCTGTGGTTAAGAGCAGCCTGTCGACAGTGTGGGCATGGTCGTAAAAGGCCTCCACCAGTACTGCAGAAGTATTATAAAATAGGTGACGTTCAATCGTCAAGCAACTACGCAGCAGATTCACCTTTCTTTTTTTGTTCCACTTTAGCTTTGCGTTTTTTGCTAAGGTATACGCTTTTCTGTTTTTTATCCTTAATGACACCAGCGCTCACCAAAAGATTGTGGATAGTATTTGAAGTCCCAGCACCTTTGCTGATCCAGTAGTTAATGCGTTCGGCATTTGGCTTGAAAGCACCTTCTTTGAGATGCGGGTTATAGGTACCAAGATTTTCCAGGTACACATCCTGCGGATCGCGGGCTTTTTCCGAGATCACCAGGCGATAGGTCGGCTTTTTGTTCTTGCCGATGCGTTGAAGACGAATAGTTAACATAGAGTGATAATGTCGAAATCCGAATTACGAATGTCGAATAAAATCTAACTAATGTTAGATGTTACTTTAGCATTCGTCATTCGGATTTCGGATTTACTAAAAAACATGACGATTGAGAGCGCTTAGGTTATACCCTAATTAGGCTGATTTGTCAACAGGAACAGTCATTTCGGCCATCTGTTCGGCCTCGGTAATCTTCACACTAAACAGCCGCGACATCCCATCATTATTCATTACCACCCCATATAACGCATCCATGGCATGCATGGTCACGCGATTATGGGTCACAATAATAAACTGCGACTGCTTCGATAATTCACCCATAATACGCACAAACCGCTGTGTATTCGCTTCATCAAGCGCAGCCTCCACCTCATCAAGCACGACAAATGGCGACGGGTTATGGTGCAAAATAGCGCAAATAAGCGCGATCGAAGTCAGGGTGCGTTCGCCTCCAGACAAGGCGTTCAGATATTTAATTTTCTTGCCCGGCGGACTCGCAATTACTTCAATACCCGTTAAAATTTTATCCTTAGCCGACTTTTTAGGCGTGTCAGCTTCAGCTGGGAGCTCGGCAGTTGTTTCAAGTTGTGGTGGCATCGCCCCTTCGGCCGCTTCTTCCCCTTCCGCTGGCGGCTCGCCATAGACTTCTTGCAAATCAGCCGACCCACCTTCGAACAAAATCTTGAAATAGCGACCAAACTCCTGACGAATCTTTTTAAACGCGCTAGCCCGTTTCTTTTTCATAATCTCATCGAGTTCGGCAATCAGCTCGGTGAGGTTTGTCAGCGCTTTAGTCAAATCAGATAACTGACCATCGAGAAAATCAAATCGCTCCTTGGTGGTTTTATACTCAGCCACCACTTCTGTATCAATGCCGCCAATCAAACTCAATTGATAGCGTAACTTTTCAATCGTCGACAATACGGCTGGGATTTCACCTTCTGCCAACAACGCTACATTACGTTCCAAGAGCGACGGCAGTGAAATTTTTATATCATTCCAGCATTCTTGACCCAGGCTTTCTTGTTTCGTTTCTATCTTCGCGAGCTCAACTTTAATATCATTACGCTCCGCGAGCACGGTATTCACCGCGAATTGTTTGGCTTGCATCGCTTCTTGTAATTCAAACACCCGCTGTTTTTTTAATTCTTCTTCTTCGTTAAATCGCGCAATCTTCTCGCCCGCTTTACTGACCAATACCTCCTGTGCTTGTTTTTTCGCAGTCAGCGCATCTTTTTCCGTCGCGAGACGCGCCAGTTGTTCGGTATGCTCTTCTGGACTTGCTGTTAATAGCGATAGCTCATGGGCCACTCCGGCCGCTTCAGCGTGCTGATGCTCCACTTGGCGCTCAGTAATCTTAAGCTCCGTGTCTGCAGCTCGAGCTTTATCCTCGGCTTCGCGCCGACGC
The DNA here is from genome assembly GCA_964510885.1 of uncultured Gammaproteobacteria bacterium. Classification (GTDB taxonomy): domain Bacteria; phylum Patescibacteriota; class Patescibacteriia; order Magasanikbacterales; family GWA2-37-8; genus CAZEDL01. The sequence goes on from CAZEDL010000012.1 coordinate 4,784, forward strand.
ATGGTCAATCCTGCATATTCTGCTTCAAGCGTGCGCAGCGCTTCTTTTTCACGACCAAGATCAGCCCGGGCCTGCTCCATATTAGCCGAGGCGCCAAGCGATGAACGCATTGAAAACCCAATCTGATTATTGCGGGCGCGGAACCCACCTTTCAACACACCATTCTTTTCAACCACATCCCCTGCCAGTGTCACGAGCCGCGCCCGGCCAAAGCCAAGGCGTTCTGCAACAGTCAAATCTTCAATCACGATGGTGCTACCAAGGACAAAAGCAAAAATTTCCTGGAACTGCTGATCAAACCGCACCAAATCAAGCGCTCGCCCAATCACACCCTCTTCACCAAGCAGTCGTTGCTCATCCACCGATAACCATCGCCCACGAATGGTACTCTGCGGCAAAAATGTTGCAACACCCAGGCGCTGCGCCCGCAGATACTCAATCGCTAGACGCGCCACCTGTTCATCTTTGACCACCAAGGACGAAAGATGCTGAGCCGCCGCGACCTCAAGAGCCAATCGATACTGCTCATCCACTTGGCCGAGTTCGCCAAGTAATCCATAAATCATTCCAAATTGATTACGCGCTTCGAGTACTGCCTTAATAGCCGTGAGCCCGGTCAATTCACGATACTGCTGCTCAGATTCGCCGCGCAGCAACGTATTTTCGAGCCGCGAAATCGTCACCAGTCGTTCAGTTTTTTGTTTTTCAAGTCTCGCTAACGCGGCCTGTTGTTCAGTCACGGCCCCAGCTGTTTCTGTAGCCGCTGCGCGGAGCGCAACAAGTGTTTGTTCGAGCGTAGCAAGCGCTGCCTGATGTTCAGCTTGCTTACTGCTCAACCAGGCGAGCGTATGCTGCCCCGCTTCACGATATTCAGTGTGGAGCTGCCCTTCGAGCATCATTAACTGTCGTTCGATTTCATTCATCACTTGCAAAGCCTTGGCTTGCTCCGCTTGCAAAGCATCGAACTGTTCTTGGCGACTGGCCGCTTTAGCGAGGCGCGACAATTCAGTTTGCACCTCAGTCAACTCTGCAAACATGGCGCGATAGCGCTCTTCGGCATCAGCGACCAACTGTGTCAGGCGAAGTTTTTCTTGGCTCTGCTGCGTGGCGAGCGTTGCGTAAAATCGCTCCTGCGCCAGTGTTAATTCACTCGCCAAAAGTTCACGCTGTTCTAATTTTTTAACCTGTTTACTTAATAGTTTAAGGCGTGGTTCAATTTCTTTCATCACCACATCCGCCTGGGCAATATTGTCTTCAGTGCGGGCAAGCTTTAGCGCCGCCTGATGGCGCTTAATCTGAAATTCTTTAATCCCCGATGCTTCATCAAAAAAATCTTTGCGTTCGCTGGGCGTCACGGTGAGCAGCCGATCAATCATCCCTTGGCTCACAATACTATACGCCCCTTCGGCAAATTGCGCCTGCGCCAAGAGCAAATGAATATCTAAGAGGCGCACCGGATGATTATTTATCAAGTATTCAGTCTCTCCTGAACGATACAGGCGTCGAGTAATAATAATTTCTGAGTAATCCATGTCTGGAATCCGGCCATCGTTATCAAGGGTCATCGATACTTCCGCCGCCGACAACGCCCCTTTGGCATCCGAACCACCAAAAATAACATCTTCGCTTTTCTTGCCACGAATATTTTTGAGGCTCGTCTCCCCCATCACCCAGCGAATCGCATCAGTAATATTAGATTTTCCCGAACCATTCGGACCCACAATCGCCGTGGTAGAATACTGGCCAGCGGAATTTGGCGGCAAAAAATCAAGCACCGTTTTTTGAGCAAACGATTTGAACCCATTGATTTCAAGACGCTTAAGATACATAGCCGGAAGGTGTACACTAAACTAGTAGCCAAGAAAGCCTCGCTGTAATTCCGAAAAAAAGCGAATGATCCCTTAACGTTAGCTGAGTCCCAAGACTAACGTTAAGAGACTCTTCGCACCTCTCAGAATTGTGCGAGGGAAAGCTCCAAGTTTTAAGTGGCCACTATTGTAGCACGACCCAAAACGCTTGACAAAGGGGATAACAATCACTATACTAGCCTGTTTTTCAGCACTAACCATAGCATGGAACAGATTGCCAAACAAATTCATAAACACCTAGAGCAAGCCCGCCTGATTATTATCATTCCGCACCAAAATCCAGATGGGGATGCCCTTGGCGCGGCCACTGCGCTCTATGAACACCTGCAAGGCCTAGATAAAACCGTGCATATTTTTTGTGCTACCGCCCTACCGCCCGGACGCTGGTCTTTCTTGCAGCACAGCCGCCATGTCACCACCGACCCCTCTATTTTTAACGTACCCGACGTCGACACCATTATCGTAGTTGATTCCGGCGACCTGCGCTATGCCGGAGTAGATGCACTGGTAAAGGACCATAGCGCGACAATTATCAATATAGACCATCATGCTACCAACGAACATTTTGGGCATTACAATTTAGTGATCCCAACGGCGGCCTCCACCACCGAAGTACTCTACCGCTTCTTCAAAATCGGCCGATCATCAATCAACCAAAAAACTGCTACCTCGCTCCTCACTGGTCTCATCACCGATACCGATAGCTTTTCTAACGCTGCCACTTCGCCCGAAATGATGCACGCCGCGAGCGACCTTATCCGCCATGGCGGAAATCTGCAAAGGGTTACAGATGCTACCCTGAAAAATAAATCGCTGAATGCCCTCCGGATGTGGGGTACCGTATTAAGCCGCCTCAAAAAACATGACCCGCTTGATCTGGCTTACACCTACATGACGAGGGCTGACCTAGCCACCCATGGCCTCAGCGACACCGAAAGCGAAGGCATCGCCAACTTTCTGAACCACCTAGAAGATAGCAAAATTGCCCTGATGCTCAAAGAAACAGCCGACGGCAAAATCAAAGGCAGCTTCCGCACCACCCATGATGATATCGACGTCACCATCCTCGCCAAAAAACTTGGTGGTGGTGGCCACAAAAAAGCCGCTGGATTTACAACTGATGGCACTATCGAACAAGTCCTCGACCGAATCTTAAACAATCAATAAACAAAAATACATCATGTAATAAAACAGATAAAAAAGAGTAATACTAAGTGAGTAGCTAGAGGGGGCATATTGAAATTCAGGCTTCGGCCTGCTACTATTTCAAGTGCCCCTTGGGCGCTCAATCATTTAAACAGCCTTATGGATTCCAAACTTTCCTCCTCACCCACCTCACAATACCTGATCCCCACGGTCATTGAAAAAACCAACTACGGCGAACGCGCCTATGACATCTACTCACGCCTGCTCCAAGATCGCATTATTTTTCTTGGCACCGAGGTCAACGATCAGGTGGCCAACGTAATTATTGCCCAGCTCCTCTTCCTCGAAAATCAAAACCCGGAAAAGGATATCAAATTATATATCAATTCCCCGGGCGGATCGGTCACTGCCGGCCTTGCCATCTACGACACGATGCAATATATCAAAGCGCCGGTCTCCACCATTTGTATCGGCCTGGCCGCCAGCATGGCGGCCGTGCTCCTCGCCGCTGGCGCTGCCGGAAAACGCCTGGCCCTGCCTAATTCTGAAATCATGATTCACCAAGTGATGGGCGGTATGGAAGGCCAAGCGAGTGACATCAAAATCCGCGCCGAACGCATTTTGCGCATTAAGGAACGCTTGAATACTATTCTGTCGAAACATACCGGCAAAGATCTAAAAACGATTGAAAAAGATACCGACCGCGACTATTTTATGTCCGCCGCCGAAGGCTTGTCCTACGGCCTAGTAGACAAAGTAATTAATTAAACCTAAATAAAAACACGATACCTGGCTAGCGACACCAGCGCCGGATCGTTAGCCATAGTATCGTGTTTTTTTGTCTAAAATTAGCCCAAAATTGGTAAGAATACCACTTTTTCCACCGTTACTCACATAATAGCCCTTGACAAAAACCGGGTTTTATGGTATCATCTCAAGTCCTGAAATTCAGAGACTGCTTATCTCCATGTAGAGCTTGAATCCGCAGCGTACAGTAACCAAGAATTTGATCGTTACAACTGCACACTAAAGTCTCCATCAGACAATGGTTATGGGTAATTGATTTCGACAGTGTTTGTCAAAATCAGCTACCCGTATCCACGACAAGCATGGGGATGTGTTGACGGATAGCATAGGCCTCGGCTCATCTTCTCCATTAACACATCTTCTTGGATGCGGTTCGGGGGGCGACCCCCACACACCAATCAAACTACTCCGATACTGTCGGAGTAGTTTTTTTATTGTACGTTTTTTAGACCTCCTTCTCATCTGTCATTCCCGTGAAAACGGGAATCCAGACACCGTCACTACGCGCCGCCACCACTGGATTCGCGCCTGCGCGAGAATGACAACAAGTAAGACAGAGATCCTTCGCTTCGCTCAGGATGACAATGAACGGCCTATAGCACAACTCATTTTCACCAATCAATAATCACCCTCACTCATCACCCCCGAACCATTGCTGAGCGAGGCCATCTGGCCACGGCAAGGAGAAGCGGTCAGCAGGACGGGCCCGGCTGTTTGAGGAGCGCAGCGACGAGTTCAGGGCCCGAGCTTCGACGCGCCGTTGGCAGTGGCCGAGTGAAGCACCGGTGCGGCGCCTTTTGGGCCTGTCCTCCGCAGGAGGGTACTTTTTTCGGCGCCGAAAAAAGTAACATACCAACCCAAATCACTTAGACAAAAAAATCAGCCATACTGGCTGATTTTTTTAAAACTATATCGCACTCTCAATCGGCACCCCCGGCTCTGCCGGAGCCGCCGGCTCAGTCGGCACCGGACACTCTTGCCCCTCCGGACACGCCGGCGGCGTAGATTCTACAGTCGGGCCCACTCGGCAAATCGCCGGCAGGGATCGATAGGCGCTGGTAAACACTTGGTCGATCGCTTCACCCTGCGGCGTGGTGCGCGTATAGGTGAAGCTGGCCACCGCGCCCCGGAAGGCATTTTGGCAATCCCGCGCCCCCGGCTTCATCGTAGGCACTACCACTTCACGGGCCACACCATACGGAATCCACTTACTCACCACCGGATGCGTATACGATCCGCTCCGCCCATCAGATGTCCCCCAGAAGGTAAACGTAATATCCTGCGTCTTGTAGTTGGCCTCAGCCTGCAAAAGCAAATAATTACCGGTATCATTCAAAAATTTAAAATCTACGGTCGGATCATAAATGGTGGCATCAGTCCCTGGATTATGATTCACCGGATCGGCATAATAACTGACCACGAGCGAATGATTGCGCCGCTCGGTGATCGGCAGCCCTGTGTTCATGGCGAGCCGGAACAAGGTGGTGCCAATCTGGCACATCCCTCCGCCAATCTCTGGCACAATATGATCGCCTTTAATTACTAATTCTGGCAAATACCCGTTAGCTGCCGTGAATGGCGACAGTGCCTTGAGCGTAGAAAATTCTTCGCCCGGCTTGATGAGCAATCCATTCAAAATTTCCATAGCCCGGCGCAAATTCTTGATGCGGGCTGCATGACTGCCTTTGAAATTAGAAATGCCAACCCCCACCACTTCGGTAAGGCCAAGATCATTCGCTTCAGCTACCGTCACCTGGGGCTCAGTCAAAACGGTCACAACCGTGGTGGTGGGCACACTGCCGCTTGGAATCGAAGCAAACGACAAATTTAAAGCTTCGGTAGTAGATGCCACCTGCACTTCGACACCCGACTGACTCCCTTTAAATTCAGTTACTTTCCCCTCTGCGATAGCAAACCGTGCATCTACCGCCACCTGATCAACGAGTGGCCGAACGGTGGTAGTCAAATACTCTTTCACCCGGGTTTCATCAAGCGCCAAATGGGCAGGGCTTTCCACACCATCTTTCACCACCGTAATCCAGGGCGCAAAGTCGGTTGGTTTTAATTCGAAGATATACGGTTTTTTATCAAGCGAACTGGTAGCAGACAATTTCAAGGTAGCGCCACCAATATACTGAGGCACCTGAGCTATAAATTCGGCTGCTTGTGCCTCTTTAATAATTGGTAAAAAATCATACACAGCGGCTTCAACCGGAACAAAAGAACCGGCTGAGAGTTGCCGCAAGACACGCTTAGTAATATCAGTAAAATCAAACACCCGGCCAATCTTTTCTGGCACCACTGATATAGATAACGGATTAAAAGCATTTACTTTAATAGTTGCGTTCTGAGCGGACTCACCATACGTAGACAAGGCAGTGGTAATTGCACTTTGAAGAACATCACGATCAGTGCGTAATGGAATAGAGAGCGATCGACCGCCGGTAACAAGCAATTTTATGGGTCCAAACAAACGATCAATGGCATCGCCACCGCGCCCCACCATAACGGCTTGCTGAGCGAGGCCAGCACTATCAAGGGTCAAAAGCGGAACGCCTTCCTGACTGAGTTGAAACGGTACGGTATGTTGGTCGCCTTTATAATCAGTCACCCGGAATGACACCCCTTCGGTCTGGTACCGCTGATTCAGGCGTTCAACAAAACCAATACTCTCATTCAAAGATAAACCGGCCAGCGATTGGGCAGCAATCCTAACACCCGGGTAGACGCGTCCGTCATACCAAACGCGATAGGCATCAGCAAGCAATACACAGGCAGCTAGCCCGCTAAAAACTACCACGTGGCTGTAAATAATCAGTCGTTTTGCAGAAAAAGTGGTCACAAGCGCAATAACTATTCTTCAATAACAAACACCGGAATCTTACCAGTTACTTCGGCTTTGGCAAGGGTCACCACCAGGATACCGCTCCGGTATTCCGCTTGCACCGAATCAGATTTTACTTCGACCGGCAATACAATGGTGCGCGAAAAGGGCCCCCAAAAGCACTCCTGGTAAAAATACTCAGCGCCCCCCGGAGCTGGCGACGAGCGCTGTCCGCGAATAGTTAGAAGGTCGTTATGCAAATGCACACTCACATCTTCCGGCTTTGTGCCGGCTAACGTGGCAATCACGACGATCGAATGGGTGGTAACCAGTACATCTACCGCCAATTGACCTTCTTCGGCCAACGGCTCAAAGCCTTGATGCACCGCGACCGGCAAAGAATCAAACGTCATAGGATTTAAAAACGATAGAAGTAAATAGAGAGTTCTTCGGACGATGGTTTATCAATACGCTCTGGAGTAACGCCGGTGAGGGGAAAACTATAACTCACTACCCGAGTACCAGGCTTCAATTCAGAACGCAATTTGGCCACCATTTTCTGTCCTAGAGTGCCAGGCTGGCCAAATAAATACACTACAGTCGCCCGCGACACATCGACTGAAAAAAAATTTCGATAATGGAACGAGGCTCGTTTAGCACTGGTTACTATTTTCTTAATCATGCACCATGCGAACAAAGGTATCCCGAGCTCTACTCCATGCGTCTCAGCACCAAATCGTCGCGCTAAGTAAAATACCACTCGTCCGTCACCACATCCAAGATCATACACTACATCCGCGGGAGTTAATTGAAGCCCGGCACCAATCCGGTCTAAATCGCGCTGCCGAGTGGGGAGCCAGGGAGCAAATAGCCACGCACCAACAGCCAAGCTTCCAAGCAATACGCCAGTCACCACAAACAAAACTAACATATTACACCTCGTTGCTCCGCCTAACCCGTGACCACGGCCGTAAATGAGCCGCAATCCCTAGTGCTAGCGCCACAATCACTACGTTCTTAATAATATACTGCCCCTCGAGCGTCGGCACAAACGGATGTATCCAAGTAATGCTCGGCAGCAAGATAAGCGGCAACACAGTTGTCACCATATGCGGCAACAATAGGGCTATTGCCACTCGCTCCGCCCGCGGAACCAAAAATAATATTCCAATCAGCATTTCAAAATAGCCAAAAAAAATGATAAAAGTGCCAAAAGTGATGCCGGGCAAGGTTTGTTCCAAAAGCTCTGCTATCAAAGGGTTCGCCGGACTCTGCCCCATCACCTTCAATATCCCGAACCAAAAGAATACTATAAACAAAGCAACTCGGGCGAGTGGCGGGCTAACCCTTTTCAAGGTACTAATGATTGTTCGATCAAACGAACATACAATGTTCGAAAATGCAGCCATATTAGCTATACCGTTTATGGTAAACGCCTCTAGCATACCTTGCTACTGCTAAAATTTCAACTCTTCCAAAACAAAACGCCAATAAAATTGTTTAATAGATAAGGGATTTTAGTCAATTTTAATAAGTCTAAAAAACCAATTACGATATGTATACGACGAGCCCAAGAGTGTGCAGTAAATTAGACGGTTTCTTGTCTACACACTGTCCTCAATTACTGGTATTTACGGCATAGGCATATTTTTTTATCTTTACTACCCTATATAATCCAGGCACGCTCTTGATCATTTATTTTTTTCTTTATATGATTCATTATAAAATCACACCATTTCATCTGTTAATCCAGGGTGTGCTACATACTGATCATATGAATAAGAAATTTTATAAAAAAATAAAATTACTAAAATAATTAAAAAAAAACCTTAATTCAACCCTTTTTTTAACATATAATTAAATTACAACAAGCTTACAGAGATTTTAGGGGAACCTGGTAAATTAAGGGGAACCGGGTAAATTAAAAAGAAATAGTATCATTGCTTAAATAAGCATAGCCATCCTTCTCTTCCCACGGGAATTTTTTTGGTTAAATTTTTAATTTTATTTTGATTAGAAGAATTTACCAGAGCATACTTTCACTTTTTTTGCTTACTCAAACCAAAATATTGATCCGCCGGTTCAAAATACTTCTTCTCAACTGCTGATACAAAAAACTCCAATGTCTCTTTTAATGTCTTTCTACCGGATACATCCTCCGAATACGGAAGCATGCTCTCTAGTTGAGCTTTTTCTGCCTGCATTGCCGCTCTCCAAATCCCCACTGGTCAGCAAGTAATTAATTAAAAATAAATGAGTAATTATCTGCCAGTCGGCGGCTGATTAATCTGCGCACCATCAACTGGTGTCGGCATCGCTGGGCGAATCTGGATTGACTCCGCACTCACACTACCATCGGCATTGGCCTTGCCGGTACTCATCACACTTTGGCCGACAGCGAGATCTGTAGCCAAACCAGTCACCGCCTTCATCACCTGCGTGGTATCAGAGAAAAAAATAATCTTCGATCCACCATCGCGCATTTTTACCGTTACGCTAGTGTCATCCTTAGAAATAATTTCGCCAGTAACAAATCCACCACCCTGAGGGCCGCCAGCGCCTCGAGCCCCACCGCGACCACCAAAGCCCTGAGCACCACCAAACTGCATCATACCTCCCTGCCCCATGCGGGTCGCTCCGCGCTGATTTTTACCATACTTAACACCACCATAAAAGGCAGTTACCCCAACGACCACAATACCCATAATCCCAGCGATTATCATCACATTTTTGTTCATCCCTTTTTCCATAGAATTGAATAATTAATGGTTAAATAGCCTCCCGACCGAGTCGGGACTCTTTAATTGAAAATTGTGAATTGATAATTGAAAATTAAAGTACTGGATTCCTGATCCCGGTCAGGAATGACACGAATTGATTTTAACATAAATTTAGTATAGTAATTTAGCAATATAGGATTATTCGTACCGTAATGCCACAATCGGATTCAGCTTCGCCGCCCGCCGCGCTGGGTAATACCCAAACACGATACCAATCCCGGCCGATACGCCAAACGCCAGTAACACCGACGACACCGACACTTCAGTCTGAATGAACCCAAGCCGCGTGATCCCATACGAAATGAGCCAGCCAAGCACCACCCCAATGAGCCCCCCGACAAATGTGAGCGCTACCGCTTCAATCAAAAATTGCAGATTGATCTCGTGGGCTTTGGCCCCGATCGCTTTGCGGAGGCCAATCTCTTTCGTGCGCTCCGTTACAGTGGTAAGCATCATGTTCATGATCCCAATCCCACCCACCACGAGCGAAATAGCTGCTACCGATGCCAAAAGAATGGTAAAGGTCTGCGTCACACTCGAAAACGTAGCCACAATATCTGCCTGATTAAGCACGCTGAAATCGGCCAATGTCGGATCGCTAATGTTATGCCGATCAAGCAGCAGAGCCGACACTTGTTCCTGAATCGACGTCATCTGGTCAGGCGACGCTGCCTGCACGCTAATCGTAGTCACATAATTTTCACCGGCCAAAAATTGCTGCGCCGTGCCAAGCGGCACGAAAATCATATCATCTTGATTGCCAAATCCACTGCCGCCCTTAGATTTGGTCACACCGATCACCGTGAACTGGATATTTTTGATCCGAATCGTCTGCCCCACCGCGGTCGCACCTTCGCCAAATAAATCATCCCGGGTAGTCGGGCCAAGCACCGCTACTTTAGACAAACTTTTTGATTGCGAGTCACTCACAAAAGTCCCGTCCGCCACTTCCACATTGCGCACACTTGGGTAGCTCTCTACCGTGCCGATCACAGACGTATTAGTATTCTTGCCTTTGCTGGTAATTTGGTACCGCCCCGAAATTTCGGGGGCCACCGCTTTGGCCGCGGTGATCTCTTGCTTAATCGCATCGGCATCACCTTGGGTCAGGCTGCGGGCGGCGCCGCGACCACTACTCACCTGGAATCCGGGGCCGCGCTGGGCGCCCGGCGTGACCAAAATTAAATTTGATCCGATTGATTGAATCTGCTTTTGAATGGCGCTTTGGGCCCCCTGGCCAATCGATATCATGGCAATAACCGAGCTAATACCGATAATAATCCCAAGCATCGTCAAACCAGACCGGGCTTTGTTGGCAGATAATGCCCCATATGTTTCTTCAAATAAATCGGCAATAGTCATAGATGGTAAAAGAATCTGGAAGTTGAAATTTAGAATCTAGAATGTGGCACGTCAACGATCACAATTACAGTCTAAATTCCAGATTCTAAATTCTAAATTCCTATGCCGTCTTCTTATCACTCACAATCACCCCATCCTTGATAAAAATAATCCGTTGCGCATGCTCTGCCACTTCAGGTTCATGGGTAATAAGCACGATCGTGCGGCCTTGTTCTTGATTCAATTTTTGAAACGTATTCAGCACAATCTCACCCGTTTTAGAATCAAGGTTCCCGGTCGGTTCATCAGCCAAAATGAGAGAGGGATTATTCACGAGGGCCCGAGCGATGGCCACACGCTGGATCTGTCCACCAGATAATTGATTAGATAAATGATGAAAGTGCTCGTCCATAAGGCCAGCTGCCCGCAAGGCCGCTTCAGCGCGGGCGACTCGCTCAGCCCGATTAACCCCGGCATATACGAGCGGCAGCATCACATTGCGCAGCACCGTGGTGCGCGGCAATAAATTAAAGGCCTGAAATACGAATCCAATCTTATCCTGGCGAATGTCAGCTAATTCATCTTCGCTCAGCGTCGATACATCCTTTTTATCGAGCCAATAGCTACCGCTGCTCGGCGTATCTAGCGCTCCTAAAATATGCATGAGCGTAGATTTGCCAGATCCCGACGGTCCCATGATCGCCACAAATTCACCATCCTGAATGGTAAAGCTCACCCCTTTCAGAGCCTGAAATTCCACATCTCCGGTCTTATACGTTTTTGTAACGTTAGAAATCTCGATCATATTACCGGGCGCCGCCAAATCCGCCGCCTGTTCTAACTCCGGGAGTCCGATTGCCGCCGCCAAATAAACTTGGCGCTTGAGTGCTAGTCTGTGTGGTAGATTGTGTAATAGTGCGGACAACGATTTTATCACCTTCTTTCAGCCCCGAAGTAATTTCCGTTTCCGAATCGTTCGACAGGCCGGTCTCCACTGGTTGCTGCGTTGGCGGCACTGGTGAAGTCATAGCGACCCCGCTGGCGTCCGCCTTCATGTCAGCAGAATTCAGCACCTCCACATACTGACTAGTGCCCTGCGTTTTAATAGCTCCACTTGGCACGATCAGGACATTTTGTTTGATGGCTGTAATGATGGAGGCATTCACCGTCATTCCCTGCTTTACCCGGCTGTCTTGGGCATCGAACACGATCTTGACTTCATAACTCACCACCCCCTGCGACACGGTGCCAAGAGTATCGATTTGTACCACTTTTCCGGTCAGGCTAAGGTCGTCAATAGCATCAAACGTTAGCGTTGCTTTCTGCCCAACGCTTACCTTGGCTACATCCACTTCATTGAGGGGCAACACCGCCGTTTGCTGATCCGCAATCAGGGTGGCGACAGCCGTAGCCGACGAAGCCTCATCGCCCATCTTCACATTCAATTTCGCCACCACGCCGGCAAATGGCGCTCGCACGGTATAGTCGGCCAGTTGCTGGCGCGCATCAAGCAGGGCATTCTGGCGCTGCTGCACACTCAATTCCGACGATCTAATATCAAGCACATCAGCACCAGCTTTCAAATTAACGAGTGATGCTTCGCGTTCCGCCACAGTGCGGGCGGCAGCCGCCAGGTCAAGTGGATCATTCAGATCATGCTTTTTTACCTCAGTGGCCGTATCGATCTGTCCCTGTTTGTCATCTTTCAGAGTGCGCTGATCGCTAAGGAGCGACGACAGATGACTGCTAGTCTTGGTGGTATACCCATTCAGATCAGCCTGATAGCTGGTAATTTTGGCAAACGTCGTTTGCTGATGCGATGTGCGGTATTCCACCCAAAAATTAAACAAGGCGGTTTCATTTTTAACCGTATCAGCCACCAAACGCGTGGTATCAATTGTCTGTTGCAATAGCCGCTCGATTACCATTGGATCACTGCTTCGCGCGGTATCTTTATAAGCCGTCAGATTTGCATCATAGGCTGCTTTGGCGCGCTGATAACTATCTTTAGAATTATTTACGAACTGCGTAATCTTATCGCGATTTTCCGAATCAGTATACGGAATGGAATTCAGCAGGGCCGAATCATTGCTCTGGCCGCTGCCAATTGAACTCTCACTTTTAGAAATATCACTGCTATATACAGCAGAATATAAACCGGCCAAAATATTGGGCAAATCGGTAAAAGCGGTGGCAATCGTGTTATAACTGTCTTCATAATCAGTCGCAAGCGTCTCCGTGGCCTTATCCGCCGCCTGGACCGCTTTTGCATAATCACCTGGCTGCGATACGGTTAATTTCTGCAGCGCTTCCTTGGCCGCCGCCAGTTGATTCTCGGCCTGCACAATCTGATACGCGGTAGCTGGTTGTTTTAATTTTTGGAGCGATAATTGAGCACTCTTCAGATTTGCTTCCGCATCACGCACCGCTTTGTAGCCATCTTTGGCATCAAGCTGCGCGAGCATCGCGCCTTCAGTCACCATCTGACCTTCTTTCACCAGAACGCGTGTCACCGTGCCAGACGCTTTAGCTTTAATCTCCACCTGGTCAGACACCGACACCTGCCCACTGCCAGCCACGGCTGTGATCAAGCTGCCTTTTTCTACCACTCCGAGCACATAACTGGTTGGCGTCGTGCCCCCGCGCCACTTTTGCACACCAGAGCGGACCGCTATCACCGCCACTACCAGGATAACCAGGCTCAAAATTTTATGTTCCATGATTATCCCAAAAAATTTTTTAACCATAAAGCGGCAAAAGCAATAAATTAAATATCAAAATTAATCTTTAGACACTTCTTGGATACCAAATGCCGGCACCGCTGCGCCGCGGCGTTCGCCAAACACCACCACCTGATCGCCGAGGCTGAAATCCGCCCCCAGCGGCAGCCGCGTCCGCGGAGTGATAATGACCGTTAGCACGTCCCCTACCTGATTAACAATTACAAATCCCTGATTGGTCGTGGTCGTAATCACACCACGCTCCAGATTACGAATCAAGGGGCGTTCATAGGCGCGATAAAACGCTCCTGCCAGGGGAACATGGCGTCGTTCCATAGACACGAATACCCGACGATGAAACGACGTAGCCGCCACCAAACTTCCGCCCACAATGACAAACAATAAAATTCCAGCTACCGAATACAATAGCGGCCGGCGATACGAAAAAGCAAAATTACGTACCAACAATTCAAGCACCACGATAAACACAACTGCGAGCAAAATCAATACCCATGGTAATGACACCAAGAGCTGCCAATATCCAGATCCGAGGACTGGTACGAATAAAATCCCGCTTTGACGCAAAACAAAAAAAATAAAACTAACTAAATACAAAAGTGATAATCCCAAAAAAATACCGCCCGTCACTGCCAGCACACTTTGCAACATAAAATGCCAGCGTGGGCGCATCGTGACCTGGCCGCTTTTAATTTTCTCTAGCGCCGTTTTACAAGTCGATGGCTGAAATGGATCGTTATTCATATAGATACATTAAACGCTCTGTTCACTACCAAGGGGTGCAAGCCCAGTGGCCACTAACTCTTTTTTGAGCCTAGTTTTAGCTCGTTGCAACCGAACCCCGACCGTTGATACCGGAATATGCAGCACATCTGCAATTTCTTTATATTCTAACTGTTCTAAATAATACAGCACCAATGGCTCGCGATATTTGGGCGACAATTTTTTGAGCGCTTCAAGCAGCGTGGCCTGATCCCCCGCTTTCAAAAACTCTTCGGCCAATAATTTCCCTTCTGTCACCGGCAGCTGCACCAGCGTATCGAAATCAAAAAATGACAACGGCTCACGGCCTTTCTTTTTAATGACATTAATAAAGGTATTGTGCGCCACACGATAGAGCCAGGTAGAAAATTTCCGCGACACGGTGAAACTTTGGATGTTTACATAGGCTTTGACGAACACATCCTGCACCGCATCTTCCACATCTTCATAGCGATACAAAAACCGCTGGCCGTAACGCAAAATCTTGGCTTCATAGCGCTTGAAAAGAACTTCGAATGCGGCCTGATCGCCGGTTTGTACCAAAGCCGCCAATTCTTCGTCCGTAGGCATAAAGTAAGTAAAAACAGACCCTGATGGTCAATCGCTAGTAGTACAGCCTCCTTCTCTGTTTTATTACAAAAAAGGATCTTAGTCTAGAGAAAAATGACCATATCTACTTGGAAAAAAGTAATTTTACCCTGAAACAGCTTATTTTTTAGCTAAAAATGGGTTTTTTAAATCTAGACCGATTGTTGATTAATACGCCCGTTGTTCGGTTGGAATTAGCAAACAATTGAAAATTATTAGATTCAAACTGAACAAACCACCTAGATAAAACAAAAAGCGAGCGATCGAGCTCACTTTCTACACGTGCGGAGAGGGAGGGATTCGAACCCTCGAGGGATTTGACTCCCTGCAGCTTTAGCAAAGCTGTACGATAGACCACTCTGACACCTCTCCAGGTGATAACTGGTTGTAAATTATTTAGAGCGAGCGGAGAGTGTAGGATTCGAACCCACGGTCCGGGGTTGCCGGACTACGGTTTAGTAAACCGTTGCTTTCGACCACTCAGCCAACTCTCCTTGTATAGTATAATTCAGGCGTGCCCGATAGGGCCAACTCCCCTAATACCAGGAACTAATTTCCAAAAATTTTACTCAGCCATTGTAGCAAAAAAAGATAAATAGTCAAGATAAGCAACTCGGACGATAAAAAAATAGATTCTAAGCCTAAAAAGGAATATCATCAACATTTACGTCTTGATGTTTAGGAATTATCCAGCCGGTGACAGGAATATTATAATTCTGAATATAATCATTCTTTACATCAATGGCTTTTTGACTAAAAAAATAATTTTCGGGGTCTGCCAAAACGACCATCTCGGCTATATAAATATTATTAGCTGTAATAAGCCTAAAAATTGAAAGATTATCAACTAATAAAGTATGCTTATCAGTGTGTCGGATGTTTGAAATTTGATTATTTAAATCTTTAATATTTAACACAGTCTTATTTAAAAGTTCCGCAAAAGAACAAATATCAGGCTTATCGACAATTTTTGCTGCCAGATTCTGAACAAGATTACTACTATATTTTTTTGTTTTATCTTTTTTTTCTGCACTAAATAAAAACTGTAAGATATCGGCCGATATACGAGCAAGTAATTCGAAATTTTTAATTGAATTTAAATTAGCAGTATAATATTGCTCGAATTTATCTCTTAAAATTTTATCTTTCAAAAAAGATACGTAAGGTTTTACACCTTCGACATCTTTTTTAGCAATTAAAAAATCATAAACCTTATACTCATTCCCTTCTTCTAAAAAATGCTTTTGAAACCTTTCTCGAACTTGCTTACGAGCACCCTCTTTAGAAAAGATTAACAACATTTCAATCAAATCAAACAAAATATAATCGTTCATTGCATCATCAGGAACAACAATTTTAAAAGAGCGAAAATTAAAAAAATCAACTATATCGTAACCGAGTTCACGTGACGAAATTCCACTCATGCTTTCGTTGTCCAAAAACCAATTATCTTCATTTTTGTCGTGGACCAAAAAACATCGCTCAAAAAATTTTTCACAACTGCTCAAATACTTTATTTCTTGAACAATCCTTCTCCTAAGTGTTGGTTTTAAAAAAGTTTTATCTTCTTGAGTGCCATCGTAAATATTTCTTTTTGAAAAAAGCTGCATAATAAGGCGCTCAGACCGATAAATTATAAACAACGCTAATCATAAATATAAATAAGAGAAAAGTCAAAATCTAGACAATCATAATTTAACTTAATTAAAACACTCTCAGTTTCCAGAGAGTGTTTGTTTGGCAGGGGCGGTAGGAATCGAACCCACGCAGTTGGTTTTGGAGACCAACGTACTACCATTATACGACGCCCCCGGATATTAATTATTTCCGGTCACTACTCCCTTTTCCTCTTTATTAAACACGACTGCCAGAATCCAGGCGAGCCACGTTACCGAGAATAAATATGGAATAGTGATCGGCAATAATCCGATAAGTTCAGTCACAATGATCGGCACGACAATAGTCAGGAGGCCGAGGCTGTAAATTTGTTTAAAAGTTATGGTCTTTTTCGCAGCTCTGCTGAGGGCTATCGCTACCCCGGTAATGACTAACAGACTAATCAGACGAACGAGCACAAAACCAACGAAACCAAGAATAATCAGGGCTATCGATAACAATGTCTTAAACCACACAGAATTATTCAGATGGGTAATATACCCTACAACCTGACCTTTAGACAATGACCAATCACCAAATTCTTTCCAAGTATAGACTTCGTCTTGATTAGTTTCAGCGTTAAACACTTCAAACTGTTCACGGGTCAGCGCTGCCCCCGCCAACCAATCCGAATCAGCTTGGCCGCGCAAACTAGCGAGCGTAGACGAAGCCCTCGTATCAATAATCAGGCCAAATTCATCAGCATCGCCATAATAAAACTCGGGAATACCAGCGACACTCAGCGTGCCATTAGTTACGGTAGCCGTAAATTCAGGTATATTTGCGACAAATCGTCTTTCTGCTTGGCGTAATGCTCCTGGCAAGCGGATAATAGCGGGAAGTACAAATACAATCGACACCACCGCACTGATCACCAAAAAAAATCGGAGCGAACGAGCGAAAAAAAGTGACTGAGCTTTCAGCCACTTTGGATCAAATAAACTATGCGAGAGGCCTAACAAGAAAGACCGCATACGATGAACAAAGATTATTTAGTCTCTTTGTGTTCGGTATGCTTCTTGTCGATTTTGCAATATTTATGCAACAGAATACGATTTTTCAGTGTCTTTTTATTCTTTTTGGTAAAATAGTTGATGCGGTGACACGTGGCGCATTCCATCTTTACGAGATTATCTTGTGACATACAATAAAATGTTAGTGGGCATAGCTTAGCACAAGATTGATAAATAATCAAGTAGGCAACTACTAGCGGCACTGTGTACGTTATAAACTACTAAAATAAGCCATTTTACGAGTAAAATAAGCGTTCTAGGGGTAAGACAAACTTCGTCCCACCCACGTTGTTTTTGTCAAAAAACCCTACTAACACTCCCGTTGGCTGGACGACTACACCTGAGAACCAAGGCTCAAAAATTTAAAAAACAACCTACTTTTAGGTTGTTTTTTCTGAGCCGATGTCGGGATTTGAACCCGAGACCCCCACCTTACCATGGTGGT
>CAZEDL010000013.1:0-8769 GCA_964510885.1 uncultured Gammaproteobacteria bacterium
GTATTCAAATAGGCACAGACGTTATCCCGCTCCATAATCTCGATCGTTTTTTGCGCGGCAGCGAGCGACACTAATTCACCGCCGAAGGTAAATGAAAAGAAAATCTGCTCGCATTCTTTCATAATTTCACGCCTACCACAGACAAAAGCTACCGGATACCCATTTCCCACCCCCTTACCAAAACACGCCAGATCCGCGGACACTCCAAATTTTTCTTGCGCGCCGCCGAGTGCCAACCGGAACCCCGTTACCATTTCATCAAAAATAAGCACCGCTCCATGTTTATGGGCCAAATCTTTTAATTTCTGCAAAAAATTATCCTTTGGATATTCCATACTGATCGGCTCGAGAACTACCGCCGCAAACTGATTGGGAAATTCCGCAAATAATTTTTCAACACTAGCGAGATCATTGTAGACAAAGGTTTTGGTCAATGCTTTCACCGTCTCGGGCACACCTTTATTGCGGCCCGTTGTTCCAACATACCAGTCATGCCAGCCATGGTAACCGGCACACATCACCATATCACGTCCGGTATAGGCCCGCGCGATACGCACCGCTCCGGTCGTCGCATCCGAACCATTTTTTCCATAGCGCACCATCTCGGCTCCCGGGATAATAGAGCAGATTTTTTCCGCAAGCTCAGTTTCGAGTTTACCAGCCAAACTAAAAAGCGTACCCTTCTTCATCTGGTCAACTACCGCCCGATCCACTTCTTCATTACCATAACCCAATGTAAACGGTCCAAGCCCCATGATAAAATCAATATACTCATTGCCATCAATATCCCAGATATGACCGCCTTTGGCCCGCTCGGCAAAAAGCGGAACTGCCCCCACAGACAGTTGTAAATGCGATTTGCTGATCGTTTGCGAAGCGAGCGGGATAACTTTTTTAGCTCGCTCAAAAAAAGACAAAGAATTGGTTAAATGCATAGACAAAAATTACACTATGGCACGACAGATACTTCACTTATAATTCTTTAAAATAATTCAAATTTTTAAGATCGTTTTCTAGCGTCTCCCCTATTTTAGGGGTTTCAAAAACAACCAAGATATCATGCTGCGCCGCATATTCAACAAGGGTCTGTTTAATCCACCTCATATCAAATTTGGCTTCCCATAAATTCCAGTGCTGGTCAACGGGCCCAAGATCTCCGCCCGAGATATGAAAATACCGCGGCGCCAATTGAGCCAGGCACTGCGAAATAAACTGCTGCGGATCGCACCCTTGTTGCACCGCCGCTTTCACTGCCTTCTCTAGATCAAAACAAATCGGTTTATACCCTTTGATGATAACAAGGTCATCAAGCGTCTGTCCGCACTGCATTAGGGCTTGGTCAATATCTCGGCCCGCCATATTCTCTACGATAATCCGGCTATCATTTACTAACGACAGGTTATCAAGAAAGCTTGTCACCACATGATCACGCGACGGATGCACCACGATCGCCTCACTGTTAAAAAAATCAGCCAAGGCCACCGTTCTTTGCCACTGCTCCTGATGCGTTTTATCTTTAACAAAAAATTCATGCCATCCATGATCATGCGTATTGTGAATACCGCGCACCGGCACTGACCGCAATATCTCAAGCTGAGTTAGATTATACGTCACCCGCGTATCATGGTAGAGCTCGATAAAATCAAATGCCCCCGGCCGGATGACACTTACCGCTTCAGCAAACCACGACTCGTTACTTGACCACAATTTAAGACCGTATTTGATCATAACATGTATACAAGTGATATTTTTATGCAGTAACGGGAATCTAAAATTCCTTCACAAAATAACTGATAAACTCTCGCCGGCGCAGTGATAAAACCGACTGTGAAATGAGTCAAAATTACTTTTCTATCAATTCCCAGTTAAGAGGAGTGCCCATATCAATATTCTCGGCTGCACGTTTGCCAAGGACCGCTTCATAGTGTTTCGGAGCCAATCCGTTTCCCGGACGCACGACTCTCACATTCTCGGCGGTAAATGATTCTCCCTTTTTGAGTGATTTTCCTGCGAACAATGATTCCCGGCACCAGTCGCGATTGTACGCTTCTTTTTCGTTCACAGGCCCATAATGAACATTACCAAGCGCCGCCTCAGCGCGCCGAATATTCACTATCATCTGCGTAAGCTCAGCTATATCAATAGAAAAAGCTGCATCTGGCCCGCCATCAGCTTTATTCAAAATGCAATGCTTTTCCACAATCGACGCGCCCGCCAGCACCGCCATCTCAGCCACTTCGATGCCACCATTATTTTCGGAAAAACCACTCACCACGTTAAATTGCTCTTGCAAATCACGCAGATTGCTAAGATGCATAAATTTAACATCCATTTGATCGGCATACCCGGTAATACAATGGAGCAAAGCTATTTCGGTCGTACCATTACTGCGCAGCGTGTCGACTGCTTCAACTATCTCTTCCTTTGAGCCGTACCCTACCGACATTATCACTGGTTTTTTGGTTTGACCCAAGCGTTTTAACAACGGGATATTAGTGAGTTCATACGATCCTACTTTATAAAACTCGACGCCGATACTTTCCAAAAAATCAATTCCCGTCACATCTACTGACATTGAAAAAAATGCCAACCCCAAATGCTCTGCGATGTCTTTCAATTTTGGCTGCCATTCCCAGGGTGTATAGGCAGTTTGAAACAGCTGATACATTGTTTTGCCCTGCCAAAATTCGGGGTTATCATTGCCGCCCACTTGAAAATATTTATTACTGCAATTCAGCGTAATTGTATCAGGCGTATACGTCTGAATTTTTATGGCATCTGCCCCGGCCGCTGCTACCGCTTTAATAATTTCCACTGCTTTATCAAAGCTCTGGTTATGGTTGGCAGACATTTCTGCAACAATAAATGCCGGCTGACCCGGGCCAATCACTCGTTTCCCCTTAGGTGTATTGATGGTAAAAGACAACATAAGCTATTTATACTTTAAGTGAAATGCAACTAACTCCCCCTACCACTAGCAAGATCCCGACCAACTGCGCCCAGCTAAAACTGACTCCGCCAAAATATTTCGGCAAAATTACTCCTAATAGTGCGCTAATAATAAACAACCCGACACTTGTTGAACTACTGATGGCGGTAGGCAACGCCGGGTTCGGTGCAGTCGTTACAGCGCTAAACAACAACATATTAGCGGCTGCACCAATTAGCAAACCGACCAGAATAATAGCGGCCATAATTAACGGTGCTGGAAAAAGCGGTGCCAATGCTTTATTTTTGAAAATTAAAAATCCAGCAGTACCTACAATCGTCCCTACCATATACCAAATCAAAATAATCTCGCCCTTAAGCTGAAAATTTCTCCCAAAAAAAGCGATCGCAAGCCACGCAATGATCAGGAAAAACATGGCCAAAAATGATTCAAGCAGCCAACCCAGCGAAGTCATAAAGAATCTATTTAAAACTATTAATAGTTCTATTGCAATAATCATCAATTAATTTACGATACGCATCTCTTGTTTCATCGGGCAAAGTTTTTGAACTGATCAAGTTGCATAAAGCTTTGGAAGTTATCTGAATATTCTTTTGAATTTGGTCATTAGTCGGTTTTCTAACTACATCTATGGTGTCAAAGTCTTGTAAGACAAAATCAATTTTAGAAGTATCTGTCTTAGAAATTAAAAAGAAAAAAATATCATTCTCAGTAAAAATCATTCCTTTTTCTCCAGCTAATACAGCTTGCGCAAATATACTAGCCACTAAATCATCAAACTTTTCAATGTGTGCGATGGACAACTCCTTAAAGCGAGTCTCAGAGTTGCTAGCCAAGCAAAATGTATCGTCATTTCCATTTGTCATCAAGATGCGAGTGCCATTTTCTTCTAATCGATACGTTGAAAATACTTTTAAACCTGCCTTCTTAGCCAAACCATACCTCGCCAGCGCTCGCTGGGCTTGCTCCTTAAACATTTGATCGCTCATCGTATAAACTGGAGCCATGCCTTCCGTATAATCTTTTAAGGCCATGGTTCTTTTCTTACCACCCACTTCAGCCTCTACTTCGTAAACGGTTCCGTATGAACCTTGGCCAATGTTATCTTTTTGCAAAATATGAACATCGGCACCACGTTTACGATCATGGCGAATATAATTGCTAACACCTAAATCTCTATGTTTGTCAGTCATAAAAAACCAGGCTATAAATTACACCCGGTACACCGGTCGTCGCGGCAATAAAATTTTATAAAACTCCGGGGCCCGCACTTCTACTCCGGCTGTCTTCATATAATCCTTGGCTTTCTTGGTACTATGTTCCATGTAATGCCAAATGTTCGCCGCCGACACCGCATCTGCACCTGCATTCACTCCATCCACCAAATGTTGCCACTGCCCCACGCCGCCCGAAGCAATCACCGGAATAGACAACTCATTCGACACCTGTGTAATAAGTTCGAGGTCATATCCAGCCCGCGTGCCGTCTTGATCAATTGAAGTTAAGAATATCTCACCGGCTTGTCGTTTCTCCATTTCCACTGCAAACTCCTTAGGATTCTTTCCAGTCGGTGTTTGCCCACGATTGGTGACCACTTGATATCCGCCACCAGAAGTACGTTTGGCATCAATCGACACCACGATACACTGATTACCAAACATCTCCGCCGCTTCTGTCACAAACTCCGGCTTCTCATGCGCAATCGTATTAAGCACGACCTTATCAGCACCCTCTTTCAAGAGTTGTCGAATCTCGTCAATACTGGTAATCCAGCCGCCCACCGCCAGCGGTACAAAACATCGCCGTGACAATTCCTGAAGATGCTTATGAAACAACGCGCGCGAAGAGGTATCACGACTCACATCAAGCAGTACAATCTCATCGATTGCCCACGTATTAAAAAAATCCACCGCCGTCAGCGCATTGCCAATAAAATTAGGATGTTCAAAACCAACTGACTGCACGAGCAGCCCTTCGCGCCACAATAAACAAGCGATCAGGCGACGTTTAAGCATGAGATGAATTCACAAAGTGAATAAAATTCTTGAGGAGCGCCAGGCCTGTCGTCTGGCTCTTTTCTGGATGAAATTGCGCGCCCCAAATATTTCCATGTTCCACGGTGGCTACAAAATCTTGACCATGAAATGATGTGGATGTCACCATCTCCTCTGCCCCAGGATCCGGCACGAGCGCATAACTATGCACGAAGTAAGCCACGGCTGGCTCCGCAATATCTTTAAACAACAAACTTTCACGCTGCGTACGCTTCATATCATTCCAGCCCATATGAGGAATCCGAAACGACGTATCGGGCGGCTCTAATTTACGCACCGTTGCTGGCAAAAATCCGAGGCCCTGATATTCACCATGTTCAAAACTCGTGCGAGCGATGAGCTGCATCCCGAGGCACACGCCAAAAAAAGGTTTTTTCTTGACCATCACTTGCTCGGTGAGCGCATCCACCAAATTCGCTCGCTTTAAATTAGCCATCCCATCGCGAAAAGCGCCAACCCCAGGGATAACAATCCCGTCGGCTTTGGCTACAACATTCGGATCATCAGTAATTACCACCTGTTCGCCGAGCGCCTCAAAGGCATTGCCAATCGAGCGTAAATTACCCATTTGGTAATTAATAACCGCAATCATAAAATAACAAACCGCTTGCCAGCATCAGCTTCAGCTAATTCTTTTAACGCTTGTTCTGATTTATCAGCAATAATAAACGTAGTGCGTTCGTCTTTCTGGGGCACACGTGCTTCTTCCACGCCCGGCTCAAGCTTATGATTAACAATTGAATCATTTACTTTCCAGCTGCCGTCAGATTGTTTAGTCCACATCCCAAGATCGCGCATCGGCTCCACCATCTGCAAAAATTCTGCTTCGGTAAATCCAAGAAAATCGAGGAACATATCAAGGCTACTTGGGCGCACGTGATCATGCTTTCCAACCAAGTCTACACCTTCTTCGCGTGTCATGCGGCCATAGCGAATTTCTGTGCTAGCATCATCGGTCGCACGGCCATAGCCAAACTTCAGATACTTCAAATAATCATGCACCTCATTAGCCGCATCATCGGTCTTATCATGCAAATTGAACGTGCGTTCTTTGGTAGTCGCCGTTTCAAAATTATAATTCTTAATCATGAGCTCAGTCTGCGCACGGGCATTCCAGCCGATAAAATTACTCAGATAAATGCCACGCACGCCGACCCGTTCGATATCTTCATCACTCGGATAATAAAATGCCGACAGATCCTGCGCTGTAATATCTTTATTTTCCGGATCAGCCAAAATATCTTCGGGTTCAAAGCCGCGCATGTCATGTTCCTGACGCATCTTTTTGGAGAATTCAAGCATGTCTTCGTGGCGATACATACCAAGCATATCGGCAAACCCTTGTTCGCCCCAAATAATCAGCGGGATATTATAACGCACCGCCATCTGGATGGGCAGCGTCATAATCCCCGCATGATAATGCCAGGTAATATCCCCTACCTTTTTAAGCATATAGCGGGCAATACGGCGCACCGCCCCAGGATTCGTAGTGAAACGCACCAAATCGCAATTGAACTGCTGCACCATGTTTGACAAATTGCGCAAGCCCCGGGCCGTGTTAAAACTGTGATTATACGTCACGAACAGCGGATTCATGCCGTATTTTTCTTTCATCAAATAGGCTTGAAATGTGCTGTCCTTACCTCCCGACACCGGAATTAAACAATCATACACATTGCCCCGCTGCCTGGCCTCGGCTTTATATTTC
The DNA here is from genome assembly GCA_964510885.1 of uncultured Gammaproteobacteria bacterium. Classification (GTDB taxonomy): domain Bacteria; phylum Patescibacteriota; class Patescibacteriia; order Magasanikbacterales; family GWA2-37-8; genus CAZEDL01. The sequence goes on from CAZEDL010000013.1 coordinate 6,713, forward strand.
TCCAGCATCTCACGCAACATTTTTTCTCGCTCCGTATAATCAATCACCGGAATTTTTTCAATATACCGGCAGCCACTACAAATCCCCTGTGGATCAAAAAAAATCATCGGCTTGGCATTTTTCGGGTAGCAACAGCGCTTGCAGTATTCCATAAAGTTGATTTAAGTTGAATTAAGCTAAATCTTCCCACTGAATCGGTTCATTTTCTTTCATATCTCGCTTCACTTTCCGGCCGATGAACAAATCATAAAATTGCGGATCTACCCCGCCTTGTAGCGGGCGTTTGCATGTCAGATTCTTTTCTGTAAGCATATCTCCCGCTTTAATATCATGATAGGCCACCAGGCGGCGGAAATACTTCAGCTTATCTTTCAAATCCCCCTCGGTCGGCCGCACATCTGATTTTCCTCGCGCCGCGGTGAGCTCACGCACGCGCTGTACGTACTTTTTCATATCTTCTGGTTCCACCGCTTTGGCATGATGATGGGTCGAATCCTGGCGATTCAATGTCAGCCGCTTCTCGATGTACACCGGCTGATATGCGAGCGCCATAAAATCCAAATCATGATTGGCATCATCAGCCGAATAACCACTGAAGTATCCGAAAGCTTCACGCAAATATTTCACCGTCTTAATATTCATCTGCGCATAATCAGTCGTGTGGTAGCAATGGAGCAAAATCAACTTATTATTTCCTTCTTCTTCAAATACTTTTAAAATGCGCGCGATTTCTTCTTTATCAGAAGCTCCAAAATCAAGCACCACCGGTTTTTTAGTGCGCGCAATCTTACGCAAAAAAGGATACCACGTGACATCCCACGTAGCCACTTTATAGGCTGGCATATCAAGCTCTTCCATCAGGTCAATCGCAGCCATATGATCTGGCGTCGCAAACATAATGATTCCGAGCTCATCAGCATACGCTTTCAATTTCTGCCAATTTTCTTTGGGCTGCTGGTATGTTTTCAGCATTTCAATAAAATTCTCAGTCACTTCTTCACCATTAAACCGTTTATACGTATACGTCAAAGAATGATCACTATACTTATCGAGTGGATCGAGGAGTTGGAATTTCACCGCATCCATGCCAGCATCTTTGGCAGCTTTGATTAATTTTTTAGACGTTTCAAAATCACCATTACAAGTAGTACCTACCTCTGCAGATATAAAAACTGGCTGATCAAGCCCAATCGTGCGATCACCAATCATGAAGTCTTTCGGCATAAAATTATAGATAAGACGTACAAACGTAAGATTTATTGAGTGCTACAAGATCCGGACGCGATTTCAAAAATGTCATAACCTCTGCCAGACCAAACGCCGGATCAACCGGATAGAGCGCATCGTAAACTTCTTTAATTACAGTAAAATCTTCCGGGTAATCAAGCGTCACCCGATACTGAACCAAATTTTCTGCATGTAACACCGACTGCTTTCGCACATCACTATCCGCCAGCATCGCCCGGACTGGGTTAAAAAACTTCGCTTGAAATTCCGCCTCAGATGTAAAAACATTCCGTTCCCGTTGCCATGCTCGCTTGAGTAGTTCTGGCGTAAAAATTTCAAAATCGAATCCGTCTGGATAGGTGCGCTCCCACGTATTACCAACGATATCGGCAGCACCTTTTTCCATCACCGCTACTCCCTGCGCAATCACTTTTGGATCAACCACCGGGCAGTCTCCCGTGACGCGAATTAAACATTCCGGCTGGAATTTCTGACACGCTTCATAAAACCGGTCCAGCATATTCTCTTCGCTGCCGGTAAAATAATCAATCCCGAGGCGTTTGGCTTCGTCAACTAGGGCTAGATTTTCGGGATTCCGGCTGGTAACAAGCACAATTCGCTCGAGCTCGGGTAAGCGTTTTAACCGCTCAGTTATCAGGGAAATTATACTCTGGCCCTGAATTTTCAGCAAGACTTTACCCGGGGTACGAGTGGACCCCATTCTAGCTTGTAGAAACACCGTGTACTTCATAGTTAATAGGACTTACCCGTTTGATATTTTCTTGAGCGGGGTTCGGCCGTCAAACGGCCGCCCCTGAGGCCTCATGGCC
>CAZEDL010000014.1:0-4682 GCA_964510885.1 uncultured Gammaproteobacteria bacterium
AGACCCCGAGCGTTATCCGGATTTATTGGGCGTAAAGCGTCCGCAGGTGGTTATGAAAGTCATTTGTTAAACCTCTGGGCTCAACCCAGAGTCTGCAGGTGATACTTCATGACTCGAGGCCGGGAGAGGCACATGGAATTGCTGGTGTAGCGGTAAAATGCGTTAATATCAGCAAGAACACCAAAGGCGAAGGCAGTGTGCTAGAACGGTCCTGACACTCATGGACGAAAGCGTGGGTAGCGAATGAGATTAGATACCTCAGTAGTCCACGCCCTAAACGATGAATGCTAGATATTGGGAGTATCGACCCTCCCAGAGTCGGTTAATCAAGCTAACGCATTAAGCATTCCGCCTGGGGAGTACGGCCGCAAGGCTAAAACTCAAAGGAATAGACGGGGACCCGCACAAGCGGTGGAGCATGTGGTTTAATTCGATGGTAAACGGGGAACCTTACCTGGGCTCAACTACTAGCTGCAAGCCACCAGAAATGGAGGCCGCCTTCGAGGGTGCTAGATAGGTGCTGCATGGTTGCCGTCAGCTCGTGCCGTGAGGTGTACCATTAAGTTGGGAAACGAGCGCAACCCTCGCCGTGTGTTAAATACACACACGGGACCGCCCGGCCCCTTGTATGTGAGTGAAGGAAATAAGCTTTAGCTAGTAGCTTGTAGGAAAACAGTAACTTTCTGTTTCTACTAGCTACCAGCTAACTCCTAAATTCGCAAACAGAGGGCCGGGAGGAAGGGGAGGACGACGTCAAATCAGCATGGCTCTTACGTCCAGGGCTACACACATGCTACAATGGCCGGTACAATGGGCAGCGAAGTCGCGAGATGGAGCCAATCCCATCAAAACCGGTCCCAGTTCAGATTGCAGGCTGCAACTCGCCTGCATGAAGTAGGAATCGCTAGTAAACGCGTATCAGCCACGGCGCGTTGAATACGTTCTCGGGTCTTGTACTCACCGCCCGTCAAGTCATGAAAGTTGGCAATGCCCAAAGCGTCGTAAGGCGTTAAGGCAGGGTCAATGATCGGGACTAAGTCGTAACAAGGCATGGGTAGCGGAAGCTGCTCATGGATCACCTCCTTTCTGGAGATACTCAGTCGAAAGACTGTGATCTTCGTCGAACCAAGTATCTAGGCAACTAGAAACTTAGGGGGATAGATGGGTTTTTATCACCTTTGTGAAGTCAATTAAAAAATACCACGCCTAGGCGTGGTATTTTTTTTGGAAATTTTTACTGTTTATCTCCAGTTTTTCCTACATGAATTGGAGCGCTTTTTTCTGCAATTAGTTCTTCAGCTGCCGCTAGTGCCTCTTCAGCACTGCTGTTAGGATCTCGAAATGATTGAAAACCTGGGTGAACGGTATCACCTTTTGCCCCTTCAAGATCAATTCGATGTCTCACCGCTCTAATTAAATCTTGATCTGGTTCGAGCACTTGTATCTTCCCCGATGATTTGTCAGATCTTATTTCAACCGGTGCTGCGGAGCTGGTTGCGTTAGTTTGGCTCGCTCCGGCGCTTTGTTCAGCTTGTACGAAGTTATCTAGTTCCTGTAGGAGGGTGCCTTGCAGGTCTTTGTTGTTGTGCCACACTATTCCTTGATTTATCTCATTTTCTTTGTTGGTCGCGATAGTCTCTAAATCACTGGCGATTCGGGTTGCTTCTTTTTTTAGAGCCAGAATGCTGGAGAAATTTCCACTTTTTAGATTGCTTAATCGTTTGGTTAGCTCGGTGTTATGGTCGGCACGTTCTTTCTCGGTCAGTTCATCCGCGCTTTCGGCTAATTTGAATTCTTCATTGAAAGATTCAATCTCATGGAGATCTTGCATGATAGTCAATAGTTGCTGTTTACGCTCCTCGGATAGCAGGTCTTCGCTGATCGTTTCAAGTCTCAGAATTAGTGAGCGGTGCTCAATGGTTAGGGGTGGGGGAGTGTTATTCTTTTGAATCCGTCTTTGTTCAGTCTGTTTTTGTTCATTTTTCAGTAGCTCGATTTGTTCTGTTTTGAGAGCGTCAATTGTACGGTTGTTTTTTGTGGCTTCAGTATTACATAAAGCTAAAATTTCTTGACGTAGGACTAGTCGTGTGGTGAGCGAGGTTATAGTGTCTGCTAATGCAGTTCCGGTATCAAGGGCTTGGGCTAATTCTTTGTGCAGCGCTATTTTATTGGCGGCGAGTCTTTTTTCCAACCGTTCTTTTTCTTTTGCTTCCTGTGAACCAGGTTGGGGTGAATTGCTGCCTAGTTCTCTCAGTCGCTGTTCATAGTGACGGATATCCGTTTCGGTACCATCCATAATTTTGAGGCCTGCTTCCCAGCTTGAGCGTAGGGCCGGCACAAGTTCAGTTTTTCTTTGGGGTCCTATTTCGATCTTGATTTTTTGACCAGTGCTTTTGCCTTGGGTATCAGTATCGATTATATTATCGAATTCAGAAAAATTAAATTCATCTTCTGCCATATTTTTATTAAAAAATTTAATAAAAAACGTTTAATTATAGTGCATTTTTTGGATTTTGTCAAGGGTTTGTGGTTATTTTTTGGCTAATGTTAGGTATTTTTTTATAGTATATCATAAAATAAAAAAATTCCGAAGATCAGTGGAGAGTGGAATTTTGTATAAATAGTGTGATACTTGATTTTTAATTTGTTTTGTGGTAGGGTGGCTTCAGTGTAAAAGGTTCTTTTACAAAGTTGGTCCATCCGTCGGCCAATTTTTTTGTTTAAAAACAGTTTTAGGCAAAAATATTGGCCCGCTGCGGTGGGCTTAACAGATAACAAAAAACAAGAGAGGTGCCACATGGCACAGAAGCACACTTGGCGATTCCGTTTTCGTCGCGCGGTGAACTGGTTGCCTTTCGGGGCAACCTATGCGGCCATGTACATGGCCAGATACAACCTGTCTTTCTCGAGCAAGGATCTGTCGGATCAGTTCGGCTGGTCCAAGGCTCAGATCGGTGCCATCATCAGCGCCGCTAGCCTACTATATGGATTGGCGGCGATTTTCAACGGTCCGATCGCTGATCGCCTCGGTGGTCGACGGGCTATGCTCATCGGTGCGATCGGAGCGACGGTCTTCAACCTGGCCTTCGGGCTGGGTGCGTACCTTGGCTTCCTGGGTACCGGGCCGCCTCTTCTGGCCTATCTGGGGACGGTCTGGGCATTGAATAGCTATTTCCAAAGTTATTCTGCCCTCTCCCTGGTGAAGGTTAACTCAGCTTGGTTCCACGTGACCGAGCGAGGGATTTTTTCCGCGATCTTCGGCTCGATTATCCAGTCGGGCCGGGCTGCCGTCTTCGCGCTCATGACCACGGCACTCGTCGCGGGACTTCCATGGCAGTGGAAATTCTTCCTGCCAGCGGGAGTGGTAGCCGTGTTCGTGGTCCTAACGTACCTGTGCGTCCAAAATACTCCCAAGGACGCAGGGTTCGAGGATTTCGACACCCACGACGCAACGAGCGGCGACACTGGCGCGATCACCCTGCGCTATGTGGCGCATAAGGTGTTCATGAGTCCGGTGGCCCTGACCATCGCTGCAGCCGAGTTCTGCACCGGGCTGGTGCGCAAAGGGTTCGAGGAGTGGTTCCCCCGCTACATGCAGGAGGTCCACCACCTCAGCCTCAGCAGCCCCGTGTTCAAGAAGAACGCCGCCGCCGTGGTTATCGCGGGCGTGATGGGAGCCTTCGCCGCCGGGCTCCTGTCAGATAAGTTCTTCAAGAACCGGCGGCCACCGGTGGCGTTCCTGGGGTATCTGCTCCAGGTGGCGTCGCTCGCGGTGGTTTGGCAAGCGCCGAGCCTGCAGTTGGTGGTGGTCGCCTTCACCATCAACTCGTTCGCCATCGCCATGGTCCACTCGATGCTGTCGGGCACGGCATCGATGGACTTCGGTGGTAAGCGCGCTGCAGCCACTGCTGCCGGTTTGTTTGACGGCATGCAGTACATCGGCGGATCGGTGGCAGGCTATGGCCTCGGGATGCTTCTCGACCTATTTGGTTGGGGAGTGTGGGGTTCAAGTATGATCGGCTTTTCTGCATTGGGCGCCCTGCTCATGCTGATAGTCTGGAACGCTGAGCCCAAACGGACTCCGGTTCCGGATCTACCGCATCTACCGCAAACCAAAACCCCCCAAAAGAAGCGCAAGACCTCGGCGGCAGACCGCCGGCGGTATCGCAAGCGCCGGGACGCTCGCCGCCAGGTGCGCCCGCTTCTTCTTCAACCATTGTCTTAAGGAGGCTAACACTACCGACCCTGTCCGATAGGCTCCCGCCCAGGAGTACTACGGACAGGATCGTTCGCGTTTAGGTTATAAATTATAGGTTTTAGCCCTTGCTTTTTTCACAGGATTTGCTATACTTGCCGATGTTAAAAAAAACTACTATACTCTGGGTAATTCCAGTCAAAAACCGGCTCGTCTGTTATAAAAATAAAAAAGTTAGCGGTAGTTTCTATCCAATTGAAAAAATTACATACGGGCAATTAGCTCAGTTGGTTAGAGCGCCACATTGACATTGTGGAGGTCACAGGTTCGAATCCTGTATTGCCCACGGATCGCCGATCATTAAAACATAAAAACACAAGAACATTAAAACAAGTGTCGAACGGTGTCGTTCACGGTTTTAATGCTTTAATGTTTTCATGCTTTCATGAAACAGCGGGCGATTAGCTCAGATGGTTAGAGCGCGTCA
>CAZEDL010000015.1:0-2241 GCA_964510885.1 uncultured Gammaproteobacteria bacterium
CGAGGTCTCGCTGTTCTTTGAAGTAGAGCTGGAATTCAGTCGGGGTGGGGTTTTCCTAGATTATAATAACTCTAGATAAAGCGTTGACGGATCATTAAATCTATTTTTAAGACAATCATAGTGACAAAAAAATTGTTGTTGTCTTTGTTTTGTAATTTCATCATTCCAATTAGTTGTTAATATAAGAGATGAAATATCGAAACCCTGGGGATTGACCTGCTTTCCGCAAAATGAGCATTGATATCTAATTTCTTTACTCATAGCTAGTTTTTAATATTTTTAAAATGGTGTTAAATTTAAAAAATTAGTTTACCATAGATATTATTTCCAACCATAATTTTTTGCCAAATTATTTAAAGCCTTTATATCAATATTTTTTAATCCTGTAATTATCCCCTTTTCACCTTCTACTATTACGTTGTATTTCCCACTAGCAATTTCTTTTATATAAACAAGGGCTCCATCTGCCTGAGTTTTAATAAATCCGCCAGTTTTGGTTGCTAAAATTTCAACCTCTGAAAATCCACGCTCAGCCATTTGTTCTGCACCATGTTGCGTCATGGGAGTCGTGGCAGCTCCTCCGCTCCCGATCAACACCGTCCCAGCCCCCGGCCCACACACCGCCCCACATGTAATTGCTCCACCGGCCGCCACCGTTCCTCCCACAATCAATGCCCCGGCAAGTAAGGCGGCCAGAACGCCAGTGAGGTAGGGAAGATCAAATATGTTGTTAATAAACGGGTGTTTGTCAGCGGCATTATTCAGTGCCGTACCAATACGAATTTGTTCTTGTTCCCATGCAGCGGTGGCATTGGCTGGGGTGGTATTTTTGGTGGTTAGTAAAGGTGGGATTCTGGTCAGAGTGCGTATCCAGTGTATATACTAGACCCCTTTTGCAGCATCGCTATACATTACTTTTAATTTCTCATATAGAGCCTGGACCTCGGGTTTGGTATGATCAGTGAGGGCGGGAAATTCATATTCGTCAATTTCTGTTAGAAACACATCAAATGATTTCAAGATTATGTATTTTTCATTCGGTGAAACTACAAAATTTTCATTCGCATCAGATGGAACTTTGTGCTTAACCAAATTACACAACTCACCATCAAATCCAAGTAGCAAGTCGTTTTTACCTCCTTGTAAGGGGTACCCCCAGCAGTTCTGAAGAACACCCCAGATTATACGTAAATCAGATTTAGATAGTTTATACATAAAAAATTAATTAGGTTTTTTTAACCTTCCAACCTCATCAAAAAAATAATTTTTTCCCTGCATAGGTTTAAACGCCGTCGGGCCTGCCGGATTATCAATAATCATCGTCCCCAGCCGATCATCCCAATACAGCGTCTTACCACCACCTTGGAAATAATCCGATGGTGATTGCATGACAGATTTAAGATAGGCTTTCCACTGTGCTTCATTTTGGAAAATCGTACCATATTCACTGATATGCTTATAGCTATGATCGACAACTTGTACAAGGGTCGCTTCTTTTTCAGCGGTCCAGGCATCCGCTGCCGCCACAACCGCCTTACTTTCCGCCCTAAGCACATTCTCAATCTTCGCAATCTCACGTGCCCGATCAGCAGTTTTAGAAATATCTACACTCACCGCCACCGCCTTCTCGGCATTAGATACTTCCCCTGCCAGGCCAAGGCCACCTTCGAAGATAAGGGCTATTTGAGCAATATCTGCGGCGGTCTGGCCGATGGCTGATCCGGCGGTGTAGCTGCCGGCTAGAGTATTATCTCCGTTTTGAATGGCCGTATACCGGCGTTGTGCTTCTTTTTTAATTTCATCATACAGGAGTGGCGCGATGGTATTTGCGTGGGCGACTACGTCGACCGCTTTCATGCCAGCGGCAAGGAGTAATTTGTTTTTGTCGAATAGATACTGTGGGTGTTCGTAGACTAAATTAACATATTGCAAAGATAAAGAACCTAATCCTTTTACCGCATTCCAGGCCGACTTAAGCACCCCGCCGCCAACACCTACGGCGAGGCCCAAAAAGCCAAGGATTGGGTTAGACAATTGTTTTTTATTGGGATCAAGGGCTCCGGGGGCGATGGCGGTGGTTGAGTTGGTGGTGGTCGCTGGAGCCGGTGGGACAGATAAATATCCGGGGAGACTGGGTGCAGGGGTTTTGGTTGCTGCGGCTTCGGCTGGGGTTTTGTCTATGCTTGAAACGCTTTGGATACTTTGTTTTACCTGCTGCACGGCATCGAGCGCCAATACTTC
>CAZEDL010000016.1:0-1559 GCA_964510885.1 uncultured Gammaproteobacteria bacterium
GAGGTCTCTGTATTACCGCTGCTGCTGGCACAGAGTTAGCAACCTCTTATTCGTCAGGTACCATCGCTGGTTTTTCCCTGATAAAAGCAGTTTACAACCCGAAGGCCTTCATCCTGCACGCGGCGTCGCTCCGTCACACTTTCGTGCATTGCGGAAAATTCTCGACTGCAGCCTCCCGTAGGAGTGTGGCCAGTGTTTCAGTGCCACTGAGGCGGGTCACGCTCTCACGCCCGCTATTCGTCATAGCCTTGGTGAGCCATTACCTCACCAACTAGCTGATAAACCAAAGGCCCCTCTCATAGCGCCGAAGCTTTACAAAGGAATGACTTTCGTCCCCCCTTGTCCATCTTGTATTAGTCCAACTTTCGTCGGGTTATTCAAGACTATGAGGTAGGTTACCACTGTCGTACTCACCCGTCTGCCGGTCAGTCAGTGTATTGCTACACTGCTTCCCACGACTTGCATGCCTAAGACACGCCGCCAACGTTCATCCTGAGCCAGGATCAAACTCTCAGTAAAGAGAGCCCTAAAGCTCTAAATAATTATCTAATTTGGAATTGTTCTCCCCGAACTCTTGCGAGCCCGGTTTGAATTTGTTGAATTCGACTTAAAATTCTACACTACGATTCAGTTGTCAACGATCAGATCAGAGCCAATTTTGGACTTGGTGCGTTGCCGTACTAAGGACAAATAAAAACCCTGAAATGGTTTGAGAATGAGTCTTCCCAGCCCATTTCAGCGTTCTTTTCTGACAGATAAGGCCGATTTGGCTTGTAAATTTCCGTTCCGCTATTCTACAGAAGAGCCAGAAAGGTGTCAAGGCGTAAGCCGCGCCAGACCAGCAGGGGGTGGAAAAGCTGTGGATGATAGCGAAAATGGCCTAATTCAGCCTATTCATCATGCCTAAATATCGCCTGGATCAGGCGTAGTAATACATAGGCGATAATTGAGGCAATACCGATTACGAGTAGCCAACGCCACCAGGGTGTTTTTTTCATAGTATTTTTGTTTATGGTATTTTTTTGGAAGGACAGTTTAGCGCAAAAAATCGCTTAAGTCAATCGCAGCCACTCCTTAAAGCAGTAAAGACAGCGCCACAATTAACCCCGCCGCCAGGAATTTTTTTAATGTCATCCGCTCCTTTAAAAACAGCGCACTCAGGATAAACACAAATACCGGTGCCGTACTATTAAGCGTAACGGCAATACCAGCATCACCGGCCGCTAAAGCGTAGTAAAATATTCCCCAACTAAACAGTACCACCAAACTGCGGATAGTAATCTGGCCGATCTGTTTCCAGGTGACGTTGCTGATTGGTTCGCGAAATACCAACCAAATTATTAAACCAATGCCCCACGCCCGAAACAAGTATAAGGTAGCGGGATTAATGCTGTCGGTCGTGAGCAGTAGTTTTGTGGGCACAGCGGATAATCCAAAACAGGCTGCCGAGATGAGCGCCGGAATTAAGGTGTGGGCGCTGAACTGTTTTAGATTTTTGTAATCAAGTGAGAACATAATCACGCTGCCAATAATACAAATGGCAATCAGGTAGTGCCAGA
>CAZEDL010000017.1:0-1504 GCA_964510885.1 uncultured Gammaproteobacteria bacterium
TTCGAACTTTAGCTAGTCTTTGTTGGTTTGGCAAGCGTAAAGTGAGTGGGCGTGCTTTAGGCGGACCAAAACAAAACCTAAGCAAAAAACTGCTCCCCAAGAAAGGAAAAGCTTTCGCCAAGCTAAGGCTGCGTCATGTATCATATTTTTATAGCAAGGGTACGGCTGATAGTTTACTCCTACTTATATGGAAGCAATTATTTTAGCGGCCGGGCGCGGAACAAGACTTTTGCCACTGACTCAAACAACACCCAAGCCTTTAGTTTTGGTTTGCGGCAAGCCGCTCTTAGAACACGTGATAGACGCTTTGCCAAAATCCGTGACCGCCATGCACATAGTGGTGGGGCATTTGGGTGAGCAAATCAGAATGCGTTATGGACCAGTTATTAATGGTCGTAAGGTTACTTATATAGAGCAGGGTAATTTGAATGGCACTGGCGGAGCTTTAATGTTGGCGCGAGACGTGTTGAAGGAACCGACCTTGGTGGTTAATGCTGACGACTTATATGCGGCCGACGATTTACGCAGACTCAGTAATTTCCCTTTGGCAATTTTAGCCAAGCGTACAACTGAACCAGTGGCCTTTCCGTTAAAGGCCGGATTTTTTAATCGCTGGAAAGGATTCGCGCCAGCCTCTAAAGGTGGCAAGGAAGTTTGGCAGAACTGCGGCGCTTATATGCTTGATGCACGTTATTTTTTGCACCCAGCCGCGTCTATTCCAGTGCGTGGCGGTGAAGAATTAAGTTTGCCACACGCCTTCGCGCAACTGGCTAAACAGGAAAATATTAAAATTGTACCGGCCACAAAATGGCTACCCGTTGGCACTCACGAAGAGCTCGCACGAGCCAATGCCGAGTGCTCAACGGCACGCGCATAAAAATATTTTTTTAAATCCGTCAATCAAAGGTGGGGAAGAAATCATGAAAAAATCCATCCACTGTGTGTAAGTCTCTTGAAGTACAAATTTAATGATCGGTATCATCTTGCCAGCGTCGAATTTTTTTTCGATCTCACGCTTGCAGCTATGCGCATCATGAGCCCTGCGTTCGGTAACGGTCAACGAATCCCCCCGCAATACACCTGCGATGGTGACGATGTGAACCCCGAACTTCGGTTCGACGGTGTCCCTAAGGAAACTGTCAGCTTGGCGCTCCTGGTCGATGACCCAGATTCGCCAAGTGGCAACTGGTTACACTGGTCGGTTTGGAACATAGATCCTAGCGTGCGCACCATTGCTGAAGACTCGGTGCCAAATAATGCCCGCGAGGGCGAAACCGATTTTAGTGAAGTCGGCTATGGTGGCCCCTGTCCTAGCTATGGCGAGCATGAGTATAGATTTACCATTTATGCCCTGTCGGCCTCGCTGGACGTGGCTGAGGGGGCGCAGCGGCATGTTCTAGAGGCAGCCATGAAACCATTTATTTTGGCTAGCGCTTCACTGGTGGGTCGTTATCAACGTATAAAAAAAGAGCCTCGCGCAGCAAAAATGAAAATAAACGCACTT